>CAWJIA010000023.1:0-33904 GCA_963842805.1 uncultured Chloroflexia bacterium | reverse complement strand
AAAGGTTGAATATTGTAATTTATCGGATTCCTGCTGAGTGCGCCAGTGTATTTTCGACGACTCACTGTTTGGCAAGATCGGCAGTGGATTGTGCTTTGAGCGCCTCAAGCAGCGGTAGAAGCTCGGTGCTTACTGCTATCTGAGTATGCTCCTGCCTGCTGGTCGGCGACTGCAGAGCATCGGCAAGCACGATGCCGTCCATTTTCTCAGGCACGATGCCCATGAGTGTCAACGCCGTTGGCGTCACATCCACCAGGCGAGCAGGGCTTTCTGAGATTGCGCCTTTGTTCACGCCAGGGCCATTAAAAGCAGTTTATTATGTTGCTGCAGCCAGGAGATGCAATCATGGTTGCCGACGAACGGCTTGCCATTGAACATGGTCCAGTTAATGTGGCAGTTCTCCATGAGTATGAGCTCAATATCCGGGCCGCTGCTTGCACCTGCATAGGTATTCAGCAGATAGCGGTAGCACTTATCCAGGTCGCCTATTACCCTGGTGGCAGTGGCTTGAGTGGGTTCATAACGCAGTCGCCTGCGGCCGACTGTACCCGATAGTAGGCCCCTAACATACTGGGTATATTTGCTCCCGTAATTTTCTCTGCCACCTGCTGTGTCTGCTGCTGATCCATAAGATATACATGCGTGCCAACATTGGCGAAGTTGTGGGCTTCTACCAGCAGCTTGTCGATTACGGCCTGGTCAATAACCTTCATAGGCGGGGTCATGCCGTGATCGGAGATGATCACCCAGAGGGTGTCATCGTACCTGCCTATATTTTTATACTCATTCATGATGCGTCCGATTTGCTTATCGACATTGGCTATGATCTCGCCCATTTTCTGAGGTGCGTTTATGCCGCCGCAGGCATGCCCGGCATCGTCGGTCGCAGGCAGATTGATGAGCAGTATTTCCGGCTTCTCATTTTCGATAATCTTGAGCGCTACATCGGTCGCCCAGATATCAGTATCGCGCTCGTCCTTGACATCCCTGATGAATGAAGTGTCGTTCATGATGTAATCCGGCGGCAGCATACCCGTTACTCCGGCGGGCTTCAAATGTGTAATGTTGTTGTAGCCTACGGCGGTATGCCCTTGGCCTCGGCGAACACGGTATAATCGGCACTGTCCGCCGCCAGGCCGGCGCAGGCATACCACTTGTCGCAGCTAAGGGCAACTACCTTTGCGCCGGGGTTAGCTTTTTTATAAAGCGCACCAATGCTGGTGGTGCCTGATTCCTTGATGTAGCTGTTGAAGAAGCCGGAAGCAACGTTATCGTAGTTGGTAATGAAGTTCTCTTCGATGGCTTTGCGGACTACATTCTGCTGGTACCAGAGACCCAGTGCATCCCAGCCTGTAAACCTGACAAAATCTAAGACAATCTTGGTGATGGCAAGTTTAAATTCCCAGCCAGACGGCAGAACGCGGATGTCCCGCCAGTTAAAGCTGATGATTCCGGTGTTCCT
Source organism: uncultured Chloroflexia bacterium (assembly GCA_963842805.1). Lineage (GTDB taxonomy): Bacteria > Chloroflexota > Dehalococcoidia > GIF9 > UBA5629 > UBA1162. Next base: position 32,442 of record CAWJIA010000023.1, on the reverse strand, counting down.
GCCGAAGGACCCTGTCGACATGGTGGTGTGGCCGGGAGGAGTATCGTTGCTGAGCTGACCCACCCAGGAGTTGGTATAAAAAGTGCCTTCGGATTTCAATTTATCGATATTAGGCGTCGGCACCAGCGTCAGGTAGTCCGGCCGGCACGAGTCTACGCAGATAAGTACGAGATATTTGGCCGCCGTCTGCCCCGAGGGCCCTTCGGCATGCACGGGCTGCACCTGCATCCCCATAAAAACAGTAAATACGAAGATCAGGGCTAGCAGGAAGCGCAGAGACTGCCATCTCGATTTATTCATTACAATTCTCCTTGATTAAACTTGTCTGTATGCACTCGCAATCTAGTGTCACTGCATTTAATTTCGATCAGGGCCTTTTCTTTCTATTGATTTCGTCGATCTTTTCCTTTAGGTAATCAAACCCGGGGGTGAGGCTTTCGTTGAGGCTTTGCGGGATCAATGTCCGCACAGGCTGGCCCATATTGAGCAACTGGCCGCCGGTTAAAAACAGGTTCCTATCAACATCGAAGACCAACTTAGCCGGCATGCCTATGGCAATCTCAGATTCATGAACGCCGGCGAAACTGTGCTCGCCCATGCCCGGTATCACCACCTGGGGGATGCCGCTGATAAATGGGATGAGGCCGCCCTTCAGGCATGATTCGGCGAACCCGTCGAAAGAGGAGGTGGGAAAGTTCTTGCCTTCATAGCACAGCGCGTGAATTATATGGGTGATATTCTGGGTATTTCCATATATCAGCACCGTATCTGGCACGACCGGCGTCTGCATCAAGGGTGCACAGACAAAGCCGGTATACTTCATCTTCGCGAGATTATCCCTTCCTATCCCATCCAGTTGATGTTCCATGCGCTTTCTTTCAGCGGCAGCGTCCTTATGCCACCCCTGGCGGACCTGGCTCTCGATGATATCATCCAGCGGTATATCGACCCAGCGCAGCATCACGGTAGCCGCCTTGCAGAAGTTATCCTCATCGATCATAGCTATCGAGAAGCCGAAGCGGCGGGCATAAGTATAGGCCTGGCATACACTGGCCTTCTGACCGAGTGATGAGGGCCGGATGCTCCCGTCAGGGATTTCGTGTATGTCCTTTAAATACTTGATTGCCACAGGGTAGCTGGAAAGGTGTAGCCTATCGTATAGGCTCCTGCCTGCACTACGGTAATCGTCTAAAAGAGCCATAATATTTTTAACCCCCTGCTATTTGAGAATAAGTGTGTCCAGTATCTCCATGTTCTTATCCTCGCTTGGCTTATTATACTAATCCTTACCAAAACATAATACTTTAAAAAGCTCGGTTCACGGGCGGAACACATCAATAATAAATTAAGGGCAAAATTCAGCGGACAATTATAGAATATTCGAAAACGTAACAATTGACGATGGTCAGGTAGGCCGGCCACCTGTCGCAGATCGACAGGCCTGAGATCGTCAATGATGCGACCTTGAACTTCACCGGGAAATAAATTGGTCAGTCGACAAAAATAAGTATACTCATTGCTTTAGCGAAGAACATTCAGGTATACTAGGTCGGTTAAAATCCGTCGTCAATTCTGGTTCGGAAGGGGGTGAGAGAACTTGCGATATAGGGGTGTTCACCCTGTCTTATTGTGAGGTATGTGTACTTCATGATGATTAAGTAAGTAACCGGGATGAGTTTCAGGCAAATAAAATATAAATAGGGAGGTAGTGTTCCAAATGGCAAATCAATCAAAAAAGACCTGGATAATCCTCGCAATTGCCCTGCTGTTAATACTGATTGGTGATTTACTGGCATCCTGCGTTCAGACCGATTGGGGCAACGTTCAAGTCAAGGACATACGTTTTATGGGCACGTCTAGCACAGATGACACAAACAACGTTATTATGAGTGCTCTCCTGTATGTGCCCAAGACCGCCACTGCGGCCACGCCGGCTCCCGGTATCCTGGCGATACACGGTTATATTAATTCCCGCGAGACGCAGGATGGCTTTGCCATCGAATTTGCAAGGCGCGGCTATGTGGTACTTGCCATGGATCAGACGGGTCACGGTTACTCCGGCGGGCCTGCCTTCGCCAATGGTTTTGGCGGTCCGGACGGTCTTAAATATCTGGCCAGTCTCGATATTGTCGACAAGAATAATATCGGCCTTGAAGGCCATTCGATGGGTGGTTCGGCCGTTGCTACTGCTGCTGACGCCTATCCGGATCTGTATAAGGCAATGGTCTTGGAAGGGTCTTCTACCGCCCCGGCCCCCGCGGGTGATGCCAACTTCCCGAAAAATCTTGGGGTGGTTTTGGACAGTGGGAGGAGTTCTCCGGTAGCATGTGGGGGGCGGATATTCCCAGGAACATTGTCAGCACTGATCAGTTGAAAGAGCAATTTGGTACAGACAAGGATGTAGTGGTGGGCCAGTTCTACGGTTCTATCGAGAAAGGTACCGCCCGTGAGTTCTGGATGCCTCAAAATACACATCCCGGCGACCATATTTCCACCGCGGCTATTGGAGATGCGATTTACTGGTTCCAGCAAACACTGAAGGGAGGCAACGGCCTGCCGCCAGCCAACCAGGCATGGTACTGGAAAGAGATCGGCAACTTGATTGCCCTCATCGGGATGATTTTGCTGCTCTTCCCGGTTGGCAGCCTGCTATTACAGACCAAGTTCTTCAAAGGGATAGCCGAAGCGACGCCGGAACCCAGGACAGTCAAGGGCATTGGCTGGTGGATTGGTGCCATCCTTCTGGTAGCTATCCCCGCTGTTACATATTTCCCATTTACAGACTTTGGTGCTAAATTAAATTTTACCAGTGCAATCTTTCCGCAAATAATCACTGGCCAGATTATGGTCTGGGCTTTGATGAATGCAGCCATCTCAATAGTACTGTTTGTACTCTGGCATTTCATATTCAACCGCAAGGCCAATGGAGGAAACTATGGCCTTGCCTGGGGCACCAGGCTGGAATGGGGTAAAATCGGCAAAGCCCTGCTGCTGGCAGTCGTAGTGGCCTTCGTCGCTTACCTGACGCTGGTATTGTCCGGCCTGCTGTTCAACGTTGATTACCGCATCTGGGTCTTTGCCGTCAAACCTATGTCGCTGCTCCAGTTCCGCATATTCCTGTGCTATCTCATTCCGTTCATTATCTTCTTCCTGGTACTGGCTACAGTATTGCAGGGAGAGCTGCGGCCCTTCAGGAAAAACGGTCAGGCCTTTGGACTCTGCGGCGAGACGTGGATCAACATAGCCCTGCTTGTCCTGGGATTTGTGGGACTAATCTTGTACCAGTATATTCCGCTGATAGCCGGCGGCACACTTGCTATTAACAATCCTCTGTTTTCCATTATAGCATTCCAATTCCTGCCTATCATGACCATTGCGGCCCTGGTATACACCTATTTCTTCCGCAAGACCGGCCACGTGTATACAGGAGTCTTCCTCATAGCCATACTGATTGTGTGGATCGTGGTTGCTTCTCAGGCTACTCACATTGCTATTTGATAGGTAGCTGCGACTTGGAAGCAAACTAATCAAAAAGGTTAATTAAACAAAGGGGCATTTCTTAGTGCCCCTTTGTTTAATGCTAAAAATCTTATCTGCGTATCAGGTGTATGCTCCAGCCAGGGCAGGGAAATAGTTTGTTTCCCAAGACACTATATTTTGGGTAAAAGTGATGCGTACTTTTCAGTCCGGCTTAGCCCTGCCTCGGACTGCACCAGCCATGTCATCCAGCACAGCTCGATCGCCCTATATCCGGTCGCTGGAGCTAGCCGTTCCACTAACTGAACGAATTCAATGTCGCCTTCCGGCGGCTTTATCCCTGCTTCACGCAAAATCTCGAAGATAACTTTTTTTACGATCTTGTCTGGCATCACCGTGTCGATGCCGCCCATCATCCTCAGATACTGATAGGTATTGATGCCCACGCCGCTGATGCTACCCACCGGGTCTTTCTCCCATGAGGTCAAAGGCGCTTTTTGGGCCCAATGTATAAGAGCAGACCTGTCATTAAGGCCGTATTTTCTCTTTAGCGAGGCCAGATGATATGCAATTTCCCTAGCGACTTTCCAGGAACGGGCGTTTTTCCATATCTCTTGCAGTCCGGAAGCATCCGCTTTGACAAGGTCTTCCATGGTTCGGATTTTACCGGTCTCAATGCACATTTGTCTGAAAAGCTCCACCTTGGGAACCACTGATTGAAAGTAGTTCAGTCCTATGGAATCGAAAGCAGCGTCGATTACCATAAGCAGGGCATTGCTGTGCCATCTGGCTCCGGCCAGGCAGCGATCACAATGCTCATGCACCATGGGCACACGCTCCATATAGCTGTCTATGATCTTTTTAAGCCTGGTTAAATTACTTTTCAAGCGTTTGTCTTGGAGAATCATCGTTGTTTGGCGCTGGCTGCAATCCTGGTGCCCAGGTAAACCAGCATAACCACTATGGCGGTTACAGCTGTGATATCTATATAAACCGTATATTTTTCCAGCATGCTCCAGTTCTCTTTGAGCACATAGCCTGCGTAGACAAGTCCCAGGTTCCAGGGTAGGGACCCGATGAATGTAAATAGGCAGAAATGCCAGATGTTCATTTTCCCTATACCTGCCGGCAGGGCGATTACCGACCTCACGACTGGCAGCATCCTGGAAAACAGCACGGCAACACTGCCATATTTTGTAAACCACTGCTCGGTTAGTTCAAGGTGATGCATGTTCAATAATATATATTTCCCGTACCTTTGAATGAATCCCCTGCCGAGGTAGCGGCCAACAGCGTAAGCTATGAGCGAGCCGGCCAGGTTGGCCAGGCTGCTGACCAGAACGGCTATCCAGATTTCCATCTTGCCTTCATAGGACAGGAAACCGGCAAAGGGCATTACGGCCTCACTTGGGATCGGTACCAGCATGGACTCCAGGGTCATGGTGATAAAAATGCCGGGATAACCCACGGTTGATATTAGTTGTGTGATAAATTCGATAATGTAAAGTGTCATTGTTAGTTGTTTACGACGCCCCATTATAGCATCAAAATCGATTCGTCCGGCGGTAATTATTTATAGTTGTTGCATTATGATTCAGTTATGTTTTATTCTTAGTATGCGGAATTAAAATATTTTTGGTGAGGGGATACGATGTCCGGACATTCTAAATGGGCAACTATTAAAAGACAGAAGGGCGTAGCGGATTCCCGCCGCGGAGCTGTGTTCACCAAACTCACGCGTGAAATTATTATCGCTACCAGGCAGGGTGGCCCCAGCCCCGAAGGCAATTTCCGTCTCCGCCTGGCAGTCCAGAAAGCGCGCGACAATAACATGCCCAAAGATAATATTGAGAATGCGATCAAGAAAGGCAGTGGAGCTGCTGAGGGCACAACGTTTACAGAGATGGTGATGGAAGGATACGGGCCGTCCGGCGTGGCCGTCATGCTGGAAGCCATGACCGATAACCGCAACCGTACGGTTGCTGAGATACGCAGCACTTTTATCAAAAACAATGGAAGCCTGGGCGAAAACGGCAGCGTGGCATGGATGTTTGAAAATAAAGGCGTCATAACGGTTGACACAACCGGCATCGACCCGGATGAATTATCACTGTATGCCATTGATGCTGGGGCCTCCGATGTAAAAGAAGAGAAAGGACTGCTGGAAATTTACACCGAGCCTAAAGAGTTTGAGAACGTTAAACTGGCCATCGAAAAACGTAGAAAGCCCATCTCGGCCGAAGTCACTATGATCCCCCAGAATACTGTATCCCTGCGGGAGAAAGAGGCGCTTCAGACCGTCAAATTGCTGGAAAAGCTGGAAGAGTTGGATGATGTCCAGCGTGTATTTTCCAACCTGGAATATAGCGACGCCCTGATCGAAAAGCTGAAGGCCGAGGCCTGAAGGCCTTCATTTCCCAATTTGTTATTTCCCGTTCTAAAAGGTAGCCGGGACTTTAAAACGCAGGAGGATCTTCACAGTTATGTGCAAGAATAGTACTATCAGGTTAATGTTACCGGCACTGATTGTATCACTCCTGTTGGGAGGATGCATCACCTTCACAACGCCCTCCACCACCTCAACTCCCACCACCGGTGCAACACCGTCCACTACTACGACCACGACCACGGATACATCTACTGCAGCAAGCTTGCCCGTAATTCAATTCTCGGTCAACCCTACCAGTATCACACCCAGGGGATCAGCTATCCTTTCATGGAATGTGACCAATGCCACTACCGTTGTGATCGACCAGGGTATTGGACAGGTAGCGCTATCCGGTAACAGGGCCGTGTCGCCGGATGTACCAATGATATATACGCTTACCGCAGCTAATGCAGCGGGATCAGCAACGAGCACGGTTGCCCTGTCGGTGGCCCCGGGATTGCCTTCAAACTCCTCAGGAGGTACTTATTATAAGGACTGGCTGGGCAGCAAGTATACGCTTGAGTATCATTATCCGTGGTGCAGTATTGCACAGCATATACCTCAGCCGTCCAGGATATGGTTCGATACTACTATGGAGGCGCAGGCAGCAGGATACCATCCCTGCCCGGTCTGCAAGCCGCCCAGATAGTTACGGATTAACATGGTGCGTGTGTTAGGTATCGACCCCGGCACTTTGAATATGGGCTATGGGATCGTCGAAGAAACGGGCGGTAATTCGTTGGTCATGGTGGCGTGCGGCGTTATCTCGGCGCCACAGAAGATGCCTATAGAGCAGAGACTCCGCTCACTCCACAGGGAGTTGCTCAGAATAATCGAAGAGTACGAGCCGCTTGAAGTTGCGGTCGAGGAGCCCTTTGTAGCCGGTAATGCCCGTTCTGCCCTGGCAATAGGCAGGGCCCAGGCTGTCGCCATCCTGGCGGCTGCTCAGGCGGGGCTGACGGTCTCACGTTATATGCCCACACAGGTTAAGCAAATGGTTACCAATTACGGCAGGAGCGGCAAAGACCAGGTGAGGCAGATGGTCAAATTGCAGTTGGGGGTCACCGATCTGCCGGAAGCCAGCGATGCTGCCGATGCGCTGGCCGTGGCCATCTGCCACCTCAACCAGCAGCACCTCAACCGGATTTTAAACAGGGGATATTGAAAGAAATGATCGCAGCCGTCGAAGGTACGTTGATCAGCAAAGGGACCAACTCTGTGGTTGTGAAGTCCGGCCTGGTGAGCTTCACTCTCAATGTGCCCGGCTCCACCCTGACCAAGCTCGGGCATCCCGGCACTGAAGTTTTCCTGCATACGCATCTTTATGTACGGGAGGATAACATCTCCCTCTACGGATTCTCTTCTCAGCAGGAACTGGCGCTCTTCCAACAGCTTATAACGGTCAGCGGCATTGGACCCAAAGTGGCACTTGCGCTCCTGACCACTCTCAGCGCGGAGCAGATCGTCTCGGCCATCATCAGCGGCAGTGCCGACCTGCTCAGCCAGGTCCCGGGTATCGGCAAGAAGACTGCAGCGCGCATTATTATAGATCTCAAGGGCAAACTGGAGAAGGGTTGGGAAGGTGAGATCCTGCCCGATATTACATGGGGCGACAGCGATGCCGTGGCGGCTTTAACGGGGTTGGGGTATTCCATACGGGAAGCCACACAGGCCCTCAGCGGCATCTCTCAGACTGCAGATATGACCCTTGAGGAGAAAGTCAGGCTGGCGTTGCAAAGGCTCTCCACCAGGTGAACAGAAGGCCCCAAGCTCCAGGCACTTAATAAAATCTAAGCCCGAAGTTCAAAACTCTATACAAGTTCCAAGCCCAAGACTCCAAGTATTTGAACTGGAAATTTTGGTTTATTAGGAATTTCCCCGCAAGGGTTATGGAATTTATAATTAGTAGGCCATGTCCGACTTTAAAATTATTTCAGACTTTAAGATGACCGGCGATCAGCCTCAGGCTGTCGACGGGCTGGTGCGCGGCATAGAAGCGGCCTTCGCTAAGCAGACGCTCTTGGGCGTGACCGGCAGCGGCAAGACCTTCACTATGGCCAATGTGGTCGAGAGGTTGCAAAGGCCGACCCTGGTGATGTGCCATAACAAGACGCTGGCAGCGCAGCTTGCAACTGAGTTCAAGGAATACTTTCCCGAGAATGCGGTCGAATACTTTGTCAGCTATTACGACTATTATCAGCCCGAGGCCTATATACCCAGGTCCGATACATATATAGAGAAGGACACGGATATCAACGAAGAGATCGACAAGCTGCGGCATGCCGCCACCCGGGCGCTGCTCACCCGGCGCGACGTGCTGATTGTGGCCTCCGTTTCCTGTATTTATTCTTTGGGCGAGCCGGAGGAGTACCAGAGCTTTGTCGTCAGCATACATAAAGGCCAGAAGATCGAACGAAATAAGCTGGTGCGCCGGTTTGTGGACATGCAGTATGAACGCAACGACTTCGACTTCACGCGGGGCAAGTTCCGCATACGCGGGGATACGCTCGAGATACTGCCTTCTTACGAAGAGATCGCCCTGCGTATCGAGTTCTGGGGCGATGAGATCGAAAAGATTATCGAGGTGGACAACCTCACCGGTGAGCTGCTGGCAGAAAAACAGTCGGTCGATATCTTCCCGGCCAAGCACTTCGTTACGTCCCCCGAAAAGCTGGAGCTGGCCATAGAGGATATTAAAGCTGAGATGTTGGAACGGGTGGCCGAGTTCAACCGCCAGGGCAAGTTAATCGAAGCAGCACGCATCGAGCAGCGCACCAATTATGATATTGAGATGCTCACCCAGCTTGGCTATTGCAACGGTGTCGAAAACTATTCACGCCACCTGCAACGCAGAGCTGCGGGGAGCCCGCCCTGGACGCTGATCCATTACTTCCCGAAGGACTTTTTGCTCTTCATTGATGAATCGCACATGACCATACCGCAGATACGCGGCATGTTTCATGGCGATATGAGCCGTAAGCAGACGCTGATAGATTACGGCTTCCGACTGCCTTCAGCGCTGGATAACCGTCCTCTCAACTTCCCTGAGTTTGAGAACTTGATAAACAAGGCTATTTTCGTTTCGGCAACCCCCGGCCCCTATGAGTACAAGAACAGCCAGCAGGTCGTTGAGCAGCTTGTGCGTCCCACGGGCCTCCTTGAACCTACCGTAGAGGTTAAGCCGACCAAAGGGCAAATAGATGATTTGATCCATGAGATCAAGCTCAGGGTGGGCAAAAGCGAGCGCTGCCTGGTCACTACTCTGACTAAGAAGATGGCGGAGGAGCTGGCTGACTATCTGCGGGAGATGGACGTTAAGACCCATTACCTGCATTCCGAGGTCGATACGCTGGAACGCGTTGAGATACTGCGCGACCTGCGCCTGGGCGTATATGATGTGGTAGTGGGTATTAACCTGCTGCGGGAGGGGCTGGACCTGCCCGAGGTTAGCCTGGTGGCGATACTTGATGCCGATAAGGAAGGCTATTTGAGGTCCAGGGACTCGTTGATCCAGACCATGGGCCGGGCCGCCAGGCACATCGACGGGCATGTCATCCTCTATGCCGACAAGCTAACGGATTCGATGAAGAATGCCATCGAAGAAATCTACCGGCGGCGAAAAATACAGGAAGCTTATAATAAGGAGCACGGCATCACTCCCCAGGGCATTAAAAAGGCGGTTAAAGATATCACGGAAAGGGTCAGGGTCGTAGCCGAGGAGAGGACCAAATACGAGGCCGGCCACATCCCACCCGACGAGATCGCAAGGCTGATCAAAGACCTGGAATCTCAGATGAAGAAAGCCGCCAAGAACCTGCAATTTGAGAAGGCTGCCTTACTGCGCGACCGCATAGTAGATTTGAGGAAAGACGAAGAGTTGCTTTCACCCTTCCGAAAAAAGAAGTGATAAGGCAGGCAGAGGTCTATAATATCAATAGTAAACCCGGCTTTCCCTTAATATGAGCAAACGGAATAACCTGATAGCAACAGTAGTCACAGTCGTAGCTATTATTGCAATTGGCATAAGCTGCACCAGAACGGGCATGCCTGTATCGAGAGAAGCCGGAATAGAAGAATACAGCGGGGTTCAACCTCCCTATTTAAGGACCAAGATTGTAGATGCAGGAGATGTGGGTAATGTTCATCTGGTCACTAACCCCGCTGCGAAAAACCCGACCTGGCAGCAGCTCAAAGATTTCATACAGCAAGATAAAACGGATGAAGATACCTATAATCCCATAGTTAACCCCTGCGGAGCTTTTGCTGAAACGATCTACAATAACTCAGAAGCTAACGGCATCAGGGCGGCTTTCGTTGCCATCGATCTGAAGGATAGCACCATGGGGCATGCCTGCAACGCCTTTGAGACGACCGACATGGGGATGGTCTATGTTGATTGTACGGGCATGACTATCGAAGAATCGCTATCCAACTCCGACCAACACCTGTCGCCTGACGGCAAACCTGCCAAAATATTCGGACAGGCTAAAAGCTATGACAAGATCGCCTACGTGTCGGTCGGCAAAGAGCTGGGATTCATAAGCATGGAGGTGGCCAACTCACCCGAGTATAGCTACTATGAACAATATAAAGTCAGGTTCGATAAGTTTAAAAATGACCTTGACGCCTGCAATACCGCCATCGTGCAATACGGCAACTACGTGGATGACTACAACAGAAGCAGGAGCAGCGGTTTGATAACCAGTATCAACGCGCAAAGGTATGCGGTGGATAAGTTATCTGCCCAGGTGAATGCGGATGCTTCCGGACTGGGTGCTTTCTGGCCGGCAATGGGCATAGTGGAAGCGGTAAAAATCTACTGGTGAATATTACCTTCGGGGCGGGTAGAAGGGAGAATTAATTCTCCCTTCTACTTTCTCTTACTTCTTAATAGCTTATACTACGTCGATGCTCAGCGGGAATTTGGACATGGCTTCGCAGCCTTTGACTGTGATGAGAATAGGGTTCTCATAGCGGAACCCTACATTTTCCTCCGGGCAGGCATACTGCACGGCGCAGATTAGCATCTCATCCTTTTTATAAACGTGGTCCGGGTTGGTCCAGTATTCGAAAGGACCGTCATTCAAACCGATCCGCCACTCATCTCCCATCAGCCCGATCCCGTGTTCGAAGCCTGGTACCATGTAATCCTGAAAGCCCCGTTCCTCCGTAAAGGCCAGCATCTCGTCGGCCAGCGTGGTCGGGGAGACGCCCGGTTTGTAGGCCTTCAGGCATTTCTTGATCAAGTCGACGAAATTTTTCGCATGCCAGAGCTGACGCTTGTTCGCTTTGCCCAGGAAATAGTTATGCGAATGGTCCCCCAGCCCCAGCCTGAACATGGCGTGCAGGTCCACCATCAGGGGTTCGCCCATCTTCAGCTTCTTTCTGCTGGCAGGGGTACATGCTCCGGCCGCCAGGCCGGTCCGGTAGCCCGAAGCTATTTCATTGCCGCCCGTAAACGACCATTCCCACTCGCTGCCTGCCTTGCGCATGGCATAGGCGGCCAGTCCGGCGATCTCGGTTTCGGTCATGTTCTTGTACCCTCCGTTCCGTATGGCTTCATATACCGCCTTGTGGCCGATGTCGACCATGCGCGAGGCCTCGCGGAAGCGGTTAATAGTTCCCGCGTCCTTGATCAGCGAAAGCCTGTCGATGATAGCGTGCGCGTTCTTAAAGGTAGCCTTGGGCAGCGCCGCCTTCAGCATCACAAATTCGAATAGGGTCAGGTGCCCCTCGGGCAGATAAGTGCCCATGCCGGTCTCCATGGCGATGATGCCCTTGCCTGCTTTCAGATGCGGCTTGATAAGTCCTGCCAGCAGTGACACCTGGTCCTGCCCGCCCATCGGGCCGTAGCCCAGTATATGGTCCTGGTCCAGCCATGAATCGTCCTGCACACGGGCTGCGTCTATTACGAAGGTGATAGCGGTCGGCAGCCCCTCGGGCGGGATCACGATGTACGAGCGCCAGGGCATGAAGGCGTCCACCGTCCAGGAAAGCGTCCTCAGGCGTGAGCCCAGGTAAACATCAATCCCATGTTTGGCCATCTCCTTCTGGATGGCCTTGATCCTTTTAGGGAAATCTATGAAATAAGGGTCGTCCCTTTTTAGTTTTTTCTCGGGCATTTCAATATCTCCTTGTCTTAATACTCGGTCGGGACGGTGGCGATCACCTCGTTTAGCCTGTCAACCGTGGGCGAGAGTGTCAGCGCCTTGACCAGGTTGCCTTTGAGGGTCATCTTGCCTGACATCAGCGCCGAACGTGCTTTCAACTCAGCGCGGGAGATTTTAGCGAACATATCGTAATCGGCCGTGATGGAGAATTCGGCCTTGGGCAGGGCGCCTTCCACCAGTGAAACGCTTTCCACTACGCCGTCCTTGAGCTTGTAATATAGCGCCCTGGTCTTTTTGTCCGGGCAGTTGGTATAGATGGTCAACATGGAGGAGGTGATATGCTTCATTTTCTCGGGCGTGAGATCTTTCTGCAGCCTCTTCTCCACTTCCTTTGTCCACTCCTTGCTCAGATATTTAAACTTCTTGGCAGGCATCTGTGACCTCCTGTAATTTGTATTTATTTCAACGGCTCCGGACTGTGTGGCCGGAGCCGTTTATGTCTAACAGGATTTTACTTGCGGAACCCCGCCAGCCTTTGGTCGGTATCCGTAATGTCAAACTCGCTGCCGAATTCCAGCTTGAGGCTCTTATCCAGCGTCATGCTCTCGTTGGAATTGTAGAGCTGTTTATAGGCCATGATGGACTGCGGGCTGTTGGCCATGATCTTCTTTGCCAGGGTATGCAGCGCCTCCTCCAGTTTCTCCAGCGGCACAGCCATATTTACCAGCCCGATGCGTTCGGCCTCTTTACCGCTCACAGCATCGGCAGTGTAGGAAAGCTCTCTCGCCTTAAGGAAGCCAACCCTGCGGGGCAAGCGTGCGCTCATGCCCCAGGTCGGCCTCAGGCCCCACTTGGCATGGGTGTCGCCTATTTTGGCCTCCTCCGCGGCTATGGCCAGGTCGCAGCTCAGCATGATCTCCATAGCGCCTGTGAAGCAAAAGCCGTTGACCAGTGCGATGACCACCTTGGGCACGGAGCGTATGGCATCTATCAGTTCCCTGGCGGGGATATCTAGTATATTGCCCACCTTGCCTTTCACCAGTTTGCGGTCGCCCAGCGATTTAAGGTCGACCCCTGCGCAGAAGGCCTTGCCTGCGCCGGTGAGCACGATGACCTTGACTTCGTTATCCTTGCCGGCTTCCAGCACGGCGGCTTTCAGCTCCTTGAGCATGCCGGGTGTGATAGCATTCATGGCGTCGGGACGGTTGATGGTGATCCTGCCTATGCCTGAATCCTTCGAGTAGATGAGAGTCTCGTACGGCATCGTTCGCTCCTCCATTAATTATTAGGCGGGTAAAAAACTGAGCACCGGTTGACTGCCGGTTCAATAACAGTAATATAGCACAATCACTGCGTTTTGACACAGTGCCGAAGGCCATAAGATAATAACCTGAAATTCTGCTTACCCTGTGTCCGAAGTGAGCGAAAAAGCAAAATAGATAGTGGAGGCATGCGATGATAAACAACGGTATACCCGACCTCAAGTATTTATTTGAGCCCCGTTCCGTTGCCATAGTGGGCGCCTCAAAGGACGAGTGGAAATCGGGCGGCATGTTCATCAACAGCATGCTTAAGGACAGCTACGCAGGGAAGATATACCCTGTCAATCCTAAAGAAACCGAGATTATGGGTTTGAAATGCTACCCGGCCCTGGCCGACATCCCCGGCGAGATCGACCTGGCGATACTGGCCATACCCTCTGCCGCCATCATCCCCGCCATGGAGGAATGCGCACGCAAGCGCGTCAAATTCGCCGTAGTACATGCCGTGGGCTTCAGCGAGATGGGTGCGATAGGCCGAGAGAATGAAAAGAAGATGGTAGATGTCGCACATGAAGGAGGTGTCAGGATCATCGGTCCCAACTGCATGGGCATTTTTACATCGCGGGGCCGTGTTAATACAGTGGTTCCCTATGCAAGATTGCCCCTGGAACCGGGGGGCGTGGGGTTTGTGGGACAGAGCGGCTGGGCCAGCGAGACCATGCTGAGGCTGGGCAGTTCACGGGGGTTGCGCTTCAGCGGCGTCATCAGTATTGGCAATCAGAGCGACCTTAGGGTGGAAGACCTGATCGGCTACTGGGGTGGAGATCCTCAAACCAAAGTGATCGCCGCCTATGTAGAGGGATTGAAAAACGCGCGGCGCTTTATGGAGATAGCCCGGGAGATATGCCCGCATAAACCCGTTATCGTCTGGAAGGGCGGCAGCTCCGAGATGGGGGCCAGGTCCGCAGCGTCGCATACTGGCTCGCTGGCCGGTGATTACGAGGTCTTTCAGGCCATGTGCCGGCAGGTCGGCATCATAGCTGCTAAAAGCATGGAGGATGCCATCGACCTGGCCGTTGCCTTCAATTTTCCCGTCTTACCGCCCGGCAGACGGGTGGGGCTGTTGATCGAAGCGGGCGGTGGGGCGGTGGCCTCTTCCGACGCCTGTGCCCGGGAGGGACTGACCATACCACAGCTTGCGCAGCAGACGCAGGACAGGCTGGCCGCTTATTTGAAGGACAAGGTGCCGCCTTCTACCAACCGTAGGAACCCGGTGGACCTGGTATGGGTACCGGTAGGGGATACCTACGGTGTTTATGCCGACTGCCTGGAGATGATCTTATCGGATGTAGATGCCTGCGTCATGGTTGCCTACGGCTTTCTACAGATAGACCAGTTCAGGGCAAGGATCGTGGAGCTGCGTGAACGCCTGAAAAAGCCGGTGCTGTACGTGCCCGGTAACCCCGGCGACCAGGTGCTGGGCATGGAGATGGCTGTCAAGGATGGCATCCCGGTCTATATCATGCCCGAGAACGCCATTCACTGCCTGGGCGCCATGGTCAGGAGGGCCGAATACCTGGAAAAGTTGCGCGCTTGAAGAAAGCCACCTCGGGGTATTGACTGCGGCCTTTTTACTGGCTTCCAGGGAGGTATTACTTACCAGGGGTCGACGAATGTGCAGCTGGATTTCTCGTACAGCCTGCCCGATACGGAGTTCAGCCCCCGCATTATCCAGCGGCGTGTCTCGGCCGGATCGATGACCGAGTCTATCTCCATATAAGCTGCCATATTGGTCGCCTTTCCTATGGCATAGGCCATTTCAACGTAGAACTTGTAGATTTTTTCCCTCTCTATCGGGTCCTTGATCGCTTCCAGCTCCCTTCTGAAGCCATGCTTGACCGCACCTTCCAATCCCATGCCGCCGAACTCTCCAGTCGGCCATGAAGCGGTGAAGAACGGCTCGTGGAAACCTCCGGCAGCCATGGCCATGGCGCCCAGCCCGTAGCCTTTGCGCAGGACCACAGTGAAGTACGGCACCGTGACCTTGGCACCCACGACGAACATGCGGCAAACGTGGCGCACCTGTGCGCGTGTTTCTATCTCAAGCCCCACCATGAAACCGGGAGTGTCGCACAACGCTATTACGGGCAGTCGGTGAACGTCGCATAGCTGTAAGAAGCGGGCTGCCTTGTCGGCGTCATCGGCTTCTATGGCGCCGCCTACATGGGTGCAGTCATTGGCGATCAGTCCAAAAGGCCTGCCCTCGATGCGTATGAGCGCTGTGACGATACCCGGACCGAAATAGCGGCGCAGCTCCAGCATGGTACCTTTATCTGCCAGGGTTTCAATGATTTTTCTTACATCATAAACACGCAACCGGTTCTCCGGGATCAGCCAGCGCAACCAGCGCTGGTCTTCGGCCTCCCACTTTGCCAGGCTGCCCTGGAAGTAGGAAAGGTATTTTTTTACAGCTGCTACGGCCTCTGCCTCGTTGGCTACATCGATATCCACCACACCGTTATGCGTCTGTACGTCGATGGGGCCGATGTCCTCGGGTTTAACGACGCCCAGGCCGCCGCCTTCTATCATGGCCGGCCCGCCCATGCCGATATTAGAGGTCCTGGTGGCGACGATGACGTCGCAGCATCCGAGCAGTGCGGCATTGCCGGCAAAACACGGCCCCTCAACGATACCGACCAGCGGGGCTTTGCCGCTGAGCGCCCCGAAGCGGCTGAAGGTAGTTAAATCAAGCCCTGCTACCCACGGCGCGTCGATATCGCCAGGCCTGCCGCCCCCTCCCTCTGCAAAAAGTACGGTCGGCAGCCGCCATTCATTGGCGATGCGCAGCATGCGGTCCAGCTTGCGGTGGTTCATTAACCCCTGCGTGCCTGCCAGCACGGTATAGTCATAGGCCATCACCATGCAGCGGGCTTTTTCAGCATCGAATAACGACCCGTTGACCGTGCCGATGCCTGTAATAAAGCCGTCGGCCGGAGTGTTCTTGATGAGGTCCTCGACCGACCGCCGGCCGCGCTGGGCTGCGACGATCAATGCACCATATTCGATAAAGCTGCCGGGATCCAGCAGGTCGTTAACGTTTTCCCGCGCCGTGCGCCTGTTTTTGGCCCTGCGCCTGGCCACGGCTTCGGGACGGTTTTCATCCAGAGTGAAGGCGTGACGCTTGATAACATCTTCCAGGTCCTTGCGGATGGCGTCCAGGTCGATTTTTTCCTCGGCCATCCTGGAACTCTCGGCTATCTCCGCCTCTTCCAGAAAGATCAGCGGCGCTCCCCTGGCAACCACGTCATTCAAATTCACACAGACGGACCGTATATACCCGCTCCGGTCGGTCATGATAACATGTTCCATCTTCATGGACTCGAGCACCAGCAGCTTCTGCCCGGCAACCACCGCATCGCCTTCGATCACCTCGATATCAACCACGCAGCCCTGCAGGGGCGCCCTGATCGCCACCATCCCCGGGGGTACAACGGGCTCCTCCACCATCTCATCTCTGGTTTTACCTGCAGCTGCGTATCGCCCAGATTGTTGGGCGGCTGTTTTAACCAGTGCCGCAGCGTTATCTTCGATGAAGCGTGTGTTAAATTCTCTGCCGTCGATCTCGGGCCGGTTTAATACGGCCCACAGGAAGGGGATGTTGGTGGCAACGCCTTCTATGCGGAATTCATCCAGCGCCCGCCGGGCCCTGGCGGCCGCATCCTCGTAATTGGGGGTATGTGTTGTTACAATCAGCTTGGCGAGCAGAGAGTCGAAGGCCGGGTTGATGCTGTAGCCACTGAAGCCGTACCCGTCGACGCGGATGCCCGGCCCGCTCGGGACCTCGTAAATGCCTATCGTGCCGCTTGCGGGTGTAACGTTCCCAGCTTCATCGATGGTCTCCACATTTATGCGCAACTGCATGGCATAGGACCGGGGGGTCGGAGCATTCTCCGTCAGACCGAGCTCGTCCAGTGTCTTCCCGCCTGCTATCTCGATCTGCGCCCTGACCAGGTCGATGCCGGTCACCTCCTCTGTCACTGTATGCTCGACCTGCAAGCGCGGGTTGGTCTCCATGAAATAAAAAGCCGCGTCTTCGCCGCTCGTACCTTCCACCAGGAACTCAAAAGTGCCGAGGCTCACGAAACACGCTTCCCTGGCTATGCGCAGGGCGGCTTCAGTGATCTTGTGCCTGAGCTTGGCAGAGAGCGTCGGGCACGGGGCTATTTCGATGAGCTTCTGATTGCGGCGCTGTAGCGTGCAGTCGCGCTCACCCAGGTGTATCACCTTGCCGCCGTCGCCTATAACCTGCACTTCGACATGATGGACATTGGTAACCAGCTTTTCGGTATACAGGTCTCCGCTGCCGAAGGAAGCCTTAGACTCGGACTGGCAGCGTTTATAGGCTTCCTCAAGATCCTCCAGCCTGTGGACCGCCCGCATGCCGCGCCCGCCACCGCCCATCACGGCCTTGATCATGACGGCCGCGTCCGGACCCAGCGATTTGAAGAAAGCCGTTGCCTGCTCGAGGCTGGCGGGGCCGGCCGTGCCCGGTATCAAAGGCACCTTGCATTTTTTAGCCATCTCACGTGCCCGGCTTTTATCGCCGAATAGCTCAAGCATGTCCGGTCGGGGACCGATAAAGATAAGGCCGCTTTCCTCGCAACGGCGGGCGAAAGCGGCACTCTCGCTTAAAAAGCCGTAACCCGGATGAATGGCGTTGCAGCCGGTATCTTGAGCCGCCTTGATGATCTGTTCTATGTCCAAATAAGCGGAGGCCCCTTTTCCCTTCAAGGCATATGCCTGCCCGTTGGAACGCAGATGAAGCGATTGGGCATCATCCTCCGAGTATACGGTGACTGCAGGCATATTTAGATCGGCCGCAGCGCGGACGATGCGGATGGCGATCTCGCCGCGGTTGGCAATCAGGATTCTGGACAGTTTAATATTCATCTTCTTTCCACGTAACATGAGATTAATTATGCCGCCCCGGTATCAGCCTTTCCCGGCCTTATTCGTCTCCTCCTCCAGCAGGATCCTCCTCAGGACCTTGCCGGTCATACTCATAGGGAGGCCATCCCTGAAATCAACCGAGCTGGGTACCTTATAGGACGAGATACGCTGTTTTGCCCAGGAGATGATGTCCTCTGCGCTGCTTACCAGGGGTCGACGAATGTGCAGCTGGATTTCTCGTACAGCCTGCCCGATACGGAGTTCAGCCCCCGCATTATCCAGCGGCGTGTCTCGGCCGGATCGATGACCGAGTCTATCTCCATATAAGCTGCCATATTGGTCGCCTTTCCTATGGCATAGGCCATTTCAACGTAGAACTTGTAGATTTTTTCCCTCTCTATCGGGTCCTTGATCGCTTCCAGCTCCCTTCTGAAGCCATGCTTGACCGCACCTTCCAATCCCATGCCGCCGAACTCTCCAGTCGGCCATGAAGCGGTGAAGAACGGCTCGTGGAAACCTCCGGCAGCCATGGCCATGGCGCCCAGCCCGTAGCCTTTGCGCAGGACCACAGTGAAGTACGGCACCGTGACCTTGGCACCCACGACGAACATGCGGCAAACGTGGCGCACCTGTGCGCGTGTTTCTATCTCAAGCCCCACCATGAAACCGGGAGTGTCGCACAACGCTATTACGGGCAGTCGGTGAACGTCGCATAGCTGTAAGAAGCGGGCTGCCTTGTCGGCGTCATCGGCTTCTATGGCGCCGCCTACATGGGTGCAGTCATTGGCGATCAGTCCAAAAGGCCTGCCCTCGATGCGTATGAGCGCTGTGACGATACCCGGACCGAAATAGCGGCGCAGCTCCAGCATGGTACCTTTATCTGCCAGGGTTTCAATGATTTTTCTTACATCATAAACACGCAACCGGTTCTCCGGGATCAGCCAGCGCAACCAGCGCTGGTCTTCGGCCTCCCACTTTGCCAGGCTGCCCTGGAAGTAGGAAAGGTATTTTTTTACAGCTGCTACGGCCTCTGCCTCGTTGGCTACATCGATATCCACCACACCGTTATGCGTCTGTACGTCGATGGGGCCGATGTCCTCGGGTTTAACGACGCCCAGGCCGCCGCCTTCTATCATGGCCGGCCCGCCCATGCCGATATTAGAGGTCCTGGTGGCGACGATGACGTCGCAGCATCCGAGCAGTGCGGCATTGCCGGCAAAACACGGCCCCTCAACGATACCGACCAGCGGGGCTTTGCCGCTGAGCGCCCCGAAGCGGCTGAAGGTAGTTAAATCAAGCCCTGCTACCCACGGCGCGTCGATATCGCCAGGCCTGCCGCCCCCTCCCTCTGCAAAAAGTACGGTCGGCAGCCGCCATTCATTGGCGATGCGCAGCATGCGGTCCAGCTTGCGGTGGTTCATTAACCCCTGCGTGCCTGCCAGCACGGTATAGTCATAGGCCATCACCATGCAGCGGGCT
Source organism: uncultured Chloroflexia bacterium (assembly GCA_963842805.1). GTDB lineage: Bacteria > Chloroflexota > Dehalococcoidia > GIF9 > UBA5629 > UBA1162. Next base: position 12,736 of record CAWJIA010000023.1, on the reverse strand, counting down.
TTTTCAGCATCGAATAACGACCCGTTGACCGTGCCGATGCCTGTAATAAAGCCGTCGGCCGGAGTGTTCTTGATGAGGTCCTCGACCGACCGCCGGCCGCGCTGGGCTGCGACGATCAATGCACCATATTCGATAAAGCTGCCGGGATCCAGCAGGTCGTTAACGTTTTCCCGCGCCGTGCGCCTGTTTTTGGCCCTGCGCCTGGCCACGGCTTCGGGACGGTTTTCATCCAGAGTGAAGGCGTGACGCTTGATAACATCTTCCAGGTCCTTGCGGATGGCGTCCAGGTCGATTTTTTCCTCGGCCATCCTGGAACTCTCGGCTATCTCCGCCTCTTCCAGAAAGATCAGCGGCGCTCCCCTGGCAACCACGTCATTCAAATTCACACAGACGGACCGTATATACCCGCTCCGGTCGGTCATGATAACATGTTCCATCTTCATGGACTCGAGCACCAGCAGCTTCTGCCCGGCAACCACCGCATCGCCTTCGATCACCTCGATATCAACCACGCAGCCCTGCAGGGGCGCCCTGATCGCCACCATCCCCGGGGGTACAACGGGCTCCTCCACCATCTCATCTCTGGTTTTACCTGCAGCTGCGTATCGCCCAGATTGTTGGGCGGCTGTTTTAACCAGTGCCGCAGCGTTATCTTCGATGAAGCGTGTGTTAAATTCTCTGCCGTCGATCTCGGGCCGGTTTAATACGGCCCACAGGAAGGGGATGTTGGTGGCAACGCCTTCTATGCGGAATTCATCCAGCGCCCGCCGGGCCCTGGCGGCCGCATCCTCGTAATTGGGGGTATGTGTTGTTACAATCAGTTTGGCGAGCAGAGAGTCGAAGGCCGGGTTGATGCTGTAGCCACTGAAGCCGTACCCGTCGACGCGGATGCCCGGCCCGCTCGGGACCTCGTAAATGCCTATCGTGCCGCTTGTGGGTGTAACGTTCCCAGCTTCATCGATGGTCTCCACATTTATGCGCAACTGAATGGCATAGGACCGGGGGGTCGGAGCATTCTCCGTCAGACCGAGCTCGTCCAGTGTCTTCCCGCCTGCTATCTCGATCTGCGCCCTGACCAGGTCGATGCCGGTCACCTCTTCTGTCACTGTATGCTCGACCTGCAAGCGCGGGTTGGTCTCCATGAAATAAAAAGCCGCGTCTTCGCCGCTCGTACCTTCCACCAGGAACTCAAAAGTGCCGAGGCTCACGAAACACGCTTCCCTGGCTATGCGCAGGGCGGCTTCAGTGATCTTGTGCCTGAGCTTGGCAGAGAGCGTCGGGCACGGGGCTATTTCGATGAGCTTCTGATTGCGGCGCTGTAGCGTGCAGTCGCGCTCACCCAGGTGTATCACCTTGCCGCCGTCGCCTATAACCTGCACTTCGACATGATGGACATTGGTAACCAGCTTTTCGGTATACAGGTCTCCGCTGCCGAAGGAAGCCTTAGACTCGGACTGGCAGCGTTTATAGGCTTCCTCAAGATCCTCCAGCCTGTGGACCGCCCGCATGCCGCGCCCGCCACCGCCCATCACGGCCTTGATCATGACGGCCGCGTCTGGACCCAGCGATTTGAAGAAAGCCGTTGCCTGCTCGAGGCTGGCGGGGCCGGCCGTGCCCGGTATCAAAGGCACCTTGCATTTTTTAGCCATCTCACGTGCCCGGCTTTTATCGCCGAATAGCTCAAGCATGTCCGGTCGGGGACCGATAAAGATAAGGCCGCTTTCCTCGCAACGGCGGGCGAAAGCGGCACTCTCGCTTAAAAAGCCGTAACCCGGGTGAATGGCGTTGCAGCCGGTATCTTGAGCCGCCTTGATGATCTGTTCTATGTCCAAATAAGCGGAGGCCCCTTTTCCCTTCAAGGCATATGCCTGCCCGTTGGAACGCAGATGAAGCGATTGGGCATCATCCTCCGAGTATACGGTGACTGCAGGCATATTTAGATCGGCCGCAGCGCGGGCGATGCGGATGGCGATCTCGCCGCGGTTGGCAATCAGAATTCTGGACAGTTTAATATTCATCTTCTTTCCACGTAACATGAGATTAATTATGCCGCCCCGGTATCAGCCTTTCCCGGCCTTATTCGTCTCCTCCTCCAGCAGGATCCTCCTCAGGACCTTGCCGGTCATGCTCATAGGGAGGTCATCCCTGAAATCAACCGAGCTGGGTACCTTATAGGACGAGATACGCTGTTTTGCCCAGGAGATGATGTCGTCTGCGCTGACCTTGCCCTTGAAGGTGGCCCTGAGATGAATTTCTTAGCATCTTCAGTCAGCTCGATCTGTGCTTTACTCCACCAGGGGAATGTTTCCATATTGGACCTCCGGGGGTTTTATTTTAATTGGATTTTGATTATGCCACTTCACAGACCGAGTGGTCAATCGGTAATCCAGCGACGCGGGATTATGCACTCTAACAGTAAAGTCGTCCGGGCAAGGGGCGTTGAAGAGGCGTTAAATAAATCCATCAGCGAATAAACTCGCGTTCTGTGCGGACTTCAAATATAATACCCGTGATGAAAACTAACCCACCTAAGAAAAAACGCCGCCGTACGAGCACCAGCACCAGCGCCTTCGGAACACAGGGGCGAATCAGCCACGACTCATCGAAGTTCTATAAAGGCAAGCTTTATGACGGCCTGGGTGCAGCCAAAAAAACCGTCTATACCGAAAATAAAATCCCCTCTAAATACGTCAACAAGATTTTTTGCAAGAGCAGCGAGCATATGTCCGAGCTGCCCGACTGCTCGGTCCACCTCATGGTCACGTCTCCGCCTTACAATGTCGGCAAGCAATATGACGAGGACCTCCCGCTCGACCAATATATTGAATTACTGAAGCGGGTGTTTGCCGAAACCTACAGGGTGCTGGTGCCCGGTGGAAGGGCCTGCATCAACGTCGCCAACCTGGGCCGCAAACCTTATATCCCTTTGAACTCGCATATAACCAGGGCCATGCAGGAGTTGGGATTTTTGATGCGTGGCGAGATACTCTGGGACAAGGGCAGCAGCGCCGGGTCGTCCACAGCCTGGGGAACCTATATGAAGGCCGGCAACCCGGTGCTGCGCGATGTGCACGAGTATATCCTGGTTTTCTGCAAGCAGTCCTTCACCCGTCCCAATCCGCACAAAAGAAAGAGCACCATTTCCAGGGAGGAGTTTTTAGAGTTCACAAAGAGCGTCTGGAAGTTCCCGTCCGAGCGCGCCGGGAAAGTAGGCCACCCGGCCCCCTTTCCGCTGGAGCTGCCCCGCCGTTTAATCCAGCTTTATACCTTCGAAGGTGAAGTGGTTCTCGATCCCTTTGTTGGCAGTGGCTCTACCTGCCTGGCCGCCCTTCAAGCTGGCAGGAGTTATATCGGATACGATATAGATAGGGCCTACTGCGATCTGGCAGTGAAAAGGTTAAAGTGTATCGGGGAGGCTAATACTGCCTGAGCAGTGCATCAAATTGCTGTGTACAGTCATCGATGGGAGCAAATTTCCTGACCTTTATATGCCCGTCGACCATCAGGAAATATAGGGCAGGATGCTGGTCCGGTTTATAAAGATTCAGCACAATTCCCTGTGAATCGAGCACCACCGGGCATTTTATTTGATACAGGTTTACCCATTGCTGAACGTCATCGAATTGCTCCCCGCTGATAACGAATACCATCTCAAGCTGGTCTCTCGGCCAGGTGGCGTAAATGGGAAGCAGGCACCGCATGGTTTTAAGGCAGGCATTACAGGTTGTCGACAGAAATGCCAGTATGATCTTCTTGCCCTTAAGTGAACTTAACGCGAGCTCTTTCTGGTCGGTGGTGGGAAGGCTGAAGTCGGGGGCCAGGCAGCCCACGCTGGAGCAGGGAGAGGTTGGGGTTGCTGTCATCGCTGGAGGCATCGGAGGCAGGGGAGGGGGTAAGGGGGTGGGTGATTGGCTTCTTGAGATGCTATCGAGAAGTGCTTGCGCTTCGCTGATAGCCGTGGCGAAGGTGGAGCAGGAATCCTTCAGATTGGTGTACTGGCTATTGATGATACCTATCACGTCGCCGTCGCTATTGGTCATCGGGCCGCCGCTGCTGCCCGGGTAGATTTTGGCGTCGCTCTGAAGAAAACTGACGGAATTCATCCTGGGGAAGGCGCAGATTGTACCCGTGCTCAACATGATCTGGTTGATCTTGTTATCGGCAGGGTAGCCCATTACCAGCACCGGGCTGTCGAGCTGGAGGGAGTCTGACTCAGCCGAATTGCCCAGTGTGGCATACGGGTAGCCGGCCGGATTTTCGGGCAATTTTATGATTGCCAGGTCCTTGGCATCGTCCGCTGCTGCAACGGTGGACTGATACTCAGCGCCGTTGTTAAGCATCACAGTAGGGGACTTGCTGTCGCCGATCACGTGCTTGCTGGTCAGCACGTAGCCTTCTTTGGCAATTATGACACCGGAGCCCAACCTGTCATTTGTGGTAATGCGCACCACGGCGGAGAAATCCTTTTGAACATTCTTATAATATTTGGGCGCCTCGCAGGAATTAAATACAAGTGCGAACACAACTAGTGTCAGTAATGGCGCAAAATAAATAGATTTTACGGTCATTTATATCTCCGGATAAATGAGTTTCAAATGTTGTAGATATTAGCACATTTCGCTTGAACACCTTTAATGGGTGAATACATATTGTGAGCGTTTCCTGGCACAGTCCGCTGCCTTAAGATTGACACATAATTTAGGCCAAGAGTATATTGAATCGTAGTATTAATAATCCAGTCACTCAGGTTGGAGGTGCGTAATGGCGGATGAAAGCGATCTTTCACATCGAGGCATAAGCCTAATTCACCGTGAAGAAAAAATAGTCTTCCAGAGATTCAACTTTTTTCTCATTGCCATGGCTCTTCTGATCGGCGCGTTCGTGTTGATCGCCACATACTTCAATTATCCGATCATGTTGCCACTGTCGCTGATAATTTTCTTTACGGGCTACCTGCTATCGTACGTTGTTGCCCTGGCAAACTATTCCAACGCCAAAGTTAACCGCCGGTTAGCTGCCAATTTGGCGGTTGTCGGCCCAGATAAGCATTGGGATGATTTGAATGATTTCACCCTGGAACAAGATGCAGAGATAAAGAAGTTGCGCTGGTCTTTTATATGTTCATTTTTATGTGATAGCGGACGCGCTTTTTTGCCTTTCGATAAAAAAAGCAGGGTATTGAGACCGTTTACATGGTTGATTCCATCGGGTTTTATTCTGGTCTGGATAGCGGTATGGGCGGTCGTTATTACTAAATGGTTTTACTTTGACGGCTATATCTGGTTTTATTGGAGTGGATGGGCGTGGTGGTTGACCTTATGCCTGCTGCTCGTATTGCCTTTCGTGTTTTATTACCTTCTATTGGTGCTTTCTAGTATCGGAAAGCTTATAGGGTCATTATTTTCTAAAGGCGCTCGTACACCCGAAGGATAGCCGGCCAGCTTGGAAAATCCGAAACCATCCTATTCTGGATGGCAGCTATTTTTCGATAATGCGTAACATCTGAGCAGGCGTTACTATGTGCAGACCGGATTTCTCTGCAGGGGATGGTTGAGAATGGAAATGCCGGTCGCCTGTGACAAAATAATCAGGTTCGGCGCTTAATGCCGCGGCAAGTATAACCGCGCCTTCGAAGTGGAGTAAATCAATCCAGCGCCGGACTTCTTTTAATGGCGGATTTTTAATAATCTCCGGTGGTGCGTTGGTCAAGAACAACTGCAATGCTGGAAGCGCGTCCGGTTTCTTCTCACGCAAGGTGCGGATCACCTCCTCGACAATTAGCTGGCAGACTATGATCTTAAGCTTTGCGTTGGCATGCAGGGATAGTATTCTGGCGGGTGGGCCATCAGGTGAGTAAATGCCTGATATGATGACATTGCTGTCGAGGAATATACGCAGGTCAGCGCTGGCTGCCATAGTGTTTCTTGACCAGCCCCCGGCGTATGCGGCGGCTTGTTTTCAGTAGCTCTTTTTCGGTTACTTCCGAGCTTTGAAACAGCTGTTGCAACTCGTCCAGGGCATCCACGGCTACGGTCTTCTTGGCTTTCGCCACCAGCCTATCCCCTTCCACATAAACAGATAGCCGGTCTCCCTCCTCTATCCCGAGTTGTTCACAGATATAGCGTGGAAGGGTAACCTGCCGCTTATCACGGATTATGATGTCGTTTAATATTTTTTTGCTCATTAGCTTTTAGCATTGGATGTAAGATGTCATACATCCAACATCCAATATTTTACCACATTCCCAAGAAATTCAGTACATCCTTCAGACGGTGTCGGACATGGTGTATCATTATTCGCTTACCTTAAATTCGGTTATAGTATGTATTATATTTGGATTAAGTAATAATGGATAAAAATAAGGCCAATCCCATCAATCCGCAAATGTTAGTTGACCTGGTGTCCATAAGGATGCCTTTTGGAAAATACAAAGACTATGTTCTGTGTGACCTGCCTGAACCTTATCTGGTCTGGTTTCACCAGAAAGGTTTCCCACCGGGAAAAATTGGCGCGCTATTAGCCGCTCTGTATGAAATAAAACTTAACGGATTGGGATACCTTCTTAAACCGATCAGAAGGGATGCGCAGTGAAGTAGAATAATACGAGTTAGAATTAGCGGTATGAGCGTTACAAAGCGTGAAAATATAAAATCGGGCCTGCGGGTCTCAATAGTATTGAAGGCAGATCAACGGTCCGGAAAACTAACTGAAGGTATAGTCAAAGATATTTTGACGAATTCTTCATTTCATCCCCATGGCATCAAGGTCCGGCTGGAAAGCGGCCAGGTCGGCCGGGTTAAAGAGATAATTAATTAGGGCTTGTCTTATTCACCGAAAACAGATTGAATCTTTATCGCATGACATGATTAAATCTAGATGGCAAATCTATTGAGATGCTTGACAGACATTGTTATAATGCACCCGAATGTGAATATGAATAGCAGTGTAATAATTTTATTTCAAAGCATCGAACCTTAGAAGATTAACCAGTTAAACTACATTAGTTGGATAACAAAAAGAAGACGGAGATTGTAAGAGAAGGTGGGAGACGTTTCCTGTGGGGATTCGGATGACAAAATCATCCAATCCAAAACATTTACCGAATCCTATCCAATAAAAGAGGATATTAGACAAGAGGCGAGGATAGAGATCGCTCAGGAACCCTTCTATTTAGTTGAAGCGGATTTTATTCGACTTAAACATGATAGACCAGCTATATTTATATGGGCAGAGCGTCTTCTCATAGCTAGCCTTGGGTATGGTTTATCATTGATAGGCAAGGTGGTGTCAGGGTTGGTAACTGGGCAGACTCCTGAGATTAAGATATGGGAATTGATAACTTTCTTGGCAGCACTATTTATTGGGCTAATCACTATTATAATTGGACATTTTTTACCTAATGAACGTAAGAATGTTATAAATGACATTCAAAACCACTTTCGTAGCGCACCCCGTTCAAGAAAATTGCTGAAGGACCAAAAGTGATTACTCTCGAATCATTGCCTGCCGACTACACGCCATATGGGAAATTGATTGTTTGCAGCAATCTGTTGATAAACGTAGTCACGCCTTTTTCTATTGATGGTAATATTCCCCTACTTGTTGGTAATGGAATAAAACCCCTCATTTGGCTAAATATGCCTTCAAAAATGGTTACAGGTTCGTGGCAGCCACTTGTAAGTGCAAACCGCAGTCTGCACCATGAGATTACCATATCTACATCTGAAACAAAGGTGAATATTATTGTTAAAGGTTCGCCAGTTGTCAAGGTGGTTTCTCGTTCCGATGATACTGCAGAAATTGAACAATTGGATCTTCGCCCAATTGGACTAGCCATTTATGGTGGCACTGATTGTCTATACATTGGAACAAACCAATTGAGAAATAACAAATTCGAAAACGTAAAGGTTATGGTGGGGATTGGTAAATAACAGTCACCTTTTTATGAGCGGTTTAATTCTGAGGGCAAACTTGCAGAGGTCTATTAGGACAATCCCAGACTTATCAGCGGCTTCTTTAAGCTGATTTTCAATAAGAGTCAATTGAATCAGATTTTGCGGTTTCGACATTCTTGATATGGGATCTAATTGAATCCAAAGATTACTGATGTAGAAATAGGCCTCTAAAGAGGTCGATTCCACCAAATCCCTATTTTGGCTGAATATTCGACTACCACCAACATTTGCTATGTCTTTTACTGAAGTTAATAATTCATTATATGCGATTAAAATAGCTTGAACATCACTAGTAAAGCTCGCTGATTGGTTTTTAATATTGTCTTGTATGTGATTAACTATATCCACCCTTGGCCAATTTTCTGGTTCTATCAGCTTCCAACTATTTATGGAGAAGGTTTTTGTATTATTATCGGCCAATCCCAGAACACTTATAAAATTGACATATGATTCTCTCAGTTTTTCTCCTTTGTCACGAAGGAATAAAATTCTATGTCCAAGCAATTCTTTAGCATCCTTGCCATATATGTAGACTATTGCTGTAAATGCCGAAAAAAATGAAGCAATGGTCAATAATGTATTTGTTATAATTGGACTAATTAACGGTGTAGGTAGACTAAGAGCATTAATCATAACTGTCGTCACAGCTATGAAATCAAATATCACTAGTACTATCCACCATGCCTTGTGGATTTTTATATAGTGCAATTGCTTAGATTTTTCGCTCTTGATACCCATAACTATCATAGTGGAAATCAATGTCGAAATTACACTTATAGTTAAAATGATGGCTCCGCTAACTAGAATCATATCGCTAATAGATGGTGGGCTTGAAGACTTTTGTGTAAAAACCTGGTAAATAATGTAAATTCCCCATATAAGACCGAAAATGCCTATTATTTTGATAGAATAGTCCAACGAATAATTTATTGACTTTAAAATCAGTTCGGTAAAGACTCTCAAGGTTTTCATTCTAATTTTTCCTTCTCCTTCCCGTACCCCTCCTCTTTGAGCTTGTCCATCAGCCGGGCGGCACGGGGGAAGCCGATCTGAAGCTTGCGCTGCAGGAATGAGGCTGACATCTCTTTGGATTCAAGGGCAAGCTGGCGGGCGGCGTCCAGCAATTCATCGTCCATGGGTTTCCTGCCTTCGGGGCCTGCCTTCTCCATATCCTCGAACCTCACCGGCTGCGCCTCCTGGCGGCGCTGTGTGGACCAGAAGGTGACCAGCCTCTCGATCTCGGGATCACCGACCATGGTGCCCTGCAAACGCTTGGGTTTGGAGACGTCCTGGGGCATATAGAGCATATCGCCCCTTCCCAAAAGCTTCTCGGCGCCGGCGGAGTCGATAATGGTGCGTGAGTCCACCTGCGAGATCAAGGCGAAGGTGATGCGCGTGGGGAAGTTGGCCTTGATCAACCCGGTGACCACGTCCACCGACGGCCTCTGCGTTGCCACGATCAAATGTATGCCTGTGGCGCGGGCAAGCTGGGCCAGGCGGCACAAACCGTGCTCGACTTCGTCGAAGGCGGCCATCATGAGGTCGGCCAGCTCGTCTATGATGACGATGATATAGGCCATACGCTCCGAAAGCGTATGGTTCTTGTTATAGTCCTCGATATTGCGTGACTTTGTGGCGGAGAAGCGCTTATAGCGGCTGTCCATCTCAGCGTTGAGCCAGCGCAGGGCCAGGATGGCCTTATCGGTATCAACCACCACCGGAGCTATAAGGTGCGGGATACTGTTATAGTTGACCAGCTCGACGCGCTTGGGATCCACCATTACGAAACGCACTGCATCGGGCGTGTTGTTCATCATCAGGCAGCAGATAACAGAGTTGAGGCAGACGCTCTTGCCGCTGCCCGTGGCCCCGGCGATAAGCAGATGGGGCATTTTGGCCAGGTCCGCTACCACCGTCTCGCCGCCTGCTCCCTTGCCGAGTGCGATGGCCAGGGGTGATTTGGCCAGCGTCTTCTGGAAGGCGGTGCTCTCCATCACGGCGCGCAAGCCCACCGAACCGAAGGTGGTATTGGGCACCTCGATGCCGACCACCGACTTGCCGGGCACAGGGGCTTCGATCCTGATGCCGGGAGCCGCCAGGGCCAGGGCCAGGTCGTTGGAAAGCGAGTTGATGCGCTCCACCTTGACCCGCATGCGGCCGACCTCCTCCTGCCTGACAGTTACATTGCCGTCCCGGTCCTTCTCCCTGACCTCCTTGTATTTGCGGTCCCAGCCGGGCTCAACGCCGAACTGCGTGACCGTGGGGCCGCGGTTGACCTCCACCACCTTCGCTTCCACGCCGTAGCTGGTCAAGGCCTCCTCCAGAACTTCCTTGCGCTTATCTATCTCGGCATCGCTGATGACCGCCTCGGCGACCTTATCCAGGATGCTTATATTGGGAAGCGACCATCCGCCCACAATTTTAGACGACCTCAACCTGTCCATGGTCTCGGCGGGAGATACAAGTTCGACCTGCTCTGCAGCAGCGGGTGCTTGAGCCGGCGGGTCGGATGTCATCGGTTCCGCTGCCGGCTTCTTTTCACGGGACTCTTTAATAACATATATGATCTCACCGGCGAAACCGGCTATACTCCAGAAGGCGCGCTTGACTACTCTCCATGACCACTCGGGGGCGACCAGGATGATGCCCAATATGATCAGGCCGGCAAGGATGAAGCCTCCTGCCACAGGCGAAGGGGTTATAATAGCCTGCCCCACATAGCCGCCCAGTGTAACATCAGATACGATAAAAGAGTTGGGCGGGCGGAAGAAGGCCAGCATGCCCCACAATGCGGCCACAAAGCTGGCGGTTCCCAGCCAGTAGTTCCAGTGGCGGGCGAAGGACGAAGGCCAGCCGAGTATAATGAACAGCCCCAGGAAGGCCAGCGCGGCAAAGGCCACGCCCAGGCCCATCAGCCTGAAGAGCGCCAGCCAGGCGCTATAAACGGCCGCGTAAATGTCATCGCCCAGCCGTCCGAACCATGACGATATCTGCGGCCAGAATACTATGCAGAGGCACAGGAATGATAACGAAAAGGAAGGCCAGTATGACGGGAGCTGAAAATAGTGACCTGAGAAAGGACTTGCCGGAGCCTTTTTTTGTCTTCTGCGGACCTCTATGGTTTCCCCTGCCGTTCTTAGAGGGCATAGCTTATTCTACTATACCTCGATAGCAGTTGTAATTATCATGGGGCGGCGCTTGGTCTGCTCGTAGAAAAAGCGGCTCAGCATCTCCTTGACCTGGGTGTGTATGGCGCTGTGCTCATGGTGTCCCTTGCCAAATGCAACTGCCACCAGCTCCTTGCCCCGGTCTATAACGCTGCCGTCGTGCTCCACATCGACGAAGCCGCGTGAGACTATATCCGGCTTGCCCACCAGCCTGCCCTCTTTCTTATCCAGAGCCAGGATCACCACCACGATGCCGTCGCGGGAGAGCAGCTTGCGGTCGCGCAGTATCACCTGTGCATAGCGGCCCAACACCAGCCCGTCCACGTAGACATTGCCGTAGGGTATCTTGCCCGCAATGCGGCCTTTCTCGCCGTCGATCTCAAGGACGTTACCATTGTCCATGATGAAGATGTTGCTCTCGGGTATGCCCATGCTCTTGGCCAACCCGGCATGCATTACCAGGTGGCGGTACTCGCCGTGGATGGGAGCGAAGAACTTGGGCTTGACCAGGTTGATGAGCATCTTCAGCTCCTCCTGGCTGCCGTGGCCGTGCACGTGCACATTGGAGCGCTCGCCGTAAATAACATTGGCGCCCTGACGGAAGAGGTTGTCGATGGTGCGGTTGATCAAAGATTCATTGCCGGGTATGGGTGTGGCCGAGATAACCACCGTATCGCCGTGTAGTATGCGTATCTCGCTGTGGTCGTGGTTGGCTATGCGCACCAGTGCCGAGGTCGGCTCGCCCTGGCTGCCCGTAGTAATCAGGACGATCTGATTATGCTGGTATTTTTTAAGGTCCTCCACGTTGCAGATTAGGCCCGCCGGGGCATGCAGGTAATCTATTTCCATGGCCATCTTTACGGTGTCCCTCATGCTGCGGCCCACGATAAATACGTGTCGGCCGTGCTTGACGGCTGCATCGATGACCATCTGTATGCGGGATATCAATGAGGAGAATGTGGCCAGTATCACACGGCCCGGCGCCTCGCCGATGATGCGCTCGATGGTCTTACCTACGATTTTCTCCGAAGGAGTGTAGCCGGGCAGCTCGGCATAAGTGGAATCTGCCATGAGCAGCAGTACTCCCTCGTTGCCCAGCTTGGCCAGCTTGGAGAGGTCGGTAGGACGGCCATCGACAGGCGTGTAGTCGATCTTGAAATCGCCGCTGTCTACCACGGCTCCCAGCGGCGTATAGATTATCAGCCCCACAGCATCGGGGATGCTGTGACAGACCGGGAAGGCCTCAACTTTGAAGTTGCCCACCTGGAACTTGACGCCCGGCGTTATCAGCTTGAGCTTGGCTTTAATCAGCGAGCGGTGCTCCTTGAGCTTTACGGATATCAGCCCCTGCGTGAGCTTGGTGGCGTATACCGGAACGTCGATTTGCGGCAATATGTAGGGCAGGGCGCCTATATGGTCCTCGTGGCCGTGCGTGATGACGATGCCGCGCACCTTGTTTTTGTTTTCCAGAAGGTAGGTGATGTCCGGGATGAGCAGGTCGACCCCGAGCATCTCGTCCTCGGGGAACATCATGCCGGAATCGATAACCAGGATATCTTCGCCGTACTCGATGGCCAGCATGTTCTTGCCGATTTCACCGAGGCCGCCGAGGGG
>CAWJIA010000022.1:0-52755 GCA_963842805.1 uncultured Chloroflexia bacterium | reverse complement strand
TCCTCGTTTTCAGCATCTATATTTCCCGCTTATCTGTCCTGATAAAATCAATCGCCCGTGTCTATTATTTCTATCTTAGTCGGCTAACTCGGTACCTACTTGCTTCTTCGCGCATTATTTACCTGTAGCTATTGCCAATTATCGCATCTGTTGGTAGGAACGGGTCTTTAGACCTGTCACTACATCATATAGCACCGGCATTTTAGCTGTTGGTAACCAACCTCTTTTTCTTCCTTTTCTTCGGCGGCAGTATCATTGCTGCCAGATACGAAGGGTTGATTAATAAGGGCGCCAGCGCCTCCTTTCCCTTTAGTCCGGCTTTGGCACAGGCATTTTTGGCCTTAATCCGGTAGACCAGGTCTTTGAACTCACCCACGGGATCATATCCGAAGTAGTCCTTGAACCACAGCTTTCCCGATGCCTGTGCGTCTTTTATCATCTCCACAGGATGCACACGGCGCTTGTATTTCTCCTTGAGTGCGAGAGCCTCCTCGTAAGTATTAACATGAATCATCTTGCACTCGGGGTCAGGCACCACATAGCCGCTGATATTGAGCATGTCATAGCGTTTCTTGGTTTCCTCGAAGTCCCAGCCACAGACCATCATGCACTGCGAGCAGGTAACGAGGTTGGAGTCTCTTTCAAGTCCTTTGAAGCCCATGTTTTCAACGAGCTTAAGCACAATCTGTTCGCGTTGCTTTTCATCCTTGGGCAGGTGGTCGTAATCGGGCAGGAAATCTTCAACTTTTTCCCGGGGATAAAGCTCCTTGCCTATATGCCTGATCACATCAAAGCGGAGCGTGCTGTCGCCTGTTCTTCCTCCCACCCGCATATAAGTTGACCGTATTTCCTGCCTCTTGTGAGGATCGGGCTGGCCATCCATCCATTCCTTGATCCAGTGCTGGCCCCAGTTGGTCCATTTCTTGTCCCTTGATATGGCATGCAGGCCGAAGCAGGGTGCATTGCAGAAATCTACGTTATCCCGCTTGCCGCGGGCGTGCAACTCGCCGTTGATGAGCAGGTATTCTTCGTCATCATCCCTGAACATGCCCATGGTGCAGGACTTATCGCACAGCTTGCATGTCTTACAGCGGTTGTCCATGACGAAACGCGGCGGCTGTACAGGGTCGGATTTAAGCCTGGCGTTGGTGACCACGGTATCGAGGACGATAGCAGCGCCGTACTCTTTAGTAACAACATTTCCGGAAAGGCCGAAACTGCCCAGGCCGGCCACCACAGCGCCGAAGCGGTGGGAAAAGTTAGGCCGCACCATAAACGGGTCTATACTCCTGCGATATGTGTTATTGGGGGGCACGGCTTTTGCTTTATATCCCAGGCTGATGAGATAGTCAGCGATCTCCTTGGAGATGCGGTGGGCACGCTGGTTCTTAATGGCCTGGTCGATATTATGCGGCACCGGGGATATCTTGCCGAAAAACTCGTAGATGGCATTGACATCCAGGGGCAGCGCTATGGATACAATGGATTTGGCGCCCCGCATGATAAAGCCTGGGTCAAGTGAAGCCGGCCCGTCCATGCGGTCGGGCCCGGCAACGCCCACAAGATGGGCCCCTGCTTTTTTAGCAAAATCCTTGATATTCTCTTCTAAACTCGACATGGCACCCTCCTCAAGAATGTTTAATTTATTTTCATGACGACAATGTCTAGCAATCGTATTGAATATCAGGCTTACGGTGAGAAGCCCGCTGCCCATTCACCACTGCTGCGGGCAGCTGCCGCTAAGCAACGCTAATATCATTTCAGTAAAACTGCTAATGTAGTTCTCCAGCGTATAGTTCCTCTTGAACTGCCAGCGTTTAAGTGCCCACATATCGCCCATGGATACTATCATGCTGGCCACCAGGTCAATATTTGCTGCTCTGAACACACCGGTTTTGCATCCTTTATGTATTATGCGGATGAACACGTCGTGCAAATGTGAATTAGTTTCGATCACCGGCAAGCGCAGGGATGGCGATAGACCTCCCATTTCCTTGTAAAGAAAAACAGTACCTTCATGGTTAGTCTGATGGTACCTGATATAGAGGTCTATGGCAGCCTTGAGCGCTTCCTGCGGATCCAGCGTTTCACACAAATCGTTTATTTCCTTTATCAATTTGCGGACTTGATCCAGGCCATAGTTGAAGGCAAGATAAATGATATCCTCCCGTGTTCCAATATAATGGTAAAGGTTGCCGATGGTCATTTCACTGGCAGCCGCGATTTCCCTGATATTTGTTTTTTCAATGCCCTTGGTGGCGATCAGATGCAAAGCCGCCTGGGCGATCTGCAGGCGCCTTTCTTCAACCAGGCCAGTATTCGGGCTGAATGTCCTGACAGTTGGCAGTTCAGTTTTCATAATGTTACTATCATCGAATCAATGTCATATATCAAACGTTTGATAGATTAGCCTATCCTTCGAACTTAGTCAAGTGCAGGTCTGCAGTTATTTTAAAGATGTATGGAATCGAAAGCAGGGGACTTTAATGCAAAAGGGAAAATTGAGCGAGTATAAGCACATGGGTAATAGATATGCTTTGAGATATAATAGGGAGGTAAGGCTATGAGAACACTGGAAGAATACAGGAAAGCTGGGATCAGCATATATGACAGGCTGCACCTGCAAACCTATCCGGTAGCGATCAAGTATATACGGGACTTAGCGGAGATGCCTGAAGGTAGCCTATCTAGTACTTGGCAATCAAAGTCGGTAATTTGCCAAATTGCCGTTGCCAACGATTATATCTGCAGGCATTGCCGATTTGTCACAGGTCAGGTTCAAAAATTGGCATTGGCAATGGTCCTATATATATAAAAAAATAGGCTATAAAATTGCCTATTCTGTGTGTAGTTATTTTTATAAAGGATTTCCGGCCATAGGGGTGTGAAAAAGGGTCAAGCAACGGCACTGGTGCAGATTTAGGCCGGTTTTGAACCTGAATATAGGGCTGTGGCGAGGTATATCCTTTAAATAAATACTCGACTGCGCAACGCGAAAAGTTCGTTAAGCGACGCGAAAAGTTGCCGCTAACATCGCGAAAAAAGCCTTACACCAGGCTGATCGAATTTAAAATGGAATAATAACCGGTAGGTTAGTTACCCGATTGCACCTACCAGGTGCCCGTTTTGCTGACTCGTAAAATAAGGATACAGCCCGGTTTTAGCTTTTCGCACGAGCTTTCGGATGCCGACGAAGGAAGCCCAGGACTATTTTACTGGCTTCCTTAGGGGAATCAAGGAAGAAAAAGTGGCCTGCATTTTCAATCATGGTAAGTTCAGCATTGGGGATGCTGGAAGCCAGTATCCTTGCGTTTTCGCATGACATTAGGCGATCTTTGGAGCCGGCGATAGCCAGGGTCGGGGCCTTGATTTCCGGCAAACGGTCGTATGTATCGAGGGCCATGACAACATCAGTATGTAATGAGAATGTCTTCACTGGCGGGGGATACTGGCAGTAGGCGGCTACAATCCGTTCGACATCGGCAGGACTGTTTTCCATGAACCCCTCGCTCAATACCCATAGTAATGTCCTGCGTATTCCTTCTTCAGCTGGCAGTTTGGCAAGCGCCGGGTCAAATAGAAACGCCGCTGCTTCGGGCGTAGAGATCCCTTTTCTGATTCCACAGAAAGTGCCGCCCAGGATAAGGTTGTTTAGCCGCTCAGGATAGTTGATTGCAAGCTCTTGTGCAATCATCCCGCCCATCGAGGCGCCGAAGACATTTGCTTTTTCTATGCCAAGTGCATCCAGCAGACCCACTACATCTCCCGCCATTGTCTTGGCAGTATAGGGGGTTTCCGGTTTGTCACTACGGCCGGTGCCCCGGTTGTCAAATACTATGACATGGTGTTCCCTGGCCAACTCATCCAGAATGGGGCCCCACAAACTGCCGTGCATAACAAACCCCAAAATCAATACCAGGGGTTCCCCTTTGCCATGGATCTCGTAATATAAATTGATATCACCAACCTTTGCAACAGACATCTACGTACCTCCCTATTTTCGATATAAAAACCCTCAGGCTTGGAGCGCTATTATCCCTCCACACATTTAAATAGCTCGGCAGATAATTCCGGATTTATTTTATAATCTTCGCCTTTTTATCGGCTTTGCCACCCACTATCTTCTTAAGGGGGATTACCTGATAGAAATCGCCGCTACCAGTAGTACTTGAACTTGGCCTGTTTCCACCAAGGATAGAAGGCGGGCATATCCGTGCTGGTCCGCATGGGGAATTTCGGCGGCCTTTTTTCGAGAAAGGACACTATGCCCTCTTTTGCATCAGGCATGCCGATAATCCAGTTAAGTGACTTGGACTCTAGTATATGCGCCTCCATAGGGTGGTCGGCGCCAAGCATTTTCCACATCAATTGTCTACATAGAGCGACGGATATCGACGACGAGTTTTCGATAATCTCTTTGGCAATCTGGCGTGCACGCGGCATCAGTTCTTCAGGTTCCAGGAGTTCGGTCACCAGCCTCTTTTCGAACGCCTCCTGAGCAGTGAAGATCCGTCCTGAGTAGACCCATTCGGCGGCGACATCGGTACCCACCAGCCGGGGCAGAAACCAGCTCGCACACCCGTCGAATACTAACCCCCGGCGCGCAAACGCAAAGCCTATCTTGGCGTTTTTTGAAGCCAATCTTATATCCATCGGCAAAGTCACGGTTATACCGACGCCGACAGCCGATCCGTTGATTGCCGCTATCACCGGCTTCTTCATATCAAAAATGGTCAGATTCACCACGCCAGCCTCATCCCTGTTGGGCTCATTATCCTCCCTTCCCATCAACCTATCATAGAAATAATTTCCTTCATTGGCCGCGGGAGGTGTAAAATCAGCGCCGGCACTGAATGCCTTGCCCGCCCCTGTCACAATGACGACCCTCACGTCATCATCAACATCGGCAGCTTTAAAGGCCAGATCAAGCTCATGTAACGTTATAGGGTTTTGAGCATTCATCTTTTCAGGCCGGTTAAGGGTAATGGTTAATATGCTGTCCACCACTTCGTATTTTAAATATTTGTAATCCATGCCAACCTCCCGTAGCTGTTCGCTACCGTATTCCGCAGGCAATTGATGCCCTGCCACACATTATTGTGCCACCCCTTAAGTTAGTGTTGCTGTGGTTATAACCAACCCAGATAATTAGGAATTTATTTTTTAATCTTCTCTTTTTTATCAGCTTTGCTGCCCACTATCTTCTTAACGTCACTTGTAAGCCTGGGCAAATGTTGCTCAATAGGTTGTGGGAAAGCATCGAAAAAGAGGCTGTTTGCGATCAAATACTCCAGGTTTTTAGGCAATATGTTCTTAATACGTACAGGTATAATAGTTTTTTTATTGTTGTGGGCTATGGTGGTTTCTTTTCGAACCGTTGCTGAATTATCGGAAGAATCGGATAACACCAATAAAAACGATTTGCTATTCCTGATGGCTTCTCCCAGTAATTGCGGATAATCCCCGCCTGCGATGACGTCCTCGCACCAGAATGGGCATATACCGCTGTCCTTTAAGTGGGCATAGATTTTAGCAGCTGACTCCTTATCCTCAAAAGCAAAGCTGATAAATACATCATGGCCTGATTTTTTCGTTGTCGGACGCGCTGCCTTCGTAGCTTTGTCGTCGGTAATCGGGTCGCCGAGGAACTCGAATATGTTGCGTAGAAACGATTCGGTATCTCCTAACATATAGTAGTGTATGTCACCTTCCAACTGAATAAAGCGCGCGTTCGATATCAAAGATGCCAACTCCAGGCCAACTTTGAAATCAACAAGTTTATCTCCCTTGCGGTGCATAACAAGTGTCGGGGCCTTAATACAGGGACAGAGATGCGTCACGTCAAGTTTATAGGCCATGTCCATAAAATTAGCAACCATCTCATTCGTGGTGACATCCTTCAAAATCGCCATAAGTAATTCAATATAATTCACGTCGACCTCTGGCCCAGAAAGGCTGCCTAGGGCCTTTCTGCCAAGCCAATTATCAGGTTGACGGAGCAATGCTACTACAGACGCTTTATATTCCTCCGTAAGAAATTTTCCATGGTTTGCATAAGAGCCGTAAAGGATAAGGTGGGTAACGCGGTCGGGATACCTGGCAGCATAAGCGATGACAATAGGGCCGGACATACTGACGCCATAGAGTATTATACGATCCAGTTTAAGGTGATCAACGACAGTTTCCAGATCACGAAGCTCTGACTCCAGCGTAAAGGTAGCCCTATTGCGATCAGATAATCCAACGCCGACCTGGTCATAGACCACTACGGTATGATAACGTGCAAAGCTATCCAAAATATAGCGAACTTCCGGTATTGTCTTATAAGGGGTGATACATTGGAAATAATGTGGGGGAATAACCATTGCTGGGCCCTGCCCCAGTGTGGCATACGCAATGCGGGCACCATCGGGATTGGTGCAAAAACCTATTTTTAGCTCCACTACCTGAACCTCTTCCCCGTATTTCGTGTGTTTATTTCCAAAGCTATCTTACGTAAACACAACCTGACTGTCAAGATTGTGGTGTACACCTAAAATTTATAAGGAGATATCTCTTGAAAACCAGTCTGATGGAAAGTGGCGAAGAACTCAAACAGACAATCTGCGAGCTTGAAAGACATTATGGGCAAAGTAACGCTATAATAAGTTCTTATTTTACGCCAAATAATCGGTGTAAAATAACAGGCATTGCTTTATACATTTTTATGAAAAGTGTATACGAAAAGGAAATTCAATTTATGACAGATTTCAATAAATTCTTCAAACCGTCAACCGTTGTTTTGTTAGGCGCCTCCAGCGACCCGCGTAAGTGGGGCTGGCGGATACTGAGCAACATACTGTCAGGCGGCTTCCAGGGGAATATATACCCGATCAATCCTAACCGGGATGAGATATTGGGTAAAAAAGTATATAAAAGCGTTGCCGATGTGCCGGAGGTACCCGACCTGGCGATAATAGTAGTCCCGCCCACGGGGATTGTGACTGCCGTCCAGGACTGTGTCGATAAAGGTATAAAAGCCGGGGTGGTGATAACGGCCGGGTTTGCCGAGATCGGTGCAAAGGGCGTGGCCTTGCAGAAGGAGATGCTTGAAGTAGCCAGAAAAGGCGGCATGCGTCTGATCGGCCCGAACTGTTTCGGCATCTTAAGCCCCTCGCAAAAATTGTATGCCCAGATGCCCCCGGTTTATCCTCCCGCCGGGTCGATTGCCATCGTATCGCAGAGTGGAAATGTGGGGGCTACGATTGCCCGCCGTGCTATGACTCTTAATTTCGGCATCAGCCGTTTGATCAGCACCGGCAATGAGGCCGACCTGCATGTAGAAGACTTTTTCCAGTACCTGGGCACAGACAGCCTCACTAAAGTGATATTAAGCTATGTGGAAGGTTTTAAGGACGGCCGCGCCTTCATTAAAATAGCCAGCCAGGTCAGCCGACATAAGCCAATCATTATGATTAAGGTGGGTGAAACTGAAGCCGGCGCCTCGGCAGCGAGGTCGCATACTGCCGCCCTTTCCGGTTCCGACCGTGTCTTCGAAGGCGCCTGCCGTCAGGCCGGGATTATCCGCGTGCATAATATGCGCGAGCTGATGAATATTGGTTACGGGTTCCTGTGTAACCCGGCGCCCCGTGGGCGGCGCGTGGGCATTGCCACACTGGGTGGTGGGTGGGGAGTGCTGGCTGCCGATGCCTGCTCCAAGCTGGGGCTGGACGTAGTCAAACTGAATGAAGAGGTATTAAAGGAATTGGACTCATTCCTGCCCGGCTGGTGGAGCAGGAACAATCCGGTAGACCTGGTCGCGGGGTCCGGTATGGCCGATGAGATGTTGCGCGTAATCGAAGTACTGGCAAAATACGATCAGACTGATGGCGTTATCTGCCTTGGTTTGCCGTTCCCCAGCCCGGAGCGTTCGCCTTCTCCTCTGATAGATGAAGAGGGGCAGAACAGGGGCAGGCTCATCATCGACCATTATAAAAATGTATTTATGAAAATAAAGGGCCTTTCGCAAAAGTATAGCAAGCCGGTGATAGTATCGGCCGAGCTATTTGTTCCCAGGCATTACGTTCAAGAACAGGATATTATGAGTGAAATAGCAGGGGTGTGGGGCGTGTGCTACAGTTCGCCGGATGAAGCGGCGGTTGTCATGCATGCGCTGGCAACATATGGAGAATTTCTGCGGCGCTGATCGGCGAATATGATCGTAATTTGATACAGTAACAATCTTGTCGGTTTTTGTTGTAAAAATAAGAGATACCTCACAAAATAAGTCTACCACCAATAAATTTATAAGGATTACTGCAATACCCCCCGCTACAAGGAGTATGATAAGGGCTTCGAAGCAATTCGAAGCCCCTTTCTTCTAAAATAGTTTGTAGCTATGTTAGACCATCATTTTTCAATGTAAAGCTTTAGGGCCTGGGCGTTATTAATTATTTCTTCTTTTGAGCTGTATAAAAAAGTAACGCGACACTTTCCAATTATTGAAGCAAGTTTCTTTACCTCGTCTGCCTGTCCATCCAGTTCGGCGAAGTATCTCTTCTTAAACTCCTCCCATTTTCCCGGTTCGTGGCCGTACCATTTCCTGAGCTCGTTGCTTGGCGCCAGGTCCTTCACCCACAGGTCGATTTTAGCCTTCTCCTTGCTCAAACCTCTAGGCCAGAGCCTGTCTACCAGGATACGTGTCCCATCCTGCGCCTCCGGCTGCTCATAAACCCGCTTGATTTTAATTTCCATTGTTCTTCCTCTTAATTATGCCATAGGCAACCTGGCTTTTTAATTATTGCCAGAGGATTAACAACCCGCGCTAAACAACTATTGTATCCGTCCTGTCGCCTCTGTTAGACTTTTCGTTGAATTAAATAAAGGAGGTACTGGAAATGGATAGGAAAAGCGAATGGCAGCGCCAGCTAACCCTGTTCCTAATTTCATTCGGGGCCGGCTATTTTGGGCTCGACCGATTTTATCAGGGACAAATCGGATGGGGCATTTTAAAAATGGTAACCCTGGGAGGCGCCGGAATCTGGTATCTGGTCGACGCAGCCATCGCCTCATATAGGCTGGGAAAGCTCGGTTAGCTACAGATCTTTGCGTCTGTTTTCAACCGACTAACCGGTTGACAAATGAGGAGCGTCTGATATTATTACGCCGCAAATCCCCACATAAAACTATATTTCAAGGAGGTAGGTATCATTGAGGAGATTCACTAACGTTCTGCTTACAACCGTGATCCTCTTGGTTACCATGAGTTGGGCAACATGGAACCCCTGCTTGAAACTCCAGAACCGGACAAGTATTTCAATCAAACGGATATGGCACTCTCCAATACTATGATGACATATTGGACCAACTTTGCTAAGACCGGTGATCCCAACGGTGCAGGACTGACGGCATGGCCGGTTTATAACGGTGATACAGGTCAATATATGGAGTTAGGTGACCAGACCCTGGTTAAGTCGAATCTCTACTCTGAAGACTGTTCGCTGCTGCAGAAAGCGGCTCAGTATCTACGGAACAAGTAAGCCTCGTACGGATAGCTCGGTGAGGCGGGTAAAACAATGCCCGCCCTCAAGAGGGCGGGCATTTTATTCAGCGGAATTCCACATTTTGTCGGGAACTTGTTTCAGTTTACTTGGGTTGCGAACCTTTAGCCTGTTCCTCCTCCTGAAGCACCCTGCGTAACACCTTGCCTACCAGCGTCTTGGGCAGGTCCTTGCGGAACTCGATATATTTGGGGACCTTATAGCCGGTGAGCTTCTCCCGGGTAAACTTGTGCAGCTCTTCGGCCGTTACTTCCTTTCCTTCTTTTAATACCACCCAGGCTTTGACCGCTTCACCCTGTTTGGGATCGGGCACGGCGGCAACTGCCACCTCAGCCACCGCAGGATGCATGGCTATGATCTCCTCTACCTCACGGGGCCATACCTGGAACCCTCCGACTTTGATAAGCTCCTTCTTGCGTGACGTCAAGAAAAGGTAGCCGTCTTCATCAAGGTAACCTACATCACCGGTATATAACCACCCGTTCCTCAACACTTCAGCCGTCTCCTTCGGACTGTTCCAGTAGCCCGTCATAAGGTTGGGCGCCTGTATAAGCAGTTCGCCGTTTTCGCCGGCCTTGAGCTCTTTTTCGCCGGTCTCAACATCCACTATGCGCATTATAATGTCAGGCAGCGGACAGCCTGTGGATCCCTGCTTCCATTTTCCTTTAACCGGAGTGCATGCGCCCGCGATGGCGGTCTCGGTCATGCCGAACCCTTCGATCACCACGCCGCCGATGAGTTTTTCAAGCTGCTGCTTGGTCTCTGTCATTAGTGGCGCCGCTCCGGATGACACGAGTTTTAGGGAACGGATATCTTCCGGCTGGCGGTCGGGATAGTTCAATATGCCTATATACATGGAGGGCGTGGCGGCTATGCTCTGTATCTTATAGTCCCTGATCGTCTCAACGACATTCTTCATGTCACGCGGGTTGAGGATCAATACCTGAGGCGAATGGTGCAGCAGGCAGAATCCAAAGGCCACGTAGACGCCGAAAGCGTGGAAAAGCGGCAGAACGCCCATGACCCTGGCGCCGGCGGAGACTACCGATTTATACCACACAAGGTGCTGACTGCCTGTGATAATAATTGCATGATGGGTGGTCATAGCACCCTTGGGGACTCCGGTTGTGCCGCCGCTGAAAAGAATAAGGGCCGTATCCTCTTTCTTGACGGCGACGGCCGGGCGGGATGCTCCGTTGTACTTTTCAACCAGGCTGCTCCACCAGATATCGCCCTCCTCGATCTTGACCGAATCTCCCTCCTTCTTCAGAGGCTTAACGCCATAAGTGTCGATATCAGTGGCAATAACTGTGTGCAGGTTTGTATTCTTCTGAAGGCCCTTGATCGCGGCATACCACAGGGAATGGATGATAGCCACCTTGGCATCTACGGTTTTAATGGCGCGCTCCAGCTCAAATGGGGTGTACAGGGGGTTGAGCGGCACCACTATGCCTCCAGCCTTCCAGACGGCGAAAAAAGCTATATGGCTCTGCGGACAATTAAGGAACAGGCAGATAACCCGGTCTCCCTTTTTTACGCCCGCGGCTATCAATGCCTCCGCCAGTGCATTGCTGTGGTCCTCTACTTCGCGATGGGATACTTCCCTGCCCTGATAGATGGAAAGCGCATCGTCCGGCCTCTCTTTTACCAATTTGGCCAGCAGATCGAGCACGGTCATATCAGGATAGGGTTTCAGTGAATGCGGGATACCTGGATCGTAACTCTTGAACCATGGATAGTCTTGCATCTTTGTCCTCCTTCTAAGTTTTATATATCAAAATATGTTTTTGCTCACATTCTGGCATTTGTATTGCAGACCTGGACCGCGCAAACCACTTACGTGCCGGGCAGCAGGTAATACCCCCTTGAAAAGGTGATTAAGGAGCTTGAAATTTTCGTCCCCTTGCCATTCATCCACTGAATCCGAAAATCATTATAACACGTTGCTACCTTCAATGAGAAAAACGTAAAATATCTTGAATATTGAAAAACCCCCTGGATTGACTTATTATCTTGCCTCGGGTAGTTATTTTGTTTTCGTCTTTGTTGTAATTAATGCGCTAAATATTTAGGAGGTTCAATATGTTTGATTTATCTAAATTTTCGTTGAAGGGCAAAACCGCCATTGTAACCGGAGGCGGTCGCGGCATAGGCAAGGCTATTGCTGTCGGCTTCGCAAAAGCCGGGGCCAAGGTTGCTATCACCAGCCGCAAAGTAGATGACCTGGAAGCTACTGCCGCTGAAATCAAGTCCTTCGGCGGTGTGGCTTTTCCCATCCAGTCCCATCTTGGCAAAATGGACGAGATAAGGAAAATGGTAGATGCAGCCATGGAAAAACTGGGCGGCAGGATCGACATTCTGGTGAACAATGCCGGGGCCAGCCCGAATATGCTAAGTGTACTGGACTCGGATGAGCGCTTGTGGGAGACCATCATGAACCTTAACTTGAGAGGGCTTTATTTCACCAGCCAGGCCGTAGCAAAAATCATGAAAAAACAGGGTGGCGGCAGCATTATTAATATCGCCTCCATCGATGGGTTCAAGCCGGAGTTCGGAGTAAGCGTTTACTCGATTTCCAAGGCCGGAGTTCGCATGATAACCAATGCCTTCGCAGGTGAACTTGCCTCTTGCCATATCCGTGTAAACACCATCGCTCCGGGGCCGTTCGATACCAAGATGATGAATTCTCACTGGTTCCATCTGTCGCCCGACGAGGCGAAAAAGCAGAAGGCTGCCCTTGAAAGAGTTTTGCCTATGGGGCATATCGGGAATCCGGACGAGATTGCCGGCGCAGCCATCTATCTGGCTTCGGATGCCTCAAGCTACACGACCGGAGCCGAGATAGTTATCGATGGCGGCGTACTGCTCAGCCATATCCAGCCTGTGCAAGACTGATATCGATACAAAGTCAAACAGAGCCCCGGCATGAAAATGCCGTGGGTTTCATCTTAGCAGGCTGAAATTTGTGCCTGAAATTATTGACATAGTGACTCGTCGTGTGAAATTATTAGGAAAAATCGGTCAAGGAGGTCAGTAGCATTATGACTCAGCTTATTTTCGACCGTGAAAAATGTGCAAAATGTAAGACAGTCTCCTGCCTGACCAAATGCCAGTACCTGAACCTCAATGCCGCAAGCGCTAAGAAAGAGTGGCAGAAGATCATTAACGGCCAAGATTCCTTTGTTCTGGAAGCATGCACAACATGTTATGCCTGTGAAGAATACTGCCCGTCCGGCAACCATCCCTTCTACATGCTGGTGGACAGGCAGGAGGAGAGAGGAGTGCTTCCTGCGCCCAGGCCTATCATAACCATGTGGGTTAACCAGTGCGAGCCGATAGGTAAATTCAGCGTAGGACTGATGCAGGAAAGGGCGCTCTCCTATTGTCTGCTGGCCCATTTCAATACTCTGGCGCATGGAGAGCTCTTCAAGGATGTGGAATATTCCGTTGTATTCGGACAGGAATTCTTCTGCAATGCAGTCTATCTACACTATGCAAAGACATCGTTGATCAGGGAAAGGCTGCCGAAGATAATCGACAATATCAGCAAGCAGGGTATTAAGGAATTGGTCTGCCTGCATGATGAGTGCTATGCCACTTATGCTTCGCTTGCTCCCGCATACGGTATAGAAGTCCCCTTTAAACCGGTGCATTATTATGAATATTTAATTGAACGTCTCAAAGCCATGAAAAACAAGGTAAAACCGCTCGGTCTAAAAGTGGCCTTTCAGCGTAACTGCTCGACCCGCCTGATACCGCAGGTTGACCGACTGCTTGATGATTTATTCAAGGTTATTGGTGTAGAGAGGATAGACAGGAAATATGACAGGCAGAATGCCCTGTGCTGTGCAGAGCTATTCAGGATGGGAAAGGGGCCGGACCTGGCGGACGATCTACAGAAGAAAAATCTGGACGATATGGAGGACTCAAATCCGGACTACGTTGTATTCAATTGCCCCGCATGCTGGGACTCTCTGGCTGATAAAGTCTCCGGACGCGGACTCAAGCCGATCCATATCATCGACCTGTGCAAGCTGGCGATCGGAGAAGAGCAGAGCCTGAAGCTGGCGAAAATGGAAGCTGAGGTATTGTAAAAATGATTGATATTTACAGTGAGCTTACCAGTATCGTTGATAAAGATCATATTTCCAAGAGCAAAGAAGAATTATATTTGTACGGCCGTGATCCCGGTTTAATGCCGGCGCATGAACCTGAATACGTGGTAATGCCCACCACGGTGGAGGAGGTCCAGGCCATTATCAGGCTGGCGAACAGGGAAAAGATCGCGGTGATACCCAAAGGCGGCGGCCTTTCCCTGACCGGACTGGTTATCCCCCAGAGAGGCGGCATACTGCTGGATATGAAGAGGATGGATAAAATCCTTGAAGTTAATGAAAAAGGCAGCTATGTCATAGTGGAGGGAGGGACCACGCACGGTGCTTTGAAAAGCTACCTGTTGAAGAATTACCCTCACCTGAGGCACAGTATTCCCGATTCGCCACCCATCACAACGGTCGTGGCCAATGCGGTTATTCACGGGCAGGGACGCCTGACCCAGCAGCGGGGTTTCAATTCCGATCTGGTATGCGGGCTGGAAGTTGTATTGCCCACCGGTGAAATATGCAAAGTTGGATCATGTGCGGTCTCACAATACTGGTTTTCCAAGGGGCCTCCTCTGCCCGACCTGAGCAGCCTGTTTTTCGGCTGGTTCGGCACTACCGGCGTGATCACCAAGATGGGTGTAAAACTTTATCCCTGTAAAAAATACAGGGACACCATGCTTTTTCTCACCGATAGAGCGGACCTTGTACCTGACATAATGTTAAAGCTGGGACGTACGGAGATGATCGAGGACCTGGTTGTTACAGCTCAGCCGCTACCGTTACGTTATAAGGGCAATTACTACATCCTTTTTTATATTACCGGTGATACTGAGGAGGAGCTGGAATTCAAGCGAAAATTATGCTGGCAAGTACTATGGGGCTATTTCGAAAGCAGGGATGGAGGTTTTGTCAGCCTGCTTCCTGAGATGAAAGCCCCGATGCTGTCCATGCCATCCAAGGATACGACGCGCTTTGCCGATGTGAGTAAGGGCGGCGGATTTGAATACAGCGGCCCCATCGTTCCTATTGAGAAATACCCGGTTTACGTTAAAAAACTGGCTGACCTTGCTGAAAAATATGGTCTCTTTTACTCCTCCGCCGCCCGCATGATCGATGGCGGCCACAGCATGATGTTTTCCTTCTCATATACTTTCAACCGGGCGGACCCAGAAACTATGAAAAGGGCTAAAGAGGCACTAGATGAAGCGGCTGAGTTTGCCCTCGACAACGGCGGCGTAATGTGGAAACCAAACCTGGATGAGCAGAAAATGACCATGAAAAAGATGGACCCCAATACGCTTGAACTGATGATGAGAATAAAGAAACTGCTGGACCCCAACGGCATAATGAATCCGGGCAACTGGGAGGTGTCCCGATGAAAAGATATCAGACCCAGATACACAGGTGTTTCCGTTGCGGTTATTGCAAGTTCCCTACTGATTACTCCGCTATTAATTGCCCTTCATATAACAGGTTCCGCTTTGATACATACTCAACAGGCGGACGTTTATGGCTTATCTACGCCTGGCTGAAGGGGGAAATACCTTGGTCGGAGCATCTTGCCGAAATACTTTATACCTGTACGACCTGCAAGAACTGCGTCGAGCAGTGCCCGATGAAGTTTGCTCCCGAGATCGTCGACTGGATTATTGAAGCCAGGAGCGATATGGTGGAGCAGGGTAAAATACCTGCGAGGATTAAGCGCTTTTTAGAGTCCGTTTATAATTATGGCAACCCTCTCAAGAAGGCGGCCAATGAAAAGTTGCCCTGGGTCAACTCATTAAGAAAATATGAAAGGGGAACCGAATATCTGCTCTATCTGGGTTGCCTTGTTTCATATGATGAGGGCACAAAAGACATGGTGATGAGCTTTACTAAAATACTGGATGTTGCGGGTGTATCATACGGTGTTCTGGGTAATGAAGAAGGGTGCTGCGGTAACGAAGTATATGCTATGGGCGAAATGGACCTGTTTAATGAACTGGCAAAAAAGAATGTCGATAAGTTTAAGCATTTGGAAGTTAAAAGCATCATCACCGTCTGTCCACATGGCTACAATATCTTGAAAAACCAGTACCAGGGTTTGGGCTACAAATTTGAGGTATTGCATTACTCTCAGATATTGGCACAGCTTGCCCAGGAAAAGAAAATGAGTAAGGCGGGCAATGGTTTAAAGGTCACCTATCATGACCCCTGTTATCTGGGCAGGCATAACAAGATGTATGAAACGCCGCGTAAAGCTTTGCTGAGCGTTAACGGACTTGAGTTGCTTGAGATGCCTCGCAACAGGAAAGATGCGTTCTGCTGCGGAGGTGGCAGCGGTAATTTCATCACTGACTATCTGTCCGGTGGAGTTGATAGCCCTGCACGCGTGAGAGTGAGGGAGGCTGCAGCTACAGGAGCTGATATACTGGCCGTGGCCTGTCCGGGGTGCCTGGTAATGCTTAAAGAGGCCGTCAAGACAGAAAACCTGGACGAAAAATTGCATGTCGTGGATATCTCGACCGTTATAAGTCGGTAATAAGAGAAGCCGTCTGTCATGAATAGCAGTAATTTGCATTTATAACTGACGGTAAATACTATTTATTGGGTGGCTCTATAATTGGGGGGTTGATGCCTGATATTAAATTATTATTCGAGCCTCGCTCCGTTGCGGTTATAGGGGCGTCGGATAATCCGTTAAAACTGGGGCACGTAGTCCTAAATAATGTAGTCTCGGGGGGATTTGAGGGCCGTGTTTATCCGGTCAATCCCAAAGGCGGACAAATAATGGGATTGCCGGTGATCAAGAGCCTGGGGGAAGTAGAGGGAGGTGTGGACCTGGCCGTGGTTGTGATACCTGCCGACCGGGTATTCGATGCTATAAAGGACTGTGCGGACCATAAAGTCAAGTTCGCAGCCATCATAACCTCGGGTTTTTCAGAAATAGGCAATACGGCCGAGGAAAGAAGGATAATAAGCTATGCTCTGGAGCACGGCATGCGCATACTCGGTCCCAATATCATGGGCATCTTCTCCTCTGTGGCGAAGTTGAACGCGACCTTCGGTAGGGGTGGCATGGGGGGTGGCACAGTGGCGTTGATTTCACAAAGCGGCGCGCTGGCCGGAGCTATTGTAGGGAAGGCGCTGGTCGAGCGTATAGGCTTTTCAGCTATAGTTTCCATCGGAAATAAAGCCGACATAAGTGAGACCGACCTCTTAAACTACCTCATATCCAGCGAACCGACAAAGGTAATCATGATGTATATGGAGGGCGTGACCCACGGCGAACAACTGGTGAATATGCTGCAACGGGTAACCAGGATAAAGCCCGTCATAGTGCTGAAATCAGGCAGGTCGAAACGCGGCGCCCTGGCGGCAGCCTCTCATACGGGTTCCCTTGCAGGCGAGGACAGTGTCTTCGATGATATCGCCAGGCAGAGCGGACTGATACGGTCGGAAAGCGTGCAGGAAGCGCTTGAGTGGTGCAAATTTGTCGCCAGCATACCCGAACCCAGAGGTGAGAATACGGTGATCATTACCAACGGGGGTGGCATGGGAGTTATGGCGGCCGACGCCTGCGAGAAATACGGCATAAATTTGTACGATAACCTTTCCGATATGAAAACAACCTTTACAGGGATAGTACCTGAATTCGGCTCTTCCAAGAACCCCATTGACATAACCGGGCAGGCCACGGCAGCTGACTACACACGTTCACTTGATGCAGCCCTGGCCAACGATAATCTACATTCTATTCTTTGTCTGGGCTGTGGAACGGGTGTATTTGATGTCGACCAGTTTGCCAGTCAGGTAGCGCAGGAATTTGAGGCGGGAAAGTATAACAAACCGCTGGTTATGTCCTTTGTCGGCGGCCTGCAGATAGAAAATAACGTGAAGAAACTTAATGATATGGGCATACCGATCTTCGGCGACGTCATCAATGCTACCTCCTGCCTTGGCGCCATATACAGCAACTACCGTAACAAGATGGCCGATTTCGATGTGCCGGAAGAACCGTCTCTGGACGAAAGGGCTATCAAAACGGTGATCGATGCCGTGAGAAAAGATAACCGGCGCTTTCTGCTGGCCAATGAAGGACAGGCAGTGTTGCAGGCCATCGGTGTTCGTGGGCCGCAGAGCATTATTTCACACAGCATAGATGAGGCGATTATATTAGCGGAGAAGATCGGTTACCCGGTGGTTATGAAGGTGGTATCCAGGGATATCATTCACAAGAGCGATGCCGGCGGAGTGGCGCTGGATATACTCAACAGGGACGAGGTGAGCGATGCCTATGAGGCTATACTCCAGAGTTGCCGTCGTTTTATGCCGGATGCGCGTATAGAGGGGATCGAGGTTTCCGAACAGGTAAAGCCGGGAGTGGAGACAATTGTGGGCGGCCGCCGCGATATCTCTTTCGGTCCCATTGTCATGTTCGGACTGGGCGGTATCTACGTGGAGGTAATGAAAGACATCGTGTTCCGAGCTCTCCCGTTAGGCAGAAAACAGACGTTTAAAATGATCAGTGAGATCAGGACCTATCCGCTGCTGCTGGGGGTGAGGGGAGAGAAGCGCAAGGATATCGACGCAGTGGCAGACGTTATATTGCGGGTGGGCGTTCTGGTAAAAAGATTCGAAGATATCTCGGATATCGAGATCAACCCGCTGGTAGCTTACGATCACGGCGAAGGCGTTAAAGCTGTGGACGTTCGGATACTACTTTCCAAACAGGAGGCAGGCCAATGAAAAGCTTGATTGTAGGATCGATGGATTACAGTGCCGGCAAGACCAGTTTGATTATCGGCCTGGCCAGGTCTGCGGGAAAACCATTCGATTATATTAAACCGCTGGGCGACCGGCTGGTCTACCGTAAAAAAAGAATCTGGGACTACGATGCAGCGCTGATGACCAATATATTTTCTCTGGGCAGGGACCCCGAGGATATGACCATGGGCTTTGAGCATTTAAAGCTGCGGTTTAAATATGATGAGGAGGGGGCCAAAAATCGTGTGATGGCAATGGTTGCCGAGGCAAGTACGGGGAAGGATATCGTATATGTGGAAGGCGGCAAAAGCATCGAGTACGGTGTTTCTTTCCATCTCAATGCTTTTTCGCTGGCCAGGTATCTAGGGGGAAAACTGGTGATAGTGGTCAGCGGCGATGAAAACTATATAGTAGACAACGTGATTTTTATTAAGAAATATCTTAATATCAGGGATTTGAACTTCGGGGGCGTCATTATCAATAAAGTCCGCAATATAGATGATTTTAGTAATGTCTATGTACCCATCATCCGGGGTGCAGGTATCGATATACTGGGTGTTATCCCATATATCGAGCAACTGACCTTCTTCTCCATGGAATACCTGGCCCAGTATCTGCTGGCCAGGGTAGTGGCCGGTGAAAGCTGGTTGCAGAGGCGTGTAAGCAATATCTTCGTGGGAGCAGCTTCGGTCGATTCGGCTTGCTCCGATGAGCGGTTCTGCAGGGAAAACAATCTGCTGATAACCAGCGGCGACCGCTCCGACATGCTGCTGGCCGCTTTCGAAGAAGGAAGCACAGCAGCCGTCGTGGTAACTAACAATATCCTGCCGCCGCAGAATATACTGGCCAAAGCTGATGAGAAGAAGATACCCGTGCTGCTGGTTCCCTTCGGGGTCTATGAAGCAGCTAAGCAGATAGAAGCTTTGACTCCGCTAATTACAAGTAAAAATGCAGCTGAAATCGATCTCATGGCTGAAATGGTCAGCACCCATGTAAACCTGGACGCGTTGTTGAAGGACTGAAATGCCGGGTGACTGCGGACGTATTTGCGCAGCCATATGAGGGCTGATATAATCACTTCGAGTTTGCTGCTCTTTATATCCGTTCAGGTATTTACTTCAATAGAACTCCCGCAGTACAATGCGTGGGGTTTTTATTTGAATAAGAAGGGAATTAAAAATGCCAGAAGAAAATAAATTGGAAACTATGAGGCATTCGGCCAGCCACATTATGGCCGAAGCAGTGGAAGCCCTTTTCCCCGGCGTGAAATTCGGTATAGGGCCGGCCATCGAGGACGGGTTTTATTATGATTTCGACCTGCCCAGGACGCTGACTATGGATGACCTGCCGGCCATAGAGGCCAAGATGAGGGAGATAGTTGCCGCCGGCCTGAAATTCGAGCGAAAAGAGGTTAGCAGCAAGGAGGCCTTGAAGCTTTTTACAGGGCAACCCTATAAAATAGAGTTGATAAATGACCTGGGGGCGGATAAGGTATCGCTCTATACGCAAGGCAAGTTCACCGACCTCTGCCGGGGCCCGCACGTCAAATCCAGCAAAGACGTAAAGGCATTCAAGCTGACCAGCGTGGCCGGTGCTTACTGGCGCGGCGATGAGAAGCGCCCTATGCTGCAACGGATCTACGGTGTGGCTTTTAACAATCAGAAAGAGCTCGACGAGTATCTTGCCCGGATTGCCGAAGCAGCAAAGCGCGACCATCGGAAGCTGGGCAAGGAACTGGACCTTTTTAGCCTGCATGAAGAAGCTGGGCCCGGGCTGGTCTACTGGCATCCCAAGGGCGCTACGGTGCGTCAGCTTATCGAGGATTTTTGGAAGGCTGAACACAGGCGGCGCGGATACGATATCGTCTATTCCCCCCATATCGCCAAGGTTCATCTATGGGAAACCAGCGGGCACTGGAATTTTTACCGCGAGAACATGTACTCTCCAATGAAGATAGATGAGATAGAGTACGTGGTCAAGCCGATGAACTGCCCCTTCCATATACTCATGTACAAAACACAATTGCGCAGCTATCGACAGTTGCCGTTGCGCTACGCCGAACTGGGCACGGTCTACCGATATGAGCGCTCGGGCGTGCTGCACGGGCTGGCCAGGGTACGAGGTTTCACGCAGGATGATGCGCATATCTTCTGCCGGCCCGACCAGATCGAAGCCGAAGTGACGGACGTAGTTGAACTCGCCCGGTTTATGATGAAGACCTTCGGATTCGATGAGTATGAAATGATGCTGTCCACCCGCCCAGAGAAATATGCGGGAGAGCTTGAGGGATGGGATATGGCCACCGATGCCCTGCGCAATGTGCTGGAAAACCTTCATATTGACTATCATGTGGATCCCGGTGAAGGGGTTTTTTACGGTCCCAAGATAGATGTGAAGTTGAAGGATGCGCTCGGCAGGCTATGGCAGGGGCCGACTATTCAGGTGGACTTCAACCTGCCCGACCGCTTTGATGTAAATTACGTGGCCGAGGACGGTCAGGAGCATCAGGTGGTGATGATCCATCGCACGGTGCTGGGTAGTATGGAGAGGTTCTTCGCCTGCCTTACCGAGCAATATGCCGGGGCCTTTCCGCTGTGGCTGGCACCTGTACAGGTTGTCCTGATACCGATAGCCGACAGGCATACTGATTACGCACGCAAGCTTTTCGAAGATATGAGGGCTAAGGATGTCCGTGTGCAGCTCGACGACCGCTCGGAACGCATGAACCTGAAGATCCGTGAGGCCCAGCTCAACAAGATACCTTATATGCTCGTGATAGGCGATAAAGAGATAGAGAAGGGCACCGTGTCGGTGCGTTCCCGTAGCGGAAAGGACCTGGGATTGCTGAGTTATGCCGATTTTATGAACCGCATGAAGTCGCTGGTTGAGTCCAGGGAACTCCATAAACTTTGATTTACAGCTATGAAATGTGATATATTCTAGTTCGTCCAGTTTTAATGATGGTTAAAAGGAGGATAGAAAGAACATATTTAAAGAACTGAATATCAATAATCGCATTCGGGCGAAAGAAGTCAGATTGATAGGCGATGCAGGGGAACAGATTGGTGTGGTTCCTATCGAAAAAGCGCTTCAAATGGCGAATGAAAAGGGACTGGACCTGGTTGAAGTTGCAGCGGCAGCAACCCCGCCCGTATGCAGAATTTTGGATTATGGAAAATATAGATACGAGCAGATAAAAAAGGAAAAAAAGGTACGCAGCGGTCAGAAGTCCGGCCTGCTGAAAGAAATCAGGATAAGGCCGCAGGTTAAGGACCATGACCTTGATATAAAAGTTAATAGAGCCAGGAAATTTTTAGAAGACGGAGACAAAGTAAAAGTATTAGTAGTCTTTCGTGGCAGGCAGATGGTCCATCCCGAGCTGGGAGTCAAGCTCCTGCAAAAGGTGGCGGCCAGCCTGAAAGGCAAGGCCCAACTGGATGGCCAGCCTATTCACGAAGGAAGGATAATGAGCCTGATACTATCGCCGATTTCTGCCAAGCAGATGCAGGCTAAAGAAGGTCCGGGCGAAGCCAAAGAGAATAAAGAAGTTAAAGAAGTTAAGGAAATAAAGGTCAAGGAAACAGTATAAATGCCTAAATTAAAGACACATAAGGGAGCGAAGAAACGCTTCCATTTCACGGGGACCGGCAAGATTATGCGGGTCAAGCAGGGCAAAAGCCATTTCAGGCGCAATAAATCGTCCAGAACCAAGGGGCTCTTCGACGAGACTATTCCCCTGCACAAGGCCGACGTGAAACGCATCAAAAGAGTATTACCTTACCAGTAGGTATTCAGGAGGACTTAATTGCCCAGAGTAAAAGGCGGATTTGTTAGCCGCAGACGTCATAAGAAAGTACTTGAGTTAACCAAAGGACACAGAGGTAGCAGGCACACACTCATCAAGAATGCGCATGAGTCCATGCTGCACGCCCTCGACTATGCCTACGGGCACCGCCGGGAGCGAAAGGGGGACATGCGTAGGCTCTGGATTGCCAGGATCAGCGCTGCAACCCGGGCCGACGGCCTGACCTACAGCCAGTTCATTCATGGCCTCGCCAAGGCCAATATAAATATTAACCGCAAGCTGCTCGCCGATGTCGCTGTCAATGACCCTGCTAAATTTTCAGTATTGGTCAAGACGGCGGCTGAGAAGCTAAAGAGCTGAAAATCCTTTAAAACCTGTGATGTTGGACCAAGTTGAAGAACTCGCCTCGCAAGCTAACTCCGAACTAATAAAAATAACCAGCCTTGCAGAGTTGGAGTTGTGGCGCGTCCGTTACCTTGGCCGCAAAAGCAAACTGATCAACATATTGCGCTCCCTCGGAGATGTGTCTATCGATGAGAGGCGCGCCCTCGGTGCCAGGGCCAATCAGGTTAAAACCAGCTTGGAAGGTCTCTGCGCAGAACGAAAAGAGCAAATCCAAAATTCATCACATCAGGTGCTCGAGCGCGCCAAAATTGATGTGACCCTTCCGGGCGAGCCCTATCAACTGGGCCGCCTGCATCCCACCACCAGGACCGTCAAAGAAATCTGCGATATCTTCGTGAGCATGGGCTTCCAGATCGTGGAAGGACCCGAAGTAGAGTGGGAGTACTATAATTTTGAGGCCCTGAACATGCCGGCTGAACATCCGGCCAGGGACGGCTTTGCAACGCTGTGGGTCGATTATCAGACCGAGACCGGCGCCAGGCCCATGCTTATGCGCACCCACACCTCGCCGGTTCAGATACGCACCATGGAAAAGATTAAACCACCGGTACGTGTAGTAGCCCCCGGAAGGGTTTACAGGTATGAGGCCACTGATGCCACGCATGAATGGATGTTTTCGCAAGTGGAAGGGTTCGCTGTTGACAGGAACATAACCATGGCTGATTTAAAGGGCACACTCTTCGAATTTGCCCGTCGTCTTTTCGGCCAGGACAGGAAATGCCGCTTCCGCTGTGATTATTTCCCCTTCGTAGAGCCGGGGGTCGAAATAGCCATAGATTGCTTCATGTGCGGCGGGAAAGGATGCCGGCTGTGCGGCAATACCGGCTGGATTGAGATATTAGGCGCCGGGATGATACATCCCGAGGTATTGCGCGGCTGCGGTATCGATCCCGACGAGTATTCCGGTTTTGCCTTTGGGATGGGCGTGGAACGTATTCCTATACTGCGATACGGCATTGACGATATAAGGTTGTTCTATGCTAACGACCTGCGCTTTTTAAAACAATTTTAGTTTAAGGTGCCTGATGAAAGTACCGCTTAGCTGGCTCAAAGATTACGTAGATGTGGACATCCCCATCCGGGACCTGGCCGATAAGCTTACGCTGGCAGGCCTCGAAGTATCCGATATCCAGGTTATAGGCGGAAGCTGGGATAACGTTATAGTCGGCAAAATACTGGCTATCAACCCGCACCCCAATGCCGACCGTCTCAAGCTGGCAACCGTTGACCTGGGTGATGGTGAAAAGACCGTGGTCTGCGGAGCACCCAACCTGGTGGTAGGCGGTAAAATCGCTTTTGCGCTGGTCGGAGCCCGGCTGATCGACGGCCATACAGGCAACGCGGAGGAGTTGAAACCCGCCAAGATACGAGGCGTGGTCTCAGAGGGTATGATCTGTTCCGAGAAAGAGCTCGGGATATCGGATAACCACGAGGGCATACTGGTATTGCCTTCCGAATATGAATTGGGTAAACCTCTCGCGTCCTATCTGGGCGACGCCGTTTTTGATATCGATATTACTCCCAACCGGGCTGACTGCCTTTCCATCATGGGCGTGGCACGCGAAGTCGCAGCAATTACAGGAAACAAATTCAGCATGCCGGACCTCTCATACCCGCAATCAGGCAAAACGGTGGAATCATATGCTTCGGTGGAGATCAAAGACCTCAAGATGTGCCCTAGATACTGCGCTACCGTGATCGACGGCATTAAGATCGGGCCCTCGCCAAGATGGATACAGGACCGTTTAACGGCCTGCGGTATGCGCCCCATCAATAACATCGTGGACGTAACAAACTATGTGATGCTGGAATTTGGCCAGCCTCTGCATTCATTCGATTATAAAGAGATCAGGGGACATAAGATCGTTGTGAGGCGTGCAGGCGATGGTGAGGTAATGTACACGCTGGACGAGATGGAACGCAAATATTCCAGCGATATCTTGCTGATAGCGGATGCCGAGCGGGCAGTTGCCGTAGCCGGAATTATGGGCGGTCTCAGCTCTGAGGTACGGGATTATACTGCTTCGATATTGTTAGAATCGGCCAACTTCAGCCAGGCTGCCATACACAGGGCGGCTTTGACACTGAAGCTGAGTAGCGAGGCCTCGGCCAGATTCGAAAAAGGATTGAACCCGGGATTGGCGCCGATGGCGCTGAGAAGGGCCACTCAACTAATAGCACAGGTGGGTGGGGGATCAGTGGCCAAAGGCATGATAGACGCTTACCCGGGGAAGGTAGATCGGAAACCGGTTTTGATCACACGGCACGATGTAAAACGTTTGCTGGGCATAGATCTAAGCCTGAAGGGAATCAAGGGTTGCATGGAAGCGCTTGGTCTGGACTGCAAATTGGAGTACGGGTCTATCCAGGTAGAAAGGCCATGGTGGAGAAACGATATCAATTGTACTGCCGACCTGGTAGAAGAAGTAGCCAGGGTCACTGGCTACGATAATATCCCGGTTTCCATGCTTAGCTCCTCATTGCCGTCAGGCGAAAGCCTGCCCATGGTAGCCTTCAGACAGGAGCTACTCAATACCATGGTAGCCAGCGGGTTCCAGGAGATTATTACTTATCCGCTCACCAGTATAGAGACTTTGAAAAAGCTGTCTTCTCAATCCGATCTTACGGGCCCGGAGCCGCTTAAAATCGCCAACCCAATGAGCCACGAGCTCGAATATCTGCGCACAAGCCTACGCATGGGTGTTCTATCTGTGCAGGCTAATAATCAGCGTAGCCGCGAAAACAATATCCGGCTGTTCGAGGTCGGCAAGGTTTATCTGCCGCGCAAAAAGAACCTGCCGCGGGAAAGCGAGATATTATGCGCGTTGGTAGACAGCGTCGTACCGGATATGTACTGGCAATCCAAGCAGAATTCTGTCGATTTCTATTTTGTCAAAGGAATCGTGGAAGCGCTGCTTGCCAGGTTTGGAGTTCAAGCTGAATTCATTCC
The DNA here is from genome assembly GCA_963842805.1 of uncultured Chloroflexia bacterium. GTDB lineage: Bacteria > Chloroflexota > Dehalococcoidia > GIF9 > UBA5629 > UBA1162. Next base: position 27,207 of record CAWJIA010000022.1, on the reverse strand, counting down.
GGGTGAAGATCCGACCTTGAACCCGGCCCAGAGCGCCGATATTATGGCCGGTAAAGTGAAGCTGGGGGTTATTGGAGAAGTGCACCCAAAGATTAGGGGAAACTTTGATATCACGGACGTAGCGTTCATTTTCGAACTCGATGTGGATAAATTGCTTCCGCTGGCGGCGAAAAAGCTGGTTTACCGGGCTGCTTCCAGGTATCCCGGTATAACGAGGGATATTGCTTTAATCGTAGATAACGATGTGACTTATGACAAGATCGTCAATATCATAAAGGATTTTAACCTGGTCTCGGAGGTCAGGCTGTTCGACCTGTATGCCGGGGAACAGATACCGGCCGGGAAGAAATCCATGGCTTTCAGACTCACCTATCTGGCTACCGATCATACCTTGAAAGACGAAGAAGTCGACGGAATACAGAAGCATATTCTGAAAAAGCTAACCGGGGACTTGGGCGCCAAACTGCGCTCATAGATACACTGGCATAAGTCGAAAACATCGCTTTAACTCGGGAAACCTGGCTTGCCCTAATACCTGCCATTCAGAAAAATGCTTGACAAACCGAAACGGTTTAAGGAAAATGGCTCTTCCATATCATCCATATTGCTTGTACAGGGATGTCCTGCACCCGTGGGAGTAAAAACATGGAAAAATCATATGACGGCAGCACAAAAAAGGACGAGATCCTAGTAGTTGGAGATAGCCACGCACATTCTGAAAAGCTCAGGCACCTGCTGGAAGACCATGGCTTTACAGTTTCGGCGGTGGAAAACGGTAGGCAGGCCGTAGATTCCTTGAAGAAACGCAAGCCCTCCATCATTGTCAGTGATATTATCATGCCTGAAATGGATGGATGGCAGCTTTGCCAGTACGTTAAAAAACATGTTAGCCTCAGAGACATACCGTTTATTGCGCTGACCTCTCTTTCCGATCCCATCGATGTTATACAGGGGCTTAAATCCGGGGCCGATCATTTTGTAGCCAAGCCGTACGATGACGATGTTTTGATATCCCGCATCAAACATATCCTGATCAACTTGGATATACGGCAGAATCCTTTGTCCGCCAAGACCACCGACGTATATTTTGGCGGCCAGAAACACAGGCTGAGCTTCGACCACCCACAGACCCTGGACCTGCTGCTGTCCACATTCGAGACGGCGGTTCATAAAAACAGGGAACTGGAAGCCGCACTGGCAAGATTGAAAGACGCCGAAGAACTTTTATCCAGGCAGGTCGTGGAACTGCAGAATATAGCGATCCACGATGCCCTTACAGGACTTTTGAACAGGCGCGGTTTCTTTATACTTATAGAGCAGCAAATGAAACTGGCAACCCGTATGAAGGGCAAGACATACCTGTTTTATATCGACGTTGACGGTATGAAATGGATCAATGACACACTGGGGCATGAAGAGGGAGATAAAGCTCTGATTGCAACTGCCAAATTCCTGACGGAAAATTCGCGCAAATCCGATATCGTGGCGCGTCTGGGGGGAGATGAATTCGTACTGGTGGCTATCGATGCACTGGAAGAGAGTCAGCAACTGATAATTGACCGTATGCTGCGTAATCTGGAGAAGTTTAACTCAAAGATGACCCGCGGCTATAAGCTTTCTCTAAGCATAGGTGTGGCTATGTATGATGCCAACAAACCTTGTTCCATAGATGAGCTATTATCCCGGGCGGACAGGCTCATGTATGTCCATAAGAACAAGAAAAAATCACAGTCCAAGCAGAACTAACTACGTATTTATTTGCAGCATAGCTTGAAGGCTGGCGACTAAGCCCTCCAATGGCATTATCCGAGATTGACTCTCCTTACGCCACTTGATCTCTACACTGTTGCTGTGGAGTGTGCGGGGGCTGACTACAACCCGAAGAGGGATGCCGATCAGATCTGCATCGTTGAACTTAATGCCTGGGGATTCCTGACGGTCGTCGAATAGCACTTCTATACCGGCAGCAGTCAGGTCGGAGTATAGCTTTTCAGCTGTTCCCATAACCTTGGCGTCCTCGGCCTTGATGGGGCATAAATAGAGATGGTAGGGAGCGATCGGCAGCGGCCACAGTATGCCCTTCTCATCATTATTCTGCTCAACCGCAGCGGCCAGTAGCCTTCCCAGCCCGATTCCGTAGGTCCCCATTACAATCGGCTTGGTAGAACCGTCTTTATCCAGATAATAGGCGCCGAGACGTTCGCTGAGGAAAGTGCCCAGCTTGAAGACATGCCCCACTTCAATTCCGCGCTGTGTCTTGAGCTCCCCCTGGCACCTGGGGCACGCATCACCTGCACACGCCCTGGCAATGTCAGTAATGACATCGGCCTTGAAGTCGCGCGGATAGTTGACGTTTTTCAAATGGGTGTCAGGTTTATTGGCACCGGCTACAAAGTTACTGCCCAGCGTGATTGAATCGTCGGCTATGATCTTGAGATTCTTTATGGCGATGGGTGAGGCATATCCGGCCAACAGCCCCGCTTCCCGGGTCTCAGCTTCGCTGGCCATGTGCAGATCGTTGCATTTGATCACGTTCTTTAATTTTACCTCGTTGACTTCCAGGTCGCCCCTGATTACTACGAAGATCGCGCTTCCATCCGCAACATAGAAAACTGCCTTCAGCGTCTGCTCCGGTTTAACGCCCAGAAACCCGGCAACCTCGTCGATCGCTTTTAATCCCGGGGTGGAGACTTCCTCCACTTTAAGCAATCCGGCGGGTTTGTTGGCCTTCTTGATGCTTGTGGCTTTCTCAGTGTTAGCTGCATAGTCGCACTTCGAGCAATAGATAATTTCGTCCTCGCCGCTTTCGGTGATGAGCATGAACTCGTGAGAAGCCTTGCCGCCTATGGCGCCGCTGTCAGCCTCCACCATAACCGTCGGAAGCCCGCAGCGTGAATATATATTCTTGTACGCTTGCACCATCTTATCGTAGCTCTGGTTAAGGCCCGCTTCATCGACATCGAAGCTGTAAAGGTCCTTCATGAAGAATTCGCGTACCCTTAGCAGTCCGCCACGCGGCCTCGGTTCGTCCCTGAACTTGTTCTGAATTTGATAGGGCATCTGCGGCAGGTCGCGATAGCTCTGCACGGTGCGCCGCACCAGGTCGGTTATCACTTCTTCATGCGTGGGACCGATAGCGAGTTTATGTCCTTTGCGATCGGTTACGATAAAAATAGTCTTATCGAAGGATGGCAACCTGCCGGATTTTTCCCATAGCTCGAGTGGTTGCAGAGAGGGCATCATCAGCTCCTGGCCCCCGGCCTTATCCATCTCTTCACGGATAATCTTTTCAATTTTCTTCAACACCCTCCAGCCCATAGGCATATAAGAGTAGACGCCGGTAGCTACCTGCTGGATCATGCCCGAGCGTACCAGGTACTGGTGGCTGATGCAGTCGGCATCGGAAGGCGCTTCTTTGAGAGTCCTGCCCAATAATTTGGAGAAACGCATGTTGTCATCCCCTTCGAATAGTTATCGGCGTATTTTAGAATATTCGCAACGAATTTAAAAGCTGCCGACCGGCTAGCTGATTGAAAACTAAAGGAGATATGGATCGTTTAAAGGCTGGATATTTCCTGCATCAATGCCTGAAGGAATTGGTGTTCTTCCACGGTTTTCACTACCTTGCCCTTCTTGAAAATGGCGCCGCGACCCTTGCCGCAAGCGATGCCGACATCGGCGTCCCTGGCTTCGCCCGGACCGTTGACTATGCATCCCATCACCGCCACTTTTACAGGTTTCTTAATATCCTGCAGATATTCGCTGACCGTTTGAGCCAGTCCCACGATGTCTGTCTCGCTGCGTCCGCAGGAGGGACAGCTTACCAGCACCGGGCCGTGCTCACGCATGTTGAGGGATTTAAGAATTTCATAAGCTGCGAACACCTCATCCCGGGGATGCGAGCTGAGCGATACTCTGATTGTATCTCCAATGCCATCGTAAAGCAGTATGCCGATCCCAACCGAGCTCCTGATAATGCCTGTGCCGGGCAATCCAGCTTCGGTTATTCCAACGTGGAGCGGATAGGATGTTTTACCGGCTATGCTTCGATAGGCGGCTACTGTGGTCGGCACGTCAAAGGCCTTGAGCGCTATTTTGATCAGGTCGAAGTCCATGCTTTCCAGGAGACTGACCTGTTCCATCGCCAGCTTAACCATGTAGCTAACGGTGGGCAGTTTTCTCTGTTTATCCTGCGGCAGGCTGCCGAAATTCACCCCTATCCTGATTGGGATAGACCTGTTTGCAGCGGCCGTCACCACTTTCCTTATATGATCGGAATTACGGATGTTTCCCGGATTCAACCTCAGGCCGTCGACGCCGCTATCCATAGCAGCCAGCGCCAGCCTGTAATCGAAATGTATATCGGCAATCAGGGGTATCGATACTTGCTTTTTGATTTTCGTAATAGCATCTGCAGCCTGCTGGTCAGGCACAGCTACCCGGATAATTTCACAGCCCAGGTCTTGCAACTCCTTTATCTGGTTTACTGTAGCCCTGACATCCCGGGTATCGGTCTTGGTCATTGATTGCACCACTATGGGTGCGCCGCCGCCAACCTGTACGTCTCCAACGTGTATGGAATGCGAAATTCGGCGCTTTCTCAAGGTATCAGGCTTTCTCCGTGGATAATTCTCGCCACATCGAAATAGCTTATAACGAGGATCAGCAGGATAAGGGCAATAAATCCTACCAAGTGAACCAGTCCCTCCTTTTGGGGTGAGATCCTTTTACCCCGTCTTACCCATTCTAGCAGGACAAAGATGAGGCGGCCTCCGTCGAGACCAGGGAAGGGAAGCAGGTTGAAAATGCCCAGGTTGATGCTGATCAAGGCGGTGAATTCCAGCAGGGGACTGATGCCTGCCTTCACGACCTCTCCCGTCAATTGCGCAATAGCTATCGGGCCTGCCAGTTGGGGCACTGTGCCCCTGAAGAACCAGCTTGTGATTTCATTGCGGAAGAGCACGAGTATGTCCCAGCTATGGGTGATACTGTCGGGAATGGCCTGCCAGAAAGGTATCGATTCCGTTACAGTTGTAGAGTCTTCTGAAGCTAGGGTAACACCTGTGGCACCCTGACCCTGTGGAGGGTTCCAGCGGGGTATAACGATTATGGTCTTTTCACTGGAATCCTGCTTCTGTATGACCATGCGGGTTGATGTGCCAAGGTTGAGCTGTATTAGATAGCTGACGTCCGCCCGGTTCTTTACCTGGTGCCCGTTTATCGTGACAATGCAGTCCCCGGCTTCTACTCCGGCTGCCTGTGCAGGCGAGCCGACGGCAACATCCTTAATCATAACCTTTTCCATCGTGATGTCGTGCGGAATCATAAAACCGAGGGAAAATAGCAATATGGGAAGGAGTATGTTCAATATCGATCCTGCGCTGAGAACGAAAATCCTGGCCGGGATGCTTTTGCTGGCGAGGCTTCCCGGCATTGTGGGGTCCTCTTCTCCCAGCAGCCTGGTGAATCCCCCCAGGGGTATGGCATTTATCGAGTAAATCGTCTCGCCCCGTTTCACGCCGAAGATGCGGGGGGGAAAGCCGATACCGAATTCCTCTACCTTAACTTTACACAGCTTAGCTGCCGTAAAATGTCCAAGCTCGTGTGTAATGACTAATAGTATGAGTAATGCCAGAAAAACTAGTATAGTCACTAACATTAAATTTCCTTCCTTGCGACTTTGAGAGCCGTTTCCCGGGCCCAGGCATCGGATACAAGTATGTCGTCTATTTCGGGATTGGCAATCGGTTGATGCATATCCAGAGTCTTTTCGATAAGATGGGCTATATCTAGGAACCCTATGGAATTATTTAAGAACATTTCCACTGCGATCTCATCTGCAGCGCATAATACAGCGGGGTAAGAGCCGCCTTTTTTGGCAGCCGCCAGTGCCAGCTTCAAGCAGGGAAAATCAGCGTAATTGACAGGTTCAAAGAAAAACGTTTGTTTGCCGGAGAAATCAAGGTGCGCAATTTTGCCATTATGGACCCTCTGCGGATAAAAAAGGGCGTACTGAATGGGTAAATGCATATCGGGCGTGCTCAACTGCGCTTTGATCGAGCCGTCAGCAAACTCGATCATCGAATGAACAATACTCTGGCGGTGGATAATGATCTCAATTTTTTCATAAGGGATGTTAAACAGCCAGCGTGCCTCAATAGCTTCCAGCCCCTTATTGAAGAGTGTCGCCGAGTCAATAGTAACTTTTTTCCCCATTTTCCAGGTGGGATGGTTTAAGGCGTCTTTCACCGTGACTTTGGACAGCTTGCGCTGTGAAAGGCCGAAGAAAGGTCCGCCCGAAGCTGTTAAAAGTAGCCGGGATATACCGGCGCCTTCTCCCTGCAGGCATTGCCAGATGGCGCTGTGCTCGCTGTCTATGGGCAGGATGCGGGCCCCGGATTCGGCGGCCATATTCATAATCAGTTCGCCGGCCATGACCAGTATCTCCTTGTTGGCTATGGCCACGGTTTTACCTGACTTGATGGCAGCCAGTGCCGGAGCAAGGCCAGCCCTTCCCATGGTGGAGATAACGACTATATCGACATCGGGATGAGAAGCTATATCTTCCATCGATAGCATTTTGACATTGCGTGGAAGTTGGGCCCTGGCATCAATATGGGCAAAGGCCGGTGAGAATTCTTCCAGCTGCGCCGTGAAACTATCGATGCTGTTGTTGCAGGCTAGCCCCATCACCTTGAAGCTATCCCTGAAATTACGGACAACATCCAGCGTCTGCTTTCCAATGGAGCCGGTCGAACCTAAAATGGCCAGCCTTTTAACTGCATTTCCCATAAATTTGCTCGATAAAACAATATAATGTTACATCATATCTCGCACTCATGTATAATAGTGCCGAAACAAAGATTTGACGATTGGGTTATAATGTTGTGCGAAAATTAAATACGTAAGGAGGGAATATGGCTTACGATACGCTGATATTAGACAAAGAAGGTATGACTGGTATTATCACTTTGAACCGTCCTCCCGCAAATCCGTTCAATTATGCTGCCGTCGATAATCTCGGCAAAGCCTTGACCGAGCTCGAAAAAGATAAGGATGTGCGTGTAGTTATTATTACCGGTAGTGGTGAAACTGCATTTTCGGCCGGTTTTGATGTGAAAAGCTTTGCCGATCCTATGAATATCTGGATGCCGCGCTTCGGGCATATTACCTACAATAGAATAGAAAGGTTCCCCAAGCCGGTCATTGCCGCTATCAACGGCTTTGCGCTGGGCGGCGGGTTCGAACTTGCCCTGGCATGCCATTTTCGTTTAATGGTTGATGCAGAGAAGGCCGTTCTGGGCTTACCGGAGATTAACCTCGGCATTATCCCCGGCTGGGGTGGAACACAGCGATTGCCTAGGCTCATTGGCCGGACTCGGGCGCTGGAAGTCGCCTTGATGGGCAAAAGGCTTAATGCCAAAGAAGCATATGAATGGGGACTGCTTAACAAAGTATCCAAGCCGGGTGAAGTCCTGAACGACGCCAAAATATATGCTGCGGCTCTTTCGAAGAGGGCTCCGCTGGCGCTTAAAGCCATACTAAATGCCATGGTTCTGGGACTGGATACCAATATGTCTGCAGGCATCGAACTGGAACTTGCAGGTTCTGCGATAGTTAGCAATTCCAAGGATGCCACCGAGGGCATGATGGCATTTATCGAGAAACGGGAAGCTAAATTCACTGGCGAATAAATATATAAATTAAAGGAGTTTGAGCAATGAAGGTTGAGGACATCAAGAAGATCGCCATGATTGGCGCCGGCGACATGGGCCACGGCATTGCCGAGGTACTCGCCATGTCAGGTTACCAGGTAAACCTGTACGACATCAAGCAGGAATTTGTTGACAAAGGCATGGGCAAGCTCAAGGACAGTTTGATGAAGCAGGTATCCAAGCAGAAAATGACGCAGGAAGCAATGGACAAGGCTGTAGCCGGCATAAAGGGCTTTACAGTATTGAAAGATGCTGTAAAAGATGTCGACTTCGCAATCGAAGCTGCTCCGGAAATACTGGACCTTAAACAGAAGATATTCAAAGAGATGGATCAGGCTGCTCCCAAGCACGCAATTCTGGCCTCCAACACCTCAAATATGAGCATCACCAAGATTGGCGAGGCGACCAAAAGGCCGGACAAGGTGGTTGGCATACACTTCTTCAATCCGGCAGTAATGATGAAACTGGTTGAGGTTATCAAGGGCAATAAAACATCGGCCGAGACCATGGATGTGAGCGCGGCTCTGGTTGCCAAATGGGCGAATTTCCGCGGCGGCATGATCGGCATACGGGTAGAGAAAGATACCCCGGGCTTCATATATAACAGGCTGGGAGCACCCGTTGGCTTATATATGTCTTACCTGCTCGATAAAGGCATGGTTGTTCCGGAAGCTGTCGACGCCAAGGTAAAATCAATTGGCGCACCCATGGGTCCTTACGAGATCATGGATTTCGCAGGCCTGGATGTAGCTCTGCACAGCATGGAATATTTCGGTAAAATGCTGACCCCCGATTTCAAGCCGCGCCCCTGGATCGAGAAACTGAATAAAGAAGGTCACCTTGGCAAGAAGACCGGCAAAGGTATCTTCGAGTGGCCCGGCGGCAACCGCCCCACTATCGATCTGAGTAAGGCTGATCCCAATTTCGATCCCATGGACATGATGTGCCTGCAGGTAAATGAAGGCACCAAGCTTCTCGAGGCCGGAGTTGCCAAGAGCGCTGCTGAAATCGATCTGGCTATGGTCAACGGCGGCGGTGGAATATTCGGCCCCTTCGCTCTGTGTAAAGGCATGGGCTGGGATAAGGTTGCTGAGAGATGCGCTTCAATCGCAAAGAAAACGGGCATAAAATGGTTCGAGCCCAGCGAGACTCTGAAAAAGGGCAACATTACTCTTTAAATAATATCGTTTAGAGATAGTTGAAAGGGTTGGCTGTCAGGTTCCAAACCTGCTGAAGGGAAGGAGCTATTTAAACAGCCAACCCTGATTATTTATCAGGATAATCAGATAATACGCCACCGGTGCAATAAGCAGGTGGCTGTCAATTCTGTCGAGAACACCGCCATGCCCGGGCAATAGACGCCCGGTATCCTTGGCTTTCATATTTCTTTTTAGGAGGGATTCCACCAGGTCGCCGACTAAGGAAAAGATACCTACTATTATGCCCGCCAGCACCATCTGCCAGTAGTTCATTGGCAGGTTAAACAGCAGGCTTAAAAAGATGGAGGTCACAATGGCTGCGGCCAGACCGCCCGCAGCGCCTTCCCAGGTCTTGCCTGGGCTGATAGAAGATGCCAAGGCGTGCTTGCCGAAGTTGCTGCCTACAATGTAAGCGAATACGTCGCTGAGTGCCGTGCACGATAATACCAGGAACACCCACCCCATACCGTTATCAATATCTCGGATATATATGTAAAACGATAAGAGCCATCCCGTATACAGCACTCCCGCAACGGTCCAACCCCAGTTAATGAACGCATGATCCTTGTTGCGAGTGAATATCAGCCATATTAAAGGGATTAATGTCAGCAGCACAAAAAGTAGATTGCAGGTGGCAGTGTAAGGACTATGCGCGTTAATGACAAAGAGCACCGAGAAGACAATGCCCAAATAGGTTAAAGGCCGGATGTACTCACTCTTTACTATATTGTAAAATTCGAAAGCGGCCAGGGCCGATACCAAACATGCGGCGATGGTAAACCAGGGCTCTCCAGCCCATATGGTTATACCTATGAAAAAAGCAACCGAAAAACCGGTGATCAGACGTTTAATTATCATCTCTCTTCAAATGTACCTGGAATTAAAACGGTCATGCTCGGATACCAATAAAACCTTCCGCTGTAGGATAGACGGGGTAAAATAATATGGCGCAGGCGGTAATCAGGCTTCGAGGATTTCTGCCTCTTTGTCTTTGCCGATTTTATTGATCGACTCTATGTGGCTGTCAGTCAGCTTCTGCAATTGCTCGGAAGCCCGGATACTCTGATCCTGAGATATTTCTTTGTTTTTCTCAGCCGACTTTAGTTCGTCTACTACCTCCCTGCGTATGTTGCGGACGGATATACGCGACTCCTCCAGTCTTTTGTGTACTATCTTAATCAGGTCTTTGCGCCTTTCCTCCGTTAATGGCGGGAGGGATATCCTAATTATCGTGCCACCATTAATCGGGTTCAGGCCCAAATCCGATTTAAGTATGGCTTTATCTATATTGTTTATGATACTGCGGTCCCAGGGATGTATGGCAATGGTTTTTGGTTCAGGTACGGAAATGGAAGCTAATTGGATTAGAGGCGTGACAACACCGTGATAATCCACCTTTATGTGTTCGACCAGAGCCGGTGATGCGCGACCTGTGCGTATACTGGCCAGCTCTTTAGCCAGCGCTTCGATAGTCTTGCGCATCTTTACGTCAGCGTTTTTCAAAATTATCTCAGTCATTTCCTCTTCTCACTCTTCTCACTGATAACCTGAGTCCCGATATTTTCTCCCTCAATAACCCTTAATATGCTGTCTTTGGCACGTAAATCGAAGACAATAATAGGCAACTTATTTTGCTGGCAAAGTGAAAACGCGGTGATATCCATAACTTCAAGCTCAAGATTTAAGGCTTCCCTGTGTGTGATTTTACTGTATTTCCTGGCACTTCTGTTTTTCCTGGGATCGGAATCGTAAATGCCGTCAACTTTGTTTTTAGCCACCAGCAGTACATCTGCATTTATCTCGATGGCGCGCAGAGCTGCCGCTGTGTCTGTAGTCATATAGGGGTTGCCGGTGCCTCCGGCAAAGATTACCACACGTTTTTTCTCTAGGTGACGCATGGCTCGGCGCCGGATGTGAGGTTCAGCGATGGCCGGGACCGTTATGGCCGATTGAGTCCTGCTGACTACGCCGTTGTTTTCAAGGGCGTCCTGCAGTGCCAGCGCATTGATTATGGTGGCCAGCATGCCCGCGTGATCAGCCGTAGCACGGTCCATACCCGCAGCTTCAGCAGTCGAGCCGCGCCAGAAGTTCCCTCCACCCACAACGATAGCCACCTCGACACCCAGGGATGTCACATTTTTTATTTGTTTGGCGATCGAGTTCAATACGCGAGGGTCTATGCCAAAGCTGCTGTCGCCCATCAGGGCTTCCCCGCTCAGTTTTAATAAGACCCTTTTAAATTTCGCCTTTCGCGTAGACAAATCTAATAACCCAGCTCAAAACGTACGAACCTGCGTACTTTTATGTTCTCACCAGTTTTAGCTATTGTCTCTGTAATGATGTCCTGAATGGTTTTTGCAGGATCTTTGATATAGGGTTGAAGGAGAAGGCATACTGCTGCTGCTTCAGCATCGGCCGGGGCCTCACCGGCTGCAATATACTGGGGCGCCATGGCTGAAATCTGGAGAGCGATGTTATGGGCCAGTTCTTTAAACTCGGGGGTTCTTGCAACAAAATCCGTCTCACAGTTGACCTCAACCATGACTCCCAGATGGTTGCCGGTATGGACATAGCACTCTATTACGCCTTGCTCCGCTGTCCTTTCAGATTTTTTCTTAGCAATGGCCAGCCCGCGTTCGGCGATAATTTCACAAGCTTTTTCGAAATTACCTCCGGCATCGGTAAGGGCTTTCTTACAATCCATTACACCAGCACCAGTTTTCTGGCGTAATTCTTTAACTTTATCGGCTGAAATTTCCAATCCAGTCCTCCTTTGGGATTAAAAAAGTACGGCCAAGACGATGAAACTCATGGCCAGGGCGGGTTTACTCTTCTTCTGATTCAGTTGAATCAGGCTCCGCCGCCTCCGGCCCCTTGGTTTCCCCGGCTTCAGCCAGCATTTTACCTTCGAGTACGGCATCCGCGATATGAGAGCAGATAACCTTTATGGCTTTTATGGCATCATCATTGGCCGGTATTACATAATCGATTCCATCAGGATTGCAGTTAGTATCTACTGTTGCAACTATCGTGACTCCGACTTTTTGCGCTTCGCTGAGAGCAATTTTTTCCTTGGTGGGGTCGACAATGAATAATGCGCCGGGCAAAGTCGTCATCTCTTTGAATCCGCCCATTAGCTTGTTGAGCTTGGCCATCTCCTTTTCCACTTTTAATTTGTCCTTCTTGGAAAGGTAGTCAAGATCTCCTCGCGATTTCTTATCTTCCAATCTGACCAGATAGTCTATTCTGCCCTGGATAGTATTGAAGTTGGTGAGCATACCGCCCAGCCAGCGCTGATTGACATAAAACATGCCGCAGCGTTTGGCCTCTTCTTCAACGATATCTTGCGATTGTTTCTTGGTGCCCACGAACAGGATCGATTGTCCGTTGCCGACCATCTCCCGTACGAAAGCGCATGCTATGTTAAGCAGGGTAACGGTCTGCTCCAGGTCAATTATATGAATTCCATTTCTCTGGGTAAAAATATAATTCTTCATTTTGGGATGCCAATGCCCGGTCTGGTGGCCGAAATGAGCACCGGCTTCCAAGAGCTGCTTTACAGTAATTGTATCTGCCAAAATTAATTAACCTCCTGAAACAAGAGCAAAATGCTTATTCAAAACCGCTGGGAAGTATAACACAATTATCAGTATCAGAGCAATTAGATTAAATTGGGAAATTAAAAGTCCCCTGCCTCGACGAAGGCAGGGGACTTTACTGATTCTAATGGAATGACTATTTAAGACCTATCTGTTGGGCAACCAATTCCCTGTGATAGTCGGTGCTGCCGTAAACAGTGTCGGCTGCCTTGGCCCGGCGATAATATAGAGGCACATCGTGATCGGAACTGGTGCCGATGCCGCCATGAAGCTTTACGCCGAGTGCGCTTACCAGCTTATAAGCCTCATTGATATAGGCTTTGGCCATAGAGGCTTCTTTGGCACTAGGTATGCCCTCGGACTCCATCCAGGCTGCTTCGTAAAGAAGGTATTTGCTGGTGCCCATAGATATCCACATATCGGACATCTTGTGCTGCAGGGCCTGGAAAGCTCCGATCGGCCTGTCATACTGCACGCGCTCTTTTGAATAAGCAATGGTCATATCAACCACTGCCACCAGTCCGCCGAGCGATTCTGCCGATTTCAAGATAGAGCCTTTGCGGATGAGCATTTGAAGTATGGCCCAACCCTTGTCAACCTTTCCAAGCACGTTCTTGGCCGGCACTGCAACGTCTTTAAACACCACCTGACATAGATGGTCTGAAGCGATAGTGGGTATTACCTCAGATTTAACACCCGCTGATTTGGAATCGACCAGGAAGAGGGTAACTCCATCCTCGCCGGCCCCATCCTTTGTCCTGGCTATCACGATCATATAATCGGATATATGTGCGCAGTCTACGAACATTTTGGTGCCATTCAGGACGTAGTCATTGCCCTTATGGGCGGCTTTAAGGGTAATTCCGGAGGCGTCGAACTGGCCGTTTTCCTCCAGCCAGGCAAGTGTAAGAATAAGCTGGCCGTTGGATATCTTGGGCAGGAACTCCTTCTTCTGCTCTTCAGTGCCCTCAGCAACAATTGCAAAGGTGTTGACTACGGTGCTGATATAGGGTCCGGGAAGTATATTCTTGCCTACTTCCTCGATATGCATGTTAAGGTCCTCAAAGGAATAGCCCATCCCTTCATAATCTTCGGGGATGTTGAATCCCAGCCAACCCAGTTCAGCCATTTTTTGCCAGAGCGCGGGGTCATAGCCTTTAGGATCCTTCTCCAGCTCCCTCACTTTGGCCTTCGGGCATTCCTTGGTGAGGAAGTCTCTTGCTGACTTTTTCAGTATCTCCTGTTGTTCCGTAAATCGTAAATCCATTATTCCTCCTTATGAATATATGTCTTTTATTATTTCATTCTGGGAAGGCCCAGACCGTACCACGCAATGATGTTGCGCTGAATCTCGTTAGTTCCCATGGATACTATGGGAACAAAACAAGCCTGGTAGTTGTATTCTGCAGTTCCGTTCAATTTGGCAAACTTGGACTGTTTGACCTGGCCATAGGGTCCCAAAATTTCCGTGGAGACCTGGCCATATTTTTCCAGTAACTCACTGGCGAATATCTTTACGGCTGAGGCATCCATCAGGCCCATTTCGTTCCTGTTCTGCTGATCGGCAACACGATAAGCCAGAGTGCGGACAGCCTCAACCGAAACGGCAAGATCGGCAACCTTGTTGCGGATCATCGGATCGTGTGCCAAAGGCTTGCCATCGCGTTTGTTCTCGTTGCAGAATTTCACCAGCTCTTCTACTCCGCGAACCAGGCCCATCACCATATCGATATTGGACCTTTCGAAGCCGGCGAGCACGTTTACCACGGCCCAACCCTCGTTCTCCTGACCGACTACATATTTGGCTGGCATGTGAACGTCATCGAGATAAACCTCGTTGTACACGTGAGCCCCGTTCATGTAGGGGATCCCCCTTACCGTTATACCTTTGCTCTTCATATCGCAAAGAATGAAGGTCAGATTGTGATGTTTTTTGCCATTCGGATCGGATTTATAAACGCCGAAAGCCCAATCTGCATAGTGGGCGCCGGTATTCCAGGTCTTCTGGCCGTTTACTATGAACTCATCGCCTTTCTTAATGGCTGAGGATGTGAGAGCCGCAAGGTCAGAACCTGCATTAGGTTCACTCCAGAGCTCACAAAACATGATTTCGGCACTGGCTATTTTGGGCAGGAATTCTTTTTTAAGCTCTTCGCTGCCGGCTGCTATCAAAGTGGGTGCAAGCATAGAAATGCCGAAAATATCGGAGCCGGGCAAATCGTAGTAACCGCGTGCCTCTGCCAGAAGCACCTTGTCCATCATGGTCCCGGTGCCGCCGTATTCCTTGGGCCAACTGAGGGCAAGCCATCCCCTCTTAGCGAATTCTTTGGCACAATAACGGTGGAATGCCCATCCTTCCTCATTATCGAACGGACTTTCAAAACCAAGCCAACTCTTCGGTTTCTTCTTGTCCAGTTCTTCGCAGACTTTATAGATTTCTTTTCTGCGGGCTACTTGTTCGTCAGTTAATCGAAAATCCATGGTACCTCCTTTAAATGAATAAAATTATTGCCTTTTAATTTCAAATAGATCAGATGTTGAAGGGGCCATTTGCTCACCGAGTTTAGAGTTCCTTAAGATAAACCCCAAAACCATACTATTATAATTTAATGCCTGGAATTATTAAAGTTAATAAAGTTCTCTCAAGTTTTGAAGGATTAATCCTTTGTTATTTTAATAATCTCGTACCTTAAAATACCGGATGGGGTACTTACGTTGAGGATATCCCCTATTTCTTTATTAAATAAGGCTTGTCCCATGGGTGAAACAATCGAGATTTTACCCAGTTTGACATTGGCCTCCCTGGCGCCGACCACTATATAGTTGATTTTTTCGCCGGAAGCCAGGTCTGAGATAAGAACTGTATCACCCAGCGTGATCCTTATGCTCGTCTCCAAGGATGACTCGATAACCTTGGCATTTTTCAGCGTGTCTTCCAGTTGGCGTATTTGACCTTCGATGTGCCCCTGCTTCTCCCTTGCCGCTTCCAGCGGGGCATTCTCCCTGAAGTCTTTGTCTGCCGCCGCTTTACGAAGCTCCTCGGTAATTTTAGGCCTTTCTTCTTTTAGCGCTGCAAGCCTGGCCTTGATCTCCTCGTACCCCTGTCGAGTGAGCAGCACCGGCTCTTCGGATTTAGCCGCTACTACAGGGGCGGATTTCGCTGCGATCTTTTTTATCTTTATATGCGCCGAAAGATTAGTGTTGATCAGTTTCGCCTTATGAGCATATGTCAGGAATTGTTTCACCTTTTTCAGGTGTTCATCGGATTGTGTGCCGGCGGCATAGAAATTCTCAGTATAATTAGCTACTTCCTGGCTGCTTAAGGAGTCGATTTTCCTGTCTTCGCCATACCAGCGGATAAATTTAAAAACCTCTTGTTGTGTACCTGAAGTCTGTTCTGTAGATATAGATGACAGGAACCGGGTAGCAGCTTCCCCCAAGCTAATTCCCGAGTTTAGTGTAGGAGGCTTTTGTTTTGAGGGCATTTTTTCGCCAAACCGGAGAATATTAAAACAATTCCTGGTTTGTTGTCAATCTTTTTACGAACGCTAAAAAGAATAATGGAAAATGAAGTCCTGGATGAATGAGGTGGGTCAGCGATTGAAAAAACAGTATCCCAGTAACTTGTAAATAAGTTTAGCTGCCGTGAATGAGCATGCCGCCGGCCCCTGGCTGGGGCACAGTTCCACTACATCGAAGCCGACTATGTTTTTGCTCTTAGCTACGGTTTTTAACAGGCCCGTTATCTGGTTCCAGCTCATTCCTGCGGGTTCAGGCGTGCCCACGGCCGACATAATAGACGGATCGAAGACATCCAGGTCGATTGAGAGGTAGACATTATCGTTCAGGGCGGCGGTGATCTTTTCGATTGTTGCTGGGCCGTATTCAAGCTCGAAAAAAAACGGCTTTAACTTATTAGACATAATATATTGGTTTTCTTCCAGGCTTAGACTTCGGATGCCGACCTGAGTGATAGGGCAGAGCTCAATTATGCGGCGCATGACGCAGGCATGGCTGAATTTGGTTCCCAGGTATTGATCTCGCAGATCTGTATGCGCATCAAGTTGCAGGACGGATAGATTGTCGTATTTTTCCCTGAAAGCCCTTACGGAGCCGTAGCTTATAGAATGCTCTCCGCCCAGCATTGCTACAAATTTGGACTGGTCAAGGAGAGACTTAACCGCCTGGTACACCCGGTCTGTCATAGCATCCGGGCCGCTGAGCACCGGTTCGAGCGCCGGCAGTGTATGTATGCCGATATCGCATATATCTCTGCCGAGCTCTATATCGTACATCTCCAGATAAAAAGAAGCTTCGATAATAGATTTCGGGCCGTCGCGTGTGCCACTATGCCATTCTGTAGTGCTATCATAGGGAACGGGAAGAATGCATACTCTGGCAGTACTTAAATCCGAAAGCGGTGACGGCAATCCGGCAAAATTGCCTGGTTGGGCAAACAGGCCGCGGCTGTCGTTCATATAGAATTCAGTTCTAATATCTCGCTGCATTCACGCAAATCGACGGTCTCCCATTCCCTTCGTACCAGACAGCTTCTCATTCGCACCAACTCGAATTTGTCCCGCATGTCCTTTGAAACACGCTCCGCGTCAAAATCCTTGCAGGAAAAGACATCTATGTTGATAAAATTGCGCTCCACAAAGGTATGCAGACTGATATGGCTTTCTGCAATAAATACCAGGCCTGAAACACCCCAGTCCTGCGGTTTGGAACCGGTATATCTGAACACGATGGGGTCGGAGATCTTCGTCATGCCTATCTTGGAAGGATATGCATCCAATAGCTGGTAGATGAAGTTTTCGTCCTGCAAAATGTTCTTATTCTTATTAAATCCATCGATTATCAGGTGCATTTTATCTCCTGCAGCATGATTTTTCTAAGTTCAAACAGAACTGAAATAGCCGCCCTCTGCTTAATCTGCAAGCGAGTGCCGGGGAAAATGCTTTGAAAGGTGTAATTATGTTTCCCATTGTCAATCCCGATTATTGCGGTGCCTAATTTGGCATCTAATTCGTCTGACCCCAGAATTCCGATTAAACCTACTCCTACTGAAGTCCCGTAATTCCTGCGGGCGGCAGCCGCCATTTCTCCGGCAGCCTCCCGGCTGGCTGTCCCGTGTGATCCGATTACATCCTTATTTACGAACAACTCCATTGCCGAAATATTGCGGCTAAACACTATACCACATTTATAAAATTTTGAGCTATTCGGGTTGTTGGTCAGGTTATTAGCCAGGATCCCACCGGTACCCGCTTCCATCGTCGATAAAGTAAGGTTATTTTCAATAAAAAGGCCTGCAGTGAGTCCTTCAAGTGTGTCAGAATCTATTCCCCATATGTAATCGCCCAACATCTGCTGGATTTCACCGGCTGTGGAGTCGACCAGCATTTTAGCTTTCTCGACAGAGTCAGCTTTAGCAGCGATCCGAAGATGTATACCATCCGGCTTGGCGTAGATACCCACCGTGGGGTTTTTAGCCAGTAAATAAGCCCTGGTTATCTCACCCACCTTAGCTTCGCTAAGGCTGAAGGTCTTTAATGTGCTTGAGAAAATGACGGCGCCCCGGTATTTATCCAGCAGCTTGGGAGCGACCACGTTCGTCCACATTTGCTGCATTTCACCCGGCGGTCCGGGCATGGAGATTACCACATGTTCATCTCGTTCAACCCACCATCCGGGGGCAGTGCCCCGCGGGTTGGGGATTATCTGACAGGAAGGAATGGTGGAAGCCTGCTTGATATTACTTTCAGGCATGTCTATATTGAATTGCCTGAATATGGCTTTGAACTGTTCTACCAGCGCCTGGTCGATCGTAATGGGCTCTTTAAAGAAGTCAGCTATTGCTTCCCTTGTTATATCGTCCTCTGTCGGTCCCAGTCCCCCTGTGGTAATGATAATGTCCGATCTCTGCCAGGCATGGCTAAGGGTCTCGATGAGTCTTTGTTGGTTATCGCCTACAGTCGATATGAAATGCAGATCTAATCCGAGTAACGGAAGTTGACTTGCGAGATAGGCCGCATTCAAATCCGTTATCTCTCCAAGGAGAAGCTCAGTGCCGATAGAAATTATCTCTGCCTTCATCTAATGACATAATATCCCTGTTAACATTTAGTAGCGTGGATGCCGAGATATTTCTCTACCAGGTCCATGGCGCAATAGTCTCCGCACATGCTGCAGGCAGGCCCCTTCACGGCATACCTGGCACGCGCCTCTTTAAATTTATCGGGATCCAGCGATAACTCCGCCTGGGTCTGCCAGTCAAGGCTTTTTCTGGCTATTGACATCTTCCTGTCACGCTCAGCAGCCTTGCCTCCGCTCCTGATAATATCCGCCGCATGCGCAGCGATGCGCGATGCAATTACACCATTCTTGACATCTTCAGCGTCTGGAAGCGATACGTGTTCCGCGGGGGTAACGTAACAGAGGAAATCTGCGCCGTAAGCGCCGGCAATAGCTCCGCCTATGGCCGCGGTGATGTGATCGTATCCCGCACCGATATCAGTTACCAGGGGGCCCAGCACGTAGAAAGGCGCCTCCCGGCACAGGCTCTTCTGGATCTGGATGTTCATGCCTATGTGGTTTAAAGGCAGGTGACCCGGACCTTCTACCATCACCTGTACTCCTGCTTCCCAAGCCCGTTCAACCAATTCACCTAGAGTAAGGAGCTCCTGTATTTGCGGTCTGTCCGTGGCATCGGACAGGCAGCCCGGCCTCATACCGTCACCCAGGCTCAGGGTAACGTCATATTTGCGTGCAATATCGAGGAGCCGCTCATAATTTTCAAAAAGAGGATTTTCTTTATCGTGGTGTAGCATCCACCCCAGAAGGAAAGCCCCGCCGCGTGAAACAACATCCGTTACACGTCGCTGATTTTTTAATGATTTTATGGCAGCCTGCGTCACTCCGCAATGTACGGTGATAAAGTCCACCCCGTCGGCAGCCTGCCCCTCTATGGCCTTGAAAATATCATCGGCGGTCGCTTCGACGATGGGGCCGTATTTCTGGCCGGCTTCGATCATCGCCTGGTAAATTGGGACCGTGCCCACCGGTATCGTGCTTTCCTTAAGCACAGCGCGCCGGATTTTGTTGATGTCTCCCCCGGTGCTCAGGTCCATCACGGTGTCGGCGCCGTGTTTAATCGAAACATGCAGTTTTTCCAACTCACCGGGCAGGGTGCCCACATCGGAAGAGGTGCCGATATTAGCGTTGACCTTGATTTTAAGGCCCTTGCCTATACCGCAAATACCTGTAACAGGGTGATTAACGTTGGCTGGAACGACTATTTTGCCGCCCGCTATATTTTCGCAAACAAAATCATCGGTCACCTGCTCCAGCCGAGCGACCTGCTTCATTTCCGGAGTTACCACTCCCTTGCGGGCCAATTCTATCTGAGTCATCTTAATACAAAAATAAAAACCAAGAGCTACAGTATATTAAACTTAACCCTTGGCCGGTAAACCGCTTCCCTCCGCTCGAATTACCAAGGGCAGGTTTCAAGGGTTCCCCGCTTGTGCGGGAGTCTCAGCCCGAATATCTAAGCACCCCTAGCGGCCAATCAAACTTCTTTTGATTGTAACTATAGCATACGGTCATTTGTAAAAACAAGTTATCGCCGCTTTCTAATCATATCTCCGCTTGTTTCTATTAATTATTGCGAGGACACCGAAGACCACCATTGCCAACAGCAATATAAGGATGGTTACGGACAGCGTCATAACTAGAGAAGACGCGGTAACGACGTCGAAGTTCCAGGAATTGGACCATGAGCTAACGCCCCCGCTATCGCCCGTAGCTTTAACCCTCCAGTAGTATGTACCGGCTGAGAGGAGGTTTGATTTGTAGAGGTCGAAGGAGGCAGCTGCTATATTATCTTTCAGCAAAACTTCGTTGGAAAAGTCGGCTGTTTTAGCCAGTTGAAGGGTGTAAGTAATCCCTGTTGTATCGCCATCGATTTTCCAGGTTAGCGTTGTGAGCAGTGAATCCTTTTGTGAAGAATTAAAGATGCTGAATATCACATCTACTACTGAATTGTATATTTGTATTTTGGCGCCGGATCCGGGTCCTAACAGCTGTGGTGTCGGCGGGGTCGTCATCGTAGAGGAATAGGTTGCCTGGGCAACAGCGCCTTTGATTCCCGTAGCTGTTACTGTGTGGTCTTTGCCGGGAGAGAAGGGAGCTTGAAAGGTGACACTGAAACTTCCATTATCATCGGTAACTGCAGTGGCGCTGGTATTGGTTTTGTCATACGTAATAGCTATGGATTCTCCGGCATAAAATCCATATCCCGATACTGTCACATCCTTGCTGTTTATGATATTGCTGAAACTCAATTCAATAGAGGGTGTGACTTCAAATTGTATATTAGGCACTATCCCTTTGGGTGTAAAACTGCTTCCGTAAATGCCTATGGTATGTTCACCCTTAACGCAGGGTGGAACGGTGATCGGCCAGCTGAAGGTACCATTAGCTTGAGCCGTAAAATTGGTATCTATGATCGGCCCGTCCCATGTAAATGTAACCCCGTCTTCACCGGGGCGGAACCCTTTGCCGCTTATGGTGATCTTGGTCCCGACAGGTCCTGAAAGTGGGGTAGCAGTGCAATAAGGCCCAATAGTGAAAAGTGTAACGGGTATCTCCTGAGCCCTAGAGAAAGCTCCGGAGGCGCTGATAGTGTATTCCCCCTTGGCCATATTGGGCACATCAAACATGGTGTTCCATGAACCCGTTTTATCCGCCGATAACGGAGCTCGAACGATATCCTTGCCCTCCCATTTGGCAACAATACCGCTTTCAGAGGGAGCGAATCCTGATCCGAAAATAATGATATGATTGCCGGGCTTTCCACACAGCGGTTCGGTGGTTATGGACGGTGTCACCGAGAAGGTTAATGAGGCGTTGATAGTCGCCCAGTTGCTGTCATCTGTCACTTTTAAAATATGATCGCCCCCGGGCGTGGGTGGCACATTGAATATATAATTTATCTGGCCTTCCTTGGAAATTGGCACATTTTGCACCAGTTTCTGATCATCCCAGAAAATGGTAGCCAGTTGACCTATAAAACCATTGCCGGTTAAGGCAATCGAAGAACCAACAGCTCCGGAAGTTGGATTTAGAGCGATAGTAGTTGCGTTGGCATAAGCAGGTATCAAAAAGAACAGGGACGGTAGGATAACCAACAAACCCAATGCAATTAATAGAATCCGCTTAGAATTCAATGAATTCTCCTTATATTTAGCTTTAAAATAGAAACTTAGTCTCGCATCATATGGACATAAATCGAATTAAAGGTTATAACAAATAGCTATAAAAATCAATTTGTTTGACACTGGTAATAGTCTGTTGATAGACTTTCAGGGTAATTTTCCTATCCCCGTACCCTCATACGGATAATAATGGCCCCGTGGTGTAGCGGTCAAACATGCCACCCTGTCACGGTGGAGATCGTGGGTTCGAATCCCATCGGGGTCGCCAATACCTGCAAAATTTTGTGGGAGGATCAGTCCCTCTCTTTCTGGCAAACTTTCACATAGCGCGAATAGGGAACGTGATGAGATCGAATTTCTTCTGTGGCACGGTTAGTCATCTTAAGTAATATTATTTATTGCTCAATATATAAATCCTAATTATCCATCGGCGCTTGAGTCATACTCAAAGATGGACGAGAATCAAGTTAATACGAGTTGATATGGGAACTCCCGGGTTAAGCTGGGACGCCAGGTCCTCGATGAAATGTTCAAATACAAACAGCTCAAAATAAATGGTTTCGGCGGGAGAATGCGTATGATTACAAAAACTGAATACCTTGAACGTATAAACAGGCTGCAGAAAAAAATAACCGAAAAAGGACTGGATGCTTTTATAGTAAGCGGCGAGGGAAGTATCTATTACCTGACGGGTGTATCTTATTTTCCGCTGGAAAGGCCGTTTTTTATCATCATCAAGCCGGGCTCATTGCCGGTATTACTGGTCCCCGCCCTGGAAAAAGTACACCTTGGTCAGGCCCCCAATATAGATAAGGTATATGACTATTGGGACTACCCGGCGCCTGTAGGCCGGGGTTGGGCAGACAACCTTAGCAGCCTCCTTGATGGTGTAAAAAAACTTGGAGTGGAATCAACACTTCCGCTGGAAATCCACGAGCGTCTCTCTGCCTTTGCTCCGCTGGCGCTGCCGTTAGTGGAGGAATTGAGAGTAATTAAATCAACTGCCGAAGTGGATATGATCAGACAGGCTGCGCATTATGCTGATGTTGCCATGCAAAAGATTATTGAAATGGCCTATTACGGCGTATGTGAAATCGAGATTTTCTCACAGGGCCGTGCAATCCAGATGCAAATAATGAAGGAAGTTGGCTATGATGCCCTTACCACTAGCGTGCAAATGGGGGCTTGGCCTGCCCCTCTCAGTGCACATCCCCATGAATTCCCGAACGTATCGGACCGGCTAAGGGATGGGCCGAACGTAGCCATGACATTCATGCGGGTGAATGGCTACGCTGCTGAATGTGAACGAACATTTTTTACAGCTCCTCCCACCAGCCGGGTTAAAGACGCTTTTGCAGATATGAACGAAGCCAGGAATAAGGCTTTCGCTCTGGTAAAACCAGGGGTACTCTGCGATGAAGTGGACCTCGCTGCTAATGGTTACCTGAGAGAGAAAGGTTACGAGCAATACCTTTTGCACCGCACCGGTCACGGCATAGGATTAGGCAACCACGAAGGGCCCTGGGTAGCGGAAGCAAGTGGAGAAGTCCTGAGGGAGAATATGGTAATCAGCATAGAACCGGGTATATATATACCGGCGGTGGGTGGAGTAAGGCATTCCGATACGGTGCTGGTCACAAAAGATGGATATGAGCGGCTGACCCACTACCCGGTGGATATTGGCCCCCTGACAATCACTAAGTCAAAGCCAATCAACCGGTTGAAAGGCAGCATTGTACGCAAGGCACTGGGATTCAAGTAAATTACACGAGGAAAAAGAGCCAATACTAAATGCTTTACATAAGCTGCATCCGCCTTACGGATATTATTCCGTCCACTGACAACTATTTATAGACCATCGCAAAAGTCTCCCCATATTGCACCTTAATCATCCTTTCCAGCGTGTCTTCAGATACGTTGAGCCATTTGATGATTTCTTCTTTTGTGGCGTTGATCTGGCAGCCAAACTCGAATTTCTGCCAGTCTATTATTCTTTGGTAACTATCCCTTTACAATACGTATCAGGTATGATAGAATACGTATATTGGAGGGATAGAAAATGACTCGCAAGATTAAAAGCCTGATGGCGGAATTCACAACTAAGACTTTTGAAAGGCAATTTCCCGATAGCGATGCTTGTCTGGAATGGTTGAAAGATTACCGTTGGCCTGATGGTATTCCTTGCCCTATTTGTAAGAAGGTTACTAAGCATCATAAGATGCCGAATAGGTCTTGTTATAAATGCGACTACTGCGGTCACGACGTTTACCCAATGGCTAATACAATCTTCCACAAGTCTGCTACCCCTCTTAAGACTTGGTTCCAGGCTATGTACTATATGAGTTCTACTCGCTCTGGACGCTCTGCCAAAGAGCTTCAGCGCATGACTGGCGTGACTTATAAGACGGCTTGGCGCATGTTCAAACAAATCCGCACACTTCTTGACGAAAACCCTGGCATGTTCAATGAACAGGTTGAGATTGACGAAACCTACATCGGCGGTAAAAGGCGTGGCGATAACAAGGGGCGTCCGGCTGAAGGTTCTCACAAAGTCCCAGTGATCGGTATTGCACAACGTCATGGTAAGGTCAGCACTAAGGTGGTTGCCAATGTCAAACGTTCTACGGCAATGCCTCTTATTGCTAAGAATGTTGAACGGAAAACCATCATCTATACGGACGAATATTCCGTCTACGACAAAGTTGAAGATGCTGGGTTTGACCATATCAAGTGCAATCATGTGGCTGGTGAGGATGTGGTTGGTAATGCGCACACCAATACCATTGAGGGCTTCTGGAGCCTTGTAAAACGTGGAATAGGTGGTGTTTATCATGCTGTTAGTCCGAAGTATCTTCAGTCATATCTGAATGAATATCAATTTCGCTACAACCATCGTCTTGAGGAACGTCCGATGTTTCTAACGATGCTTCATCAGATTCGTTAGGACGTGGCTGTGACGCCGCTTTTATAAGTTCGTGGAATTGCCCTACTGTTATTTTACGTTTGACTATTTTACGTTCTGGCATTTGATAACTCCTACATTGAATTGATAATGTTTTGAATATCCGTAATCCTATCATCTATTTCCTGTGAATTCCCATCTAAGTCAAGAGGACGCTTGTGGATTTCTTCATACGATTTTAAAAGTGACATTCCTACAGTTAGGGCTGTCATAAGTTGATTAGCATGCCCCCCAAATATTACGGCAGTCCTTGGCATCCCTTCCAATTTATTGATGAGTGTCTGATAACTTCTCTTGGCGTTTGAAATCATCGTTACAATACTTATATCTTTAGTAAAAGGGTTAGTAGGGTAGTCCACGTGAGCGTCTGGTGCAGTTAGTCCCCTTGCTGATGTCTGGGCATCAGCAAGCATGCGCCTCGTATCAGGCTGTAGTAAAATTTGCCGTATCGGGAATTCAGAATCATCCCTTATTTCAGGTAATCTTATACTTATTGGCTTCTGGTAGTTTTCAATATCCGGTTGCGTTAGTGTGCTATCTACTAAACGAAGCCCATGATTTTTGTAGTCCCACCACGGGTAGAAAGCGCAGACCGCATAAAGTGGAGGCACTCCATTACCCGTGATACTTATTAGAATAAGAAATGCATGACCTGTTCTAATAGCATTATCTTTTCTGTAATCATCTCCCTGAATATATGCTAATAGTATTGGTTCATCAATACCTGTGCGGATCACTATTTCGAGTTCCTTCGATTCTCCCTGCTGAATGGAAGTAGTTTCTCTACCATCACTCCAATTGAAGTATCCATCAGGCCAGTTTCTTAAACCGGGGTTGCGCTGAGATACTTCATCTGCTATCGCAATCATACGTCCCCTACACTCTTCTATATCCAATAAGCCAATGTTTTTAATGACTAACCTCCAACTGTGGCGATATCTGCCCACCCATCGTGGTTTTACGTCTGTTATAATAAGTTGTTGTCTGTTATCTGTGGCATGTTCCATCTCTTCTCGCAAGAATCGATCGAACTTATCGATGTTCTTTTGGTTGTTACCCAAATCCCACTTGGTTGTAACCCATAAGAATCGCTATAGATATAAACCTCAACATTCTTATCTGATATTTGCTCTGTAGTCACCGTGATTTTTAATCCGCCGATTATAGCCTTTACGAATTGTGGCCGTGTCATTTTCCATATTCGTGAGTTCTTTTAGGTCCAGTCGTGTGTACAGCACTTTTAAGCAAGCATTGAAAACATCGTTAACATTTCCGCTCAAAATGAATTTTTTATGCGCTTCTACGGCACTTTTACCCGATCTATAATACTTCCGTTCCCAAAACCATGTGTCTACTAAAGCCAGAATGGGCACAACTATGAAAAGGATGTCACTCACAATAAAACGCCAATCAAGCCGTACTATTTGACCTGACAACCAGACAAGCAGACCCACAAGTCCAAAGAATAATATTGCAGCACTAAAAATAGAGGTTGTGATGTCAAGCACAAGGGGAGGGTGATTACGAGGTTCTTCTTGGTCAATCGCTAGGATATTATCATATCCATATGAGGGAGCAGGAGAACCAATGGCGGTATAATTTGTGATCATGGGCGGTTTTTCTTTCTTCCTTCGGAATAACTTGTCCCCTATGGGCGTAAATGCCCATAGGGAAATGATAATGGCAGCTAATATGCAAACCGTGTATGCTATGTAGAATCCAGTATCTGATATATTCATGGGGTGTTGTATAAGGTATTGTTGCGTGAGAAATATAATAAGTGCAAAAAGACAACAAAGAACAAGGGCACCAATACCTTCTTTTTGTCTTTGCACATTGTTATTTTACCATAGCTTGTATAGAGGAAACGTAATACCGACCGTACGTATGTTGATACGTATGTAGGGGGGATACTTACCTATTCTTTTAGGACGTCCGGTAGGGCGACCAGTGGGTTTGCGTGCCATGGTGTGATTCCTTAAAGGGTGATTTGGGGATGGTTTTTCGGAAATATTATGGCGGAGCTAAATATACGGAAGGCAGAACCGTCATTTCGAATTCTATTCCAGAACGATGATTTTGTCACACAAAACAGGTATAACTGGGAGATGACATGTGGTATAATCGCACTTGAAGTACAGGCAAAGGGGTTTGTGCGGCAGGCAAAATAAATAGGGGTGGAGGTAGAAAAATGAAAAAGCAGCTTGGGGCAATTGATTTTGATCATATAGGGATTGGCACAGCATTAAAGAACCACCGTTTGGCCGTTCCGCTTAACCAGCGAGAATATTCATGGGAAGAAGAGCATGTATCAGATCTATTTCATGACCTTGCCAATGCAATTGACAACGGCAAGCCCTCATATTTTCTAGGTACTATCGTCCTGACGACAGAAAAGGATGGAGTATGGGAAGTCGCGGATACGGCAACAGAGACTGGCTACGACGTCGATACTACTTGCGGCAATCCGCGACTATTTTTATGGGCGCAAGGACGAAATGCTAGTGAAAG
>CAWJIA010000021.1:0-68824 GCA_963842805.1 uncultured Chloroflexia bacterium | reverse complement strand
GGAGTCTTTTTTTCTAAGAGGGGCTAAAGCCCCTCTTCAACGCCCCCAAGGCGCTCGCAATAGGCCTCTTCGTACTAGGGATTGCCGCGCCCCTATGGGGCTCGCAATGACGAGATAACTGCATCAGCCACCTGTGAGGTGCCGACGCTGGGCGCGTTGCGGTCCGGACGGCTATAGACATAAACTTATTTCTATATATCTATTTATTATAATCTGTTAAATCAGATACTTGATCGTAGTCATTGGAATCGAGCCAGTTACACCATAATTGAGGCATATATAGTCTGCTTTTGTTTTTTGTGCTTTTCCAGGAGACTACTTCGAGTATGCAACGGATTCCACATTTGCTTTTCACATATTCAATAGCTGGCTTTAAATCAGTATCAGTTGAAGCAATTATCCCAACTTCGTATTGCCCATCCAATCACATCGCGACAAAATCGATAGCTAAGGCAACATCAACACCTTTTTGCTCGGCCTTGGATGTCGGCCAATCAACTGGATATCTTAAAGTACGGGTAATTACTTTTGCGCCCAATCGTTCCCATTCATTGCGTTGCTTGGTATGAGCAGAATAAGATTGGGATTCTCTCGTAGCATCGGGACTACCCGTATATATTCTTACTTTATGCAGTGTCCGGGTTTCACCGGATGCAGCGCGTGAACATAATAATTCGCCCAACTTAATAGGATTTATTTGTCCGTGATAATGTGGAGATGTATCACTAAAGAACGCTCGCCTCGCACCCTTATAAACGTTCTTATCATCGATGAATAATACCAGTTTCCTTGGTTGCATCCTGCCTCCCACTTATAAAAAACCTCGCCAGTTCAACCTTGTGAGGCTGAACGGCGAGGAAGAGTAATATATTTATAGCACCATAATAGCAAGATGTCAAGATCTTAGAGACGTTCAAAGCTTATTGACATGCAATAGCCGCACCCCTGCAAAGCTAGCAACAAGTACTTATAGGGATTGCCGCGCCCCTATAGGGCTCGCAATGACGAGATAACCGCATCCGCCACCTGTGAGGTGCCCACGCTGGGCGCGTTGCGGTCCGGACGCAGGTCATAGGTCACGTTCTTGCCTTCGGCTATAACGGCGGCGATGGCGTTTTCCATCCTGTCGGCGGCCTTCTCTTCATTCAAATAGCGCAGCATCAAAACGGCGGAAAGCATCTGCGCCATGGGGCTGACCTTGTTCATGCTGGTATACTTGGGGGCGCTGCCGTGTGTGGGCTCGAAGATGGCCACCCCGTCGCCGATGTTGGCGCCGGGCGCCAGGCCCAGGCCGCCCACCAACCCAGCACAGAGGTCGGAGATGATGTCGCCATAGAGGTTGGGCAGCACCAGCACGTCGAAGATCCGGGGGTCACGCACCAGCCGCATGCAGAGCGCATCCACCAGCACCTCGTCATACTCGATTTCAGGGTAATCCCTGGCCACTTCACGCGCCACGGAGAGGAAGAGGCCGTCGGTGAACTTCATGATGTTGGCCTTGGAAACCGCCGTGACCTTCTTGCGCTTGTATTTGCGGGCATAGTCGAAGGCGTATTCGACGATGCGGCGGCTGCCGGACTCGGAGATGGTCTTGATGCTGTAGCCGGCATCTTTGCGCAGGGGGTCCTTGAAATGCTTCGTGATGAAATCGTAGAGTTGGAGGGCCTCGGGAGAATCTTTGGCGTACTCAATGCCGATATAGAGGTCCTCGGTGTTCTCCCTGATGATGACCAGGTCGATGTCACGGTAGGGCGTGGTCACAACGCCTTTGTAGCTCTTGCAGGGCCTGAGGCAGGCGTAAAGGTCGAGCTTCTTGCGCAAGGCCACGTTGACGCTGCGGAATCCGGTGCCGATGGGCGTGGTGACGGGACCCTTCAAGGCCACTTTGTTCTTGCGGATAGACTGGATGGTCTCGTCGGGCAGGGGTGTGCCACATTGGCCGATGGCGGCCTCGCCCACGGTGAAAACGTCCCAGTCGAACTTGACGCCGGTGGCCTCGAGCACGCGCAGCGTGGCGTCGGTGATCTCCGGACCGATGCCGTCGCCGGGGAGTAAGGTAACCCTGTATGCCATGTTATTTAACCTCTTTTTCCTTCTCACTTACTCGGTCATTGCGAGGAGCCCGAAGGGCGACGTGGCAATCTTTTGTTCGAGGATGTCGATTCCCTTCGAATCGAAGGATTGCTTCGCTTCGCTCGCAATGACGTGTGAACAAAAGGTCGCAATGACGTTTTTACCACTTAAAGTCGCCGTACTTGTTGATGTAGGGTATCAGGCCGCCTTCGTTGAGGATGCTGAGCATGGCAGGCGGTATCCTGGTGAAGGTGTATTTCTCATTTTTGGTGACGTTGTTGACGACGCCCCCGTCCAGGCTGACCTCAAGCTGGTCCCCTTCGCCGATTTTGTCGGTGTCGCAGATCAGGACGGGCAGGCCCTGGTTGATGGCGTTGCGGAAGAAGATGCGGGCGAAAGACCTGGCCAGTACGGCGCTGACGCCGGCCATCTTGATGACCAGCGGCGCATGCTCTCGGCTGGAGCCCATGCCAAAGTTGGAGCCGCCCACTATAAAATCGCCCGGCTGTACCTTGGCGGCAAATTCGGGATTGGCGTCCTCCATGACGTGCTTGGCCAGCTCGGGCAGGTTGCTGCGCAGGTGGGCGTACTTGCCGGCGATGATGAGGTCGGTGGAGATGGCATCGCCGAACTTGAAAGCCCTGCCTTTTAAAAGCGTATGCAGCATTAAAGGACCTCTCGCGGATCGGTGATCCTGCCGGTGATGGCGGAAGCCGCCGCAGTGGCCGTGCTGGCTAAATAAATGAAGCCCTCGGGATTGCCCATGCGGCCCTTGAAGTTGCGGTTGGCGGTGGAGAGGCAGACCTCGCCGTCGCCCAGTATGCCCTGGTGCAGGCCCAGGCAGGCGGCGCAGCCGGGCGGCAGTATGAGGCCGCCGGCCTCGATAATGGTATTGGTGTAGCCCGCCTTGTTGGCCTCCAGCATGATCTGGCGGGAGGCGGGACAGACCAGCAACCGGACCCCCTCGTGCACCTTCTTGCCTTTGAGGATGGAGGCTGCTTCGGCCATGTCCTCCAGGCGGCCGTTGGTGCAGGTGCCGATGAAGGCCTGGTTAATCTTCACATCACCCAGGTTCCTGGCCTTGGCCGTGTTGTCCACCGTGTGTGGCCGCGAAACGGTCGGCTCCAACCTGGAGGCGTCGATAACGATAACGCGCTCGTAAACGGCATCGGGGTCGGGCTGCAGAGGCTTGAATTTATCGGCCCGGCCCTGTGATTTCAAATAGTCCTGCGTGATCTTGTCGGAGGGGAAGATGCCGACCTTGGCCCCGGCCTCGACGGCCATGTTGGCGATGGTCAGCCGCTGGTGCATGGGCATTTTATCGATGGTATCGCCGGAGAACTCC
Organism: uncultured Chloroflexia bacterium; assembly: GCA_963842805.1. Taxonomy (GTDB): domain Bacteria; phylum Chloroflexota; class Dehalococcoidia; order GIF9; family UBA5629; genus UBA1162. The sequence continues at coordinate 65,406 of CAWJIA010000021.1, read as the reverse complement.
AATGCCCTGTAGGTGGCGCCGTCGGCGCCGATCAGGCCGATCAAATGGAGTATGAGGTCCTTGGCGCCCACGCCCTTGCGGAACTTGCCGCTGACGTTGATCTTGAAGGTCTCGGGCACGCGTAGCCAGGTCTTGCCCAGCGACCAGGCCACGGCGATATCGCTGGAGCCCATGCCTGTAGCGAAGGCGCCCAGCGCGCCGGCGGTAACGGTGTGGGAGTCGGCCCCCACGATGACGTCGCCGGGATTGGCCAGCTTCTCGGCCACCAACTGGTGGCACACACCGCTGCCGGCATCGAAGAGCAGGCAGCCGGTATCGGCGGCGAACTGGCGCAGCAAGAGGTGGTCGTTGGAGAGCGCACGGTTGGGGCTGGGCGAGGCATGGTCGATAAAGACGGCCGAGCGGGCGGGATTGGCCAGCGTCTGCTTCTTGCCGGCCTTGAACTGGCGCACCGTGAGCGGGCCGGTGGTGTCCTGTACGAAGACCAGGTCCACCGGCGAGATGACGATGTCGCCCGCCTTAGCGTCCGTGCCCGATTTAGCGCTGAGTATCTTTTCGCTTAAAGTCTTGCCCATAATACTTTTACCATTGAAGTAAGGGAATGAAAAATAGAGTCATATTTTAACATATTATGCTCTATATGCTTAAATATAAATGGAACGTCCAGACATGGCAAATGGTAAAATACATTCGTATTGGAACGGATGGGAGAAGGTAAATGGCAGAAGCAAGAGAGAATAACGAAATAGGCGTAACCCGCATCGGCAAGGCCGAATTTAAATGGGGTACGCGCACCTATATCATGGGGATCATCAATCTATCTCCGGATTCATTCTCGGGCGACGGGTTCAGGGATACGGACGATGCCATACTTAAGGCGCAGCAGATGGTGAGCGACGGCGCCGATATCATCGACGTGGGCGGGGAATCGACGCGACCGGGCGCCGACCCTGTTACGGTCGAGGAAGAGCTGAGCAGGGTGCTGCCCTTCATACGGCGGACGGCCGGGGTATTGAACGTGCCGGTCAGCATCGATGCCTACAAGCCGGAGGTGGCAGGGCGGGCGCTGGATGCCGGAGCCGCCATGATAAATGATATCTCGGGACTGAAGGAGACGGGGCTGGTGGAGATGGCCGCCCAACGCAAGGTACCCATAATCCTGACCAGCAACGAGCGCGGCCGGGCAGTGAAAGATATAGTGTCGACGGTCGACACTACTTTACATAAACTAATTGATGCCGCCCTTAAAGCGGGGGTAGCCCGGGAGAATATAATCATCGACCCGGGGATCGGGTTCGGCAAGACCCAGGAGCAGAACCTGGAGCTCCTGAGCAGGCTGGACGAGTTGAAGGCCATAAAGCGTCCTATATTGCTTGGGACCTCCAGGAAATCCGTTATTTTTAATGTGGTGGGGGAGGATGCGGAGGCCAGGCTGGTGGGGACGGCGGCGTCGGTGGCCATCGGCATCAGCAAGGGCGCCGATATCATAAGGGTGCACGATGTGAAGCACATGAAATTGATCGCTAAAATGAGCGACGCCATAGTGCGGGGGCCGGTTAAATGACCGAAGTCTATATCGGCATCGGGTCCAACCTGGGCGAAAGGATAGCCAATATTTCAAAGGCCGTGGCCCTGTTCTCCAGTTACGGCAACATCGAATCGATGTCGTCCGTCTACGAGACCGAGCCGGAGGGCGCTAAAGGACAGCCGGACTTTCTCAACTGCGTGATCAAGGCCGGGGTCGAGATGGATGCCGCCAGGCTGCTGGCGGTCCTGAAAAACATCGAGAAGGAAATGGGCAGGAAGCGCGTCAGGCGCAACGGGCCGCGCCTGATCGACCTGGACCTGCTGTTCTATAATAACCAGGTGATAGATACCCCGGATTTAAAGGTGCCCCACCCGCGTTTGCAGTCAAGGGCCTTCGTGCTGGTGCCCATAGTAGAGATAGCCCGCGGCCTGGTGCACCCCATATTGCATAAGTCCATGCTGCAGCTGTTGACCGAGCTGGAATCCGGGAGCAAGGTCGACAAATGCCCGGACCTGAAAATCGAGATAAAGGAAAGCTAGATGTATTTTTTATCGGTAGAGAAGAGTTTCGACGCAGCCCATTACCTGAGGGGATATAAAGGTAAATGCGAAAAGCTGCACGGCCACAGGTTTAAAGTGGTCGTGCGCCTGAAGGCGTCCAGGCTGAACAGAATCGGGCTGGCCTACGATTTCACGGACCTGAAAAGGCAGCTGGGCGACGTGCTGGCCAAGTACGACCACGGCTGCATAAATGAAGTGAAGCCCTTCGATAAGATCAACCCGTCTTCGGAAAATATCGCTAAGGTTATATTCGATCAGCTTAAGCCGCTTTTTACGGGCGATACAGGCATCGAAAACATAGAGGTCTGGGAGTCCCCGGAATCCTGCGCTGTCTATAAGCCGGGCAGAAACACTTAGCTGTTTATATCGGGCGGCAGCAGGTTGGGTATGCCGTCCTGAATGGGGTAGGGATGGTTGCATTTATGGCAGATGAGTGATCCGGCTGTTATCTCGCGATCGTTGCGCTCTGTTACTACCAGCTCCAGCGGGCCCTTGCATACGGGACAGACAATTATCTCCATAATGGATTCTTTCATATCATGCCATCCTGTTAAGTCGTTTCTGCCATGAGCTTTAAGTGGCCGGCCTGAAGATCATTTCCCAGATGGATATTCTAACATTTTGCGTTACGCTGCGCTCCTTGCTCTGAATAACCGGATGCAAGATTCAGTTTAATGGATAAATATGGACCGGGCAAACGAACTTAACCTGTCATTGCGAGCGAAGCGAAGCAATCTCTAAGGTTAGGGGCTTGCATCTTCAATTACAGGGATTGCCACGGCACTGTGTGCCTCGCAATGACAATTCAGAAAACCGGTCATTGCGCGCGGCAGCGACTTATGGCGTGAAGCGGTGAGAGGACAGCGGAATAATGGGGATATCATCCGATGTAAAAAGCGACTCTTTGTTTTTAAAGAGGGGCGAGACGGCTTTGAACTCCGGTGTCCCGGCCTTTTGCAGCAGTTGGAAGGCCACCGTCTCAGTGGTGGTGATAACGGCGCCGGCATCCCTCATGTAGCCCAGGGCGTTTTTCCAGTCCTCTTTGTACCTGGAGCACATAGCGTCACGGACGATGTGGACGTAAAAGCCGTTGGCGATCATGTCCAGGGCGGTCTGCAAAACGCAGACATGCGCCTCTATGCCGGCAATGAAAACATACTTCCTTTCTACAGGCTTGAAATCGCTGCAGAAGGCCGGCTCGCCGCAGGCGCTGAAAATGACCTTCTCCATGGGTTTGTACAGGGGGCCAAGGTCCTTGACAATCGGATCGACCGTCGGCCCCAGGCCCTTGCGGTACTGCTCGGTGAGAAATACCGGCACTTTGAGGATATTGCAGGTGGCAATCAATAAGCGGACGTTGCTTTCGACCTTGTGAAAGACAACCTTGTCCATAGCTGCCGCCAGGTTCTTTTGAATGTCGATAATCAGGAACAGCGAGTTGTGAGCGTTGATATTGCGGCCTGTAATCATCGTTTCCCCGGATTTGATCAGTACAGCTAGATATTAAAAGGAATAGCCCCGGGTGTCAAAGGAACCCATTTGCCAGCATGAGTTCCTTTAAGATATTATTCCTTTGGTACATATAAACAGGGATGTACGAGGAGGACGCATAATGAAAATCGAGCATGTAGAAGGTAAGAAAGCCGGGAAGCTGATGTTATATGCGTTAAGTACGTGTATCTGGTGCAAGAAAACCAAGCAGTTATTAAGCGACCTGGGAGTTGAATACGATTACACATTCGTAGACCTGTTGCAGGGCCCGGAAAAAGAAGACACCATGAAGATCGTGGCAAAATGGAACCCGGAATGCTCCTTCCCCACACTGGTAGTGAACGATAGCAAGTGCATCGTAGGATTCAAAGAAAAGGAGATTAAAGAGGCTTTAAAGCTGTGAACGGTGAGATTGCAGTAACGCAGGCCGAAGTAGACAGGGCCTACGAAAAGTATAAGAGGGATGCTGAGAGCGGGGGATATCATTTAAACCCCGATCTGGATTTTACCAAGGGGCTTATCACTGGCCTGCTGGTCAATGAAAAGCGCTATGGATATCAGTCCTGCCCCTGCCGGTTGGCCTCCGGGAAAAAAGACGAAGACCTGGATATAATCTGTCCCTGCGATTACAGGGACCAGGATCTTGTGGAATACAACGCATGTTACTGCGCTTTATATGTTTCGCAGAAGGTGCTGGACTGGAGCTGGAAACCGACCTCCATTCCGGAGCGGCGTCCACCCCCTGCGCTAAGAAAAAAGGCCGCAGCGGAGGCCGGTAGCGTCAAAATCGGCGCTTTAACGCTGCCGGTGTGGCGTTGCAAAGTCTGCGGGTACCTGTGCGCACGTGACGGTCCGCCGGAGATATGCCCAATTTGCAAGGCTAAAAAAGAAAGGTTCGAGCGTTTTATTTAGCCGCAGACCCTATTAATAAACTCCAGGATCTTTTCCTTCTAATCTGCGAGAATCATTTGACCTGCATATGAAAGAAGTCTGGAAACACTATAAGCTTGCCCGTATCGGATTGCTTCAGAGGCACGGCTCCATCTATTTCCCCTTCTGGAACATGGTCTTTAAATATCCCCCGCTGCTGGCCTTCAACGCCGTCCTGATGCTGAAATCCAATCTTACCAACTCGTGCATCGTGCATACCATCGGCGATAGCCACGTGGTGCCTTTCACCTACCGCTTCCCTTACCTGATTCATCATATATCCCAGGCCACGGCCTACAACCTGGGCAAGGAGAAAAGCTTCACCCGCTCCAGCGAATATTTAAAGCTGTTTCTCTCAAAAATTAATAAAAAAAGGGACGTGGTCATGCTCGTTTTCGGGGAAATCGATGCACGGGTGCATATTTATCTGCAGTATGGCAAGAGCGGAAAGACTGTAAGCCTGGATATGCTGGTGGATAATACGGTGGAAAAGTACGGCGAAGTCATCGGCCGGATAAAAAATGACGGGTTCGCGGTCTGCGTCCACGGCATTCCGCCTGCCGCCAGCAAGGAATTCATCACCGCACTGCCGTTTTCGGGCAAGCCGCGAGAGAGGAGCGAGATATCCAGAAAATTTAATCTAAAGCTGAAAGAGCGCTGCGAGTCGCTGGGAGTGCCCTATATAGATATCCAATCGATAGCCTCGGATGAGAATGGCTTCATTAAGAAATATTACCTGGCGGACGAGGTGCACTGCAACAGCAGGATAGTGCCGTTCACCAGCCGCGTTATTAAAGAGGCCTTCCAGAAAGAAAAGAGATTTTTATAGTACCGGCCGGTCAGGCCGGGATATGCTATTTGATGCCGACCGGTTCGCTCAACGGCTTGAACCTTATGCCATTCCATTCGTATAACTGCCTGCCGCATTGGGTACAGGTGATAAGTGTATTACGGCCGCTGGCCTCATCACGTATCCTGACCAGCCTTTGACAGGAAGGACAGTAAACCCTTTTGACTGCGATTTTCATGCCTTAGCCTCTCCTCAGCTTATTAGCTATCCTATTTTAGCACCGAACGGGTCGGCGTGGAATAAAAAAACGCGATTATCCCATCGAGATAAGTGGTTGATTGGTAATCTATCTTATTACTTTTCTTGCTGAGTCTGACCCTATCGTCCCAATATTGTTGGCACTTTAGTACTATTAAATATTCTATTATTCCTGCACTATTACTAAGCATAAAGGCAAAAATAAGGAGGTGACAGAATTGGCGATTAATAACAGCCTTCTAGAAAAAGCCTTGCGTCATGCGGGAGGCAGGGAAGAATTAGAGCGGCAATATAAGGAGATTAAGAAAAACCACCTTTACATTGATGACAATAGGGTTGAATTGTTGCAATCGTTTGATGGCAATTGGATCGCTGTTTATAATTCCGTAGTGGTAGCCAATGGCAAGAACTATGATTCTATTGCTAAAGCATTGGCAAATAGGAAAATGCCTGTTGAGGAAACTGCAATTAGGTTCATATCGAGTAAGAAAATTGCCACCTTCTTTTAATACATGATCCAGATGGCCTGTGGTACTTGTTATCATGGGATAATTACGTAAAAAAATCCCCCGGACTTCAGCGATGTCCGGGGGATTTGAATGAACCCGCGGTATAAAGTTTAGTCTTTGATACCGGCTATCTTTTTGACCATGTTCTTCTTGGACTCGATGTCGTACTGGGTGGTGATGGCGATCTGTTCCATGACGGGTGAGCCGCCGCCATGGTAGCTGCCGACCTGGTGTATTCCGCCCGTGGCTGAGCAAAGCGCATCGCCGACATACATCCAGAATTTAATGGCGTTTTCGATTTTTATATTCGGGTTGCGCGTGGTGTACTTTTCCAGCAGGGCTCTGGTATCGGGATTGAGGAAATCGGCCTCATGCGGGAAGGTTGCCGGTATGCCGCCGGAGATGTCACAGATAATCTCTGATTCCCTGTAAACATTTTCGCCGGTCAGGCAGCGCCCGACATTGCAGTAAATTGAGTTAGGAATATAGCTGCCCGGGCCGTAAGGGACGAAACCAACACCCGGCATGTAGACCTCCGGTTTTCCCAGCTCGGATGCTGTGAAACCGGCGGCATAGCCGAGCTCGGTTACCATGATGAGCTCTGCCAGTTTTTCTCTCACGTGGCTGGCCTTGTGCACGCCGTTATATTCGGCGGCCAGGGCTGCCGTGCCCACAGTGATGTCGCCGATGGCCGGCTTGCAGCCGGAGTAGCTGTGGCGATGGAACAGGGCGAAGAGAAGTGCGCCTACGGCGCCGTGAACGGTCTCGCCGCAGAGGAAGACCCTTTCCCAGGGGATGAAGCATTTGTCGAAAATGGTATATGAGTCGGTTGCGCCGGGCATAAAGCCCCTCTTGAAATGCGTGCGCTCCCTCAGGTTATGGATGGTTACCACCTGCTTCACGCCCTCCCAGTCTGCCGGTACGGCGAAGGCAACCGCCCAATCGTTTTCAGTTGGAAGCAGTGCGCGGGTGGGAACTACGATGATCTCGTCGGCTGTTGAGGCCTCAGAGTTATGGACTTTGCATCCGCTGACCACTATGCCGTCGCTTTTCCTCTCGACGACGTGCAGGTACAGGTCCGGGTCGATCTGCTCGCTGGGCCTCTTCATCCGGTCGCCTTTGACATCTGTCTGTGCGCAGCAGCCGACCAGGTCTTCGTTCTGAAAACGTTCGAGCCACTTCAGGAAGTTCTTGTGATACTCGGTGCTGCCTTTATTTTGCTTGTCCGCCTCAAAGGATATAGCGTTGAGCGCATTGGAGCCGTCGATGCCCATACAGCGCTGGATGCAGCCGCCGACCCTCTGGCAAAGGGCGCGCGTCATGTCCTGCTTCTTGTGCAGGTCCTCTTTGCTCTGATGGATGTGGGTGAAACGGTTAATGGTGTTGCCTGTAATGTGGCTCTTGGCCAGCATCAGGTCCTGTAACTGAGGGTCCTGGGCGAAATCGTAAGTCGATCCGATGGTGTTGATGGTGTTCATCTGCTGTTCATCGGTGCGGTCGATAAGATGGCCGTCATAATATACGTTGCGGCGCATCTTGCTCAGGCGTTCGGTGAATAGTTTCTTGCTCCCCAGGGTTGTTTTAGGTGTTTTGGTTGCTTTGCTGTCTATTGCCATATTTCCTCCTTATAGCAATGCTAATTATTTACTTTTTAATCCTACGACAGGGCGGCATCCATTGATGCGTCATCTGTCATGCTCTCTGCTTCACCTGCTGCAATGGTTTGTGGCCGTTCTTCTTGGGGACCTTTTTTAGCTGGGAAAGGATGGCGGCCGTCTGCTCCTCGGTATACTCTTGAAGAGTATAGTGCTTCTTGAGAAACCAGCCGCGGTTGGCCCAGGCGTTGGCCATCACAATGATATTGTGAGCTGCTATACGGGTATCCTGTGCTTCAAAGACACCCTCGGCAATTCCATCGGCAATGAGTTTCTCGTAATAATCGATAACGCGGCTTTCCGCTTTATAGACGATCTTTCTGTCCTTTAAGGAGAGCGAAAGCATTATATGGTTGACGAAGTTGTGGAAATCACGGTAATTTTCCACGATCTCCAGGTAATTCTTGATGGAATCGCGCAGTCTTTCTTCGCAGGATATGCCCTTTTGTTCTTCGGCAAACCCGGATAGCGACTGGCAAGTCAGGTCCGAAGTGAAATTAATGATGAGATAGAGGATATCTTCCTTGGAACCTATGTAGTGATACAGCCCGCCGGTGCTCATGCCCAGGGCCAAGGCCAGCTCCCTGGTACTGATATTATTATAGCCCTTCTTTATGATCAGTTCGGTAGCTATCTTGACGATATGGTTTCTGCGTTCGTTAACCAGGTCGGTGTCGCTGCTGAAGGTTCTTACTTTTCTCATATCACAGACCGAGCGCTCAGTCGATGTGACTATTTTAGCACAATAAACGAGAATCACCAAATGTGGTAGGAGGCCAGGTGGTTGACTCTAATGGGCGGCTGGGTTAGGATAACCTGTGTTAAAAATAACCCCGGATGGAGCCGGGAACTTAACATAATTAAGGAGTAATCAGGAGACGAAGCATGAAATTCCAGGGAGTGGACTATTACTGTATCGACGACCTGTATAGCGCGGAAGAGAAGATGACACGCAAGATGACCCGGGACTTCATGGAGGATGTTATCAAGCCCCTGGTAGTGGATGCCTTCCATGCCGAAGAGCCGCTTGATATGAGGAAGCTGGCGCCCCAAATGGGGGAGCTGGGGCTCATAGGGCCTTTCATCCCCAGGGAATACGGCGCCGCCGGGTCCAGCTACGTCACCTTCGGGCTGATCTCCCAGGAAATAGAGAGGGTGGACAGCTCCATGCGCAGCTTTGCGGCCGTTTCGGCCGGCCTCGTGATGTTCCCCATATGGCAGTATGGGTCGCAGGAGCAGAAAATGAAATGGCTGCCGGCCATGGCTAAAGGGGAGAAGATCGGCTGCTTCGGGCTGACGGAACCGAATGTGGGCTCTGATGTTTCATCACTGGAGACCGTGGCGGTGAAAAAAGGCAATAAATGGATTATCAATGGCGCCAAGCAGTGGATAAGCGAGGCTGCCATAGCAGATGTCGCCATTATATGGGCCAAGACCAGCCAGGGCGTTAAAGGGTTCCTGGTGGAGAGGGGAACGCCCGGGTTCGAGCAAAAGTTTATGAGCAAGAAGGGATCGATGCGGGCGGGGGATGTCGGTGAGCTTGTCCTGAACGACGTCAGTGTCCCGGAGGACAGCATTTTACCGAAATCGGGAGGACTGAAATCACCCCTCTCCTGTCTGAATATGGCGAGATATGGTATATCGTGGGGCGCGCTGGGAGCCGCCATGGACTGCTACGAGACGGCCCTGAATTACGCTGGTGAAAGGAAGCAGTTTCGGGCGCCTATTGCTTCATTCCAATTGGTACAGGAAAAGCTGGTGACGATGTTGATCGAGATTACCAAGGGGCAGCTTCTATCTTACCAGCTTGGCCGGTTGATGGACGCCGGAAAGGCCAAGCCCACCCAGATATCCATGGCTAAAAAGAACAATGTCGGAGTGGCACGCATGTGTGCCAGGACGGCGCGCGAGCTGCTGGGGGCCAACGGTGTTTCCCTTGAGTATTCGCCCATTCGGCATATGGCCAATATCGAGTCCGTCTATACTTATGAAGGTACGGACGACATCCATACGCTGATCATCGGCCAGGATATAACCGGGATCTCGGCCTTCGGCGGGGGCAGAGAATAACGGGCCATCCGCGGGAAGATAAGTATTATAGATAATTTGATATGCATTGGCCTGCTGGCTTGAGAAGGTGTACCATTTAGGGTGGCCGACAACAGTCACAAGACTTCATCTGCATAATTGTTTAAGAAAGGAAAAGCACGATGACCCTTGCATTTTTTGGTTTTGCTGTATTCTGCTGCGTTTTCGTTGCGGCTGTATTCGTCCTGGTCTTCTGGACGATTATCAATGGCCTCCGGGATGAAGCTAAGCACAGTAAACAGGGTGCTATTTTAGAGAAAGAGAAGCCAGCCCACACCGACGAAGGCGACAAACCTGCCTAGACAGCAGCCGAATAGGCCGTTGCTTATACCAATATCCTCGTTAAAAGTCCGACCCTCGGTTTTTCTATTCAGACAATGGCTTCCGCCTGGTCTTTCTGCTTGATGGCGGCCTGTGCGGCGATGAGCTTGGCAATGGGCACCCGGAAGGGGCTGCAGCTCACGTAGTCAACGTTAATGGCGTGGAAGAAGCTTATGGAGTGGGGTTCCCCGGCTTGCTCGCCGCAGACGCCGACGGGGATATCTTTTTTAGCCCTGCGAGCCCAGAAAATGGCCGTTTCCATGAGCCTGCCGACCCCTTTGATATCTATTATTTCAAAGGGGTTGTTCTCGAGGATGCCGATCTCAAGATAGGTGGAGAGGAATTTTTTCTCGGCGTCCTCCCGGCTGAATGAGTACACAGCCTGCGTCAGGTCGTTGGTGCCGAAGGAAAGAAAATCCGCCACCTCGGCCAGGCGGCCAGCCCTCATGCAGGCACGTACGGTCTCCATCATAGTCCCCACCTTCAGCGTGGAGCCTTCTGTACAGCTCTTTTTTATCATTATCAGCTCTTGCGAGGTAATAACCTGGGGTATCATTATAGAGACGTCCGCCGGTACTTCCTTCTTGGCTGCCTCTATGGCCTGTACCTGCATTAAATATATTTCCGGATTGGTGACGGCCACGCGCACACCCCGGTGCCCGAGCATGGGATTTATCTCCTTGAGCTCAGCGATACGCTGCCTGGTCTTTTCGTCGGTTGCTTCCTTTTCAGAGGGGAGAAACTCATGGAGAGGCAGGTCGAGCAGCCTGATGATAATGGGCAGGCCTTTCAGCTCTTTGAACAGGGCGATGAAATCTTCCTTTTGAAGCTTGCTCAGGTGTTTGAGAGCTGCTGTTTTCTGAGTGGGGGTCGCAGCCAGGATATATTCCCTGATGGCTGAAAGGCGCTCAGGTCCGCTGAACTGACGCTCTGTGCGGCAAAGGCCTATGCCTTCGGCGCCCAGCTTAATGGCCTGCGCCAACATTTCGGGGACGTCGGCATTGGCCCTGACCCCCAGGCGCTTGGCGCCATCCAGCCAGGTCATCAGTTCCTCGAATTCCTTGATCATGACGCCCTCTTCCATGGGAAGTACGCCCAGGTAAACCATGCCACTGGTGCCGTCGATGGTGATGGTATCCCCCTGATAGATGGTCTGGCCTTTGCAGGTGAAAAGCTTCTTTGCTAGATCAATAAGGATATCTTCGGCGCCGCATACGCACGGTTTGCCCATGGCCCTGGTTACGATGGCGGCATGGGACGTCAGGCCGCCTCTCGAAGTCAATACGCCATCAGCGGCGGCGATGCCCTGTATATCGTCGGGGCTGGTCTCAGGCCTGACCAGGATAGAGGGGATGCTTTTCTTGGCCTGTGTCATGGCATCTTCCACTGTAAACACCACCTGCCCGCTGATAGCCCCGGGCGCAGCCGCCAAGCCTTTGGTCAGCGGCTCATGCGATTGTGTGGACTTGATATGTTTATGCAGGAGCGCCCTCAGGTCGTCGACGTTCAAACGGAGAATGGCTTCTTCCTGGGTGATAAGGCCCTGGTGCACCATATCTACCGCAGATCTAACGGCCGCCTGGCCGCTCCTTTTCGCCGATCGTGTCTGGAGGATGTAAAGTGTCCCGGACTCTACTGTGAATTCTATATCCTGCATATTGCGGAAATGCTTCTCGAGGAAACTAACTTTTTGTTCCAACTCTTTGTATACCTCAGGCATGCTGGCCTTGAGCTGGGAGATGGGAACGGGCGTTTTGGACCCGGATACGATGTCCTCCCCCTGGGCACATTCTATACATTCACCGAATAAACCACTTTCACCGGTGCTGGGATCACGGCTGAAGACGACGCCGGTCCCGGAGCGTGAGTCCTTATTGCCGAAAACCATGGCCTGTACGACAGCCGCGGTGCCTATATCTGAGGCAATATGGTTAAGCCGGCGGTATTCTACGGCGCGCATATTGTCCCATGAATCGAAGATACGTTTTATGGCCGATCTCATTTCAGCCACACTATTAATATTAAGTACCGTGTCCATCATGCCCGGCATGGAGATCGGCGCCGATGACCGTACAGAGACCTGGAGGCCCTTGCCAAGCTTGGCATGCGCCTGTTTTTCCAGTTCCGCCAGCGCTTGAGCGATCTCTTTTTCCGCTAAACGTCCGGTCTTCTTGTACTCGTTATAACCCTGAACTGAAACTACAAACCCAGGTGGGACCGGCAAACCCAGCCTTGTCATGATCACAAGGTTAGCCCCTTTGTTACCCAATGCCGCCTTGTCTTCACAGTCACCCCGAAACGAGTAAATATCATCCATGAGAAGTCCTCCTCAATTTACATTATATAGGAAAGGCGTATAAATAAAAGGTCTTTTAAGCGCAAAATTCTGAGCTGGAGATGCTAAATTTGCCGTACCCTGTTTATAACTTTGGCCGTCCGTGATATGCTCATAATAATATGAAAAAGATAAACTGGTTTAAGCTGGGAGTCATCTTTGTCCTTTTTGTAATTTTCAGTGCAATTGTAGCTTACGCAACACAAATAGTTTTTACCAGCTTTCATCTTCCCATCCATAGATATGAGCCTGCGGCCTATCTGACGATCTTTTTGGTTGCTCTGGTGGTGAACCTGTCGCTGATTCCCCTGCCCTTTGCCGTCTCCCTGATGATCGCGGCGGCCGCTCTCTGGAATCCCATCCTGGTGGCATTGGCCGGAAGCCTGGGCGCCAGCCTGGGGGAAATGAGCTATTACTACCTTGGATACCTGAGTAAGAAAGTCGCCATACCGGATGATATCATCGGGTACCAGACGGTGAAATCCTGGGTCGATAAATACGGCATGTGGGCTATAGCCTTCCTGTCGTTCCAGCCTGTAATTCCCATTGAAATTGGAGGGCTGGTTGCCGGGCTGGCCAAATATCCTTTAGCCAAATTTCTCATAGCCCTCTGGATCGGCAAATTCCCCAAATATATAATCCTGATATATCTGGGATCTGCCTTAATACACTTGATTCCTGTTTTTCGTTAGAAGATATATCGGTATTACCGAATTGCTGCAGGGAGGCAAGACACAATGAATATTGGTAGCCTGCTGGATGACAATATACAAAGGTTTGGCGAATATGATTTTGTTTGCTACGATGGTGGATGGCACTCCAATGTTGAAATAAACCTGGCCGCCAACCGATTGGCGAACGCACTGAAAAAGCTGGGAATTAATAAGGGGGATAGGGTTGGCGTTCAATTATTGAATTGTCCTCAGCTCATCCAATCTTTTTTCGCAATTTTCAAAATCGGCGCTATCCTGGTGCCAATCAACCCGTCTCTGCGTTCACAGGAGCTTGCATATCTGTATCGGGACGCAGGCATAGTGGCATTGGTCACTAGCACAGATTTCACTGATAAGATAAAGGAAGCCAGGCAGAAGGCTCCTGAACTAAAACATGTGATTATGATTGAAAAGGAAATCCCGGAAGATGCCCTGTCCTATGACATGATCACAAAGCGGGAGCCGAACCAGATTGCATTGACGGAAACGGACAACGACGATGTGGCCGTCATCATATACACGGCTGGCACTACGGGCAACCCCAAAGGGGTAATGCTGACACACTATAACTGGTATACGCATGTCACCGGTTATTATGAACTGGTTTTGCTGAATAGAAGGGGTATTGAGGTGGAAGGGACAATCAGGGAAAGACCCAATGAGCGGGCAGGGATGACAGGTGGTGAGGTGACTGTGTTTGGCGTGGGTCGAGACAGGGTATCGCTGGTTACGCTGCCCCTCTACCATGGGTATGGAGTATTCGCTATGAATCTGGAGTTCCTTACTGGTGGAAGTATGATCCTGCTCTCACGCTGGGATACCGAGGATGCCATGAGATGCATTGAACAATACAGGATCACAGAATTCCGTGGTGTTCCAACTATGTATATCCAGTTGCTTAACCATCCTGCCGCTGATAAGTACGATTTGAGCTCCCTGCAAGTGTGTATCTGCGGCTCCGCTCCGATGCCTCTGGAGATCGCCCGTCAGTGGAAAGCGAAGTATGGCATTGACATATGGGAAGGCTACGGGTTGAGCGAAGCGACGACCGTCAACTGTGGCAACATAGCCGCCGGGAAGGAGCCGAGGTACGGTTCAATCGGTAAGTGCTATCAAAAATGTAACACTATAAAAATGGTCGGCCCGGATGACAGGGAGCTTCCGGCAGGTGAAACAGGTGAGATAGTTATCAAAGGTCCATGCGTTATGAAGGGCTACTGGAATAAACCCCGCGAGACCGCTGAGGCAATAAGGGATGGTTGGCTTCATACCGGGGATATTGGTCATAAGGATGAAGACGGTTATATCTATATTACTGACCGCAAGAAAGATCTCATCATCCGCGGTGGAGAGAATGTTTATCCCACGGAAGTGGAGAATGTCCTTCACAGGCATCCGCAGGTGCTGGAATGCGGGGTTATCGGCGTACCTGATAACATTTATGGTGAAGAGGTCATGGCTTTCGTAGTACTGAAAACTGCAGGCTCAGCCACGGAGGAAGAGCTTGTACATTTTTGCCGGGAGCAGTTGCCGGCCTTCAAAAGGCCAAAAGCCATACAGTTTATGGATTCGTTACCCAAGAGCTCGGTAGGCAAAATTTTGAGGAGGGAGCTGCGCATTAATAAAAGTGGTTAAATACGACGGCCTGAACTTAACCGGGGATTCTAATTGGCCAGCAAATACTGTACGAAACTTGCAGAAAATGGCGGATTATCCTATTATCGTTTAAGAGCGGGATATAAGATATTAATTGTAGAGAGGCAAGTATGCACGGGAAATCGTCGTCTTCTATTAGATATGGGTCCGGGGGAAAGATTCGTACTGGTTTTTTCATATTGACTGCGTGTATTATTTTTATCTCCACGTTTGCCTGTGCCAACGCTAATAAAAATTCAGGCACACCCTCTAGCGGTCCTGCATCAAGTCAGCAGCCGATAAATAGTTCATCTCAAAATAGCTCGGCGGGCTCAAATATAAATTCCAGCACGCAAGCTGAAACGACACCCACCGCGGGACAGGCTTCGCCGACGGTTACTACGCCGACACCGCAAGTCCCGCCGGCCCCGGTTCAGCAGACCGCGCCGCCTTCCCAGCCTGCTGCTAATAGTGTGAATGTCCCTTCTGCAAGTCAATCCAGCACTGACGAGATGATCAAGAAGGATGCCTGTACCATGGTGCTTACCAAGGATGATATGGGCCAGGGGTGGATGAGTATCAGCACAGGGCCTCCATCGATTTTGTACACAAGCTCAAAGTGTCATGTATATTATTCTCAAGGCGGATCATTCGCACCATCTGTGCAAAATACGGTCGCAGTATTTCGCACTCTTCAAGCAGCCAGCGATGCCTATGACAGGGAAAAGCCGGCTTATGCTACGGTTTCCAATCCCGCTATTGGCGATGAATGCTTTTTAAACGACTCTGCTCCCCTCAATAGAGAGTTGGTATTCAGGAAGGGCAACGTGGTCGTGTACCTCTGGCTTCAGCAATACCAAACGGGGGATATCGAGCATTATGCCAGAGTGGTGGAGCAGAGGATTAACTCCTGATCTTAACCCGCCTATCTTAGACTTTCTCCTCAATTTATGCGAAAATATCTTCCAATTAGTCTCAGTTTATATGTGAAGCTATGAATCTGGGTATTGCTGGGAAAACGGCGATCGTTTCTGCAGCCAGCAGGGGTATAGGCAAGGCTGTGGCCATAGGCCTGGCTAAAGAGGGCGTCAACATGGCTATTTGTGCCCGCAATGAAGCTGGACTTCGCAAGACTGCCCTCGAGATAGAGTCGTTGCATTCAGTAAAAATCCTTCCCATTATTGCCGATCTGACCAAGGCCAGCGAGGTGAAGAATCTGGTCGATGAAACCGTCAATCGTTTTGGCTGGGTGGATATTCTGGTAACCAACACGGGAAGCCCGCCCCCCGGGCCTTCCAGTTCCTTCAGTGATCAGGACTGGGAGTACGCAATATTACTGAACTTACTCAGCAATGTCAGGCTGTGCCGCCAGGTGCTTCCCCTTATGAAAAAACAGCACTGGGGGAGGATAGTCAATATGGTCTCCGTTGCGGCCAAGCAGCCACTGGAAGACATGATACTATCTAACTCCATCAAAGCCGCCATTATCAGCATGGCAAAAACGCTGTCGCAGGAAGTCGCGGCGGACAATATACTTATAAATAACATTTGCCCAGGCTGGATCCTAACTGATCATTTAATTGATATGGTTAAGAGGACGGCAAGCAGCAAGGGTAAAACCTATGATAAGGTGCTGGCTGAATTAGTAGCCACTATACCTATCAGGCGGTGTGGCACGCCAGAAGAGGTCGCTAACCTGGCGATATTCCTTGCTTCAGAGAGGGCAGCGTATATAACCGGGGCTACAATTCAGGTTGATGGGGGCCTGGTTAAAGGCCTTCTCTAAATTATATCGCCATGTATGGGGTTTTACTCACTCCCTGCATGGAAGGACTACATGGAAAGTGGAACCTTTGCCAACCTCGCTTTCCGCTACCATCGAGCCGCGGTGAGCTTCAGCGATGCTCTTAGCGATTGACAAACCCAGGCCGGTACCTGTGTCACCGCGGGAATGCGTTTGATCTACACGGTAGAAACGTTCAAAGATATGCAGTAAATGTTCGGCAGAGATGCCGATGCCTGTATCGCTTATAGTTACGTCTGCCATTCCATCCTTCTCCATAACTGATAGTGATACTCGGGGTATAGTGGATAGCGTTCTCTAAAATGCTGATGAATAATTGCCGTAGCTTTAAACGATCTGCTCTTAGAGTTAGATTTTTCCTTGACCCGAGTTCGAATTGGAGTCCCTTCTCACTGGCTAACAATTTTACATCAGCGGATACTTCAGCTAGAAGCTCGTCAAGATTAACCTCAGCCAGGCTTAAGAACTCTTTACCGGCATCACTCCAAGAAATTCAAAGTGGGCCAACAATACAAAAATATACTTCAGTATTTTTTTAGCCACGTATTTCTCCTAAAAAAACAATCTAAATAATTTTACTCATGAATTATTAAAATTTAATTAATATTATTCGTCTCCTGATTAACGGCCATGCTTCGTAATTAATATCCAGCTGAATCCTAACTGTTGGACCGCCGTCTGAAAATGCCAATCAGCGAGATGACCAAGGCCAGCAAACACCCTGCGGCGATAATGCCGATGACCGCTGTAGAGAGCCCGGAAGACTGCTGTCCACGCGAGGCTGCTTTAAGGACTTCAAATCCAGTGTTAAGGCTACCGATACTGACTTCATAATTTCCAGGGTCGCTTTCCGAAACTGTAAAATTGACCGGCTGAGACTTGCCCGGCCCTACCGTAACTTGTTTTGGGATATCAGCTTTGCCGTTAATTGTAATAGCAACGTTACCTGTTGCTTCCGAGGCGCCGCTATTAAAAACGCGCACTGACAGTGTTACCGTTTCACCAGGGCCGACGGTCTCCGGCGCGGCAGTCAGGTCGGAAAAGGCGAAGGCAGCCGAAGTGGATGCGGCTACCGGTGCTGAAGGACCCAGTGCAGGTGCCGGACTGGATGCCGGCGGAGGACTCGATTCAGCTGTCGAAGCTGCAGGCTGAGCTGTTGTCTCGGGTATGCCCCTGAGGGCGAAGATGGTGAAATGCGATACAGGAGCGCTGACTTCCTTGGCCCCTGTATCGACTGTGGAATCCAGTTTGGTCCAGGTCGACCCGTTCCAATAGGCGATATAAAGCACAGATTCGGTCAGTCCGGTCGGCAGAGGAGTCTCGTATTTCAACGTCATCGTTGCAGCGGGAGAAAAAGTTGCCCCGGCAGGACTAAAACTGTAAGACCGTATACAAACGGACCCGTCACTGGTAGGAGGAGGGTTCGTCTCATTGCCGGCCCCTATAACGGACTGCCCCTGAAGTTCAAGCACGGTACCGGCTGCCAACTTCAACCTGACGCGCCGGTCGATGCTGGAAATCTCTGTGGCTGTATTGAGGATATTGCTGCTGATATTTAACGTGTCGGTCGTACTTAGGAAATTGGACATAACGGAAGCCGTTTGGGAATCCGCCTGTGAAGAGGCAGACTGGGATGAGGCAGTCCCTGGATTCACTTGAATTGAAGTCGTTAGAGTCAGGTAATTTGATGCGCTGTCGTCAACCTGGACTGTAAAGCTATAAGTCTGAGGACTGGTTGGCACGCCCTTGATTACGCCTAATGTGCTATCCAGCGTTAATCCGGGCGGCAGGCTGCCAGAGGAAATTGACCAGGCATAAGGCAAAACGCCGCCTTGAGCAGAAAGCGCAAAAGAATACGGATATCCCACGGTGGCCACTGGCGGGGTTTTGGGCGAGATACCGCATGAGGAGGAAGCGCAACAAGTGCCCCTGCAACTGGTTTGAGGCATTTGCGAAGCAGCACCGTAGCAGGTCAGGTTCAACTCAGTCGCTGCACCACCTAGAAACATAGCCGTCTGCAGTGCCGGATGATCATTTACAGAGAAATTAACTTGTTGCCCGGGGCTTGCTGTTACCTCGAAAACAGGATCGTAACCATATCTGCCCTGTGAATCTGTAGTGGTTTGACCTACCTTGGTAGCGCCTACCAGGGCAGTTATGACATAGCCGGAAGTCACCAGTACATCGTTATTGTACACAACCCCATAGAATTGCTGTGTAGTTGAGGAGACATCTGCAATTGCCGGGCTAGACCCGGACTGCATCAGCAATATAGACGTTAACGCAATAACCGCGGCACGAATCAAGCCCACCTTCAACCGGTGACTGTGAAAAACTGTCATATTTGATCTATTTTAGCATTCTCCCCTCTTAATAGTCCCGTTCTATAACCTGAAATACCTTGTTGCAGACAAATGAAAATGCTGGGCCTCAGGCATAAAATCCCGCACAACCCAAACGTCAAAGATTTGGGCCTGGGTTTGCAATTCAGACAAGCCTTAGTTCTGAAAAATCGTTATCATATATTGGGCATGGACATTTTCGAAGATTACTACGAAATACTTCAGGTACACCCCCTGGCCGAGCCGGAGGTGGTAGAAGCGGCATATAGAAAACTGGCGCAGAAATACCATCCGGATGTCAACAAAAGCAATTCTGCCGTTGAAAAAATGCAAAAAATCAATAAGGCGCATGATGTCCTTGGCCATTCTCTCAGCAGAAAAGAATACGATGCAAAATGGTCTCAGTATAGGGAATTTGGTCCAAATCAACAATCTGCCAACATAATAGAACCTGTTTTAAAAGTCCTCCCGAAACATATTAAATTCAAAAATCTGGGCAGTGGTGAAATTAAGACTTCGCACTTTGACATAGACAATATTGGCGGCCCATGCACCGGTTATGACGTAGGCGGGGATCAGCTTCCTGAATGGCTGGAAATTACCGGGATAGAAAGGCTGGGCAACGAGCCGCTCCCCGTACGCGTTCATATAAAGGCCAGAGGTCAACTATCTTATTCAAAGTGCGACTGCCTCATCCCGATCACGATTGAAAACACCAAGTCACATTATGTGGAAGGGGTTAAAGTACTCATTGAACTAGCCGTGAAAGGGCCAGTCCTGCAGGTGGACGGCAGGTTTCTCGAATTCAATGTGGCTACTGATGTTATTCCGCTGCCGCAATCTGTGAAACTCATTAACACGGGTAAGGGGTATATCGAAGGTGAGCTGATTCCAAGGCAGAGATGGATAAAAGTGAGTCCGCGGCACTTTCGTTTCGAACATCAACGGGAGATTCAGATACAGATTGATACATCGAAGCTTGTAAATGATATGTTGGGGTATATAGATGTCAAAACGAATTGTTCAAGCGATCTGATTACGGTCAGAGCGAGTTTGCGCACCCAGAAGATCAGGTAAAAAATGTCATTGGGCTAACCGGCAACACCTGCGTTCTATATGTGTTGCCCGCAGGTAAGAAACCATAAAGGCCACAGGCCTTAGCCTGGTACGAAGCGTGGTAATTATCAGTCGAGGCCTTTATTGCCAAAGCGGTTATGGTGGGTGAAATCCTCCACATTACGGCGCACCCTCAGGTATTTGGTAGGCTTAGAAATTGGATAGCCCAAACGGCAGGCAAAGGCGATCTTAAGTTGTTTGGGAACATTAAGAATTCTCTTTACCTCTTTTTCCACCGGGTCCGCCCCGAGCACGCTCATTATGTGAAAACCGATATCCAGGGAATTGGCCATGAGCCACATGTTTTCCATAACACAGCCGAGACTTATAATACCCAGGAAATCGCCTTCCGAAGCAGGCGCCCTTTTATTAGGGTCATAAACCACAATCAAGAGTACAGGGCTTGTTGGATTAGACCTTTCCAAAGACGAAATAGCCTTTTTGTCGGCTTTATCCAGTTTAAAGTCCGGTTTCCTCCAGGCCGGAGGAAACAAGTTGCCCAGAATACCGACCTTTTTTCTACGCAATTCCTCTTCGGAAAAGGATAGCTGCTTATAGTTTTCCCGGATAAATGTTTCCGATACCGGACTTTTTATTTTTCCTATAGTTTCCAGAAGCTTTTTGTCGTCCACCACAACTATTTCAAAGTTCTGCATATTGTGAGCCGTGGGCGCCCAACGGCCCGCCTCTAAAATCTGCTGTAAGTCTTCCTTTGCTACCGGGTGTTTAGTGTCGAAGGAAATTCTTAGTGATTTCCTTTTCCGGATAAGCTTCAAGACATCTTGCATAATAGTCTCCTTATCGAAAGAATATTTTAGTTAATTTCTATTTCCCTTCATGCACCCACTTTCAGAACGGCCCTGAAATGCACTTTTGATGTCATCATTTTTTCATAAGCCAATGTGGCTTGCTCTAACGGAAAAACTTCAATCACAGGTAAGGCTCCTGAAATAACGCTAAAATTCAGAGCTTCTTCCGATTTGTCTTTGGCTGGTCTCCCTACCCATCCCCGTATCGAAAGTCTTTCACCCAGCAACTGCCCCGGAGAAATCTGCATTGGTTCGCCCGGCGCGGCAACAACTATCAATTGGCCATCAAAACCAAGTCCATTGATAACTTCCGAAATGGCTTTACTGTTTGGAGCCGTAGACAGAATAACCCGTGCGCCGCCAAGTTTTTTGAGCTCGTTCGCCGGATTCAAAGACTCAGTGTCAATATATACATGTGCACCTAATTTATAAGCCAGCTCTTCCTTATCCTTACCGCGCGACAATGCCACGGTTTTAAAACCAAGCTTTCTGAAAAACTGTATTCCCATATGTCCCAGACCTCCAATTCCCTGGACCGCTACCAGATCACCACCCCTGGCTCTGCTGTTACGCAGGGCAGAAAAAGTAGTTCTACCGGCACACAGTAGCGGTGCTGCTTCTAAAGAGTTAAGTTCATCAGGAATAATTGTCATAGCCTGCTGTGGTGCTACCATATATTCGGCATAGCCGCCATCAAATGAAATTCCGGTGGTTAAAAAACTTGCGCAGTTGCCAGGATCTCCCTTTCTACAGGCCTCACATTTAAGGCAGGGCCCTCCATACCATCCAACTCCAACTCGCTGTCCAATCTCCCAAAAAGAAACGTTAGGACCTAGTTTGTCAATTGTTCCAACGACTTCATGTCCCGGAACTCTGGGATATTTGATACCGGGAAAATGCCCCTCTTTTACTACAGCGTCTCCATGGCAAATTCCACAGGCTTGGACTTTGATGCGTACTTCGTTCTCTTTCGGTTCCGGTATCTCCTTTCTAATTAATTCGAAATCGGCGCCCGGTGCACTAACTTGGACAGCCCTCATTAACGACATGAGTAATTCAATCTCATTTACCTATTATTCTCATATTCAGGTTCCCGGGAAAATATGACAAGCCTATCTGCCGGGTGCGATGCAGCGACTGCTGCCCCATGAGCTTGCACAACCGCCAACGCTGTTGCTTGCAGTCACGTTTTCGGATAATATGCATGAGCATTTGCCCCAGGACTGATTGTACGGCAGTGTCCAGTTGTCAGAGCCGGCGGCAGCGGACGGCGTTACATCAAAGGCCGCAATTGTCGCCAGGCATGCTACCGCTGCCAGCAGCGATATTCCGAATATTTTCAATATCTTCATGGCTTTACTCTCTTTCACATATCTATTTCAATATGCATTAAGTTAGCCTTCCTTAATACGAGTATAGCACCTTGGGTATTAAAAAGTTGCAAAATCGCGGCCGAAAAGATAGCAAATATATGACAATGCGTTTCCAATACACCTTTAACTGATGCTCATCAATGAAGAATACGCCGTGTTAGCATTTTTGTTATCGGATAAGACTTAGGGTACCTACCATGTGACCGGAGGTCAGCAAATGTCAGTTGATAAATCAGGCATCCATTCCCGCTTTAAAGCCTTCTTCAACAGCCTCGAATACACTCCTGGGTTGGACGGCATCGCCTATTAGATAGATCTCTGCTGCATTGCCCTGCAGGGCATCATAGAGTTTCTTATCCGGCATGCTGCCTGTGGCAATGACAATGGTATCGGCAGGAATTGTCTGCCGCTGCCCGTCTTTGCCGCAAACCTTTACTCCTTCAGCGGATACTTCCTCGCAGGTTGTATTGGTCAGCATGGCAATCTCCTTACCATACATCCTCATGAGCATGTTCATCATTCTCAATGGCGCCATGTTTACCATCAGCTGGGACAGGAGTTCGACGATGGTCACCTTCTTGCCCTTTTCAGCCAGGAACTCTGCGGTCTCACAACCGACCTGACCGCCCCCGATGATTACCACCTTTTCTCCTGTTTGGCTGTGGCCGGAAAGCACCTCCCCGGCAAATACAAGCTTGCTTTTCTCCAGGCCGGGAATTTGAGGGATAGAAGGTGATGCTATGCCGGTTGCAACTATAACCGCATCCGGCTTCAGCTTCCGTACCAGGTCTATTGTAACAGGCTTTCTTTCGATCTTTACATTTAGTTTACGCATCTGGTTAGTTAGATAATCCACGAATTTCTTTATTTGCTCTTTGTGCGGGGGCATGGCGGCCAGCAGCAGTTGACCTCCGGGCTTCACTCCGGGATCGTACAGTGTAACTTTATGGCCGCGCAGAGCGGCTACGCGTGCCGCTTCCATACCTGCCGGGCCACCGCCTGCCACTATAATCTTTTTAGATTTGGATGACCGTTGAAGTGGGTATTTGTAGTCACGGCCCAGGATGGCATTGACGCTGCACTGTACGTTTTGGCCTTTAGATAATCTGTACTGGCATTGCAGGCACTGGATACAGGGTGTGATGTCGTCAAGCCTGCCCTGCTGAGCCTTGTTGGGAAGCTCTGCATCGCAGAGCAGTTCCCGCCCCATGGCTATGAAATCAGCCCGGCCTTCGGCAAGCACTTTGTCGCCAATCTCGGGCGTGAGGAAGCCGACTGTAATAACGGGGACACCGGTCGCTTTTTTCACGGCCTCGGCAAAGGGTACCAGCGCCCCCGCTTCATCGGAGAAGGTGCGCAGGCCGTATATCGAAACGTTGATGGCATCACAGCCGGCTTTGACGGCCATTTTAGCCACGGATTGAAGATCCTCCAGCGTTATGCTTCCGGGACCCAGTTCCTCGGTATTGAGCCGGCACCACAGCGGGAAACCAGGCCCTACCTTGCTCCTGACCGCGGCGATAATCTCAAGCAGAAAGCGGGCTCTGTTAGCCAGGTCGCCGCCGTAATCATCAGCTCTCTTATTCGAAAGAAAAGATATAAACTGGTGAATCAGGTAACCGTGGGCGCCGTGAATCTCCACCCCGTCGAAGCCGCATTCTTTGGCACGCGCCGCAGCTTGTGCGAACCGGTTTACCAGGTCGCGGATCTCACCCATAGTTAGTTCTTTGGGTATGTCGCTGGTGGCAGACGAGGGTATGGGTGAAGGAGCAACCGGCTGCAAGCCAGTGAATGCCTGCTCTGCCTGCCTGCCCCCGTGGTGAATCTGCATGGCTATTTTGGCACCGTGTTTGTGGACAGCCTCCGTAAGTCGTTTGTAACCGGGAATATATTTGTCATCGTCGATACCGGCTTCATTTTTCCAGCCCTTGCCGCTGGGAAAATCCGGGCAAATCCCCTCGGTAATGATTAGGCCGACACCTCCTCTGGCCCGCTGTACATAGTGGTCGATCATCAGATCGGTAACCCGTCCGTCATCATCTGCATAATTTGTAGCCATTGCCGGCATGACGATACGGTTTCTGATCTTCATGCTACCGATTGAGCCCGGCCCAAACAGCTTTGAGAACTTGGTCAGTTTAGACATCTTCTTTAACCTCCAGAATAGCGACTACTATGTAACCCAACCCCAAGTCGAGGGCCAGTATTATGCCGAGGCCCCATGGGGTAGTGGAGCTTGAGGTTCGCTTTCTCAGATATTTTCATCTCCCGCCACAAAAACCTCAATTCTTGTGATTATTATAGCTGAGTTATTATCCGAGCTTAAATATACTCATCGGTTATTATAGATCGAACGTTTTAAGCACGCATCCAACAGCTATTGGCAATAGGTAAAGCAGTGAGTTTTGATAGTGGTAGGTCGTGCAGGAATCGAACCTGCGACCCACTGATTAAAAGTGGCTGATACAGAAAAGAGGAGGCGCTCTAAAGCGAGAAAATTCTAATTTGTGCTGGTCTATAGACCAAGGTAGGGTCAAACTTCAAATGTCTCTTTAATCACTTAAGCTCAGGTAAACGTGCCTTACGATATTCTTTTGTTAGGATGCCATTTGTTAAATAGTCGGCTATATAACCCACTACATTTTCAAACGAAAACTCCCCATCATGCGAATACCAAGTTCTTATATAGTTTGCAGCTCCCAACATAGCAAAGCTAATGAATTTGGGATTGCATTTGATAAAAATTCCTTGTTCCATCCCTTCCTCAATTATCTCGCGTAAAAGGCAGTCATATTCATCCCTGAGTTTTATGATAGCGTGCCGGTGCTGTTTGGTGATAAGGGTCTCCGGGCTGATGATACCTCCAAAGACGGGCAAGATGGCGTGATAAAATACGGCGGCATGATTAGCGATAGCTCTGCGCAATTTTTCATCAGGGGTATCGTGGCTTTTAGTAATTTCTCTTAGACTGCTGATAAGGTCTTTGTGTACAATTCGTACCGTCTCATTAAGGATATCTTCTTTACTATCCCAATAGCGATAGATCATAACCTTACTTATATTCAAACTGTAGGCAATTTCGTCCATGGTTGTGCCATAGTAACCCTGTTTACGGAAAAGCTCAGCGGCATGCTCCAGAATCCGTTGCTTGGTCTGCCTGTAAGTTCCTTTCTTTGGTTTCGGCCTTTTTACTAACATATGTTGAGCCTTATGGTTAATATCCCATAATCAGGATTATAAATCAATATAACGAACGAATGGTCATCTGCTGCCGCGTGATCATTCAGTAAATCTGCTGTTGACAGCTAATGCAAATCTGTAGTAGTGCGTCCGATACAACAGCGAAAATATTTTACAGAACATAATTGCCCGTATTTTATCATGTGCCTCTGTTAACACCAAAATTTCTTAAATGATCGGTAAAATAAATGAACCCAGCAGTTATACCGATCAGTTATTGCTCTTGACAAATTCTTCATGAAGGATGTTATAATCAGTGCAGAGCCTAACTCACCAGTTTACTGATGAGTTACAAAGGATTGATTGGCTAAACAATTAGCCTATTACGTATATTCTGGATTGGCAGAGTTACGCCGCAATCAGGACTCTTAGGGTAGCGTGTTTCTTTGTCGCGGGTATTTTTGATGAAAAGGCTATGGTTGATGCGCAAACACATCACATTTGTCGGAATGTGAATAGTAAATTATTTTGAAGGGGGGAAAAATGAGTTTAGACAAATTGCATGAAAATCTTCTTAGGCGGGCATCTGTCGGGGACTTGATCACAAGGTCGGCCGAGCGATTCGTTGACAGGATCGCATTAGTTAGCGGTGATGAGCGGATTTCTTACAAGACATTGAATGAGAAATGCTGTATGGCTGCCAATGCATTCACCGCGCTGGGTATTAAAAGGGGCGATAGGGTAGCGTTTATGAGTCATAACTGCCTCGATTACATCTATTGCCGCTACGGTCTGGCGAAGATCGGTGCAGTGTCCAGCCCGATTAATTTTATGCTTAAAGGGGAAGAAATAGAATACATTATCAATGATGCTGAGCCGAAAGCCTTCATTATCGAGGATTCACTCGCAGGCAATGTGCTGGGTATAAAAGATAAATTGAAGAAGGTTGGCATTTTCGGATGCATCGATTTTGGCAAGGGCCAAATACCTGAAAATTGGATCAACGTATCCAAATTTTTCTCAGGGCAGTATCCAGTCACGGAACCCGAGGTAATAGTGGATTCGGACGATATGGCAACCCTCATGTATACCACGGGCACAGAGAGCTTCCCCAAAGGTGTTATGACTACGCATCTGAACTACTATATGAGTATAATGCATGTCACACTTGATGTGGATATGCGGCGTGATGACTGCACTATCATAGATATTCCTCTTTTTCACGTGGGAGGGACCACTGTATTGAATGGAATGTTAACAGTAGGTGGAAAGTCGATCATCGCCTATGCCCCGGATCCCAAGAATATCTTGCAGAAAACCCAGGACGAAAAGATCACTCTCTGGGTTTATCCTCCCACGCTCTATGCAGGGCTGCCGATGGTTCCAGGATTTGAAAAATATGATATTTCATCGCTTAAAAAATGTGTATCTTTCGGTGCGGTTATGCCAAGAGCGGTGCTGGATGCCTGGAAAAAGATAAAGCCCGATATCCAGTGGAGAAATTACTGGGGGCAGACGGAAAGCAGCCCGGTCGGCACTACATCGACTCCTGAGAGCTTTGAGGCCAATATTACTTCAATTGGTATTCAAGACACAGGGGCTTCGGTTAAAGTCTTTGATGAATTTGATAAAGAAGTGGCTCCAGGTACTACAGGAGAACTTGTAATACGCGGGCCTGGTGTAATGAAAGGATACTGGAAAAAGGAAAAACTCACTGATACCACTCTCGCCGGAGGCTGGTTGCACACCGGCGATCTGGGGAGTATGGACGACAAAGGTAATATTTACTACGTTGACCGCAAAAAGGACATGATCAAGACTGGTGGAGAAAATGTTTCATCACAGGAAGTCGAAGGGGTTTTAACTAAGCATCCTAAAGTCATGCAGGCTGCCGTGATCGGGGTACCGGATGCCAAATGGATGGAGGCTGTAAGCGCCTTTATCGTACCCAAACCCGGAATGGATATTACCGAAGATGAAATCGTCGCATTCTGTAAAGATAAGATGGCCGGTTTTAAAGTGCCCAAACACATTATTATCAGGCAGTCTTTGCCGACCAGCGCTACTGGTAAGATATTAAAGCGCGTTATTCGGGACGAATATATTAAGAAATGATGCCTGGCATTTGTAATTAGTCGGTTTGTATGGAAGCTAATTTCGAAGCTGCCTAGTCATTTTCTAAAACATTTTTTGTTATAAGGAGGTATCAATGAAACACTACGAACGCACAGAGAAAAATTGGAGGAAATTTAAAATTGTTTGGCCATATGAGAAAGCGTTGAAACGATTTAAGAAGGACGCACTGGCTAAATATGATTTCGATACTGATACGTTATTTCTCTGGGGTGCCATGGAAGGCGTAGCCATCCTGCAAGTGCTCAAAGACATGGAGCGCGAGTTTGGCGAAAAAGGCCAGAAAGCAGTCCAGGAATCATTCCGCAAAACGGGTTATAAAGCAGTTATGCAGTCCCTAGGATCGAAACCAAAGGACCTGAGCGATGCGGAGATAGTCAGTTTTATCACAACAGTAATTAACCGTATCTATTTCTGTTCGATTGAAGATGCACGCGTAGATTCGGAGAACCAGGTAAGTTTTGATATTATTTGGTGTCCTTATGAGGACCTATACAACGCATTCGATTGCCGTGTGCAGCGCTATTTTGTGCAGGGTATGCTTGATGCTCTGTATGACAAAGGTTGGTTCCCCAATGACTGGCAAATCAGGGTTGATTGCACAATGCCTAACGGCGCTGAAAAGTGTAAGTTCGTATTATGGCGTGGCTCCGAGGAGGAGAAGAAAGCATGGGCAGAATACACTCAGAAATTGGAGCGCAGAGCTCTGCAGGAATCACAAAAAGTGTAATAACATAGAGGGCGAAATGGATGGTGAGGTAACGCTTGGGTTGCTGTAATTCCTAACTGTCCATTTACGTAGCTGAGAATTTAATTGCCCCACAGATAAACGCGGGGCGTAACTTTATCGTTGATTATTGCCTTAGAGGCAGGTTGGCTGTAAATGTCAGTATACAGAGGATATTCTAATACATAAATATGATTGTAGATACAAGTCTCCTTAGTGCAATTATTGGTAGTGAGCTATCTATGTTCATTGTAGTGTTATGCGAGGAAAGAAGATGAATTTTAGTTTGACGCCGGATGAAGAGAAGTTCCGCAGGAAAATAAGCGACTTCCTCGATAGGGAAGTCACTTATGAGCTTACACGGCAATGGGCTATGGATAAAGGGATTGGCCCGGAGGCGCGCGCCTTCGGCCTTAAAATTGGCGCCACGGGCTGGCTGGGGAAGAACTGGCCCGAACAATATGGCGGAAGTAAGGGCACTCTAATGGACGAATATGTGCTGGTTACCGAATTTGCCAGACATGAAGCTCACATCCCCAATGAAATTGCCAGGTTCCTGGCGGGGCCCAATTTACTGCGTCATGGAAGCGAGGAATTGAAGCAGGAATTTTTGCCGCGCATTATCAAAGGAGAAATAGAGTTTGGCCTTAGTTATTCGGAGCCGCAGGCCGGCTCTGACCTGATGATGATGGAGATGCGAGCCATCGATGCAGGGGACCATTTCATTATAAACGGGCAAAAAACGTTCAATACCGAATCACACTATGCCGATTATCACTGGCTAGCCGCTAAAACGGATTTTGATGCGCCCAGGCACAAATCGCTCAGTCTATTTATTGTAGACCAATTCTGCCCGGGTATCACCGTCCGGCCTATGTGGACATTGGGTGGAGAACGTACCAACGAAGTATTCTATGATAATGTAAAAGTTCCTAAATCCAGGTTGGTGGGCGAAAAAAACAAGGGATTCCTCTATATGGTGAATGCCCTAAATTATGAGCGGCTTATGATGGGCCAGGTTACCAGATTGGATCCCATATTTAACAGGCTTATCTGCTATACAAAGGAGACCAGGCGGAATGGGGATTTGTTATCAGCAGATCCCATAGTGAGGAACAAATTGTCCCAGGTGGCTATTCAGCTGGAGGCCGCACATATCATGGAACATAAAGCTTGGGCAATGCTGATCGACGGGCGTGAGCCGGACTATGAAGCAGGCCTCGCCAAACTGCTTAACACCGAATTACAGCAACAAATGGCCAGGGTCGGAATGGAAATTATGGGCTTTCCAGGTCACTTGGAAGAGGAATCCAAAGGGGTACCTTTAAGAGGAGAAATTGCGAGACTGTACCGTGCCGCTGTTGCTCAGACTATTGGGGGGGGGACCAGTGAAATTATCCGTAATACGGCGGCTATTAGGGGCTTGGGATTGCCGCGTTAAAACCGTCTAATGTCACGTAACCTGGGTTAGCCTTTAAGAAACCTGGGGGATTATGAGGAATGTAAGAATAGATGGATATTAAATTTACTGAAGAGCAGGAAATCATCAGGAGCAGTGCGAGAGAATTTTTAGCATCGCGGTTCCCTAAATCACTGGCCAGGGAAATAGTTAGTAGGGAAGGTAATTTTCCCAAAGAGCTGTGGCTTGAGATGGCAACTCTTGGCTGGATGGGGCTGGCGTTACCGGATAAATACGGAGGGTCAGGTGGAAAGTTTCTTGATCTGGTTATATTGCTCGAAGAAATGGGGCGAGCTTGCATGCAAAGTCCCTTTTTCAATAGTGCTGTGCTCGCTCCCTATATTCTTATCGAAGCTGGAACTGAGCTGCAAAAACAGCAGATATTGCCTGAGATAGGTTGTGGCAATCTTATAGTCAGCCCGGCAATTGTGGAATCTGAGGCCGATTACGATCCTGCAGGCATAACTGTAGCTGCCACACCAGTCGACGGAGGTTATGCCATCAATGGTACTAAATTATTTGTGCCTTATGCGGATGTAGCAGACTACCTGATTATCGCTGCAAGAACTAAAGAGATAAAAATAACGGACGGTGTGATAACGCTGTTTTTGGTCGGTGGCAAGACAAAAGGAATCAAAAAGACAATGCTCAAAACCGTATCCTGTGACAGGCAGTTCGAGCTGGAACTGAATAATGTTAAGGTACCTTGTGAAAATGTTATTGGTGAATTGAACCAGGGCTGGAAATATATAAGCAAGGTATTGTTGAAAACAGCTGTAGCGAAATGTGCGGAGATGAATGGTGGTGCACAACAGGTGCTGGATATGACCGTATCTTATGCCAAGGAAAGGGTGCAGTTTGGCAGACCGATTGGCTCCTTTCAAGCTGTGCAACACCACTGTGTAAATATGCTGATAGACGTGGAGGTTTGCCGCTGGTCTACATATAAAGCCGCATGGATGATTGATGAGGGGATGGTATATCAACAGCAAGCGGCAATTACCAGAGCGTTATGCAACCAGTCTTACCAGCGTGTGGTGGCTCTAGGGCATCAGGTGGTGGGTGGTGTAGCCTACTGTCTTGACCACGATATGCCCCTCTATTTCAGACACGCGAGAAGCACAGAGGTAGAACTGGGGGACGCTGAATTCTATAAAAAATTGGTTGAAGACGGCATCTACGCTTAAGGAAAAGGAGAAGGAAGATTAAATGGACGTTATAAGCAAAGAGGTCAAAATACAACTTTTCAATAGTCTGTTAAAGTCGCGGCGGGTCGAGGAAAGACTGATTGAACTATCCACTTCTGGCCGTTTGCCCGGTTGGTTGCACAGCGTGCTGGGTGCGGAAGCAGTGGGTGTCGGCGTCGCCTCCAATCTGAAGAAAACAGACATCATGAATAACCATCACCGCGGGCGTGCCACTTTAATTGCCAAGGGTGTACCACTGGAGCATTTTTTCGCGGAAGCCCTAGGGACTAAGTGTGGCCCGTGTCACGGCATAGCCGGTGAACTGCATTTTTGTGATATGGAATTCGGAATTATGGGTATGAGCGGACTCGTGGCTGCAACCCTTCCCATCGCAGCAGGGATGGCCTTTGCAGCTCAATATAATAATACGGGCCAAGTGATCGTACATCTGATAGGTGATGGTACGGTGGATAACGGGTATTTTCATGAGGCTATGAATATCGCCTCTAAGTGGAAACTACCTATCGTCTTTGTCGTAGAAAATAATGGATGGGCGCAGTTTGTACCCCAAAGTGCGACCGCTTCACAACCGGAAATCTGGCGCAAAGCTGAGGCCTATAATATCCCCTCTAAAATGGCCGATGGTAATGACGTTCTGGAGGTATATGCGACTGCTAAAGAAGCTATAGAACACGCGCGTAGAGGTGAAGGTCCGATGCTGGTTGAATACAGGGTCAATCGCTGGTTAGGCCACTATGTGGGCGACCCGCAAAAGTATCGTGATCCCAAAGATATTGAGAGAGCGCGTAAGAGTGATCCTGTCATCGAATATCAGACGCTTTTGCTTGAGAAGAAAATTATTACCGCGACATATATCGAAAAACTGGAGCAATCGATTAAAGCCGAGATTGAAGCTGCGCTCGAATATGCGGAAAAATGCCCACCCACAACCGCAGACCAGGCCTTTGAAAACGTATACGCGTGAAGAAAAGGAGCATGAAAAAATGCACGAACTTAATTATGTGCGGGCGATAAACGAAGCACTCAAAGAAGAGATGGCCCGGGACGATAAAGTGGTCATGCTTGGAGAAAGTATCGGTATTTCCGGTGGTTCTTTTAGTGCCAGCCGGGGCTTATATGAGGAATTTGGTGCCCGGAGGGTGATCGATACTCCCATTATTGAAGGTACCATCGCGGGCATGGCTGTTGGTATGGCTGCATGTGGCCTCAGACCGATCGCTGAAATCATGTTCATGGATTTTATGACAATGGCCATGGATGCTATCTGCAATTCTGCAGCCAAATGGAGATATATTTTCGGTGGCCAGTTCAAAGTGCCTGCGGTGTTCCTTACGCAGGCAGGAGGTGGCCTCAGCGCCGGCGCACATCATTCACAAAACCTGGAAGCGTGGTTCTGCCATGTACCTGGGCTCAAAGTGGTTTCCCCAAGCACGCCCTACGACGTCAAGGGATTATTAAAATCCGCAATAAGAGACGATAATCCTGTCGTTTTCATTGAACACAAAGTGTTGCGTAGCAAAATGCAAATCCCAGATGAGGAATATACGCTGCCGTTGGGCAAGGCATTTGTTAAGAGGGTGGGTTCGGATGTGTCGGTCATTACTTGGGGGCAGCACTATTTTAAGGTAGCATCCGCAGCAGAAAAACTTGCCAGCGATGGAATCCAAATCGAGATTATCGATCTCGGAACGTTATTGCCACTGGATATGGAAACGATCCTGACTTCGATTAAAAAGACCGGCAAGCTCCTCATTACTCATGAAGCTGTAAAAACGGGTGGCTGGGGCGCTGAGATAGCCGCCAGCGTTATGGAAGAGGCCTTCGATTATCTTGATGGACCGATACAGCGTGTGGGCGCCGCATTCACCCCGATTCCGTGGGGACCTGTGTTGGAGAACGCTGTCCTGCCTCAAGAGCAAGGTATTATAGATGCCGTGAAGAAGATGATATAAACTTTCAGTCGGCGTTCAATTTTAGTGGCAAGGAGTTAATATGAAAGCTTTACGTTATTACGCAAGCAAGGATGTGCGGCTGGAAAATGTACCGGAACCCGAGCCTAGCGCGGATGAAGTTAAGATTAAGATTAAATGGTGTGGCATTTGCGGCAGTGATATCCATGAATACGAGCAGGGTCCCATATCTATTCCGACTAAGAAGCCGCATCCAGGCACGGGCAAAATGGCGCCATTGATTATAGGACATGAGTTTTCGGGTGATATCGTTAAAACCGGCAATGATGTGAAAAACTTTAAACCCGGTGACAGGGTGGCCGTGCGACCCACACTGCCCTGTTATAGATGCTATTACTGCAAACAGGGGAAGCATATTCAATGTGTGGTTCTCGGATTACTGGGCGGGTCGGCGGACGGCGGTTTTGCAGAATATGTGGCAGTGCCGGCAGACAACGTGTATAAATTGCCTGACCAAGTTTCCTACGAAGCTGCCGCATACGCGGAACCAATTGCTGTAGGCGTGCATGCAGTTAAACGCAGCCAAATGATCATAGGTGATACCGTGGCCATTATAGGCGCGGGGCCAATAGGCTTGCTGACTATGCAAGCTGCCCGGGCCGGTGGAGCTGGCAACGCCATTGTCTTTGAGATATTGCCGCAAAGAGCAAGGCTTGCCCGTGAACTGGGAGCGACTGCAGTGATCAATCCCAAAGAGACGGATCCGGGCAAGGCTATTGCTGATCTCACCGATGGTAAACGTGCAGAGATTGCTTTTGAATGTGTTGGTTCCGGAGAAGCATTGATGCTGGCTGATACGGTATCAGGGAGGGGTTCGAAAATAATACAGGTGGGGGCATTAATCAGCCCCGTTAATTTCTCATTTTTTAACTTGTTCTGGAGGGAAAAGTCGATTATTACAAGCCAGGGATACGTAGACGAATATTCAGCGGCCATCGCATTTTTGGCCGACGGGAGAATTAAATGCGACCCCTGGATGACCACGGCTAAAATCAAACTTGAGGATATCCTTGAAAAAGGTTTCAAGGAGTTGCTCGGTCCGAACAGAGTTGACCAATGCAAGATACTGGTCTCACCAGATATAACTTAAGGAAATAGAGAAGCATGATAGATAAGACTATTGAATATAAAAAAATCGGTAGAATAGCATATCTCTATTTTAATCGTCCTGAAGTGCTTAATGCCTTAAATGAAGACATGATCTTTGAGATGAATGATGCGATAAGCAAGATTGAAGACGATGCTGACGCAGGGGTTCTAATACTCACTGGCAGAGGCAAGGCTTTTGTGTCAGGCGCCGATATTAAAATGCTTAACAAAGGAATAGAGAACCCCTATGAATTCTTCCTGATACATGACAAATTAACCAGGTTTATTTTTCGTTTGGAAAGATTGAGGATACCCGTTATTGCAGCAATAAACGGTTTGGCGCTTGGAGGGGGTTGCGAAATAGCCTGCGGCTGCGACATCCGTATAGCTGCGGAAAGCGCCAGGCTGGGGCTACCGGAAGTGGGATTGGGCATAGTGCCTGGTGCAGGAGCAACCGCCCGCCTGCCGCGTCTGGTTGGCAAGGGGCAGGCATTGCAGATGCAGCTTACAGGTGATCCGGTAACTGCAAAGGAAGCGCATAGAATAGGGTTGGTCAATATCGTAGTGCCGGACGGAGAGGCTGTTTTGTCAGCCGAGAAGATGTCTGATCGCATTCTAAAGAATGGGCCCGCAGCGGTATTTCTCATCAAACGTGCTATCCAGATTGGTACGGATATGCCACTTGAGGGCGCAATGGAGTATTGCCAGTATGCGGCATGGATGGCATCTGGTACCCACGATGCCGTAGAAGGTACCAGGGCTTTTATCGAGAAACGCAAACCCGTCTGGCAAGGTAAATAACAAAAGTAGCGGTGGCTTATTCGATTGGGCCCGTGATCAGCAAGGATTAATGGAGGAATTTTATGGCAATAGAAGTCAAAATGCCAAAGCTGGGTTTGACCATGGTAGATGGGAAAGTTGTGGAATGGCGCAAACATGAAGGTGAGACCGTTGAAAAAGGAGAGGTTCTACTGGTAATAGAAACGGAGAAGATAACCTATGAATATGAGTCACCGGGCTCTGGCATCTTAGGCAAAATCTTGATACCGGAAGGGGAAACGGTGTTGGTTGGCTCGCTACTGGCGTATATCACCCAGTTCGGTGAGAAACTTCCTGACCTTTCGCAGGCAGGAACGGCTGCTTTAAAATCTACGCTGCCGGTCGCAGTCGTTCCATCCTCCGCCTCCCAACCAGATAAATCTACAGTTAGCGGCGCGGCAGAAAGTAGAATAAAAATCTCTCCTGTAGCAAGGAAAATTGCTGAAGAGCATTGCATTGATATTACCGGTATTGCAGGCAGTGGACCCGAAGGTCGAATTGTCAAAGAGGATGTCTACAAGGCAATTGAGAAGGCCAAGGATAAACCCGCCGGTGAAAATTGGGGTCAGGATGCAGCATCTACGGGGCGTGTTAAGTTAAAACCTTTGTCCACTATGAGGCGGACAATTGCTCGCCGGATGACACAAAGTTTTCAGACCATACCTCATTTCTGGGTCGAAGCGCGGGCTGATGTTACAAGGTTGAAAGAGTTGCGGGACCAGATTTTGCCTTCCATTGAAGTAAAGACAGGCCTGCGAATCACCTATACCGATTTATTTATCAAGATTGTGGCCAGAACCCTGGAAGATTTCCCGGATGTCAACTCAAGGTGGACGGAGAGAGGGATTGAACTCTTAGAGGATATAAATATTGGTATAGCTACAGGTGTTTCTGATGGCCTTGTAGTTCCCGTAATTCACAACGCCAATAAAAAATCATTGGCTGAACTAACATTGATAAGAGCGGACCTGGTTAAAAGAGGCAGGGCTGGCAAACTGGGGCTTGATGAACTAACCGGAAGTACTTACACCATTACGAATCTAGGTACTTCACCGGGTATTACTAGAGGAAACCCGATAATCAATCCTCCCGAAGTGGCAATACTGGGCATAGCTGCGATCTCGGAGCAACCCGCCGTAGTGGCTGGGCAAGTCGTAGCGCGTTTAGGCGCGACCATGATCATGGCCATTGATCATCGCGTATTGGACGGTGTCATTACCGCTGAATTCCTTGGCAGACTCATAGAGTTGATTGAAAATCCATTTTTGTTGATTTGAAGTAGATCAGACTAACGGTTTTACGCTCAAAATATATAGATTACCAGGAGGTTACTACGGTGTTTGATCTTAACAGATTTTCCTTGGCAGGCAGGACAGCGATAGTCACTGGCGGTGGACGTGGCATCGGAAAAGCAGTTGCCCAATCTTTTGCCAAAGTTGGGGCTAAAGTCGTCATCACTAGCCGCAAGGTTAGCGAGCTTGAAGCCACAGCGGCGGAAATCAAGGCCTTTGGGGGTGAAGCCTTTGTTGTGCCGGCACACCTGGGCAAAATGGATGAAATACAAAAGATGGTTGATGCAGCTAAGGAAAAATTAGGAGGCCGGATTGACATATTGGTAAATAATGCTGCATCTAGTCCCAGCGTCGCCAGTGTATTGGATTCAGACGAACGACTTTGGGATACAATCATGAACCTAAATATCAGAGGGATGTACTTTATTAGCCAGGCAGTCGCCCGGATAATGAAAACACAGGGCAAAGGCAAAATCATAAATATTGCATCAATTGACGGCCTGAAGCCTGAACACGGAGTAAGCGTTTATGCGGTATCCAAGGCTGGCGTCTTTATGATAACCAAGGCCTTTGCCAGTGAACTAGCTCGTTACAACATCCAGGTCAATACGATTGCCCCGGGCCCGTTCGATACTAAGATGTTGAACTCACGCTGGTTTGGGTTGCCGCCGGATGAGGCCAAGAAACAAAGGCAGTCGTTTGAGAAAATGCTACCGTTGGGCCATATCGGCAACCCCGATGAAATAGCCGGGGCAGCCATTTATCTGGCGTCCGATGCATCGAGCTACACAACCGGCGCCGAAATTGTGGTTGACGGAGGTGTACGTCTGATCAATCTCGACGCGTCGCAGGGCTAAAACAAATTAGGTAGAGAAAAATAATGAGCAAAATAACGATAATAGGGGCCGGGCCGGGAGGCTACGTGGCGGCTATCAGAGCGGCCCAACTGAAGAATGAGGTGATTTTAATTGAGAAAGACGAACTTGGCGGCACCTGTTTGAACAGGGGCTGCATACCGACAAAGTCTTTCATCCAATCGGCTAACGTTTATCGGGATGCCATGCAAAGCAGTATTTTCGGCGTAAACACTACTGGAGTTTCACTGGATTTTCCGGCAGTTGTCAAGCGAAAGGAGAAGATCGTCAAAAGGCTGGTCAGCGGCGTCCAGTTCTTGATGAAAAAGAACAAAGTTAAAGTAGTTACGGGGGCAGGGACGATAATCGATCCCAAAACTGTCAAAATAAATGGAAGTAATGAAAATATAAAATCAGATCAAATCATTATCGCCACGGGTTCCTTTCCATCGTCTTTGGCAGTGGAAGGGATTGACAGCGGGGACGTGATTAATAGTAATCAGGCCTTAGAGATGCAGCGATTACCTGCGAGTCTCGCTGTAATCGGAGGCGGAGTCATCGGCATAGAAATTGCCCAGTTGATGCGGCGCATGGGTGTGACAGTCACTGTCCTGGAAATAATGCAGCAAATCTTACCTGGCGAAGATCAAGACTTGGCTACAATGCTGGAGGCCGTCCTCAAAGCTGATGGCGTTGAAATATATACTGGTGCAAAGGTCTTAAAAATTAAAGCTACCGGCACAAATAAGAAAATTGTTTTTTCGACAGGTGAAGGCAATAAAGAAATAACAGTTGAAAAGGTACTGGTCGCTGTGGGCAGAAGTCCGGAGACACGGGATCTCGGATTGGGAAAACTTGGCATAGAAATGAAAAACAAATTTATTTCAGTTAACGAAAAAATGCAGACAAGCATTCCCGGCATCTATGCCATCGGCGATGTTATTGGTGGAATTATGCTTGCTCATGTAGCATCTCACGAAGGCCGTTGTGCGGTTGAGAATGCCAGCGGGATTGGGCATGGCATGGATTACAGGGCTGTGCCTAGATGCATATATACCTCTCCCGAAATTGGTTGTGTCGGACTTACTAAGTCGCAGGCCGTAGAGAAATATGGGAGCGATGTAACGGTCGGTATGTTTCCCCTTGCAGGCAATGGCAAAGCCATGATCATTGATGGTACTGATGGAATGGTAAAAATAATAGCGGAAAAGAAACATAATGAAGTGTTGGGAATTGAAATTATTGCTCCACACGCTACCGAGCTCATTGCCGAGGGGGTTTTAGCAATGCATATGGAAGCAACATTCGAGGATTTGGCCTTGGCAATCCACGCTCATCCCACTCTCTCTGAAGCTATCATGGAAGCAGCCTTAAACGTTACAGGACAGGCCGTGCACGTTTGATAGCTAATGAATAGATTGATAAAGTGAAAAATTTGAAAAAAACCATTGGCTGTATTGGGTGCGACTGGCAGATACTCGATTTGGGACTGACAAAATACGCTGACGCATTGAATTTGCAGAGACAGCTTGTCAGATCGAGATCAATAGGTCTGATTGAAGATACACTGGTATTACTTGAACATCCTGCAGTTATAACTATGGGCAAATCTGGCAGGGAAGAAGACCTGCTGGTCGAATTAGTCAGTCTGCAATCCAACGGCATAGAGTTCTTCTACTGCGATCGTGGTGGAGGTATAACAGTCCACAGTCCGGGACAGTTGGTCGGATATCCTATTCTGAATCTGGTTTCGCGAAGAATGGACCTTCATGCTTATATTTATTGGATCGAAGAAACGATTATCCGGACTTTGCTGCATTTCCAGATTCATGCTGAGCACGTAACCAATTTTCGTGGTGTATGGGTGGGAGGAAACAAAATCTGCAGCATTGGGGCTAAATGTGAAGGATCTATTACATTCCATGGTTTTGCTTTAAACGTAAATAACGATCTCAACTACTTCTCTTATATCTGTCCTTGCGGGATACAGGGGGTAAATATGATCTCCATTTCAAAAATATTGGGAGTAGAAATTACCACCGCTGACGTGAAAACATACCTGGTAAATGAATTCTTGAAAATCTTCAAGTTAGATCAGCGCTGGCCTTACAGCGATTGAAGGGAAAGCGGAATATGATAACAAAGCATCCCTATTGGTTAATTGAAAAGGCTCCGGATATTGCCATACTGGATAGTATGAAATCTCTTCTTCAGAGTTACGGGCTTCACTCAATATGTGAGAGCGCACAATGTCCCAATCAGGGAAAGTGTTTTGCCCGGGGTACGGTAACATTCCTCATATCTGGCGATGTGTGTACCCGAGACTGTAAATTCTGCGCCGTAAAGAAAGGGACCCCATTTGAACTTGACCAGCGCGAGCCGGGTAACCTGGCGGTTGCTATCAGCGAACTGAATTTAAAATATGTAGTCATTACTTCGGTTACACGTGATGATTTGCCGGACGGAGGAGCTGGCCACTTTGTTAGGGTAGTTAATGCGATCCGGCAAAAAACACCTTCCCCAATAATAGAAGTCCTTGTTCCCGACTTTCAGGGATCGATGGAAGCAATTTGGCAGGTTGCCGTTAGCTCAACTCAGGTCATTAATCATAACATAGAGACAGTCCCACGCCTTTACCCCGAAGTCCGTAATAAAGCCGGTTACCAGCGGTCTTTAAAGCTTTTGGAGCAGGTGAAGAAGATCAGTTCGCATATAATTACTAAATCCGGTTTAATGTTGGGGATGGGGGAAGAGAGAAATGAAGTAATTGATGTATTGGCGGATTTGCGAGACGCTGACTGCGATATCGTTACGCTAGGCCAATATTTACCGCCGTCTTTATCGCATTATAAGTTGCGCAGATATGTCCCGCCGCAGGAATTTGAAGAGTTAAGAACAATAGGTTTGGACATGGGATTTAAAGGTATTGCTGCTGCGCCTTTTGTGCGTAGTTCATATGATGCCGTAAGGTTATTTCAGGAAGCTAAAAACAAAGAACCACGACCTGATCAGATATTATTGTAACAGGAGGAAAATCTGGTATGAGCAAAGAGAAGCTTTTCACTCAGGAAGAATTGAATGAGATGGGAAGGAAAACGGTTGATGTTTTACAGGAAACTATCGACGCAGGGGACAAAGATAAAGCTAAGAAACTCAGCCGTCGTATGTACAGTGAATTTTTGGGCATGCATGACCTGTATAGAGATTGGGTCACGGCGCTATTGAGTTTTATCGCAAAAAGATATGGCGATGATGTCTTGCTCGAGGCGCTGAATGAATCATATGGTGGAATTACCAAAAGATTGGGTAAGCACTATTCGGGCAAAACGCTGAAGCAAAAGATACAAATATTAACTGCTGGTTTGAGAGGTCATTTGCAGCCATTTAAAGTCGAAGAGGATGATGAAAAGGTTGCTATTATAACAACTCCCTGCGCCAGTGGCGGACGTCTTGTACTTGACGGATACTATGATGCTCCAGTCAATTTTACAAAAATTAAGAAAAAGCAACCTATGACATTTGATAGAGCGGATTTTCCTGTTTATTGCGCACATTGCTATATACAGAATATAACACCATATGAACCCGGTGAAGAACCGTTGTTTCTCACTCATCCTGCAGAAAAATTGGGGGAACAACCCTGTAAAGGCTTTATACGTAAGTGAGGAACTACTTTAGGCTGTGATATCGTCCCGGGTAGGAGTACATAGGTGAAATGTACTATGTTTCCAGCGCGCTGGTTATATTATTAGGCATACTTATAGCATTCCTCTTACTGGAAAGACCTGTATCCAGGCTGCCTCGGTCAGTTTGATGGGCTCGAATACCAAACACATCCGCAGATTTCTTGAAATTCTTTGGCTTAAATCATAGAATCAGGGTGTCGGCAGGACCCGTGATTTGACACACTGATTAGTCTGTCAAAATAGGGTCGACTTGGTGGGTTTGAACTTGGTAGGCCGTGCAGGAATCGAACCTGCGACCCACTGATTAAAAGTCAGTTGCTCTACCAACTGAGCTAACGGCCCATTTGCGGGATGCGGTTTCAGGAGAAACCGACTAAAAAGTTTATCACAATCTTATTCGCAGAGACAATTAAGGGCGTGGCAACAATTCCAGAAGTTTGAAATAAAAAGTGGAGCGGGTGAAGGGATTCGGACCCTCGACGTCTTGCTTGGGAAGCAAGCACTCTACCGCTGAGTTACACCCGCACAGACGGAATTATATGAAAAATCTCCCGTATGTCAAGTAGCCGCTCACCTATTTTTATTCACCCATCCCGGTGTCGAAATTTCGGCATTTGAAACTGGTTCCGGCAGGTATGGTTTAATATCTAAGACAGGTGTGCCATCGATGGCGTCCAATCCTCCGACTGTTAGAATATTGGTTTTTCTCTTAAGCAGTTTAACTACTGTGAGGCCTATCGGATTTGGCCGCACCGGGCTTCTGGTAGCAAAGACTCCTTTTAAAGGTAGAGAGGGGTTGCGGTAGGGGTGTACCTGCATAATCAACCGCTCGCTTTTTTTAATCCTGTGCAGCCAGAAGACGATGATAATGTGGGAGAAAGACTCGATTCCATCAAGAGCCTTTTCATAAGCGGGATCAATAATTACCTGAGCTTTCAAATAGCCATGAGCAACTGTGTGTCTGTTTTTTATGCTGCTTTTGATAACTCCGACGGGTTCCAGCCTGAATGTCATATCCCAAGTATAGAAGATTTAATTTAAAAGCAGCAATTGTAGATTGAATGAAGTTGAACAGCCATTGGATTAGATATACAATCAATAGCGCTTCAAATATTATTCCGGGAGATTAACATGCCCAAATCTGCGCTCGATTATTTGTTTAATCCTTTATCAATTGCCATTGCCGGTGTGTCACCGGATATCGCCAGGCCCAACCTGGCGCAACTGTTTGTTAGTACGCTCAGGAACTTTGGTTTTAAAGGTGAGATTTACCCTCTTCACCCGTCGGGTGGTGAGATCTTTGGTACCAAGGTATACACCAATGTGCGTGAAATTCCCGGCCCCGTCGACTACGTGATATCGGCCATACCGGCACGGTTCACACCGCAGTTGATAACCGATTGCGTGGCAAAAGGGGTTAAGGCGGTCCACCTCTTCACATCAGGTTACGGGGAGATCGAGGACGAGATAGGCAAGAAGCTCGAGGGGGAAATATTGAAGATAGCCCGCAAAGGCGGAGTGCGTTTAGTGGGGCCGAACTGTATGGGACTCTATTGCCCGTCATCCGGACTCACATTCGCCGGTGATTTCCCCGACCAGGCAGGTTTTCCGCGCCAGGTAGGATCACTGGGTTTGATTTCTCAGAGCGGGGGCAACTGTATCTACACCATACGTGAGGCAGCAGAACGGGGCGTGTTTTTCAGCAAAGCCATAAGCTACGGAAATGCCGCTGACCTTAATGAAACGGATTACCTGGAGTATATGGCGGACGACCCACAAACCAAATTGATCGCCATGTATATTGAGGGTGTAAGGGACGGCAAACGTTTCATGCAAGCGTTAAAAAACGTGGCCGGCAAAAAACCAGTGATAATCAATAAAGGCGGTAATACAGAGACGGGGGCCAGAGCATGCGCCTCACATACCGGCTCCATAGCAGGGTCGGCTGCCATATGGCAGGATTTTATTAAGCAGGTTGGCGCTGTCCCGGCGGGAAGCATGCCGGAACTTGTTGATATGGGCGTTGCCTTTCTAAAGATGAAGGTCCCCAATGGCCGGAATACGGTCGTCATAGGCACCGGCGGAGGGATCGCCGTCCAGGCTTCCGATGATATTACCGGGGCCGGCCTGAACCTGCCTCTTCTACCCCAGGAGGTCAGGAAAAAGCTGGTAGCTATTTATGGTACAGAGGCCGGCAGCATTTTCAGGAACCCGGTAGATGCGCCGCCAATGGCGAGCGTGGAAAAATACGTTCAGGCAGTTAAATTCATCGCTGAATCCGACCAGGTCGATGTGTTGATTTTGCATTGTCCCTTCGATATCTGGGCCATGGTGAGCCGCAGCCTGCCGTTAAGTCCTTTTATTGAAACTGTGGCTGAGCTGGCGAAAGTAATAGACAAACCCATGGCTGCAGTACTGCACTACAACACAGCCTTCGGTTCAACTCAGATGGTTGAAGATGTACAGAAAAAATTCGTTGACCTG
Organism: uncultured Chloroflexia bacterium; assembly: GCA_963842805.1. Taxonomy (GTDB): domain Bacteria; phylum Chloroflexota; class Dehalococcoidia; order GIF9; family UBA5629; genus UBA1162. The sequence continues at coordinate 22,248 of CAWJIA010000021.1, read as the reverse complement.
GGCCTGCCTGTATATCCCTCGATACAACGTGCGGCGAGAGCTATAAATAAATACATTGAATACTACGAGAGATTGAGGAGCGAAAATAAATTGTCCGGGGTTCGCGGCAGCAGCACCCGAAAAGCCTGCTGACTTAATATTTAAGGGCCTTCTTGACGGTTATTCCGATCTCTGCAGGATTGGGGGCTATTATAGCTCCAGCGGCCGATAAAGCCTCCATCTTATCTTGTGCTTTCCCCGTATTGCCGCTGATAATGGCGCCGGCATGCCCCATGCGCCTGCCGGGGGGAGCGGATGCTCCAGCGATAAAGGAGACCACAGGTTTGCTTACCTTATATTTAATGAATTGGGCTGCCTCCTGTTCCATGGTGCCTCCGATCTCACCGATGAGCACGATGGCCTGTGTGTCCTTATCCTCCTGAAAGAGCTTCAACACATCCACAAAGTTGGTGCCCAGGAGCGGGTCGCCGCCTATTCCCACGCAGGTGGACTGACCGATATCGAGGCCGGTCAATTGCGCCACTGATTCGTAAGTCAGCGTACCGCTGCGAGATACCACGCCCACATTGCCCTGCTTGTGAATTTCCCCAGCCATGATGCCGACCTTGCACTTGCCGGGCGAGATTAAACCGGGGCAGTTGGGGCCGATAAGGCGTAGAGTCTTGCCTTTAAGGAAACTGTGCACGGTAATCATGTCCATTACCGGGATGCCTTCTGTTATACAGACCACCAGCGGAATGCCGGCGTCCGCCGCTTCCATGATTGAGTCGGCGGCCCCGGATGGGGGCACGAAAATAATGCTGGCGTTGGCGCCCGTTTCTTTTACAGCGCTCTCAACCGTATTAAAAACCGGCACTCCGGAAACCTGTGTGCCGCCCTTGCCGGGCGTAATCCCGGCTACCACTTTAGTGCCGTATTCTATGCACCGTTGAGTATGAAAGCTGCCTTCCCCGCCGGTGATGCCCTGTACGAGAAGGCGCGTTTTTTCATCTATTAATATGCTCAATCTCAGTCTCCTTTCATACTGACAAGTCTTCGAGTGCGTCCCTGTAATAATTACTCATTTGGCGGCTGCCACGGCCTTGCGTGCTGCATCCAGAAAATCGACCGCCTCTATATAGTTGATCTTGGATTCCGTTAGAAGGCGTTTGCCCTCTGCAACGTTAGTTCCGGCCAGCCTGACCACGACCGGGACTTTGATATCTATTTGCTGATAGGCTTCGATGATTCCCCGGGCGATGGTATCGGCCCGTGCCATGCCGCCGAAGATGTTGACCAGGATAGCCTTTACATCGGGGTCTGCCGTAAAGACTTTGAAGGCGCTGACCACAGCGCTGGTATTATTCACCGTGCCGATATCGAGAAAATTGGCTGCGTTGCCGCCGCAGTAGTTGATCAGATCCAAAACCGCCATAGCGAGGCCGGCCCCGTTGACCATACATCCTATGTTGCCGCTGAGTTTAATATAGTTCTTGATGCCCATTTCGCTGGCCCGGGCCTCGAAGGGGTCATCCTGCGCGGAATCATGGAGTTGCCGGATATCATCGTGTCGAAAAAGGGCGCTGTCATCGAAATTCAACTTGGCATCAAGAGCCACAATTGTGCCATCGCTGGTAACTACCAGAGGATTTATCTCAGCCAGGGAGCAGTCCTTTTCGTGGAACAACCTGTATAGGTTTGCCATTAATTTAACGGCGGGTTTGACCTGGTCCGGACTTAAATTCATACCGTAGGCCAGCTTACGTCCTTCGAAATCCTGCCATCCTGCAGCCGGATCAATATGAACTTTGAGAACCTTTTCCGGACTGGTTTGGGTTACCTCTTCAATGTCCATGCCCCCGGCCTCGCTGGCAATCATAACCGGCATCTTACGAGCATTGTCGATAACGATACTGAGATATAGTTCACGCCGCACTTCCACAACCTTTTCCACCAGGACTTGGCGGACAGGCGCCCCCTTGGCAGACGTCTGATGTGTAACCAGCATTCCTCCAATTATACCGGAAGCCGATTTTTCCGCCTCGGCGGCATTTGCAGCCAGCTTTATTCCACCGGCTTTGCCCCTGCCCCCGGCGTAGACCTGGGCCTTGACGGCAACCTTACCTTCCAGGCCGGCGGCGATCTTTTTCGCCTCCGCCGGGGTACTGGCTACATCGCCGGCCGGAACAGGAACCCCATATTGGGATAATAAGGCCTTGGCCTGATATTCATGTATTTTCATCCTGTTCTCCTCTTACCAGCCGGGCACTTTGCTGTTTCGGTTCTGCGTGGCAAGCGAATTATATATTATTGCGAGTACTAAGGGGGATATTCCCTTATTCGAAATACAATGAAGCTAATCTATTTATCCGGCTAAGTTTTTACGGGCTGACCCTATATTTGGCTTTCCCTTGTTCGTAGAGGTCGCCCCCATAGATATCGTTGATCACCGTGGCCGGAAAGTCCTTTACCTCCAGGCGCCTGATGGCTTCGGCTCCGAGTTCGTCGTAGGCTATTACGTCGGCTTTAGTTATGGTCTTCGAGATCAGGGCACCGGCCCCGCCGATAGCGGCGAAATATACCGCCTTATATTTTTTCATGGCATCTTTAACGGGCAACTGGCGGTCGCCCTTGCCGATCATGCCTTTAAGTCCTTCGGCCATAAGACGGGGCGCATAGATATCCATGCGGCCGCTGGTAGTCGGTCCGGCGGAGCCGATGGCATGTCCGGGCTTGGCGGGCGACGGCCCCATATAATAAATAACCTGGTTTTTGAGATCCAGCGGCAGTTTTTCCCCTTTATCCAAGGCTTCAACCAGCCGTTTGTGGGCCGCATCCCTGGCGGTATATATAACTCCCGTAATTAAGACCTGGTCTCCGGCCTTGAGCTTTTCCACCGTTTTTTCATCGAGGGGCGCATTTACATTGATCGTTTCCATAGCTAAATCCTTTACATAAACAGTTTATTTTTGTTTCACTGTAAATTCGGGGACGGCAATTTTCGGCTTGGCCTGAGGAAGGGGAGTTGCCAGTGAAGCCGGCGTGGCTGTCCGCTTGACACCTAAAGCTTTGGCCACCACCCCTTTTCGAAGCAATTGGATGGCGAGCGCAGGGTCTACCCCTTTAGGGCAGGCCTCGGAGCAGGCGGCAGCGAAATGGCAATTCCAAACAGCATGGTCTTTTTCCACTATTTGATATCTCTGTTCCCGTCCTTCATCCCTGCTGTCGGCGCAGTAGCGATAAGCCTGACCGAGGGCCTGCGGGCCCAGGAAAGCTTTATCGCTGGCAGAGGTGGGGCAGGCGGAGATACAAAGGCCGCATTTTATGCAATAAGTGAACTGCAGGAATTCATCCAACTCGTGCGGTTTTTGTATATATCCGGATGTGGGCTTTTCCATTTCCTCTTTATCTTCCCGGATGATATAAGGCTTAACGGACTTGTGATGTTCAAAAAGTATATCGAGCCGGGGAACCAGGTCTTTGATGATGGCCATATTCGGCAGGGGCTTGAGTGTCAGCCTGTCTGCGTGGAATTCCTCGACCTGGGTGTGGCAGGCTAAATGGGGGTATTCATTTATCAGCATGCCGCAGGAACCGCAAACGCCCATGCGGCAGGAAGTGCGGAATGCCAGGCTGCTGTCAAGGTTTTCCTTAATATATAAAAGGCCTTCCAGCACGGTTGTGCCCCGCTTTACCGGCACTATGAATTCGTGGAAGTGCGGTTTACGGTCTTTTTCCGGGTCGAACCGCTGCACTCGGAAGTTTACCTTCTTAATAGCATCACTGCTCATAAATGCCTGCGTACATTTATCTGTAACTGCTGAATAGGGCTATCGGCGCGTAAGTGCCCAGGACCAGGAAGATGATGCCTAAGGCTATAATAAATCCCGTTAAAATACGCATCGCCGACGCGGATAAATTCGTTTCCAGCAGTATGTTGCGAAACCCGTTTAAAGCATGAAAAAGCCCGAATGCCAGCAGGGAAATATATATCCCTACCCATGACCCCTGGTGCGCTCTCTCCATCATGGAGCTCCAGGTTGTGGGAGTGGCAACCTTGATTCCCAGTAAGCCAAGCACGACATCGGATTGTTGCGTTGTGATATGGATGGCAAGTAACACGGCCACCAGGGCGCCTGTGACCATTTGCGCCAGTTGCAGATATGTGTTCTTCATCCCCAACCTCCAATTGAGAAGTCAATGAAGAAGGCCACAGCCAGGATCATAATAGCCGCTAGGGTGACCAGCGTCCAGGCCCGCTTCCTGCGGATAGCGTCAGTAAATGGGTATATGGGCGGCACCGGTTTTCCGAGGGCAAATCCCAGCTCCTGTATTATCAGTCTGAGGCCGTTGAGGGCATGATAGGAGAAAGCCGCAACAACCAGGAATTCGCCTACTCTGAGCAGGGGATTGTCCAAAAATGCAATGGTGGATGTCCACACGGCTTCGCCCTGTACGCGAAAAATGGTAGTTACCGTCAGGTGAAACAGGCCGAAAAGCAAGAGGCCCAGGCCGGTAATCCTGTGAAGCAGGTAAAGATAACGTTCCAACTTGTAGTTGCCGGCCCAGATCCACCCTCGCATCCCTAAATTATTTTGATGAGGCCCTTTATCTGCCATACATGACCTCCTAATATTTCCTTTCCACCGGGTTCCATAGGGTTATGGTGACCGGTATATATTCAAGGCGCGGCCCGCCGGCTGTGCGATAGGCGAGCGTATGCTTAAGCCAGTTGGCATCATCGCGGGTCTTAAAATCACGCCGTGCGTGGGCCCCGCGTGACTCCTGGCGGGCCAGGGCACCGGATACGACGACCTCAGATAACTCAATGAGATTGTCCGTCTCAAGAGCGTTTAACAGGTCGGTATTATATATGCGCCCGGGGTCCATTACCTTTACCAGCGGCAGCCTCTGTTTAATGTCCTTAATTGTTTTCAAAGCAGCCTCGAGCTCTGCAGCGGTCCTGAAAACGCCGGCTTTGGCGTCCATAGTTTTAAGGAGATCGTTCTTCAAAGCGTAGGAGTTCTCGGCGCCGAAACTGGCAAAACGCTTGAAAATACTGGCTTCTGCATCCTTAGTCACAGCTTCCGACGGTAAATCAGCATATGCCTTCTGCGTTTTAACATATTGGGCTGCTTTCTCGCCGGCGATCTTGCCCCAGACCAGGCATTCGGCGGTCGAGTTGGAGCCGAGCCGGTTAGCGCCGTGAAGCGATACACAGGCAGCCTCTCCGGCCGCCCAGATGCCCGTTACCGGTGTGGCCCCGTCTATATCGGTGTGGATGCCGCCCATTGTGTAGTGGGCGGCCGGACGCACCGGGATGGGCGTAAATATGGGATCTATGAAGTCGAACCTCATGGCGACCTCACGAATCAAGGGCAGGCGTTCATTGATCTTATCGGCCCCGAGATGGCGCAAATCGAGATGCACGTAATCCAGCCCGCTTTCTTCAATATATCCGCGGCCGTTTTCGATTTCCGTCATCTCAGCCCTGGAAATAATGTCCCTTGGTGCCAATTCCATTTTGGATGCAGCATATTTCTCCATGAACCGCTCTCCCTGGCTGTTAAACAGGTAACCACCTTCGCCGCGTGCTGCCTCCGTAATCAATATTCCTGAAGGCACAAGTCCGGTGGGGTGGAACTGAATGAATTCCAAGTCCTTGAGAGGCATTCCCGCCCGGTAGGCCATGGCCATACCGTCGCCGGTAGCGGTGAGGGAGTAGGTGGTGAACCCGTACATGCGGCAGGCGCCTCCGGTGGCGATGATAAGCGCCTTGCCCCTCAAAACGAAGCATTCGCCGCTGGTAAGGTTCCAGACGATAACGCCGCGGAAAATATTATCTATTACAAGGACAGAATGTACGTAGCATTCATCGTATCTAACGACATTGGCATGCCTTTGTAGCGTGTCGTAAAGGGTTTGCATTTCGAAGAAGCCGGTCTTATCTGCCGCAAAGGTGGCGCGGTCGAAGCTATGGCCGCCGAAAGGACGCTGATTGATGCGTCCGTCGGGCCGGCGTGACCAGGGGATGCCCCAGTGTTCCAGCAGGTTGATCTCTCCTGGTATTTCAGTAGCGAAGCGCATGGCGACATCCTGGTCGCAGAGGAAATCAGCGCCGCGCACGGTATCCCAGGCGTGCAGCTCAATGCTGTCGCCATTCTCAGGCTGCATCACTGCGGCAGTGCCTCCCTCGGCGCACACCGAATGCGCACGCATGAGCTGTACCTTGGACACCACAGCGATGTCCGCCTCGGAGTTTTTACGTGCGATCTCTACGGCTGCGCGCAACCCGGCCAGGCCTGCGCCGAGAACTATTACATCGTGCTGCTGAGTGATCATAGCACCGCCTCTTTATGCCGTGCGGCATGACATTGTATATTCACGGCTAGCGGCATGCTGGCGATATGGGCCGGAAAAGTCTCAACATTTACACCCAGTGCTGTCACGGTGCCGCCATACCCCTGAGGTCCTATCCCCAGAGCGTTAATGCGTACGAGCAGCTCTTTTTCCAGATCGGCAACCTCCGGGTCTGCATTATGCGCTCCAACTTGACGCAAAAGAGACCTCTTAGCCAGCTCCATGGCTTTCTCAGCTGTCCCTCCAATACCCACGCCTACTATAATGGGTGGACAGGGGTTGCTGCCTGCTTCTTCAACCGCCTTAACTACGGAATCTATGATGCCCTGACGGCCTTTGGACGGTGTTAGCATGAAAAGACGGCTCATGTTCTCGCTTCCTCCACCCTTGGGCACTATCGTAATCTTCAATTTATCGCCCGGCACAATATCGGTGTGAATGACGGCCGGCGTGTTGTCTTTGGTATTGATGCGGGAGGAAAAAGGCTGCATGACCATGGACTTACGCAGGTAACCTGCTTCATAGCCCAACCGAACCCCTTGGTTTACAGCATCGTAAAGACCGCCGCCGGTGATATGGACATCCTGGCCCACTTCCAGATAGACAACTGTGGCGCCGCAATCCTGGCATATGGCGATCTGTTCGGCTTTTGCCATGCGTGCGTTCTCAATGAGCTGTTCGAGGGTTTGTTTACCGATGGGGGACTTTTCAGTCGCCAGGGCCTGTTGCAGGGCATCAAGGACATCTTCCGGAAGAGAAAAATTGGCTTCCTGGCATAGCTGTGTTACTGCTTCAGTGACTTCCTTAACGCTGATTTCTCTCAATTTAATTATCCTTTTCCCTGGAGATTTCCGGGGGTCAGTTAATCTTTGGGCGCCGGGGGAATAAATCCCTCTTTCATCAGCAGGGCAGCCGACTCCCTGGCATTCTTAATCATTGCCTCGGCCTGTTTGGTCAATTCTTCCCTCGTAACCTTAAGACGGGCAACACCCTGTTCCTGCGCCTTCATGCCGACGGCTACTGCTTCCCGGATGAACACCTCCCATTCTCCCATAGTCGGTGCGATGTTGTCTTCACTGATGCCCCTGTCCTCGGCACATTGGGCCAATTCATGGGCTGCAGCCAGGCACATCTCATCGGTGATGGTCTTGGCTCTGACATCCAGTGTGCCGCGGAAGATGGCCGGGAAGCCGATGGAGTTGTTCACCTGGTTGGGGAAGTCCGACCTGCCCGTGGCAACGATCCTTGCCCCCGCTTCCTTGGCATCCCAGGGCCAGATCTCAGGTATAGGATTGGCGCAGGCAAACACGATAGAATTTTTAGCCATGCCCTTTATCCACTCAGGCAGGATTACACCGGGGCCGGATTTGGCCAATGAAATGCATACGTCCACACCTTTTAGCGCCTCTGGGATCCCGCCAGTCCGGTGTTCGGGGTTGGTGGTCTGGCAGAGTGCCCATTTGTAAGGATTTTCCTTCTGCTGTTGCTCGAGGTCTTTTCTGTCTGTATGAAGAATGGATTTGCTATCCACTACAATAGTATTGGCCGGCTTCAGGCCGTCGGCGAATAGCAGCCTCAGGATGGCAACATTAGCTGCGCCGCTGCCTATAATCGCCATAGTAACATTCTCTTTTTTCTTGCCCACAATTTTCAAAGCGTTGATGAGGCCCGCCAGGGTGACCGCTGCAGTGCCCTGCTGGTCGTCGTGCCATACCGGGATGCGGGCTTCGGCGCGCAGTTTATCAAGTATGTAAAAACATTTAGGATTGGAGATGTCTTCGAGGTTAATGCCTCCGAATGACGGTTGAAGCAGCTTTACCGTATGTATAATCTCATCAGGATCCTTGGTATCCAGGCAGATCGGTACAGCATCTACACCGCCCAGATATTTAAATAGAAGCGCCTTGCCCTCCATCACTGGCATTCCGGCTTCGGGGCCTATATCACCCAGACCCAGTACCCGGGTGCCGTCGCTGACAACTGCGATGGTGTTCCATTTATTGGTGTAATCATAGGCCTTATCGCGGTCCGCCTGTATGGCCCTGCACGGTTCTGCGACGCCCGGCGTATACCAAATGGCAAAGTCATTGAAGTCGCGGACAATGCATCTGGGCATAGTCTGCATTTTCCCTCTGTAATACTTGTGCAATTTGTTGGCGACCTCGGCCGGTTTACGCGCCTTGGCCAGCAGTTCTTCTACAGTAGGTTTTTCTGACATGAATTATCCTCCATTCGCGGTTATACGGGGGTAAACGCGAAAAATATTATGCTCCCGTAATCCTTGTATATCAATGGCTCGTATCCGCTCCAAAGTCGGCAGCAGAAATAATGTCCAGCACGGATCATTACCATGGTAATATTTCGGTCGATTGACCTAAAACAGGACAAAATCTACCACCTATTGTTAATTCTTGTCAACATTTTGGTGTTTTGTTTTAGCCGATAAACTTCTTTTAGGCAAAGTTAGGGAGCTAGTTGAATGAACTATGCCAAGGGCGGCATCTTGGCATCTCTGAATATAATCTTCAAGGGTATAGTGTTTTCTCAGGTGCCAGCGTTTCAAAGCCCACATGTGTTCCAGCATGACTATGTAATAGGCCGCCAGCTCGGGATCCTTGATTTTGAATTCTCCTTTTTTTCGCCCGGCCTCGATAATATTCCGCAACAGATCATTGGCCTCATATTCCAGTTTTATTAATTGTTTGAGGTGACGGTGGCTCATGTTCCTGGATTCACGATACCAGAATAATATTGTATCCTGGATGGTATCCTGAAGGACGAGGGCCTCCCTGATCTTCATGGTCAGGGCTTCGCTATAGGAGATGAAGGGCATCTGGTCACGTATTTCCTGGTCATATTCCTTCATCTTATCCGTAGTCATCTGAACGAATAAATTGAAAAAATCGTCTTTCGACTTTATATAATAGTAGAGATTGCCCTGGCTTATACCGCAGACCTCTGCAATCTGTCGTGTCGTGGTTTGCCGGTAACCGTTTTTGAAAAAAAGCTCTGCAGCCGTTTTAACAATCTGCTTCAAACGTTCGTCTTTTCGTTTCAGCTTGTGAAGCTGTCCGTGTTTGGTTTTAGCTTTCAATTAGATACCCTGCGATCTTTATTTGCTGATTTCTATTTGGCGATTTTAAAAACCGTATGCCGCTCCCATTCGGTGGACGGCTGCGCGAAATCGGTGCGGAAGTGCGCCCCCCGGCTTTCCTCTCGCATAAGGGCGCCTTCCGTCACCAATCTAGCGTTCAAAATCAAGGCATTCAATTCATAAGAAGGCCGGTCCGCTGGTTGCGGCAGCACATTCTGCCAGGCGGCCAGTGTGCCGGCGGCTCGATTGAGCCCTTCCCCTGATCTGACTATCCCAACCTCATCCCACAGAAGAGATTGCAGGTTGGCGAGGTTCAGCAATGGGACTTCACCTTGAAACGGTGGCTGACTCAGACGGTGGCAATCGACTTCAGCCGTATTGGGAAAAGTGCGATTGGACTGCATCTGCGATTTTTCAATAATCCTTTTGCTAAAGACAACCACTTCCAGAAGCGAATTGGACGCCAGCCTGTTAGCGCCGTGTACTCCGGTGCAGGCGGTCTCGCCGGCAGCGAACAGGCCGCCGATATTGGTCTCACCCCAGGTGTTAACCTTTACTCCTCCCATCAGGTAATGAGCGGCGGGAGCCACAGGAATCAGGCCTTTGGTGATATCCAGGCCATGGTCCAGGCAGTAGCGGTAAATATGGGGGAACCTGGTCGTGACCTTGATGGCAGGAATGTGTGTAACATCCAGAAAAACCCTGTCGCTGCCTGTCTTTCTCATTTCAAAAACGATACTTCGAGCCACGATATCCCTGGGAGCCAATTCACCTTCAGCCACATAGTCGGGCATAAATCTATAGCCATCCACATTCCTGAGAATGCCGCCCTCACCCCTGACTGCTTCGGTAATAAGGAAAGGCCACACACCCGGAAGGCGCAGGGCCGTGGGATGGAACTGAAAGAATTCCATATCCGTGATTTCGGCGCCGGCCTTATAAGCCAGTGCTATGCCGTCGCCGGTGGCAGTATCAGAGTTGGTGGTGTATTTATATAGTCTGCCTGCACCACCCGAAGCCAGGATGATGAAACGGCATCGGTACTCTTCGCTTAATCCACTGCGGAAATCAGTGGCTTTTATTCCTGTGACACAGCCATTTTCAACCGCTATTTCCGTTGCCAGGCAGTATTCAAGTACGGTGATGCCTGAGATCAATACCTGTTCGCTTAAAGTGGATTCGATGTACTCTCCGGTGGCGTCGCCGCCTGCGTGCACAATACGTGGCACGCAATGGGCGGCTTCTCTGGTCAAAGCAATCTCACCATCCAATGTGTCGAATGGGACGCCGTATCTGATCAGGTCTGATATACGATCGGCGGCCTCGTTGACCAGGATTTTCACTGCCTCTGGATTACATAGCCCGGCCCCGGCTTTAATCGTGTCGTTATAGTGTAGTTCCGGCGAATCATTTTTCCCCAGAGCGGCAGCGATCCCGCCCTGTGCATACCTGGTATTACATTCTTCTATACCACCTTTGGTGATGATAAGCACACTACCATAGTCCTTGGCCAGCAGGGCGCTGTAAAGGCCGGCGATACCGCTGCCAACTATTATATAGTCATAATGTTTCATTCTCATATCCGTTCATGATGTACGATGCTTAAGTGTGACGACCGTCAGATGGATAGAAAATATACTGGCCAGTTGAAGCCATTTTAACATGGCAATCCGCGTACTGACCAATTTACTTAGTAACTGCCGGGCGGACAACACAATAGAAAATTCCCGCGGTAGTCGTTATACCGCGAGAATAATGATCCGCCTTAGAGAAGAGCTTGGCTAAACTTTTTCTACGATCGCACAGACACCCATGCCGCCTCCGCCACAGATGGCGATCAGCCCGGTTTTGGCATCCCGCCTTTTCATTTCATGAGTCAGGGTAGTCATGATGCGTGCGCCGGTTGCTCCCAGCGGATGTCCCAGCGATACACACGAACCATTGACATTTATCCTATCTTGGTCTTTCTCTGTTAAACCAAGTTCCTTCATGTTGGCCAGTATCTGAGCGCTGAATGCCTCGTGTATCTCAATAAGGTCTATTTGATTGATCGTCAGCCCGGCTTTTTTCAAGGCCAGTTCGACGGCCAGGCTGGCGGATTTATAGGCTGTTCGGGGATCGGCGCCGCTATAGGCGAAGGCTTTAACGGCGGCTAACGGCTTTAACTTCAGGCTTTTAGCCTTTTCCTCGGTCATAAGGACACAGGCTGCGGAGCCGTCGTTTTCGCCCGAAGAGTTGGCGGCGGTGCATACACCGCCCTGTACAGGCCTGAGTTTGGCCAACATTTCCATGCTGGTATCCTTGCGCGGGCGCTCGTCCACGCTGAATAATACGGGTTCTCCCTTGCCCTGGGGGATGGGTATGGGAACGATTTCCTCTTTGAATTTTCCGCTTTCCTGGGCGCTGCAGGCGCGCTGGTTGCTGATGAACGCCCATCTGTCGACTTGCTCCCTGGTCAGGCCGTGCTCTTTGGCTGCAGTTTCGGCCCAGGTCATCATCGACTGCAATATGCCAAACCTATCTTCGGGCTGCGACATCACCCTACCCCTTTGTACCCTGTCGTACATTGGAATTGACCATGTGGACATGCTGCCGTGTCCCTTGGGCATATCGCCGGTGCCGCCCAGCGACCATCTTATATCCCCCTTCAAATAGAACTCCGCTGTGCTCATGCTCTCCACGCCGCCGGCTACCATAATCTCCATATTTCCGGTCTGAATCATCATGGTGGCTATGGTGATCGCATCCAGCCCGCCGGGGCAGCGGCGATCGTGGGTAAATCCTACCACCTCAACTGGCCATCCGGCTTTGAGCAACGCCACGCGGGCTATATTTACATATTCTCCGCTCTGGTAATTCTGTGCCAGTATTACCGCGTCGACCGATTTCGGTTCGAGGTTGGACCTTTTTACCACCTCATTAAGTATAGGTGCGGCCAAATCGTAAGCCGGCACAGTCTTTAAGGCGCCTCCGAAACTGCCAATTGCTGAACGTACAGCGCTGGTTATGACTACTTTGCTCATCATAGTCCTCCCATTTTCAAAATTATTTTGTTAAAAATCAGCTTCCAAGGATTATAGCACGCCGGTAAATCCGCAGGACCCACCGATCAGGTGGTGAGCCAAGGCTATTTTACGCCGATCTCACGCGCTATCACGCGCAGTTGAATCTCGGAAGTGCCTTCGGTAACTGTTCCCAGACGGGCATCCCTGAAATAGCGCTGAGCTATAGAGTCCTCCATCAGGCCGTAGCCCCCGCATAGCTGTAATGCTTCTGTGGTCGTACGTGCGGCGGCCTCGCTGGCATGCAGTTTGGCCATAGCGGCTTCTTTAGTATGTGGCCTGCCCTGGTCAAAAAGCCACGCCGCCCTGTATATCATCCACCTGGCGGTCTCGATGTCCATAGCCATGCGCGCTAACTTAAAAGCATTGGCCTGGAAGCTGCCGATAGTCTGTCCGAACTGCATCCGGTCATTTCCATATGCCAGTGCATTGTCGTAAGCCGCCCGAGCCAGTCCCAGGCTTCGGGCGGCATGGGAAATCCTGCCGCCCATGAGCGACTCAATCACGTAAACAAATCCTTTGCCTTCCTCCCCGATAAGGTTTTCCGCTGGCACTTCGCAGTCTTCGAAGCTGAGCTCGGCTATCTCACCCGATTTGGCGCAGAACTTGTGAAGCTTGGAGCGGGTGAATCCGGGCATGCCTTTTTCGACAATAAACAGGCTCATGCCGCTACGTGCCCCCTTGGTTTTATCCGTGTAGGCCGCCGTAACTACAAAATCGCTGATGTTTCCATTGGTAATGAAGATCTTGGTCCCGTTCAAATAGTATTTGCTGCCTTTTTTGATAGCAGTGGTCTGCAATGATGCAGCATCCGAACCGGCATTAGGTTCCGTAAGCCCGAATGATGCTATTTTTCGGCCCTTAATTGCGGGCACCAGATATTTCTGTTTCTGTTCTTCCGTGCCGTGCTTATATATAGCTGCCGTGCCTATTCCGCCCTGTACCATGGTTGCGGCGGCAAATCCCACCGAATAATAGGCCACCTCTTCAACGGCTATACACTCGCCCAGCTTGCCCATTCCGGCAGCTCCATACTCCGGCGAGTAGCTCAGGCATAAATAGCCGAGATCGCCCATCATAGGAAATAATGTGACCGGAAAGGTGGAGGTTTTTTCAGCTTCGTCAACCAGAGGCGACACTTCTTTGGATGCAAAGTTGCGTATGGCGTCCTGTAGCATCTTTTGTTCTTCAGAAAGATCGAAGTCCATTTTTTATCTCCTGCTATTAAAGTGCGGCACCAAGCTTAGGATTATAGTACAAAGAACGAATTTGCAAAAGTAACATATTTTCGGCCTCACTGGGCTAATGGTATAATCACGCTGAATAATTCATAGGAGGACTACATTGAATCCTGAAGAGACCTTAAACAAAATTAAAGTGGTGGGTGTTATCGGGGCCGGTGGGATGGGTAACCAGATCGCGGAGCTCATGGCCCGTATAGGTGGCTACAAGGTAAATATCGTCGATATAAACATGGAATACGTTAATAAAGGCCTTGCGGCTATCGATAACCGGCTGGAGAAATTCTTCGTGGCCAAAGGCAAGATGTCGGCGGACGAAAAGAAGGGCTTGACAAATCGTATCAAGGGTACGGCCAAGATAGAGGAAGCAGTCAAGGATGCCGACTTCGTTATAGAGGCAGTCATCGAGAATATGGCCCTGAAGAAAGATATCTTTAAGAAACTGGATGAATTCTCCATGTCCCATACTATACTGGCGTCCAACACCTCTTATTTGAACATAACTGAGATGGCTTCAGCTACCAAGAAGCCCGACAAGGTCGTGGGTATGCACTTTTTCAACCCGGTGGCCATGATGAAGCTGGTGGAAGTTGTAAAAGGAGCCACTACGTCGGAGGAGACCTCTGAAGTGGTTCGCGCTCTTTCGATTAAATTGGGTAAAGAGCCAGTGATATGCCGTGATTTCAGTTATGGGTTCCTAGCCAACAGGGCCTACCGTGGCCTGTCGACAGAGGCCGTGCAAATGGTATGGGAGAGGGTTGCTTCACCGGAAGATATAGATAAAGCACTCAGACTGGGCTATAACCTGCCCATGGGGCCGCTGGAATTATCTGATATGACCGGAGGCTGGGCACTGAGGGCGTCCTCTGAGGACGATGCTGTAAGGGAACTGGGCTCGGAAAAAGGACGGTTACACCCTTTGATCAGAATGATGGTCAGGGCAGGCTATACCGGCGGACCTGGCAAGAAGGGTATCTATGATTTTTACCGCGACGTGCTTTCTAAATAATAGTATTGAGGGACCGGTCATCGGCTTATATTTACATAATGTGCTATGAGGAGAAAATCATGAGCAGTGATTTCAAGACCATTCTTTATGAGAAAAAAGGCAATGTAGCATGGATCACCTTGAACAGGCCGGAGGTACTGAATGCACAGAACGACCTTTTACGTGCCGAGGTCGTGGCAGCACTGGAGCAAGCCAGGGACGACGACAATGTTCATGCAATCGTCATCACAGGCTCCGGGGATAGGGCCTTCAGCGCCGGAGCAGATATAAGTGAGTTTCCCAAGAGATATCCCTCAGATATCATCAAGTGGAAAGGTAGAAAGGGCCCTTATATGGTTATCAGGGAGCTGCCCAAACCCGTCATAGCGGCTGTCAACGGTATGGCATTCGGTGGTGGGTGTGAGATCGTACTGGCATGCGACTGCGTGATCGCCGTTGAGGACGCTCAATTTGGGCAGCCGGAGGTGCGGATCGGCGTTATACCAGGGGGAGGAGGTACACAGATTCTGCCACGTCTTATAGGCGAGAAGAAAGCCAAGGAGTTGATTTTTAGCGGGCGACCGATCACTGCGGCGGAAGCCCTCCAGATGGGCATGATCAATCAGATTGTGCCACGTGACAAATTGATCGAGGCTACAGAGAAGATGATAGAGGGCTTTCTAAAAAATAGCCCTGTGATATTAAAGCTGGCCAAATTGTCGGTCAATAAATCGCTGGAAACTACCCTGTCGGTAGGTATGGACTGCGAGCGGGACCTTTTCGCCCTTTGCTTCGGTACGGAGGACCAGAAAGAAGGTGCCAGGGCATTCTTGGAGAAAAGGAAACCTAACTATGCAGGTAAATAAGAGTATCCGGGCTTGACAAAGTGGTAAGTGACCGATTTAGTAAAAATATCTATCGAATCTTGAGGCCCTGCGCAAGGATATCGCAGAGGTAATCGTCATGTCTCATATAATGGTGAACAGTTTCCTTATAGTCCTGCGCTTCCTTCAGCAGTAAATCCAGCATGGCGTCTGCGCCCGCTTCGAAGATCATCTTTGATGTCTCCCACGAGGAATCGCCATCGTAGGGATTAGTCCATCCTTCGGGACGGTAATTGATCTTTAGCTTCTCAGGCTGCGTTTCAGCCATGTTTTGCCCCAACCTTACTGGTAGACTTCTCGACTTTATCACGGCCCTGGTTTTTGGTGTTTACCTTGGTAATGATTTCCAGCAGGCAGTTGGCGCAGATAATAGAATCACAATCGATTTTGGCAGCGCATTCGGCACATTCACACGGCATTGTAGTAAACTCTCCTGGTTACACTCAGGGTAACCCTCGTAATGGACACAGTATTACATAATTATATGTTTCATTGAATGCCCATTGGGGTCAAAAGAGTGACCAATATGGATATAATTCGATTTTATACAGGATCAGTTGTTTGCATAATATATACATGACTAATGTCCTGGTAAAACAAGTACTCTTGGGTGATTCACAGGGCGGAAAACAGGGTATAAGATAAGAACATAACTTAATCAGTTTTTACTCTTTATTAAAACACCGGCGGTGCCGTCGCTCCAGCGACGGCATTTTTCATATCTCGAGTTTTACCCATGTTGCCAGTAATGTGCAACAAAAGTACTAGCTTAAAAAGTACCAATAGGGGATAGCTAAGCGCGCAGAGTCGCCTTATTCTATATGTGTATGAATATTGTCGGATATAGTTTTTGAGCCATCCTTGTAAAGGTGGTTGATAAATAACGGAGGAGAAAGAAATGAGAACAGCATTTAAGACTGAGAACCAGCATGAGCAGGGACTGACGGCACTTCGACGCTACATTTCCGAATACGAGGAGATGGAAATTGAACGTAAGCAGCAAGAGGAAAAATTGCCGATGAGCAAGACTAGTAATCGAACTGCTGCCAAAAAACGCAAGGATGCAATCTACATTAGTAACCGGGACGGCAAGTTCGTAAATATCAACCAACCGATGTTGGACCTCCTGGGTTATGACATGGATGAGATGATAGGCATGGACATCAGGAATATATGCGTGAACCCCCATGATCTGGAAAAGGCGCAAAAAGAAATAGACCAGAAGGGATACGTCATCAGCAACAGGCTGAAACTTTATAAAAAGGACGGCACCGAAGTGTCATGCCTTATCACTTCCACCATAAGGTGGTATAACGAAGATAGCATTCCGGGCAACCAGCCCATGTTCAAGTCCTGGGTAAGATGTGTTAACTAGGTGATGATATAATGCTTATCAAATTTTGCAACTATAAAAACAAGTTATCAGGTCTGCTCAAAGAAAATAGAGGCCTTAAGATACTGGGAGCAACACTATTATTAGCCGGTCTTGTTCTCTATAGCGGCCTGACCATTGCCTGGGCTCCGTATACCGGGCAATATGGAACTATATCAAATCCGTATTCGTCGTTCTCCCCAGCAGCTCTTGAGCCGAATGTCACGGTTGACGCAATTATCCCCGGGAACGTCACTTACGGTCAGATTTTCGATCTGGCAATTACGGTCGGGAACCATGGAAATGCCCCTGCCCAAGATGTCCATCTGCTTTATAAGGCCAGTCCCCAGGGCTTTTTTATCGTCCAAAATGTGGACCAGCCCGCCTGTGCTTTGGGGCAGGACAGTGAAGACGTCAGCCTCGGAACTTTATCCACAAACGATTTAAAGGAAATCAATTTCATGCTTCAGGTACCCACTAAGGAGCAGGTGGCCGGTGTCTGGAGCCAGAATTTCAGATTCGATTTCACCATTTCTTACGATAAAAGCGTTAGTTCATACGCAGGTGGCGTTGAACTATTGATCAGGCACGGCAAGCTGCTTCTCATGAAAAAGGGGTTTGCTGAGACTGATTAACAAGGTTGCCTAGAGGGCGATCTCTGCAGAGCCTCCTGCCTTTTCGATTTTGCCATGGGGCAGGAGGAGCAACGAGGGTATGACACCCAGCAGTACTATTATAGCGCCGATAACATAATTCATATCATAAGCAGTTACACTGGCCCTTAAATACACATACTGATAGAGCGCCATAACGGCTTCATTATATGAAGCTTCTGCTGTAAGGCCGCTTTGCATCAAAAGAGCCTGTATCCTGGATAAAAATCCCATAGCCATTAAGGAACTGGGCGTCAGCGACTGGATGATATTTGCGAGATTCACTTTTTGAAAGGTGTCGAGCAAAGTGGCGAAGGCAGCAATACTTAGTGATCCAAAGAGGGTCCTGGCTACATTCAGTAGCGATGACGCCTGGGCGGTCAAATTGGATGGAACGGAGGAAAGCGCATAGGTCATTATGGGCATCATTGAGAGTCCCATGCCCATCCCGCGGATAAATAGCATAATCCTGAGGAGATTGTCCGGTGTGGAAACATCAATTATTTGCATATATAGTGACATAATACCTAGGATAAGAAGACCAATCACCGCTGGAACGCGTGGGCCCATTCTATCATAGAGCCGCCCGGATACGGTCATGCCAATCATGGCGCCGAAGACCTGCGGCAGCAGCATCAGGCCGCTATCGAAAGCCGATAAACCCCGAAGCGTTTGGAGGAATAGTGGCAGCAGGAAGATCAGGGCATATAAGCCTATGGTGGTGACAAAAGTTAGTCCTATGCCGACAGCATAGCCCCGGTGTTTGAACATGCGGAGATCCAGCATGGGCCTTTTTCCAGTCAGCTCGACGATTATCCACATCATGACACAAAAACTACCAACCGCAAGCAGGGTGATTATGCGCCAGTCAGCCCAGTGCCAGGTAGGTGCATACGAGAGGGCATACAAAATCGAACTGAAACCAGCGGCTGCAAATATAAATCCCCTGTAATCAAATGTTGAACTGACGAGTGGTGTATCCTCAATCCAGGCCAGTCCCATAGTGATAGCTGTTAAAACAATGGGCACATTGATGTAGAAAACCAGCCGCCAGTCCCAGTATGTCACCAGGTACCCGCCCAGCGTGGGTCCTAATACAGGTGCCAGCATCATGGGGATGCCCAGCATGGCCATGGCTGAGCCGCGCTTTTCCGGAGGAACATTCATATAGATGAAAGTCATGGAGAGCGGATTGAGCACGCCTCCGGACAGGCCCTGCAATATCCTGAAGCCGATCAAAGATTCCGAGTCCCACGATAAGCCGCATAATACTGAACCCAGTAGAAACCCGATCTGGCTGGCCATGTAAACTCTTTTTATACCGAAGCGGTCGCTGAGATATGCAGCCGCAGGAGTGGAAAAAGCGCTGGCCATCAGATAGGCTGAGATGATCAGTTGCGCCCGGTCAGCCGTAGCATTGAAGACGGCCATTATGTGCGGCAACGCCACATTCATGACGGTCTGGTCCAGGATTTCCATGAAGGTACCGAATATGGCAACCGCTAGTATCTTGGATTCGCTTACCTTTGGCATCTATGTTTCCTGATCATTTACGGGCTGAATAGTATTAATATGCAGGGGAATCAGCGCAGGTTAAATGCTAGGGCATAATATTTTAAGATCATCAGGCGTTTAACTATAGGCTGCCTGATTAACTGTATATTATAGGATATCCGGGAAGATAACTACATGGCCCATATAATCAGCGGAAATGCAGTTGGATCATTGGGGATGCTGCTTGTCTCCGAACGCGAACAAGGTAGCCGATGTATAATGAATATTAGCCGCGGTTAGACTTGGAAAAAGACACGTCATGAAAATTATTTTTGTGCTAATAGCACTTATTGTGTCGGCGGTTTTAATTATCTCTATATCCTGCAATAAATCAATCCGCCGAGGTGGAATTGAAATATGATAACAACTCACTGAAAGAATATTTGCCGGTCAGTCAGCCGAGTTTTACGGGCTACCTGGTGTCATTCATCGCCCCTTCCCATAAATTTACGATCAAGAAAATACGTATCAATGGGATGGTGGCTGCCTGGGGTGAGTACCGGGATAAGTCTATCGAATTGCAGATCTGGGATAAAGACAAGAAGATCATATATCAGGACAGCTACCCCGATACCCAATTACCCGTTAATCCGTACGACAGCAAAACGCCGTTCCGGCCGGAGACTGCCTGGACTGATGTCAGTGTGCCTGATGTCGTTGTAACAGATCAGTTCTATATACAGATCCATTCTGACGACGGACGGTGGGGAGAATTCCGGATGGGTGCGGATGATAGCGTTATAAACAGCCATTCCCAGTTAACTGTTAGAGACGGCGGTGTCGATATAGTACTTGACAGCTGGCCTTATTGGAAAAAAGACTCGGCGGGCCATGACCTTTGGTACGGCGACAAGACAAAAGTGAACTGGATGATACGTGTGGTCGGAGAGAATTCGAATTAAGGATGAGCACGTAAGGTGAAAAACCGGCATCGCTTATAGTACGCCGGCATAACGGGGGTGACTCAGTATTATGAAAAGGTGGCACACTATTCTGGCGATTTTGACCGCTTCCTCTATTGCAATGGGCATTATCGCAGCAGGCTGTGAAGCAAAGAACCAAATATCACCGCCCGTGAGCCCCAATTATTATTAAGGTAGGATTGCCCACACCCTTGAATGATCCGGCTACTCCCTGGGGCAAGGCTAATATGGAACCCTATCTGAGCTGGATTGACCTCTTTAACAAGGAAGGCTTCCAGGTAAATAACCGAACGTATAATTTCCAATTGGTTGCTGCTGATGACCATAACTCGCCTGAAGGCGGCGCGGCCGCGGCGAAGCAACTCGTATACGGTGATGGCTGCAAGTTTCTTGCAGGGCATTGGAGCTGGAGTTATTCAGCAATATCCGCCATTACCAATCCTGCCAGGGTCATTTTTGTGACCAGAGACGGCGGGGGCATCGAATATAATGCAACCACTCAACCGTTTAATGTTTTCGGAACTCCTGCAAAGGAAGAGTGGGTGGCTGACGTGCTGGCGGCCCACGTAAAATTCCCCGGCAGCAAGATTGGGTTCCTTGAGCCTGCTACTGGCCTCACTCAGTCTGAGATAGAACAGACCAGCACGCAGGTCTTTGATCCGGCCGGCATTGTCTACCATTGGGAGATATATCCGGCAGGGACCACCGACTTTGGCCCCAATATCCGCGCGTTTGCACAGGCAGGCTGCGATCTGATTTATTTGGATGCGGGGCTCGATATTACCGTTCTGTTTTTAAAGCAGCGCTGGGATGCTGGTTACAAATGGCCGGTTGCCCAGGCAGGAGGATTGGCCGAGCTGAACGACTATACCGCGGCCTGCGGCTCATGACGCAGTCCAGGGACTGATAGGCGGCTATTTCGGAATTTGGGATTTCAAGGAAACGAAGGTTGATCCCAAGTATGTTGCCATGTGCCAGGAAGTGATGAAAACTCTCTCCCAAAAACAGGATAAAACGTATACCTACAACGACTGGATAGGCTGGCTGCCTTCTCACCTCCTTATTGTTGCCCAGGCTATGCAGAAGGCAGAGACGGTGGATGACGCGGATGCCATAATGAAAGCCATCCGAGGTGGCACTTTCGACACGACAGCCGGCACATTTACCATGTCGGGCGAGAAAACCTACGGCTCGCCGGTTGTTTTTGGATGCCCGTGCGCAATATGCATTGTCCAGGGTGATAAAGCTGTATATCTTTCCGAGCATCCTGTTAAGTCCATACCCTGATGGGCCAGACACCAGAGCGGCGTCCAGACAGAGATGAAAAGACTGAAAAGGAGGACGAGGTTAATGGCAAAACCGAAACGGACTACTTTCCCTGGCCACAAAGTAATCGCCAAAGTCAAATCGGTAAAGGGCAATTGCTCCTGGGGACACGAGGCTGGCGACACTTTCAACATAAACTGTCATGATACCGCTGGCCTCTGCGGCTTTTTCTATCATGCTATCTTTCCCGACATTACCATGCTCCAGTTTGGTGGCGGTTTCCCCAAAGAATGGGGTGACCCGGATGTGGTGACTGTAGAGTGCATGGATAAGGTGAATCTAGTTAAACTTGAACTGCGGAGAGAGGAATAGGACTTTAAGATACCAGGCCGCCAAAGAAATTCAATATGGCGCCTCTGGGTATCATCGAATCATTACCGTGGAACGTTACTGCTGGATGAGATTTACGTGGAGCGCCAAGTTAACAAGGGAGAATTACCGGATATAGATCGGGTTTATAATAATGAATATGTGGGCTAATGTGTACGGTAGACAGAACCTTTTAGCTGACGTTTTTGCAATATGAAAGCGGGCCTGAGCGCAGCATATAGCGTGTTCGTTATGGCTCTTACTACCGTGAGTGTGATCTCACTGCTTTACTTCACTGTTACTTCTATATCTTCGCCCAGCGTCATGGAATGGCTGGCTGTGATCGGCTTAATAATAGTGATTTACCTGGTGGGCATCACTGTTAGTTTTGCTGGGCTTCATGCAATAGAAAAACTGTTCAAAAGAAGGAAGAAGAGGGCAAAGGCAACTATAATCTAGATGGCGTCCCTGGGGGGATTCGAACCCACGACCCGCTGCTTAGA
>CAWJIA010000020.1:0-28434 GCA_963842805.1 uncultured Chloroflexia bacterium | reverse complement strand
ATATACATGGGGGCCGTGGCCTTGTTGGCCGTCTGGACCTTGGTGTCATTGTTCTTCAGCTTCTCCAGTGCTGAGGCCAGCCCGTCCGGGTAGCGGGTATACAGCGCGGACGAGGCGTCGGCCAGGTATTCCCTCCTGCGGGAGACGGCAAAATAAATGAGCTGAGCGAAGATTGGCGCCAGTATCAGCAGCACCAACCCCACAGCCAGTATGATCAACTGTGCCGCCCCGCCTCCGCCCGACGAGCCTCCCCTGCGTCCGCCCCCCATGCCGCCGAAGAACATGATGCGTGTGGCATACCATGACAGGATGACGATGGTCCCCAGCAGTATGCTGGCCAGCATCATCAGCCGGATATCGCGGTTATTGACATGGCCGATCTCGTGGCCTATTACGCCCTGCAGCTCATCGCGGTTGAGCTTGTCCAGCAGCCCGGAGGTGATGGCCACGGCTGCGTGGTCGGGGCTGCGACCGGTGGAGAAGGCGTTCAGCGCGGGATCATCGATGATGTAGATATCCGGCATCTTCTGCAGGCCGGAGGCTATCTTCATCTCCTCCACCACGTTATAAAGCCGGGGATGGTCGTCCGGCCCTATCTTGTGGGCATCGGACATGCCGAGGATGATGCTGTCCCCCTGGAAGAGGGCTATCAGGTTCATAACGCCCCAGACCAGGGCGGCGATAATCAGGCCTAAAACCGGGTCGCCCAAAAAATAGTAGCCGATCACGAAGCCTACCAGGAGCAGGAGAATGCCCATGAAGGTTACGAGGATGGCCGAACGGACCTGGTTGTCCCTTATCTGTTCCCACATAGAACTAATTCAGAGCGGACTAGCTGCCTACTTTAGGGGGAGCGGTGAAGCTCACCTTGGGGGCTTCCCTTTCCCCGGCGTCCTTGACCTCGAAGAACTCGCTCTGCTGGAAACCGCCCATGCCGGCGATGATATTCGAGGGGAACATCTGGATCATATTATTATATTTCAGGACGATATCGTTGTAGAACTGGCGCGAGAAGCTGATTTTATTCTCGGTGGAGGTCAGCTCCTCCTGCAGAGCCAGGAAGTTCTCATTGGCCTTCAGGTTGGGATAGTTTTCCACCACGGCCAGCAGCCGGGAGAGTGCGCTGCCCAGGTCACCTTCCGCTTTGGCCCTGTCGGCGGGCCCGGCATTGGCCATCGACTGCGCCAGGTTGCGTGCGCTGGTCACGGCTTCCAGCGTGCCGCGCTCGTGCTCCATGTAGCCCTTGACCGTTTCCACCAGGTTGGGGATGAGGTCGTGCCGCCTCTTGAGTTGAACATCGATCTGCGCCCAGGCATTTTTGACCCCGTTACGGGCGCCGACCAGCCCGTTATAGATGCCTACAAAGACCAGGACAAGAATGATGACTATTGCAAGAATAATGATCCCGAAAATCATCGTTAACCTCCCTAATATGTCAACGCCTTATGTAAAATCGGTTGTTATCCCTTTGAGTCCTTCCCGTGAGTAGCCTGCAAAGCCGTGCCCAGGAAGTCGATCACGGTCGTGTTGGCTGGCGCCCCGGCCGGCTCTATTTCCTTTAGCACTTTCTGCAGTTCCCCGCTGTCGAACCACATTCCATGGCCCAGCGGACATCTGTCGACGAGCACTTCAGGCCCTTTGCCCATCAGGCCCTCGGCTTTCTTCCCCAGCCAGATTTTATGCATCTTGTTATGGCAGATGGGACATCTCCGCTTGCCCTGCCCGGCGGGACGGGTAACCAGTTCGCTTAGTGACATGTTGGCGCCTTCAGAATTGAGCACGGCCGTCAGCAGTTCCAGCTCCCCGGAATCCAGCCAGACGCCCGAGCATTCCAGGCAAAAGTCGAGCTCTATCTTCTTATGCTCGACCACTATCATGTCGCTTTTATCCAGCGGGCACTTCATAAATTAATACCTCATTGATTATTATCGAATCCTGGGCGAAAGGCAACTGATAGCGAATGTAACAATAAATAGGATGAGCAAGCTGAAAATGTCCTGCTGGCTCGCTACTGTAAAGGTCAATAGCGGGATGGTAAAGAAAAAATCGAAGGCCAGTACGCTTAGAATAGATGCCATGAAAGATGGACCGAATCCCAGGTAAATCGCTGAGACGGCAACGCAGAGTATATAGAGCATCTCGGTGTTGTATGGGGTGAAGACGGGCAGGGCCTCCAGTAACTTGCCTGCTACCGTAGCCACCAGGATCATACCAAAACTGATCAGGTAACCCCACCAGGCGCCTGACCACCTGTTACCCAACTCTTACTCCTGCGAATCCTGCCATGCCCGTCCCGTAATTCTCTTCATTATCCGGTATATAGTGTAAATATATGATGGCATTTGTGCAAAGCCTGTGTCATTGCGAGCACGTACCTTAACACGTCATTGCGAGCGAAGCGCAGCAATCTTTTGAACGAAGGCGAAAGGTCTTAATGCCATGAAATTGCCACGTCACTACGTTCCTCGCAATGACATGTCATGACTACCACACGAACGGAATCAACGCTTTCGTCCGTTTCTTATAAGCAGGGTATTCGTTCGGGAATTGTTGCGCCATTACCTTGTCTTCTGCACCCATGCGCCCGAGAAAAAAGGGACCGAGGATGAGGAGAAGAAAGATCCAGGCGCCGCCGCAAACAATCGCCGATCCGATGCAGGCGAAAAAGCCTCCTGCATACATCGGATGCCGCACGTAGCGGTACGGCCCCGATGTTACCAGTTCTTGATCTTTTTTGACGGAAACAGTCGGGTTCCAGTTTCTGCCCAGACGCTGTCGCGCCCAGACAAAGAATGTCAGGCCTGCGGCGCACATAATGACACCGATACTGCTCAACACGGGGTTTACGGGAGCGAAGTTGAGGAAGTGGAATATCGGAAGAAACGGAAGCAAGAACGCGGCGATCATGGCAAACATGAGGGCAAAACTCTGTGACATACGTCCTCTGACCGGCTGTTTTTCGACTAGTGCGATAACGGTCAGATATATAACGACGATAATCCAGATAGCATAGATGGTCCAGATAAAAATTGATTGATTCATAGTTTTACTATTAAAATGATATCTACTGATTTTAATAGAAAGCGGGTTATTACGCTAACCGGAAACCGTCATTGCGATGGTAGTGAACACGTCATTGCGAGCGAAGCGAAGCAATCCTTTGTACGAAGACGAAAGGCCTTAATGTCATGAGATTGCCACGTCGCTCCGCTCCTCGCAATGACCTCATTAATAGACGGCAGGGGGCGTTGAAGATTCCCCGTATCCAACGACATGGGGACACGTATCTCCAAGCTAAACTCGTCTGGGCAGGGGGCGTCGAAGAGGGGCTTTAGCCCCTCGTATAGATACATCTCCCTCTCCCACAGGGAGAGGGCCGGGGTGAGGGGATAAATAACCATGTCATTAAGACCCGAATTTTGTGAACCCGTCCGGATGTTATATTATCCTCTACTGTGAACATGCAAAATCCCCCGGCCATTCACATCAAGGACCTGCGCAAGGTATTCACCGTCAGCCAGCAGGATAGCGGGGCCAGGGCCGCCCTGCAGGGGCTGGTCAAGCGCCGCACCATCCAGGTGGCGGCGGTGGACGGCATCTCTTTCGACCTGGCCCCCGGCGAGATAGTCGGCTTCCTGGGTCCCAACGGCGCCGGCAAGACCACCACGCTCAAAATGCTCTCCGGCCTGCTGCATCCCACGTCGGGCGAGGTAAAGGTGCTGGGCTATATCCCCTGGAAGCGCGAGAAGTCCTTCCTGCGGCAGATCACGCTGGTCATGGGACAGCGCAACCAGCTCGTGTGGGACATCCCCGCCATCCACTCCTTCGAACTGAACCGGGCCGTTTACCGCATACCCGCCGATATCTACCGCAGCACGCTGGCCGAGCTTACCGAGCTGATGGATCTGGGGCCGCTGCTCAACAAGCCCGTGCGCAACCTCTCCCTGGGCGAGCGCATGAAATGCGAGATCGCCGCCGGGCTGCTGCACCGTCCCGGCGTGGTCTTTTTAGACGAGCCGACCATCGGGCTGGACGTGACCATGCAGCGGCGCATACGGTCGTTCATTGCCGAGTACAACCAGCGCTTCGGCGCCACCGTGCTTTTGACCAGCCATTACATGGCCGACGTCGAGGCGCTGTGCCGCAGGGTGGTCGTCATCCACCACGGCAAGTTGCTGTTCGACGGCGACCTTTCCTCCCTGGTGCAGAACTTCACCGACCACAAAACCATCGTGGTGCGCCTCGAAGACTGCCAGGCCGACTTAAAGCAATACGGGGAGGTGATATCCTGCGAAGATAACCAGTTCACCCTGCGTGTGCCCAAGTCCGAGACTGCGAAAGTCACGGAGCGGCTGCTGGCCGACCTGCCCGTGATCGATTTGCTGGTGGAGGACCCGCCCATCGAGGAAGTGATCGAGCGCGTGTTTGCGCAGGAGAAGCCGTGAGGGCGCTGGCCGGGCTGTACCTGCAGCAGTTCAAGACCACCATGGCCATGATGTTCCAGTACCGGGCCATGCTGGCCATCTGGATGCTCGGGCAGGTGCTGGAGCCGCTCATCTATCTCATCGTATGGTCGGCGGTTTCCACCGGGGCCGGTGGCAGCGTGGGCAGCTACACCACGCGGGACTTCGCCGGCTACTTCGTCGTCCTGATGCTGGTCAACCAGTTCAGCTACACCTGGATCATGTACGACTTTGAGTACCGCATACGGGAGGGGCTGCTATCCTTTGCGCTGTTGAAGCCGGTGCACCCCATACATTCGGATATAGCCGACAACGTGTCCTCCAAGCTGATAACGCTGCCGGCCATGGTGATCATCGCCATCGCGCTGGCGTTTGCCTTTCATGCATCAATCTCGCCTCAGCCCTGGGCGGTTTTATTTTTCATTCCCGTATTGTTAATGGCCTTTATGGTGCGCTTCCTGCTGGAATGGACTCTGGCCCTTGTGGCCTTCTGGACCACGCGGGTCAGCGCCATCAACCAGTCTTATTTCGTGCTGATGCTCTTTCTCTCCGGGCAGATCGCGCCCCTGACGCTCCTGCCCCAGCCGGTGCAGGTCATAGCCGACCTGCTTCCCTTCCGCTGGGTGATAGGCTTTCCGGTCGAGCTGTTGTTGGGCAAGCTCAGCCCCGTCGATGCCCTGATCGGCCTGGGAGCGCAGGCGGCCTGGATTATCGTGGGCTATGTGCTGTTAAGGATCGTGTGGAAGGCGGGGACGAAGGTTTATTCGGCGGTGGGCGCATGAACTTCTTCCGCCTGCTGGGGGCCTATTTCGTGGTCAGCTTCATGGGGGAGGTTGCCTACCGGGTCAATTTCTTCGTGCAGCTATTCCAGACCTTCCTCAACCTGGTCGTGTCGCTGGGCGGTCTGGCCGTCATCTTTTCCTACACCGACAGGCTGGGGGGCTGGGGTCCGCAGGAGATACTGGCGTTGGTGGGCGTTTATTTCCTGGTGGGCGGGATAATCGGCCTGGTCATCCAGCCGGGCATGGAGGCCTTCATCGAGTCGGTGCGCGACGGTACGCTCGATTTCACGCTCATTCGCCCCGAGGACTCGCAGCTCCTGGTCAGCATAGGGCGCATCGACATCTGGAAGCTGATTGATATCCTGCTGGGGCTGGGCATCATGACGTGGGCCTTGATAGGGCTGGGGGAGAAGGTGGGCTTGATGCAGGCCGGCATGTTCGTGCTCACGCTGGCGGCGGGCGGGGTGATAATTTATTGCTTCTTCCTGATACTGGCCACGCTGTCGTTTTGGTTCGTGCGCATAGAGAACATCCTGGTGGTCTTCCAGAGCATGTATGAGGCCGGTCGCTGGCCGGTGAGCCTGTATCCGGCGTGGCTGCGTTACGGGCTGACATTCGTGGTGCCGATCGCCTTCGCCACCACCATACCCGCCGAAGCGCTGACCAACCGCCTCAATCTGACAACCCTGCTGGGGGCAGTGGGGCTAGCGCTGGTTCTACTGGTGATTTCCAGGGTAATCTGGCGGGTGGGATTGCGGCATTATTCCGGGGCTTCGGCGTGAACTCAGCAGTGAGCGCCTTCTGATAACAGATTGCAATCCAGAACCAAATTAGTTAATCCACGATTTTATTGCTTCACGTTCCCAATCTATATATTGGTTTTGGGGAAAAGTTTTTATGGCTTTCCATGCTTTATTAACTAGCACAACAGGAGAATCTACCTTTGAAACAATGAGCTCATTGAAATTTGGCGTATTCAACTGAAAAACTATTGGATCTGCCTCAGTAAGCATATCTTTTATTGTTTCTTCCAAGCGCTCCTGAAGTTGACCAACATAATAACCGTGATAATCTTCTACAATACCCATTACATTCTTTACATCTTCCCATTGCGCCAGAATAGCTCCACCCTCCTCAGATAGGCCCATTCTTTGACATTGGTTAACGAGCATTCGAATCCTAAGCAAAGTTACAGGATGACCACTACCGCCTAACTCATTTATTGGTCTATAGAAATCACCCCGATCAAGTGTACCGAGGTATGATGAAAATGCTGACAAAAAGGCGGGGCCACCTATTGTTAATCCGACCGCATCACAAAATAATTCTTGCGCCCACTTATACCAGGTCATTACAATCAAATGACGAGATTTCGCCTGAAATGAGGAATGTCTATCTCCTCGCTGGGACATGGGAATTAAAATATCTTCAATCTGTCGCTGTAAGTCTCGTACTAAATCATCCATTTCTGGTTTATGACATACATAAAGCAGGTGACCAAATTCATGGAAATAAAGAGGAATATAAAGAATTCCCCGTTGCTCAGCAGCTGGGAAAAAGTAAATCGGATTTATATCAAGGAAAGGCCATATAGCACAATCACCATCAGTAAAGGCCGCTGGATATTTAGCAGTTCTTTTATGTTTATTATGCAGCCAATCAATTACCCGCAAACAAAGGCGATCTGTTGTAGAAGAACGTAGTACTGGCGTCACAAGACGAGAACTGAGTAACCGAACATTTTGTGTAATTTGCTGGGTATTGCTTAGTATATCTTCTAGAATTGAATTTTGGTTAAGATCGAGATCTTTTATGTTGCTTTGAATCTTTTGCTTGACGTCTAGGCAAAGAGCATGAATACGAGCAGCATATGGCTTAATTTCAGGCATTTTTTGAGAACTACCAATCTCAGAAATCAGTCGCTCGACATCATTCAATAATTGGTTATTACGAAGTCTTAAAAGCGAATGCACCTCTATATTTCCCCTAGTATACTGATAACATCAGTATGCGCCTGTTGTTCCAACAGGCTGCGAAGATCTCTTAAATATTCGATAATCCTATCTGCATTAGACGTTTCATTCTGATCGAGAAGTTGCTTCAATTCTACTAACGAAACAGTAGCTAATGAAATTTTTCGTGGCCGTCGACGCCTGATATCCGCAAGACTTCGTGCTAGATCATCTAATCTAGGATCAGTTCCGGTAGACACCCAACTCTCATCCCTCTCCATTTCTTGTACTATTGGACTAAATTGGTCAAGAAATTTTAATAGATACCCACGACTGAATTCGAATTCCTTATTGCGATCAGCATCATCTATTCCGGCTATTTTCAATTTGTTATGAATGATAACCGCGTTTATTGCGGTAATAAGCTGATGAAAGCGCTCAAAACCTTCTGCATTAAACCATTCTTTGCTCACTACTCCTCTCCTTTTTTAATAGCATAGTACTTAGCGTATTCTTCGGATTTCCTGGTCAGAGCGAGCTGTAAGTTCCTCATCAGTTCTCTTCAATGGTAACGGCAATCTTTGCGCTACACCCGGGCTTGACCAATTAAGTTGAGCCGATAAAAACGCAGAAACTGCTGCATCTTTTAATGATTGGCAATGATTACTTGAAACAATGGCTAGCGGTTCCGCAGTGCCCTGCGTTAAGGATGCTTCACCCGTACATGCTACAAGATGCAATCTTGGATTAAC
Organism: uncultured Chloroflexia bacterium; assembly: GCA_963842805.1. GTDB lineage: Bacteria > Chloroflexota > Dehalococcoidia > GIF9 > UBA5629 > UBA1162. The sequence goes on along the minus strand of CAWJIA010000020.1, from coordinate 20,485 downwards.
ACATAAACCGGTGCCTTCAATAACATTGCGTACTTGACTTTGCTCATTTACCTCCCATAAGCGAATCCCGCTTAAACTTTCTTTATGAATACCTACGAGATCGACTCTCGCTCCAGCAGTCAGCATTTCAAGCTGTTGAAGTTCAGCTATAGCCTGATCAATTCCATTTACTTCATTAGCCTGGACATTACCATCTCGCATGATAATAAGTGAGGTAAGAGCATCAAAATGTCTGTGCATTGATTCTCTGAATACATTAATAATCGTATCTTTTAGAAGAATATGATTGATACTCTCATGTTTGTTATCGGCTTTGTGCTGAACCTGTGAAGTAATTGTGAATGCAGGCGATTTGTCTCCGGCGCGTACGATAAGCAAAGAAACCGCGAAGAATTGCCTATCATGTCCTACATCAATAATTAGTTGTCCCTCATAAGGACCTATGTTGGATATGCGAAATGGAATTGCATCAAATTTTTGAACCATGTCAAGACCAATTAAAGTCACAAAACTTTCCCAGCGATGTTGGCCCCTATCAAGGCTATACTCATTTTTCTTTTTATCCCAAGCCCCAGAAATGAGATATTTGTGTTGTTGACGCAACACATTTTCTGTTACACGTTTAATGCGCCATCCCTCTAAATTATATGATGCATCATAATATGCCGCAGGCTCCTCATCTAAAATAAATAGGACAGTACCCGGCATATCTGCACGCCGCAGTTTTCCAAAGGCTTCGTTTGTTGTAGTGTAGCCAATAAGACTGCTACAGAAATTTAGTCCTGTCCACTTATTCAGCGTGTTTATAACACTGGTAGCAAGCTTTTCCGGGATGTCCTCGCCCATAGATATGGGATAAGCACAGTATATTGTTCTTGACGCGGAGGGAGGAAATTGGTAGCAGCCAGACTTTTCTAATAATTCAAGATGACTTCTGAAATATTGCTTAACGGCGACAATTGAATGAGCCTCAGGTGAGTCAATCTTACTGTCGTGACCGTACTCGACTTGAGGCATCCTAATATGGTGAACACGCTGGCTATCTGGTCTCCAAAACCCATCATATAATCCAGGTGCCACATTAGCTAGCGGATGAGGCTCCAGGCATTTCCAAAATTCCTCGACGAAATGCTTCCGCTTCTCAGGAGGTATTTTATCAATTGATGATAAATTGTCAGGAACGTTATCATTCATGACCCGTAACGTTAACAATCGAGCAGCAACCAAAGTCGATCGATCTAGGCCTGGGAATGACACTTGAACAGCCACATCATTTTCCTTGATATGGAGAGCACTATTTTCACTGGCATAATATTCGTAAAGAGAAGAATAAGTTTTCTTTTTGACCTTAATCTGGCCTGTAGTACCACATGTAAGACCTATTGGACTATTATCGAAATAACATTTGATCTTGGATTTGCTAATATCATATAAAAGGGTACCTTTCTGTCCTTCCTGTCTTCCCGTAAATCTACTAAATTCCTCATTTCGTAATTTGCGTTCTCTTTCATTTAATGTCGGATCAAAATAATATTCAAGATTATGGTGAGAGAAGAAAGCAGTACCAACATCAACACTGATCCCAATACCCTGATCACCCAATGGGAGCGCATCTACCTCAAACCTGTGATATACACTAACTTCTTCTGTAACCTTGAATGGATTTTGCTCATACCATATGCGCGGTGAATCAAGAGTCCAAAATTGAGTTCGAGCAGCTATTTGTGCTAATAATGCGCGTTCGATAAGAATAGAAATTAAGGGCGCGTCACTATCATTTGAGATAAATAATTTTCGAGTCTTTTCATTAGTATCATTAGCAATTAACTGCCAATTATCTTCTTCTAATGTGACATTATCAATCCATTTGTCAGTAGCGACAAACAATTCATTGTCTGAGCCAGGAACTCTGGCGGCTGAAATTCCTTTTCTTCGACGAAGTAGGTTGCACATTCTTTCAAGCAAATCTGAATCTAGCGTTTGGCCACTTACAACAACTTTTCTAACTGGAACATATAACCTAGGACCCGGATATACAACACGAATATTGGTTTCAAGCATCAATACATTCCCTCCCCTCTACACATATAGCTCGAAATCTGCATAGAGAACAAACTGCTTTCTGGGCACAAGGAGTAAAAGCCTCTATCATTCCTGAACGTCCGTAATAGTCTAAAGCAGCCATCTGCTCAGCATCTTGAATAATACGAGCCCTCGCTCTCAAAAGCATTTTTTCGTTCACTGCTGAACTGGAAAGACCCCCATCCGCCAGTAGTGCCTTTAAAATGTGAACTTTATCATGAGGGACACTAAAATATGACATCGCCCACATACCATACGTAGTAAGCTGTAAACTATCGTCGCCTCCTTGTGAACCCCCCATTTTCCAATCGCATACAGTTACTTCATCGATATCCTTATAAGCAAAATCCATCCTTCCGCTGACCTTACATGGGAAATCACTGAGTCTGATTGGATATTCGATGAGAGAATCATTTGCCATTCCAGCATTGCGCAGTACTTCGAAAATCTGATTCTCAGCAAATTCATTAATAGCCAACAATAGACGTTTCATTGCACTTTCGCATTTTTCTTCAGCATCCGGTTCCTCATAATAGAATTCCTGCAAGTACGCAGGCTGATTTGATTTGGTGATTTCATTCTTAATATCGTTTATATTGTCTTTCGATCGTTTACAATTACTATTGAACATATTCTCCGCCCAGCTGCAGAGGTTACGGGTAGAAAATATGTCTCCGTCGTGCGCCTTTCGAAAAAATGTACTAATAACTAAATGTAATATTTGACCAGTGCATTCATAACGATTCTGCAACCGACTTAATAACTTTATTGACGACTTATCATCATGAATTTTTAATTTCGTGGCGTAATATGTGTAATAGTACCTGCGAGAGCATTGTTGTAGAGTCCCGCGACGACTATAGGACCAGACAATTTTTCCTATAGTATCTTTAACACGATATGGTGTTAATTTGGGATCATCCGAAAAGTCGGGCAGATCAAACATTGCCTGCTGCGACATCTACGTATCCACCTCACGTAGGCGACTTAATGTTGACCGGATGGTTTTCCATTCACCATCCGTCAAATTCATCGTTTGTGCCTCTCTTAAAAATTCCTGAGCGGTTTTATTGGAAGCCACTGCCGCTTCAACCTCCGATGGAATTTTTCCAGTTAGAGCTAACAAATGTTCCGGCGACTCATTAAGCTCTCGGCAAATCGTAACAATTGTATCCGCAGCCGGAGACGGTAATCTATCATTCTCAATCTTACTAATATACGAAAAGTCCACGCCTATTCTACTAGCCAGTTCCCGCTGACTCATTCCAGCATCTTGGCGCAGTTTCCTTAATACTTGTCCAAATGTATATTTCAACTTTTACCTCACCTTTAGTTTACGAAATTATATACGATGTTGAGTTGTTTGTCAACTCCACATACATAATTAAAACATATAGTCAATGAGGCTGTAAAATTAAGAAATATACGGGAACGAATTAAGAGGTTTTTATATTAGATATTATCCTTACAAAAACAGCAAGCCAATCGCTCCTATTACGGCGAGTGCTGCACCGAAGTAGAACGGAGCGGCGGGGTTGATGGACTGCCACAGCCATCCCGCTATAAGACTGGCAGGAAGCCCACGATGCCGTTGTACATGCCGAAGGCGGTGCCCCTGGTCTCCTCGGGGACAAAGTCGCTGACCAGCGGGCCGCACCCTCCGCCAGGCCGTAGTAGAGGCCGTAAAATGCCCACAGCAACCAGACCGTCCATGGCTCCAATTTTCTGCAGGTACCCATATTCAAATTTTAGTCCGGATTGGTTATAATAAGTTGTAAATATCTAAATCTGATTTGAATTTGGCGGGAAAGGTAAGGGTAGATTGGAAAGATGCCAAGAAAAACAATTTCAACTATATGCAAATATAGAGCTATTTTAGAAGGGAAAGACTTGCCATATCCCAAACATCGTTATAAATATGTGGAAATAGAGCTTGATGGTTTCATTGTCCAGCGACCCATCTGTAAGACTGTAAGGAATTCAAGACGATTACCGCTGTTAATTGCATTTGCTGCATCTGTAAATCCAGAACATAAGATAAGACTTAGGTTTGACGAATCGGGCTATTATGTTGTCGGTTACAGGTGCATAAGAGAAAGAAAAGTATTAGCTTTGATGATTGTTTGATTCATGTAATACTCCTGATAGCGTTGACGCAGGTTTCTCAGGATATATAGCCGTCATCAGCAGTTGTGCGACACTGTGCCGCACCCCAATGGAGCCCGAAGAGCGTTTTGAGTATGCCTAAGAAATACGAGAACTACCCATTAGGCCGGGATATTTGTGATTTTACCTTTTCGAACTCCTCTTCTGTGAGAGTGTACCTGCTGAACGGGAAAAAACTCAGCAGGACCATTGCCGCCGGAAAGAGGCAGAAAATGATACGGACCCCTGTACTCACGGTCTCAGGCTGAGTGCCATCGGCTACGAAACCTGAAAGTGCCAGGGCAAAGCCCACGATAGGTGGACCCACAGAGTAGGCGATCTTCTGGCCCGCCGACCACATGCCGGAGAAGACACCCTCACGGCGCAGGCCGGATTGCATCTCGTCATATTCGATGGTATCGGGGAGCATCGAGAAGGGGAAGAGCTGGAAGCTGGAAAAGCCGATCCCTGCCAGGAAGACCTGGACATAGAAAAGCCAAAGCAACGAAGGGCTGGTGAAGAAAAGTGATCCCATCATCACCGTAAATATAGCCAGCCCTATGTAGTATGACTTGATCTTACCAAGTCTCTTGCCGACGGCAAGCCATACCGGGATAAACAGGATGCCGGTGACCAGGAAAATGGGGAAGGCCACATTCATTGCGGTCTCGGGCAGGGCCATGGCATATTTCACGTAATAGATGAATCCTGCCATCAGGACGCCGATGGCCAGCGCCTGCAGGAAATAGCTGGACATAAGCATGACAAAAGGATAATTTTTAGCAGCTATCTTGATCTGCTCTTTCATCGAAGGCATTTCCTTTTTGGGAGGCAGACTGGGTGCCTTTGCAGTGCCGAAAAAGCAGATGAAGCAGGTAATAATGATACCCACGCCGAAAATGGCGCCCATGAAGTGATATCCCTGGGGCCCTCCCCCGCCGGCCTGCACCAGGGGCAATGCCAGCGCACCTGCAAGCAATGCGCCAACGGAGGCAAATATCATTCTAAAAGATGTAATCGACATGCGCTCGTTATAGTCGCTGGACATCTCCGGCACCATACTTGCGTATGGGACGTTGACAATCGCAAAAACAGTGCAGCCCAATAGAAAGAGGATTGAGACCTGGAGTGCGTTTGCGAATTCATTCCCGTAATTCGGGGCAATAAAAATGGCGAAGAATGTTATACCAAAAGGGATGGCTCCCCAAAGAAGGTAAACGCGCCTCCTGCCGAAACGCGAACGTGTAACATCCGAGATTGCCCCCATAATTGGGTCGGCGATTACGTCCCACAGCTTGGGGAAGAGGAGCATCATGCCTGCAAGTGCTGGATTTACACCTACAACGTTTGTAAGGAAGAAAAGCAGGTACATCCCGGTTGCAACGATGAAAATATTATTGGATATGTCGCCGATGCCGTAACTCAGCTTAATAGCAAACGGAAGCGGTTTTGCTTTTGCCTGCCCGGTGCCGGTGACTTTTTCGCCTGTAATTCCCATAGCCTCCCCCTTTAATGCAGTTCCCTTTACGCCCATATTAATTGTTGGAAAGCAGGTTGTCAAAACCCTTACTTTCGCACAAACACCAGCATCCCCACCATCGCCAGCACGGCCAGGGCTGAGCCGAAATAGAAGGGGGCGGCGGGGTTAATGGACTGCCATAGCCAGCCGGCTATCAGGCTGGCGGGAAGCAGGGTAACGCCCACGATGCCGTTGTACATGCCGAAGGCGGTTCCCCTGGTTTCCTCGGGCACCAGGTCGCTGACCAGCGCCCGGCCCACGCCGTCCGCCAGGCCGTAGTAGAGGCCGTAGAATGCCCACAGCAGCCAGATAGTCCACGGCTCATTGCTCAGCGCAAAGCCCAGGTAGACCAGCGCATATATGGCCCAACCCACCACAATCACAGTCCTGCGGCCCAGCTTATCCGATACTATGCCCGCAGGTGTGGAAAAAAGGCTATAGACCACGTTGAACATGACCAGCATCAAGGTGATGAGCAGTACATCGTTGCCCAGGTTCTGCGCCCGCAGGATGAGGAAAGCATCGCTGGAGTTGCCCAGCGTGAAGAGGAACATAAGCGCCAGGAAGATTTTGAATCTGCCGGGCAGGCCCGCCCTATGTGCAGCAACCCCTTCAGATGAGGCAGCAGAAAGCTGCCTCTCCGGCTCATGGACAAAGATGAAGAAGAACAGCGCCAGGAAGGCCGGGATAAGACCGAGTATGATCAGCCAGCGATAGGTATCGAACTGGAGGTCGAGAAGGCTGCCCTGCACGAAATATACCACAACGGCGGCCGCAAGCAGGCCCAGCGCGGCGCCGCCTGTATCCATGGCTCGGTGAAAGCCGAAAGCCCTGCCCCGCACATTTTCGGCGGTGGAATCGGCTACCAGCGCATCTCGCGGTGCGGTGCGTATGCCCTTGCCCAGCCTGTCCGAAAAACGGATGGCCATGATCGGCCCCCAGGTGCCGGCAATCAGCATGAAGGGCTTGGACAGTGAGGAAATCAGATAGCCTATAAACGACAGGTATTTTCGGTTGCCAAATTTATCGCTGAAATAGCCGCTTAATATGTTAAGCAGAGACGCTGTGCTGTCTGCGACGCCTTCAATGAAGCCTATGACTACTGTGGTAGCGCCCAACACGTTGGCCAGGAAGAGCGGCATGAGGGTGAAGATTAGCTCGCTGGAAATATCGGTAAGAAAACTAACCAAACCGAGGAAGAATATATTTGGGTTTAGGCCCAATATTGGCTTACGCTCTTTCACTCTATTATTACCCTCACCCTGCCCTCTCCCTGATAGGGAGAGAGATTCTATATTATAAGAGGCGCTTACGCCGCTGTTCAAATGCCAATTATTAACAACGTCATTGCGAGGAGCGTAGCGACGTGGCAATCTCATGGCATTGAGTCTGGCAACTACTTCCGTACAAAGGATTGCTTCGCTTTGCTCGCAATGACGTGTGTATTTCTACCCTTTCCCTGTGCCCCTATTAACAACGTCATTGCGAGGAGCGTAGCGACGTGGCAATCTCATGGCATTGAGTCTGGCAACTACTTCCGTACAAAGGATTGCTTCGCTTTGCTCGCAATGACCGGTAAACAAACAAGCTTTACGTTTTACCTTTGATTTACGTAAAATAAGTATATCGGTATAGCGGCATCGAGTTCACGGAGGTCATATGGTGGGACCTGTCGCCAAGGTTGTTGGCACTGAGCAGAGAGCCGGGATGGGATGGCTAAAGGTCATCGGTCTGATACCCATGCCGCTGCTCACCGCGTTAATAATCATCCAGGCCATATTTGGCTCCTCCGCAGTCTTTGAACCACCTTACTTGCTCCCCACGCTCAATATCCTATTGATCATTCCCTTTGCAGTGGCCTTTTTATGCTGGAGAGGGTATGTCAGTACGGGAGTCATAAGAATTCTGCTGATAGGCTGCGGCATGATCACCCTGGGTCTCTCCGAGCTGGCAGCCGGTTTTGCCATCGCGCTCCCCGGCGGCCTGAACCTCTCCGCTATCATATACAATACAGGAGCATTAATCGCAGCGTTGTTCATCGTCCCCGCCAGCCTCCTTGCCATCAGGCACAGGAAACCCTATACATCGCCGGGACACGGCCGAGTTTATGCTTCCGTGGCTTACATGTCCACACTGATCGTTATGGCTCTCTTTATAGCCGCGGCATTCCGGGGTTGGATAGCCCCGTTCTTTTTGCCAGACTCAGGATTCACCCTCCTCCGGATGGCCGTGCTGGGGACGGCCATGGCCCTGTTCGCCCTGGCTTCAATACTTTTTCTATTTTCGTTCTCCAGGTGGTCAGGTTTTACATACTGGTTCGGCCTCGGCCTGGGGCTGATCACGATAGGACTGATAGCGGCCTTTATTGGGAAAGGAGTAGGAACCCCTTTGAGTTGGACCGGCAGAGTGGCGCAATATGCGGGCTGCCTCTACATGCTTATAGGTATATTATCCTCAGCCCGAGTATCGGGTCTCAAGCGGGTGCCGATCGCAGATGAAATCGTAAATTCTTTTGCCCGCGCCCCGGTTAACTACGATAAATTAACCAGGAAACAACTTGCGAAATTACTCGAACGGCACCTGGATTTATTTGAGAATTCGGGGACGGGAATTGTGATCATTGATGAGGAAGGCCGTTTCCTGATGGCAAACAAGCGGGTAGCCGCCAGCTTTAAAAAGACCATTGCTGAAATTATTGGCATGTCGCTATATGACTTCCTTCCGTGGGAAACGGCGGACCGCTATGTCGAGTTCAATCGCCATTTGCTTCGCACAGGAGGACAGCGGGAATACGTTGACACATTCGTCCTTCCCACGGGAGAGCGGTCTTTCCTGATGGTCGACACATGCCTCAAAGACGAGAGCGGCAAGTATTTTGCCATCCAGCACAGCAGCATTGATATCACCAAGCGAAAGGAAATGGAGAAGGAATTACACGCTACTGCTTTGTACGTTCGCAGCCTCATCGAAGCCAACCTCGACCCACTGGTTACCATCAGTTCCGAAGGCAAGATAACGGATGCCAACGAAGCAACCATGAAAGTGACCGGCGTGGCCCGTGAGAAGCTCATCGGCACGGACTTCTCCGACTACTTCACAGAACCGGCCAGGGCCCGGCAGGGATACTGGACGGTTTTGAAAAGGGATCTGTCACGGATTATCCGTTGACCATCCGGCATACTTCAGGAAAATTGACGGACGTCCTATATAATGCCAGCGTCTACAAGGATGAGGGTGGCAAGGTGCAGGGCGTTTTTGCTGCCGCCCGTGATATTACAGACCGCAAGCAGACAGAGCTGGCGTTGCAAGAAAGCGAGGAAAAATTCAGGTCGCTTTCTGAAGCCAGTATCGCCGGCATTTTTGCCTACCAGGAAAAATTTGTCTATAGCAATGCTTCATTCGAGAGTCTGACCGGCTATACGGGCGCAGAGTTGCAGAGTATGAACTTCTGGGATTCGGTATCCCCGGATTTCCGAGACCGCGTGCGACAACGAGGAGAGGCGAGATTACGCGGCGATAGCTTACCCGATCACTACGAAATCAAGATGTTGCGGAAAGATGGCAGTGAACGGTGGATCGACGCTGCGGTAACTATGACAAAGCTGGCTGGAATACCGACAGGAATAGGTATTGCTGTCGATATCACGGAACGCAAGCTGGCGGAAGAGAAATTGCGGGAAAGCGAGTTGCGGTACCGCGATCTATTCAATAGTACTAATAACGGCGTGGTTGTTTATGAGGCCGCGGCGGACGGCGAAGATTTCATCGTCAAAGATTTCAACCGCGCTGCCGAAAGGATAGAAGATGTTAAGAAGGATGACATCATCGACAAAAGCATCTTCCAGGCCTTCCCGGGCGTAAAGGAGTTCGGCCTCTTTGATGTCTTACAGAGAGTGTGGCGCACGGGAGTGCCCGAGCGTCATCCCATTACACAATATCGTGACGAAAGGATAAGCGGCTGGCGTGACAACTACGTATACAGGCTGTCTTCAGATGAAATCGTAGCCATCTACAACGATGTCACCGAGAGCAAGCAGGCGGAGGAGGCGCTGAAGAAGAGCGAGGAGAGGTTCAAGAACATGGCCAGTTTACTTCCCCAGGTAATATTCGAAGCCGATGAGAAGAGCAACTTCACCTTCGTCAACCGCCAGGGACTTGAAATATTTGGCTACAGCGAGGCGGAAGCTGCAGGTATGAATGTGCTTGAAACAATTATCCCGCAGGACTGGTCCCGGGCGATGGAAAATATAGGTGCCCGCATTAAAGGGCAAGATTCCCCGTCAAATGAATATACAGCGGTAAGGAAAGACGGGAGCAAATTCCCGGTCACAATTTATGCCTCCCCTATCATGCTCAACTCAAGGTATGCGGGCATGCGTGGCATATTGGTAGATATCACCGAAAGCAAAAATATAGAGACCGAACTGAAAGCGTCGCACGAGGAGATGAGAGCACTGGCAGGTAATCTGCAGATGGCCATGGAGGCAGAAAGAAAAAGGGTTGGCATGATGATACATGATGACCTGGCGCAAACGCTGACCGCCCTGCAGATAGAGCTGTCGGGACTGACCCACAAATTGCCCGCTGATCATAAGCAGCTATCGGCTCAAGCCGCTGCAATGAACAGGTTGATCACCTTGATGGACGAGAGGGTAAAACACATAACCATGGAGCTGAGGCCGCCCCTGCTGGATGATCTTGGCCTGTGCGCGGCCGTCAAACTTCGCCTGAAAGAATTCTCTAAAATGACCGGCACACGCCATGAGGTGTACTGCGACCCGGAGGATTTTACGCTGGACACAGATATAGCCATTGCGCTTTTCCGCGTTTTGCAGGAATCGCTCACCAATATCACCCGTCATTCAGAGGCCGACATGGTTACCGTGCGCTTAAAGAAGCTACAGGACTGCGTATCCCTGCAAATCAAGGATAACGGGAAAGGCATTGAAAAACGGGAACTGTCCAACAAGAAATCCATCGGGATAATCGGTATGCGCGAGCGGGTCGCTTTCTTTGGAGGTAAAATGCTAATAACAAGTCCCCCGGAAGGAGGAACCATCATAGATGTGAAAATTCCGCTCGGGCAGGATGTGACGCCATAATCAGGCTTCTCATAGCGGACGACCATCCCGTAATCCGCCAGGGACTGAAGCAGATCCTTGAAGATACCCCGGATATCGTGGTGGTTGCCGAGGCCTCGACCGGCGATGAAGTGCTGGCCCAGGTGGGCAACGGGGATTTCGACCTTGTCATACTGGATATCTCCATGCCCGGCAAGAGGTGGCTGGATGTTATCAGGGAAGCCAGGGCCATCAAGCCCGGCCTGTTGTTCCTGGTGCTGAGCCGCCACGCGGAAGTGCAATTTGCGCTGGAGTCGCTTAAGGCCGGCGCCTCCGGCTACCTGACGAAAACCAGCCTGGTGAACGAGTTTATCGGCGCCGTCCGCAGGGTGGCCTCAGGGTCTAGATATATAAGCTCCGACCTGGCCGCAGACCTGGCGGAAGAAGTCAGCACCGGTCAAAGGCTCCACGGGCAACCTCATGAATTGCTCTCCCCCAACGAATTGAGAGTGGTGCGCCTGATCATAAAAGGCAAGACGATAAAGGAAATCGCCGGGGAAATGTCCGTCAGCCAATCGACGGCCAGCACTTACAAAGCCCGCGCCATGCAGAAACTGGATGTTAAAAACGATGCGGACCTTATCCGCTATGGCCTCCAGCACGAGATTTCCGATTGAAATTCCAGCTGAAAAGATCGGACCACAATCCGCATCCTGTAGATAAATAAAGACAACGGGATGATATATATCTACACGAGAACCATCCCTCAATCTATATAATCTCTTTCGGATTTGTTTTACTCTTGTATCTGTTGAGTCGAGGTTTGTTTAATTGTTTGGTGCGCATATGAAATTCATACTGGCAGACCGATCCGGCGACTCGGATTGATGCGAAATGAAAATAGTTAGCGAAAAAGAGACACAGTTCATCGCGAAAGCTGCTTCCGGGCTCAAGACAAAGGCACGACGGTTAAAGGACTCCGAAGTGAAATATCGGCGTCTGTTTGAAGCAGCCCAGGATGGAATTCTGATTCTCAACGGAGATACCGGTCACATCATGGACGCCAACCCATTTGTCCTAGACATGCTGGGATATACGCGGACGGAGCTTCTGGGCAAGCGCCTCTGGGAGATTGGAGCCTTCAGGGACATCGATGCCAGTAAAATATCCTATACTGAGTTGCAACAAAATAATTACATTCGTTACGACTGTTTGCCCCTCGAAACGAAAGATAAGCGGCTGATCGATGTAGAGTTTGTATCAAACGTATACCAGGTTGACGGCTTAAGAATCATTCAGTGCAACATACGTGATGTCAGCGAGCACAAGAAGCTGGATCTGCTATTGCGGCAGAATGGGGAGCGGAGCGAGGAGAAATATCGTATTTTGTTTGAGACTATGGCGCAGGGGGTATTGTATCAGGATGTAAACGGAAAGATCATGGCGGCCAATCCTGCTGCAGAGAAAATCCTCGGCTTGACCATCGACCAGTTGATCGAACGAACATGCATTGACCCGCGATGGAGGTCAACCCATGAAGACGGAACGGACTTCCCCGGCGAAACTCACCCAGCCATGGTAGCACTGCAGACTGGAAAACCTGTGATGAATATATCCATGGGTGTTTTTAACTCGACCGAGGGAAGGTACCGCTGGATACTTATCAACGCTATCCCACAATTCAAGCCAGATGAAGACAGACCATATCAGGTCTATACCACCTTCACTGATATCACCGAGCGCAAAAAGGCAGAGGATAAGCTTCTTTTTACTCGGTTTTCACTGGATAACGCGGCCGATACGATGGCCTGTGTAGACCGTGAGGCACGTTTCGTTGATGTAAACGAAGCTTTCTGTCGCACTACTGGTTATTCGCGGGAAGCACTACTATCGATGAGAGTTAACGATATAGACCCAGACTATTCAGCTGAGATGTGGCCGGAGTTCTGGAAAAAACTAAAACAAAGCGGCTCTTTAGTATTTGAAAGCTTCCATCACTCAAAAGAGGGGGTAATCTACCCCGTAGAGATTAGTGCGACTTACTTTGAACATAATGGAAAAGAATATCACAGCGCATTTGCGCGTGATATCACCGAGCGCAAGCAGGCAGAGGATAAGCTGAAAAAAAGCGAAGCAAACTACAGAGCGGTTATTGAAGCCGCAGCTGATCAAATATTTGTGATCGATAGTGAGATGAAAATCCTGTCCCTGAACAGCTTCGCAGCCGGCTTTTTCCATAAAAATCCGGAGGATATGATCGGCAAGTCACTCACTGAAATATTCCCCGAGCAAATTGCTGCCAGTACATCCGCAAATATCCGGAAAGTGTTCGAAACTGGAACAAATACCATAATAGAAGATATCCTGACTTTCGGTGATAAAAACATGTGGAACAGCACCAGCCTTAGCCCCATGAAAGATCTCAACGGCAAAGTTATAGCAGTTATCGGTATCGTCCGTGACATCACCGCTGGTAAGCAATCCGAGGAAAATCTTATAACAAGCTACCAGAAAACTAAGAAGACATTAAATGATGCCATCAATACCATGGCTAAAATTGTGGAAATGAGAGACCCTTATACCGCAGGCCATCAACAAAGAGTTGCTGAGCTGGCAACTGCCATAGCCAGGGAAATAGGGTGCGGAGATGAGCAGGTTAACCAGATTCGCATGGCGGCAACAATTCATGATATCGGTAAAATCTATGTGCCCTCCGATATCCTCAGCAAACCTGGAAAAATTACTGATAATGAATTCAATTTAATAAAAAGCCATGCCCAGGGCGGCTACGATATTGTTAAAAGTATGGATTTCCCCTGCTCAATTGCCCAATCTATCTTGCAGCATCATGAACTATTGGACGGTTCGGGTTATCCCAACAACCTTAAAGGCGAGGAAATATGCCTGGAAGCGAGGATTTTGTCTGTCTCCGATGTGGTTGAAGCCATGAGTTCTCACCGTCCTTACCGGCCGGCACTGGGTATAGATAAGGCACTGGGGGAAATATCACAGAATAAGGGCAAGTTATATGATCCGGATGTTGTGGATGCCTGCGTGAGGCTCTTTAAGGAAAAGGGATTTATACTAACTGAAAAATGAGGAATTAAGTTCTGCTGGTGCTACGCTCTATACCCTCACCCTACCGTCTCCCTTAAAGGGAGAGGGTAATTTATTTTATAAGAGGGGCTAAAGCCCCTCTTCAACGCCCCCTACCCTCTATTAATAATGTCATTGCGAGGAGCCCGCAGGCGACGTGGCAATCTCGTGGAATTGAGTCCGGCAAATACCTTCGTTCAAAGGATTGCTTCGCTTCGCTCGCAATGACGTGTTTCCGGGTCGCTGGTTACGATTCCTTTGTTCAACGCCCTATCGGGGGTTGGGCTATGTCCAGTTCGATCGCTTTATTATAATCAGCAAAGGCTTCATCGTAATCGCCCCTATTGCGATAGGCAAGCGATCGATTGTAATAGGCAGAGGCATAATTCGGGTCAAGTTCAATCGCTTTAGAATAGTTGGGTATGGCATCGTCGTAATCTTCCACATAGATATAGGCAAGCCCGCGGTTGAAATAGGCAACGGCATAATTCGGGTCCAGTTCGATCGCCTTGTCATAGTCGGCTAAAGCTTTGTGGTAATCGTCGTAATCGGCATTCTGGCGATAGGCAAGCCCGATATAGGCCAGCCCGCGGTTGTTATAGGCAATGGCATATTGGGGATCGAGCTCAATAGCCCTGGTAAAGTCTGCAATGGCAGAATCTCTTTGTCCCGAGCTGTTATATGCAAACCCACGATCGTTGTAGGCGATTGCATTCTTAGGATCAAGCCCTATTGCTTTGCTATATTCACCGATAGCCAGGGCCCATTTTTTATCGGTGCTATAGATATCCCCCTGTTTAATGTAGGCTGCCGGACTTTCACAGGCAACAAGGGGAAAAATAAGAAGTACTAACAGAAACCAATATACATAGGCTCTCATCGATTTATTACCCTCACCCTGCCCTCTCCCTCATAGGGAGACGGTACTCTATATTATAAGAGGGCTAAAGCCCCTCTTCAAACGCCCCCTTACCCTCTATTAACAATGTCATTGCGAGGAGCGTAGCGACGTGGCAATCTCATTGAATTAGATCTGGCAACCACCTTCGTTCCAAGGATTGCTTCGCTTCGCTCGCAATGACCGTAAAGTCTTCAATGCCCCCTACCCTCTCTCACTGAAAAATTCCAAATTCCGCAAAAATTTTAGCATATATCGGTACTATTCGGTCCGGGTGTATGCAGATACAAACCATTCCTATTGCTTCAAATAAGGACTATTGAGGGTTGTTTTGAATAACCCGTGAGACAGGCCATCTTTCACACTTAAGTAGAAGCGACCTGTCTCAGATGAATGGCAATTTAGTCTTGTCGATTTAAGACTGGCTAGATTTTAACCTGTGGTTCAAGAAATAGTTTCAGCAGCGCTTTTATTGCAGCGATGAGGGCCACAGGCGACATTAACGCGGCAAAATTCACTAATACGCCGGCCGCCATTGTACCGATGCCTAAAACTGTAATGGGAGCAAAGGCAGCCGTCATTGCCAATATTGCTATTGTGGCCAGGAGCAGGATAACCAGTCCTTTTCCTGCTTTGTCAATTATGACATGTATAATGCCGATTAAAAAGCCGAAAATGACAAGTATTACTGCAATGACTACGCTCGCTGGAAATGCTAAACCTCCGACAATAGCCAGTACGACGCCAAGGCAAAATAGTATGAAACTGATCCAGCCCCAGGTTTTAACCATAACTAACCTCCCCCTAATTAGTAACTTCTTAGTATAAGTATTTTACCAGACTGATTATACAAAGTATACACGTATGTTTACTAAATAATTATGTTACCCTCACCCTGCCCTCTCCCTTGAAGGGAGAGGGTAATCTGTTTAAAAGAGGGGCTGAAGTCCCTCTTAGACGCCCCTTACCCGAAGGGGCCTACCGCTATAGCACAGCTTCCGCATCGCAGTTTACGGAAAAAGTTCCCTCTTCAACGCCCCCTGCCCGAACAAACTTACGGTTAGAATACATGTCACGCGTCGTAAGTTACGGAGCATATGCCGCTTTATTTGATTTTGAAGCCGTTTTCTGATAAATTAACAAATTGGTTTGACTATCTTCTATTGCAATGTTCGTCCCACAAGGAGTTACTGTCCCCAAATCACAGCCTGACAAAACCGGAGGTTAAGCACCATGTCAAAGATACAGCTCACCATCGACGATAAAACCATAAGCGCAGACAGCGCCAACACCATCATCGAAGCGGCCAATAAGGCCGGCATCTATATCCCCTCCCTCTGCTACCATCCTGACCTTAAGCCCGCATGTGCATCAGGCACCTGCGCAGAAGGTTGCGGCGTATGCGCCGTGGAAGTAGAAGGACAGGCTGACCTCGTCCAGGCCTGCGGTACCAAGGCCCTTGACTGCATGGTGGTGCATTCCGACTCCGCCACCGCCAGGGACAGGCAACGCCAGGCCCTGCTGAACATACTCAAGCGCCATCCCAACGCCTGCCTCACCTGCTGGAGACGCGAGCGCTGCCGTCCCTTCGATATCTGCCTGCGCAACGTGGACATCAGCGAGCGCTGCGTGACCTGCCCGGAAAATACCCACTGCGAGCTCCAGCGCGTGGTGGACTTCCTGGATATGGGCAATGATGAAATCGAATATAAGTACCCCGAGCTGCCCATCCAGCGCGATAACCCCTATTTCGACCTGGACTACAACTTGTGCATCGCCTGCGGACGCTGCGTCAGGGCCTGCCGCGACCTGAGGGGCATCAAGGCGCTCGACTTCAAGGAGGTCAACGGCGTCAAGGTCTGCGGACCCGTCAAAGACACCTACAAGGACTCCGGCTGCAAATACTGTTTCACCTGCGTTGAGGTCTGCCCGGTGGGCGCGCTGGTGGACAAGCAGGCCAGGTACCGCAATATCGCCGAATGGGACGGCTACGTGGTGCCCTGCAGCTATGCCTGCCCGGCCCATATCGATATCCCCCGCTATGTTAATTTCGTCGCACGCGGCAAATACCCTGAAGCCCTGGCCGTGGTCAGGGAGAAGGTGCCGTTCCCGGGAGCGCTGGGACGCGTCTGCATCCATCCGTGCGAACAGGCCTGCCGCCGCGGCAAGCTGGATGAGCCGATCTGCATCAAGTTCCTCAAGCGCTACGCCTCCGACCACGATAACGAGCTGTGGAAGAAGGGCAACAAGGTCATGCCCGCCACCGGCAAGAAGGTGGCCGTCGTCGGCTCCGGCCCGGCCGGGCTGACCGCAGCTTTCTACCTGGCCAAGTTCGGCCACGCGGTAACCGTCTTCGAGGCCCTGCCGCAGACCGGCGGCATGATGCGCGTGGGCATACCGGCCTACCGCCTGCCGCGTGAGATACTGGACGCCGAGATCGATGAGATCAAAAAGGTCGGCGTGGAAATAAAAGTAAACCAGCGCATAGAATCGGTCGATGAACTGCTGCAGAAGGGCTTCGACGCCGTGTTCGTCGGCATCGGAGACCACAAGGGCTCCAAGATGGGCGCCGAAGGCGAAGAGCTGCCCGGCGTGCTGGACGGCGTGGGCTTCCTGAGGACCGTGGCGCTGGGACAGGAGTTCAAGATAGGCAAGAAGGTGGCCATCATAGGCGGCGGCAACTCCGCCATCGACTGCGCACGCGTGGCGCTGCGCGTGGGCTCCAACGACGTCACCATCGTTTACAGGCGCACCAGGGCCGAGATGCCGGCGGCGCCCGAAGAGGTGGATGCGGCCATCCATGAAGGCATCAAGGTGGTGTTCCTGGCGGCCCCCAACAAGATCACACAGAAGGACGGCAAACTGGCCATGGAATGCATCAAGATGAGGCTGGGCGACCCCGACGCCAGCGGCAGGAGGAGCCCTGTTCGCATCCCGGGCAGCGAATATATAACCGAGTACGATAACGTCATAGCCGGCATCGGCCAGGCTTCCGATATACCCGCTAGATTCGACCTGGCGGTCAACCGCGGCAATATCAAGGCCAGCCCCACCACCCTGGAGACCAGCAAAAAGGGCGTGTTCGCCGGCGGCGACATCGTCACCGGCCCGGCCTCCGTGATCGGCGCCATCGCCCAGGGCAGGCTGGCCGCATCGTCCATTGATAAATACCTGGGCGGACAGGGAGTCGTCGACGAAGTCCTGGCACCCGTCGAGGCCATGGACCCGGTCTTCGGCGAGGATGCTAATTTCTCGGGTAAGAAGCAGCCGCATATGGCCGAGCTAGAGAACAGCAAGCGACAGGGCAATTTCGACGAGGTCGAATTCGGATACAGCGAACAGCAGGCTGTGGACGAAGGCCAGAGATGCTACAAATGCGATTACCGGCTTAAGATCAACCATCCCATGCAGCCGCCGGTTAGAGTAAAAACTACCTGAATAGGAGGTATGCGTGTTCAAAATCATCGCCAAGGAGAAGCTGACCCCGGTCATCGATTGCCTCAGGGTCGAGGCGCCGGCGCTCGCCAAAAAAGCGAAGGCCGGGCAATTCGTCATCATCCGTGTTGATGAGGTGGGTGAGCGTATACCGCTTACGCTGGCGGACTGGGATGCCAAGGAAGGCACTATCACACTGGTAGCCATGGAGGTGGGCACCTCCACGCGGAAGCTGGGCCTGCTCAAGGCCGGCGACAACCTGACCAACCTGGTCGGCCCGCTGGGGCTGCCGTCCGATATCGAGAAGTTCGGCACGGTGGTCTGCGTGGGCGGCGGCGTGGGCATCGCCCCCATCCATCCCATCGCCAGGTCGCTGAGGCAGGCGGGCAACAAGGTCATCTCCATCATCGGCGCACGCAACAAGGACCTGCTCTTCTGGGAAGACAAGATGAGGAAAGTGAGCGATGAGCTGATCGTTACCACCGACGACGGCTCCTACGCAGCCAAGGGCGTGGTCACCGAGCCCCTCAAAGCCAAGCTGGAGGGCGGCAAAATCGACCGCGTGATCGCCATCGGCCCGGCCGTCATGATGAAGTTCTGTTCGCTAACTACTAAACCTTTTAATGTGCCGACCATCGTCAGCCTGAACTCGATCATGGTCGACGGCACCGGCATGTGCGGCTGCTGCCGCATCTCCGTGGGCGGCAAGACCAAGTTCGCCTGCGTGGACGGCCCCGATTTCGACGGGCACCAGGTCGACTGGAATATAGCCTTCGACAGGCAGAAGGTGTATCTGAAAGAAGAAAAAGAGTCCCTGGAAAGATGGGAAGCCTGCCAGTGCAGCAAATAATACGGGAGGTTGACCTTGGAAGAAAAACCTAAATCCAAAATCAATCTGAACAGAGTTGAAATGCCACGCCAGGACCCCAAGGTCCGAGCACGTAATTATAACGAGGTGGCGCTGGGCTACACCGATGAAATGGTCAGAGAGGAAGCCTCGCGCTGCATCCAGTGCCCCAAGCGCATGTGCGTGAGCGGCTGCCCGGTGAACGTGGATATCCCCGAGTTCATCAAGGCGGTGCGCGAGGGCGATATGCCCGAGGCCGTGAGGATACTCAAGAGCAAGAACGCCCTGCCCGCCATCTGCGGCAGGGTCTGCCCGCAGGAGACACAGTGCGAGCAAGTCTGCACGCTGGGCAAGAAAAACGCCCCCATCGCCATCGGCCGCATCGAGAGATACGTGGCCGACTGGGACCTGGGCCATAAGGAAAAGAGGTCGCCCACCCAGCTAGCTCCGCCCACCGGCAAGAAGGTGGCGGTGATCGGCTCCGGCCCCGCCGGACTGACCTGCGCCGCCGACCTGGCCAAGCTCGGGCACAAGGTCACCATGTTCGAGGCCCTGCATGCGGCGGGCGGCGTGCTGATGTACGGCATCCCCGAGTTCAGGCTGCCCAAGAAAATCGTGCAGGCCGAAGTTGATTATGTAAAATCGCTGGGCGTGGATGTCCAGCTCGACTCCGTCATGGGCAAGCTGGCTACAGTGGACGAGCTGCTGGCCTCCGAACTACGACGCCGTTTTCCTGGGCACCGGCGCCGGGCTGCCGATGTTCCTGGATATCCCGGGCGAGAACCTCAACGGCGTCTACTCGGCCAACGAGTTCCTGACCCGCGTCAATCTGATGAAAGCCTACCTCTTCCCCGAGTACGACACGCCGGTCAAGGTCGGCAAGAAGGTGGCGGTCATCGGCGGCGGCAACGTGGCCATGGATTCCGCCCGCTGCGCCCTCCGGCTGGGCGCCGAGGAAGTCTATATCGTCTACCGCCGCTCCCGCACCGAGCTGCCGGCCCGCCACGAGGAAGTGGAGAACGCCGAGGAAGAGGGCATCATCTTCAAGTTCCTGACCAATCCCAAGCAGATCATCGGCGACGACAAGAGCTGGGTCAAGTCCATGGAATGCTACGAGATGGAGCTGGGCGAGCCCGACGCCAGCGGACGCAGGCGTCCCGTCCCCAAACCGGGCAGCGAGTTCATGATGGACGTGGACGTGGTGGTGGTGGCCCTGGGCACCACGCCCAACCCGCTGATCCCTCGACCACCAAAGGCCTGGACATCACCAGGCACGGCACCGTGGTGGCCGACGAGCAGACCGGCAAGACGGTCAAGGACAGGGTCTGGGCCGGCGGCGACGTCGTCACCGGCTCGGCCACCGTCATCAGCGCCATGGGCGCCGGCAAACGCGCCGCCGCCTC
>CAWJIA010000019.1:0-21520 GCA_963842805.1 uncultured Chloroflexia bacterium | reverse complement strand
CTTTATTTGATTTTGAAGCCGTTTTCTGATAAATTAACAAATTGGTTTGACTATCTTCTATTGCAATGTTCGTCCCACAAGGAGTTACTGTCCCCAAATCACAGCCTGACAAAACCGGAGGTTAAGCACCATGTCAAAGATACAGCTCACCATCGACGATAAAACCATAAGCGCAGACAGCGCCAACACCATCATCGAAGCGGCCAATAAGGCCGGCATCTATATCCCCTCCCTCTGCTACCATCCTGACCTTAAGCCCGCATGTGCATCAGGCACCTGCGCAGAAGGTTGCGGCGTATGCGCCGTGGAAGTAGAAGGACAGGCTGACCTCGTCCAGGCCTGCGGTACCAAGGCCCTTGACTGCATGGTGGTGCATTCCGACTCCGCCACCGCCAGGGACAGGCAACGCCAGGCCCTGCTGAACATACTCAAGCGCCATCCCAACGCCTGCCTCACCTGCTGGAGACGCGAGCGCTGCCGTCCCTTCGATATCTGCCTGCGCAACGTGGACATCAGCGAGCGCTGCGTGACCTGCCCGGAAAATACCCACTGCGAGCTCCAGCGCGTGGTGGACTTCCTGGATATGGGCAATGATGAAATCGAATATAAGTACCCCGAGCTGCCCATCCAGCGCGATAACCCCTATTTCGACCTGGACTACAACTTGTGCATCGCCTGCGGACGCTGCGTCAGGGCCTGCCGCGACCTGAGGGGCATCAAGGCGCTCGACTTCAAGGAGGTCAACGGCGTCAAGGTCTGCGGACCCGTCAAAGACACCTACAAGGACTCCGGCTGCAAATACTGTTTCACCTGCGTTGAGGTCTGCCCGGTGGGCGCGCTGGTGGACAAGCAGGCCAGGTACCGCAATATCGCCGAATGGGACGGCTACGTGGTGCCCTGCAGCTATGCCTGCCCGGCCCATATCGATATCCCCCGCTATGTTAATTTCGTCGCACGCGGCAAATACCCTGAAGCCCTGGCCGTGGTCAGGGAGAAGGTGCCGTTCCCGGGAGCGCTGGGACGCGTCTGCATCCATCCGTGCGAACAGGCCTGCCGCCGCGGCAAGCTGGATGAGCCGATCTGCATCAAGTTCCTCAAGCGCTACGCCTCCGACCACGATAACGAGCTGTGGAAGAAGGGCAACAAGGTCATGCCCGCCACCGGCAAGAAGGTGGCCGTCGTCGGCTCCGGCCCGGCCGGGCTGACCGCAGCTTTCTACCTGGCCAAGTTCGGCCACGCGGTAACCGTCTTCGAGGCCCTGCCGCAGACCGGCGGCATGATGCGCGTGGGCATACCGGCCTACCGCCTGCCGCGTGAGATACTGGACGCCGAGATCGATGAGATCAAAAAGGTCGGCGTGGAAATAAAAGTAAACCAGCGCATAGAATCGGTCGATGAACTGCTGCAGAAGGGCTTCGACGCCGTGTTCGTCGGCATCGGAGACCACAAGGGCTCCAAGATGGGCGCCGAAGGCGAAGAGCTGCCCGGCGTGCTGGACGGCGTGGGCTTCCTGAGGACCGTGGCGCTGGGACAGGAGTTCAAGATAGGCAAGAAGGTGGCCATCATAGGCGGCGGCAACTCCGCCATCGACTGCGCACGCGTGGCGCTGCGCGTGGGCTCCAACGACGTCACCATCGTTTACAGGCGCACCAGGGCCGAGATGCCGGCGGCGCCCGAAGAGGTGGATGCGGCCATCCATGAAGGCATCAAGGTGGTGTTCCTGGCGGCCCCCAACAAGATCACACAGAAGGACGGCAAACTGGCCATGGAATGCATCAAGATGAGGCTGGGCGACCCCGACGCCAGCGGCAGGAGGAGCCCTGTTCGCATCCCGGGCAGCGAATATATAACCGAGTACGATAACGTCATAGCCGGCATCGGCCAGGCTTCCGATATACCCGCTAGATTCGACCTGGCGGTCAACCGCGGCAATATCAAGGCCAGCCCCACTACCCTGGAGACCAGCAAAAAGGGCGTGTTCGCCGGCGGCGACATCGTCTCCGGCCCAGCCTCCGTGATCGGCGCCATCGCCCAGGGCAGGCTGGCCGCATCGTCTATTGATAAATACCTGGGCGGACAGGGAGTCGTCGACGAAGTCCTGGCACCCGTCGAGGCCATGGACCCGGTCTTTGGCGAGGATGCTAATTTCTCGGGTAAGAAGCAGCCGCATATGGCCGAGCTAGAGAACAGTAAGCGACAGGGCAATTTCGACGAGGTCGAATTCGGATACAGCGAACAGCAGGCTGTGGACGAAGGCCAGAGATGCTACAAATGTGATTACCGGCTTAAGATCAACCATCCCATGCAGCCGCCGGTTAGAGTAAAAACTACCTGAATAGGAGGTATGCGTGTTCAAAATCATCGCCAAGGAGAAGCTGACCCCGGTCATCGATTGCCTCAGGGTCGAGGCGCCGGCGCTCGCTAAAAAAGCGAAGGCCGGGCAATTCGTCATCATCCGTGTTGATGAGGTGGGTGAGCGTATACCGCTTACGCTGGCGGACTGGGATGCCAAGGAAGGCACTATCACACTGGTAGCCATGGAGGTGGGCACCTCCACGCGCAAGCTGGGCCTGCTCAAGGCCGGCGACAACCTGACCAACCTGGTCGGCCCGCTGGGGCTGCCGTCCGATATCGAGAAGTTCGGCACGGTGGTCTGCGTGGGCGGCGGCGTGGGCATCGCCCCCATCCATCCCATCGCCAGGTCGCTGAGGCAGGCGGGCAACAAGGTCATCTCCATCATCGGCGCACGCAACAAGGACCTGCTCTTCTGGGAAGACAAGATGAGGAAAGTGAGCGATGAACTGATAGTTACCACAGACGACGGTTCCTACGCAGCCAAGGGCGTGGTCACCGAGCCCCTCAAAGCCAAGCTGGAGGGCGGCAAAATCGACCGCGTGATCGCCATCGGCCCGGCCGTCATGATGAAGTTCTGTTCGCTAACTACTAAACCTTTTAATGTACCGACCATCGTCAGCCTGAATTCGATCATGGTCGACGGCACCGGCATGTGCGGCTGCTGCCGCATCTCCGTGGGCGGCAAGACCAAGTTCGCCTGCGTGGACGGCCCCGACTTCGACGGGCACCAGGTCGACTGGAATATAGCCTTTGACAGGCAGAAGGTGTATTTGAAAGAAGAAAAAGAGTCCCTGGAGAGATGGGAAGCCTGCCAGTGCAGCAAATAATACGGGAGGTTGACCTTGGAAGAAAAACCTAAATCCAAAATCAATCTGAATAGAGTTGAAATGCCACGCCAGGACCCCAAGGTCCGAGCACGTAATTATAACGAGGTGGCGCTGGGCTACACCGATGAAATGGTCAGAGAAGAGGCCTCGCGCTGCATTCAGTGCCCCAAACGCATGTGCGTGAGCGGCTGCCCGGTGAACGTGGATATACCCGAGTTCATCAAGGCGGTGCGCGAGGGCGATATGCCCGAGGCAGTGAGGATACTCAAGAGCAAGAACGCACTCCCCGCCATCTGCGGCAGGGTCTGTCCGCAGGAGACACAGTGCGAGCAAGTCTGCACACTGGCCAAGAAAAACGCCCCCATCGCCGTCGGCCGCATCGAGAGATACGTGGCCGATTGGGACCTGGGCCATAAGGAAAAGAGGTCGCCCACCCAGCTAGCTCCGCCCACCGGCAAGAAGGTGGCGGTGATCGGCTCCGGCCCCGCCGGACTGACCTGCGCCGCCGACCTGGCCAAGCTCGGGCACAAGGTCACCATGTACGAGGCCCTGCATACGGCGGGCGGCGTGCTGATGTACGGCATCCCCGAGTTCAGGCTGCCCAAGAAAGTAGTCCAGGCCGAAGTTGATTATGTAAAATCGCTTGGCGTTGATGTCCAGCTCGATTCCGTGATGGGCAAGCTGGCTACAGTGGACGAGCTGCTGTCCTCCCAACACGACGCCGTGTTCCTGGGCACCGGCGCCGGGCTGCCGATGTTCCTGGATATCCCGGGGGAGAACCTCAACGGCGTCTACTCGGCCAACGAGTTCCTGACCCGCGTCAACCTGATGAAGGCCTACCTCTTCCCCGACTATGACACCCCCATCAAGGTCGGCAAAAAGGTGGCGGTCATCGGCGGCGGCAATGTGGCCATGGATTCCGCCAGGTGCGCACTCAGGCTGGGCGCCGAGGAAGTCTATATAGTTTACCGGCGCTCCCGCACCGAGCTGCCGGCACGCCATGAAGAAGTGGAGAACGCCGAGGAAGAGGGCATCATCTTCAAGTTCCTGACCAATCCCAAGCAGATCATCGGCGATGATAAGAGCTGGGTCAAGTCCATGGAATGCTACCAGATGGAGCTGGGCGAGCCCGACGCCAGCGGACGCAGGCGTCCCGTGGTCAAACCGGGCAGCGAGTTCATGATGGACGTGGACGTGGTGGTGGTAGCCCTGGGCACAACACCCAACCCGCTGATACCTTCTACCACCAAAGGATTGGACATCACCAGGCACGGCACGGTGGTGGCCGACGAGCAGACCGGCAAGACGGTCAAAGACAGGGTCTGGGCCGGCGGCGACGTCGTGACCGGCTCGGCCACCGTCATCAGCGCCATGGGCGCGGGCAAACGGGCCGCCGCCTCAATAGACGCCTTTTTGACGAAGTAAGTTTTCCTCTTGTCATTGCGAGTATACACCCCACGTCATTGCGAGCGAAGCGAAGCAATCCTTTGTACAAAGGTGATTGCCAGACCTGATACCATGAGATTGCCACGTCGCTACGCTCCTCGCAATGACATCGTTAATAGAGGGCAGGGGGCATTGAAGAGGGGCTTTAGCCCCTCTTAGAAAAGAGATTCCCTCTCCCTGTGGGAGAGGGCCGGGGTGAGGGATTATTGACAGCCCGCCGGCCTTTCGTTTATTATTATGCCTAATTGAATATTGTAAAGGCTGTGAACGGGAATAGTACATTTCGCAGCGAAAGCTACAGAGAGTCAGGTAAGGTGAGAGCTGACGCCGGAACGGAAATCGAATGGGCCCGGGAGCCGCAAACCGAAAGGAATTATCCGAGTAGGCTTTGACGCAGGGATAGCGTTATCACAATCCAGGGTATCGCCGCAAGGCCGTACCTGCTAAAGATGGTCTGGATATAGACTAATAAGGGTGGCACCGCGAAGCAAAGCCTCTCGCCCCTTAAGGCGAGAGGCTTAATTTATTTTACGGAGGTCTTATAAAAGATGAGAGTTTATATGTGGCCCGGCCGGGGCCTTTAATTAGATTTAGCTCAACATACCAGTCATACATTATTTTAGAAATAAAAGGAGAAAAAAATGGCGAAGAAATTGACCAAGTTCATCTTACCCGAAAAGGATATGCCCACTTCCTGGTACAACATACTGCCCGACCTTCCCAAGCCGCTGCCCCCGCTGCTGCACCCGCAGACGCACGAGCCCACCATCCTGCCTCCGCCGCTGTTCCCGGCCGCACTGAACGACCAGGAGTTCAGCAAGGAGCACACCATCGAGATTCCTGAGGAAGTGCAGGAAGTCTACAAGATGTACCGTCCAACCCCTCTCATCCGGGCCTACCGCCTGGAGAAGGCGCTGGGCACACCGGCTCAGATATTCTATAAATACGAAGGCGTCAGCCCGGCCGGCAGCCACAAGCTCAATACCGCTATCGCGCAGGCCTACTATAACAAAAAGGCCGGCATCAAGCGGCTGGCAACCGAGACGGGCGCCGGTCAATGGGGCAGTGCCCTCGCACTGGCCTGCCAGTATATGGGACTGGAATGCAAGGTCTATATGGTCAAGGTCAGCTACAACCAGAAGCCTTACAGGCGCATAATGATGGAGACCTGGGGCGCCACAGTAATACCCAGCCCGAGCACTGAGACTAATATCGGCAAACAGATACTGGCGCAGGACCCCAACTCACCGGGCAGCCTGGGCATCGCCATCAGCGAAGCGGTGGAAGACGCCTTTGGCCGCGACGACACCTGCTACTCGCTGGGCAGCGTGTTGAACCATGTCATCCTGCACCAGTCCATCATCGGGCTCGAGACCGAGAAACAGTGTGAGATGGCCGGCGTTTATCCCGATATCCTGATCGGCTGTGTGGGCGGCGGCAGCAACTTCGGCGGCCTGGCCGTCCCCTTCGTAAAGGACAAGATGAAGGGCAAGAAAATACAGATCATCGCCGTCGAGCCGACCGCCTGCCCCAGTATGACCAAGGGCCCTTACGCCTGGGACTACGGCGACGTAGCCGGCATGGCCCCCATAGCCAAGATGTTCACACTGGGCCACGCCTTTATCCCGTCACCCATCCACGCAGGCGGCCTGCGCTATCACGGCATGTCGCCGCTGGTATCGCACCTGCACAAGCTGGAGCTTATCGAAGCCAGGGCGGTCGATCAGAAGGCCACCTTCGAAAGCGCCATCAAGTTCGCCCGCACCGAGGGCATCATACCCGCACCAGAACCGGCGCATGCCATCAAGGTCGTAATCGACGAAGCCCTCAAATGCAAGGAGTCCGGTGAAAAGAAGGTTATCGTCATGGGACTGAGCGGCCACGGCCACTTCGACCTGAGCGCCTATGAGCAGTTCCTCTCCGGCAAACTGGAAGCCGACGCCTATTCGGAGGATAACGTTAAAAAAGCTCTGTCCCAGTTGCCCAAGGTTGACTACGTAGAAGCCAAATAAGCAGTATCTACCGGCGGGGGCGCAATGCCCCCGCCGCACTTCATTCAATGGCGGCATAGGCCTTTTGCCCGTCATACACGTTTATGCTACAATCCTGCACAATTCCGTAAAATTACAGGGGTTTGATATCATGAAAAAAGCCGTTGCAGCCCTGCTGCTTTTATGCGTTTTGATCGCCGGTACTTCCTGCTATTTTGAAGTAACGTCCAACGGGTTCCAGGCTGGCACGCAGCCGCCGGCCCAAACTCAAATGCAACCGCAGTCGCAGCCTGTTCCCGCCAATATAACTCCTCCCGATGCTAGCTGGACAGCCCCCGTTGCATCCGCAAACTCGCCCGTGCTGCCCGGCATCGCCGACGTAGTGCAGCAGGCCTACCCTTCGGTGGTGACCATAACCACCGAGCAGGTCGTCAACGATATGTTCAGCAGGCAGGTAACCCAGTCGGGCGCAGGCTCTGGCTGGATACTGGATAAGAGCGGCATCATCGTGACCAACAACCACGTGGTGGAAGGCGCCAACAAGGTGGCAGTTCAGTTCTCCGACGGCAGGACCTTCGAAGGCAACGCCTCCAACGTGTTCCGCGACCCCCTGACCGACCTGGCCATCGTCAAGGTCGACCTGCAGAACCTGCCGGCAGCAGCCATCGGCGACTCCTCTACGCTGCGTGTGGGCGACTGGCTGGTGGCGCTGGGCAACCCCCTGGGACAGGGCATCCGCGCTTCAGAGGGCATAGTCAGCGGCCTGAAGATCACGCTCTCGATGAACGACCAGGAGTCTTTATACGACCTGATCGGGACCTCGGCGGCCATCAACCCGGGCAACAGCGGCGGCCCGCTTTTAAATATGAAGGGACAGGTCATAGGCATAACCAGCGCCAAGATCTCGGAGGTCGGCGTGGAAGGGCTGGGCTATGCCATCAGCATTAACTCGGCTATGCCGATTCTACAGGAGCTGATCAATAAGGGATATGTTACCCGTCCTTTCCTCGGGGTTGAGCTATACACTGTAACGATTACGTAGCCTATTATAACGGCCTGGGCGTTAACCAGGGCGCAGTGATCACCTTTGTGCAGCCGGGCAGCCCGGCAGCCAATGCGGGTTTAAGAAAGCTGGATGTGATCACCAAATACCAGGGTCAGGATATCCCGGATGCGCCGACCCTGTTGAACGATCTGCGCAACTCTAAGATAGGCGACGATGTGAGCTTACCTATATGCGGGGAAAGGCTACCCTGAACACCACCGCCACGCTCATCACCAGCCCGCCACCCACACAATAAATCTTTAAGCCCGTGGGTGCGCTTTTATAACTCATAGAGAGGAGCGCAGTCCCGATGTAATCGGGATGGCTATCTCATGGAATTAGTCATGAAATCATCTTCGTTCAAAGGATTGCTTCGCTTCGCTCGCAATGACATTTTAGGTGAATTTCACTTATTTGACGGCTACGCTGTGGCCTTCCTGATGCCCAGCTCGACTTTAATTCCTGACAGCTTGAATTCCTCGCGGTAGACCTTAGCATCCGCCTTAGCCTCCGTCCAGTCCTTCTCCGATCCCTTCAATTCCAGCGACAGGGTCTCCTGCTGTATATAGTCGGCAAAACCGGTCATTACCTTTTCAAGCTGTTCGCCGCCCTGGTAGTAGGTCATGATATGGTCGGCGATCTCGAGTCCGGCCGACCTGCGCATCGTTTGCAGCCGCCTGACCACCTCACGGGCGATGCCTTCGGCCTGCAATTCGGGGGTAAGGGCAGTGACCACGCCGACCTGGTAATCGCTCTCCGTCACCAGGGACAGGTCCTTGCCTTCCTTTAAATCCTCGGAGGTGAAATCGACGGCCTTCACGTTCAGCTCGTCGGTGATCTGGGAGCAGAGCCTTTTGAGCGCTTCC
The DNA here is from genome assembly GCA_963842805.1 of uncultured Chloroflexia bacterium. Taxonomy (GTDB): domain Bacteria; phylum Chloroflexota; class Dehalococcoidia; order GIF9; family UBA5629; genus UBA1162. The sequence goes on along the minus strand of CAWJIA010000019.1, from coordinate 12,990 downwards.
CTCTCACGGGAGGATTTAGCTTTGACATAGACCCTGGGCAGAGGCTGGCGTACTTTCACGCCGCTCTTGGAGCGCGCCGCACGGCCCATGCTGCAGACCTTCATGGCCAGCTCGGTATCGAAAATAATATCGGGGTCGACCAGGCTTTTATCGGCAACGGGGAACTCGGCCAGATGTACGCTCTCGGGAGCGTTCTTGTCCACTGTCCTGACCAGGTTCTGGTACATCTCCTCGGCGATGAAGGGGGTGAAGGGGGCGATCAACTTGCATACGGTGACCAGCGCGCGGTAAAGGGTGTTATAGGCCGCCAGTTTATCATCATCGTTCTGGCTCTTCCAGAAACGCCTGCGGCTGCGCCTGACATACCAGTTGGAAAGGTCGTTAACAAATGATTCTATCTTCCTTCCGGCCCCCGTAGGATCGTAATTAGCCAGCGACCCATCGACTTCCGTAATCAGCTTGTTGAGGCTGGATATCAGCCACTTGTCCAGGTCGGAGGTGGCGGAGATTGGCCTGTTGTCGGGGACAAAATTATCGATATTGGCGTAGATGACGAAGAAGGAATAGGTGTTCCACAGCGTCAGCAGGAAGTTGCGCATGACCTCGACTACCATGTCGGGGGACATGCGCCGCACGTTCCCCGGTGCGGTGACCGTCAGCATGTACCAGCGCAGGGCATCGGCGCCCGACGAGTCGAGCACCGTCCACGGGTCGACGACGTTGCCGCGGGTCTTGCTCATCTTCTCGCCCTGGGCATCCAGTATATGCCCCAGGCAGATGACGTTTTTATAGCACGGTTGATCAAAGATCAAAGTGGAAATGGCGTGCAGGCTGTAGAACCAGCCGCGTGTCTGGTCGACGGCCTCGGATATATAATCAGCCGGGAAGCTTTCCTTGAATTTGGCCTGGTTCTCAAAGGGATAGTGCCACTGCGCGAAGGGCATGGAGCCTGAATCGAACCAGCAATCAATAACCTCGCTCTGCCTGTTCATGCTTCCGCCGCATTTGGGGCAATCATAGCTCAGGCCGTCCACGAAGGGCCGGTGCAAGTCCAGGTCGTCTGAGAAACCCTTGATACCGGGCTTGGACTTGATCTCGTCACGGCCTCCCAAACATTCCTGGTGGCCGCACTTGTCGCAGACCCAGATATTGAGTGGCGTCCCCCAGTAGCGCTCTCGAGAGAAGGCCCAGTCGACGTTGTTCTTCAGCCAGTCGCCGAAGCGGCCTTCCTTGATATGCTCGGGAAACCAGTTGATCTGCTCGTTGCCCGCTATCATCTCGTCCTTTTTGGCGGACGTCCGGATGTACCAGGTCTTCTTGGCATAGTAGACCAGCGGCGCATCGCAGCGCCAGCAGAAGGGATAGGTATGCGTGATCTTGCCGGACTTAAATAAAAGCCCCCTGGAATCCAGGTCCTTGAGGACTTCGGGGTCGGCATCCTTCACGAATTTGCCTGCGAAAGAGTACGTGCCGGTTAAATTGCCGGCCAGGTCGACCTGCTGTACGAAGTCGAGATTTTCATCGAGTCCCGCCTGGAAGTCGACCTCGCCGAAGGCGGGGGCGATATGGACGATTCCGGTGCCGTCTTCCATGGAAACGAAATTGGCTGTTAATGACCCTGTAGGTCAGGTTGGGGTCGGCGGGCTGGACGTCGAACTGTCCCTGAAGTCCGGGCCTGGCCCTTTTCCTTTCTACGTTATATTCATGCGGGTTATACAGGGGTACGTAGAACGAGCCGGCGAGCTGACTGCCTTTATAGGTCTTGAGGACCGGGCGGTCGCCCAGACCAGCCTGTTCCATGAGGGCCTGTGCAAATATCAAATAAACGCCCTTGTATTCGATCACGGCATAATCGGCATCGGCCGCCAGGGCCAGCGAAGTGTTGCCGGGCAGCGTCCAGGGCGTGGTGGTCCAGGCCAGGAAATAAGCCTTCCCCGCAGCTACAGATTTATGCAATGAGAACTTATCTTTGCTGTCGTCGGGCAGGCCGGCAGGCAGCTTCGATATCTGGAATTTAATATATATGGAAGGGTCAACCGTATCGTCCTTATATCCCAGCGCCACCTCGTGGGAGCTGAGGGAGGTGCCGCACCTGGGACAGTGGGGGGTAACCTTATAGCCCTGGTAGATAAGCCCCTTATCCCAGAGCTGCTTGATAGCCCACCAGCATGATTCGATATAGGAATTATCGAGGGTTACGTAGGGATGGTCGATATCCAGCCAGAACCCGATCCTCTCCGTAAGCGAGTCCCACTGCTTGACGTATTTAAAGACGCTCTCGCGGCACAGGGCGTTGAATTTGGCGATGCCGTATTCCTCAATCTGCGCCTTGCCGGTGAAGCCCAGCATCTTCTCGACTTCCAGCTCGACCGGAAGGCCATGCGTATCCCAGCCGGCCTTCCTGGGAACGCAGTATCCCTTCATGGTCTTATACCTGGGGATAACGTCCTTGAAGACCCTGGAGAGCACGTGGTGTATGCCGGGATTACCGTTGGCGGTGGGGGGCCCTTCGTAAAATATATACTTGGGAGATTCGCTGCGGGCCTCTATGCTTTTCTCGAAAATGCGATCCTTGCGCCAGACTTCAAGTATTCTCTTTTCCAGTTCGGGGAAGCTTATTTTGCTGTTGACGGGCTGGAACATGCCTAGCGCTTCCTCATTTGGATTACTACCCGGCGACCGTCCCCCTCCCCGGTACTTTGAGTCATCACATCAGGATCATTAGCAAGCGTTATGTGAATTATGCGCCTTTCATCGGGCTGCATGGGCTCCATGGTTATGGCGCGCTTTCTGCGGATGACCTGCTCGGCCAGCCGCTCGGCCAGCTTTTTCAAGGTCTCGTAATGGCGCTTCTTATACCAGTCGACGTCGACATTGACTGAAATCCATTTCTTGGACTTCTCGGCTACGATCAACCTGACCAGGTATTGCAGTGAAGCGAGGGCCTGCCCCCGCCGGCCTATCAATACCCCCAGGTCATCCCCTTCGATATTTAAAGTCACCGGCGTGTTTTCGTCCGGTGATGGAGTTACATCTATCTCGGCGGCAATGCCCATGGCTTTCAAGATATCGCTCAGCACCTTCCGTGCCATCTCAGCCGCATCGTCCAACTGGCCCGGCTGGTCCTCGTCATCGTGCAATATGACTTTGATCTTAGCATCCTCAGCGCCCACCCCCAGCACACCGGACTTGCCCTTTTTGATTACCTCTATTTCGACCTCTTCCCTTGACACTCCAAGCTGTGCAAGCGCAACTTTTGTCGCTTCGTCAACCGTTTTCGCGCTTATTTCCAGTTCTCTCAATTTCATCCCTTCTTCTTTTCATTACCTTCTTTCAGGGCCTTTGTACCCTGCCCTGTCGCAGGCGCAGGAACAGCACCCCTGGGTTTCAAAAACGGTAGTGTGAAGTAGCCCCAGCCACCACCAACGATATACTGGATCAATATGCCGATGATATTCGATACCACCCAGTAGAGGGCCAGTCCGCTGGGGAACGACAGAGTGAAAAACGAAAACATCAGCGGCATCATTAAAGTCGTCATGCTGGACATCTGCTGCTGCTGGGCATCGGTGGGCGGAGGTGTCACCATCTTCTGCTGCACCCACATAGTCACGCCTACCAGTATGGCAAATATCAACGTGGGGTCGGGCTGTGAAAGGCGCAGTCCTAAAAATTCCTCGTTCAACGGTATGGCATGCCCAACCATATCCCAGGGATAGAGGTGCTGTGAAAGCATCAAGAGGTTTTCGGGCGTGGCGGCCAGGGCCTGCATGATGGACTGGTACAGTGCGATCCAGATAGGCATTTGTATCAGCATCGGCCACATGCACCCCAGCGGGTTGATTCCGGCCTCCTTGTAAAGCCTCATCACCTCCTGCTGCATCTTCTGCTGGTCCCGGGCATACTTCTTCTGTATTTCTTGAAGCTTGGGCTGCAGAAGTTGCATGGCCTTGGTCGACTGCGTCTGCCTGTAGGTGAGCGGAGTTAAAACCAGCCTGACAGCGACGGTCAGAACTATGATGGCCAGGCCGAAGTTCTTGAAGCACATCTCTGATAGGGCTATAAGCCCGTTCAGCATGGGATTAAGTATCGCTATATTCCAAATATCAACCATTCATTTGACCTATTTTAAATACGATGAGAATTTCCACACGATTTCGCTCTTGGCCGTATCCACGGCATACACGTTATGGTCCCGGGCATAAACGTAGACCATATCGCCGCTGGCATACATGGGACTGTAAACGGTGAATTCCACCGAATTGGTATTTATCAGCGCTCCGCTGCCGGCGTCGAGCTTATATAAGGTGCCCTTGTCGCTTATCGTATAGATGTTGTTTCCCGAAATAGCAGGCGGTGCCACTATGGGGGCGTCGGCCGTAAACTGCCACAGTTGCTGTCCGGTGGCCGGGTCGAGCGCATATAATTTCTGGTCCAGGCACGCAGCATAAAGCTTGCCTCCGACCGCCAGGGGCTGAGCCCAGAACCAGTTATCTCCGGTAGCCTTCCACTTCTCCTGCCCGGTGGTTTTGTCCAGGGCGTATAGATAGCGGTCGAAGGTGCCGAAGTAGATCGTATCCCCCGAAACCGTGATCGGCGAGGATACTGCAGAGGGGATCTTGATGCTCCATATCTGCTTGCCTGTGTCTGCCGATATGGCGTATATATCACCGCCGTAGTTCCCAGCGTAAATGACCCCATTGTCGATAGCCGGGCCGGTCCAGATCTTGCTGGAGGTCTGGAAATCCCAGTTAAAGTCGCCGGTGACTGCGTCCAGCGAGTAAATCTTGGAATCCGAGCTGCCGAAATAAAGGCTCTTGCCGTCGGTGATCATATTGCCGACTATAGCGCCTACCGTATCCAAGCCTTCCCTGGGGTAGACCCACCTGACCACACCTTTAAGGGCATTGATAGCGTAGATTTTGCCGCTGTAGCTGCCGACATACACCAGGTCATCAACAACTACCGGCGTATCATAAATACCCAGGCCGGCGGCCGAAGAAGACGGCGAGCACATGGGGCCGCAGGCGGCGCCCGGTGAAGCGGTCTTGATCTGATAGACCCATTCGTCGTCGGCGGGGAAGGTTTTGTTATCTGTGCGGGCTTGCGGGTCGAAGGCAATAACCTTGCCTTCAATCGATCCGAAACATATATCCTGTTTGTAAGTGGTGAACCCGGACCATCCCTGGGCCGCCGTGCCAGAACAGCCTCCGCCCCCGACCATCGAACAGCCGGCGACGAAGACCAGCAACAGGATGGCCAGTATTAATATAATGTTTACGTATTTTTTTGTTTTGATCATCAACTATCCTGATTTATTCCGGATATTTTCATTTACGGCACGGGGTCATACCTGCTTTCAGTCCAGGGATTGCAGCGGCATATCCTTAGAAACGTCATCCATCCGCCCTTCAGCAGGCCGTATTTCTGGATGGCCTCGTACCCGTATTGAGAGCAGGTGGGGGTGAACCGGCAAGCCGGCGGTGTAACCCGGGATATGGTCCCCTGGTAGACCTTAATTGATTTCAGGGCCAACTGTATTAACATCGTTTATCAATAAACCTGCGCGGCGCAGCAATTTGACCACGATAGCTCGCAATTTATGATAATCGGCATCAACTATATCGCGGCGCGCTATAAATACTATGTCCCACCCGTCTTTAATTCCCAGCAGCCGCACATTCTCTTTTAGCAGCCGTTTCACACGGTTTCTGACAGTTGCTTTGCCGATGACCTTGGTAACGGAGAAACCTACTCTGGTGGTATCCAGGCCGTTAGAGAGTATTTTGATTACCAGCAGATTTTCCGCAAATGCTCTGCCCGATTCATACACTGCTAAATACTGTGCTCTCCTGGTTAAAGCCAATCTCTTGGCCATATATTGCTATACCTGAGTGAGCTTCCAGCGTCCCCTGGCACGCCGTGCTTTTAGCACATCGCGGCCACCGCGTGTTGACATCCTGGCACGGTAACCGTGCTTTCTTATTCTTCCTCTTTTTTTCGGTTGATATGTCCTCTTGGGCAATTCAATTCTCCAAATTAGATTATGCTTTTCGTTCGCCGCCCCCGCTTATATTATAAACGTGGTTGGGAGAAGCGGGCAGTATGGCCAGATACCTGGCCCGTTTAATGGCCTGAGAAAGGCTGCGTTGATGTTTGGCACACACGCCCGTGCGCCTGCGCGGCACAATCTTCCCGCGGTCGGAAACGAAACGCTGTACCAGGGTTATGTTTTTATAATCTATCGGCGTTTTATCAACGCAAAACATGCAAACCTTAGGTTTAACTACGAATTTGCGTCCCCTTTCCCTTCTTACTTGACCGGTATTGCTTTCCATAGGTTTATTAGTAGTCCTCCTTCATATTAAGGATTTAAAAGGGGATGTCATCGGGTTCAATATCCCCTTCTTCTGCCGGAACTTCTTCGGGCGGTAATGGAGCTGCGCCCTGACGGTCGAGGAATATGACCCTGTCAGCCGTCACTTCGAGGCTGAGATGCTTTTGCCCATCCTTGCCGTCCCATGTACGGGTACGCAAGGTTCCCTCGACGTAGACCAGCTTACCCTTGGTCAAAAACTGGTTGACGGCCTCGGCCTGCTTCCTCCAGGCGCTGATCCGGAACCATTCAGTCTCCTTTTTTACCGAACCATCCGCCTGCGGTGTATTACGGTTAGTCGCCATCGTAAAGGTCGTCACGGGCACACCGCTGGGGGTGAACCTCATCTCGGGATCGCCGCCAACATTGCCGATTAATAGAATCTTATTCAAACTCGCCATCAACCCCTCCCGTAACTTAACTCTTTTCGCGTATGAATAAATACCTTAAAACGTCATCCGTAAGCTTCAAACTGGCATGCAGCTCTTTCAGGGCTGTCTGCTTGATCTGAACTTTTTCAAATACGTAGTTCCCTTCTGACTGCTTCTTGATCGGGTACGCAAGCTTGCGCTTGCCCCAGGGAGTAGTCTCGGAAACCGTCCCACCAAGTTTGGCAATAAGATCGTTGACTTTTCCCATCAAGCGGGAAAAATCATCTTCAGTTAGTGTTGGGTTTAAAATAAAAACCAGCTCGTAACCGGGCACAATAAATCCTCCAGATTGCGAAATTCTAATGATTATATCACACGGCTAAACCTGCAACAACTAAGAAACCCCTCATCGCTATTGCATTTTCATTGGGGCTGTCCTATAGTTTTTAGGTTAGCGAGGCCACGATGGAAATAAGCATTATAGGTTTGCCCGGAAGCGGTAAAACGAGCATCTTCAATGCTCTCACCAAGTTCACGGCGGAGAATAAGCCGCACTCGGGCAGCGGCCTGACCACCAACCCTGCCGTAGCCAAGGTCCCGGATGAAAGGCTGCAGAAGCTCAGCAATATCTTTCATCCCAAAAAGACCACTCCTGCCGAGATCAAATATGTGGATATCGGAGGACTATCCAAAGGATTCGGGAAAGAACAGGGCGTAAGCGGCCAGTTCCTCAACGTCCTCAGCACCGCTGACGCCATCCTGCAGGTTGTCAGGGCCTTCGAAGATGAAAATATCCCCCACGTCGAGGGTAAAGTCGATCCCCTGCGCGATATAGAGACCCTGGATATGGAGCTGATCTTCTCCGACCTGTTGATTATCGAAAAGCGCCTCAGCCGCCTGGAGTCCGCCCTCAAGATGGGCAAATCGGCTGAACGCGACTCAGCCATGAAAGAGCAGGAGCTGTTGCTGCGTATCAAGAAGTCGCTGGAGCAGAATGTGCCCATCAAGCTTCAGCAGCTCAATGCAGATGAGCTGCGTTCTCTCAGCAACTACCAGTTCCTGACCGCCAAACCCATGCTGATAGTCATAAATATAGGCGAAAAACAGCTTCCCGTTTATGAGAAGACGCTGGAGGAGCTTAAGAAGGCCTGCATGCGCCCGCAGGTTGACTTCATTTCGATGTGCGGCCAACTGGAGATGGAACTGGTGCAGCTCAGCCCGAATGAGGCTGAAGAATTCCGCAAGGATATCGGGCTGAAGGAGACAGCTTTCGACGCTGTCATAAAGCATTCCTATTCCCTGCTGGGCTTGATATCTTTCTTCACTGTGGGCGAAGACGAGGTAAAGGCCTGGACCATTCATCGCGACACGCCCGCCGTCAAAGCAGCCGGCAAGATCCACACGGATATTGAGAAGGGGTTCATCCGCGCCGAGGTCGTTAGCTATGATGACTTCATGAAAAGCGGCAACATGGCCGAGGCCCGCAAGCACGGCCTGTTGAGGCTGGAGGGCAAAACTTATACCGTGCAGGATGGCGATATCGTGCATTTCCTGTTCAACGTGTAGCACTCTTCATTTACAACTTTTGGAGGCCTCCATACAAGAATCCTCGATAATAAGGTTGGGATCATGGTTTTGCAGGCTTAAATGGCATCCTGACACTAATAATGTACTATAATTTATAACAACGGCTACTTATGTCTGATCTTAATATCCGGCGACGATTGGAAAGGGCTGAAGAGCGCCTGTCCCCATATGCAGCCCGCAGCGCCGACAGCCGTGGCAGGACGAAAGCGGAAGAGCCCTGCCCCATGAGGACATCCTTTCAGCGTGACCGCGACCGCATCATCTTTTCCAATGCTTTCCGCCGTCTCAAACATAAAACTCAGGTATTTATTGCCCCTCTTGGAGACCATTATGTCACCCGCCTTACCCATACCCTCGAGGTATCGCAAATTGCCAGGACGATTGCGCGTGCTCTGAACCTTAATGAAGACCTGGCAGAAGCTATAGCGCTGGGTCACGATCTCGGCCACACACCTTTTGGCCACATGGGCGAACAGGCGCTCAATGAGCTGCTTCCCGGAGGTTTCCACCACAATGAACAGAGCCTGCGGGTGGTGGACTATATCGAGAAAAAGGGCAGGGGCCTCAACCTGACCTATGAAGTGCGGGACGGTATCCTCAATCACTCCAAGGGCGACCTGGAGATAATGGAGGAGGGATGGAACAACCTGGTGACGGTCGAGGGCCAGGTGGTGAAGATAGCCGACCTGGTGGCCTACATCAATCACGACGTTGAGGATGCGATGCGGGCAGGCATTATAACTCCTGCGGACCTGCCGGCTTCCACTTCCAAAGTACTGGGAGATACCAACTCCAAACGCATTAACAGGCTGGTGACGGATATTGTCAGGTTTTCGGCTGCCAATATGAACCGGCAGACGCCGGTTATCACTATGAGTGACAAAATACGGCGTGCCGCCAACGAACTGCGTGATTTTTTATTTTTAAGGGTTTATAATACCAGCCTTGAAACCGAAGAAGTGCAAAGGGCACGCCGGATAATATTTTTCCTGTTTAACTATTTCATTGAAAACCCTGAAAATCTTCCGCCCGAGTATAATTTAAAGAATGACGACCCCGCGGTAAAGAGGGTTGCTGATTATATAGCCGGAATGACCGATCATTACGCTGTGCACAAAGCAGAGGAACTGGGAGCAACGCTCGTTGCATGAGCTAAGTCAGAAGGTTGAGACATGAATGTAGTCGACGAAGTTAAGCAGAAGCTGGACATCGTGGACGTTTTGACCTCATATGTGCAACTGCATCCGTCGGGGAAAAATTTCAAGGCCAATTGCCCCTTCCACTCCGAGAAAACAGCCTCCTTTTTCGTATTCCCCGAGAAGCAGAGCTGGCATTGCTTCGGCGCCTGCGGCACGGGCGGCGATATCTTTACTTTCGTCATGAAGAAGGAAGGGCTGGATTTCGGCCATGCCCTGCGCTTGCTGGCGGAAAAAGCCAATGTAACGCTTTCCTACAAGTCCGAGAAGACTAATAAGGAAGAGCAGAACAGGCTGGACCGCCTGTATAAAATCACCGAGGTGGCTGCCGAATATTTCCACTACCTGCTATTGCATTCCGGCGAGGCCGAAAAGGCCAGGATCTACACGCAAAAACGCGGCCTGTCAGCCAAGGTAATAGATGATTTCCAGCTTGGTTTCGCACCCAATAAATGGGACGAACTCGGCTCTCACCTGGCGAAATCGGGCTACCAGGATGAGGATATGCTGGCTGTGGGGCTGGTGGCGCCGCGGGACAGCGGTGGACACTATGACAGGTTCAGAAACCGCCTCATCTTTCCTCTGCGCGACGTCAAAAGCCGGGTTATAGGGTTCGGGGCCCGCGCGCTGGATGATTCCATGCCCAAGTATTTGAACTCACCCGAGACGCTGATTTTCAATAAAAGCAGCGTAGTATATGCCATCGACCGGGCGCAGGCGGCCATAAGACAGAAGGATGCTGCTGTGATAACCGAAGGCTATATGGACACCATCGCCGCACACCAGTTCGGCTATGAAAACACCGTTGCCTGCATGGGTACAGCCCTCACGGAAAAGCAGATAACCATTTTACGCAGGTTCTCCAAAAACATAATCGTAGCGCTGGATGCGGATAACGCCGGCCTGGAGGCCACCACCCGCAGCATAATTACCATCGACCAGCAGATACCCAGGGAGCACTGGATGCCCTGGCTTGAGCCGAAGACCTATGAAGAGCTGGTGAAATACGAGATACAGGTGGTAGAGATCAAGGGCGGTAAAGATCCCGACGAGATCATCAGGAAATCCCCAGAACAATGGGGCAAACTGCTCAAGGAATCACAGCCGATTATTGATTTTACATTGAAAAAGGAACTTGCTACCATAGACCAGAATAGTCCCGGAGACAAATCCGCTTTTGTCTCCAAGTTTCAACCGATACTGGCCCCTATCGATGATCCCGTTCGGCGCGGACACTACATCCAGAAGGTTGCAACAATGTTAAAAATGGACTATAAGAGCATAGATGAAGCCATTAACAACTTGCCAAATCGGGAGAAAAAAGGTAAAACATCTAGATTAGATAAAATGCTCCGAGTATACGATAAGGGGGTTGAATCGCGCCCAATTGAAGAATATTGTCTGGCCCTGTTATTACATTTTCCCGATCTGAGAACAGCCGGAATGAGAGTTTCAGCCGAATATTTTGAACATTCAGATATTAAGGATATATTATTTAAATGGAATGAAAACCCGGATTTGGATTCAATCACAGCGAGAGTCGATCAGAACATTCACGAGTATTTGGACCACGTATTGGCCTGTATAAAGCAATTCCCTCCATCTCTGGCCCAGAGCAAAAGGGAAAGAGAACACACGCTGAGTGCCGTAATCAACCGTCTCCAGGAAAGACATGTGAAAAGCCTGGAGAAAAATAAAGAATTGATCCTTGTTGAGGAAAAAGAAAAGTGCGATGCCGAAGGAGAGGTAGCCAAGCTCCAGGAACAGGGTATTGAAGAAAGCCAGCAATTGAAAGGAATATTTAGAAAGCGCCCCGGCGTAGTAAATCGAGATGAAAAATAATGCCTAAGACCACTAAACCGGTTATAAAGAAAAAGACACAACCAGCTAAAACTCCTGCAAAAGCAACATCTAAAGCAGAAAAAAAGGCAGCAGCCATGCTGGACATTGCAGCCAGGGATACTATCGACCTCGTACAGACCGATTTTGAAGTCCATCACGATCACTGGGATAAGCTTGAAGCTGAACCTGCGCCGCAGGAGGAGAAAGAGCTTCTTTTTACAGAGATAGAGGCAGCTCCCCAATTCTCTGAAGAAGAGTGGATGGAGAAGCCGGAGGCGGAAGAAGAGAAGCCGCTCCTGGAGCTTGAAGTCGAACTGACCGAGCATGAAGCGATTGACGACCCGGTCAGGATGTACTTGCATGAGATAGGCAAGTATCCACTTTTGAACGCCAAGCTGGAACGTGAACTGGCCAGCAAGATCGAGCCCTACAAATATATCGAGAATATCAAGTATTCATTTAAAAATCACCTTAACAGGTTCCCGTCTGTATCCGATTTCGTTATCCAGTTATTGGTCAACCTGGCCGAATGCGATGCCGTTATCGACAAGCTATCCGAAAGCCTTAATGTAGCTAAGAAACCCAGTTTCAAAGAAAGATTGCTTAACACCAAGCTGCACCAGTCGATTGACGAGTTTATTAATCCTGAAATGGTTGTGAAGATTGCACAGGAAATGGGCTTGGAACCTCCGGAAATCGAGAAGCGCATGGTTGACTACTCGATTTACGTGAGAATTCTGAATCCTGAAATCTTTTCCCTCCTGGAAGGCAACCTATCCTGGGAGAAAGTCAAGCTGTTAGTAAGCAAGAATGGGGATGCCAAGCTTATAAATAAAATAGAAGATAAAAGCCGTCCCTTTCAGCATAAATTCGAACATATAGACAGGGCTGGTAAAGAGGCCAGCAAACAACTGACTGTATCCAACTTGAGATTGGTCGTGAGCGTTGCCAAGAAATATGTGGGACATGGCATGCCCCTTTTGGACCTGATTCAGGAAGGCAATATCGGCCTGGTCCGCGCAGTTGAAAAATTCGAATACCGCAAGGGCTATAAATTCAGCACATATGCTACCTGGTGGATAAGGCAAGCCATAACCCGGGCCATTGCCGATCAGGCCAGGACCATCCGCATACCCGTTCACATGGTGGAAACCATTAATAGGCTGCTTAAGGTCAATCGCAAGCTGTCGCAGGAGTTTGGACGGGAACCCAGTTGCGAGGAGATCGGGCAGGATATGGAAATATCCGCTGAAAAAGTCAGGGAAATAATGAAGTTATCACAGGTACCCATTTCACTCGAAATGCCCATCGGCGAAGAAGAGGATAGCCACCTCGGTGATTTTATCGAGGACAGATCAAACCTTCCACCGGCCGATGCGGCATCCCGTGAACTGTTGAAAGCGCAGCTTGATAAGGTACTCGGTGAATTGACAGAAAGAGAGAAAAAGGTGCTGCTGTTGAGATTCGGCCTGGAGGATGGCAGGGCCCGGACGCTTGAAGAAGTCGGCAAAGAGTTTAACGTCACCCGCGAGAGGATCAGGCAGATTGAAGCCAAGGCCCTGCGTAAATTAAGGCATCCCAGCAGGAGCCGCAAGCTCAAAGACTACCTTGAATAACC
>CAWJIA010000018.1:0-28157 GCA_963842805.1 uncultured Chloroflexia bacterium | reverse complement strand
GAACATACGTGTGTTTAAATCTCTTTTCGAGTAAATCATATAGGGGAAAGAACTCCTCCAAATATTGCTCCTAATTAATCAATTTTTTGCGGCGAACTGCATGCAATTTAAATTGACAATTAAGCTGCCGACGCATTACTATCACTTACCGTAATAAATATTGCCATGTCTTTAAGTAAATGAACAAACCTCTTTTTGGAACGAGCGGTGTGCGGGGTATAGTAAACCAGGATCTCACTCCCGAACTGTGTAAAAATGTGGCAAGGGCACTCGGCACCGCATTGCCGCAGGGCTCGGCTGTATGTGTGGCTACCGACTCCCGGTTAAGCCGGGAACTTATCAAGAATGCCGTTACGGAAGGGTTGACTGAGTGCGGTATAAACGTCGCACACCTGGGAATAGTGCCGACGCCTGCGCTGGCACTGCTGACACGTGAAATCGGCTTCGACGCCGGCGTTATGATCACCGCCTCTCACAATCCGCCGGAGTTCAACGGCATCAAGCTTTTCAACAACGATTCCATCGGCTACAGCCGGGCCCCGGAAGAGGAAATTGAAAAAATATACTACGTCGGCAGCTTCAGAACAGGCCAGATGGGAGCAGTCGAGGCAGTCCCACGCATGAAGGACAGGTACTTCGAATATCTAAAGACGCTTATACGCGGTTGGGATTTTAATTTAGGTCTCAAGTTAATGATCGACCCCGGCAACGGCGCCGCCTCCGGCATCGCCAGCGAGATATTTGAGAAGCTCGGTTTCAAAATCATACCGATCAACGACTTCCCCGACGGCCGTTTCCCCGGCCGCAGTTCGGAACCCAAGGAGGATACGCTGCAGGGCACCATTAAGTTCCTGCGGCAGAAAAACATGGATCTGGCCATCTGTTTTGATGGTGACGCCGACCGCGTGGTTTTTTGCGATCAGCAGGGCTTTCTGGGGTTCAATGAAATGATCGCTTTTATTTCGCGGCATGCCATCCGTTCATCCGGGAAAAAGCTGGTCGCCACTACGGTGGAAACCGGCATGTTGTTAGATATTGCCGTACAGGACCTGGGCGCCACGGTCATCAGGGGAAAGGTTGGCGACGTTTATGCTGCCCATCTTGCCCGTGATAACAATGCGGCGCTGGGGGTTGAATCTGTGGGTGTTTATATCCTGCCCGAAGCGGGCTACTATCCAGAGAGCATCTTCGCGGCCATAACTCTCTTAAGCTCCATTAAACATGTCTCCGAGATACGCCAGTTCTTCAAGACGCTGCCCCCATTGCATTACGATAAGGACAAGGTCGAATGTCCCAACGAGTTTAAAGCTGCAACTATGGAAGCCGTCAAACAGCTTTCAGCAGGCCTGCACGCCACCGGCATGAATGACCTTGACGGACTGAGGTTTGAATTCGGCGACTCCTGGATGCTGATAAGGGCCAGCGGCACCGAGCCGGCCATCCGGGTTCTAGCAGAATCCAGGCAAGCAGCCCGCACCAGTGGCCTTATAACTAACGGCGTTGCTATTATAAAAGAGGCCTTAAAAGAGGTGGGAAAATGAAAGTAGTATTCCTATGCGGCGGAGTGGGCAAGAGGATGTTCCCCATAACCGAAGACAAGTTCCTGCTGGATTTCCTGGGCAGGACTTTGCTCGAGCACCAGATATTGGTGGCGCGTGATGCCGGCCTCAACGATTTCATCATCATTGGAAATCCAGGCAACATCGAGCAGATCAAACAAATTGTGTCCACGGTCAGCGGCGTCAGATTCGAATTTGCCCTGCAGACCAGGCCGCTGGGGATAGCGGATGCGCTGAAATGCGCACAACCCGTACTAAACAGGGAAATATTGATAGTTAACCCCAACGACGTCTTCCATGCCTCTGCTTATAGTGTTTTACTTGATGCTTTTAAAAAAGGAAAGTCTTCATCCTATATATTGGGCTATGAAGTCAAGCAATACTTTCCCGGCGGATACCTGGCCGTCAACGGGCAGGGCGAGCTAACACGCATTGTGGAAAAACCCAAACCCGGCACTGAACCCTCCAACCTTGTGAACATCCTGCTTCATCTTCATACCGATACCGTCAGGCTGTTCGAATATATAGGAAAAGTTAAGACTAAAAGGGATGATGTGTATGAATGCGCCATAGATGACATGGTAAAGGACGGGCATAAGATCGGCGTCGTCCCCTATGAAGGGTTCTGGGCCCCTATCAAGTACCCCTGGCATATCTTTGATATAGTTAGCGAGTTCCTCAGTGCCTGTGAAAGCCAAATCGCTCCTTCCGCATCTATATCCGATCAAGCCATCGTGGCCGGCAAGGTGTTTATAAGTGAAAATGTGCGCATTTTAGAGAACGCCGTGGTGAGAGGGCCCGTCTATATAGGGCCGAATACGGTGATTGGCAATAGCGCCCTGGTCCGGGATAATACTCACATTGGAGCTGACTGCGTGGTCGGTTTTTCAACTGAGATAAAGGGTTCCTACATAGGAGATGGCTGCTGGTTCCATTCAAGCTACATAGGCGACTCGATTATCGGCAATAATTGTTCCTTCGGCGCAGGCAGCATAACCGCCAACTTCCGCTTTGATGAAAATGAGATATCGGTCCTGCACAATAAAAAGCCGGTGGGAACAGGCAGAGACCATTTCGGCGCCATCATGGGAGATAATTGCAAAACAGGTATTAACTCGGGGATACTGCCCGGCAGACGCGTCGGCCCCAACTCGATAATAGGCTCTCATGTATGCCTGAACACGGACCTCGAACCAAATACCATTGCCTTATATCAGCCGGGCATTAAATACCTGAAGAATGATATTAAATTAAATAACGCCGATAAATATGAAAAACAGAAAAAGCTTGGGAAATAATGCCTGACATAAAAAAAATAAAGCTACCCAGGCATGTCGCCATAATCATGGACGGGAACGGCCGCTGGGCCAAAAAACGCCACAAGCCACGCATATTTGGCCATGAGCAAGGGGCGCTGAACGCTCGTGATTTCGTAGAATTTTTTTCCCGCTATAATATCCCCTATTTAACGCTCTACGCGTTCTCGACCGAGAACTGGAACCGACCCAAGGCCGAGGTTGATGGTATCATCAAGTTACTCTCCGAGCACCTGGATGAAGCCATCAAAATCGCTCATTCCAAAAACATCCGCATCAAGCACCTTGGCAGGATGGACAGGCTTTCACCTGGCATCCAGAAAAAAGCCAGGCAGGCTATCAATCTGACCAAAGACAATACCGGCCTGACGGTCAGCATTGCTTTTAATTACGGCGGCCGCAGTGAGATCGTTGACGCTGTTCAGAATATAGTCCGCAAGAAGATAGACGCCGATAAAATCGATGAGGACCTCTTCTCAAAATACCTTTATACATCTGGTATGCCCGACCCCGACCTGTTCATCCGTACGGGCGATGAGATGCGGTTAAGCAACTTCCTGATCTGGCAGGCGGCCTATGCCGAACTTTATTTTACGCCGGTTCTCTGGCCTGATTTCGGCAGGCAAGAGTTGGAGAAGGCGTTACTCGCTTACAGCAAACGGCACAGGAGATTCGGCGGCCTGCGGACTGTGTAACCTTTCATCGAGGACTGTCCGGTGGTCAGGCCTTCCTGAGACTTAAGTATGTATGATGTAATTATTGTTGGATCGGGCATTACAGGCAGCTATATTGCCTGCAAGCTGGCCGGGCATGGATTGCACATTTGCGTTCTCGAGAAGAACGCCCGGGCGGGGCATAAGTCATGCTGTACCGGCATCATCAGCAGGGATTGCTTCAAATTGCTTTCCGTTGATACAAGCATCGTTCAGTGGCAGGTTCGCTCGGCTAAAATATTTTCCCCCTCAGGTAAATATATCCGCGTTGAACGTGAAACGACTCAGGCCTATATACTCGATAGGCCGGCGCTGGACCGTCAAATAGCTAAACAGGCACAGGAAAACGGCGCCGAATTTCACTTCTCCACATTTGTATCCGGCATCCGTAAAGACGCTAAATCCATCCACGTGCAGGCAGCCGACCACAGCGGACCGGTCAGCTTCGAATCCAGGCTGGTTATCATCGCCTGTGGTTTTGGGAGCTCTTTTACAAAATCTCTCGTCCTGGGCCAGATAAATGAGTACGCACAGGGTGCTCAGGTAGAAGTCATCAGCAAGGGCATTGAGGAAGTTGAAGTCTATTCAGGGACAGACATTGCGCCGGGCTTCTTCGCCTGGCTAGCACCCGTAGGCACATCACGGGCCAAGGCCGGCCTGCTGTGCAGAAATAATCCCGGCCCATATATAACGGTCTTGCTCGAACGGCTGAAGCAGCAGGGCAAAATAGAAGCTGTCGGCGGCGATATCAGCTACGGCGCCGTGCCACTAAAGCCACTTACCAGGACGTACTCCGACCGTATGATAGTCGTTGGTGATGCGGCTGGGCAGGTTAAGCCTACAACGGGAGGGGGTATCTATTTTGGGCTCCTGTGCGCCGGGATAGCGGCCGAGATCATATATGATACGATTAAAAACAGTAATTTTTCGGCAAGGGAACTATCCGTCTATCAAAAGAAGTGGCATAACATCCTCAAGAGTGAGCTGGCTATCGATTACTGGGCGCACCGGTTTTACCGCAAGCTCAATAACCAGCAGATAGAACACATATTCGACATAATCGAGCGCCATGATATCCATAAATCCTTGCTGGCTTCGCCGGATGTCACCTTTGACTGGCACAGCAATGTTATACTGGACGCCATCAAGCACCGCTCACTGGAAAAGTCGCTGGCGAAGCTAAACTCCCGGCTGGCCAACCGCTCCGAAAACACCAAGCGCAGATAAACAAAGATCTAGTATCATTCCACATACTAAGCTGCTTCTTGCACTTTCAATTAAGATGTGATATTATTTTACTGAATTCAATACTCGTCAAAAAGTGGGTCCTAGTACCCACTTTTTTATTGAAAAAATGAATATGAGGGAAATTGGCTTAGATGGCAAAGACTGAGTTTATGAATGCCCTCATGCAGCTTGCGGCGGAAAAGAACCTGCCCAAAGAAATAGTGCTGACTGCGCTGGAATCAGCCATGGTTTCAGCTTACAGGAAAGAAGCGTACACTCACGGGGAGGATATCGCCGTCAAGATTCACCCGATCACGGGTGAGGTCAAGCTTACACTTAAAAAGGTTGTGTCCGAGACTCCGGAGGATGAATACCACGAGATCTCTCTGAAAGAAGCCAAAAATAAAGATAAAACCCTCAAGGCTGGAGATACGGTTGTCGTCGATATTCCGCCCCCCAACGCCGGACGAATACCTGCACAGATCGCCAAACAGGTCATACTTCAGAAGCTTCACGATGCCGAGCGCGGCGCCATCTACGAGGAATTCGTCGGCAAAGAAGGTGAGATCATCACCGGAACGGTCCAGCGCGTAACGCCCGAGCACGTCGTAGTGGACATAGGTAAGACCGAGGCCATCATCCCTCAAAATGAGAAGGTGCCCACAGAGCGCTATCGGCAGGGACAGCGTTTAAAGCTATATATAGTTGAAGTAGCCAGGACAACCAGGGGGCCGCAGGTTATCGCCTCCAGGGCGCATCGTAACCTATTGCGAGACCTGCTTATACTGGAAATCCCGGAGATATCCAGTGGCACGGTGGAGATCAAGGCCGTTGCCAGGGAGGCCGGATATCGCAGCAAGGTGGCTGTAACCACCCGTCAAAGCAATATCGATCCTGTAGGATGCTGCGTGGGACTGCGCGGCATCCGCATCCAGAATATTGTCAATGAATTGAGCGGAGAGAAAATAGATGTCGTGCAGTGGTCGGATGATCCCAAAGTATTTATAGCCAATGCTCTTAGTCCGGCGCAGGTGCTTAGCGTTGCCTTGAATGAACCTGAGACCACATCCCTGGTCAAGGTGCCCGATAAACATCTTTCCCTGGCCATTGGAAAAGAAGGGCAAAACGTCCGGCTGGCAGCCAAGCTTACGGGGTGGCGCATCGATATCAAGAGCGCATCCGAACTCGAAGCCGAAAAAGCGCTGCAAAAAACCGAGCATGCTGAAGAAGCGGAAGCTGCGGTCGCTGGCGAAGAGGAAGCAATCACCGCTGAGGAAGCGGTAGAGTCTGCCGCATTGGAATCGGAAGAGCCGGAGGTGGTTCTGGCAGCCGCGGGAGTGGAAGACCAGGCTCAAGGCCAGGAAATCGAGATATTAATGCCGGTTGAAATGAGTCCTGCGAAGCCCTCCAAGATACGCTTCGCCGAGGAGATCATGGCGGGCAGAGAAGGCAAGGCCAAGAAGAAAGAGAGCGCCAAGAAAGACGCCGAGGGTAAAGACGCGGGCGTTAAGGCCAAGAAGGCCAAGCAAAAGAAGACCGTATATTATGAAGACGAAGACGCCGAAGTTTGATAACATTGTGCAGGCGACCCGGCCGAAACACGCTCCTCAGCGCACCTGTATATCCTGCCGCCAAACACGCGGCAAAAGGGAGTTACTCCGCCTTGTTTACTCCAAAGATATTGTGGAAATAGACCTTAAAGGCAAAAAACCGGGCAGGGGTGTATATATTTGCTCCCGCAGGAAATGCTGGGAAACCGGCTTGAAAGGCAACCGCATTGACTATGGATTGAGAACTAAATTATCAGCGGAGAACCGGCGTATGCTGCTTGAATACGGCAGAAGCTTACCGGAGAAGGAAGATTAATTAAATGAAAAACAAGCAGGAACAGGCTGGAAGCCAAGGCGAAAACGCCAAACAGACCACCCCTCAGATAGGCCTTCCTCCCGTAATTACCGTCAAACAGCTTGCCGACCAGATGGGTGTCAGCGGCATTGAGATCATCAAGCAGCTCATGCGCAACGGTATCATGGCCAATATCAACCAATCGCTCGACTATGAGGCAGCCGCCAAACTAGTTGCCGACTTCGGTTTTACGGCTAAAAGATTGCATATACCCGTACACGGCAAAACGACCATCGCTGCCAAGGGCGCTAAATTACACTCGCGTCCGCCCGTCATCACGATCATGGGACATGTCGACCACGGCAAAACCAGCCTGCTGGATGCCATCAGGCAGACCAACGTTGCAGGAGGCGAGGCCGGCGCCATCACGCAGCATATCGGCGCCTACCAGATCGAGATGAACGGCCGCAAAATCACCTTCCTGGATACGCCGGGCCACGAAGCGTTTACCGCCATGAGGGCACGCGGCGCCCGGGCTACGGATATTGCGGTTCTGGTGGTTGCGGCTGATGATGGTGTCATGCCCCAGACGGTTGAAGCCCTCGACCATGCCCGCGCAGCCGGCGTAAGTATACTCGTAGCGCTTAATAAAATAGACAAATCTGACGCCAATCCTGACAGGATCAAGCAACAGCTTGCCGATCTGGGCGTCTTAATCGAGGAATGGGGCGGCGACATAATTTGTGTACCCGTTTCGGCCAAGAAAAAGCTGGGGATCGACGACCTGCTGGAAAACCTTCTGCTGGTAGCAGATATGCTCGAGCTCAAAGCCGAATGGGATTGCCCTGCGGAAGGGATCGTAATTGAAGCCAAGCTCGATAAGAACCGCGGACCGCTAGCCACTGTCCTGGTACAGAAGGGCGTTTTGAAACCTGGCGACAATATAGTTATCGGCACGGTAGCCGGCAAAATAAAGGCCATGTTTAATTATGCCGGTAAAAATATCCGCAAAGCCGAACCGGCAACCCCAGCCGAGATACTGGGTATGAACTCCGTACCGGAGGCGGGTGAGATATTCCAGGTAGTGGCCGGTGAGAAAGAAGCCAAAGCACTGGTTGAGAAAAACCGCGATTCGGGAATTGGCGCTTCATCTGCCAGGGGCATAAGCCTCACGGCAGTAGCAGCACAGGCCAGCGCCGGCGAGATAAAAGACCTCAATATCATCCTTAAGACCGACGTGCACGGCAGCATCGAACCAATCAAAGATTCGCTGGAACATCTCAGCAGTGATAAGACCAGGGTCAAAGTTATACACTACGGCTCCGGAAGCATAACGGAAAGCGATATTTTGCTGGCTATGGCATCCAAAGCTGTGATAGTTGGGTTCAACAGCAGGCCCGAGCCCGGCGCCAGCCGTTTGGCCGAACAGGAGAGCATCAGCATCCGCCAGTACAGCGTCATCTACAAGCTTATCGAAGATGTCGAGAAGGCGCTGAAGGGCCTGCTCGAACCGGAATTTGCCGATGTTGTGGTGGGCCAGGCCGAGGTAAAAACGGTATTCGAGGCCGGTAAGAGAGGGCAGATAGCTGGCGCCCAGATAAAAGAGGGCAAAGCAACACGCGATTCACAGGTAAGGGTCATACGTGGAGGCAAGGTCATTGCCGAATCACGGGTGAGCGGGCTGCGCCGTTTTAAGGATGATGTGAAGGAGGTAACCACTGGAATGGAATGTGGCGTGAAGCTCGAAAGTTTTAACGATTTCGAAACTGGCGACATAATACAGTTTGTCCGCCGGGAACAAATAGACTGATCCTCCATCTCCCTTTGCTTTCCCCGCGCCAGGGGATAAAATTTATTTTTGGAGAAAGCCATGACCAGGCGCACAGAACGTCTAAATCATTTAATCCAGATGGAACTCAGCGACCTCTTGCGCAAACACGTCAATGATCCCCGTCTGAACAGGCTCATCAGTATAACGGAGGTCTCCGTATCCAGGGACCTGAAAAACGCCAAGGTGTCCATAAGCGCCCTGGGAGATAACCTCGATCATAAGGAGATCATCAAAGGTTTTGTCTCCGCATCAGGCTTTTTACGTCGGGAGTTGGCCCATCGCCTGAACATAAGGATTACCCCCGAACTAACTTTTGAGTTCGATGATTCTATCGAGCGCGGGGTTAACCTTGTAAAACTTATAGAGAACGTCGCTGCAGCGGAGAAAGTGGAAACGTCGAATGGGCGTAAACGGAATACTAAACGTAAATAAGCCGGGCGACTGCACTTCTTTCAGCATTGTAGCCAGGATCCGCCGGATTACCGGTGAAAAGCGCGTCGGCCATGCCGGCACCCTCGATCCCGCAGCCACCGGTGTGCTTCCCATCTGTCTGGGACAGGCGACCAGGATTACCGAATACCTGCACGCCTTCGCCAAGCAATACGTCGCTGATATCGAATTGGGAGTAAGCACGGATACGTTCGACGGACAGGGCCGGGTCATAAGCTGCAAAGACGCATCAAATGTCACTCTTTCATCGTTGCAACAGGCGCTGGAGTGCTTTCAGGGCACCATCGATCAGGTGCCCCCTGTGTACAGCGCCATCAAAATAAAGGGCAGGCAGTCCTATTCGCTGGCAAGAGAGGGCATCAAGATATCGCTCCAGCCCAGACAGGTCCGGATCGAACGACTGGAGATGCTGGCATTCGAGCCTCCCTATTTGAAATTGATCATCCTGTGCTCGAAAGGGACGTATATAAGGTCGCTCGCCAACGACCTGGGTGAGAAGCTGGGATGTGGAGCCTACTTAAAGCACCTTACCAGGACGGCTTATGGGCAATTCACTATCCACGACTCGCATTTCCCTGAAGAAATTCAGTCAGCGGTGGAAAACGGCAAGCTGCAATCACTGCTTTATCCTGCGGACTACCCTCTTTTCGACTGGCAAAAGCTGGTGCTGGATGAAAAAACAGCCTGTGAAGTCCTGCAGGGCACCGATATAGCCCCGGCAGCAGCAGACCCGTCCACCGGGCCCCTCTGCCGCACCTACGACCCCGACGGAAGGTTCATCGCTATCATGAAATTCAGGCCGGAAACAGGCCTGTGGCACCCCGAAAAGGTATTTGGGATTTAAAATTGCCGCCTCTTTCCTTAAAAAGCTTGACATAGCTATGCGTATTAGCTATATTAGCTTTAAGAGCTATAAATTAGCTTCAGGAGGTGCCAAATGACACAGGCCTACTGCTTCAAGGACAGGAAGAAGGTAGAGATCAAGAACCCGGTGAAAGTGACTTTGAAGAACGGCAGACCGGCAACCAAAGGCGCATGCCCGATTTGCGGAACCAAGGTATACAGGATAGGGAAGAGCTAACAAGCGCGGTCATTATCAAAAGTATCTAGGGCGACCGCCTGATACGCTGTAGCAATTTCAGGGGATTGAGTTCCAGTACCTGCTTAAACTTGCGGTTGTTTATACCTGCCTGACGAAGGATATCCTTCGCCAGTTGTTGGGTGAGCAGATCATCCTCCTCATGAGCATCGGAGTTTACCAGCATTAAAGCCCCGGCTTCCCCAGCCACTCTGGCCACATGGGAATTTGTAATACAGTGGCCCCTCCTAGCAGTTATCTCGATATAAACTTCATTTTTAGCTGCTAGCTTTGCCACCTGGGGTGTAATATACCCCGGATGCGCCAGGATATCGACGTAGGGCGATTTTACCGCCGCCAGGTTTGTCCCCTCTTCCACCGGCTCCATAGGTGATTCACCATGCACCACAACCACCCATGCCCCCAGCTCCTTGGCCTCCCTGGCTGCTTCATTGATGGCCTTATACGGCAGGTGCGTCAATTCCACACCGGGCACAGCCAGTATGTTCCAGTGAGACCTCGCCAGCTCACAGTCGCGGCTGACCTCCTGAATGACCCGTGCCAGTGAACCGGTTGCTAGATGGTCCGTTATCGCCAGGGCGAAATACCCTTTAACGGCTGCCCTCCTGATTAGCTCCATGGGAGATAGTACGCCGTCGCTGTGTAAAGTATGAGTATGGAAGTCATAAAGCACGATATAAATTAACATAAAAATCTTGAATTATACAAGAACGGCATCATTATCTGTTATAATAGTGCGGATTTTAAACGCTCATGTTTAAAAAAATACTTGTTCCGCTCGATGGTTCACGTGAGGCGGAGACCGTACTACCGTATGTCAGGGATATTGCATCCCGCTTTGGCTCCGAGGTCGACATCCTTAGCGTCGGCCTGGGCAGCAAGCGCCGCAGGGTCAACCAGTTGCTGGATGACTATGTCCATCACACCGTTGAGCATTTCCAGAAACAAAATATCGTCTGCCAGGCGGTCCTTCTTTACGGTAATCGCGAAGAAGAGTTGGCCGGATTTGCAGAAGTCACCGCTCAGACAAACAACCTTAAGGCGAAGGGCAAGGTGGTTTACGGCGGGCCGGCCGACAATATATTGGAGTATGAAAGAAAATATCATGTAAACCTGGTTATCATGGCTACTCACGGCCATAGCGGACTGGTGCGCTGGTGGCTGGGCAGCGTATTTGAAAAAGTGGTCTCCAATTCAATGGCGCCGGTGCTGGGAATACATGGAAAGCAGTCCAAGGAGTTCGATAAGGACAGGACGATAACTTTCAATCGCATAATGACGCCGCTTGACGGGTCGGCTATAGGCGAAGCCGCCCTGCATGACGCCGAAGTTGTCGCGCTCAAGACGGGCGCCTCAATGGTCTTGCTGCATGTCATACCTGAGCCCCATGCTATCGAATCCCGCATCCTGGGCCCCGAATTCGCAGACTTTGTCAAAGCCATGCACGAGGCCGGCAACAAGTATCTCCACAGAGTAAGCGAAAGGCTGTCTGAGAAGGGCATCAATGTCACAGCCAGAATCGTTACAGGGGACCCTGCTGAAAGGATCGTTGATATAGCCAAACATGAAAAAGTGGACCTTATAGCCATGTCTACCCACGGAAGAAGCGGAATCGCCAGGTGGGTGCTTGGAAGCGTAGCGGATAAAATCCTGCACGAGTCCAGGGTCCCCATGTGGCTGGTCAGGCCCAAGAAGATCATTGACCAGATGCTTAATCACGACGGCCACCAGGCGAGCTAGGCTTCACATTTATCGTAAAGGAGTTGACCAAAATGGGAAAAATAAATGTCGCAATTATTGGCGTTGGGAACTGCGCGTCATCCCTCGTCCAGGGGGTGCATTATTACAGGAATGCAAAAGATGATGAGTTCGTACCCGGCTTGATGCATGTCAATCTGGGCGGCTATCATATCAGCGATATCAATTTCGTGGCAGCCATCGATATTGACAAGAACAAGGTGGGCAAGGACCTGGCGGAGGCCATTTATACCCCACCCAACAACACTTATAAATTCTGCGATGTCCCTACCATGGGCGTGAAGGTTATACGCGGCATGACGCACGACGGCCTGGGCAAATACCTCAGTAAGATCATTGAAAAGGCGCCTGGACCCACCGCCAACATAATAGGCATTCTTAAAGAGGTCAAGGCCGATGTGGCCATCAACTATCTGCCCGTGGGCAGCGAACACGCCACCAAGTGGTATATCGAGCAAGTGCTCAGCGCCGGAGTAGGGCTCATCAATTGCATACCGGTTTTCATCGGCAGGGAACCCTACTGGCACACCCGCTTCCACGAGGCGGGGCTGCCGGTTATCGGCGACGATATCAAGTCGCAGGTCGGCGCCACTATAGTTCACAGGGTGCTTACCCGATTGTTCCGCGACCGCGGCGTAAAGCTGGAGCGCACTTATCAGCTAAACTTTGGCGGCAATACCGATTTCTACAATATGCTCGAGCGCGAACGCCTCGAGTCCAAGAAGATCTCCAAAACTAATGCAGTCACCTCGCAGCTCGATTATGAAATGAACCCGGACAATATACATGTCGGCCCCAGCGATTACGTCCCCTGGCTGCTCGACCGCAAGTTCTGCCATATCAGGATGGAAGGCCGGACTTTCGGCGATGTGCCTTTGAACGTAGAATGCAAGTTGGAAGTATGGGACAGCCCCAACTCGGCCGGCGTTGTAATCGATGCCGTCCGCTGCTTCAAAATAGCCAAGGACCGCGGGTTATCAGGCGCCATTGTAGGCCCCAGCTCATATTTCATGAAATCACCTCCCATCCAGTATTCGGACGACGAAGCGCGCAGGCGGGTGGAGCAGTTTATCAGCGGACAGGATCAGCAGCACCCCATAACCCTGCCTGATTCCGACTAAAAGACGTTGCGCCAGTGACGATAATTAAGCTAAAACGCTTCGATAGGGCAAGCCAATGAAAATTGGAATGATCGCGCCTTACGATTATTCTCATCCCAGCGGCGTTATCAACCACGCTTCCTACCTGGCTCACCATCTGCACCTGCTGGGACACGATGTAAAGATCATCGCCCCCATGCGCAAGAAGGGCACGCGCTACTTCGAAGAGGATGTCACCTCTGTGGGCAGGCCCCTGCCCATCCCCTACGGAGGCACCACGGCACGCATCGCTCTTTCACCCTGGCTGCCTTACCAGGTAAAAAGGGTGCTCGATAGGGAAAGCTTCGACATCATCCACCTGCACGAGCCGTTTATCCCTATGCTGTGCCTGAGCAGCCTGATAGAGTCTCACACTATCAATGTCGGTACATTCCATGCCTGTCATGACAGGTCTTTCGGCTACTGGGTTGGACAACCTATCATGCGCAGTCTGGGCAAGAAACTGCACGGCAAGATCGCCGTCTCCGAACCGGCGCTTAACTACATCCAGCACTACCTGCCGGCGGAGTATCGCATTATCCCCAACGGCGTGGATGCCCAGAACTACAAACCCGAGGGGCCAGTACGCAAAGAGTTTTGCGACGGCAAATTGAACATACTTTTCGTAGGCAGGCTGGAGGAACGCAAGGGCGTGGCCGACCTAATACATGCCTGTGCGCTGGTTAAGAAGGATTTCCCGGACTTTCGCCTTATCATCGTAGGGCCGGGCCTCCAGCGGCGCTACCAGTATGAGCTGCTGGCTAAAAGGCTGTTGCCCGAACAGGTTGTGTTCACCAGGTTTGTTCCATTCGATGAATTGCCGCAATATTACAGGACTGCCGATATATTCTGCGCACCCGCCAATGGAGGGGAAAGCTTCGGGATCGTATTGCTGGAAGCTATGGCCAGCGGCAAACCGGTGGTTGCCACCAATATACCGGGTTATGCCAGCGTTATGACCGACGGCCGGGAAGGGCTGCTGGCTACAGTGAGAGACCGGCGCTCTATAGCCGATGCGCTTCTCACGCTGATACACGATAAGCCCAAACGGCTAAAAATGGCCGAGAGCGGCCTGGTAACGGCAGAAAAATACAGCTGGGTGAATGTCAGCCGGCAGGTCGAGGAGTACTATAAATCCCTTTGCAAATGATATTTAAGGAACAATTATATGTCTAACTTCCAGGACTTACGCAGACAGGCGGCGCGTATGGTGACCAATCCGCTGGTACCTTTAATCAGCAGGCTCAAGCTCACGCCGGATATGATGACCTTCACCGGTATAGTACTGAATTTAGTTGCGGCCGTGGTCATCGGCTTCGGCTGTCTGCTAGCGGGAGGCATAATTTTCTTGCTGGCTGGCCTTTTCGACCTGCTGGACGGCGCGCTGGCCAGGTATATGGAGAAGACCACGCGGTTCGGAGCGCTGCTGGATTCCACCTCTGACCGAGTTACCGAGGGTGCTATTTTCCTGAGTTTTATCTTCGTCACCGGTATGTCTGTCTGGCCTTTCAGCGTAACCTGGGAGCTGGTGATGATCTTCCTGGCCCTGATTGGGTCTTATTTAACCAGCTATATAAGAGCCAGGGCCGAGGGGCTGAACATCGACTGCACAGTGGGCTTGTTTACCCGCGCTGAGCGGGTTATAATATTAGCGCTCGGACTGCTCCTGAGCCAGGTGTTTATAGCCCTGGCCATCGTAGTAGTCCTTTCTTTTGTGACCGTTGGACAGCGTTTGGCTCATGTCTGGCGGCAAGCGAGAAAATAAGGGAGATTTAATTACCGTCGCAGGCCTAGAAATGAGTGATAAAACCTTCGAATTGAGCCTGTCCTCCCTGGCTATCCTGGTGGCTGCCTGGATCATCGCAGGCATCATACTGGCCTCCACCGGCATCCTTCCGGCCAACATGGATGTCCCTCTCCTGATCTTCCTCAATATACTCTTGGGCCTGATCGTACTCATTGTGGGAGGCGGCTTACTTCTCTATTTCTGGGGCAAAGATTATATGTCCCGGGAATAATTGGTTGATCTTCTTATAAACCCGATAGTTTAATGATCCGTTAATAATACAGGCACGTCCATTAGAGGAAAATAAAATGTCAGTTGTAGCAGTAATCGGCGCCCAATGGGGCGATGAGGGCAAAGGGAAAATAGTGGACCTTCTGGCGGAGAAGGCCGACGCAGTCGTACGTTTCTCGGGCGGCGATAACGCCGGCCATACGGTCATAAATCCCAAAGGGGAGTTCAAGCTGCATATCGTGCCCTCGGGCATCTTTTATCCCCGCACAGCCTGCATCATAGGCAACGGCGTAGTAATCAATCCCGGCGTGCTGCTGCAGGAGTTGGACGACCTTAAAGCCAGGGGAGTGGATGTCGATAACCTCCACATCAGCGACCGGGCGCACCTGATAATGCCCTGGCATATCCTGCTGGACGGGCTGGAAGAGGAAAGTCGCGGACAGGGCGCTATCGGCACAACCAAAAAAGGCATCGGCCCGGCTTTTGCAGATAAGGCGGCTAGGCGCGGCATTCGTGCTTGCGACATGCTGGACCCGGCTGTTTTCAAAGCCAGGCTGGCTATCATCCTGGCAGCCAAGAACAACCTACTGACCAGGGTATATAATACAGCGCCTTTGGACCTGGAGGAGGTTTTTAAAGAATATTGGAGCTACGCACAGCGTCTGGCGCACTATATAAAGGACACCACGGCCATGGTAAGCGACCTAGTACGCAAGGGCAGCAACATAGTGCTGGAGGGGGCCCAGGGATCCATGCTGGACCCCGATTTCGGCTCCTATCCTTTTGTTACATCGTCCTCCCCATTGGCGGCAGGGGCCTGCATAGGATCAGGCATCAACCCGCGCAGAATCGACCGGGTAGTGGGCATTTTTAAAGCTTATACTACCAGGGTCGGCGGCGGCCCCATGCCTACCGAGCTTAAAGACGATGTAGGCGAATATATACGGCAGCATGCCCACGAGTATGGCGCCACCACGGGCAGGGCGCGCCGCTGCGGCTGGTTCGATGCCGTGGTAGGCCGTTACACCACCGAATTGAACGGTTTTACCAGCGGGATACTTACCCGCCTCGACGTTCTGGACGAGATGGAAACCGTGAAAATATGCGTGGCTTACAAGTTGGGCGATAAAACCGTAGACCGTTTTCCGGCGGACGTGGAAGCCCTCGACCACTGCACTCCCATTTACGAGGAGTTGCCCGGCTGGAAAACCTCAACCACCGATATGCGTGAGGCTAAAAAGTTGCCGGCCAACGCCCGAAAATACGTGAAGCGCCTGGAAGAATTGATCGGCTGCCCATTCCACATAATCTCCATCGGCCCACGCCGTGAGCAGAGCATCGTTATTAAAAACATTATCTGAGCTCTTATGGATGACGAACGGCTACTGACAACCTATTGCGGCCTTTATTGCCGGGACTGCATCCCTTCCAGAAAGGACCTTTATTTAACCGTCACAAAACTCGCGGAGCTACTGGAAGAGCTGGGATTCGATAAATACGCCGTCTTGAAATCAGACCAGACTTACTGGTCCAGTGCTAACGCGGCTTTCACTAAGTACCCCGAGTTTATCGAAGTGCTTCAGGCCATCCGCGGGTTGGAATGCAAGAGCCTGTGCCGCCAGGGCGGGGGCTGGAAAGAGGGGCGCTGCGAAGTCAGGAATTGTGCCGTGGGAAAGGAGCTTGCCGGCTGCTGGGAATGCCCCGATTATAGGTCCTGTGAGCTACTGGAGCCGATGCTGAAATTCCATCCCAAACTGCTCTACCACCTGGAACTGATTAAAAGCGAAGGCATCGACAATTGGGCCCGCAAACGCAAAGGCCATTACTACTGGCAGTAGCTTACCGAAGTTATTTTATAGGCAGATCGATCTTATATTTCTTCAGTGTCTGCTCGATGGCGGCCCTGGTCTTCTCATCCGGCACAACCAACGGCAGACGCGGCTTGCCCACCCTGAATCCCAGGTAGTTGAGCGCGTACTTAATGGGCATGGGACTGCCGATCATAAACATGGTGTTCACCAGCGGTATGAAGTGGCGGTGCATGGCTGCCGACTCCTCTATGCAGCCGGCAAAGAAATCATCCATCATCTTCTTATACTGCTTGCCCACCAGGTGCGTGATCACGCCTATCACGCCGTAGCCACCCAGCCCCAGGATGGGGAACGTATCGGCATCGTTACCGCTGTAAACCATGAAGCTCTTATCCACCCCTTCGATGATGCGAGCTATCTGCGCCAGGTCGGCGCTGGCTTCCTTAACCCCGACAATGTTATCGATCTTGCTGAGCTTTATGGCCGTTTCGGCGGACAGGTTGGTTATAGTGCGCGAGGGCACGTTGTAAACTATGCAAGGTAGCTTCGTAGCCCTGGCGATAGCCTTGAAGTGCTCGTAGATGCCTTCCTGGTTGGGTTTATTGTAATAGGGGACAGTCAGCAGGCAGCCGTCCACACCGGTCTTCTCCGCTTCTCTGGTCAACTCGATGCTCTCGCCAGTATTGTAATTGCCGGTACCGGCGATGATGGTGGCCTTGCTGCTAACAGCGGACTTGATCTCGGCGAACAGGCGCAGCTTTTCGGCGGCGGTCAGGGTGGGGCTTTCGCCGGTTGTTCCCGATACCACCAGGCCGTCGCTGCCCGAGGCCAGTAGCGCTTTGGCCAGTTTCTTAGCCTGAGCATAGTCCACCTTTCCCTTAGTATCGAAGGGAGTGACCATAGCTGTAAGCAAACGTCCGAATTTCTTCATCTCGTCCTCCTCAAGCTATTTAATGAACTGTTTGACCCAGTCGCGCTTGACGGCTTCCTCGGCTATCTGGACGGCGTTCAGTGCGGCCCCTTTGCGGATATTATCGGAGACCACCCATATAACCAGACCGTTCAGGTAGGAGGCGTCGGACCGTATCCTTCCCACGTACACTTCATCGGTGCCGGCCGCCAGCCAGGGCTGTGGATAAAGGCTGACGTTGGGATCATCCAGCACCTTCACGCCCGGCGACTTGCTCAAAATGCTGCGCGCCTCTTCCGGCGACATATATTCACTGAACTCGATCTGCACGGCCTCGCTGTGGCTGATGAAAACCGGCACGCGCACGCAGGTGGCAGATACGGCCAGGTTTTCGGCATGCATGATCTTGCGCGTTTCCTCCACCATCTTCCATTCTTCCTTGGTGTACCCGTTCTCCATGAAGACATCTATCTCGGGAAGCAGGTTAAAGGCTATCTGGTGTGCGTACACGTGCGGGACGACGTTGCCCCCTTCCAACACAACCTTGGACTGCTTGGTGAGCTCCTCCACGGCTGCTATACCGGTGCCCGATACGGATTGGTAGGTCGCCACGGTCACACGCTTGATGGGGTTGACTTTATGCAGTGGGTAAAGCGCCACCACCATCTGTATGGTGGAGCAGTTGGGATTGGCGATGATGCCCTTGTGCTTCTTAATATCATCCACGTTGACCTCGGGCACTACCAGAGGCACGCGAGGGTCCATGCGCCAGGCTGCGCTATTGTCTATGACCAGCGCTCCGGCCTTGGCTGCAACCGGGGCGAAATGCTTGCTTATCTCGGCGCCTGCCGAAAACAGCGCGATATCCACATTATCAAATGAGTCGTTGGCAGTCTCTTTAACCACCTTCTCCTGATGGCCCACGAATACCTTTCTTCCGGCCGACCTGTCGGAAGCAAATAGCTGGATCGACGCCGCCGGGAAACTCCTCTGCAGGAGCACCTTGATAAACTCCTGACCGACCATCCCGGTAGCGCCTACGATTGCCATATGATAACCGTTATTGGCGTTGTTCATATATCAGTCTCCCAAATTTAGAAGTGTGTCCAATCCGTGGACCAGGCCGTGACGTTTGACGACCTCTTTTACAGCAAGAATCACGCCCGGCATAAAGCTTTCCCTGCTTACAGTATCGTGCCTGATGCTCAATGTCTGGCCCAGCGCGCCGAAGATAACTTCCTGGCTGGCGACCAGCCCGGGCAGCCTTACGCTGTGAATGGCTATGCCCTCCATCTGGCCGCCGCGGGTGCCTTTCAATGTTTCCTTCTCTGTCTTAGGAAAGGTAAAGGGCTTGCCGCGGGCCTTCAACATTCCCCTGGCCGTCGCCAGGGCCGTGCCCGACGGGGCATCCAGTTTTTTATCGTGGTGCAACTCTATGATCTCGGCATTATCAAGATATTTCGCGGCGATTTTCGCCAGGTGCATTAATATTACGGCTCCGATGGCAAAATTGGCTGCTACGACTGCACCTTTGTTGTATTTCAGTGCGACTTCATCGATCTCAGTCAGGTCTGCATCGGTCAGGCCGGTGGTCCCCATAACCAGGTTGGCGCCGTTCTTTAAGGCCAGCCTGGCCGAGCTCATGGCCGCATCGCCAACGGTGAAATCCACCACCACGTCCGGATGGTACATCTCTATCAGTGTGGTCAGGCTATTGTGTAGCGGGACCTTTTGGCGTGCCCGGGCACCTTTATATAATCGCCGTCCGCCTTGATGTCGGAGGCGCCGGTGAGTTGAAGGCCGGGATCCGCAACTACGGCGCTTACCACCTGCTGACCCATCCTTCCTAAAGCTCCGTTGACTACGACCTTGATATGAGACATGCTTAACAACCTCGCCGGGTTATATCCGGGCCACCCACCGCTTCAATTAAGGTTAGTGCGGGTGCCGCCTCGGTTCGTCCCTGTGTTCTCTGGAAGGCATGCCGCCCCTGGAGGGCGGTTGTTGCCTGGGGGGCAGGTGCGGCCTTTCGGCAGGCACCGGCCCTTCGCCGGTGGCCTTCTGGTCGTTGAAAACCGCTTTGCGCGACAGGTTGATGCGTCCGAGCCGGTCTATCTCCGTGACCTTGACCATGATCTCGTCACCTATTTTAACGACGTCCTCCACCTTGGCAACATGGTGGTCCGCCAGCTCGCTGATATGCACCAGGCCCTCTTTTCCCGGCAGCACTTCTACGAAGGCGCCGAAGTTCTGGATCCTGGTTACCTTGCCAGTGTAAATGGTGCCGACCTCGACATCCCGGGTAAGGCCTTCCACCCTTCGGATGGCCGCCTGTGCGCCTTCCTCGCTGGGTGATCCTATAACTACCGTGCCGTCATTCGAGACTTCGATAGTGGTCTTGGTCTCCTCGATTATAGCCTTGATATTCTTCCCGCCGGGCCCGATCAGGGCGCCGATCTTAGAAGGATCGATGGTTATCTTGTACATCCTGGGCGCATATTTGCTCAGGTTGGGGCGGACTTCGGGGATGGCCCCTTTCAACACATCCAGGATTACCCAGTGGGCGTCCCTAGCCTGCATGGTGGCTTTGGCCAATATCTCCTGGCTGACTCCCTGCAGTTTGATATCGAGTTGAATGGCGGTTATGCCGTTGACGGTCCCCGCCACCTTGTAGTCCATATCGCCGTAGAAATCTTCCAGCCCTTCGATATCGGTCAGAATCACATATTTAGAAGGGTCGTCCTTATCCGTGACCAGGCCCATAGCGATGCCGACCACTGGGGCCTTGATGGGCACTCCGGCGTCCATCAGCGCTAGCGTTGAAGCGCAGACGCTTCCCATGGAGGTGCTGCCGTTAGAGCTGAGCACCTCGGATACCAGCCGGATTGCGTAGGCAAATTCCTGTTCGCTGGGAATAACTGGCACCAGCGCCTTATGCGCCAGTGCGCCATGGCCTATCTCCCTCCTGCCGGGGGAGCCCATTCTCTTGACCTCGCCGTTCGAGAAGGGCGGGAAGTTGTAGTGGTGCATGAAGCGTTTAGTATCTTCCAGCCCCAGGTCGTCCACGGTCTGACCCTGTCCCAGTGAGCCCAGAGTGGCGATGGTGAGAACCTGCGTCTGGCCGCGGGAGAAAAGCCCCGAGCCGTGCGTGCGCGGCAGCAGGCCCACTTCGGCTCTCAACGAGCGTATCTGGGTGATCTCGCGACTGTCGGCGTGCTTCTGCGTGCGCAGAATCTTGCTGCGGCAGGTCTTCTTGGCAATCTCCTCAACGACATTGTCTATCTCAAATTCCGCATAAGTTTCCTTATATTTTTCCTTGGCTGTGGCTTTCACCTCGTCCATAATGGCTTGGCGCGCCGGCCGGGTGACCTGGTTCAGCGCTTCGGTTATCTTCTGGCCGAAGTCGGTGGTGATGGCAGCTACTAACTCGGCATTTATCTCGAATCCCGGGATATCCCTCTTGGTCTTGCCGATGGCATCCCTGAGATTATCCTGGAGTTTGATGATCTTCTGGTTTTCCTCGTGGGCCAGCTTGACCGCTTCAAGGTAAATTTCCGGTGCTATTTCTTTGCAGCCCGCTTCCACCATAACGATGTTATCGCGACTGCTGGCCACTACCAGGTCGAGCAGGCTGTCATTCATCTGCGGCAGCAGCGGGTTTATGATCAGCTTGCCATCGAGGTAGCCCACGCGGGTGGCCCCGATGGGGCCGAAGAACGGTATGGACGACGTGGTCAGGGCTGCCGAAGCGCCGATGACGCCCAGCACGTCCGGGTCGTTCTCCTGGTCGGTGGAAAGGACGGTGATGACCACCTGTATATCGTTGGGCAGGCTCTTGAGGAAGAGCGGCCTAATGGAGCGGTCGCACAGGCGGGCGGCCAGGGTGGCCTGTTCGCCGGGGCGGCCTTCGCGCCGCATAAAGCTGCCGGGTATTTTCCCGACGGCGTAATGTCGCTCCTCGTAATCGACTGTGAGACGGACGAAGTCGCTGTTTTCCCTAGCTTCGTCGCTGATGCATGCGGTGACGAGAACAACCGTATCACCGTAACGTACTGTTACTGAACTGTCAGCCTGCTGGGCAAGCTTGCCGGTTTCGATGATAAGATCTCTGTCCCCAATATGACACTTAAAATCTTGGGGCATTATTCAACCTTCTATATAATTTATTTGCGTAACCCAAGCTTGCCGATGAGGGTGCGGTAGCGGTTGATATCTTCTCTGCTCAAGTAAGCCAACAGCCGCCTGCGCCTCCCGATAAGCTTGAGAAGAGACCGACGTGTATGCTGATCCTGGGCATGTGCCTTGAGATGAGCGGAAAGCTGGGTTACCCTTTCGGTAAGCACGGCTATCTGAACATCAGCAGAGCCCGTATCTTTCTCGTTAATCGCATAGCTTTTCATTATGGACTGCTTCTTTTCCTTATCCAATGCCTGACTCCTGAATAAACTCTAACGCAAGATTATAGCATAGCGAGACAATCATTGCATACAAATCCTACTGCCCCCACCCCAATTCGGTTTTGCCACCCGCGGGGTTGGGGTATAATTAGTGAACTATGACCTCACAAGTCTTCTATCGTAAATGGCGTCCACAAACATTCAGCGAAGTAGCCGGCCAGGAACATGTAATACAGACCCTCCTCAATGCCATCAAAAGCGGTCGGATCGCGCATGCCTACCTGTTCTGCGGCCCGCGCGGCAGCGGCAAGACCAGCACAGCCCGCATCCTGGCTAAAGCAGTCAATTGCCGGAGCCCGGTCGACGGCGAGCCCTGCAATAAATGCGACTCCTGCCTCTCCGTCAATAAGGGCAACGCCCTCGATATCATCGAGATCGACGAAGCCAGCAACCGGGGCATCGACGACATGAACGATCTCAAAGAGCGGGTCAACTATTCCCCCAACATTTTGCGCTATAAGGTCTACATAATCGACGAGGTGCACATGATTACCAGGGAGGGCGCCAATGCCTTTCTCAAAACCCTCGAAGAGCCGCCCCCGCATGTTATCTTCATCCTGGCCACTACCGACCCACATAAAATCATCTCGACCATCACCTCACGCTGTCAGCGCTTCGATTTCCACCGCCTGTCCAGCAGCGCCGTCATCTCCCGCCTGACCCATATCTGCGGAAAAGAGGGCATCAGCCTCGACCCCGAGGCCTTCAAGCTGATAGCCAGGGCCACCACCGGCAGCCTGCGCGACGCCACCAACCTGCTGGAGCAGCTCCTCACCCAGTACGGGACCAATATCGAGCTGGCCCAGGCGCAGGCCATGCTGGGTATCAGCGGGGACTCGCGCATCGGCGAACTGGCCAGATATATAATCGCCAAAGACGTGTCATCCGGACTCAAGATCATCAACGCCGTGGCCGCCGAAGGGCTGGACCTGCGGCAGTTCAACCGCGAGCTGGTGGACTACCTCCGGCAGTTGCTGCTGGCCAAATCGGGCTCCGCCGAGATGATCGACGCTACAGTAGACGACCTGGCCGAGATCCAGAAGCTGGCAGGCAGCGCCAGCCTGGACTATTTATTGAATACCATCAAGCTGTTCAGCAGTGTAGACCTGCGGATGGACAGCTATTCTCCCCTGCCTCTAGAGCTGGCCCTGGTCGAGAGCGTCCTCTCGCAGCATACCAAGGAGAAGGCCTCAGCCGCCGAACCTCAGGGTAGCAGGGAGTGGCAATATCAACGGCCCACCCCTCCGCCCTCGAAGACCGTCAAGCCCATAGAGCAGGCCCGCCCTTCCAGCCTGATCAACAAGCCGTCCAAAGTCGCCGAGTCCCCGGCGCCCGACTATGCGTCCGACCCGGCCGAGCAGCCCAAGCTCTCAGAGCCGCTTAAGATGGAAGACCCCAATGACCTCGAATACCTGCGCACGCACTGGAAGGACTTTATCAACTCCATGAGGGGCGAAGGGTCTCAGGGTAATCTCGACGCGCGGCTGCGCCATGCCTGCGAGCCGGTTGAGATCGAAGGCCAGGTACTCAAGCTGGGATTCTACCACGAGTTCCATAAAAACTACATAGATAACCGCAAATACCTCCACCTGATCGAAAAAAAGCTCAAAGAAGTATTCGGCCACACCTACACTGTAACGTGCACCATGATGCCCGAGGGCCAAAAGCCCGAGCTTAAACCTGCCAGCAGCAACCACCTTGTGGAGGCTGCCCTGAGCATGGGTGCCAGGATCATCGAAGAAAATGCCGAAACGGAGGAAAAATGAGCCAGTTTAACCTGCGTCAGATCCAGGAGCTTCAAGCCAAGCTCGCCAAAGCCCAGGAAGAACTGAACCAGACCAATATCGAGGTCACAGCGGGCGGGGGCGCCATCAAAATCGTCATCAACGGGCACCAGCAGTTCCAGTCCATCACCATCTCACCTGAGGTCGTCAACCACGAAGAAGTAGACTTCCTGCAGGACCTCATCCTGGCGGCTTGCAACGAGGCCATCCTGAAATCACAGGAGATGGCGGCCCAGAGCATGAGCAAGCTGACGGGCGGACTTAAGATACCGGGACTGTTTTAGGAGGCATTCTTGAACTCCGACTTCCTGTCTGCTGCCAAACCTATCTCAAGGCTCATCGAAGAGCTCCACAAGCTGCCCGGCGTCGGGCCCAAGACCGCCCAGCGCCTGGCCTATCACCTTTTACAGGCCCCTCCCGAGAAATCACGCGACCTGGCCGACGCCATACTGGGCATCAAGGAAAACCTGAAGCTGTGCTCGGTCTGTCTCAATATCACCGACTCCGACCCCTGCGGCATCTGCGTGGATGAGACACGGGACCACATGAAAATCTGCGTCGTGGAGGAACCGATCG
Source organism: uncultured Chloroflexia bacterium (assembly GCA_963842805.1). Classification (GTDB taxonomy): domain Bacteria; phylum Chloroflexota; class Dehalococcoidia; order GIF9; family UBA5629; genus UBA1162. Next base: position 3,665 of record CAWJIA010000018.1, on the reverse strand, counting down.
ATATCATGCCGCTGGAGCGCACCCGGAAATACCGCGGCCTCTACCATGTGCTGCACGGCGTAATCTCCCCCGGCGACGGCATCAAGCCTGAAGACCTGCGTATCAGGGAACTGCTGGACCGGCTGGGCAGCAACAGCGTGACCGAGGTCATACTGGCCACCAATCCCAACGTGGAAGGCGAGACCACCTCCATGTATATACAGCGCCTGATCACTCCGCTAGGCATCCGGGTCACCCGGCTGGCGCGTGGACTGCCCTTCGGCGGGGACCTGGAATACGCCGATGATGTAACGCTCAGCCGTGCCCTCGAGGGCCGGCAGGAGATGTAACGATCCAAAAATGACCTCACGGGTCTATCAGACTGAAGCCATCATCATCAAGAGGCATAAGTTCGGCGAAGCAGACCGCCTGGTCACCCTTTTCACCTCCGACTTCGGCAAGGTCAGGGCCATCGCCAAAGGGGCCATGCGTCCCAAGAGCAAGCTGGGCGGCAATGTCGAACTCCTCACCTACAGCCAGTTGATGCTGGCCCGCGGCCGTAACCTGGATATCATCACACAGGCGCAGGCCATCGATAACTTCCTGCCTATAAGAGAAAGCCTGGAGCTGATGTCGGGCGGCTTCTACCTCACGGAGCTGGTGGACGCCTTCACGGAGGAGAACGTCGAGGACCGGGAGTTGTTCGACCTCTTCCTCAATACACTGAAAGAGATGGCCGCATCCAGCGATATGGAACGTGCGCTGCGCTACTTCGAGCTGCGCCTGCTCAACCACATGGGCTACCGCCCTCAGCTTAATAAATGCGCCAATTGCAGCCGGCAGCTCGAGCCCGAGGTGAACTATTTCAGCCCACATCAGGGCGGCGCATTGTGCCGTGAATGCGGCTACCCGGACATGAGCGCCAGGAGCATCTCGGTCAATGCCCTCAAGGTGCTGCGGCTCTGGCTCAAATGCGACTTCGCCACGGCCTGTCGTGTGAAGCTGACCGCCGATCTGTGCTGTGAGATCAAGAACCTGATGCGTGAAAACGTAAGGTACCTGCTGGAAAAACAGCTTAAATCGATCGAGTGGATGGACCGGCTAAATTCCGAGCAGAAAAACCACGTGTAGCAATTTTCTGACATAAAGTACTAAAACTGCTACAATAGCGCATCATGCCCTCGGCTTTACCTCCCTATGTTAAGGCTTTGCTCACGCCTGAAGCTTATCCGGATCATCCTGCCCGGGTGGAAATGGTTCAGACACAGATGTCCTTCGTCTTCCTGACGGGCCAGTATACATATAAGACCAAAAAGCCGGTCAACCTGGGTTACCTGGACTATACTACTCTGGAAAAGAGGCTGCATTTCTGCAGGCAGGAGCTTGCACTCAACCGCCGCCTCTGCCCTGGGGCCTATCTGGATGTCCTTCCCATTACAGACGCCAGGGAAGGTATAAAGGTCGGCGGCAGCGGGGAAACCATAGAATATGCGGTCAAGATGAAGCAATTGCCGCAGGACCGCATGATGGACGTGCTCCTTAAAAAGGACGGGGTCAAGCCGGAAATGCTCGGTCAAGTGGCAGCATTGATGTCTGCCTTCCACAGCAAAGCCGCCATTAGCGCGGAGATAAGCAGCTACGGAAGCATGCAGATGATCCAGACCAACACCGACGAGAACTTCTCGCAGACAGAGAAATATATCGGCTCCTTAATACCTGAACGGACATTCGGCTTCATCAAGGACTATACCAACGAATTCATCCGCAGAAACAGCCGGGTATTTAGCCTGCGCGTCTCGGAGGGCAGGATCAGGGACTGCCACGGAGACCTGCACGCCGCCCACATCTGCTTCGGCGACGAGATCTATATCTACGACTGCATCGAGTTCAACGACCGGTTCCGCTACTGCGATGTGGCCTCCGAGATCGCCTTCCTGGCCATGGATATTGACCGCTTCGGCCTGGCCGACCTCTCCGATGCCTTCGTGGAAGCCTATCTGAAAGCCAGCGGGGATAAAGGCATCGCCGGCCTGCTAGACTTTTATAAATGCTACCGGGCCTACGTAAGGGGCAAGGTAGCCTGTTTTAAATACGACGACCCCTATATCAAGGACAAGGACTCCATCCTGGCCGAGGCGAAGCTCTATTTCAATCTCGCACACAAGTATGCCGATAAGAGGCCAGTGGTCATCTTGGTGACCGGGCTCATCGGATCGGGCAAGACCAGGACTGCGGCCGAGGTGGGGCGTGGACTGGGCTATACCGTGCTCTCCTCCGACGTCATCCGAAAGGAGCTGGCGGGTGTCCCTGCCACTGAGCGGCACTACGACGAGATCGACAGCGGGCTATACAGCCCCGAGTCCACACGTAAAACTTACGAGGAAATGCTGCAGCGTGCCCGCGGGCTGCTGGCCGCAGGCCGTTCGGTAGTACTGGACGCTTCCTTCAAGAAACGCTCGGACAGGCAGGCTGCGCAGGATCTGGCACGTTCTGCCGGCGCCGGCTTCCTCGTCGTTGAGTGCACGGCGGATGATAAGATCATAAAAAAGCGGCTTGAAGATAGGCAGCGTAAGGGATCGGTATCGGATGGAAGATGGGAAATCTACGCCAATCTAAAAAAGGAATTCGAAAAAGTCGATGAGACGCCCGCCGAAAACCATTTGATACTTGACACAATTAAATCATCAGGTAATATTATTTCATTAATTTTGGAGAGGATATGGGGCTTATGAATTATGATATTAAAGACATCAAGCTTGCGGCTGAGGGCAAGCTGCGCATAGAGTGGGCCAGCCACCAGATGCCCGTGCTGAAGCTCATTCAGACCCGCTTCGCACTGGAGAAGCCCTTTAAAGGCGTGCGCATCGCAGGCTGCCTGCACATCACCACCGAGACCGCCAACCTGGCCCTGGCCTTACAGGCCGGCGGGGCCGACCTGGTGCTATGTGCCTCCAACCCCCTGAGCACCCAGGATGATGTGGCGGCTGCCCTGGTCAAATTCGGCTTCCCCATGTTCTGTATAAAGGGGGAGGATAATAAGACTTATTATAGCCATATCATCTCCGCGCTGGGAGATAAGCCCAACCTGACCATCGACGATGGCGCCGACTTGGTAAGCACCATCCACAAAGAGAAGACGCGATTGCTCCCGGACATCATCGGCGGCACGGAGGAAACCACCACCGGGGTCAACCGGCTCCGAAATATGGCCAAAGCCAAAAAATTGAAATATCCCATCATCGCCGTCAACGATGCCAAAACCAAGCATTTCTTCGATAACCGCTACGGGACGGGCCAGAGCACCATCGACGGCATAACCAGGGCCACCAACATACTCTGGGCCGGCAAGAGGGTCGTGGTTTGCGGCTACGGCTACTGCGGGCGCGGTGTGGCTCTGCGAGCCAAGGGTATGGGTTCACACGTCATCGTCACCGAAGTAGACCCCATCTCCGCCCTGGAGGCGGCCATGGACGGCTACGAAGTCATGCCCCTGCTTAACGCAGCCAAAATCGGCGAAGTATTTATCACGGTGACCGGAGACAATAACGTTATAGATAAGGCGCACATGTCCTGCATGAAGGACGGCGCCATCCTGGCCAACAGCGGCCATTTCAATTCCGAGATCAATATCGCCGCCCTGGAAAGCCTGGCTTCCGGCAAGCGGCGCATCCGGGCCTTTGTAGATG
>CAWJIA010000017.1:0-11100 GCA_963842805.1 uncultured Chloroflexia bacterium | reverse complement strand
GTCTGGCCGAGAGATTGGAGCTGCAGGTGGCCTATTCCATCGGCGTAGCGCACCCGCTCTCCGTTTCCATCGAGACTTTCGGCACGGGGAAAATCTCCGACGCCAACATACTTAAATTAATCCACAAGCACTTCGATATGCGGCCCGAGGCCATCATCAGGTATTTCGACCTGCGCAGGCCGATCTACCGTGCCACCGCCTCATATGGTCATTTCGGCCGCACCGATGTTAAATTTCCGTGGGAGAAAACGGACAAGGTGAGGATCTTAAAGGCTGAAGCCGGGATATAAGGGGGTAAGGTATGTCCGCCGATATTAAATTCGGCACCGACGGCTGGCGCGCCGTTATTGCCGAGGATTTCACATTTGGTAATGTTCGCGCCTGTGCACAGGGGGTGGCCGATTATCTGAAGGGCGCCGGCACCGGCGACAAAGGGCTGGTGATTGGATACGACACGCGTTACGCTTCAGAGGACTTTGCTGCCGCCTCCGCCGAGGTCATCGCCGCCAACGGCATCAAGGTCATCATGCTCTCCAAGCCGGCGCCCACGCCCGTAACCAGCTATACGCTGACCAACCTTAAGGCCGCCGGCGGCATCATGATAACCGCCAGCCATAACCCCAGCAATTACAATGGGTTCAAGTATAAGGTTGAGAGCGGCTCCAGCGCCCCCACCGAGGTAATCTCCGTTGTAGAGAAAAACACCAACGAAGCATTATCCAGCCGCAAGATCAACCGGATCGAGCTCAAAGACGCCATCAAGAAAAAGTCGGTCGCCTTTCATGACCCCTACCACGCCTATGCCAAGCACCTGGGTAAGCTTATCGACCTGGAAGCATTGCGGCAGAGGAAGCTTGAGATAGTGGTAGATTCCATGTTCGGCGCCGGCATCGGCTATTTTAAGAACCTGCTCGACGGCGGTCAGATCGATATCCACGAGATCAACCGGGTCAGGAACCCTCTATTCCCGGGCATACAGCAGCCCGAGCCCATCGGCAAGAACCTGGGCAAACTGGCCAGGCATGTGATCAGGGACAATGCGGCAGTGGGATTCGCCACGGACGGCGACGCCGACCGCATCGGCATGGTGGATGAGAATGGCAGGTACCGCAATACACAGGAAGTGTTCGCCCTGCTCGCCATGTACTTACTGGACGTGCGCAAGGAGCGCGGCGCCATCGTAAAAACCCTGACCTCGACCGATATGTTGTATAAAATCGGCGAACTCTACAAGGTTCCCGTCTTCGAGACCCAGGTGGGCTTCAAATATGTAGCTCCGGTCATGATAGCGGAGAACGCCCTGCTGGGCGGCGAGGAAAGCGGCGGTTACGGCTTTCGTGGACATATCCCCGAGCGCGACGGCATGCTGGCCGGCCTTTACCTGCTCGATTACATCGCCCGCACGGGCAAGTCACCCTCCCAACTCCTGACCGACCTATATAAAAAAGTCGGGCCGCATTACTATGATAGGGTGGACCTACACCTCACCGAAGAATCCAGGCAGAAGACCAGGGCGGCTATGGTGTCCCTGGGCGAGATAGATAAAATCGGCCAGCAGAAAGTGGTCAAGCTGAATAAAACGGACGGATTCCGCTATAAGCTGGAGGACGGCGCCTGGCTATTGATACGCTTCTCCGGTACGGAGCCGCTCATCCGGATCTATGCAGAAAGCAGCAGCGCCGAAGAAGTGCAAAAGCTGATACAGGACGGACAGAAAATACTGGGGGTGTAAGCCATGGTGAAGCTGGACGATCAGGATTTATATACTTCCCTCGATAAATCCGCAATGCGGCAGCAGATAGCAGGGCTGCCCGCACAATGCATGCAGGCCTGGAACAGCGCCGTTAATTTCATCCTGCCGCCGGATTACTCCGACGTCGATAAGGTCGTCATCCTGGGTATGGGCGGTTCCGCTATAGGCGGCGACCTGCTCAAGGCCCTGACTGCCTCCCTGAGCAGGCCGGCAGTATACGTTCACCGGGATTATGGATTGCCCGCCTTTGTCGACGAAAAAACGCTGGTCATCGCTTCCAGCTATTCCGGGAATACGGAAGAAACGCTCTCGGGCTTCACCGCAGCCCTGGGCACCAAATGTAAAAAGCTGGTCATATCCACGGGGGGCCAGTTAACCCTGCTGGCCCGTACCAAGGGCGTGCCGGTTTTCGTCATAGAGCACGTTTCTCCGCCCAGGGCCGCCCTGGGGTATAGTTTGCTACCCCTGATGGCAATTATGCAGAACCTGGGCTTCACAGGCAGCAAATCGGAAGAGGTTAAGGGCATGGTCAGTTCCCTGGCGGAGCTGTGCCGGAGTTGGCAGGAGGATGCGCCGCAGCAGAAAAACAGGGCCAAGCAGATTGCCGTCACGCTCGATGGAAAAGTGGTCGTTGTTTACGGCGCCGGAATCCTCTCCGATGTGGCGCGTCGCTGGAAAACACAGATCAACGAGAACGCCAAGGCCTGGGCGTTCTTTGAGATCTTACCTGAGCTCAATCACAACGCAGTGCTCGGATACCGCTATCCTGCCTGGGCCGTGGACAAAATCTCCGTGGTCTTCCTGCGCTGCCCTTCCATCAACCTGCGAACACAATTGCGCTATAAGTTTACCGGTGAGCTCTTATCGCAGAGCAATATAGCTTACCAGGTGCTGGACAGCGAAGGTGCCGATCCTCTCACACAGATCATGAGCCTGGTGCTGCTGGGAGATTGGGTCAGCTACTACCTGGCTATATTGAACGGTATCGACCCCAGCCCCGTACCTGAAATCGATCTGCTGAAAAAGCGACTGGCCGAGTCCTAATAAAAATCCCCCTCCTGAACCTGCAAGAGGGGGATTTGAACTCTCTTCGTGTACTACTGTTAACGTTTTGTATACTGCGGAGCCTTGCGCGCGCGTTTGAGGCCGTATTTCTTGCGTTCCTTGACCCTGGGGTCACACGTTAGAAGGCCATGCTGGCGCAAAGGCGCCTTGAAGCTTTCATTGGTATCCACCAGCGCACGGGCGATGCCATGCTTGATGGCGCCCGCCTGGCCGGTGATGCCGCCGCCGACTACTTTGACCTCGACGTTATATTTGCCGGTGGTGTCGGTGACGATGAAGGCCTGCTCTATCATGCGCCTGTGGTCCACCAGCGGAAAGACCTGCTGATAGGGCTTCCCGTTGATCATGATCTCACCTGATCCGGTGGACAGTTTCACCTGTGCTATGGCGCATTTCCTTCGGCCGGTGCCTCTATGATAAGTGGCTGCACTCATTTAACAACGCTCCCTTTGTCAGATACTTTTGCACCGGCAACCTGGGCCTTGTGCGGATGTTCGTCACCGGCATAGACCTTTAATTTCTTATACATAGCCCGCCCTAGCCTGCTGTTGGGCAGCATGCCTTTCACAGCGTGCTCCACGGCGCGGGTCGGGTGTTTTTCAAGCATCTCTCCCAGAGTAATAGACCTGATGCCCCCCGGGTACCCGGAGTACCTGTAATAGGATTTTTCCCTGAGCTTCTTACCTGTGACCCTCACCTTGGCTGCGTTGGTGACGACCACAAAATCGCCTGTATCGATGTTGTTGGCAAACATCGCCTTGTGCTTTCCCATGAGCAATTTGGCAATCTGTGCCGACATCCTGCCCAGGGTCTGGCCGTTGGCATCGATAACGTGCCACTTCCTCTCGATTTCCTTAAGTTTAGGTGCATAGGTTTTCATATTTAAACTCCGAATTATCCGCGTAAGTAACCTTTACCAGGCAAAGGCCGTGCGCCGGCGCCGTCGGCCCTGCCAGGCTCAATTTCTTCGATTCTAAAATCTCCTTAAATTTTTCAACTCCCAGTCTGGACATTCCCACCCTGACAAGGGTGCCCACCATGTTACGTACCTGATGCGTCAGGAATGAGTTCGCAATAACCTGGAAGGTTATGATATCGCCTTCCTTTTTAATCCCCGTCCTATAAATATGCTTTACGGTGCTTTCTTCCCTGTCCCATGAAGTAACGAATGAAGCAAAATCATGTTCACCTCTAAGCACCTTACAGGCTTCCTTCATGAGGCCGATATCCAGATCGGCACCGACTTGAAAATAAAAATCGCTGAGAAGTGGTGACCGTGATCTCCGGTTCAATATCCGGTAGCGGTATTCCCGCCTCACGGCATCTTTCATAACATTAAACTTCTCGCTGACCATGCCAGCTTTTAATACTGCAATATCGTCAGGCAGGTAAAAATTCAGGCCGCTGACAAATTTGTGCGGCTTCAGCGCCGCGCCGATCCTGAAGCTGACTACCTGTCCCTCGGCATGGACTCCTGTGTCGGTCCTGCACGCTGCTGCCACCCGCCGGTTCTCCCCGGTAAGCTTGTGAATGGCCTTTTCCAGCTCATCCTGGACTGTAGGCTGTCCCTTCTGCCACTGGTAACCGCAGTAGCGCTTGCCGCTGTATTCGACTACGAGGACTATTTTTCTTAAGTTATTAAAGAGCTCCACCTGCGCACAAGATGTTTATTCCACCATTTCGATAAGCGCCATGGGCGCCTTATCACCTTCGCGCGGGCCCAGCTTCAATACCCTGGTATAGCCGCCGGGGCGCGATTTGTATCTCGGTGCATAAACAGTAAAGACCTTATCCACGATTTTCTCGTCGAAGATAAAGGCAAGTGCCCTCCTGCGCGACGCCAGGCTCCCCTCTTTGCCCAAGGTCACCATCTTGTCCGCCAGGCTCCTTGCTTCTTTAGCTTTGGGCAATGTGGTTGTGATCTTTTCATGGTTGAGCAGATCGGTAACCAGATTACGGTACAAAGACCAGCGGTGCGCCGCCGGCCTTCCCAATTTTCTTCCGGAAAGCTTGTGTCTCATCAGTTATTCACCTTCAGAGCCTGTATCATTTACATGCCCTTTCTTCTTTTTATCTTTTTCCATGGGGATACCGGATAACTCGACTCCTAACTCTTTCAAAGCCACCTCTACTTCCTCCCTAGATTTTACGCCGAACCCGCCCAGGGACATCAGGCCGTCCAGGCCCTTTTCCAGTAACTGGCCGGTCATGGTTATACCACCGCGGCGCAGGCTATTATAGGTGTGCGTAGAGAGATTGAGCTTCTCAAGTGGCATATTATAGACATCGGTCGGGATCGACTTCTGCCAGGCCTCAACCTCTTCTTTTTCGGCAATGGTCGTGGCCAGCCCGGTAAAGCAGTTAAATTGCTCAACCAAGATCGATGCGCTCTCGCCTATGGCTTCGATGGGGCCGATAGTGCCGTCCGTCCAGATCTCCATAATCAGCCGCTCTTTCCCGGCACCCTGGCCGGGACCGCTGCTCTCGACTAAGTAGTTGGCACGAGTGACCGGCGAGTAAATAGCATCTACTGATATCTCCTTGCTGGTTCCGCCACTGGTCACAATTATGCCAACATTATCGCCGGCGCTGGCTGTCTGGTAGCCTTTATCCACCTTAATATTGAATTCAACGTTAAGCTTGGCCTCAGTAGAGTCCAGCGTGCAGAGATAAAGTTCCGGGTTGACTACCTCAAAATTAGGTGGGCCGACAACCGATATATCGGATGCATGCACATCCATCCTGCCCTTGACATTGAGAACCATCTTGCCAGAGGTTGCCCCCTTGGAGAGGATCTTGATCCTGATATCGCGGGCGTTTAAGAGGAAATCAATCATATCCTCTTTCATATTGGAGATAGTGCTGAACTCTTGCGTCACGCCCTCAATCATGACGGAATTAATAGCCGCACCGCTAAGCGAACTAAGAAGAACGCGCCGCAGGCTATTACCGAGAATTACGCCGAATCCTTTTTCTACAGGCTCTGCAACGAATTTACCGTAGTTCTCTTTGTATAAGGTGCACTCAATTTTTGGCAAAACTACTTGAACCAAAAATCCTCCTACCGTGAATAGAATTCCACGATTGCTTTCTCGTCAAAATTCGTCCTTATTTCCTGGGCAGCCGGCAGCACTAACACTTTGCCGACCATGTTTTCTTTTTCAAGAGATAGCCAGTCAGGTATATTTTTATCCTCGATCTTTTCAACCAGTATTTTGTAATATTCGCTTTTAGTGCTTTCTTTACGCCATTCTATGATATCGTCCGCTTTAACCAGACAGGAAGGCACATTGGTCTTGCGCCCGTTCAGCTTGATATGTCCATGCCTGACAATTTGCCTGGCCTGCGACCGTGAATCGGCGAAGCCCAACCGGAAGACAACATTATCCAGCCTTCTTTCCAGCAAGACCAGCAGGTTGGCGCCCTTAATACCGGGCATCCTTGAGGCTTCATCAAAAAAGCGCCTGAATTGCCTTTCATAGCTGCCATAGGTGTATTTAGCCTTCTGCTTTTCCATCAACTGGATGCCGTGATCGGATACCTTGGATCGCCTCCTTCCCTTGCCAGAAGAGTGGGGTCCCGGCGGTGTGTTGCGGCGCTCGATGGCGCACTTTTCGCTAAAGCACCTTTGGCCTTTGAGCATCAATTTGGTGCCGGTACGGCGGCACAGCCGGCAGTAAGCTTCAGTATATCTAGCCATATCTTATACTCGCCTTCGTTTTCTCGGCCTGCACCCGTTATGAGGAACAGGCGTCACGTCCTGGATGCCGGTTACGGTAATGCCTGACGCCTGAATAGCCCTGATAGCAGCTTCACGTCCGCTGCCCGGACCTCTTACGAACACCTCCACTTGGCGTAAACCGTGCTCTTTCGCCTTGGCTGAAGCGCCCTGAGCGGCCATCTGCGCAGCATACGGGGTGCCCTTGCGAGAGCCTTTGAAGCCCGCCGTGCCCGAGCTACCCCAGGAAATTACTCCGCCTTTGGCATCGGTCAAAGTGATAATAGTATTATTAAAAGATGATGTAATGAAGGCCTTACCTTCATGAATCAGCTTTCTTTCGCGCCTCTTGGTTCTAACTTTCTTTTTCTGCGGCATATTACCTGGTTACTCCTTTATTTCTTAGTAGCTCCGCGTTTCTGACCGCGCCCGGCGACCGTCTTCTTAGCTCCGCGCTTGGTACGCGCATTGGTGCGGGTCCTCTGCCCTCTCACCGGTAGGTTCCTCTTGTGCCTTATACCGCGGCGGCTACCTATCTCGATCAGCCGCTTAATATTCATGGTGACTTCTTTGCGCAGCTCACCCTCGACATTGTATTCCTTGTCGATCTTTTCGCGTATATGGCTGACCTCTTCTTCCGTAAGGTCTTTAACCTTCTTGGCAGGATCGATTTTCAGATCCGTCAATATTTTCTTGCTTACGCTGGACCCGACCCCATGGATATACTGCAGGGAAAACAGCACCTGCTTTTCCCTCGGGATGTCTACGCCTGATATACGAGCCATGTTTTAATCTACTCCTGTGACTATCCCTGCCGCTGCTTATGCTTGGGGTTAGTGCAAATCACCCTGACAACGCCGCGGCGACGGATTATTTTACATTTTTCACAACGTTTTTTTACCGATGCTCTGACCTTCATTTCCGATTATATCCTTGTTTCCTAAAAAACCGCTTAATAATATATCTCTTTATTCACTTTATGTCAAAAGAAGTCACCCTTCTCACTTGAAACGGTACGTTATCCTGCCCCTGGTCAAGTCATACGGCGAAAGCTCTACTAGAACCTTGTCCGCCGGCAGTATCCTGATATAATGCCTGCGCATTTTACCCGAGATATGGGCCAGTACCCTGTGACCATTGGCCAATTCCACTCGAAAGGTAGCATTGGGCAACGATTCAATTACCGTTCCTTCGACCTCGATGGCTTCTTTTTTATCCATATAATAAGTTTACAGCAGAGTGAGTATTTCAGCCTCATCTTTCCTTATGGCAATGGTATGCTCGAAGTGGGCCGACAGGCTGCCGTCCGACGTATGCACCGTCCAGCCGTTGCTGTTCAGCTTGGTCTTCCAGCCGCCGATATTGACCATCGGCTCCAGGGCGAGCGTCATGCCTTCACGTAGTTTCAGGCCTTCACCCTTCCTTCCAAAGTTGGGCACCAGCGGGTCCTCGTGCATATCCTTACCGATGCCGTGCCCCGAGTATTCCCTGACCACGCTGTAGCCCTTCGATTCAACGAAGCTCTGTACAGCCACCCCGATATCCCCCAGGTTACCGCCGTCACGTGCGGCGCTTATACCCTCTGCCAGGGACTCTTCGGTGACTTCCATCAACTTGAGAGCCTCAGGGCTGATCTTGCCGACGCCCACCGTTATAGCGGCGTCACCCTGGAACCCCCTGAAAAGCACACCGAAATCTAACGAGACTATATCACCTTCTGTTAAAACTCTATTACCTGGAATGCCATGTACTATTTCATCATTGACCGAAACGCAGACGCTGGCCGGGAAGCCATGGTAGCCTTTAAAAGAAGCACGAGCACCGCTCCACCTGCCGACTTCCTCCTCGGCAAGTTTATCGAGTTGCCTGGTTTTTATACCCGGTTTTACAGCTTCTTTCATTTTCTGCAATATAGTCGCTACAATTCTTCCGGCCTCTCGCATTTCAGCGATCTCTTCGGCCGATTTGATGATGGTCATTTATTTCTTTTGTTTCAATCCTTGCAGGAATTTCACTATGTCTTTGCCGACCTGCTCGATATGCTGATTGCCATTAACCCTGAAAAGCCTGCCCTTCTTCTCATAGTAATCGAGCAGCGACATGGTCTGGGCAAAATAGACCTTCAGCCTTTCCTTAATGGTTTCTTCCTTATCATCGGCCCTCTGATAAAGTTCGCCGGAACATTTATCGCAGACACCCTCTTTCTTGGGCGGAGAGTTTTTCTTGTGGTAAGGGGTCTGGCAGGTGCGGCAAATAAAACGGCCGGTTAGCCTGTCGAGCAGTGCGCTCTCAGGGACATCTATATAAATGGCCTTCTCAATCGACTTGCCCTGTTTTTCAAGGGCGGTGTCGAGCGCTTTGGCTTGGTCCAGCGTCCTGGGGAAACCGTCGAAAACACAGCCGTCCTCGCAGTCAGGCTGCGCAATGCGCTCAAGTATCATCTTGATGGTTATCTCGTCGGGAACCAGATTGCCTGCTTTCATATAGGATTCGGCCTGCTTGCCCAGCTCCGTACCGTTTTTCAGGGCGTGCCTGAACAAGTCTCCGGAAGCCACGTGGGGCAAAGACATCTCTTTTACTATAATATCTGCCTGAGTACCCTTCCCCGCCCCGGGCGCCCCAAGCAATATAAAGAACATTTTCAAATCCTCCTTATTTTAGGAAACCTTCATAGCGCCGCATGGTGAGCTGCGCTTCAATTTGCTTCATTGTATCGAGCGCCACGCCGACCACGATCAGGATGCCGGTGCTCGAAAGAGTCATATTGGCCACATCGGTGAGTGATCTGGCAAAGAACGGCATAATGGCCACGACGGCTAGGAAGATCGCGCCGCCCCATGTCAACCGATTGATGACGCCGTTTAAATAGTCCGTGGTGGGCTTCCCGGGTCTGACCCCGGGTATGAACCCGCCCTGCCGCTGCAATGTGCGAGCCAGGTCCATCTGCTCGAATATAACCATGGTATAGAAGAATGTGAAGGCCACCACGAGTATAAAATACACCACCCAGTAAAACAGGCCTATGGGCAATGGCGTGCTGGGGTTGAACCACAGCATGATAGTATTGGCAAAATTGGGCTCCTGCCCGTTGGGAGCTGCAAAATAGCTGGCTATGGTGCCGGGGAAAATCAACAGGGACATTGCGAAGATCAGCGGTATCATGCCTGCCAGGTTCACCCTGAGAGGAACGTATGTGGAACCGGCCTGGCGGTACATCTTGCCCCCTTTGAAGGCTGTCCTAGCGTATTGTACCGGTATACGGCGGTGGCCCTCGGTGAAAATTACTATCATTACCACCGTCACCAGGGCCAGCACTGCGAAGACCGCTATGCCGATCCAATTGCTCTGGGCTGAGACGAACCCTCCGCCAACCTGAGTGGGGAGTTGGGCGATAATGCCGCCGAAAATGATGATCGAAACGCCGTTACCTATGCCCCTTTCCGTAATCAACTCGCCGATCCAAACCAGGAACATGGTGCCGGCCGTCAACGTTATAATGATGGCTGCTGTTTCAAGGGGACCCGTAGGCAATACACCACCCTGGCTGCGAAGGAGCTGCAACTGGGCGAAGCCCTGGAGGGCGGCCAGCGGAACGGTAAGCCAGTGAGTGATCTGGTTGATCCTGTTCCTGCCTGCTTCTCCCTCTTCCGAGAGCTTGCGCAGGGCCGGAATAACTGGCACCAGCAACTGCATAATAATCGATGAAGTAATATAGGGATATACACCCATTGCAGCGATACTGAAATACCTCATGGCGCCGCCGCTGAACAGGTCGAGCATGCCCAGCAGCTGGCTGCGTTGGAATATTTGCTGCAGCGCGGCTACGTCTACGCCCGGGATCGGCACGTGGGCAACAAACCTGAATATCACCAGCATGGCGAAGGTGAACAGCAGTTTTTGCCTCAAATCAGGCAGTGAAAACGCATCGATCATCGCCTGAATCAGGCGGGGCCGAGATTGTGTCTGCGGCATATTAGATCTCCTCTACCTTGCCACCCGCTGCTTCTATTTTCGTCTTGGCAGTTGCAGAAAATTTATTGGCTTTGACCGTTAAAGACCTTTCAAGCTCCCCGTTGCCCAGTATCTTGACCGGAAACTTGATCGATTTAATCAGTCCTTTATCCAGCATGGATTCGGGTCTGACCTCCGAACCTGCGTCGAACAATCTTAAATCGCCTATATTGACCACGCTGTACTGTATTTTGGCTACATTGGTAAAGCCCCTGGTCCAGGGTAACCTTTTGATGATCGGAAGCTGTCCGCCTTCAAAGCCGGGGCGCAGATCACGCCCGGAGCGCGATTTCTGCCCTTTGCATCCGCGTGTAGAGAAAGTGCCGTGCCCGCTGCCGTCACCGCAACCGACACGTTTCTTCTTGTGTTTGGACCCCACCGGGGGCCTTAAATTACTTTGATCCATTCTCGTTCTCTTCTATCAATAACATATGGTTAACTTTGGCAATCATACCCCGGATAACGGGAGTATCCTCTTTTTCGACCGTCTCATTCAGCCTGTGGAAGCCAAGTACTTTAATCGTACGCTTCTGGTCGCCCGGGTACCCTATGT
>CAWJIA010000016.1:0-283321 GCA_963842805.1 uncultured Chloroflexia bacterium | reverse complement strand
CGAATTTATGCAGAGGTCGAGAGGCGCGCCAAGATACTTGAGAAGCTAAATGAACAGGGAGTAAAGAATTTTTATGATCTCCTTAAAGTCCTTGCTAAAGCGCAACGGGAAGGGCTCTTCTAAAACCGGCGATAACGGCAACGGTTTCGGTTACAATTTAGACGATACCGCCAACGAGAAGGTCAAGCTGAATACCGATCTTCTGAAGTGCGATCTTTTCTGCCATATTACCTACCTGTCTGCACTGGCAACCTCGGACCTCTCGCGAGCGCAGATGTTCGACTATGCATCCCAGCTTAACTTTACATCGTCGGTTTACCTGCGTAAGGTGCACTTTCTGGCAAAAAATTAAATTATGATTATTCGGAGGCCTGCCGCATGGTAGGCGAAACGACCAAAGAGCCCGAACCGAAAGCGCTTCTGCTGCGTATGGCGGGCGCCATGGCGTCGGGCGAGAATGAAGCGGAGTTCTTAAAACGCGAAGCGGAAGTGATGGGTTCAATCTATGGTGAAGAATACGAGGCGCACGTGGGAAGCCTTAGTAAATGGACCGATGCCTTCACAGCCCTCATCATTTCAGCTTCGCTGGTTGTAGTCATAACCGTGGTCTCGATATTGATTTTTCCCATGGCGCCCAGCTTCGTGGCAACCCTTACGTTTTTAATGCTGATATCAACGCTGTTAGGCTGCTGGGTCATGTACAGGGCTGCTCCCAAGGAGATTAAAACCCATAATCTTTCGCAGACGTCCAGGGCACAGCAATTGGCCAAAAAGGTCCTGATATATGTATCGATTCCAATGATAGTACTGGCCGTCCCCATATTATTTTTAATGCAAGCCGGACTGGGCTGGTCCCTTATCGTAATTGCGCTCATCATCGCCCCACCTGGAATCCTGATCTGGTGGGATGACCGCAGGATAGATAAATATGACATGGATATCGCCGGATTTCTCAGATCTTTGGGAGGCATCACCAAGGTGATTGGCACTACGGTGACTGAAGGAATCTCGAGGCTCGATTTCGGCTCGCTCGGGTCGCTGAAAAAGCCCGTGAGCAGGATGAACAACGCGCTTAGATTCGGAATCCGGCCTGAACTTTGCTGGCAGAAGTTAGTCTGTGAATCGGGAAGCGAGCAGGTCAACAGGAGCGTGAGAATTTTCTGGGATGCGATCGCGGTTGGCGGAGACGCCGGCGCTGTGGGCAACCAGGCCTCCATGTTCGCCATGAAAATTGCCCTGCTGCGGGGCAAAAGGAAAATGGTGTCCTCGGGGTTTTTCTACCTGGTTGCCACTATGCATGTTACGATGGCCGTATTGCTGGTCGGCATCTATCAGATCATGTTGAATTTCTCAACGGCGATGCAAAAAATGCAGACTACCGGGATGGAAGGTATGAGTGCCATAGCACAGCTGCCCACCTTTTCCTTCTTCTCTAACGGCGCTGCTTCATTGGGGATGCTTTATATGATGTCGACTGCCATGTTGCTCATGCTTACGGCAGTCAATCCTGCCGCCATCAAAGTGGTCGAAGGGGGACACAACTACAAATACTTCTACCTGGCGTCGGTCATGATGCTCATAACCGGCCTGGCAATGGTATGCGTCCCTGACATGGTCAAAGGAATGTTCGGCACCTTGGCCTTGCCGGCAGGTCAATAAATGAGGAGCAAGCAGGAGTAGACTGTGGATTTTTTCGAAGTTAGCGTGTATCTGCTGGTCATCGTAGTGGCCTCGGGGTGTACGTTTGGCATCATTTGGCTATTGATGAGAAGTATGACACCAGTCCGGCCTTTGACTAAAAAGGAAATCGAAATGTTGAAGGCCGCCGGGCAGAAAAAGATACCCAGGTATGTGCCGGTAAAGTCTGCCAAAAAAGAAAAGGGTAAAGACAAAGGAAAAGGTAAAGATAAAAATGATAATGATAATGATAATGATGGCAAGCTGCCTAAGCTGAAAGAATTGTCGGACGATAAGCTGTTGCCTGAGAATATCCAGTCTGCGGAAGAAGCGTCGAAAAAGGCTAAAAAATCGTCCGGGGAAAAAGAGGGGAAAAAAGATGCATCCCCGGCGGCAGATGCGCCGCAGGAAGAGATTGCTGAAATAGCCTTGCCTGATCTTCCCACCATGGACACGCTGGTAGAGGGAGAGGAAGAGACTCAAGAACAGC
Organism: uncultured Chloroflexia bacterium; assembly: GCA_963842805.1. Lineage (GTDB taxonomy): Bacteria > Chloroflexota > Dehalococcoidia > GIF9 > UBA5629 > UBA1162. The sequence continues at coordinate 281,154 of CAWJIA010000016.1, read as the reverse complement.
AGAACATAGAAGAATTAATGAGTGTTTTTGAAATAGAGGAAGTGGAGGATTCATCCACATCGGACCTGGCCGCCAACCTTTTCGATGTAGATGTCGAGAATATAGAAAACCTGGGCAACGAAGTGTCGGAATTCTTGAGCGGAATGCGTTCGAAATAAGAAGGAGGGAGCCATGAACCATAAAAATGTAAAATCCAAAATGGAAGCTTTGAAAGGCTTTTTCCTTTATATAAACAAGGTCCTCCTGTGGGCCGTTCGAAAAAATGAACTTGCACGCAACTGGTGTGTTATAAGGCTCCTTTTGGTCATAACCGCCATGGGAATTGGCGCATTGGGTTTCCCCGGGTTAAACGTTCCGGCAGTGGTTGCAGATAATATTACCGGCTCTCCCAGTATCGAGGTTATGCCTACTGAAGGCACTATCGGCACCCAGATTTATCTAAAAATCATAAATTACCAGCCCAATAAACAGGTTATAGTAACCTTCGGCTCAGGTACAACCATCGGCCAAGGGGTCACTGTCGGCACCCAAACCATAGTTGCAACCACAGTAACTACGGACGCCTCCGGATATGCCGTGGCGAATTACGATCTGGATGTATTCCCTGCCGGGAGATATATCATCATGGCAGATGATGGGGTTAACAGATTGACCACCGGTTTCAAGGTAGATCCATCTATAGATCTCGGGAATGTTGTCAGTGGCTTTGTAAATGACGTTGTGGTGATCAAGGGCAAAGGTTTTGACGAACAAAAATTAGTTTATATTGGCTTGGACGACCATAAGATTTTAACCACGCAGACGGATGACAAGGGCCAGTTCTTTGATGCTGCGCTTCAGATCCCTCCGACCGTGCGCGGCAATCACGATATCAAGGCTCAGGACACTGAAAACAACGTTGCTACAGCAGCGTTCAATGTAAGGCAGCAGGTGACCGCTATGCCGACAAATGTTGCTGTGGGAGATAACGTCACAATAATAGGAACAGGCTTCCAGGGTGTAACCGATATCCAGGAATATTTAGATGATAAGGATGTCGGGGTAGTGCAGACCGACTCCAACGGTGGCTTTATGACCAGCATTAAGGTACCGCCCTGTGGAGACGGTGGGCACAAGATTAAGCTCGATGACGGTATTAATAAGGCATACAAGGATGTAACTGTATCTGCATCATTGAGCGTGAATCCCAACAACGGGTTTATCGGCATGCAGGCGGGGCTTCAAGGCAATGGCTTCAGGCCGGGATTCCCGGTCACGATCAGCTACGATAATATCAAGCTGGATGGAACCACAGTGCAGGAGACGGGGAGCTTTACACAAAGCTTTAAAGTGCCTGTGAGCCGATTTGGGACGCACACAATTTCGGCATCGGACGGCATTAATACGCAGAACGCCATTTTCATTGTGGAGTCAACCCCGCCCCTGGCGCCTTCAACCACTTTGCCGGCCGAAGGCAGCAGGGTGACCAAAGACGCACATTTTGAATGGCAGGTCGTCACCGACCCCAGTGGTGTTTCGTATACCATTGAGATTGCCGGCGATCCCAAGTTTACCAACCTGATAATGTCCCAGGCCAATTTGTTGACCAGTTACATAGACGTTACGGATGACAGCAAAATGTTGCCGGGAAGGGATGCCCCGTATTACTGGCGTGTGAAAGCAGTCGACCGCGCTTCCAATGAAAGTGCGTGGTCGCCGGTCAGCTCGTTCTATAAAGGGCATACTCTTATTACGATCCTGACCAATATGCCCGACTGGGTAAAGTATGTATTGATCTGCCTGGGACTGGTGCTGTTCGGGTTTTTGTTCTTCTGGATCGGCCATACTATCAAGAGGCTAAGGAATTTGGATGACGAAGACGTCGACGATGAAGGCGCTTATGCCGGCAGCCAGTACAGCTATAATTCCGGAGGAAACGATTGGAAGCAGCGATGACCTGCATCTGAAATCGAGATAATACGCTATTTAGCGAACTAACGGTGAGGAGAAAAAAATGGCTATGGATGTTCTAAAAAAAGAGGTGAAAATTCAATTCAGACAGCTGGAAGCGCTGATCCTATTCATGGCGGGAGCTACGCTGGCATCCCTGCAGATCATACATTATGTGTTTCTAAATTCAGGTATAACTGTGACTATTTTACAGATGCTGCTGGACTGGCTATTTGGCATGTCCATTATATCTTTGCTGGTGCATTTCAGCTTCCGGGAAATATATAAAATACATAATGAGCTAGTGATACAGCGCGAGCAGGCCAGTAAAGCGGAAAAAAGAATCCAGCACATAATCGATACAACGCAGGATGTCATTTTCACACTGGACAGGGACGGGAATTTCACGTTCGCCAATAAAGCCATTGAGGGTCTCAGCGGTTGTAGCCTGGATAAAATCCTCACCAATAATATACAGGACATAATATCACCCGAATACAGGCCCTTTATTTTCGAGCAGCTAAAACAATACAAGGATATCTCCGGTCGCCATTTATATATAGATATAACGAAGAACGACGGTAAAAAAACACCGGTGGAAATAAGTTTCATGCCTATTAAAAACAGAAGCAACGAGCTGACAGGCTTCCAGGGTATCGCCAGGGATATAGAAGAGCGCAGGGAAATAGAAAAGGCACAGAAAGAGAAGGAGCATTGCCTCAAAGCTATAGCCAGGGTTGGGCAAGTGCTTTTGGAGAATAGGAAAGAGATTCCCTATAAGAAGATACTTGAGATTTTATGCAATATATCCGATATCCACAGTGCATTTGTACTGCTCAATGACTTGCCCAATTCGGGCAAAGTATCCGATAAGCTGTCTAACAAGGCTAAATCATCCCAGCCTGTTACCACTTCAGATGGATTGCAGAACCCCAAGCTCTATGTCAACTATATAAGCGGAGGGAACAACGGGAACGAGAATAGCCAACCCATGCCCGAATTAATGGGAACTGACGGACTTGGGCAGGGCATTATGGAACTATCGAAAAAAGAGGGCGCCATAATCAGCTCATCTAACGGTGACTCGTCCAGCCTTATTCTCCCCATCATGGTTAATTCCGAATTTGCAGGCGTAGTCGGTTTTGATAAAAAAGCGGACTCAAAGGGATGGAAGCCGGTCGAGATCAATTTGTTGGCTGCTTCCGCCAATATGATTGCGCAAACGCTGGAACGTCAGATGGTGACTGCCCAGATTAAGCTCCATTTTATTCAGCTCACCAAGATGATATCAAGGGCGATGTTTGCTGTGGATCCCTACACAGTAAGCCACCAGGAGAGGCTGGCAACCCTGGCGGTCACTATTGGCGAGAAAGCCGGGCTGAATAGCGAAGAACTCGAATGGCTGCGCGTGGGAGCGCTTCTGCATGACATAGGCAAGGCTGCCGTACCTAATACTATTCTGTCCAAGCCCGGCAAATTGACCGATGAGGAATGGGTGCTCATCCGCTCCCATGTAAAACGTGGACATGAGATGCTCCAGGATATGGACCTGCCGGAAAATGTGATGGATATGGTATTGAATCATCATGAACGTCTGGACGGCAGCGGGTATCCCAACGGCATACGGGGCGATAAGCTTAGCACTGAATCTCGTATACTTGGCATCTGTGACGTAGTGGAAGCAATGAGCTCACACAGGCCGTACAGGCCTGCCCGCAAGAAAGACGAGATCATCACCGAGCTTAAGAGCGGCAGGGACCGGATTTACGACCCGCGGGTTGTAGATATACTGATCGACGTGGTTGAAAGAAACGAATTTGATTTCGACTTCGCAACTGTAAAAACGCAGCCCTGAAGGATACAACTGTCATATACAAGTCGACCCTGGAACTTTAGTTGAAAAATACGACAAAGTTCCAGATAATGATGCCCATATAAAATATGGACAGGCAGGATGCCGCTGTGAAGGCGACCCTAGGGTAGCGCTTATGAATGAACCATAACAGCGGCAGCAGGGCTGCAATGCCCAGCAGTTTAACCGCCAGAAACACCCCGCTGTTTATAAGCGGCTCCATTATGTGGTTGGCTTCCGTGGCAAAGCCGCTCCTCACAAAGACCTGCGTCATAATACCGTCCCAGAGCTGGAATTGTGCCATTAGTGCCAGCGCAAACAGCATATGTCCCTGCTGTGCGCGATCTGCGGCGGAGGCTCTCATCTGTTTCCCATCCTGTATCATAATATGGCTCCTTTTAAATTATGAGCCGCAAGGGTTAAAAATTCAATCCGGATGGTTCACCAAAATGAGCCTTTTGGGTCATTTGAAGCCGGGGGTAGGAAAAGATTGCCAGACGTTCAAACTGAATGAAGATTTTACCGGTTGAAAAGTATTTCCCAGAAGGGCACCTGTTTTGTTTTAAAAGTGCTTCTGGTTTTTTCGGTGGGCTGTTGGATGCTGGACGTAACTATATGGTCAGAGGTTCTGGTCACATTTTCTGTTATATAGTCCGACCACGCCAGGGTTGTTGTGAAGTAGCAGTTCTGTGCAATGGCGGGACCGCTTATGATTATAGCTATCTCATGACTTCCATGAGTGTCAAATTCAACGGTGCGATTTTCCTCATAGTTAAGCCACAGGTCCGAAATGCTGGCCAGGGGACGGGCAAAAGTAAGTTTTGTATCTGCTGAATTGACCCAAGTATTCCAGCTGGCTATACCCTGTAACCCAGTGGCGGAGGAAGAAACGTTTTCGGCAGCCGAAATGAGCGGTGGCGCCAGTATTTGCCCGCGCTCGCCGAAATCGTACACATAGACCCGAACAAATTCGTAATAGCTCTGTTTAAGAAATAATATTTTGACCCTGGATTCGTCATGCCTGGGCAGATTATATCCGTAATACCAGAAATGTTTTAAACTGTTGAATTCAAGCTGAGAGATGCTCCAAACAATATCTGGTGTGAGAGCCTGCTCACCGGATACAGTTCGTGTAACGGGAACAACTTCGCTGTAAGTTTCGGAATGGTTTTCAGAGACTGTTGCATTTTCCCAGTAGGTCTCTTTCACAGGATAACCGACAGCGACGCATCCTGCTGCAAGGCTGACGATTATCATCAGCACTATGATAAAGGCAATGGACAATCTGCTTCCGATTGCGTTTATCCTCACTTGTCAGCTCCTGCCGGAGAGGAATCCATATTTATTTGATTCATAGCTATCGAAATCATTGCGTAGAGAAGAGAGCCTCCCATATCGGGACATGCCTTATTTCGTAGTAAGTCCTTTGCTTCACAACTTGATAGGGCACCTGTTTCTGCACTGTTCTCTCTTCGTTAACCGGGCCATATACCGGGGTATTAATGGTCCACAGGATAAAAAGGTTGATGTTTGTGTTCCATTTATTTTGCGGCCCGCAGATTATAACGGCTATTTTTTTGGCGTTACCGGCATTCACTTCGATGATCTGGGGATTATCTTGATTAGACCATAGATTGGTCCTGGCGCCCAGGAATTTCGCCTGGTTTATTATAGCGTTGGCAGTTTCCAACCACCTGTTGGAGGCTTTTCCGGTTATTACGTAGCTGCCCGTGTTTTCCGTTGTCGTTTCTTCGCCTGTAATCGGCGGTTCCGGATAAGAGAGGTGGCCCGTCTTAGTTACATCGAAAACTCTGATCGATTCCGGCTCATACTGCGGCGGTTTCCAGATTCCGATCTTCAGACTAATGTTATCGTAAATGTCCGGATCGGGTATATCATAGCCATAGTAGAACAGGTTCCCTGCATTATTAAAGGTAACGTCGAAGGAAGTCCAATTGGTAAAGGAAGGCAGTTCATATTCACCTGAAGAAACGCTGATGTAAGTTTCATTTTCGGTATAGGATTCTGTTATATATTCCGTCCTGTTCTCAGTAGCGACATAATCTTGAGTCATAGTGTACTCTTTGTTGATGCATGACAATAGGGTGCCCGTGAAGGATACCAGGGCTATCAACAGGATATTGTTAACAGATTTCATGTCTATAAATATATTTGGGCCGATACTTGTTCTCTTAATAGCATAAATTTGACGCTGCGTATTGTCAAAGTGGATTCCTATTAGCCATTTGTCGGTACCTTATCATCCGACAGTATTACTACCTTCGGTAAAGAGAATCATACCGCGGGGTATGAAAATACCGGACTTATTGTGGTTCACGGCCGGGTGGCCAGGGGGCATAATAATGCCATAAAGAATTATAGGAGGACGCCATGGACACCAGAAAAACATTCAAGGAAATATTGAAAGCAGACGGCAAGCTCAGAATGATACTGAGCGGAATGGTGGTAGATGGCACGCTTCTTCTGGCTGTAATTATTGTGCTGGGCGTGGCATTGGCCCTCTAGACGGGTTAAATCATCCGGAATTTTAATAAAGGCGGGGTTACCCGCCTTTTTAATTTGCGCACGATGGGGCCCGCTTAGTACTAATGTCACAGACAAACCAGTACTCATACGCTATTGTGTTAGGGTAGCTAACGCTTTAGAATAGTTTCGAAATAGATTAAGGAGGGAGAAAAAATGACTGCCATGAAATCGGTTTTTGGAATGGTAAGACACGACTGGAAAACACAGGCTCTCTTCTGGTCTATGTTGCTTTGTGCAGGATTGATCGTTTCTATGATGATGTTACTAAGCCGGATGGTTTGAATATAGCGGTTCTCCTCCCGAAGCAAAGAGCGCCGGGCACTGGGGCGCTCTTTGCTTTTCTATTGCACAAAATTAGAATAATAGTGGGGGTGTCATGAATGAGAGAAGGGGCAGGTGACCAGTTTCAGCAGCAGACCAAATACTTTCCCTTTAAGATGTCGCAGTGGGAGGTGCAGGCAGGTAGTGAGCCTGATGCTTATAAATCCTATCCGGACAGCCCGCAGACGAAACTTCCGCAGCCGAATGCCGGGGGCGGGATGCCGCTGGAAACAGCTCTCAAGCAACGCCGGAGCACTCGGCTGTTTACTCAGTCGCCGCTGAAGCTGGAGCACCTGTCTTACCTGCTCTGGGCATCAACCGGTATCCAAAGGTTGGAAGACGGCTATGAATACCGTACAGCCCCCTCAGCAGGCGCCCTGTATCCCGTGGAGACCTATATCGTTGCCCATAATGTCGAAGGGTTGGGACGGGGCGTTTACCACTACAACATAAGGCAACATGTCCTGGAAGAGATTAGGTTGGGCGATCATACCGGCCAGATCTGCACGGCGGCCATGGGACAGGAAGTATGCGGCAAGTCTGCCGTGGTCTTTGTGTGGACGGCCGTATTTCAGCGTTGCAAATTTAAATATGGTCAGAGAGCCTACCGCTATATCTATCTCGATGCCGGACATATTGCGGAGAACCTTGCACTGGCGGCGGTCAGCCTAGGGCTGGGCAGTTGCCCCATAGCTGCCCTTTACGACGACGAAGTCAATGCTGTACCGGATGTAGACGGCATAGAGGAAAGTGTGATTTATATGACAGTAGTGGGCTGGCCGGAGGGTTAGTTTGCAGTGTTGGCGGGAGTCTGAGGCATTTTAGCTGCGCTGCCTCAGCGGCCGCAGCTCGTCGGCTATGATTGAAAGTGACTTCGGCCCTCTTCTCTGTATCTTGCCCCTTACCTCCAGGCCGGGTTGCGGTCGTTATTGGACTGGCTATAGGTCAAGCGGAGCACGCCGGTGCCATCGGCGTTCATGATGAAGATATTGTCCTTCCCGTAGGTATTAGACACGTAGGCGATCTGCTTGCCGTCGGACGACCAGACCGGGCTAGAGTTGTTATCGAGGTTGGTGGTGAGCTTTTTAGCTGTGAGCAGGGGGAAGGGGGAGCCACCATCCATCACCCAGATATCGCCTTTGGTACCGCTGCCCCTGACGAGGACGATCTGATTGGTGACCGGGGACCAGTTGGGAGCGGTGCCGTCCACACCGAAGAATAGCCCGAATTTTTTCTGGTCGGTGCCGTCGGCATTCATGATATAAAGGATGGGTGAGGTGCTGGTGATATCACGATTGGAGGCAAAAAGGATCCTGGAGCTATCGGGAGACCAGGTGGGGGCGCTGTTCCATCCCAGCCTTTCGTCTTCATCGGAGGTGTTGCTGCCGTTATTCCAGGTGGAGCTATCGGTCAGCTGTTTCATCCCGCTGCCCTCGGCATTGATCACGAATATTTCATAGCTGGTCTCGCCCCCTTTGTGTACTTCGCTGACAAAGGCGATCTTTGACCCGTCGGGCGACCAGCTAGGCATGCCGTCCCATTCAGGACTGCTGGTGACCTTTTTCCGTCCGCTGCCGTCCTCGTTCATGGTCCAGATCTCATATTTGTCGGACTGATCGGAAGTGAAGGCAATCTTTTTGCCCTCGGGGGACCATGCGGGCAGGCCGTCGGTCGTATCATTATCGTCCGAGGTTGCCCGGATGTCAGAGCCGTCAGGCTTGACGGTAAAGATATGCGGGGTTTTATCACGGTCGGAAGCAAAGGCTATTAAACTGGGCAGTGCGGAGGGCTTATAGTTAGCTGCAGGCCGGAAGCACGAGACCAGAAATAGTGAAGACAGAACAACCAGGCTGGTGAGGCAGGCAATAAATACCGGCTTGGAATTATTCATGTGGTGTCACCTCGGGTTGAAGATTCATTGTGTTTTAAGAAGTATAATAACGGGATATGATATTGGCAAATTATGATCGCAGCGCTTTGCCGAAGCTGAAAATTTGGGCAATAAAAAACCTCCGCCGGGGGAGGTTTTCCTAATCTGTTATATATAATTATATCATTTAAAAACCATCGGTGTCAAAGATTCATACCTGGTATCCCTGAAGTGCTGAAAACATAGACCTGGGGCCATGCTCACAGGAAAGTGTTGAACAGGTAGCCTATGATAATAATGCCGGAGGCGACTATTCCGATAAAGACGCCGATCAACTGCCACTTAAGGACCTTGCGTAAAATAATGGTTTCCGGCAGTGACAGGCCGACTACTGCCATCATGAAGGCCAGTGCAGTGCCCAGCGCTGCTCCCTTCTCCATCAGGGCCTGGACTATAGGTATGATACCGGCGGCGTTGGAGTACATGGGGATGCCAATCAGAACGGCTACGGGCACGCTCCACCAGGCGCCTTTGCCCATGAACGAAGCCAGCAAACCTTCCGGCACGTAGCCGTGAATGAGGGCTCCCACTGCTATGCCGGCCAGGACATAGGGCCAGACCTTGCCCACAATTTCACGCACGGCGTTCAGGCCATAGCGAACACGTTCTTCAAAATCCATGTTCGTACTGGGGGCATTGGCTTCCGACATCTTTATATCGAATACCCAGCTCTCGATGTAGCGCTCCATTTTCAGCCTGCCTATCACCCAGCCGGCCACAATGGCTATAACCAGCCCGGTGACAAGGTAAATCAGTGCTACCTGCCAGCCGAACATGCCGTAAAGCATTACCAGCGCCACCTCGTTGACCATGGGTGAGGCGATTAAAAATGAAAGGGTAACGCCCAGAGGAATGCCCGTCTCTACAAACCCGATGAAAAGAGGAACAGCAGAACAAGAGCAAAAGGGTGTTACAATGCCCAGTCCGCCTGCAAGGACATTGCCCACGAACTCGCGTTTCCCGGCCAGTATCTGACGCGTGCGTTCCGCTGAAAAGAATGACCTGATAATTCCAACCGCGAAGATAATGAGGACCAGCAGCATGATGACCTTGGGCGCATCATAGAGAAAGAAGTTTACGCTGGCGCCCGGATGGCTCGAGGCCGGGAGCTTAAAGAGGTCATACGTAAGAAAGTCCGCCGCTGGCTGCAGCGCCCAATACAGCAGCACCCATGCAGCCAGGCTGATGCTCAATAAAATATACAGCCGGGACCTGCTTGCGGGTTTCCCGTCCTGCTTTGCTGCCACAGCGGTTTCTGTCCCGCAACTGCAGCTCTTAGCGTTGCTTAATTGTCCTTGCTCTATCATATCGTGTATTCCAGAAGCCGCTCCTATTGACAGGATAAATTATTTAAGTTATATTTGTGTATAACTATATAAACATATTATTATATAGTTGTATTTTAGTCAATTGGTTTAAAGGAAAATGAGAAATCTGGTCGGAATTTTAAAGTCATTATCTGATGAAACAAGGCTCAGGATACTCAACATGTTATTTGAGAGGGAATGCTGTGTATGTGAGGTGATACAGGTGCTATGCATGTCGCAACCGCGGGTTTCGCATCATCTTGCTGCCTTGTATAATGCCGGACTGCTTAAGATGAGACGGCAGGGCTTGTTCGCTCTGTACTCGATCGATTGGGAAGGTATCGATAAAGATGCTATCGATATAGTTAGGTCGGTCCGGAAAGGGATAGAGCAGAGTAGGATAGGTCAGGAGGACCTGCAGAAACTGGCAAGCGCTGAGCGTATACTGCCGGAATGCGCCCGGCAGGCATAGTATTTTGAGGATTTATTGTTTGGTCAAAGGATTGGTAAAGGAAGGAGGCTTTAGATGCATATTAAGGTACTGGGGACGGGGTGTGCCAAATGCCACAATCTGCTGAAGAGCGTGAAAGAAGCGGTGGCCGATATGCGGGTGGATGCTGTTGTGGAAGAAGTAAACGATATGAAGCAGATAATGCAATATTCAATATTGATGACTCCAGGGCTTGTAATTGACGAAAAGGTGGTCAGTTCAGGATCAGTGCCGAGTAAAGACGCACTTAAAAGCCTTATAAATTCAGCTTTGCAAGGACAAAAAGAAGGATAGATATGAGAATATTCTGGCTTTTTACTATTCTAACAGCCCTGATGGCGGCTGCCCTGCCGGCGGCAGGTTGTAGTGCTCCGGCAGCCCCCGCGGTTAGGAGCGATATCCCCGTCACGGATACTACGACGCTGCTGGTCGACAATTCAACTTCAGTCAGCCTGACCGTAACCCCTCTGCCGGTCAAGCCTGATAAAGTGGAGCTGATTTATTTCCATACAAAGGCGCCCTGTCATTGTATGGCCCTTGTGGGTGACAGTATAAAGTATGTTGTCGACACATATTTCAAGGATGAACAGGTCGATGGTAAACTAACATTGACCATGATTGTCTCTGATGACCCTGCCAATGTTGATCTGGTTAAGAAATACGACACGCTTGCTTTTGCATTGTTTGTCACGGAGACACGCGGGAGTATAGAACGAACTTACAGGGTGGATGATATCTGGTTGATGACCGGCGATAATAATAAGGATAAGCTTATTAACTTTATCAGGACTAAATTGACGGATATTCTGGAAGGCAAGAGTTCGTAATGGATTTGCAGGGGTTGGCAGGCAGTCTACATGTACCGGCGGTATCGGCTTTCCTGCTCGGTATTATGGCCTGCATCGGGCCCTGCACTCTGGCTACCAACCTGGCGGCGCTGGCTTATATAAGCAGGAAGATCTCGGACCGAAAGTACGCATTTACCAGCAGCGCACTTTATACCCTGGGCAGGATGATAACTTATACCCTGCTCGGGACCCTGATAATCTATGCCGGATTAAGCATACCTGCCGTCGCCAATTTTTTGCAACAGGTAAGTGAGATGGTAATCGGTCCCTTTTTGATTCTGGTCGGCTTTATCATGCTGTTCCTGGACAAGATCGACCTGGGTGAGCATGACTCAAGGCTGGCCAACGCTGCCGGCAGATTTGCAGATATGGGTATGTTGGGGGCACTGCCCCTGGGCCTTATATTAGCGCTGGCTTTTTGCCCTTATAGCGCAGTGCTTTTTTTTATGGTGCTTATCCCTCTGGCCCTGAAGACGACGGGTGGTGTAGGCCTGCCAGCTTTGTTTGCCCTGGGGACTGGACTCCCTGTGCTGCTCTTCGGCACTCTCTTGTCACTGGGTGTTGCGGGCGCGGCTAAATGGATCAATGCTATTAGCAGGGCCGAAAAATATATCAGGATGGCCATGGCCACGCTGTTTATTGTCATTGGCCTGGTTTATATCGGGCTCTGGCTGAAGCTTTATTAAGTACGGTCTACTAAATGAACAAAGTTCTTTTTGTATGTGTGGGAAACTCGGGCCGAAGCCAGATGGCGGAAGCTTTTTTCAATCATATGTCTAAAGGTAAAACCTTAGCTTTTTCTGCCGGGACCATGCCGTCCGACCGGGTAGACCCTGTAGTTATTGAGGTTATGAAAGAGCTGGACATCGATATAAGTGATCAGAAACCCAAACAACTAACTCCTGAGATGCTGAAGGGCTCAGGAAAAGTAATCACGATGGGATGCAGTACTGAGGGAGTTTGCCCCGCCACGTTTATAGAAACAGAAGACTGGGGATTACCTGACCCGAAGGGCAGGTCCAAAGAAGAAATAAGAAAGATCGGGGATGAGATCAAATCAAGGGTCAGAAGGCTTCTGGAAGAGATGGCATAGGGGGCCGGATCATATGATGGAAAGTGGAGCGTCCTGTACCGTGGAGCAAAGCACATTAAAATTGTCGGTGCTTGACCGTTTCCTGACACTATGGATTTTCCTGGCCATGGCAATTGGGGTAGGCCTGGGCTATTTTGTTCCCGGCGTCGCTGATTTCATAACGCTGTTCCAGGTGGGCACGACCTCTATCCCCATAGCCGCCGGGCTAATACTGATGATGTATCCTCCGCTGGCCAAGGTTAAATACGAAGAACTGCCCCTGGTATTCCGCGACTGGAAAATACTTGGCCTGTCACTGGTACAAAACTGGATTATCGGGCCCATATTGATGTTTCTTTTGGCCGTACTGTTCCTGAACGGATTTCCGGATTACATGGTGGGACTTATCATGATAGGGCTGGCGCGTTGCATTGCCATGGTGATAGTTTGGAACGAGCTTTGCAGGGGTGATAACGAGTATGCCGCCGGCTTAGTGGCCTTTAATTCTATTTTCCAGATACTGTTTTACTCCATTTATGCCTATATTTTTATCACGGTACTGCCGGGATGGTTCGGACTGCAGGGAGTTGCTGTGAATATAACTATCTGGCAGATAGCGCAGAGCGTGTTGATTTACCTGGGGATCCCATTTTTCGGCGGTATGCTCACCAGGTTTGTATTGGTAAAGGCCAAAGGCCGTGAATGGTACGATACTAAATTTATACCGAGGATCAGCCCGGTCACGCTGGCGGCACTGCTGTTCACGATCCTCGTGATGTTCTCGCTCAAGGGCCAGATTATCATTCAGCTACCGTTGGATGTTGTACGCATCGCTATTCCACTCCTCATATACTTCGTAGTGATGTTCCTGGTCTCTTTTTACATGGGCAGGAAGATCGGCGCGGGTTACCCTAAGACAGCCACCATTGCTTTCACTGCTGCCAGCAACAATTTTGAACTTGCCATAGCTGTTGCGGTTGCAGTCTTTGGGATAGGATCGGGACAGGCCTTTGCCGCGGTGATCGGCCCGCTGGTCGAAGTGCCGGTACTGATAGGTCTGGTTAACGTGGCCTTGTATTTCAAGCGCAAATATTTCGATAGTGAATCCGTCTCTTAAAAAGGAGTGAACCTATGAAAAAAGAAGAAATCAAAAAAACAGTCAGGGAACGCTATGCAAAGGTCGCCAGAGAGGGTGTTTCATGCTGTGCTCCCCAGACCGAATGCGGCTGCGGCACCGACGTTGCTCGTAAGGTCGGAAAGGGTATAGGGTATTCCGATAAAGAAATGGACTCTGTGCCCGAGGGTGCTAACCTTGGGCTCGGCTGCGGCAACCCTGTGGCTTTGGCTTCGATTAAGGAAGGTGAGGTAGTGCTCGACCTGGGGTCGGGAGCCGGCTTCGACTGTTTCCTGTCGGCCAACCGAGTCGGCAAAAATGGCAGGGTCATAGGCGTTGATATGACTCCTGATATGCTGGAGAAGGCCAGGGAGAATGCGCTAAAAGACGGTTATAAAAATGTAGAGTTCAGATTGGGCGAGATAGAGAACTTGCCGGTGGCGGACAACCATGTAGACATAATAATTTCCAACTGTGTTATTAACCTCTCGCCTGATAAGGAACGGGTATTCAAAGAAGCGCACCGTGTATTAAAGCCCGGCGGCAGGTTGATGGTTTCGGATATCGTTCTACTCGAAGAATTGCCGGAAGCGGTTCAGAAATCTGTGGCGGCATACGTTAGCTGCCTGGCGGGCGCTGCATTGAAGGAAAAATATCTTGATGCCGTGAAAAAAGCCGGCTTCAAAGAGATAAAAGTGCTTGATGAAACCGGCTTTGATGTTGAGTTCATAGTCAGCGACCCGACGGCGCAGGCCATTATGCAGAATGAAAGCATATCCAGGGGCGATGCCCAAAAAGTGGGCAGATCGGTCAGGAGTATAAAGGTGAGTGCCATCAAGGGCTGAGCGTTTGCATCAGGAATTCAATCAAATTTGTTCGAATAGCGGAGAAAAGTAAACAGAATTCATGATTTGCGTTTAAATTCGTGCATTGATGGTGGATACAATTACCATCAAGTCGATCATCACTTTAAGGAGATCTCAGATTTAATATGTGTAAAACAATTAAGCAATTTATATTATCAACCATGGTAACGGGAATTATATTGTTGGTGGGGTGTACAAGTGTAACAACCATAAACCAACCACCTGCCACAAATGAGCCAATTACTCTGCAACCGGTAACTAGTAGTGCGGATAGTACAGCGGATAATGCGACAGTTACTACTCCACTGCCCGATGTCCAACCAATCTCGCCCATGACCAATCCTACCGCTCAGAAAACTGCCACGACCGAAAACAGGGTCGATGTCATATATTTTCATTTAAATCAGAGATGCGTAACCTGTCTTTGCTTTGAACAGCATGTTAATCATGTTATTGAAACCTATTTCAATGATGCGATAACCAGCGGCAAATTAACATACAGGGTGCTAAATGCCCAGGAACCACAGAACATCGATATTGCTAAGAAATATGGTGCGGTCGGTTCACAATTGTTCATCAATACTGTGGTAAATGGATTTGACAATATAGAAGATATTCAGGATATCTGGAACTGGAACTGCAGAAATAATCCGGGCGGATTTGAATTGAAAGTTAAGGATGTTATCGAGAATAGCCTTAATGGGAAGAGATAATGGATCTATCCGGTTTATCAGCAAATAACAGCATACCTGCTTTGTCTGCTTTTATGCTGGGGTTGATGGCTACCGTAGGCCCGTGCACCATGGGTACCAACATTGCTGCACTTGCTTATGTCGGCCGGAAGCTCACCGACCGCAAATATTCAGTATTGACGGCCGCGTTATATACAGTGGGGCGCATGCTGACATATACGGTGCTGGGTGCCATTATTATATATCTCGGCCTGGGGATCCCGGAGGTTTCTATCTTTCTTCAGGATATCGGGGAAAAAGCCCTCGGGCTGTTCTTGATAATCATAGGATTGTTGATGCTTTTCATAGATAAAATCTCTTTTAGCCGGGGCGGCAACAGCATTTCGTATTTAGGCGGAAAGCTGGCTGATTGGGGGATGATTGGCGGTCTACCCCTCGGTGCACTCTTCGCCCTTGCCTTCTGTCCTTACAGCGCTGTTTTGTTTTTTGCTGTATTGCTTCCGCTTGCATTGAAAACTAGCGGCGGGGTTTCCCTGCCTGCGTTTTTCGCGGTGGGTACGGGTTTGCCGGTTTTGCTTTTCGGCATGCTGCTCTCGTTTGGAGTGGCCGGCATCTCAAAGTGGGTCGATGTTATTTCCCACAGTGAAAAGATTATTAGAATCGTAATTGCTATTGTGTTCATTGGCATTGGGATTTATTACATGGCGCTGTGGCTCAACTCCTTATTCGTATCAAGCTAAAAAGTTGGTGACACGCTTAAAACTAATTATTTAAAAACTAAAACTAGTCCGTTAAAAAAACCTAATAAATAGTAATGAAAATAATAAAAGGAGTTAGGAAATGAACGAAGTACCGGAATGGGCGTGGGAGTTTCACGGGCATCACTGTCCCTTCATGCCGCTAGGTTACTGCATGGGTAATCTGGCTATGAAGGAATTGGGGGCAGAGCATGAGAAAGACCATGGATTTTTCGTCATACCTGAGCTGGGTATTGGCCATCCGCAGACCTGCCTGATGGACGGCATCCAAATAGCAACCGGCGCGACCTATGGCAAATCATTGATGGAGAAGACCTTCTGGGGCAAGTTGGCTGCCGTGTTTTATCACCCCTCACATCTTGAAAAGGGTGCAATCCGCTTGTACGTCACTAATGAGTTTCAAGATGAGTTTGCTAAACAGGAATTCTTTGCCTATAGAAAGAAAAAGGTTGAACCGTCGCAGATCCCCGCCAAAGTCGCCAAAGAGGCCATAGATTGGGTGTATGCCCAGCCGGATGATAAGGTCTTTAAACTCGAGTGGTTACCCGACTATAAATTTATGCCAACCAAAGGGTCGTTTAACAAAGTGAAATGCGTGAAATGCGGTGAGTATGTTTTCGAACGGTACGTGCGCCTGGTCGACAACGAGCCCAACTGCATTCCATGCTCCGGTTATAAATAAATAATAAGTCGATTTGCAGATGGGGCCAGGAGACCTCTGCCGCGGAGGATAATTATATGTCTATTATGGCTACAATTATAGCCTGTGTGGCTGTGTTCGCACTTGCCGTGCCCTTCTCAATGGTGGGGCAGGGTGGAGGTTCAACCTATGTGCCCATCCTGCTGATGACGGGTATGGGCATGCATGAGGCTTCTACCACCAGCCTGTTCATAATCATGCTGGCTAGCATAGCAGCGACGCTGGTCTTTGGGCGTAAGAAAACGGTGGACTGGAAGTTGTTGTTTGCCATCGTGCCCTTCGCAATTTTAGGATCTTTCGCCGGGGGTTACATCGCTCAATGGGTAAGCTCTGTGGCGCTGAAGGTTATCTTTATTACTGTGCTCGGCGTTGCGGCATTCTTTATGCTCCGACCGGCGGTGGAAGGGAAGCGTCCGGATTTTATGCCGCCATGGTACTGCTGGGATAGGACCTGCGGCGAGCATAAATACCAGATAGCAATGGGGGTCCTTATCCCTGCAACAGCGGTGGTAGGGTTTGTTGCGGGGCTGATCGGCGTGGGCGGGGGGCTATTCCTTCTGCCGATGCTGGTGCTTTTGTTCGGGTGCCCCACACGCATTGCTATTGGCA
Organism: uncultured Chloroflexia bacterium; assembly: GCA_963842805.1. GTDB lineage: Bacteria > Chloroflexota > Dehalococcoidia > GIF9 > UBA5629 > UBA1162. The sequence continues at coordinate 264,119 of CAWJIA010000016.1, read as the reverse complement.
TTTCCTCTACGTACGTGGGCATCACAGCGCTTCCCGGTTTTATCGGGCATTTACTGGGTGGCGATCCTTTCAACGTATGGGCTGCCTTGCCCCTCGCAGTGGCTGCGTTTGCAGGAGCAAGCCTGGGGCCTGTCATATCGCTCAAAATCAGCGTGCCAAAGTTGCGGATCATATTAGCAATAGTGCTTGTTGCGATGGCTGTTTGGATGATTGTTAAATTATTCATCTAATTCGCGGAGTACCGAATGTTGAATAGAAATAACCTGCTAATATACTGGCTGGCGGTTTTATTTGCCATATTGCCGATCCTATCTTGCTCAGCGTTTCAAAATCAACGACCAGTGATCAAGGGTATTATTTGTGCGCGCGAAGTGCCCGCAGCCTTTGAGACTTTATTGATTTGCAGGACGGATGACGGCAGCAATAATCCGTTGCGGTTCAAATGGGTAGCCGATAATGGAACAATCCAAGGCCACTATGGGCATGGGGAAAGCATTACATGGGTGGCTCCGGCCATACCCGGAACATACAGCGTTGGCGTGAAGGTATCCGACGCAAAAGGCAATGAAACTACAGACAGCGTAAATGTGAAAGTGGTCCCATTCAGCAGAACGCTCATTGATATTAGTCCTGATATGTCGCTGCAGTTTCCACTCCAGTGTAATGATTTGATTACAGAACAGGAATCAGTAAACCCGCTAACAACCGCCGCAATCGAATGCGACGCCCCACTGGCTGCACTTAATAAGTATAAATATACATGGTCATGCAATGGCGATGGAATGCAGAATATAGGTATGAAGGACGTGAATACGTCCAAGATTGACTGGGTGGCGCCGGGTATACCAGGCTGCTACACTGTTATGGTGACAATATCCGATGATTGGGGCAATTTGTATGCCGGATCAGTCTACTTCAATGTGGTAAATCCTGCCTGTTGCGGGGGCAGTGGCACGTGCGGAGTGCAATAAATGGCAAAGAAGTTGATTCCATTTGATGACCAACAAATCCTGAAGATAGAGCAAATAATCATGGATCAGGATGAGCCGGGTGCTCTTAAATTCCTTGAAGATTTGAGAAAGATGATAAAACGCGACCAAATAGGCTGCAATCCACTGGAGTTCAAAACAAGGGAAGAAGTGGAACAAGTAATCGACAAAACAAAAAGGCGTCTTTAAAGCAGCTTAAGGGACTCCCGAATAGTATGCATTGTGATCTAAAGTGGTTAACGTGACGGTCAAAGGATCGAAACCGGCCTTGTCTGCCTGAATGTCCCTCAATCCTGTTCCGGCTGCTATCCGGTCAAATACCTTCACTGCCTGGGTTCCCAGGCTGCCCTGAAACTCAACATTGCCGCCTGCCATGTTTTCACCGGCTACCCGGCCCTGTTTGTGGGCGGTAGTACCCAACGGCATGTAAACCTTGCTTTTCAAGATATGGTGCCAGGTCTCTGCACAGTCGCCGGCGGCCAGAATATCCGGTTTATTGGTAGCCATAGTCCGGTCTACCTGGATAGCTCCGGCAACTCCCGGGGCAATGCCTGCGGTTTGAGCCAATTGGGCGGAAGGCTTGACCCCTGTTCCTATCAGCACCATGTCCGCGGTCGAAGCTGCACCGGTGGTAGTGTGAACAAGCAGGCTACCGTTTTTATGCTCAATGCTTTGAACAGCCCTGCCGGTAATAACCCGAACACCCCTGGATTCAAGCTCGGTCCTGATTAACCGGCCCAAAGCAGGATCCATAGTAGTTAATATCTCGGGGGCAAACTCCAATAAGGTCACCTCCAGGCCGCGATAGGTCAAGGCATCTGCCATTTCCAGGCCGATATATCCACCGCCGACGATTACAGCCTGGTGCGGATTTTTCTGCTCTATGAATTGTTGCACGGCAAAGCCGTCTGCCATCCAGCGCAAAAGGAAGACTCCGGCCTGGTCCAATCCGGTAATCGGCGGCCTGGCTGATTCAGCCCCGGTAGCAAGTAAGAGCTTATCGTAGGTTATCTCCCCGGTTTGCCCTTTATCTCGAAACTATCCTAACGCGCTTTATCTGCGGAAAAATCGCTTCAGCCCGTTGATTGAGAAGCAACCGGATGCCCTGTTTTTCGAACTCCTGCTCGCTGTGATGGGCTAACGCGTGCCAGTCCGGGACCTCTCCGCTTAGAAAAAACGGTAAACCGCAGATACTGAAACCGGGATAGGCATTGACAAAAATAAAAGGACAGGTTTATAGTAGAAACATGTCGCGATATCGAAACGAAGATGCCCAGCGCTATGCGGATATATTCAAGTCGCTGTCAAATCCCTACAGGGTTAAGATTTTCATGCGACTTGCAAGTTGCTGTATAGAAGATGACGCATGCAGTTCGGACGGTCAAATATGCGAGTGCGTAGGGGTACTGGGGAAAGACCTGGGGATTGCGGGGTCTACCGTGTCACATCATATAAAGGAGTTGCGCCGGTCCGGTCTGATTAAAATAAGAAGGCGGGGGCAACGCACGGAATGCTCGGTTGACCCTGCAGTACTTGATTTTATACTGGCATTTTTCCGATTGGCGGAACCGGTTTAAAAAAATTATATCTGAATATTCGAAGTGTTTCGAAATCTATAAAAAGGAGTAGAAATGACGAATAAAAACATGCAGTGGTGGAAAATAGCGCTTTGTGCGCTTGCTGTTTTAATGATTGGCGGGGTCGTAACTTACACTTTGATGACGCGAACATCAGCCAGTTCTGTGATGCTCACGGCCAGCAACCCTGTACCATCTGCGGCTGCAGTTAATGCGCCGGCCTCGACCAGCAACCCTGCATCGTCTACACCGGCGGTTAATGCACCGGCCTCCCAAGGAGCTGGCGAGCTAAACTGGGTGAAAAACCTGAACTCAAAATTCGCAACTTATGATTTCATCTTTATATTATTTCCGGGCAACGATGATGCTACCGTAAAAGCAGACCAGGTGGTCAAAACCTCTTTAGAAAAAATAAAGCAGAGCGGTGGTGTTGTCGATGCAATGACCCTGAGTTCCACGGACCCCGAATTTCAGTCTACTATGGACCGCCTTGCTATCCAGAAACTGCCGGCAGTCCTGGTAATCGCGGCCACGGGCCAGGGGGCAATAGTCAAAGGTGACATTACTGAGACGAAGCTTCTGCAGGCGTATGTTAGCCTGCAAAAAACATGCGTTCCAGGTTCAGGGTGCTGCGGCCAATAATACTGGAGCAAAAATAAAATGCAGGAATGGATAAACCAGATATTCAGCGCGCCGGAATTTGGCTTGCTCGTATTGCCGGCGGGGCTATTATTAGGCCTTGTAACGTCCTTCGCTTGTATTGGCTGTTCTGCACCCTTGATAGCCGCGGTTATTGGATACGCCGGTTCGCGGGAAAGTGAACAGCAGAGAGACATATTTATAATAGCCGGCTTCTTCATGCTGGGAACGGTACTTGCTTTCTCTGCGGCAGGATGGGCTGTCGGCTTTATAAGCCAGACAGTCGGAAGCGCTTTTGGGCTGTATGGAAAGATTCTTATCGCCATCCTCACCATTTTCTTCGGTTTTGTGGCACTTAATGTGCTGCCATTCCGACTGCCCTCTGTAAATCCGATTGTAGGAAGATTACCGTCTGGAATGTTAGGGGCGTCTATTTTTGGGCTGGCTGTGGGTGTAGTAAGCATAACCTATACTATGGGTTGCTGCGGCCCCGCACTACTCCCGATTATACTTGGCGTTTCCGCATTGAAGGGAGAGGGTGGATGGGGTGCCCTTATACTTGCAGTGTTTGCCATTGGTTACAGTCTGCCTATGGTGGCGGCAATTCTCGGCATAGGTCTGGGCAAGTTGACGGGATTTATTCATAAGATGGCTGTGCCAATCCAGAAAGTTTCAGGAGTCCTGCTAATTGCTGCCGGTGTCTGGATTCTGTTTACGCTCTAAACGGCACAGATTTCAATGGATTTGAGACTACGGAGGTAAATAAAATGAAAAAAGGAATAGCAGCTTTAATGAGTTTGTTTCTACTGGCGTTTTTGTTGCCATTGTCGGCCTGCGAACCGGCGTCAGCAAACAACTTTGGGGTCCTGTCACTGGATGTAACTCCCAATAAGGTGATCGAGAATGATAAATTCACCGTCACCGCCGAGATAGATAATGCCAGTAAGAGCGAGGCCACTTACATAGTGCCGGTGATGGTAAACGGCATTGCTGACGATAGAACTACTGTAACACTTGCCCCAGGGAAATCACAGGAAATTCAATTCATACTGCACAGGGGTACAGCGGGCACATATGAAATAAGAATAGGTGACAAAAGCTCCACGGTTACCGTGGAGAAATTTGTGCCGGCCGCGTTTGAAATTTCTGACTTGAAGATCAATATGAAAGTGGCAAATCCAGGGGAGGAAGTGATTGTCGTAGCCCGTATTGAAAACACGGGAGGAAGCCAGGGAACTTACATTGCCGAACTTAAAATAAACGGGGTGACAGAACAATCCGACAGGGTTATTATGCCGCCAGGTTCCAGCTATAATTCTGCATTCAAAGTGACCAAGGCCGAGCCGGGGACATACATCGTAGGTATCGGTGATCTTAGCGATAACTATACCGTGCAACAGCCTATTGAGACTATACAGGTCACCCAGCCCGCTCCAGCAGCGCAAGACCGTATATCTCACTGGCAGAAGTCATCTGGGTCATGTTGCGGCGGGGGTGTTTGCCCGTAGGAAATAACTGTTTAAAGATGTAAATTCGAACAAAAGAGGTGTTACCATGACCAAGAGCTTTATTATTTACGAGTCAGCCATGTGCTGTTCCAGCGGCGTCTGCGGTCCCAATCCGGATAAATCCCTGATCGAATTGCAGGATGTGCTGGACAAACTGAAGGACATGGGCGCCAAGGTCGAGCGCTACAGCATTACGGGAAACCCTAAAAAATTCAGAGAAAACCCGGAAGTTATCAAGCTCATGCAGGAGCGCCAGATCAAAGCTCTACCGATTACTACCTGTGACGGGAAAGTGGTCAAGGTGGGCGCTTACCCGTCGCTGGCGGAACTAAAAGGTATGGTACAAGAAAATCACAAAGGTGAACCATTACTTAAATTGGATTTTCCCGCTGATGCAGGGTGCTGTGCAGGGAAAGACTCCTGCGATATCAGTTGTGGCCCAAACTATAAGAAGGACTCCAGAGACAGTGCGCAAAATCGCTGCTGCTAATAGCGGCGGATAGCCCCTTTCACTATATCTCACTAATAATTGCATAAAGGGCGCAAAAAATGATATCACACTACCAAACCCATTTTTATTTCTTTTCCGGGAAAGGTGGTGTGGGAAAAACAACCATGGCGGCGGCCAGTGCAGTGCACTATGCGGCTTCGGGCAAGAAGACGCTCATCATAACCACTGACCCCGCTTCCAACCTGGCCGACGTTTTTGAGCAACCTATTGGATATTATGTTGTCCCAATAAAAGGGATAAGCAATCTATTTGCCATGGAGCTTGACCCTGACAAAGCTACGTCGGAATACAGAGAAAGAACAATTGCTCCTTTGAAGGGACTAATTCCGGAAGAAAGCCTTGCTGTGGTGCAGGAACAGCTTAATTCACCATGCACGGCTGAAATCGCGGCCTTTGAGCGTTTCACAGATTTCCTGCAGGAACCTGATTATGATGTAGTCATATTCGATACGGCGCCCACGGGTCATACACTGCGCCTGCTGGAACTGCCTGTAGAGTGGAGCAGCGTAATAGAGAATGCCGTCAAAGACGGTAGCGCGGGGCAGACCTGCGTGGGGCCTGCGGCCTCGCTGGCAGAGTCGAAAGAAAAGTTCGACCACGCAATTGATGCTATGCGCGATCAAAACCGTACGAATTTTATCTTTGTGTTGCGTCCCGAAGCGACGGCTATCTATGAAACACAGCGCTCCATTTCAGAACTGACCAAACTGGCCATAACGTCCCAGGAGCTGATTGTGAACGGTATTTATCCTAAGAAGGCCTGCGACAATGCATTCATGCTTCGCCGCTATTATAAACAACAGGAATACCTAGGACAGGTTAAAATCAATCTTGCACTACCGACCACATTAATGGAAATGGAGGCGAATGAAGTCAAAGGTAAGGGGTCATTGCTGGCAATAGGAAAGAAGCTATTGGAAAAGCCTGTTAAACTTGCGGATTACACAATAGAGGTCAGTGAAATTGCACAGGCATCTTCAACGGAAAAGTATCCTCAGATTGATCCGGCCATCGAAAAATTGCTGGTTCCAAATAATGGACAACGCAGGACGATCTTCTTTGCCGGTAAGGGCGGCGTGGGCAAAACGTCGGTTGCCGGGGCTACAGCTTTATGGATAGCCAAGCTAGGCTATCGCACATTGCTCATCACCACCGATCCGGCCTCCCATCTTTCTCAGATACTGGGGCAACCCATATCCGAGGAACCGGCGAAGGTGGGAAACGATAAAAATTTGTGGATGGCATGTATCGACGGGCCGCAAGCTGCGCAGGAATATAAGACAAAGGTGATCGCCGAAGTAAGTCAGAAATATGACGCAAAACGTGTAGCAGCCATCGAAGAAGAATTGAACTCCCCGTGCACCGAGGAAATGGCCACATTTGAAAAATTCATTGAATTTGCCAGCCTCAAGGACTACGAGGTTATTGTGTTCGATACGGCGCCCACAGGGCATACCTTGCGGCTGCTTAAATTGCCTGTTGAATGGAGTAAGCAACTGGAAATAAAGATATATACAACTACCGAAGATAGCGAAATGGACAAAATCACAAAGCAGCATTTCAAAGAAGTAATTGAAATGATGCAGGATACCGACCGGACGACATTCAGCTTCGTCATGTATCCCGAAAATACGCCTATTGAGGAAGCAAGCCGGGCCATGAAGGAGATGAAGTCCATCGGCGTTTCAACAAGTATGATTGTAGCCAACCTTGTTTTGCCTGACGATGTACTGACTAACGCCTATTTCAAACAGCGCAAATCCATGCAATTAAAATATTTAAAAGAGATGTATCAAAGATTTAGTGCACCAATCATCCAGCTGCCTTTGCTGGCCGATGATCTGATTGGCAAAGAACAATTAATAAGGGCGGGACATATGCTTTACGGGGTTGATGACCATGTGGATGGCAGCCCCGGGGACTAATTGAAATGCACATCCTAATAAATAAGGGAGCTTCGCTCAGCGAAGCTCCCTTGATCATCTGATCCTTGCTCCTTCCTACTCTCCCCTTCAGATAAGCCTGAAATCTCTGCTTTATCACTTTAATGCAGCCTTTCAGCTACACATGGAGAGCTCGGAAGTTTTACATGCCCTCCTGTTCTGCACGGTCGAAGCTTACCTTCGCCCCTCCGGCGCAAGAGAGCCACTCTGAGGAAAGTGCCATTCTACGAACATGGCCTGTTTTTTGACCATCTACCACCTCCGTGAGGACGAGTGCCTTTTATTGTCCTCAACTTCATGCTAGCACTAATGATCGGGAGGGTCAAAGCCCCATTCGGCTAGTTTGCAGTATACATTAGGGTCATACATAATTAGGCGGATATTCGAATGAAAAAGCTATTGCTCGGCCTGTCTGACGATGAATTGAAGCTGCTGGCTATTGAAGCTGGGGAGAAGGAATACAGGGGCAAGCAGATCGCCGATCTGGTCTACAGACATGGTTGCAGAGAGGTTGCGATGATGTCCAAGCTGCCCGCAATATTCAGGTCATGGCTGGATAAAGATCATGAGGTGGGCCGTTCACAGATTGTAAAAACCCGTAGAGGAAAAGACAGGACCTTTAAGGTTTTGCTAACCCCGGCTTTCGGCGATTTGATCGAAGCGGTGGGTATGGCTTACGATGACCGTTTTTCCTGCTGCGTTTCCACGCAGGTTGGCTGCGCTATCGGGTGTTCCTTTTGTGCCACGGGGGCCGGAGGATTTAAACGCAACCTGGCTGCCGGTGAAATAATCGACCAGGTGCTGACGGTGGGCGAGGTTGCCGTTCACGAAAAAATCCTTCCTCAAGATAGCAGGGTCAGCCATGTAGTATTTATGGGCATGGGTGAGCCTTTGATGAATTATGATGCTACCCTGACGGCCGTTAAGCTGTTGAACTCAGAACTGAATATAGGAATGCGCAATATCACGGTCAGTACCATCGGATATATACCAGGCATATACAGGCTGGCCAAGGAGCATCTGCAACTAACGCTGGCCATATCCCTGCATGCTTCTCAAGACACCTTACGCAGAAGATTGGTACCGGGCATGTCTCGATATAAGCTCACGGAGATCATCGATGCCGGGCGTGATTATTTCAAGGAGACAGGCCGCAGGGTGACCTTCGAGTATTGCCTCTTAATGGGTGTCAATGACTCTCCGTCTGAGGCGGCCAGGCTGGCTGCGTTATTGAAAGGCATGAACTGCCATGTAAACCTTATCCCACTTAATCCTGTTGAGGGGAAAAACTATAAACCGCCTCGGGCCGACCAGGCTGCTGATTTCCGCCGGGTTTTGGAAGATGCTGGTGTATCGGTGACGCAAAGGGAACAGCGCGGGGCGGGGATAGAGGCTGCCTGCGGGCAGTTGCGCCGCGTGATGCGACAGTAATGCCTCAAAATTTCGTTTCCAGAAGGGGCTGTACTTGACAATCTGCTTCACTGTGTTACAATTGACCGGTCAATCAATGATATAGGAAGTCCGGGCGGCGGGTCCCTGCGGTTTCAATGCGCGCCGGGAACGGAGCTTTTCGCATGGAAGAATATCCCTGGTTTAAGCACTACGGTAACGATATCCCGCACACTTTGCAACCGTACCCCAAGAAGACGATGATCGAGGTGGTTGATGAGTCGTCCCAGGCCAGGCCGTACAGGGCAGTGTTCTTTTTTCAGGGCGCCAAACTTTTATATGACGATTTCATCCGCTTCAGCAATGCGCTGGCCATGGGGCTGGCAGCACTCGGTATTAGAAAAGGTGACCGCGTGGCCATGTTGCTGCCTAATTCGCCGCAGATGGTGATCGGATTTCAAGGCATATGGCGGGTGGGGGCTATTGCGGTGCCTCTTGATCCTTTATCTACAGAATTTGAGCTGCAAAATATCCTGAAAGAAATTGATCCGGTTGCGGTAATCGTATTAAACCAGTCTTATGGAACAGTGAAGAAGATGCAGGCTGGGACAAGTATTAGAGCTGTTATTGCCACCAGCATCAAGGACTATATGCCTGCCAATGTGAGTTTTATATATAAGCTGATGCAGGAAAGGAAAAATGGCAACCGCATCAGCTTGATGCGGGGAGATGTATTTTTCCTGGACCTGATCAGAGAGTATAAAAACGCCGGACGTCCGGATATAAATATAAGTCCGTCGGAACCGGCGGTGATACTGTTCAGCGGTGGCACCACCGGCCCGGCCAAAGGTGCAGTAGGCACGCACCAGGCATTGATAATAACGGCCATGCAGATTAACGCCTGGTTATACCCGGTTATTTATGAATGGGATGACAGGGTGATGCTCTCCATGCCGATGTTCCACGCCCTGGGTTTCGCAGGAGCTCTGGGGATCGCCATGATCAATCATTCGTCATGTATCCTTATCCCCAACCCTTTGGATTGGGGGGATATTATCGGGAGCATTAAAAAATACAGGCCTGCCGTTATGATGGATATTCCGCATTTTTATGCCAATCTGTTGGACCACATTAAGATCAAGTCAGGCAAGGCTAGTATAAAAGGTCTGCGGATTTGTATGTCGGGTGCAGATAAACTCCCGGCAGAAGTAAGGGAGAGATTCGAAAAAGCGACCGGCATCGGGCTGATCGATAATTACAGCTTGACAGAGGCTATGGAGGCCCCTGTGATGGCGCCTGTTCCGGCAACAGGTAAAGAGCGCTCCGTAGGATTGCCTTTGCCCGATGTGGTGGTCAAGATGATAGACACGAAGACAGGGCGAATGCTGGGAGTCGGGGAACCCGGTGAGGTTTGTATCAAAGCACCCAACCTGATGTTGGGCTACTGGAACCAGCCTCAGGAAACTGCTTCCATAATGGCGGATGGGTGGCTGCATACGGGTGATATCGGATATCTGGATGCCGACGGCTACCTTTTCCTGAATGGTCGCAAGAGGGACCTGGTCAAGGTTGCCAGCTAAATAATGGAAAATAAAGCCTGACATATATTTTTAGGAGGTGTCAAATTGGCAGAATACAGATGGTTCAAAAACTACGACCCCGGAGTACCGCACTCACTGGAGCCCTATCCGCAGAAGACGCTGGTCGATTACGTTGATGAGGCCGCGAAAGAACATCCTGATTCCACGTTTTTGCATTTCAAGAAAAGAAAGATGTCATATGCTGAGGTTAACAAACTCAGTGACGAATTCGCTGCCGCTCTGGCCGCTAAAAATGTCAAGAAGGGCGACCGTGTAGCGCTGTTGATGCCCAACTGCCCGCAGGCCATAATCTGCCGGTGGGGCGCCTGGAAGGCGGGCGCCATCCTGGTGCATGTCAATCCGATGTACACGGAAGCGGAACTGGAGCATGCGCTGGAGGATTGCGTCGCTGAAACCGTGGTGGTTTTAACCCCCTTCTACAGCATCCTGAAAAAAGTCCAGCCCCGCACCTGTGTGAAAAATGTCATTGCCACCAATATTAAAGAATATTTGCCCCCCGTACTCAAAGTGCTCTTCACCCTGGCCATGGAAAAGAAGGGGGGCCACCGTATCGAGCTACAGGCAGGAGACTACTGGTTGCAGGACCTTTTAAAAGAAAAGGCCGGCGCCAAGAGGCCCGATGTGCAAGTTTTACCCGGCGACCATGCTTTGATACTTTTCAGCGGGGGTACCACGGGCCTGCCCAAGGGTGTAGTGGGGACACATCATTCACAAACCATTACCGGCCTGCAATTCAAAGCCTGGGTCGGTGCACTCTCCGAGCCTTATAAAGATGTGATGGCCCTGCTGCTGCCGCTCTTTCACTCTTTTGGTACCTATGCTGTGATGAGCACGGCAATTGTCAGCCACTGGTCCCTTTCGCTGGTAGCCAACCCTCGCGACCGTGATGATGTGATCGCATCAATCGAACACGATAAGCCGTCATATTTCCCGGCGGTGCCTGCCATGTTTATAGCGTTGCTGGAGCATCCCAAGGTCAAGGCTGGCAAAGTCAATTTCCATTCCATGAAATGCTGCAATTCGGGCGCTGCGCCGCTGCTAGCCGATACTAAGAAACGTTTTGAGGAACTTACCGGCGGACGCATAGTCGAAGGCTACGGCCTTACCGAGACCACGATGGCCTGCACCTGCACTCCTTTTGCTGGAAAATGGAAGCAGGGTTCGGTGGGTATGCCCCTGCCCGATGTCATAATACGCATAGGCGATATCGAGACAGGCGAAGGCGAAATGCCGGCCGGCAAAGAGGGTGAGATCATCTTCAGGGCGCCGCAGCTCATGGTTGGATACTGGAAGAAGCCCGAAGAGACCAGGGAAATGCTCAGGGATAACTGGCTATATACCGGTGATGTAGGCTATATGGATGAGGATGGTTATGTTTTCATTACCTCGCGCAAGAAGGAACTTATTAAACCCAGCGGTTTCCAGGTCTGGCCGCGCGAGGTTGAAGAGGTAATCAGCAAGCATCCCGCCATATCCGAGGTGGTGGTGGCCGGTATACCGGATGCCAAGCAGGGCGAAGCTGTCAAGGCGTGGATTGTGCTGCGGCCCGGCATGAAGGCAACAGCAGAAGAGATACAGGCCCTGTGCAAGGAGACGCTGGTCGGATATAAGGTCCCCAAGTTTGTTGATTTCCGCGATTCACTACCCAAGACCATGGTAGGCAAGGTTCTCAAACGCCTGCTGGTAGAAGAAGATGCTAAGAAAGCCAAGGCATAAAGCGGAAATTTAGTAAAGAGAGTTTTATTGAACGACCACCGGAAATTTTTCCGGTGGCCGTTCATATTCTGAGCAATGTATCTATAAAGGTGGCTTGCCGACCACATCGTCGCACCAGCAGACCAGGCTGCCTTCCATAAATTTAACATCCTTAATGCCGGCTCCTTTGAGGGTGCATGTTGCCTGGTAGGCGCGGCTTCCCCTGTGGCACATCACAACGATTGCCTTATCTTTCGGCAGGTCATGCATCTCTTGGCGAAGACTGGATTGAGGCAACAGCCGTGTTTGAGGCGACTCTATCCTGGTGGCTTCAAACTCGCCGCGGCTCCTGACATCGAGCAGGGTAAAATCCTCATTTTTATCTATTTTTTCTTTTACTTCTTTGGGCTTAATCCCCTGGGTTCTTCCGGCCATTTTATTTAGCACCAGGTTGGCTAAGTGGTGCAGGATGTCGAGCGAGGAGTTATAGGGCGGTGCGTAGGCAAGGTCGAGGTTGGCCAGCGTATCGACCGTCATGCCCATAGTGATGCCGGTGGCCAGCACGTCTATACGTTTAATGACTTCTCCAGGCCCTGTGCCCTGGCCACCCAGCATGCGGTGCGTTCCGGCGTCCACAATAAGCTTGATAATTACCTCTTTGCTGCCGGGATAATAATCCGGCAAATCCAGTCCCGGTATCAGGCCTGTAACCACATCATAGCCTGCCTTTATGGCTTCTTTTTCGCCCAGCCCGGTACGTCCGACATTGAAATCGAAGACCTTGACACAGGCCGTGGATATGATACCCGGCCATATTTGGTCGCCGCCTGTCATGTTGGCCGCTATGACATGCCCGTGTTTATTTGCCGTAGAACCTAGAGGCACGAATACTTTTTGACCTGTGATGAAATTGATATTGGCCACACAATCGCCGCCGGCGTATATATCCGGATCGCTGGTCCGAAGGTGCTGGTCGACAACTATGTCCCCGAACGGGCCGACCTCCAGCCCGGCTTCCTTTGCCAGCTTTGAATTGGGGCGTATACCGATAGCGAAAATGACGACATCGGCCTCGATGCTTTCCTTATCAGTAATCGAGCGTTGGACCCGGCCCCCTTCTCCCTCGAAGGCCACAATCCTCTGTCCTAATTTAAGGGTGACCCCCTTATTTTTTACGTGTCTGGCAACGAGGTCGGTGATCTCTTCATCAGCGACAGCAGCCAAAAGCCTGTCCAGCGCCTCGACAATGGTCACTTCGAAGCCTTTGGTAACCAGGCTCTCCGCCATCTCCATGCCGATCAAGCCCGCTCCTACGATAACGGCTTTATGGGTGCGTGAAGCGGCCATTAGCGCCATGATTTCTTCTGCATCCGGTATTTTTTTCAGCACATGGACTCCCTGCAGGTTGATGCCATTGATAGGTGGCACGACAGGGCTAGCGCCGGTGGCCAATACCAGCTTGTCATAATCCAGAGTGGAAGTTTGACCGTCCAGTAAATTGGTAACGTGCACTTTATGGGCTGACCGGTCTATGCTGTCCGCCTTGGTTTGTATTAGGACATCGACATTGCTGATCTTTTTAAAGGCCTTAGCGTTACGTACCATCAGCTCTTTTCCAGACTTCACCGCACCGGAGATAAAATAGGGAAGCCCGCAGGCGGCATATGATGTATAAACTTCATCCTGGACCATGGTTATATTGGCATCTGCATCCAGCCTGCGCGCCCTTGCCGCTGCTTTGGGTCCACACGCACCTCCGCCGACTATCACGAAATTTTTCTTAATGGTCATCACACTACCTCATCGAAAATTTTAAACTTATATGAAAGGATATTATCTGCAGATATTGAAAATAATCTGATTTTTAGTATATTATATTTCCAAGGGATTAAATTAAAAAATGTGCAATAGGAATGTCCTTGACATATAGAAAAACATGTACATATATCGGATAAGTATAATAAAAACAAAATTGATGTGCAAAGAGGTCGATTATAAATTATAAGCGAAGAGGGTTAATAAACTTTTCAATGGCACAGCCCGTTTTCTTATATGGAAGCTGTGCCTATTTTTTTTATGAATAGCGGTAAAAGGTCGGTAGAGAAAAAAGTTAACCGTCAATCGGGTCTGCATGAAAAACTGCGCGAACGCAATATTGATACGCCCGAAATAAAAACCGAAGTCAAAGAGATCGATATCCCCCAATTTATCATCAACCTAATACATCGATCGGCTGACTATGTTTACCTAGTAAGCGCCGATGCGGTTTTCTTGATTATCAATGATGCTGCCTGTCAGTCTCTGGGCTATTCGATCGAAGAGCTGTTGAAGATGAAAATGACTGACATCGATGTAATTCACGATGTGGCCGCCTGGGATAAGATGTTTAAAAAGATCAGGGCCACCGGTTCAGTGAGAATTGAAACGCTGCAGCGCAACAAAGATGGCTATACTTTTCCGGTTGATACGACTATAAACTACATGCTGCATAACGGGAAAGAATATTGCCTGATTGTGGGACGTGATATCACCGAACGGAAAAAGGTTGAGGAAGCGCTTAAGGAAAGCGAATCGAAATACCGCAGGCTGGTTGAAAGCGCTGGTGCTGGGGTGGCCACTATCAATGTGGCGGGGCATATCAACTATGTGAACAACACCCTATGCCAGATGATCGGATATTCCCGCGAAGAATTAATAGACAAATTATTCGTGGATTTCCTGCACAAAGATGATGCGGACGACATTATTAAGCTCTTTGGTGGAACTGTTAAAGGGAATGGCAACAGGGGTACGCTGGATTTTCGTGCCATACATAAGAGCGGCCGAATTGTGTGGTGCAATACCAGCCCAACAGACATTGTTTATGAAGATAAGATCATAGGATTCAGTGTCATTATTCATGATATAACCGAGCGCAAATATCTGGAAGAGGCTTTAAAGGAAAGTGAGAAGAAATACCGTGCGATTGTAGAAGACCAACTGGAGTTGATATGCAGGTTTATTCCTGATGGCACTATTACCTTCGCCAACGGAGCGTTCTGCAAGTTTTACGGTAAGTCGAGCAGGGAGATCGTGGGGAGAAGCTATTTATCCATGATAGACGAGCATCAATACCCGATATTCACAGCCTCGATAGAAGAGTTATTAACCGAACCCGACAGGGTAATTTATGATATTCAGCCTTTCGTCAAAGGCAACAGCACAAGGTGGATGGAACAGACGCTACGTGCGCTCTCGAATGAAAAAGGCCAGGTGGAGAAGTTTCAGGTTGTTTTGCGAGATATAACGGATCGCAAGAAGGCAGAGCAGGCGCTGAAGGAAAGTGAAGAACAGTATCGCATCATATTTAATAGCATGCATGACGGGTTCGCTGTATTTGAAGTGACTTATGGCGAAGGAGGTAGCGCCATCGAGGCGCGTTTCCTGGAAGTCAACCCGGCCTTCGAGAAAATCACCGGGGCTAAGGCCAATGATATCATTGGCAAGACCATGTGGGAAGTGTTTCCCACTATGAGATTGCTCACCGCAGAGATCTGGGAAAGCATAGTGTCGGAAGGCAAGACCATGCATATGGACGAATTCTATTCTGCCACCCTCGATAAGTATTTCCGTGTCAACGGCCTCAGCCCTAAAAGGGGCAGGTACGCGGTGCTTTTTTCAGACCTTACTGAGCATAAGAAGATGACGGAAAAGCTCATCAGGGCGGATAGGTTATCCTCGCTGGGTGAAATGGCCGCCGGCCTGGCCCATGAGATCAACAACCCACTGACCGGTGTGATCGGCTTGTCACAGTTGCTGATAGAAAAGCAGGATATTCCTGAGAGCGTTAAAGAAGATGCGGGCACTATTTGCAGGGAGGCAAACCGTGCTGCCAGCATCTTAAGTGAGTTTCTTATCTTTGCCCGAGGGCAGAAGCCCCGCAAGCAGACGGCCAATCTCAATGCCATAATCGAAAGCGTAATCAAATTGCGTCGCACATATATGAAAAAATCGGGCATCGAAGTATCCACGCAGTTTAGCGATGAGTTGCCGGAGTTGATGCTGGATGTATCCCAGATGCAGCAGGTTTTCCTGAATATCGTCCTTAACGCCGAGTATTTTATGTACGAAACCAATAAGAGAGGCTTACTCCAAGTGAGCACCGAGCGAATGCAGGATATGGTTAAGATAGTGTTCAAAGATGACGGCCCTGGAATTTTGCCTGCTAATCTGACCCATATTTTCGATCCTTTTTTTACCACCAAAGAAATGGGCAAAGGCACTGGGCTGGGACTCAGCATCAGTTACGGTATCATCAGGGAACATAGCGGCAATATTTATGCCGAGAGCAAAGCAGGCCAGGGGGCTTGTTTTGTGATCGAATTGCCCATTGCCGCCGCGTAAAATCCTATCTTATTCCCATTATCGCATTTTGCTGCTTGAGCCACCAAAGCTATACTTAAAAATAATCGTCGGATAATAATCAGGATATGAACAAAGTCATAATTTTCGGGTTCTTCAGTGCCGCGGCATTACTCTTGGTTGCCTGTTCTGCCACCCCGCCCTGGACGGTGCCCGTAAAACCTGCCGTAATCCCAAGGCCGGGGGTGCTGCTTTTCACAGCCGAACCGTCCAATGTAGAGGGCGGCAATTCCGTGAAATTGGAATGGGAGGTACAGGGGGCCGACAATATAACTATTGATAATGGCATCGGCCCGGTGGCCCTGAAAGGAACTATGGAGGTTAAACCCGACACTATAACGGCCTATAATCTAAGGGCCAGCAATGCGGGTGGCACGATCGACTATGCCGTGATAGTTAATGTCAGGCCGGCGATTAAAACCACCAGTCCGGCCACCACTGTCAACCCAATAAGCTCTACCAATAATCAGCCGGACTTTCCCCTGAGTTTACTTCCTCCCCTGGGTAAGAATGAGTCCTACGTTTTCTTTAAAGGGGCCGTAATGGTCGGCGCCGACAACCATTACATCGTTTTACGCAATAACCCGTCCGCACAAAACCCCACATGGGCCGAGCTGAAATCCTTCCTACAAACGGACCAGACCGATAAGCACCCGTATCTTTCCGGCAAGTTTACCTGCGGGGATTTTGCTGAAATGCTGCACAATAACGCAGAAGCCGCAGGAATCAGGGCGGCTATTGTCACTATAGAGTTGCAACCTGATGACAGCAGTGAGGGCTTGGCCAATCACTCCCTTAATGCCTTTGAGACCACTGATCGCGGCACGGTTTATATTGACGACGTTTCATCCTCACAGGGTTATTACGCCGATAAAATAGTCAATTTGAAAGTGGGTGAAGAATATTTATCTTCACCCATTTTCCCGCAGACCGGCCAGACGGTTATCTGGCCGGACATGGGCAAAGTCGTATCCATCGATGTATTACAATGGTAACCCGGACATAAATTGGACTGTTAGCTAGGGCTGTTAAGTCGGGGTATGTGCAGGAGAAATTTATCAGCTTTCCATGAGATAATATTCCCACGTTGAATCGGAGGAGCGCTGACAGACTATGAGCAAATTTATTGAAGAATTAAATAGTTTTTCTAAAAAATCCACGCCGGCCATGGGTTTCAGGAGGTCGACGGAATCAGTGACGCATCCGACCATGCTGGTCGCAGTCGAGTCAACAGGAAAGTCCGACGAGGAATTGAAAGGGTTAGGTGATGCAGGCGCTGTAGCTGCCATTGTGGATTCGGCAGGGCTGACCTCCACCGCCCTGAACAGATGTCTTAAAAACTGTGGCAATATAGCCATGGGCCTGCTGGTAGCCTCCTCCAAGTATGCCAACGTGGCAAAGTTAATGACCCCCGATGTTGATTTTATAGTATTTGATTCAACCATGCCGGTGAAAGCCTTTGACGGCAAGGAGTTCGAGCCGGCGGGCAAAATATTATCAGTTGATTCAGCTCTTGAGGCCAGCCTCTTGAGGACCATAAACGACCTTTACCCGTCCGTTAATGCGGTTATGATCGACCTGAGAGTTGCTCCTTTGACATTGCAGCACCTGATGAACTGCCGGAAAGTATCGGATTTCACAGAACAGCATGTCATAGCGCAGGTCAATAAAACTTTGACACGCGCCGAACTCATGGCACTGCGTGACTGTGGGGTAAAAAGCCTTCTGTTGCCTGCCGATACATCTGCAGTTGAACTGAACAAGGTTGTAAATGATATTTCTGAGCTTCCGGCTTTGGATAAAAAGAAAGATAAAAGTCACGTTGCACTCATTCCCAGGATTGAGATGCAGGCTGCCGCCAAAGAGGATGAAGGCGGCGATGACGATGATTAATAAAGCAGTATGACTTAATCGCCGCAGCCACGCAATAGAATTAGCTAGCGATGTCACAAAACATATGGGTTTACTTGATCTCTGCAGCCGGCGTCTCGCTGTCAGGTGTAATGCTGCCCGGACCGCTGACGGCGGCGACCATAGCCAAGGGGTATCATGAGAAAAATGCCGGCGTATTTATCGGGCTGGGTCACGGTATCATCGAAATACCCATCATCGCCCTGATATATTTCGGGTTCGCAACGTATTTGACTATTCCCGTGATCAAACAGGCTACGGGAGTGGCTGGGGGTCTGCTGCTGGTTATCATGGGGCTGATGATCTTCCTAACGTTTAAAAAACCGGTAGCAGGGTCTATCTCCCTGCCATATAACTCGCTGGTAACGGGGATAATTATGACGGGGGGCAATCCCTATTTCTTCCTGTGGTGGGCTACTGTGGGAGTGGCGCTTATAACCGGCGCCGTGACCTTCGGAATATACGGGCTGGTGCTCTTCACTCTGGTGCATCTATCCTGCGATATTGTATGGGAACAGATTGTCTCGATGACGGTTTTTAAAACGAGACATTTGTGGACGCCTGATGTGCAGAAGGTAGTATTCGGAATATGCGCTTTGGTTCTGGTGGGGTTCGGGATATGGTTTGGAGTTTCCGTTTTTATATAATCTGGCTAACAGGTCTGCTGTAAGGCCTGGAAGTATTTGCCCTCAGTCTTGATGGCCGGGGCTATCACCAGCCTGGTCTTCTGGAATTCCTTGATATTAACGGCCCCGCAGACTCCCATAGCATTGCGCAGGGCGCCTACAAAATTCTCGCTGCCATCGGTGACCGAGGTCGGACCGAAGAGGATTTTCTCCAGCGAACCCTTGATGCCAGTCGTGATGCGTGTTCCCCTGGGTAGAGTAGCGGATGGCTGCGACATGCCCCAGTGGTGGCCTTTGCCTGGAGCTTCCTCGGCACGTGTGAGGATGGAACCGAACACTACAGCGTCGGCGCCGGATACGAAGGCTTTACACATGTCGCTGCCTATGCGGATGCCTCCGTCGGTAATTATAGAAACATACCTGCCGGTATCTTTAAAATAGACGTCGCGGGCGGCCGCGCAATCGATGGTGGCCGTAACCTGCGGTACGCCGACTCCCAGTACTTCCCTGGTGGTACAGGCCGCACCCGGCCCAATACCGACCAGCAGTCCGTCGATGCCGGTCCTCATCAGCTCCAGCGCAGCACTGTATGTGACGGCGTTGCCAACGATCAGCGGAACTCGGAGCTGTTTGCACAAATCGGTGAAGCTGAGTCCGCGATAACTCTTGGAAATATGGCGTGCCGTTGTGACTGTGGACTGAACGACTATGATATCCGCGCCGGCTTCTTCAACGATGGGAGCCAGCTTCTTTGTTGTTGCCGGGATCAGCGAGACGGCGCAAATGGCGCCGGCCTGCTTGATCTTCTTGATTCTCGTGGCAACGAGGTGTTCTTTAATGGGCTCGCTATAGATCTTTTGCATCAGGGCCGTTACCTGGCCGGCGGGGGCATTTATGATCTCTTCCAGCACCGATTTGGGATCGTCATACTTTACCTGGATGCCGTCGCAGTGCAGAATGGGGAGACCGCCGTATTTGCTGAAGAGGACGGCGAAATCAGGATCTACGACTGCATCCATAGCTGCAGCCACGATGGGTATGGAGAACGTAATATCGCGTATTTTAAATTCTATATTGGTCTGGTCGGGGTTTACTGTTACATCGCCAGGCACAATGGCCACTTCATCAAAACCGTATGCTCTTTCGAGTTCTTTGAACTTAGGTGCGGACATATCAGACCTCAAAGATGATGTTGCAGAATATATCAAAATTAGCTGTCTCAAGTCAAGCCAGCCCATCGCTAAAATGAATTGACGTCTCGTTAATCTCCAACGTATACTGTCGGCCATGAATGACTCCGATTTGTTGAGGTTGGCCGACCTTAACCGTACGGAATACTGGTGTGATGGTTTGAATTGGATACCCGGCACCGAGGTATTCAAATACCAGGATGACGTTTTTATCAATTCGGCCGTAGATTTTCCCGCCTGCAATGTAGCGTTTAACCTGTCGGTAGGTCCCGCTGAGGATGCTGAAGGTTTCTTATCCCGGACCAAAGATTTCTTTGAAAAACGCAAGCCGGCCTTTTCTCTGCTTCTGCGCGGACATGATGACCGGACTATTATCAGTCGCTGCCAGGAGCTTAAAATGCCCATGATATCCAACAACGCCGGCATGGTGCTTGACGAGCCTGTTAAAGGAAAAGGCCTGCCGGATGGTGCCGAGTTACGCTGGGTAGAGGATGCCCATGAGTTGGAGAGCTTCAAACAGGTTGCAGCGGAGGCCTTTCATGACCTGGGCCTCCCACCGACGATCACGGAAAAATATTTCGCTCTAGCCGGGCGGGCGCTCAGCCCATATACGCTTTGGGCAGTTGTTTATTATCAGGGCGAACCGGCATCTGTGGCTATGGCCCTGCTTTCCCATGGCATAGCTGGAATTTACTGGGTGGGCACAACCAAAAAGGCGCGTAGACTGGGGCTGGCTGAGCAGTGCACAACAGAAGTAAGCAATGCCTCATTCTCCCTGGGTGCGCGTAAAGTCATCCTTCAGGCCAGCCAGTTTGGAGAGCCGGTCTACCGGAGAATAGGCTATCGGGAAATAACCCGCTATCCCTGGTTTATTTGTTCGGGCAAACAGGCTCTTAAGTAGCCCTTGAGTGCGAATTAAGCTATAATTACCTGGTTATTGTGCCTGTCTTATATGTCGTAGCTACGCCCATCGGAAACCTTGAAGATATCACACTGAGGGCACTGCGAGTGCTGGGTGAAGTGCAGCTCATAGCCGCAGAAGACACCCGCACAGCACGTAAACTTTTAAACAGGTACAACATAAACACCAGGCTGACCAGCTATTTCGAGCATAATAAGAGGATGAAATTGCCTGTACTACTTGGAATGCTGGATGAACAGGACATCGCCCTGGTCTCGGAGGCCGGTATGCCTGGCATAAGCGATCCGGGCTATGAGCTGATCAAAGGAGCTGTTGAAAAGGGTTTCCGCGTAGAAGTATTGCCGGGCTGTTCGGCAGTCACGACAGCCATAGCAGCATCAGGGCTGGCAGCTTCCCAGTTTATTTATTTGGGATTTTTACCTCGAAAGAAAAACGAGAAAAAAAACCTCCTGATGTCGGTAAGGGAGGAACCGCGGGCCATAGTTTGTTTTGAATCACCCTACAGGGTTGCCGCCACGTTGCAGGCCATATTGGACGCGCTGGGCGACAGAAATATCGCTGTGTGCCGGGAGCTGACCAAGCTGCACGAGGAAGTTTTCCGCGGCACGGTGAGCGAGGCGGTACGCCATTTTGCGAAACCGAGGGGCGAATTTACATTAGTTATTGAAGGAACTGGCGAGATAAAAAAATCCGTGCGCAAAGCCAAGGACAAATTTAATAAGGGAGACTGAGCATGCAGCAGAGATTCCGCAGAGGTGCAATTTCCATTGGTCCCATTACCTGCAACGGCTGTGACCGTATTATGCAGGACGGTGAAGTTTATCTGTCGATAGACGAAAAACCGTCGGACAAATTCAAAGAAGAGACAATGTTCATCGACGATATCGATTGTTCGGAGTGTGGCAACAAACTGGAAAACGGCGAAGAGTATTTGTTTGTGCTGGACGGCGAAAGCGAGAAGTGCTACTGCCCGGCATGTTTTAAAAAGAAGGGCGGCGAATCTTTCAGGAAAAAGAACTTCGGCACTGTAATACGCTTTGATAAGTCCAGGGAACGCAGCGAAAACCTGCGGTTCTGCAACGAGTGCTGTGATAAACGCAAAGCAGGAACTGAAAGAAAGGAAAAGGGTGAGAAAATATTCACCTTTTTCCCTTCCAAAACCGGCAAATAGTCATAATAAGTTTCGGGGGTGCTCCAATTGCCTGAGAATATTCTGGTATCAGTCGCCTGGCCTTATGCCAACGGGTCTTTACACCTAGGCCATATAGCTGGCTGTTACCTGCCGTCGGACATTTTTGCGCGCTATCACCGTTTGAAAGGCAACAATGTGCTTATGGTATCCGGCAGCGATGAGCATGGCACGCCCATCACCCTGCGGGCCGAGCAAGAAGGCATCAGCCCCGCCGAGGTCGCCCAGAAGTACCACAAAGAGTTTCTGGAATGCTGGGACAAGTTGGGCATAACCTTCGATCTTTTTACGCATACGGACACGGAAAATCATGCCGCAGTTACACATGATATATTCCTGCGCCTGCTGGACAAAGGGTATATTTACAAAGGGTCTATGCCGCAGGCCCATTGCCCTAACTGTAAACGGTTTTTGCCCGACAGGTATATAGAAGGCACCTGCCCGCACTGCAATTTCAACGCCGCCCGCGGAGACCAGTGTGATCAGTGCGGCCGGACTTTAAATCCCAGCGACCTGATCAACGTACATTGCCGGATCTGCTCTGCTGTGCCCACCTTCGAGACCACTGAGCATTTCTTTTTGAAGCTGAGCACTTTCGAGAAGAAGCTGCAGAAATGGGTGGGAGACAAGACCTTCTGGAGGCAAAACGTCCAGAATTTCACCATGGGTTTCCTGGAAGGCGGCCTGAAGGACAGGGCCATCACGCGTGACATCGAATGGGGCGTGACCGTTCCTCAACCGGAGTTTGAGAAAAAACGCATTTATGTATGGTTTGAAGCGGTAATAGGCTACCTCTCGGCCTCCAAGGAATGGGCCAAATCGCACGGTGATGCCGAGGGCTGGAAACCTTTCTGGACGGGCGAGAGCAAGTCCTACTATTTTATCGGCAAAGATAACATCCCATTTCATACCATCATCTGGCCGGCCATGTTGATGGGCTATGGTGGACTGAATCTGCCTTACGATGTTCCCGCCAATGAGTTCCTTACCATAGAAGGGAAGAAGCTTTCGACCAGCAGGAACTGGGCGGTATGGTTGCCCGATTACCTGCAGCGCTACGACCCCGATCCACTCCGCTATTACCTCTCGATCAATATGCCCGAGACCGGCGACGCTAATTTTTCCTGGCATGAATTCTTGAGGAAAAACAATGACGAGCTGGTGGCCACGTATGGCAACCTGGTCAATCGAGTGTTGACCTTTACCAACCGCAACTTCGGGGCTGCAGTCCCTGAACCGGGAGAGTTGGATGAAGTAAGCAGGGGGTTGCTCGAGATGGCGGCCGACACCCTCAAAGAGGTAGATAAACAGCTTTACAACTGCCATTTTAAGGAAGCCCTCAAGGCGGCTATGGCACTGGCGCAGGACGTCAACAGGTACCTGGATGATACCGCCCCCTGGAAAATGCTCAAGCAGGACAGACTTGTCGCCGCCAGGTCGGTTTACACAGCCATCGGGGCTATATCGGCCTTAAAAACCATGCTTTATCCATTTCTGCCCTTCACCTCGCAGAAGCTGCATAACTACCTTGGCTTTGAAGGCGATATACGGGACGCCGGATGGCGTGTGCAGTTGCCGGTTGCAGGACAGAAGTTGCCTCAACCGCAGGCGCTTTTCGTCAAGCTGGAGGATAAGATTGTTGAAGAGGAGATGGCGCGCCTGGGTAGCGGGGGCCCTGCATGAACCTGGATGAGATCTATGCCCCGATAAAAGAAGACCTGAAGCTGGTAGAAGCTAAGCTTGGCGACATAGCCCACAACGATATCCCCCTGCTCTCGCAAATGCTGGAGTATGCACTGCTGAACGTCGGCAAACGGGTCAGGCCTGCCCTCACACTGCTCAGCGGTAAATTCTACAACTACGACCTGGAATTGCTGGTGCCCATGGCTTCAGCCGTGGAGCTGCTGCACATCGGCACGCTTGTGCATGATGATATTATCGATAACTCGGCCACAAGGCATGGCAAGCCGGCGGTTTACCGTACCTGGGGCTCGAACAGCGCCTTACTGCTGGGCGATTATCTTTTTTCCAGGGCGGGCAGCCTTGCCACAACCACCGAAAATAGCCGCGTCATCAGGCGTTTCACCGAGACCCTCATGATCATATCAGGCGGAGAACTGCGTGAGGCCAGCACGCACTTTGAACCGGGAGGAGCCAGGGACAATTACTATAAATGGATAAGCGATAAGACGGCCTGCCTTTTCGTCATGGCTGCCGAGTGCGGCTCGGTATTAAGCGGGTGTCCTGAGAACCACGTGCTGTCGTTAAAAGACTATGCGCAGAATTTCGGGCTGGCCTTCCAGATAATCGATGACATACTGGATTTTGTCGGGGACCAGTCGGCGCTGGGCAAACCGGTCGGATCGGACCTCAACGAAGGCGCCATGACCCTGCCGACCGTTATCTATCTGCAGCACAATCCTGACGACCGTGTGATTTACAGGGTCATCGTTGAACGGGATAAGAGCCTGATACCGGAAGCCGTTGCTAAAATACGGGCCTCCGGCGTTATCGACGAATGCAAAAAAATTGCCCGTGAATTCTGCGAGAAAGCCAGCGGATCGCTGGATAAATTACCGGACTGCGACGCCAGGGGATCGCTTAAAGCGCTGGTGGCCTACGTTATCGAAAGGAATAAATAGGGCTGTCAGGAGGCGGGAGCGGTCTCTAAATCGGGGGCTGGAATAGGCTTCTTTAAAAGATCCTCGAAAGTCGTTTCATCGATGGTCTCTTTTTCGATCAGAAAGTCGGCGATAAACTTAAGACGGTCTTTGTTCTCCATCATGATTTCTACGGCCTTGGTATAGGCGTCTTTGACCAGTTGCTCCACCTCGGCGTCGATCTCCTCGGCGAATTTGTCGCTATAATTTTGCTGCTCGTGGATTTCCTTTCCCAGGAAAACCAGCTCTTCCCTCTTACCGAAGGTACGGGGTCCGAGTTTTTGGCTCATGCCGAACTCGGTTATCATACGGCGGGCGATCAGGGTGACTTTTTCAAGATCGTTTTGAGCGCCCGTGGTTAGCTCGTTGAACGCAACCTGCTCCGCCGCGCGACCGGCCAGGCATACGACCATGAGGTCCTTAAAGCGGGCATATGTCTCCAGATGGCGTTCCTCTGTGGGCAGGAAGCGTGTCCATCCTCCCATCATACCCCTGGCTACGATTGAAATCTTATGGACCGGGTCGGCGTTAGGCAGCATTTTGGCCGCCAGAGCGTGTCCTGTTTCATGGTAGGCAATCAATTCCTTCTCGTTCTTGGTAATGACCCTGCCCTTCTTTTCCGGCCCCGCAATTACACGGTCTATGGAATCTTCTAGCTCTTTCTGGCTGACGTCTTTACGGTTGCGCCGGGCAGCCAGTATGGCGGCTTCGTTTATCAGATTTGCCAGGTCGGCGCCGCTGAAGCCCGGTGTCTGGCGCGCTATGATCTCAAGGTCGCTGTCCTTGGCCAACGGCTTGCCCTTGGCATGCACAGCCAGGATGGCCTTGCGGCCGTTAATGTCCGGTTGGTCTATAACGACATGGCGGTCGAACCTGCCTGGCCTGAGCAGCGCGGGGTCCAGTATATCAGGCCTGTTGGTGGCGGCCAGCACAATCACATTGGTATTGCTGTCGAAGCCGTCCATCTCAACCAGGATTTGATTGAGAGTTTGCTCACGCTCATCGTGTCCCCCGCCCAACCCTGCGCCGCGATGGCGGCCGACAGCATCGATTTCATCGACGAAAACGATGCAGGGAGTGTTGCGTTTAGCCTGGTCGAAAAGGTCGCGTACACGTGAGGCGCCGACGCCGACGAACATTTCAACGAACTCGCTGCCGCTGATGGAAAAGAATGGCACGCCCGCTTCCCCTGCCGTGGCCTTGGCTATCAGGGTTTTGCCGCAGCCCGGGGGGCCGACCAGCAACAGGCCGCGCGGTATACGTGCGCCCAGAGCCAGGAATTTTTGAGGGGACTTAAGAAATTCGACGATTTCCTGCAGCTCACCTTTGGATTCATCAATGCCTGCGACATCTGCAAAGGTCACCGTTGGCTTGTCTCCCGAGGCCAGCCGTGCGCGGCTTTTACCGAAATTAAAGGCCTGCGTATTGGCCCCTCGTGCCGAACGGAATACAAAGAATATGAAGGCGGCAAACAGAAGCAGCGGCAGGAATGTAAGCATGATGCTGCCCCAATCGACACCCCCGGTTTTAACCTCGAATTTGATGCCTGCCTCTCCCAACTGGACCCCTGCGTCCTTAAGACTGTCCAGCAGTTCCTTGGTGCTGCCGACAAAAGAGGCCTTGACAACCGGCTTCTCGTCTTTCAGCCCGATGATCGTCGTGCCATCCTGCTGAATAACGTCAATCTGACTGGTCTTGGCGTTGTCAATAAATGTGTAGTAGTCGACTTCTTTTGGGCCTTTGTTAACAGGGAAGAAGCTGAAGGCCAGGGCCAACAGAGCAACCAAGATCAATAGGTAGAGGAGGCTACCTTGCCACCATCGCGCTTTCATAAGTATGCTCGATTAAATCGCCTGATAATTATAACAAATACGGAAGAGATGATAAAGGAGCAATCGTATAGGTAAATGCTTTCTGCGGGATTAACAGGGCTAACGGAAGGGCGTTCTGCACCACGGTGCAGAACGCCCAGCAACTTCAGATTACGATCACGGCCAGGGAAGTGCCTTGGGGCTCAAGTTTAATTCCTTCATTCCTGCATCTTTAAGAGCGCTAAGCGACTGCTTGAGATGCCTGCGCTGCTCCTCGGTGAGCTTAGACAGGACATGCTTGACTCCCTCTTTCTTCATGGCCTGTTTGAGCACTGTCTCCCCTTTGGAAGTCAGAGTGACCCTGATGAGGTTCTTCCTTTCCATATTCTTGGCCCTTTTTATAAGGCCCTGTTTTTCCATCCTCATAAGTATGCCTGATATGGAGTGTGGTTCTCTAAGAAGCATCCTTGAAATCCTAGCCGGTGTAACATCTTTGCCCATTGCATCGACCAGGAATAATATTGCTGCAGATGTGGCTGAAAGGTTCTGGGGTAGCAATTCCCTTTCCCTGATTTTGACAAAAATATCCGCTACCTGAAGTAGCGATGTTAAAAGTGTATAGTCTTTGTCGGCTTTAATTTGCTGTGCCATTTCTATCCTCCGAGGGTAATTTTATTCTATTAAATTTAAATTTCCAATATACACAGCCGATATTTCGTCGAACTACCGGCCTTGAATCTTATTGGTCGCTCATGTGTAACTGATTTAATTATCGCATAAAAAATAAGAATGTCAAAATGATAGTCCCTAAAACCCGTGCGCATGTGGTTATCGGGCGCCGGGGGCAAAAAAGGCCTGGAAATAAAGTCCCCGAACTGCTGTCCCACCAATCATATTTGCGCTGCAATTATTATGCTATAATGATTTTGGAAGTACTCACGGGGGATATGCAAGCAAAGGAGATAGACCTGGAGCCAATAGAAATCGCCCGCCGGGCAGTTGAACTGGCCTCTGACAAGCAGGCCGAAGACATAGCGTTACTCGATACCCGGCAAACCTGTTCATATACTGACTATATTGTAATTTGCAACGGTGAAACAGATCGCCAGGTGGATGCCATCCATCAGGAAATCTTGGATACCCTCAAGAAAGCTTCCGTAACCCCGTACCGCAGTGAAGGCAACTCGGATTCGGGGTGGATACTATTAGATTATTTGGGAGTGGTGATCCACATCTTTTCCAAAGAAGTGCGCGATTTTTACTGTCTGGAAAGCATCTACGAAAAAGCCCCCAGGCTGCTCAGGATCCAGTAAGCCACTTATCGACATCTCTGCCGTATTTGAGGATCTCCTCCGGTTTGAAGAAGATACTTATTTCTTTTTCGGCATTCTCCGGAGAATCTGACCCGTGGACCATGTTGTGCTCCATATTGATGCCCAGGTCGGCCCGTATAGTTCCCGGGGCTGCCTTCTTGGGATCCGTGGCGCCCATTGTTTGCCGGGTGGCCTCTACGGCCTTCTCCCCTTCAAGAACAGCAGCGATGATAGGCCCGGATGTGATGAACTTCACCAGGTCGTTGAAAAACGGTTTTTCCTTATGCACGGCGTAGTGCTTTTCAGCCAGTGCCCCGTCCATCCACAGCATTTTCAAGGCCACGATTTTCAGCCCGCGCCGCTCAAGGCGCGATATGATCTCGCCGGATAAGCAGCGTTGCACGCCGTCAGGTTTTACCAGTATAAGGGTTCTTTCCATTTCGACTCCGTCTCTATTTTATTGCTTTGCGGGTATTAATTTTATCTGCAAAGCGTATATTTTGCCACCGGCAGGTTCGTTATAGACGAGGCAGCCTACCAGGATTGTTAACATCCAGCTAATTAGATAGAATAGCGGGAAGCTCTGTACTGGATATAATGGATATGGATATACCATCGGCTTTCGGCGTAGTCACAGATATAATAGTGGCGCTCATATTGATCTTCAGCTTCATCGGGGGCTTGCGGCGGGGGGCGGTCAGGGAATTTTTCGGCCTAGCGGCATTTGTTATAGCCCTGCTGCTGACGGGGCTTTTTATCGGCCACGTCACCGGGTGGCTGTCTTTTATCGGCATCGTTACATGGCGTAATTTTCTGTCTTTCTTGCTGACGATGGGTTTAATCCTCATGGCAATGTTCCTCATTTTCTGGATTCCGCGCTATTTTATAGACAAGGTCTGGGATGGCGGATTTGTATGGAGCCTGCTGGGAGGGATATTCGGCCTGATCGACTGTGCCCTGGGACTAGCATTACTCGTAAAACTTCTCAATATTTATCCGATTCTCAGCTGGCTTAACAGCATCCTGGCATCCTCGCACGTTTTAAACTGGCTTGTCGCCAATTTCGGCCCCTTCATAACGATGCTGCTTCAATTTTTTGCCGGCAAGGCAGCCTAGCGCTAATATTTCTTTTTGCTCTTGGTGATGGGTGGCTGCCGCAGGTAAATCGGTTGCAGTGTTGCCAGGTTGTCTTTCTGCCCTGAAGAAAGTTTCAGCCAACCCAGTGCGGCAAGGCAGCCCGGCCGACGCACCCGTTCCTGCCATTCCGGTACGATAGCCCTTGGGCCGAGAGTTGACTTGATTATATCGGCGACCGCAGAAGGGATCTCTCCACAGAAAACTGTCTTTACCGCTATTTCTTTACATAAGGATTCGGCTGTTGTCAGATGTGCCTCCTTCAGACATTTCCAATTTCCGTCGAGACGATAAAGAGCGGAGGCGATTTCTCCCCTTCCGGCATCCTGAAGAGGGCAGATGGGCAGCCCTGTAAAAGCGAAGGGATAGGCCTCGGTCTCCAGTGTGCTCACACTCACCAGCGGTATTGACAGTGAAAAAGCCAGTCCCTTGGCGGCGCTGATGCCGGCGCGTAGGCCATTATAGCTCCCCGGCCCCCTGGCTATGAAGATGGCGATCATGTTATGAATGTCGGCTTTGGCCATCGCCAGCAGCTTGTCGATATTGGGGAACATCTCGGAGGTATGGTTCTGGCCTGGCTTCCAGGTGAGCTCGGCTATGAGTTGGCCCTCTTGCGACAGTGCCAGCCCAGCCCAACTTGTGGATGTGTCTATCGAAAGTTCCAATTTTCTTCTTTATCCTGCTTAAGTTGTTCCTTTAAATGCTTCACAAGATCTGCATAGCGCGGTCCCCGTGGAATAAAGCTTATCTTGCGGCTGTCCTTCCCAATATGTGCGAGCTCGATGATGAGGTTGTCTCCGGTCAATGCTCCCTTCGCCTTCTCGGCCCACTCGATGGCGCATATTGCATCCTCCCTGAAATACTCGTCAAGCCCGAGGTCGAATATCTCCTCGATGTGGTCCAGTCTATAAAGGTCAAGGTGATAAAGGATAAGGCGGCCATGGTACTCACGGGCGATCATAAAGGACGGGCTGCAGGCGTATTCTTTAACTCCCAGTCCGAAGGCGATACCCTGGATAAGGCATGTTTTACCGGTCCCAAGGTTGCCGCTCAGCAAATATATGTCGCTGCCCTGTGCCAGGTTTCCGAGTAACATGCCTAGCCTGCGGGTCGCTTCGGGGCTGTGGGTGGAAAGGGTGAAATTACCCATGACCGGATGGCCTCTTATAGTGGTCCCATCCTTTGCGGTTGAAAGCCAGAGTTTTCCCGCTGGCATCCAGGACGGTTATTTTGCCCGATTTGCCGGATATTATCTCACCGATGACGGCCGGAGCAGGTTTCATCGCCTTGATTACGGTATTCATGGTCTCAGGTTCGGCCGTGAAAAGCAGTTGATAATCCTCGCCCCCGGTCAGAACGAGTTCCGGGTATTCCTGCTTAAAATACCTTTTTAAGAGACGGTGCACTGGCAGGTTTTGCTCGTAAATTACCGCGCTGGTGCGACTCGCCTCGCATATATGTCCGAGGTCCAATAGCAGTCCGTCGCTGGTATCGATGGCGGCCTGCACTCCGCAGGCTGCCAGCCTGGGGCCGGAATGCAGTCCGGGGGCAGGATGCAGGTGCGCTTTGTACAATACCTTCGTATCTGGCTCGTCTATTTTCTTTTGGCCGGTGAGGGCTTTCAAACCGGCCGCGGAGAGACCTGGATGCCCGAAAACGGCGATCAGGTCGCCCGGCCTGGCGGCGGAACGGATCATGACATTCTTGCCCGCAATGCCAGTCAGAGTCACGTTGACAGCCACCTTTTCCGAAGCTGAGATATTACCTCCGGCCAGTACGGCCCCGTATTTGTTGCATATCTCTATCATGCCTTCATACATGGCCAGCACATCGCTGACCCGGCGTGACCCCGGCACTGCCAGGGAGACCAGTGCGTATTGGGGCCTGCCGCCCATAGCGTATATATCGCTAATATTTATGGCTATTGATTTCCAGCCCAGGTCCTGCCAACCTGTGTACGAGAAATCGAAATGGATATCCTCGACAAGTATGTCGGTTGTGATCAGCTCTATGCCGCTTCGTGATTTCCAGGCTGCCGCGTCGTCGCCGATCCCGATCAGCATGTCCTTCCAATAGCCGGACTTTTTAAGGCTTTTCTTATTGATGAGACAGGCCAGTTTATCGATCAGGCCGAATTCACCCAGTTCAGCTACACGCATGGCGTGATTATAACACAGGGATATTTCATTGCACGAAAAAATAATATGATCGGGTCTTGATATACATCCATACCACGTATATAATGCAAGAAAGTAAATAATCAGGCGGTGATTTATGCAGCAAATGGTGACATGTCCCAATTGTGGTTCTCAGAACGCTGCTAACCAGCAATTCTGCGTATCGTGCGGAGCAAACCTGGGGACGGCCGCCCGTCCGCATGTGCCGGTCGTAACCGGCATTGCTGCGCCTATGGCGGGTGTGGGTGGCGTGGTAGGTCAGCCTATGATGACAACGGTTTTGCCACCTCCTGTGCAGTCGGAGAAAAAGGTTGACATAAAACCCACCTGGGCACTGGCCTGGGGACTTTTCTGGAGAACGTTATGCCTGCTCCTGTTTATGGGTGGGCTGATGTTTCTTTTGTATATGGTCGTAAGAATGGTCTTGGGGTATAACTCGGTCTTTGGCAGCTTTTAAGTTATATCCTATAATCAATTGACTTGAAATTCTAAGGAGTGCTGTGGTGCAACAGCACTCCGTTTTAATAAATAAGTCACTAAAAAAATACAAGGGAAAGTCTATTAAAATGACTAAACGCAAAACTAAAAAAGCTAAGCGCCAGAATCAAAACCAGGTACAAAATAAATGGTATAAGAATAAAGCTGGGATAATTCTGGTAACACTGGTTTGCCTTGCCGGGTTAACCCTAACTTTATATCTAACAGGAGTATTAAATATGGGATCACAAACACCCAAAAGCTATAACTCACCCATCCCGATGGTTATTGACGTGAATAAGAAATATACAGCCACAATTAAGACGGTCAAAGGCGACATAGTCTGTGAGCTGTATCCACAGGATGCGCCTGTCACGGTGAACAGCTTTGTCTCCCTGGCGCGCAAGAGTTATTACAATGGATGCACGTTTCATCGCGTAATCCCCGGTTTCATGGCGCAGGGCGGAGACCCCACCGGCACCGGCGCAGGAGGGCCCGGCTATGAGTTCCAGAATGAGATCAGCGGGCGAAAGCACATTACAGGAGCACTTTCCATGGCAAACAAAGGCCCCAATACCAACGGAAGCCAGTTCTTTATATGCTACCAGCCGCAGCCGGCGCTGGATGGAAAATACAGCGTATTCGGCCAGGTTATTCAGGGCATGGATGTCGTGAACAAGCTGATGCCGCGTGATCCCAATCAAAGCCCTGCCTTTAAGGGCGACGTCATCAACGAGATAGATATAGCTGAGAGCAGCTAGGGGAAGGTTAAATAATACCCCAGTCCCGATAACCCTGCTGTATGACGGCCAAATATTCGGGTGACGGCCTGCCCTCTTCCTGCTGCGCAGCCTTTATATAGGTTACGGCATCATAGACATCGCCGCCATCGGTAAACACCCTGACGTTGAGGTGCTTATAATTGACCGGATGTTCTTCCCATTTATCCAGCTTGCGCAGTCCGGCCTCGGTAACCTCATATACAGCGCCTATAACCTTATCGCCCCTGGAGCCCTTGATGGTGGCTTCGGCGCCCTTACGTCCGCGGGAAAACCCGGTAAAGATGAGTTTGAAGTTGGGGAGCGTGGCCACGACTTTAGCAACTGCATCGGGGCAGTGCTCCTTTATCTGCTTGCGGTTCATATTGGAAGCATAGGCGAAGTAGTACATCATCCCCTCCTGTAAGAGACTAATAGTAACATCACGGCCTGTGCCAGTCAAAGCGTATAAGATCAATGGCGTGCAGCCGCTTTTGTGATATAATCCACCTTCCGTGAAGTACCTGATTATTGCGGATATTCACAGCAACCTCGAAGCCTTTCAGGCGGTGCTGGACGATGCGAAGAACTACGGCGGCTTCGAACGTGTATGGTGTCTGGGCGATATAGTGGGATATGGCCCGGACCCCTCGGCCTGCATCAAGTTGCTGAGGGAGCTGGATCCTCTGTGTGTCAGCGGCAATCACGACCAGGCGGTCGTAAGTAAGATCGATATAGGAGATTTCAACTCCGACGCCGCCCGAGCCAACCGCTGGACAGCGGGACAGTTAAGCGAGGATGACCGGGACTACCTTCTGGCGCTGCCTGAGAAATTGGTGCAGGATGGTTTTACGCTGGTCCATGGCAGCCCGCGTATGCCGGTTTGGGAGTATATAGCGCACGCTTTCACGGCGGCCGATAATTTCGATTATTTTGATACACAATATTGCCTGGTGGGGCACACCCATGTGCCGTTTCTGTTCGAGCAGGAGGACTCGCTGGTCAAGGAGAGCTATTTGAATGACGGAGATATATTGATGCCGGCCGGTAAGAGGCTGATCATCAATCCGGGTGGGGTGGGGCAACCCCGGCACCGCGACCCCCGGGCCTCCTACATTATCTACGATTCTGATGACGGGATACTTCACCATCACAGGGTATCCTATGAGATTGGTTTGACCCAGGACAAAATGGAGGCTGTAGAGTTGCCGGAATTCCTGGTGAGCAGGTTGGGATGGGGAGTCTAGCCTTGAAAAGTCATAATCTGAGTAGTAGTATTTGAATTGGGTCGTGCTAAACGGGGAACTAGCGGTGCCCTGTACCCGAGATCCGCTCTAGCGGGGTTGAATTCCGGCTCGAGGTTTTGCTTTTCAATACTGCAATGGTTAAGTGGCGTTGAAGGTTGGGTCTTCCGCGGCGGAGGGCTATGAATCCCGTCAGGTCCGGAAGGAAGCAGCGGTAAATGGTAAGCTCCGGGTGACGCAGGGATGCCTGGCTGGAGCTGGCTGGCAAGTGTAAGCTGAAAGGCACTATCGACAGCCGGTGCACGGCCCACTCGATTATTTTACGTTCTACTATATAGTGCTGCATAAAAAGAAAGGACAACCGGGCGATATCCACCACCAGCTTCAGAGCGCGCACGCAAAGGCCAAAAAAGGCTGGGACAGAATTTTCTTATTGACGAAAATATCAGGGATATCATCATAGAGGCGGCAGACCTGTCTGCCGCCGATACGGTTCTGGAGGTTGGTCCGGGAGTGGGTACCCTTACGGAAAAGCTGGCCGAGAGGGCGGGTAGGGTGGTGGCCGTTGAACTGGATGAGAACCTGGCAAAGCGCCTGAAGGGAAAAATGGCCGAGTTCAGCAATCTTGAGGTGGTTCATGCCGACATCCTTCATGTCAATTTAAAGGATATTTTGGGTGGCAGCCGTTCTTACAAGGTGGTAGCCAATATTCCCTACTATATAACCTCGCCCATACTTCATCTATTTATGCACGGCAAATGGAAGCCGGGCTTGATGGTCATCATGATGCAGGAGGAGATGGCCGAAGATGTGACGGCCCGGCCGGGAAAGATGAATTTTTTATCCGTCAGCATGCAGATATTCAGCAGGCCTGAAATTATTTGCCGTGTACCCGCTGAAGGCTTTTACCCGCCGCCCAAAGTGGATTCGGCTGTGGTTAAATTCACCATGTTGCCGGAGGCTGCGATCACTGTGGGAGATATGGAAGACTTTCTGCAATTCGTGCACAGCGGCTTCGCGGCTCCCAGGAAGCAACTGCATAATTCGCTGGCCATCGGCCTGAAAAAAGAGCCCGTACAAGCAGAGGAACTATTGAAGCTGGCCCAAATCGATCCTCAGCGGCGCCCTGGGACACTGGAGCTGGCCGAGTGGCGTGACTTATATTGCATCACCGGGGGGCTTTCATGTTGAAGGTCAGGGCTCCGGCCAAAATCAACCTGGTGCTGGAAGTGCTTGGAAAACGCAGCGATGGATATCATGAGATAAAAAGCATCATGCAGGCGGTCAGCCTGTTCGACGTATTAAGCTTCGAAAAAAGCGACCGCCTGGAAATCGGATGCAGCCTGTCAGCCCTGCAATCGGCGGACAACCTGGTTATCCAAGCTGCCGAGGCATTAAGAAAAAAGGCAGGCTTCAGTGGGGGCGTCCGCATCCGTCTTGAGAAGACTATTCCCCTGGATAGCGGCTTTGGGGGCGGCAGCAGCGACGCCGCGGCGGCCCTGGTCGGGCTGAACAAATTGTGGGCGCTCGACTTATACCCAAAAGACCTGGCTGAAATCGCGGCAGATATCGGGTCCGATGTGCCGTTTTTTATCTATGGCGGAACGTGTCTGGCGGAAGGCAGAGGAGATAGAATTACCCCATTGCCTGATATGGCTGAAACATATTATTTGCTGGTCAGGCCTGAGATCAAGATACAGCCTGGCAAGACGGGAAGGCTGTACGGCATGCTCGGCCCCGGGGCGTTTACTGAAGGCCGTTATGCGGACAATGCCGGGGAACAGGTACGGAGGGAACGTAAAATCAGCCCGCATTTGCTGTATAACGCCTTTGATAAAGTTGCCTTGCATGCTTACCCTGGAATGGAAAATTACTGGACACGGATCAGCAGGTTGGTGGGTGGGGATATTCACCTGGCAGGTTCGGGGCCGGCGCTATTTGCTGTAACGGGCGGCCGGCCGCAGGCCGAGGCCCTTAAATTAAAGCTTGCAAGCAATGGATTAAAATCGTACGCCGTTGCGAGTTTAGTAAAAAATGAAACCTGATACTGCACCGAAAAAACCCGCCGGGAAAAAGCTAAAGTGGTTTGAGGAGGCATTGCTGGTGCTGGGCATGCTGGCTTTGTCAGGCGGCATCGCCCTGCTGCTATACCACTTCCAGGACTTCTTCAATGTCTCTCTACGCAGCTACGGTTGGCTGGCCTATTTAATTGTTTTTGTGGCGAGCATGCTGAGCAGTGCCACTATACTTGTTCCGGCGCCGGGGCCTGTCTTTGTGTTGGCCGCAGCGGCTGTGTGGGACCCGTTTTTCGTGGCGCTAGCAGCCGGAACCGGTGATGCTATCGGTGAAATGACGGCTTACTGGATGGGCTATGTGGGCGAAAGAATAATTATCGATGAGCACATGCCCGCCTACCAAAGGGCTACATCGTGGATGAACCGCTACGGCGCATGGACGGTATTTGGCATAGCGCTGGTGCCTATAGTGCCCTACGATCTGGTGGGGATTGCCGCCGGCGCGTTGAAGATACGCTGGTGGAAATGTCTGCTGGCTACCTGGGTGGGTAAGTTACCGCGCGCCTTTCTGATAGCCTACCTGGGACACCAGATACCCTTCCTGGTACATCCGTGGTTTATCAACCGTTGATCAATTTGCGTACCAGGCTCACCTCGTCGGTCCTTGTCCTGACCTCACCGTCAAGCCTGGCAGTTAAGAGTTTTGCCAGTATCAACCCGACCTTCCGACCCTCTGGGATACCCATTTGCATCAGGTCTTTTCCGTTCAAATGGGGTTTTATCGAGGCCAGCCTATCGAGAAAGAGCCTAAGATTTCTGCGCACGTGGAGCGATGAACAGCGCAGGGCGTTGGCCTGGACTGCAACTTTATTGTAGCGGCTCAACTTCGCATATATTTCCGATGGTTTAAGGCCGGATTTATCAAGAATGTCCAGCCTGTCCTTCAACTTCAAAGTATCGGTAGCAATTTCACTGAATTCGCCCCCGTCTATGCCCAGCCGCTTCAACAACGCGTCACACTGCTTTTTATCCAGCTTATAGATAAGAAGGGCAAAATACAGCTGTGTGAGTTGGGTTCGCTCAAACAATTTTCTGGCTGATGGGAAGATTTTTCTCCAGACCGGGTCCCAGGCCAGCGATGTGTTGAGCCTGGACAGTATTCCCAGCTGTCCGGCACGTTTAAGTATCTTTTCCGGTTGGGCTTCTCCCAGCCACAGGATTACCTCGTGATGCAAGCGGTTGCCGCCGATGGTATCCAGCATATCTAGGTCGCGGTCAAGCGTATTTAAAGTAACGGGCTCCAGTTTGAAGCCTAACCGTTGTTCGTAGCGCACCGCCCGCATAATGCGTGTGGCATCATCCTGGAAGCTATTAGTATGTAAAATGCGGACCAGTTTGTTCTCGAGGTCCTGCCGGCCGCTGTAATAATCAATCAATCTGCCGAATCGGCCAGGCTTTAGGCAAATGGCCAACGCATTGATGGTGAAGTCACGGCGGAAGAGGTCCTGTTTGATGTTGCCGGGTTTAACCGTGGGCAACGCTCCGGGGTGCTCGTATGATTCGCTTCGGCAGGTTGCCAGGTCTATCCTGTAATCACCGATCTTAAAGGTAGCAGTTCCAAATCTTTTGTGCAGGATTGGCTTTTTATCCAGCTCAGCAGCCAGGGTTGCGGCCAGTTGCAGCGCATCGCCCTCAACCATTATATCGATATCGCCGCTAGGCCGGCTGAGCAAGAGGTCGCGTACAATGCCGCCGACCAGGTAGAGCTCCATGCCTGAATTGGCAGCTGCGCCTCCGGCAGCCTGGATAAGCCTGAATACAGGCACGGGGAGCTTCTCAGCAATCAGGTTCGCCAGGTTTTCATTCATAAGTTTCGAGTCAGCGCATTTCGACTATATGTTTTTAATAATCTGGTTTACAGGCTCTTTGGTCAGAAAGCGATCAAATACGAACAGGCAAATGTCCGCCAGGGCAAAAACTATGATACCGGCCAGTCCCATGATGCCGACAGTCAGATCGTTGCCGCCCGCAATAAGCAGGATTGCCAGCAGCGGGACGGCGTTGATAGTTCCGTGGAAAACCGAGCTGGCGATAACGGAACGGGCTTTGAGACGTATATAGCTGAAGAGGGGAGAGATTACCATGACCCAGATAACCATCATCAATACACCGACCTGCGGATGATCGGGGTAATTGAGTCCCAGCATTATCAGCGGCGCATGCCATATCCCCCAGATGAGGCCGATTAGAGCGGATGATTTCCAGAAACCCATAAATCCAAGCTGCTTTAATAGGAAGCCCCTCCATCCCAACTCTTCACCGAAGCCCAGCACCGCATTGATCGTTGTGCCGGCTATCAGGGCCACCAGGACCCCCAACCAGATGGGATGAACAGTGAAAGCGGCCAATTGTTGTCTGACCTGGTCCATCTGCTCCGGAGTTAGCAAGCCGGTCAGTGTGCTGAGAAATCCCGACATATCAGGCGTGAATCGGACCCCCGGCAACAGCAGGCTAACCCCCATGGCCGCAAAGGCTATGATAACCGGCAGGAACCAGGCTACGAAGAACCAGGAGTTTATTTTGAAAGAGATGCCCAGCGGCTGAATGATGGGCTCTTTAAAAATTCCTTTCTGAACGACGAAAGCTATGATCATGGGCACAAACATATAGACGGTAGCCAGGAAGGGCAGACCCTCATCCCTGCCTCCCATGGCCACATATAGCAGGACCATCAACCAGTCCAGCAGAAAAGTAAGGCCGATGAAGAGAAGTATTTTTTTTGTACGCAGGCTCATTAACTCATCCTTTTAAGCAAAAATAAGTTAACCCGGTTTTCTAAATCTTACAGTATAGTTCCACAGGTTGCCAGAGAATCCACAATAAATAAATCCCCCTTTTTCCACCATGCGCCGGGTGGTCGACATCCAGGGATAGTCAGGGTCCACTATCCACTCCGAGATGGCCAGGACGGCGGACGGTTTGAGAACGCGTTTAAATTCACTCAGGGCGCGTTGTTTATCGGGTATTTCCTGAAATACCGTCACCATGAAAACCAGGTCAAGCGAACTTTCTGCCAGGGGTAATTCGTAGGCGCTATTATGCAGGAATTCGATATTTTTGATATCGCTGTTTTCCGGGAGAGATAATTTCTCTTGCAGTTGTTTGAGCATATCTTCCTGAATGTCGAGCGCATAGACTTTTCCCTTATCTCCAGTAGCCCGGGCGGCATCCAGGGTGAATGTGCCGGGGCCGCAGCCGATTTCCAGCACCTGCATTCCCGGCATGATGCCGCTGCCGGCAATGACACGGGAGGGCGGCTCCATTTTCTTGCGGAAATCCGAATCTAGCAAGTTGCCCATAAAGGCAGGAGCCGGGAATTTGGCGAACCTGCGTACCAGCCTTAATAAGATCTGCCAGAGGATGATAAAACCCAGGATGCCTAAAATTACATATAAAATGGTCATTATACTCCCCTGTTCTTCCGCCGTTTAGCGGTCTTTGATTGGTTGCTTACGTGTGTCGTTCACAGGTCTGGCGTCACAACCCTGGCCTGATCACGGTTAAACGAACAGCAGCCTTCCACGGCCTGCAGTTGTTCCATGGTGCCGAAGGCGGTAAGGTTGCCGCCAGCTACAATTGCCATGGTCAGGCTGGGATTAATATGAAGGTTGCCATCTCTCTCCTTGACGGCCAGTATGCGCACACCGGGGAAACGCTCTTCAACTTCTTTTATTCTTTTGCCGATAAGTGTGGAATTCTCGCTCACATAGATCTCTTCCACCAGATACTCCCGTTCCCCTCCTGATAGCACGGTTTCCACAAACTGGACTGTAGTAGGGCGCAGAGCAAGCCTGGCCATCTGTAACCCTCCTATGACTTCCGGCAGGATGATATGGGTAGCGCCTGCCTGCTTCAGCCGTTTGGCTGCTTCGTCATTGCTGGCTCTGCCTATAATGATCAACCGGGGATTGATCTCACGGGCGGTCAATACGGCATAGGTATTATAGGCATCGTCACCGAAGGCGGTTATAAGGCTTTTGGCTTTAAGGATACCGGCCCGCTTGAGAACATCGTGGTTAGTGGCATCGTCCATGATGGTCAGGCAGTCCTGCTGCACTGCCCTGGTATAGCTATTCAAACTGTGATCGATGACTACAAAATTCGCTTTCTGTAATTTGAGCGTGCTTGCTATAGCTTCGCCGACGCGGCCATAGCCGCAAACAATGAAATGCTGGTCTAGTTTTTTAATTCTGGATTCCATACGGCGCCTCCCGAATGTCCCAAATTCGCCTTCTAGTGTCACACGTACGATAGACGTCAGGATGTAAAATGCCGTCCCAACTCCACCCAGAATAAGGACGGTTGTAAAGATACGGCCGGAAGACGAAAGAGGGTGGATTTCCATGAAACCGACCGTGGAAATGGTTACGACTGTCATATAAAAGGCATCGAAAGCATTCCATTTTTCGATGCCCATATAACCGAGGGTTCCGAAGGCAATCAGAAACAGCAGGGCGAAGATCCAGATGATGAAGCGGCTTTTACTTTCCATTTCCACAACCTGAAAACGAAAGAGCCCGGTATTTATATTACTCTAACTTTTTCAGTGCGTCGTCAATCTCGCCGATAGACTGGAACCGTTCTCCTACTATCTGCCGGATAATACCTTTGGAGTCGATCAAGTATGTGGTGGGGAAATAGGGTGCTTTGTAAATCCCGTCGACATTGCCTTCCGAATCCATCAGTACCGGGAAGGTGAATTTTCCTTGAGCCAGGTAATATGTGACCTTATCTGGGTCCCCGTGCACATTGACGGCCAGTATGGTTAGCTGGTCACGGCTGTATTTGTCGTAGGCCGCCTGAATCAGGGGCATTTCCGATTCGCATGCGGGGCAACCTTCCAGCCAGAAATTAAGCAAGATCGGGTGTCCGAAGAATTGACTCAAGGTATACCTGGTGCCGTCGGTGGAGTATAACGAGAAATCAGGGGCGCGTTTGCCGACCGTTGAGGCGACTTCCCCTATGCTCTGCGTTTGGATGGGTTCGATCGCCAGGACGCTCTGTTTTCCGCTGGCATCCTTGGACTCAAGTTGCAGGTAATACAGTGTATCAGCCTGCAGCCCGT
Organism: uncultured Chloroflexia bacterium; assembly: GCA_963842805.1. Classification (GTDB taxonomy): domain Bacteria; phylum Chloroflexota; class Dehalococcoidia; order GIF9; family UBA5629; genus UBA1162. Next base: position 223,314 of record CAWJIA010000016.1, on the reverse strand, counting down.
CTATTTTAACCGTATGCCAGATCGATAATGGTTCGATCTGGGTTGCCATATCGGAGTACGTGGAGTTTTCGCCGTATTCAATCAACCCTGTAGTTGGTTCATCGGTTTTCCAGCTCACGGTGATAGATGAATCAGTAACGAAGCTGGTACTTATATTGGAAATCTCCGGGGGGCTGGTATCGTTGTTCGATGTTGTCACCAGGTAGCGTTTTGAGACTATCGTATCTGCGAGAGCCCCAAACGAGTGCTCCGAAACGTTTATATTATTTATGTTGTACAGGATCCTTATGCGATAGGATGTGCTGGGTGATAGGTCTCTTAATGTTAGAGAGTGAATGGTCTGGGGAGAGGGAGTTATTACCGAAAGAATATTTTTACCGTCTACATCCAGCTGTGTGGTCGTGGGAGAATCGGTAGACCAATTTACGGCCGCAGATTTTTCAGTTACGGATTGTATGAGAACGTCCGTTACAGGTGGTTTTATCTGCTTGATCTCACTATTATTGTTTACGCCATACAATATCTGTTCGAAGTCGGAGGTATTCAATATAGGGCCTTCTACTCTCGAGCGTATCACACCACCTTTATCCAGGAAGAAAAAAGTCGGCTCATAGGATACATCGTAGCTGGCTCGAAGTTTACCGAAGGGATCGACGATGACAGGAAACTCTATTCCGTAATCTTGTATCAACCTGTCGATCTCATTGTTATTGGTACCTGAAGCGATAGCTATGATGGCAAGATCAGAGCCTTGATATTTAGCATATAACTCATTTAACCTGTCGGGCGTGTACAGCTTGTGCTGCACTCCATTTACATAGAAAAACTGGCCGTCCCAGAAGTCACGGTCCCAGAAGACTACGATAACATTTTTCCCTCTGAACGAACTTAGCGCCGAAGTCTTATTATCGCTGAGCTGCATAACGAAGTCAGGGGCTACGTTGCCGACGTTGGAACCGGGCCTCGGTATGAATAGCGCCATAGCTCCCCAGGCAAGCAGTCCCAGAGCAATGGCCGCCAGAATTGTGGTCAGGGTCCGGTTTTTCTTCATCAAATCGAGTATAGACATATGTACCTTTGGAATCGCTTCTACCTTGAGTGGGTGGATGTGCAGCGAAGGCTTGCGGCCCTTGGGGGACTTAGCCTTTATTGTATCTCCGCCGACCGGCATTGATGCCGTTTCAGCTTCCTTTTGTTCTTCCTTCTTCACTATTTCAGGCACGTTTTGTTCGGGTTCCATCGTACGTATATCTTCCTTTTCCGGAGCTTTCTCCTCAAATTTCTCTATCTCTGTTATTTTTTCTTTTGCGGGGCTTTCTTTTTCCGGAACCAGGTCTTTTTCAGCATCCTTTGGTTCAACCGGCTCCTTTATCGGCGGAACGCCCTGTTCCGGTTCACCGGCCTTGACCCCTTCGATTTCGGGGACTTTCTCCTCAATTTTTTCTGTTTCCTTTATATTCTCTTCTGAGGGGCTTTCAACTGCTTTTTGGGCCGTCGGAGCTATATCAATTATAGGCCCGGCAATCACCAATGCTTTCCCAGATTGTATTACGGGAGCTATGTTTTCGGCAAATTTGGCTGCTATCAGACTCTGGGTGTCAGTAACTTTGTGTTCCAGAATTTTAATTTTTTCAATAAGATGTTTGCCTTTAGTCTGGTGCTGCTCCTCGGTAATTTCCCCGCTCTTTAACCTTGCGTCAAGCATGGCCAGGTCTTCCTGGCATTTATCCAGCTCCCGTATCCTGACGGCCAGCTCTTTGCTCAGTTTTGCCTTGATGGAGGCAAGGGTATGCCTGGCGTTAGCGATATTGTTCAGATATTCTTTGTCTAATTTGGCCAGGGCATTATTTTCAACTGCGTTCTCACCACGTTTCCTGTCCAGTTCGCCCAGGATTGCCTCGGCCTTTTTAATCTTTTCGAATACGTTTTTAATATCTTCCATTAGACAGATGCGTTAGTCAAAAGTATCAATACCTGTTGATTATACGAATTATACACCTACAATAAACGGAATTGAATATATCTGTCTGTAACCGGATGTACTATAACCCGATTTATGGGACGGGAAGGCTATTTAAACGAGGCCATCATCTCTTCCACTTCGTCCGTGCTGATAAAAGGGCCGACTTTAATTGCGGTGATTATACCCTCACGGTTGATGAAGAAGGTGGTGGGAATGCCGTGGATACCATAAAGGCGTACTGCGTCTCCCGGGACATCGACCGGTATGGTAAACTTCAGGTTATAGGCCTTGGCGTAGCTGAGCGCATTATCGAAGCTGTCCTGCAAATTGACTCCCAGCACCACCACACCCTTATCCGACCATGCTTCATGTATGGCCTCCACGGTGGACGTCTCGAAGCGGCAGGGCCCGCACCAGGAAGCCCAGAAATTCAAGATTACATTCTTCCCGCGGTAATCGCTGAGGCTTATTTGACGGCCGTCGATTGTCTCAAGCGTGAAGTCGGGCGCAGTATCGCCGATCTTATTGCCTACTACGATATCCTCAGGTTCATTCTTTGCAGAATGCAGGGCCTGGGACTGCACAGCCTGAGGTGATCCGTGGTAGACCCGGTCGACAACGGCAACGATCGCCAGCGAAACCAGCAATATAGCCAGCAGTATCCACAGAAATAGCGGGATTTTGGACATATTCATCGGGATAGTTCCAATTTAACTGCTGATTTAGGAGCCGCCCATTATCTTTGTTACTTCATTTACAAGATCGTCTTTGCTGGCAAATCCGCCGATTTTTATGGATTTGATGATGCCATCCCTGCCGATAAAGAAAGTGTTGGGGTCGGCATCCTTGGGGCAGCAGTAGGTCTTCCAGATGGTCCAATTTTCCCTATCGAACAGCACGGTGAAGCTATAGCCGTTTTGGGATAAGAAGTCTTTGGCGACGCTCATGCTGTCATTCGTGTTTACAGAGAGAAAAACCAGGCCCTGCGGGATATATTCATCGCAGATTTCCTTAAAATAGGGCATCTCCTCTTTGCACTCGATACAGCTAACGGACCAGGTATTGATGATCACGGGCTTGCCGGCATAATCGCTCAGGCTGATGGTTTTGCCGTCATAGGTGGGCAGTGTAAAGTTGGGGGCCGGATCGCCGATCCTGGGGCAGGCCGCAGCCCCCCCGCAACCAGCCAGAAAGGCACAGCATATCACTATTCCAAGCAGAGCTGAAAAGAAGAATTTCATAATAAGCCTTCTCCTCCGTAGTTAACGTATTATGATGCGAAACGGCTTAGCCAGGTAAGCTGGTTGGTAAGCATCAGTATACCGACAATTATAAGCAATATTCCGCTGATGATGGAAATAACTCCCATGTAACGTGTAATGCCTTTCCAGAAGGGCACCACGTAGCTCCAGGCCAACCCGATCAGCAGGAAAGGTATGCCCAGGCCGAGTGAATATGTTGCCAGCAGTGCAGCCCCCTTCATCGTCTCCTGTGTATAGCAGGCTATGAAGAGGATGGACCCCAGTATCGGGCCTATACAGGGCGTCCAGCCTACGGCAAAAGCCGCCCCTATGAGGGCGGACCTGATATAGCCCGGGTTGCTGGAATGCTGCACATGCAGGCGTTTCTCATAATTGAGCCAGGGTATTTTGTAAGCGGCTACCAGGAAGATGCCGAAAAGGATGACTACGATACCGGAGACTATGCGTATAGGCTCGGCGTAGATTGTCATGGCCGAGCCGATCAGGCCGGCACAGGCGCCCATCAGGATGAACAAGATCGAAAAACCCAGAATGAAGGATATACTGTGCAGCAGAGTTGGCCACATCCGCCTGTTTTCGTTCGATGCGATGGCCGAAGCGCCCGCCAGGTTGGCAATGTAGGCGGGAACGAGAGGCAGCACACAGGGCGAAAAAAACGACAGCAGGCCGGCGCCGAAGGCAGTCCAGTAATGTATATCTGTCAATGGGTACCTATTGTCCTAAGACCTTTTCCAGGACTTTCTGTATATCCTTCTTGGGCCGGTAGCCGACGACCTGCTCAAAAGGTTTGCCCTCTTTAAAAACGATGATGGTCGGTATGCTCATAACCGAATAAGTCGAAGCTATCATGGGCGACTCGTCCACATTGACCTTGGCGAATTCCATCTTATCCTTGTATTCCACAGACAGCTCGTCGATGATGGGGGCTACCATGCGGCACGGCCCGCACCATATGGCCCAGAAATCAACCAGCACAGGTTTTTGGGATTCAAGGACAGCCGATTTGAAATCCTTTTCTCCAACATCTTTGATATTTGCGGTCATTTCGCCTCCGAGTGTAGTTTAATTCTTGTCGGCCGCGTTGCCGGGTTCCTGGTTAAGAGTCTGTCCTTCCAGCCGGACTTTGTCTTTAATCTTAACACCACTTGCCAGAATACTGCTAATAATAGATGCGTTTTTGCCTACGGTGACGTTATCCCACAGGAGGGAATTCTCTATGACGGCGCCCTTTTTTATCAGGCAGCCTTTTCCCAGAACTACGGGACCCGTTAACTCGACCCTTTCTTCTATCACACAGTTGCCGTCAATTATGACTGGCGCTGTTATGCGGGCGGTGGGGTGCACCTTGCTGCTGCTGTCGATTATAACCTTATCGCCATTATGTAGTAGTGAAGCGCAGGCACCTCCGAGGATATTGCAGTTCAACTGGTGATATTTTTCGGGCGTTCCCATATCGATCCAGTAAGCATCGCTGGTATAAGCGTAGACGGGTTCCCTCTTTTCCAGCATGTCGGGGAAAACGCCGCGCTCGAACATATAGAATTCACCTTCGGGAATATAGTTAAGAACGCCCGGCTCGAGTATATATATGCCTGCATTTATCCAGTGGCTGGTTACCTTGTCCCAGGACGGTTTTTCGATGAAGCGCTGCACACGGCCGTTTTGGTCTGTCTCGACGACGCCGAATTTGGTCGGATCTTCCACCCTGGTCAGGGCAATGGTAGCCCTGGCCTTATTGCGCCTGTGGAAATTCAGCATATCGGTGTAGTCGATGTCAGTGTAAACGTCGCCGTTGAGAACGAAAAATGTCTCATTCAGCTGGCTGCCGGCATGCCTGACAGCCCCCGCCGTGCCCAGCGGCTTCTCCTCCAGGCTGTAGGTGAGCTTGATATCCAGCGCGCTGCTCTTGCGGAAATGCTCGAAAATGGAGTCGGGCTTGTAACCCATGGCAAGCACGATCTCATTTATGCCATGTGCCGCCAGCCGGCGGATGACGTGCTCGATGAACGGTTTGTTGACAACCGGCACCATGGATTTAACTACGTTATAAGTCAACGGGCGGAGCCTGGTGCCTTCGCCGCCCACGAGAATAATAGCCTTCATAATGGGGGTTAGATTATTTTAATCCGTTTGCTGAGGTGTAGCAACTAATTGAATGACATAGGGATGTGGCCCCTGGTCTAGCATTAGCGAACGGGCCAGAGTTATAGCTCAAACCGAGACTAAGTATGCCCAGAACATATCGACTATTGAGAGTTACCGGCAGTCCGATGCCGTTACCGGCCTGCAAGCTATGGATAACCTGACCGGATTCGATGACGAAGAGTGCACGGCCAGGGATGGTGAGGTGTACTCATTTGACGATGCCGAGGCCGAGAGCCAGGAAGAGCATCCCAACGGGACGCTTTGCTGGGCGCCATATACCGAAGAAATTTAATTTAAGGAATGTCTGGTTAAGTTAAATCAAGCTTGTTTTTTAAGAACGTAATCAATTGTTATAGGACTTAATTCTTCGGACGTTTCGAAGCCCTGAAGATTAACTCCATTTGCTAGTAGTGTATGCATTTTTCATGGATTAACATACATGCCGCTATTGCCATAATGCGGTTAAGAGTATTCCTAAATTATGAATCTCTGGTAAATCGACTGTTGCGGTAGTAGAATCTCAATAGGTTGTTATGCTAAGACTGGGGAGGGTTAGAAATCCCGGATTAATTTAGTCCGTAGGAGGAGTGTTAACGATGTCAATTATTATTACGAAAGGAGGTAAGGACGCGGTTAAATTGAACAAGTCGTCATTTGAGCAGGAGGGTAAACTTCAGGAGTATATCTTTGAGAATCCTGATTCTATTCCGCTTTATGATATCAAAGAGGATATACGCCTGCTCATACTCTGCCCTGAATTTCCCACGAATACCGGACAGATTGATCTGCTTGCTACCGATCAGGATGGGGAAATTTATGTTATAGAAACGAAGTTATACAAGAATCCGGATAAGCGTTTAGTAGTTGCCCAAGTATTAGATTACGGGTCATCATTATGGCGTGACTCTTTTGATTTCGAGGCTTTTATTGACAAAGCGGATAAATGCATCAAAAAACATTTTAAGAATAATACTAATCTTAAAGGCAGGTTAAAGGAGTTCCTCGATTTCGGAGATGAGGATGTCGCAGACGTCATAAGAAAAATTAAGATCAACCTCCATGAAGGCAATATCAAGTTCGTGGTGTTAATGGATCAGCTTCATGAGCAGCTAAAAAACGTCATTGTTTTTCTTAATCAGAATAGCAAATTCACCATATACCCTGTACAACTGGAGCAATATAACCACGAAGATATGGAAATTACTATACCTAAAATATATTGTACGGAGGTCAAGAAGGACAGCCCTCCACCCCCGATACCTGCTGACGATGTAGTCATAGAAGCATACGCTGGTGATCTCACTGCCCAGCAGAATGTCAAGGAAATACTTGATTTCGTGAATAAGGTAAATAGCGGTGAAAAAATTATCACTGATTTTAAAGCTCGCAAGTCAGAAAAGACCGTCAATTTCCATATTCGCCCAGGTAAAATGCACAGCATATATGCTGGATTACCAATAAAACCGCAAAAGAAGGGCATAAGTATTTGGGTAAATATTGAAGACGCAGAAACGTTAAAAGACATAATAAGGGCAAGGCTGCCTGGTATAGTATTTGAAAATAAAAAATTTAAAGGCGGCATCATCGCCAGATGGCCTTTACAACATTTCTCCTTGAAAGCGTTTGAGGATTTTATCGAAGCTGTGAAAACCGCTTATAAGAAGTAGTTTAAATTCAAGTTTCGCTAATCGTGGAAGTTTTATAAGTTACTGGTCTATTAGATTTACCATGATACTGAAATTAGTACTTGCACCTTTTCCATCAGTTACAGTAACTGCAATAATGCTATCGACGTCATTTTCATGAGCACCAACACATGGTGAAACCCAACGGATTTTGGGGCCTGATTTGTTATCTGGGCTCTTTATTTCGCCGCCACTTGTTGACCAAGTATAAATCAAGGTCTCATTATCAGTATCACTAGCTAAACAAGTTACATCATATCCGGTACATCTACGGTATTCAGGTGTTGGGTTTGCTGTGTTTGGCGTAATCGTTTCATCGTTAAAATTAATGCCGTTGATGATAGGCCATGGATTTGGTTGTGCAGGATAAGGAGTAGGAATAGGTTTTGGTTTGGGTGTAGGTGTTATTGGAGAAATAGACTGAGGTGACGAAGTAGGTGCTGGCGCCGGTGTTAGAGTTGTCTCATCAGGTGAGGGGGTTGGGTTTGTTTTCGATTCAGTTTCTAATTCTTGAGCCTTATTTGAATCAGATTCGGCTTTATCCATGTCACCTTTAGCTTTATAGGCCAATCCGCGATATTTGTAATAAAGACTCAGAAGTACTGTACTGTAAGAACTAGGCTTGTCTGTTTGCAGCGAAATAGCTTTGGTAAAATCAGCTATAGCTAAGTCATATTCGCCTTTTTGGTTATACGTGATTCCTCTGGAAAAGTAATTCGCAGGTTCAGTCGGGTCTAGATATATCCCCATATTGTAATCGTCAATTGCTTTATCATATTCCTGTTTGTCTAAATAGGCATCTCCAAGGTAAAGGTATGCTGTGGCATTATTTGGGTTCAGATATAGTGCCATATATAAATCATCAATTGCCTTGTCGTAGTTACCTATATTGGAATATGCAATTCCGCGTTGGGCGTATGCCTCGGTATATTTTGCGTCCATTTTTATGGCGGCAGTGTATTCCGAAATTGCTTTGTCATATTGCTGTTGATACCAGTATTCTTGCCCTTTATCAAAATGTTCTTTCGCCGTTTCACAGCCTGTTAGCGTCACCGCTATCGCTAGCAGGATGAAAACTCCCGGCACAATCATTCCCTTGTATCTCACAACTAACTGTTACCCTGAAATTAAATAATTGTGGGCTTCACCTTGATGAATAGGCAGAAATAGCCAGTCTAACTATAATTACAGCCCTATTGGCATTCATGTCCGATATTATACTCTGTGTCTGGGGAATGGCAACACATGGTGACTATCAAAACCACTGCTACAAATCTGCAAATTCTGCGAGAGCCACTTAGCTCCGCCTAGTAAATATTTCCCAAGAAATACTCCTAGCCGCTCGAAAGGGCGGCTTTTTTATTGCCCGAAAACAGGAGGTAAACCATGAAAGAAACCCTAAGAGCTAAGTATTCCGAACTTATGCTGGAAGTCGGCAAGCGTAACGCTAGCGCTGATGCTGAGCGTATTAAAAAGATCAAAGACCTATGTGACCAGCTCCTGTCGAGCGAAAACGCAGAGGAGAGCCGGGTAGAGGAGGCTATAAAGGAATGTGATGCTTGCATGGCCAAGATCAAAGAGGTGGAGGTTACCAAGACCAAGTCAGAACTTGCACTATATCTTGGGGTGAAAAATCTTTTTAACTTCAGCGATATATAGTGGAATACTCAATTTTCATCATTCAGTGCCTTTCGCACATCCCTATGGCAGTAAATATGGTGACGGATCAAATCTGGTAGTCGTAGTTAAATTCCTGTTTGACCTTCATTTGCATTTCTTTCAATTCGTCAGCGGGCGCTGTGACGCCGATGCTGCCCTCCAGCATTTTCACACGCTCTTCCAGCTTGTCCTGCTCGGCCAGCACCAGCCTGATTGCCTCGGCCACTGGATCGGGCAGACGGTCATGGTCCAGCTCGATTTTGGCTGGCCGCTGCTCCTCGACTATCCTTCCGGGCACGCCCACTACTGTGGCCCCGGGCGGGACGGATTTGATAACCACCGAGCCCGAGCCTATGCGTGCGCCGTCCCCCACCGTTATGGCGCCCAGTATGACGGCGCGCGACCCGATGACCACGTTATTGCCTATGGTGGGATGCCTTTTCTTTTTCTGCAGCATAGTGCCTCCCAGCACCACGCCCTGGTACATCAAGACATCATCGCCAATCTGCGAAGTCTCGCCGATCACTACACCCGCTCCGTGATCGATGAAGAAGCGCCTGCCGATGGTAGCGCCGGGGTGGATCTCGATCTGGGTGAAGAAGCGGTTGACCTGTGAGATCAGACGGCCGATAAAGAACCATCGATGGCAATAGAAGAAATGGGCCACGCGGTGCCACCACAGCGCGTGCAGGCCCGGGTAGAGGACAAGCACCTCGAATGCGCTCCTGGCTGCCGGGTCCCGGTCCATGGCGGCCCGGATATCTTCCTTCATGGTCCGGATACAATTAAACATCGCTCCAGATATTATACGTTATCTTGAGAGTTTAAACAGGGCATTTGCGTTCAATGTGGTCTGAATAGACAATTCCTTCTCGTCGATACCCTTGATCTGAGCCGCCGCCTTAAGGCTGCGAAGAACGTCCGATGGCTGAGAGCGGTACCGTTCAGGCCGACCGTAGAATACGGGACAATCGGTCTCCAGCAGGAGCCTGTCAAGCGGCGCCTCCCTGATAGTCCGGCGGTGCTCGTCATGGTACTCCGCCGCAGGCGTGGCGGATATATAATAGCCGGCCTCGATCAGCTCGGATAAGGTGCTGGAGAAACCCGTATACCAGTGGAATACCAGCCTTTTTATTCCCGTCTCTTTGGCCAATTGCAGGCAATCCTTCCAGGCATAGCGGCTGTGCAATGACACCGGCTTATCGAATTCCAGGGCCAACTGAAGCAGCCTGCGGAGAACATTTTGTTGCAGATCTTTGCCGGCCCCTTTGAGCACCCGCTTATCGTAGTCCAGTCCCACCTCGCCCAGGGCGCAGAGGGACGATAGATGGCCTTTAATAAAAGCGATATTCTCCTCTATCCCGGTTTCATCCATTTTTCCCAGCGACCAGGGATGCAGGCCGATAGCCGCATAAACAAGTCCTGGATAGCGGGCAGCAAGTTCTACTATTTTTTGATTGGAGACTAAATCCTGGCCCACCCCTATAACGGCCTCCACCCCGGCCTCCTCGGCCTGCGTCAGCGCTGAATCGATGTCCTTGATCTCGTCGAGGTGAGCGTGTGTGTCAACCAGTCCCGGCAAATCGGCTCCCGAAGATATCTTCAAAACTTAAATTATATATATCGTCAGGCTTTAAAAGGCCCGATTCCGTGATAAAAGCGGTGACCAGCTCAAGCGGGACCATGTCGAATCCAGGCTCGGGCCTGCGCATGCCGGTTATGAAGCCCCTGACATCGAGCTTGGCCTTCTCACATATAGAATAGACCGGGATCGACCTGCGTCCGGCAATTTCAGCAACTTCAAGCGTGGGAGAGCCATTGAGAAGCCACCCCTGCAGGGAGACGGAATCGGCGCCTATCAGGACGGTATCAGCCCTGGCTACGTGCCAGCGCACCTGCCCGTCCGGGATAATCCTGCAGATGATTCCAGCTTTTTCAAGGCGGCCGGCCGCAATCCGGCCGTAAGATATCCTGCCATTCCGTGATTCTACAACCAGGACCTTGAAATCGATGCCTTTTCGCCTGGCCGTTTCCAGGGTGCTGCAGACGGAGGAGCTATAGCTGCAGGTCATGATAATCGTGCGGCGGTCGATCAATTTAGCTGCGTGGCGTGCAACGGAAGCGGCTGATTTTGCCTGATATTTGACCAGACGGCCGGCGATACTCACGCCGTGTTTTTTCAACCTATCGATCGTTTTGACTCTGGTTTCCAAAGCCGTCAATTCGTCCTTGAATTTCAGTGCGTAGTTGGCTATGGAGACCATGCCCGGCCGTATCTGGATAAGAGCATCCACAACTTCACCGACCTGTCTGTAGAATTTGGCTGCTGTCCGGGCATCGCTTTCCAGACAGGCGGCCTTGAGAGCTTCAAGGGATTGTGAGGTCAACCAGCCCGCCCCGTGCTCGCGGTCCCTCCCAATCGCATTGACGGCTTTTCTTAATTCGGCCTTCATTGAGCGGAATTATACCTTAAAGTCCGATCAGGTTCATATACGCTTTGAAGAAATCCTGCGATTAAAAAACCGTATTAAAATTTCGGTTTTGCAATGACGGCAATGGGTATGGATAGTAAGGCCAGCGCTCCGGCGATAACAAAACCGGTCACATAACCGGGCACAGCGCCGCTGATGATGGATCCCACCAGGGTGGCCAGCGTCACTGTGGCCGTGATGGTTCCAAGGTTGCCTCCCATGCGGGTAGTGACGAATAGATTGGAGATGATGAGGCTGCGTGTCACCATTACAACGCTGTCGCCTACGGCATGCAATAAGCGCGTGCCGAGGACGGTGCCGAAGGTGCTGGTGAAACCCAGCAAAATGTTGGTAACACCGGAAATAGCGATGCCCAGGTAGTAGAGCCTGGCCAGCCCTTTGCCCCCTGAGTTGAGGCGGTCGCCCAGAAACCCATTTACTATCGACAGAAGTGCCATGACGTCGGCATGGATAAAAAACAGCCAGCCCACCGATTCGTCATTGAGCCCTATATCTTTATTGAGGAAGAGGCTCAAGCTGGACTGCTCTGCGCCGGCATGCAGCGAAAAGGCAAAAACCAGCATGATGAAGATGAGCACGGACTTATTTGACAGGTCAGCTTTGTAATCCGAGATCTGCACCCGCATGCCCGGCATATCAGCCAGGAATATGCACAGGATGAACAGGGGCGCCAGGGCGGAAAGGGCAAATATAAAGACGGCATTCATGTTGCAGGCCGATAATATGTAGCCGCCCAGCAGCGGCCCGAGGCCATAGCCTACCAATAGTGCGGCGTTGAAGTATCCGAGCTTGAGGCCGCGAAATTTATAGCCCAGCGTTTTATAGTAAAGCGAGGGCAGCGCATTATTGAATAGCGCATATCCCGTGCCTGCCACCGCCACCCACAGAAGGGTAGGCCAAAATTCCCGGGACATCATGAGGCCGACGATACCCAGGCCGAAAACGACCTGGCTGGCGATTACCAGTTTTTTTGGCGAGATGCGGTCCACGAAGATGCCGATGGGGACCATCAATATCAGCGACATCAGGGTGAAAATGGAAATGAGCACGCCCACCTCAAAGTGGCTGAAGCCGATATCTATCCAGTAGATAGTTATATAGGTTAGCACGGTCCAAAGCGACATCGACTGCAGCCCATAGATGATGCAGGGTATTACAAAGCGCTTTGAAAAACTGAGGTCGTGAATTTCCATAATTGAAGTTTAGAAGTATATCAGATGAATGGTGAATTCGCTAAACGGATTACAAGGTTGGCAACAATCCGCTACGATGTATTATTTTGCATCCTATCGCTTTAAAGTGTATAGTTATCCTAGTGGTTTTTGTTTAGGTTATTGTTGACTTAATCCCTTTATCGCATACCCCGCCTTAACCGATCTAAGTTTGAGATGACCCGACTTCAAGCCATAAATATCTATACGGTAATAATTTTTGGAGGGAAACACTAAGTATTATGAACATTTATGTTGGAAACCTGGCCTACGAGGTGACAGAGGAAGATCTTAAGACGGAGTTCGAAGCATTTGGAGAAGTCGCTTCGGTAGCCATTATTAAGGATACTTACACGGGCCGGTCCAAGGGATTCGGCTTTGTGGAGATGCCTAAGCTACAGGAAGGCCAGGCGGCTATCACAGGCTTGAACGGCAAGAAACTCAAGGAGCGCACGATTACGGTCAACGGCGCCCGACCCAAGGGCGAAGGTGGTTCCCGTGGTGGTCCCGGCGGCGGCAGGTCGTCCTTTGGGGGTAGAGGCGGTGGCGGTGGTGGCGGCCGTGGTGGTGGCGGTCGTGGTGGGATGAGAAGGTATTAATTAATACGTAAAAATCAAGTGGCCGGCTGCATTGCAGCCGGCCACTTCTATAATCCGATTCTAAAGTTCTAAGTTTAGACCCAACCGCGTGGCCTCATGGCTTCCACAACACGTTCCACAGCCCTCACATATGCTGCCTGACGCATGTTGATCTTGTAGTCCTTATGCGTATCGTAGACCGAGTGATAGGCAGTCGTCATCTTATTGTCGAGTTTTTCGTAAACTTCTGCCTCGGTCCAATAGTACATATTGAAGTTCTGCACCATCTCGAAGTAGGAAACGGTAACGCCGCCGGCGTTGCACAGGAAATCGGGGATAACATGGATTCTAAATAGACAGTTACAGGAAACCTCGTTAATTTTGAATTTCCATAAATATTTTGATGATTTTTGCCTATTTCTATTGATTTTCGCATGTTTTATTGATAAAATCATCCCATTTCTCGCGTTTTTTTCTGCAAATAGTAGCTTTTTAAACGGTAACCCGGGGAAAAGACGCATTTTATCCCTGACGGTTGGGGATAGACCACTGAAACGCAAGGGGCAATAGTTATAGTAAGAAATCTGCGGGGACCGGGCATGGGTCTGGGTGAAAGAGCAGTATGCTACCACCTCAGGTCAATAGTTAATCCACGACTAACGCGTCCGGCAGGCCACAGGGATGGAAGGGTGATCCCAGAGCCAAACCGTCACGTACTCAGATTAGGCCTTATTGAGTGCACATTTATCTCCTGTTGAGACAATTAATGGTTGAACTAATCAATTTAAATAGAAGGAGATTGAAGCATGAATCTGCAGCGACCTAACTCAAATGACGCTACCAGGACGGCAAACCGATCGAGGAGCATTGTTCCTTCCAGCGGACTGTGTTCACGGTGTTTGGATGGATGCACCGGAAATTGCGAGGTTTTCAAGGCCACATTCCGTGGACGCGAACTTATCTACCCGGGGCCGTTTGGTGAGATCACCGCAGGCGGCGATAAGGAATATCCCGTTGATTACTCTCACCTCAATATCCAGGGATATGCTCTCGGAGCAAAGGGACTACCGAAGGGTGTAAAGGCCAGCCCGGACACCGCCACCTTCCCGTCAGTTAACACAGAAACGGAATATGGCTGGAACCGCAAAGTTAAAATGAAGGTACCCATATTTACCGGCGCACTCGGTTCCACCGAAATAGCCAGGAAAAACTGGGAACATTTTGCAGTAGGGGCGGCCCTTGGTGGAGTGACACTCGTATGCGGAGAAAACGTTTGCGGGATCGATCCAAAGCTCCAGTTGAATGCCCAGGGTAAGGTAAAATCAGCTCCGGATATGGACCGCCGAATAGAAATCTATAAACGGTATCAGCGTGGATTCGGTGAGATCCTCGTGCAAATGAACGTCGAGGACACCAGGCTGGGAGTTGCCGAATATGTTATTGATAAACATGGACTGGATACTATTGAGCTTAAATGGGGGCAGGGCGCCAAATGCATTGGAGGAGAAATCAAAGTCAATAGTATTGAAAGAGCCCGGGAACTACAGAAACGCGGCTATCTCGTTACTCCCGATCCGTCCGATCCCGTCAACCAGAAAGCCTATCAGGATGGCGCACTCAAAGAATTCGAGCGCCACAGCAGGCTGGGTTTTGTGAGCCAAGACGGCTTCTACGACGAAGTCAGACGCCTAAAAAAACTGGGTTTCAAGAGGATCACCCTTAAAACAGGTGCCTATAGCCTGCGCGAACTGGCTATGGCGATAAAATGGGGATCGGTGGCCAAAATAGATCTTCTCACGATTGATGGATCGTCCGGCGGTACAGGGATGAGCCCGTGGCGGATGATGGAAGAATGGGGCATGCCACCTCTCTATCTGCACTCGGCTGCCTGTGAGTTTGCTAAATACCTCGAAGACAAAGGGCAAAGACCACCCGATATCGCATTCGCAGGTGGTTTCAGCAGTGAAGATGGTGTTTTCAAAGCATTGGCACTGGGAGCTCCATTCACAAAGGCAGTATGTATGGGCAGGGCGCTCATGATACCGGGCATGGTCGGCAAGAACATTGCCAACTGGATGAAGGATGGCAAGCTGCCGCATACAGTCGGACAGTTCGGGTCTACCCCGGAAGAGATTTTTGTCAACTATGAGGACGTCAAGAAAATGGTAGGCGCCAAAGAAATGAAGAATATTCCATTAGGAGCGCTGGGCATCTATAGTTATTGCGACAAGATAAGGGTTGGGCTCCAACAACTTATGGCCGGAGCCCGATGCTTCAACGTACCGGCAATTTCGAGAAACGAACTAATGTCGCTCACTGACGAATGCGCCAAAGTGACAGGTGTGCCGTACTTGATGAATGCTTACAGGCCGCAGGCAATGAAAATTCTGGACAGTTAAACTTAGCTCATCTAGATAACTTGAGGGCCCGCCTTAAGGAAATTGATAGGCTTGGTCCTGCAGATTCAGATTGCCTTCGTTGCTGTGTGGTTTTTGCGGGGTTGGCCAATAGCAGTATCATTATTACATTAGATACAATCGAAGGTGATACAAATATGATCAGTATGAATACAAATGCGGGACTTGAGTTTGTTGAAGGACCTGTCCCGTCTTATGGATTGAAAGCTAATGGCACCGGCGAGGTGCTGGAGCAGCCCGATTTCCTGGATGCCTATTCGGAGGCGGTGGCAAACGTCGTCGAAAGCGTATCTCCGGCAGTTGTGCACATAGCTGTTAAGAAGGAAGTCCAGGACCGCCTTGGGCACAAGCATGAGGTGGAGGGCAGTGGAAGCGGAGTGGTTATAACGCCGGACGGTTACATTGTCACCAACTGCCACGTGGTGGAAGGCGCAGGAGAAATCGAGGCGGTATTCATTGATGGAACGCGCTGCCGCGCTCGAGTGGTGGGCGAAGATGCTGCCACTGACATTGCGCTATTGAGCGTTGGACAATCGGGCTTGTCGCCTGTCAGGTTCGGCGATTCCAATACATTACGCGTCGGCCAGTTGGCCATTGCCATAGGGAGCCCACTGGGTTTTCAGAGCACCGTCACCACGGGTGTAATCAGCGCTCTGGGACGCTCCATGCGCAGCTTGAGCGGTAGGCTGATAGAAGACGTCATCCAGACAGACGCCGCCCTCAATCCCGGCAACAGCGGCGGCCCGCTGGTGGACTCGCGCAGCCGGATGATCGGCATAAACACGGCCATCATTCAGATGGCCCAGGGCATATGCTTCGCCATACCCGTAAATACCGTCCGCTGGGTGGTCAGCCAGCTTTTCAGGGAAGGGAAGGTAACCAGGGGTTTTCTGGGGATCTCAGGTAGGAGGATCCCACTTCCGACACGTGTGGTCAGGTTCTACAATTTGGCAAAGGACAGCGCCGTACAGATAGTCTCGGTAGTGCCTGATAGCCCCGCCTACCACGTTGGCTTGAGGGAGGGAGATGTGCTGGTGTCCCTCGGTGGCCGCGCTGTCGCAAGTGTTGACGACGTGCACCATGTCCTGGGTAAAGAATCCATCGGCAAGCCGCTTTCGATAGTTTTTCTCAGGGATTGGGCCAGGAACGAGAAGTCCATCATTCCCGTCGAAACTGCAGAGTAATACACAGTTTTTCTGGCCTTATCGTGCCCAACTGCCATATAATAACGGATTAAAACATGCCCGGAATAAAAATTTGCCCGCCGTTTTAAAAGGAACCTCATGATAAAAGAAATAGCTTCCAACCTGTATTGCATCGAGTTACCGTTGCCGCAAAACCCGTTGAAATCCATCAATGCCTATGTGATAAAGGGAAAGAAAAGGAACCTTATCATCGATACCGGCATGAACCGGCCGGAATGCAAGGCGGTCCTCTTTCCAGCCCTGAATGAATTGAGGGTCGACATGGAGAAGACGGACCTCTTCATAACCCATCTGCATGCCGACCATTTCGGACTAAGCGGCGACCTGGCCGTGGACGGCTCGAAATGCTATATGGGGAGCCTTGAAAGTGACATAGTCAAGGGAGAAAAGCGCTGGGATGACTATCTGTCGCTTTTCTCTGATAACGGTTTCCCGGTAGACGTTTTAAAGGAATCGATTTCCAGGCATCCCGGTGTGATCTTCGGCCCCAGCCGGCTGGTGGAGATAACGCCGGTCGAAAACGGTCAGAGGCTCGAGGCAGGAGAGTACATGCTGGAATGTATAGAAACTCCCGGGCATTCTCCGGGGCATATGTGCCTCTACGAGGCCGGCAAAAAGATTTTATTTTCAGGCGACCATATCTTGTTTGATATCACGCCCAATATATCATACTGGCCGCAGATGAAAGATCCTCTGCGTAGCTATCTGGCCAGCCTGGATAAGATGAGCACTCTTGATGTATCGCTGGTCCTTCCCGGCCACCGTAGCTCCTGGCATAACCATCTGGAAAGGATCGAAGAGTTGAAGAAGCACCATCGTCAGCGGCTGGAAGAAGTAGTCACGGCACTGCAGGACGGGGATATGACGGCTTATGAAGTCGCCCCTTATATCACATGGAAGATAGACTATTCAGATTGGGAGCAGTTCCCCATCGCTCAAAAGTTCTTCGCTGTGGGCGAGACGGTGGCGCACCTGCAGTATCTTGAAAATGACGGCGTGTTGCGCAGTTACCGTGAGGACGGCCAGATATACTATTCGCTTGAGTGAAACGCTTGATAATCGATCAACGATAGGCTATTATTGCAAGATATTTTTGAATAGGCAGGGAAAGAATACCTAAATGAGATACAGGTCCAACGATGGTGATCTGACCCCGATCATTATCCTCATTATACTGAACTTCCTGGTGTATATCGCCGTTAATATCGCTAATTTTACCGGCGGCAGCATAATACAGTTCCTGGCGCTATCCAGGTCGACTTTCTTTGACTATCCCTGGACTATTTTCACCTACATGTTCACGCACCAGGACTTTTTCCACATCCTGTTCAATATGCTGACCCTGTATTTCTTCGGGCAATTCCTTAATAGATTAGTGGGCACCCGGATATTTTTGACTATCTATTTCATCGGCGGATTGGTTTCGGGGCTGGTCATACTCCTGCTGTCACCCGTCATGTCATTTACTATAGGCGCCTCAGGCGCCATTTTTGCGTTGGGCGGAGCGCTGGCGGTGCTTACGCCGCAGCTAAAAGTCTTCATTTTTCCCATACCCGTGCCGATGCCCCTTTGGGTAGCCATACTGATCACCTTCCTGGTATTGGCTTTAATACCGGGAGTCTCATGGCAGGGTCATCTGGGGGGTCTTCTAACCGGCCTGCTGGCGGGATGGTACCTGCGCAGAAGATCGCGCATTATCATTTAATATTTTGTCTTCGCAGCTAGCAGCAACCTTGAGTTTAATATTCCTATATCCCTCATTCTCTTTGCCATTCTGGCGGTTTCGATCATTCAGGCGTGGCTGACGTTCACTGCCATGCTGGTGTAGTCTTACCGTCGGATGACTGCCAGTAAGGCAGCCATGCCAGACCGACCAGCTTGACGATGATATCTTTCTTGGCAGGACGCACAGATATCTTCTGAAGCTCTTCGGTGGCCGGGTCTATTTTGGCAGCGAGCTGATCGGTCTCGGACTTGAACTCCACCTCGAGGTCGTCGAGCATCTTTTGATGCTCCGTCAACGTCTCTTTAGCATTGTCCACGTCCTGTTTATCCTGCATGATACGTCCGGCGCTTTTAGCCGCGGTGGCGGCCCGGCCGACTGTGCCGGTGCTGATTCCCTTGCCGCCTATAAACGCTCCCAGCAAGGTCGAACCCACGGAGATAACGGTCTGCATCTGCTGCTGTCTTTCCTGAGCGGCTTCGCGGTCCACAGACTGCTGGGCGACACGCACCTTATCCTCAAGCGCTGCCACCTTGGCCTGATATTTTTGCTTCAGCTTATCCACCATCTCATCGCGCTGTTCCCGGGCGCTCTGTGCCAGCCTTACCCTGAAATCACGCTCGGATTCGCCGGGTTTGGAAAACTGATTGTAGGTGGGGCTTTTCAGCAGTTCATATTTCTTGCTCCCGTATAACCAGGTGGCAAAATCTTTGCCCCATGCATCGTAGCTGCGTGCCTTTCCGGCGATCGAAGTGAGGGCTGCAAACTGGGATGAATCGCGTGGAGATTTATCCAGGTCCGCGATAACGAAATCGGCATCCCTGGCATTGTCCCAGTTGACGGGTATGGGGTCATCGGTGATATCTGTGACGGCAGTGCAATCATCGGTAGTGTCTATGCCGGATTTCACGTCTGTGAAATGCACCTGTGCGTTACCCAGAACGACCGGTTTGTATAATAGCCCGCTACCTGACTGGCTGCCCCTGACCGGGACGAAATACTGTGTAACATCGGGCGGCAGAACCGGGCGCCCGGCCGAAACGGTTGAAGCGGTAGGCGACGGCGAGGCGGCAGTGCTTTGCGCAGAAGATGAAGCAGAAGGCGCCACAGGTGCGGGCGCTGCCTGTTTGGGCATCTGCGCTTTGACCGGGTCCATGAGGACCTTGATCTGGTTGCCTGTTATCGGTCCCCTGAGATAGGACATGGTCCAGCGCGTCTCGAGGACGATAGGCGCATCGCTATGCACGTTGTTCATAAGGAATATGCGGTTTCCCAGCCCGGCCAGCGTCTGAGACATGGACTGGCGGTCGAACTTGCCGCTCTGTGAGGCTGCGGCTCCCTCCAGCCCATCCAGCAGGCGGTCCTTATCACGCTCCGTTTGCAAACGGCCGATCAACCATGTGCCGGCATTGGAAAGCCCTTTATAATCGAGGTCCACCGGGTTCTGAGTAGCTAGCAGTATACCTACCCCGAAGGCGCGGGCCTGTTTGAGCAGGGTCAAAAGCGGCTGTTTGGAGGGTGGGTTGGCCACCGGGGGGAAATAGCCGAAGATCTCGTCCATGTAAAGCATGGCGCGCAGGCTGGTGGTGCCCGGCTGCTGCCGCATCCAGGCCAGGAACTGGTTAAGCAGCAGCGAAACGAAGAACATGCGCTCGGGGTCGCTTAAATGAGCGATGGAGAAGACGGCTATCCTGGGCTTGCCCGACGGGCTGAATAAGATTTGCCCGATGTCCAGTGCCTGGCCTTCCAGCCAGGAGCTGAAGCCGGGGGACGCCAGCAGGTTGTTTATCGCCATGGCCAGGTCGAAGCGGTCCTTGGCGGGATAGAATGAATCAAGGTCTATTACGCCGATCTTGGTTACCGGGGGCGACTGTATAAGCTGAATTAAGGCCGCCAGGTCCAGGTCGGTGCCCTGTCTCCAGCATTTATCTATTATGGTCGATATTAAAATATATTCCTTGCTCTTGATGGGATCTGCGTCCTTGCCGATCAGTCCCAGCAGGCTGGTGACGATGGAGGCTATCCTGTCCCTGAGCAGCTCATCGTCTGCAATAACAGCCGAAGGCGGCGCAGCAAACGATTTCAAGATGGAGACCGGTAGGCCGGCGGTGCTGCCCGGGGTATAGATCACGAAGTCGGCGGCCTTCTTGAGCCTGTCTATGCGGTCGCCGCTCTCGCCCCATGAGGCCAGCCCCTTTTTCCAGAGGTCGGCCTGGCCGGCGGCAAAGTCCTGGGTGGTCTGACCTTTTCTGCGTGCGTCATCATCGTTCACCCACGGCAGAAAATCCTCGGCCCTTAGTTGGGGGAAGGTCAGTAACAGGTTGGCCAGGTCGCCTTTGGGATCGATAGCAATGGCCGGCACGCCATCGATGGCAGCCTCTTCCAGTATGGCGATACAGAGACCGGTCTTGCCGCTGCCTGTCATCCCCACGCATACTCCGTGTGTCACCATGTCCCTGGAATCATATAAAACAAGATGTTCCCCCGAGCTTTTGGATGCCATGTCATACTGTCTGCCGATGTAAAATACGCCCAGCTTTTCGAAATCTTCCATTTACTTACCACCTCTACTTAATTTGTTTATGTCTGACCGGGTGTAGGTATGTCCGAAGCGTCATCCTTGTCCTTGAGCGCTTCCCGCTGCTTTTTCTGCTCCTTTTCCAGATAGTCGATAGCGAATTCGCTGAATTTTATGACCCTGCCGTTACTGATGCGCTTTTCAGGTTGCTCGATATAGATATTGAACATATCATCCAGGTCGACTTCCACGCAGAGGTCGAGGATGATCTTCTTCCCCCATTCAAAACCCTCCCTGAAAGGGTTCTTATCATGGTATTCCGGTTGGTGAACGTCGGTAAACAGGATTTTGACTTTTCGCATGGCCTCCTCATTATCACCTGATTAAAATTATAGAAGCTGGCCGGTAAAACGTAAAACCATGGAATGAAATATCTGCCGTCGCGCCTGTTGCGGTTTAATCGAGCGGAATAGTTGTCCCACTGGCCATGGCTATAAGTTTACCCTCGGGGTCGGTGACCTTGATCTCCGAAATGCAAACGCGCTTGCCCCTTTTAACCACCAGACACTCGGCAATTAGTTTATCATTTTCCTTGGCAGCGGCTATGAAATGAATATTGAGCTGAGAAGCTACGTTGGGCGCGGCCACCGAGTTAGTAGCATAGGCAAAAGCCTGGTCGGCGATAGCAGTAATAATACCTCCGAAGATCGTGCCGTTGAAGTTGATATATGCAGGCTTCATCTTCATCTCAACCCTGGCGTAGCCGTCCGACAAATCCGTTAGATTCATGTCGAGGAATGAGGCGATGGGCTCTTTTTTGCCCAGTTCTTTCAACCTATCTATATTATCCGCCAACGCATTTTATCCGATGCAGAAAAGTAACTCCTATGTTATCATATTACCCGGCTCTTTTGCCTGCCATATAATCGCAGCCTATTGCCGGGTTAAATGATTGTTAATCGTCGTTTCCTTTTAGCTTTTACCTGTTTGCTGGCGATCATCTCGAATTTTGTGCTGCCGGGTGATAGTTTTCTTTCTCTGCCTGCCGAAGCCAGCCCGGGGATCATGCGCTGGGAGACGGTTTCCACGCCTTATTCCTACCCCGGCAGGAACGATATCTTAAATCCTCTCATCGGGGGCGCCTTTACCGGCAGTGAAATTCGCGATCTTTCGGTCGGCAGCGACAGCACCACTCTTTTAACGGCCGTTACGGTCGATGCCAGATATATAAATACGGCCGCTGCTCCCGGCCCGCTGGGCGTGTTGCTGGCTTCTCCCGACCGCGGAGTGAGCTGGACTGTTGCTCCCTATTTGCACCTGGTAAATGCAGCCGGCTGGACGGCGGGCAACCACGTTTACAACGTGTTGGTGGACGGTGATGACTCCAGGTTGTGGGCGGCTACGGCCGGCAGTGCCGCATCCGGACCGGTCGAGATGTGGGTTTCACACGACGCCGGCGCCATATGGAGCAACAGCCTGGTCCCCGCCCTGGCCGCAGGTGAAGCGATCAGCAGCATTGATATATCGGTCGATTACACAACTGGCCGTGATTTCCTGGTTGCAACTCGTAGCAGCACCGGGGGTGGACGCATCTTTATAACCAAAGAGACCGGGTTCGGCGTCTGGAGCCAGCAGACTAACCCCACATCCGATCCAGTGGACTTTTTCAGCGTTAAGTTTTCTCCCGGCTATGCCGGCGACCAATCTGTGGTAGCTGTGCTGGCGAATGCGACCTCGACCTTTTATAACATAGGCATCAGAGATATAAACAACAACTCCCTTTCTTCGTGGCTATTTACGGGGAACGGCATTGAGATAATCTCCAGCACTTCACCCGTTGGGGCGTCGCCTTCATTCGCTACGCTGGCGACGGCCGATATCTCTCTGCCGGCCGATTTCTCCGGTCAGACTGCCAGCCTGAGGCGTGCCTTTATTAGCCTCAACGTTCCCTCGCCGGCCATCGGGACGGATGAATCAGGGATCTTCCGCATGGACGATTCAGTTCCCGCCGCGCTTTTAAGCACCACTTCTAGCCGCACTCTTCAGATCTACAGTATAGCCTTCTTCGGAACCTATCAGACGGGCAAACTGCTGGCCGGTTTTGTAAATGGGTCTCCCTGCAATGCGGCCGTACCCACCCTGTTCGCTGATACACCCTGTATTTGCGCCGGCTCATGCGTGTACAAATCCCTCAAGCCACCCACGGGCTCAGCCAACCAGGGCAACTGCGGCAGCATCTTAACCTGCAGCGATGCCCTTACAGGGATCGGTTCGGCCCTGGTAGCATGGAGCCACGACGGTTCACTGGCCTATGCGGCTACAGGCTCAGGGACAATAGCGGACAATATAATTTGGTGGAACTCTTCTACCGGACCGTGGATCACGACACTGATACCAGATGACGAATCGGCGCTCTCCATCAGCCGTAATAACGGCGATACCTGGAACCAGCTCGCCCTGATAGATACCACCATCGACTGGTTCAACGATGTCGCTGTATCCGCCGATTGTACCACCGTTTACCTGGCTTCAGTCAACAGGAATATCGGGATCGGCTGCAACGAATTCGACAGCATCTGGCGTTCGACCATCAGCCCGGCCGCAGCAGCCCCATTACCTGTGCAGGGAGATATAGGCTATTGCTGGGAGCGTGTCTTTACGCACACAACATCGGTTTGCTGCCGCTTCCCGCAGACCGACCTGCCCATCCTGCGGACGGTACCATCCTGTGACGATTCGGCCGACGGCGGCATTGTAGCCTGGGCTGCGCAATATGAGCCTCTGACGGCGGCCGGCAAGGGGGGCGTGATGGCATGGTCTTCCGACTACGGGGACTTCTGGTCGGCCATCGCTCCCAATGACATCGTGCAGGATTTCACCTTCGATACAGGCCAGACAATTTATGCCCTCAGCCCGGAGGGGATAGTGCAGAAACTGGTTTATAGCGGGACGGCCTGGTCCAATACCATTCCTGTTACCAATTGCGGTCTGTATGGCCATACCATTGCCGCACGCAATGGGAAAGTGCTGGTAGGAGCGGCTCTGGCTAACCTGCAGGGTGGGGCGGTAGCCTATTCGGCCGACAGCGGCCAGAACTGGTACATTTACAAGGATCGTGTGCCGACGGGCGGCAACATACATGTCATCTTCGATGTCGACTACGAAAACAACTCGTTTATATATGCCGCAACGGATGATAACCTCACGGGCAGCGTCTATCGGAACACCGCACCCAACTTTACCCGCTGGCACGATGGTGACCTGATGGATATCTCCAACGGCGCTGCCGGTCCCGATTGGTGGAACGACGGCTACAGCCAGGCCGCGGGCGACCCGCCGCACCAGCGCAGTTTCTTCGGCATCGTTATGGCCAATACCGGAAACCCGCAGCCGGCGCTCTACGCCGCCCACGATAATATAACCGGCTCAATAGCCCCAGGGCCGGGAGGACTGCCTTCCAACAGCGCAGTTTGCCGTACGCTGGAATGCAGGAACGGCATTCCCAAACCTGGAGTATACTGGGACTGCCTGGATATATTTGCGCCGCCCTCTCAAAACAACGTGCATTTTACGCTTGAGCCGACATCCCTGAAGTCCTGCGGATGCTGCTCCCCCAATACCAACACGATACTGTATGCCATCGATAATCAGTCGGGCCTCACCCTCAGCGCCAGTGCTTTTCTACAGACGGACAATATTATCGGGCTTGTGGCGGCTCTCGGCCTCAGCGGCCGCTATAAGCAGACTCCGGGTTATGACCCCGACATCAATCAGGGCATGCTGTGGGCTTATACGGACTGCCTGGCTAAAAAAGGCCCTGCCCTGAAACACCCGCCGGACCAGGCTCTTGTCGGCGCCGATCCTGTAACCGGACGCAACCAGCAGATCGACCTGTCATGGGAACAGCTATGCCTGAGCAATACATATGAGATGCAGATCGCCAAGGACAGGGATTTTACCTTGAGGATTAATCCGGAGATATCCAATGTTAACCATATCAAGGCGGTTACCGGGTCGATTCTTATAAATACTGACCCCGTGAATGTCACCAACCCCGGTGTCTGGCTTTCACCCGGCTCGCTGCCTGAAGCTGGCGCATTTTATTATTGGAGGATACGCTCTTACAGGTCGGCCACCGGCCAGATAGCCATCAGCCCCTGGTCCGAGACCCGGAGCTTCAAGGTAGCGCCAGGCTTTGTGGTCAGGTCGCCATACTTGGGGGTCCAGCTTCTGTCGCCGGAAAACGGATGCACAACCTGCAAGGTCAGACCTTCTTCATTCTCCTGGTCGCCCTGGAAGGAAGCTACAGGCTATGAGTTCGAGTTGTCCAGGGACACGGACTTCAAACAGATAATAAGGGATGTCCATACTTCCACGACGGCCTATCAATATGATGGTACGTTGGACTACAGCACGGGCTATTTCTGGCGGGTACGCGCCATGGAGGTCAATGGACAACCGAACACCGGTGACTGGAGCGCTACTTTTAGCTTCCAGACTGAACCGGCTCCTTCAGATATGAACGCCACTCCCACCGAACCGGCTACTCCCCTGTGGGTCTGGGGTGTGATAGGGATCGGCTTAATTCTTATAATTATTACGCTGGTAATGATTATCAAATTGCGTTCAAAGCTTTAATGCTCCAATGCTGCTATTATCAACTATTAACGTCCGCAGATGAGAATTTCCAGAGAATGCCGTGAATGCCTGCTAAAGCTTGCCGATCAGGCTTCCAGACTGGCTGCCGAAGAGGGGACCCTCCGAGAAGCGGCCAGGCAAAAAGCCCAACAGATACTGGAGGAAAGGCTGAAGCCCGGCTCGGTTTCCATCGTGATAGCCTCTGCCATGCATGCTGCCGTTAAAAAAGCCAGCGGCAACCCTGACCCTTACCGCCACATGAAGGATATCGAAATCGAGACATCCCGTCAGCTATTCAAATCAGTTAGATCCAGCTATAAAGAGGATTTCAGGGAATATTTGAAGCTGGCTGCCCTGGGCAATGCCATCGACTTTTTCAGGCCCATTGAGGAGGTCAGTGAGGAGATCAAAAGGAATCGCTTGACGTTTACTGTCGACGATTCCGGCTTGCTGGAAGGCAAAGTGAAAGAGTCCGGCAATATCCTCTATCTGGCCGATAATGCCGGAGAAATTTATTTCGACCTGCCGTTATTGAAACTCATGAGGAGATACAGCCGCACGGTATACGTAGTCAAGCAGGACCCGGTGCAGAATGACATAACGCGGGAGGAAGTCAAGAAGGCCGGATTGGAACAACTGGTGGGTGAAGTGATGACGACCGGCACAGCCACACCGGGCATCGACTTCTCACAGGCCTCGGCCGATTTCAAGAGCGCTTTCGAAGGCGCTGATTTTGTCTTTGCCAAGGGTATGGGCTATTATGAAACATTGGAAGAACTACCGGCCGAGGGCAGGATATTCTTCTGTCTGAAGGCAAAATGCGGACCCGTGGCCAGATCGCTGAAAGTTCCCTTGAACAGCTATGTAGCCCTGCTGCATTAGTTGAAGAGTGACAATAATGGAATTTGAAAGGCCGGATATAATAAGACCCCCCAGCGAGCATGCCAGCTATTACCTGCCGCTGACATCCGGGTGCTCGAATAACTCCTGCTCCTTCTGCAATTTCTCCTTCACCCACCTCGGTACCAGGGACCTGCAAGATGTTAAGCGGGAGATCGATGCCGTGTCCCTCTATGTCAACCATGGTGTCCACGTGCAGGGGCAGCCCGATATTATGTATATGATCCTCAGACGCTGGGACGGCAAAAAAATCTTCCTTCAGGACGGAGATGCGCTGGTATATCCCTATACCAAGTTGGTTGAAGCGCTGCAGTACCTGAATGAGAAATTTCCGAAACTGGAGCGTGTTGCCAGTTATGCCACTCCTCAGGATATCCGCAGGCGCAGCGTGGACGAGCTTAAGGCCCTGCAAAAACTGAAGCTGGGCATCCTGTATATGGGTGTGGAGAGTGGCGATGACGGAGTCTTGACGCATATTCAAAAGAACGCAACTCATACCGAGATGGTGCAGGCGGCCGCCAAAGTCAAGGAATCAGGCATACTGCTCTCGGTGACCATGATCCTGGGTCTGGGTGGGGTTAAAGGCAGCCGCAAGCACGCGCTGGAAACCGCCAGGATATTGACGGAAATGGACCCCGATTATGCCGGCGCCCTGACTTTGACACTCATACCGGGCACCGCCCTCTATGAGGAGTGGGAGCGTGGTGAATTCGACCTGATCACTCCCTTCGATTCGCTGCAGGAACTGCGTGCCATCGTGGAAAATTCCACTTTTAGCAACTGCTTTTTTAGCTCTATGCATGCTTCAAACTACTATGCGATAAGGGGAACCATGCCTGCCGACAAGGCCAGGGTGCTGAAGCAGTTGGACAGTATACTGGCCAGGAAAGACCCCGCCCTGCTGCGCCCCGAGTTTTTGAGGGGCCTGTAACAGCAGCCCTGGATGAGTCTATAAAATGGAAAGGGCCGCAGTTTACGTAGGGAGGTACCGAAACTGCGGCCCGGGCACGACTTAAATTATTTAGTTAAGGTTCATTACGTATGATAGTGATGCAGGTAGGGTCCTCTGGACGCTAATCACCGAACCTACACCCGGTTTTATCTGCAGGGTAAAAGAGGAGTTGGCTGTCAGGTTGTCGGAGAGGGTCTGTCCGCTGCCGAGGTCTGTGAAGTCAATGGTAATCTGGCATTGCGCTCCCGGCTCCAGCATGTTGGGGGTATCGCCGTTGCCCGTGAATGCGGCTGTCCACTTCACATTATTTAGGTAAGAGCCCTTGGTTGCAAGGCTGATAACACACTTGTTCGTGCCACTGCCGTCATTCGGGGTCATATCGATGGGGTTGCCGGCGGGCGTGTTCCTGACGGTTACTATCAGGCTGTTAACATTTTCCTCATCGGCGCTTTTAGCGATGACATCGCCGGAAACCTGCAGATTGCTCTGCGCTTCCGTGAGGCCTGCATAGATGGTCGCCTTGCCCTGCTCGGCTGAAAACAGTCCGGCGCTCAGTACAGCGTAGCCGAAAACCGCGGCTACGGTAACAAAGGCTATTAAAATAATGGCGGTTTCCAGTCCTGTCATACCGCTCTGATCTCTTAACAAATTCTTTACTGCTTTCATTCGATCACCACACTATTTTATTTTGACTTATTAACATAATACATAATACATAGGCATTTATTGTGTGAAAAGACCCGGAAAGTACAATGTCAATGACCCATTAGTCCCATATTTGTGTAGCAAATGGTACTGTATTAGATTCGTTGCAAATATGACCCATTATAGGGCGAGTGAAAAGCCGGCAATTATCCGGTTAGTTAAGTTCTATTGTGTTTGTGATGGTGCCGCATACTGTATTAGCAATCCAGCGCCTGGCATGGCCGGAAGCTAGATATGATCGGCGACCTGGCAGAGGTTGTGGATAACGATGCAGTCGCAGGAATTTGCGCTTCTTTTGCGGTCTATGAGCATGGGTTTTATGCCCACGCCTCTGGCACCCGTGATATCCTGCTCATACTGGTCTCCTATAAAGACCGCCTCATCGGCGGAGACGCCTGCCCGCTGTAGGGCTAGCTTGAATATTTCGGGGTGGGGCTTGTCGTAGCCGACCTCGAAGGAGGTCACCTTAAAATCAAGGTAGGGCGCAAAGCCCAGCTCCAGGCAGTAAGAATCGATCTCCTGCCCGATATTGGAAATAACGCCGATTTTAAGGCCCTTTTCCTTAAGGGCTTTCAATATGGGCAGGGAATCGTCGAAGGCCACAAATTTGAAGCCCCTGGCAAAAGCCTTGGCCAGCATCTGCAGGGCCTTTTCGGGTGTGGCCGGGGGGTCGACATTTCTCAGAATGCGCATCCCGTAGCCTTCATAGGCCTCGAATTTTTCCTTCTCGGGGCGCTCACGAATGGGAGACTTGAAGTTCTCCTGCCGCCAGTAGGTGTCGGCATCGGGCAGGGCCTCGGCTATCTGTTCTACAGTCACATTTATGCCCAGCCCGCGCGCTGTTTCAGCATAAAACTCATCGCGGGGCGGATCGAAGTAGGCCAGCGTATTGAAGAAATCGAAACAAACAGCTTTTATCATGCTGGATTAAAATTATGGTTTCTCTCATGCACAAATGTCAATTCCCGGGAGGAAGGGCGCCGGTCGCCTGCTTCGCCTGTTTGGCCCGCATGCCCCATTTCAGCTTGGCATACATTATCAGGGCGGCCAGAAGAAGAGTAATGCTGTTCCATATAGTCACCGAGGGGAGCCCCAGGGAGATGCCGTAAGAGAGCCAGCAGAGCGTGCTGACCAGCCACAAACAAAGGAAAGGCAGGCTTATCTCGTAGGCTGTTTTATAACGGAATAGCTTCCATACCTGGGGCACGATGCTTATATTGCCGATCAATCCCGCCGTTAAACCCAGTATTTCCTGCCAGTGCATATGATTTGCCTCCCTGTGATTATTGAATTCGGTTTGAGTCCCTTGCTTGTTTGGGATAATGCCGAATTATACCACTATGCTGCTTCCAAGAGCGGGCAATCCCGGCGTGTGCAGGGGTTTTTTACACCTTGACATCAATTGCCCCTGTTGCTTAATATGCTACGGACAAAATGAAGTTAACCGTGATAGATGCCCTGAGCCTCAGCGACGCCTGGTTCCAGTGCCTCAAGACGGCCCTTTTCGAAGGCAGGGAATACGTCATCGAGCAGGGCAGTTTCGAAGGCATGCGCCGCAGGGAGATCGAGTTGGTGGCCGTTAATATTAGTAAGCCCGGCATCAGGCCGCTTAGCCCGGACGTGCCCACCGGCGTGCCGCTGCCCACCACCGACGAGGTGATCGAAGAGTATATGACCTATCTTATGACCCCTCACCGCGAGGAGAACGAGGAGTACACCTACGGCGAGTTCCTGTCGCCGCAGATCGAGGAGGTCATCAGCAGGTACAAGCTGGGGCATGGTACAAACCAGATGTGCATGTGCGTGGGGAACAAGGACAGCATCTACCAGAAGGACCCACCGTGTTTGCGCCTGGTGGACACGCGCATCCAGGATGGCGCACTACATTTCATCCTGTACTTCCGGAGCTGGGACTTGTGGGGTGGCTTCCCCACCAACCTGGGCGGGCTGCAGACTTTAAAGGAATATATGGCCAACGAGATCGGCGTGGAGGACGGGGAGATCCACGCCTTCAGCAAGGGCCTTCACCTCTACGAGCATGCCTGGGACCTGGCCAGGATGGTGCTGCGCCTGCAGCCGGATTAAAGTCGGCACTGATTCGGGTAGTGAGCATTGTACAGGACTTCCCCGAATAATTCCTTCCTCATATTGGCCGTTTCGCAGGCATCCAGGCTGGATAGCTCGCTTATATATTTCCGGATAACCGGATTAATGGTCAGGGAATAGGTGGTAATTCCATTAAGGGACTGCTCCGAGACGATTCCAAGCTCGAGTAACGGTCCTATCTCCTGCGCCAGCAAAATCCTGGTGATATCCAGGGCACTGGCAAGAGTTTCCGGGCAGAGGTGGGCCTGTGGATGTGCCAGCAGGAATCGCAGCAGCTTGAACTGTACTACGCTGCAATTCATCTGTCTTAAAAGCGATACCAGGCCGTAATGTTTAAAGCGGTTCGTTTCAAAAATAATCGACATGGTTGTTCACACTTCCTTTTGTCATTTGTTTGTCCGGGCGATTTACTGTGGTTAATAAGGATGATAACAGGGAAGTGTTAATTTTTTATTAATGTTATGACTTCGCAACTTTTTCCGCCGGAATTTTATGAGTTGTTAACGTTGAGGGGCATAATATGATGGGCGAATGCTTTAATTATGGAGGTATTGAAATGAGGTGGACTAACCCGGGTTTGATCAGAGGGATTCTAATCATCCTTTTTTCGGCTGTAATAGCTGGTGCAACGGCATGCGCGGCTGCGCCGGTCTCGGCTCCTGCTTCCCAGCCGCAAGCGCCGGCCGCAGCGCCAGCCGTGACCCCAGTGCCCCCGGCCGCAGCGCCAGCCGCGACCCCAGTGCCCCCGGCCGCAGCGCCAGCCGCCCCCGGTTATACCATTAACCTCTCCAACAAAGCGGGCATTGGAGACTATCTGGTCGATTCCAGAGGGATGACGATCTATTATTTCCTTAGGGACAACTACTTTAAAAGCAATGCCACTGCGGCCATCGTGAAGATATGGCCGGTATTCTATACGGCAAGCATCGTGGTATCGGCGTCGCTAAAGGCAACTGACTTCGGGTTCATGACCAGGGATGACGGAATGATGCAGACCACCTTTAAGGGCTGGCCGCTTTACTATTATGCCCAGGACCAGGCGGCAGGTGATACCATAGGACAGGGATTAAACAGTCTTTGGTTCGTGGTCACTCCGGTCGATTTTATGTCGGCGCCTGCGGCTCCACTGCCAGCCCCTCAGCCCGGCTCATCCGGACCGCCCCAGCAGTACCGATATTAAATTTTAAGGGTATGTTCGATCAACCCCGGTGCCGTTATATGCGGCACCGGGGCAATTCCTTTATACTTGCATATGAGGCCCCAGGGGCCATGCCGAGATAATAATCAAGGACGGAGGTTATAGCCGGATGGGTGAAAAACTACAAAAAGTTTCCTTGAGAAGTTTATGGATTTCGACCCTGGCTGTTCTGGTTCTCATGAGCGTCCAGGCCTGGAGCGGTAACTGGATTACATTCTTTTTAATTTTGCCGGGTGGGCCGGCTGATTTAAGCGCCCAATTCCTTAAAGCCATGGCCGGCCTTTCGGTTTACCATGCCATAATGGGATTTGTGATAGGCATCGGTTCGATCATAGTCCTGATATCTGCTTTTATTTCTAAGTCGAGCATATACGTGCGTATTTTTGCCATTTTAGGACTGATACTCACAGCATCGGCCGCTATGGGAGGAATTCTGTTTGTACAGTCCGGTTATGAGGACCGCTGGCCCCTGGGCCAGATGGCCGACAGCTTTGTGGGAGCTTATGCCGCATATTTATTGCAGCTTTTCTTCATGAACAGGACGCCCAATTTGCTCTGGATATCGAAAATAAAACAAGAGTCATGACCCGGTGCCAACCGCGACTATCGATCTTGCCTCTGCTGCTTCTAATCTATGTTACTGGTTCCAGGTATAGCCCTCATTGCGGCTGTGGGAGACGGCCGCCCCCGATCCGCTGGTAGCGGCATAGGCGAGAGTGCCATCGGGCGACCAGGCCACGCGGGCGTTGGCTGAGCCTGTGGGAGGTTTCTGGCTGGGTTGCCAGCCTGGGTAGTTTGAGCTTGGGTTGCTGCTGAAATAGGTCTGCACATGGTAGCAGCCGCCTCCGCTTAAGCATTTGGCGGCCCCGGCCAGCATCTTACCTCTGCTGATGCGTCCGTAGAAGGCAATGGACGCTATGGCTTCGGGCATGTTCATGCGGTAGGCCTGGGTATCTATCATGCGGTAAACATCCTGCCCCGGATGAGTTTTGCTCCACGAGACGAATACATTGCGTGAGAAGGCATTTGTACCGTTATAATCGGCGGGGAAGGCGATGTCGGCGTAGTTCAAAGGCGTTCCCGGTGTACCCGTGCTGGCCTGGCCGATCTCGGCCGGGTACCTTAACGAGGTATTCCAGGCAATGGATGTTGAGCCGAGGTCACGTGTGCCCATATAAAGATAAGTATGCACCGGGCTTGAGGCCACGGCCAGCAGTGTGCCGTCGGAGGAGAAGGAAGGCGAGTATTTGAGGGCAAATACATCTATGCCGCCAACCCCGGTATCCATCCACCCGCTGGGGAAGCCCGACAGGACGTTCATCAGAACCCGGCCGCCGGCCGAGCCGTTCCAGGTGCCGACTGCGATATCACGCCTGGGCGCGCCATAATCCGGTGATACAGCCAGGCTGCTCACAACCTGCCCGCCGCCTATAACCGAAGCGAGACCGGTAGCAGTGAAGGTTACACCGGCATCAGCGGACACGTACACTTCCCTGCCTCCGTTGGTGGCCACGGCCACGAAACGCGGATCATCGGGCGCTATGGCCAGGTCGACCCAGGGGGCGCCGCCACCTACCCTGCCGGAAATATCGTTCCAGCCTTCACCGCCATTATCGGAGCGGTATAGCCGGGCATAGGCGGAGTTGAGCGCATAAAGCGTGAGGCCGTCGGCCCCCACCATTATGCGGTCGATAGGGATGCCGATCAGGAGATATCCGCCCCCGCCGCCTGGCACAGGCTGCGGGTTAATCAGGCCGGGCGGTGCCGCTGCCACGGTGAAAGCACGGTTGGCGGGCACAGGCTCGATATTGCCGTCTGCATCTTGCGCCTTTACATAAAATATGTAGTCCTTGTTGGGGAGGTTGCTGAATGTGCGAGAAGTATCGGGCAGGAAGGGGGTGTAGTTCTGGTCGTATCCCTGCAAAAATGATGAGTAGGTTAGTTTAGTGGGATCCACCGAGGACAGGAGGGTGCCCCAGGTAAAGGTCACATTATCATAATTGATCTTGCCCTCGGGACCGTCCATGATGGCTGTTTTGAGGTGGACTATGCCTTTGGACGGCAGGATAGAGGGTAGAGACGGCGGGGGCAAATTTGACAGTGGAGCAGGAGGTGTTATACATCCAGCGGGAATTGATAGTATCAGCAACACGGCCAGGACAAGAAGGGCCACGGCAATCCGCAACGTGCTATCCCTCATAACTTTATTATACTACGTGGTAAAGCTAGAAATATCGGTGTTCAGATTATTGTATTTGTTTAGGATTTGGTATTTAGTGTTCAGTATTTCCCCAGAATACGTGGCCTTAATGCTGTTTTAACAATGTAAGTGGTATAATTTGTAGTCTTTTGAAAGTCTATCAGGGAGGATACCGTGCCGGAAGATACCAAAAAAGTTGATATGGAGACGATCGTCTCGCTCTGCAAAAGGCGCGGCTTTGTCTTCCAGAGCAGTGAAATATACGGAGGCCTGGCCAGCTGCTGGGACTACGGCCCGCTGGGCGTTGAACTTAAAAGGAATATCAAGGATTTCTGGTGGAAGAAGGTCGTGCAGGAACGCGACGATATGGTGGGCATCGATGCCAGCATCATGATGCATCCCAGAGTCTGGGAGGCCAGCGGCCACTTAGCCGGATTCTCAGACCCGCTGGTGGAATGTAAAGACTGCCGTCAGAGGTTCCGCTCAACCGATATCGACACCTCCGCCTGCCCCAACTGCGGCGGACAGCTTACGGAGCCCCGCATGTTCAACCTGATGTTCAAGACCTTCATGGGCCCGGTGGAGGATGCCGCCGCCATCGTTTACCTGCGGCCGGAGACGGCTCAGGCACAGTTCGTCAATTTTGAGAATGTGCAGTCCACCACCCGTAAGAAGCTGCCTTTCGGCATCGCCCAGATAGGCAAATCATTCCGCAACGAGATAACCACCGGCAACTTCATTTTCCGTACCCGCGAGTTCGAACAGATGGAGATCGAGTATTTCGTCAAGCCAGGCACCGACCAGCAGTGGTTCGATTACTGGGTCAAAGAAAGGCTTAATTACTATGTCAGCCTGGGAATCAAGAGGGATAACCTGCGCCTCAGGGAGCATGGTAAGGAGGAACTGGCCCACTATGCCAGGGGCTGCTTCGACGTGGAATATAATTTCCCCATCGGCTGGTCCGAGATCGAGGGCATAGCCAACCGCGGCGACTACGACCTCACACAGCACTCCAAGTTCAGCGGCAAGACGCTGGACTATTTCGATGAGGAGAAAAGCGAACGATATATTCCCTATGTGATCGAACCGTCATCAGGTGTGGACCGCTCCCTGCTGGCCGTGCTGTGCGACGCCTACGACGAGGAGCCGGCGGACAAAGAGACCAGGGTCGTTTTGCATATCAAGCCGGAGATCGCCCCCATCAAAGTGGCGGTGCTGCCGCTCAGCCGCAACGCCAAACTGCTTCCCAAGTCTAAAGAAGTGCACGACCTGCTGCGACCGCATTTCATGACGCAGTACGATGATGCGCAGAGCATCGGCAGGCGCTACCGCAGGCAGGATGAGATCGGCACGCCCTTCTGCGTGACCATTGATTTCGACTCACTGGACGATAACCAGGTCACTATTCGCGAGAGGGACAGCATGCAGCAGGAAAGGGTGCCGGTCGCCGAATTGCTTGATAGACTGAAATCCAGATTTAGTTTTTGAGTGGTCTGTATGCATGGCAGCCAATTGATTGAATTTAAATATGAAAATTGTACATTTTGCTGATGCTCATATAGGATTGGAAACTTACGGCGGCGTGGACTCTGCCACCGGACTCAATACGCGTGTCATCGACGAGCTGAAGGCGCTGGACGCGGTTATCGACTTCGCCATCAAAGATAAGGCCGACCTGGTATTATTCTGCGGCGACGCCTACAAGAACCGGGAGCCCTCGCCGACCTACCAGAGGGAGTTTGCCCGGAGAATACGGCGTCTCTCGGAGGCTAAAATCCACACGGTGGTGGTGGTGGGCAACCACGACCTGGCAGGAGCGGCGGGCAAGGCCAGCTCGGTGGAGATATTCGATACACTGGATATTGAATTCGTCCATGTAGCGGGCAAGCCGGAGGTATTAAACATCACCACGGGAAAAGGCGAGATCCAGGTGGCCGTCTTCCCCTGGCCCAGGCGCACCGCTCTGCTGGCCAGAGAGGATATTAAAAACCTGGGCATCGGGCAGGTGATAGAGCAGCTCCAGGATGCCATGGCGGACAAACTGGTGGAGCTGGCAGGGAATATAGACCCA
Source organism: uncultured Chloroflexia bacterium (assembly GCA_963842805.1). Classification (GTDB taxonomy): domain Bacteria; phylum Chloroflexota; class Dehalococcoidia; order GIF9; family UBA5629; genus UBA1162. The sequence continues at coordinate 187,686 of CAWJIA010000016.1, read as the reverse complement.
TCCAAACCTGCCGTCCTGGCGGCGCATGTCGCCATTTCCAGCGCCAAAACCGGCACCGAGAAAAATATGGTCATAGGCAGCGACCCGGTGGTCATGCTCAGTACCATCGCCAACCCGGTCTACGACTATATCGCCCTGGGACATGTGCACAGGCAACAGGTTTTGAGTGAAGACCCGCCGGTCGTCTACGCCGGAAGCCTGGAGAGGCTGGATTTCGGCGACGAAGGTGAAGATAAGGGCTTTTACGTATCTGAGATAAAGCAAGTGGGGAAAAAGAAGCAGGTCGAATATGAGTTCCATAAAATGCAGGCCAGGCGTTTCCTGACGCTGGAAATAGAGGTCCCCGATGAAGAATCCGACCCCACCGGAAGGGTATTGTCTGAAATTGCACATAAATCGGGCGATATTGCGGGCGCTATAGTCCGCTTGAAGCTGTCACTGCCCGGCCATCTGGCCTCAGCCCTAAGGGACGGTGAAATTTTTAAAGCTTTAAAAGAAGCATATAATGTAAGCATTGCCAGGGATATAAGAAAAGTTTCCAGGAGCAGGGGCGCAGGCTGGATTAATGACAACCTGACCCCGCTGGAAGCCCTGAGAAAATATATGGAGACGCAAAACATTGCGGTTGAAAGGCGTAAGAAGCTGCTTGAATATGGTGAAAAGTTAATCAATGAAAAACTCTCTGCCGACAAGGGGGCCAATGCCGGATAAAAACCCTGGCCGCAGGAACAAAGTCCATATCCGATTCGGCATACGCGACAAGATCCTTATCTCCTTCCTGGCGTTATCGCTTATTTCGGTGGGCATCATCAGCTCACTGGCGCTGCGCTATATCGGTTCGGTGGGTTCACTGACCAAGCAATACAGCGCCACGCTGGGCGAGACCGTGATGTCGGTGACAATTGCAGCTTTGGAGGACCAGGGCCGGAGAACTATATCTCAGAAGGCCGACGATGTGGCCCAGCAGATCTATTTTTACCTCCAGTTGCATCCAAACCTGGACGAGCAAGCAATGATGACGGACAGCGAGTTGCGCTCCATCGCGGTGCAGAGCGTGGGCAGAACGGGCAACACCAGGGTCTACGATACCACAGGCATAGTTCTGTTTGCTCTTGATCCCAAGCTGATAGGCTCCAATCTCCGCCAGATTGGAGGAGAGCCGACATATTATTCATCGATTTTCGAAAGGAGCCTGCTTGGCGAGGACGCCTCGGGATACTATAGCTATAAGGGGCCTTCCGACACACAGGAACGAACCAAGTATATGTACACGGTCCCGGTACAGGATACAAAGCTGGTAGTGTCGGCTTCCACTTATCTCGATGAATTTTCCTCTGCTGCCCAGGATACCAAGGACCAGATCGCCACAGCGGTCCAGGATATGAGTAACCAGGTGGACAAGCAGTCCAGAGAAGCCGAACTGATATTTATTGCAGTTATCGTCGCCATGGTGGTAGTGGTCTCAGGCATATCCTTCCTGCTATCGGAAACCATTACCCGACCGGTGATGGCGCTGACCAAGGGTTCGGAGAATATAGGTAAAGGCGAACTTAACTTCACCCTCAACGTGAATACGGGTGACGAGATGCAGGTGCTGGCCGAACAATTCAATGCCATGGGCTCCGCCCTGCAGGAATCTTATAGCAACCTGGAACAGAAGGTGATCGAGCGTACGGAAAAGGAACGTCAGAGGGCGGAGCAATTGCGTACCATCAACGAGGTCAGCCGCAAGATCAGCTCGATCGTCAACCTGGATGAGCTGCTGGCCTACGTGGGCAACCTGCTGAGACAGACCTTCCATTTCTACAACGTCAATATATTCCTGTTCGAGCCGAACTCGGGCAAATTGATGCTTAAGACACTTCATTTCAGCGGGCAGAAAAGCGTTATACCCGTGGGCGTGCCCCTCGAAATGGACGAACAGGGCATCATAGGCAAGGCAGCCAGATCGGGCGACTATGTCCTGATCAACGATATGGAGGCCGAACCCGAATACAAAAAAACGGAGCATATGAGCGAGACTAAATCGGAGCTGGCGGTTCCGGTAAAAATGGGCGAGAGGGTGCTGGGTGTACTCGATATCGAGAGTGCCGAGGCCAACGGGTTCGATGAGGCGGACGTCTTCACGGCCCAGACCTTGGCCGACCAGCTTGCTGTAGCTATTGAAAATGCCCGTCTCTACCAGGAAACGCGTCAGATGGCTGTTACCGAGGAACGCAACCGCATGGCGCGGGAGATACACGATACGCTGGCGCAGGGCTTCACCGGCATAATATTGCAGCTCGAAGCTACGGAGCAGGCGCTGGGGGACACCAATGATGAGGTGCAGAGACACCTCAACCAGGCGCGCAGCCTGGCGCGCAAGAGCCTGGCGGAGGCCAGGCGCTCCGTATGGAACCTCAGCCCTCAGGCGTTGGAACAGCTCAGGCTGGACGAGGCCATCAAGCAGGAGGTCGAGAGGTTCAGGCAGGATAACGGCATCGATGCCAACTTCACACTTTTCGGGGAGAGGCGCGACCTACCTCCCGATATGGGCGTTGCCCTTTTCCGCATATGCCAGGAATCGCTGGCCAACATCTCCAAGCATGCGGAGGCCAGCGAGGTGGGCGTCGTCCTCAGCTTCAACGATTCCGCCGTGGATTTAAGCATCACAGACAACGGCAAGGGCTTCGACCCGGGGGCTAATAAAAAACCGGGCAAGAGCGGCTACGGGTTGATAAGCATGCGCGAGAGGGCGCTGGGTCAGCAGGGCAACTTCGAGGTCCAGAGCGAAAAGGGAGAAGGCACTACCGTCAGGGTTTCAATTCCTCTTGCATAGGAGGTAAGAGCGTGGAGGCAATCAAGATTTTAATTGTAGATGATCACCCGGTTGTAAGGGAAGGTATCTGCTCCATGCTGAAGCGTGAGCCGGACTTTAAAATAGTCGGTGAAGCCACCAACGGCCTGGAAGCCATAGAAAGGGTGCGTGAATTGTCTCCCGACGTAGTGCTTATGGATTTGCGCATGCCGGAGATGGACGGCGTGGAGGCCATCAGCAAGATCAAGGAAGAGAGACCCGAGGTCAAGTTCATCATACTAACAACCTTTTCCGATGACGAGTATATATTCAAGGGCATTGCCGCAGGGGCAAGGGCATATTTATTGAAAGACGCTCCGCGTGAGGAGCTGTTCAAGGCTATTCGGGCGGTTTCCAGGGGTGAATCGCTGATCCAGCCGGTAGTTGCTTCCAGGCTGCTGGATAGACTGGCCGAGCTGTCGAAGAAAACACCGTCGGCGGAAATGCTCTCCGAGAGGGAACTCGAAGTCTTGCGGCTGATGGCCAGTGGAGTATCGAATAAAGATATCGCCGACCAGCTTTCCATTACGCAAAGCACGGTCAAAACACATATAACCAGCATCTTCCAGAAGCTCAACGTGACCACGCGTACGGAAGCGGTAACCACTGCTCTCAGAAAAGGCATGATCCAGCTTTAATCATACTTTAGTATGATTTTGTATCATCGAAAGGGTTGACCTTGTCAGGTCAACCCTTTTATAAACAAAACCAACCTATCTCCTGATTATACATATACTCCGATTACGTTAAACTTACCCCGTCTAACAGGAGAGGTATTTACGCGTGATCAATATAAGGGAACTAACAGGGTCTAACAATCAATACGAAGTGAGCGTTTCCGAGGTTAGCTTCGGAAGCGGAGAAATTAAGCTGACCGGCAGGCTGCTCTTTCCCCTTATCGACGGAAAGGTTCCCGGCGCTGTACTGTGTCACGGCTTCGGCACAGGATATCGCACGGTGGAAGCTCCGGCCCGTATCCTGGCCAGCAAAGGTATAGCAGTGCTCATTTTCGATTTCAGGGGTCACGGCGGAAGCGAAGGCACAGTCGATGAGGACATTGTGAAGGACGTTGTCGACGCTCGGGACTTCCTGTCCACATGGCCCGGCGTTGATAGTAAACGTATAGCACTGGTGGGGCACAGCATGGGTGCGCTGGCGGCCATACTGGCTGCACGCAAGGTCAGGCCGCACGCTTTGATCGCCATCTCATGTCCGCCGGAGATCAACGGTGATATAAGTAAACTTTCCTTTGAAGTGCCTGTAGAGCTTATGCAGGAAGACAGGCCGGTTATGGAATACCCGCGGGATGGCTCTCTCCCATGGGTGAAGGGTTTCGCCGGGCTGCTGTCGCAGTTCTGGATGAGAGTGGCCGGCTACAGAGTGCGCGTGAACTGGAGCAGGTTCTTCAATGTTATGGGAAGGGCCAGGCTCTCAGCGGTCATACGGGAGCTCAGGGACTGCGCCATACTGTTCGTACATTGCGATGGCGACAGCATTGCTCCTTACACGACTGCGGTGGCCCTCTACGAGACGGCCAGAGGTTCCAAAGGAATCCTTCTTTCAGAAGGAGGTTTTCATTCAACACCCCTGCTGGCAGGCAGGGTCCGGCGTGATTGGACGGACTGGACAGCCAATACTCTTTACGGCCGTTACAGATAATAATATCAGTGCATAAATAATTATAGAGGGTGAAAAATGGAAGAACCGATCAGAGTGATGATTACCGATGACAACGAGGTGGTTCGGGAGGGGCTTATAAGCATATTCGAAGGTCACAAAGATATACAGGTCGTAGGCCAGGCTGTCGATGGGCTGGATGCCTTGGATAAGGCCGAAAAGCTTCAACCCGATGTAATACTTATGGACGGCCAGATGCCGCGCATGGATGGGCCTGAAGCTATCCGCCGCATCAAGAAGATCATGCCGGATGTGAAGATACTCTTTTTGACGGTTTACGGCGATTATGCCGGAGATGCTCTGGCCGCCGGTGCAAGCTGGTATCTTACCAAGGATTGCCGCCGCCAGGACCTGCTGGAAGCGGTAAGGGCGCTGGCGCAGAGCGCGCGCCTTAAGGCCAAGCAAAGCAGCTAAGATTTACCCGGGATTTTCAAAAGTCCCGCCTTTTGAAGGCGGGACTTTTTTATTTCCCCTTTTGTTTGACTAATTTGAACTGCGTCACATCTACAATGCCCATATCGGTGAGCCGCAACTCGGGGATAACGGGCAGAGCGATGAATGACAGGATGGCGAAGGGGGCCGGAGGCAGGCTGCCCAGACTTGTGGCTGTCTTTTCCAAAGCATCGAATTGCCGGGATACCTCCTCCGCCGGGTGCGCAGAGAGCAGCCCGCATATCGGCAAGGGTAATTGGGCAATGGTTTTCCCGTCCTTGCAGGCCACCAGGCCTCCCTGCATTTGCTCAATAGCCTGTACGGCTGCATAAATGTCGGCGTCGCTCGTCCCGACAACGACAATATTGTGCGAGTCATGTGCGATGGTGGAGGCTATCGCTCCCTTCTTGAGGCCGAATCCCTTGACCATGCCCAGCCCGATATTGCCCGTCCCCTTATGCCTTTCGATCACTACGGCTTTCAGAATGTCCTTTTGCGTATCAGGCTTGAAAATGCCCCTGGGAACTTTAAGCGGCGTGTTGCGGGTTACAATCTGGCCGGGGATGATCTCTATGACCGGGAAGCGCTCTTCAGTGATTCTGAGCTGCAGCGCTTTGATGTCAAAGTGCCGTACGTTGACCGACTTCAGCAGCTTTGGCGGGGTTTTGCCCGAATGCGGACCCAGGTATTTGCCGCCGCGAGCGGCTAACCCGCCGTTATAGAAGACCATATCCACCTTTAATTTCTTGAGGTCCGTTAGTGTCACCAGATTGGCCCGGTAGCCCGGGGCTACAGCCCCCAGGTCGTAGAAACGGTGGTATTCGGCTGAGTTAAGGGTAGCCAGTTGGATGGCCCTGACGGGGTCAAGACCCAGCTTTATGGCCTTGCGTACTACAGCATCGACATCCCCGTCATTAAGGAGGTCGGAGCAGGAGCGGTCGTCCACCACGAACATGCACCTGTGCCATGCCTTGTCGGTAACCAGAGGTAGCAGGGCCTCCAGGTTTTTCTCCGAGGAGCCTTCCCTGATCATAAGATACATGCCCCGGCGCAGCTTTTCCCTGCCCTCTTTGAGATTCGTAGTCTCGTGGTCGGAGTATATGCCGGCGGACATATAAGCATTCAACTGTTTTCCACCCAGGCCGGGGGCATGGCCGGCTATTAAAGTTCCTTGCGCAGCCAGTATCTTGTCAATAACCGGGCCAAAGGCGTTGATAACGCCCGGGTAGTTCATCATCTCACCCAGGCCAACGTTGTTTTTCCATTTAAGCAGCCTGGCTATCCCGGGCGCACCGATATCCGCTCCCGCAGTCTCCATATGTGTGGCGGGCACGCAGGATGGCGCCATGAAGAAGAAGTCTAGGGGCAGTTCACGTGCGCAGTCCAGCACGAATTTTATTCCGGCGCTTCCTGACACGTTGCTTATCTCATGCAGGTCCGTGACTATGGAAGTGGTCCCGTGGGGAACGACCGCACGGGCATATTGCGAGGGGTGTAGCATAGAGCTCTCAATATGAATATGGCCGCTGATGAACCCGGGAGCCAGATATGCGCCTTTGAGGCCGATAACTTTTTTGGCTTTTCTGTATTCACCGATACCGGCAATGCGGTCCTGATAGAGGGCAACATCGCCCTTTTCGATCTCGCCGGTGAAAGTATTTATGATGCGTGCATCCTTCAATACCAGATCGGCGGGCCTATCACCCCGTGCCACAGCTATCAGATCGGACAAGCTCATATCATGCCTCCGATAGCGGTATCAATTAGTGCAAAATAATATTTGATAACGAAAACCCTCATTCTATATAGCAGATGTCGGGTAGGTAACGGTATTTCTCGTCCCAGTCGATGCCGTAACCGACTATGAATTTATCGGGAACCGTAAATCCCAGGTAATCGATTTTAACTGGTGTCTTATGCCGGGACGGCTTATCGGTCAGGCTGCATAGACGTACCGAGGCAGGCTTTTTCTTATTAAGGTAATCAACGATGCAGGCGGTGGTGAGCCCTGTATCGATGATATCTTCGACGACGATGACGTGCCTGTCTTTCACCGCCTCACTGAGACGGGTTAGGACTTTGATCCTACCCGACGACTCCGTGCGGCTGCCGTAGCTTGAAAGGCGCATGAAGCTCACTTCTAGCGGCATGGCTATCTGGCGCACCAGATCGGCCATGAAGATAAACGAGCCCTTAAGTATGCCTATGAGCAGGGGGTTTTTATGCATATAGTCCCGGCGTATTTCGCCCGCCAGCCTTTCGATGGTCGCCTGGATATCCTGCCGTGTTATGAGTATACGGGGCGTACCGGACATGCAGACGATTATAACCGTAGCCGTATATGTTGTCTATATATTTATCGAAAAAAGAGGTTACCTTTTGGTGACCAGCTTCTTGACGGCCATGTTTAGCCCATCGACGGTGAGATCAAACATTGGAAAAAGTTTGGCAACCATCTGAACGGTGGGATAGTTGCGGAGGGTGGATGTCTCGGGGTTGAGCCATGTGCAGTGAGTAAAATGAGACTTGAACTGACGGAGCCTATCCAGGCCTGACATCTTCTGATAACCATGGAAATAGAGGTCTCCGTAACGGTCAACAAGCTCTGAGTAAGCCATGCAGGCATCGCCAACGAAGATGACCTTGTAGTCCGGCTCCAGCACCTTGAGCAGGTGCTCGATATACTCGCCCTTGCGCTGGTAAATGTCAGAATAAAGTACATCATAGGGGCAATTGTGGAAATAGTAGTATTTAAAGGATCTGAAGTGGCTGAGGGAATTGGCAGCCGAGAAAAGCTGGCTGCACAGGTCGGCATAGGGCTCCATGGATCCACCGGCATCCATAATCAGCAGGAGTTTGACGCTGTTCTTACGTGGCCGCTTCCATTTAAATTCCAGTTCGCCGGCGTTCTTGCAGGTGGCATCGATGGTCCTGTCGAGGTCGAGTTCATCCTCCGGTCCGATCCTGTTTAACTGCCGGAGCTGTTTAAGGGCTACCTTTATCTGGCGGACATCGAGGGTCATATCGCTACGGTAGTTGCGGAAGTTGCGTGCCTCCGCGATGCGCACTGCACTACGCATGCCGCCCGGTCCGCCTACAAGTATGCCCTGCGGGTTATACCCTGAATGGCCAAAAGGCGAAGTGCCTCCAGTGCCTATCCAGTAATCACCGCCATCGTGCCTTTCTTTCTGTTCCGTGAGCCGCTTTTCGAATTCCTTCATGATCTCCTCGATATCCATTTTCTTGATAGCGGCTATCTCTTCAGGCGTAAGCTGCGGCCTGTTTTTGGGATCGGTTAGCCAGGTAAGCAACTCATCGGTGAAATTGAGAGGAGGCGCAATGCCGTTGAAATAGTCCTGGAAAGCGATATCGTACTGGTCGAAATGCGTCTCGCTTTTAACCAGGATGGCGCGGGCCAGGTAGTAAAACTCATTCAGGTTGTTTATGCAGCCCTTGGAGAGCGCCTCCATCAGGATCATCCATTCCGTGATGGAAACGGGCACCTTCCTCTCCTGCAGCTTATAGAAAAAAGGCGTAAACATGATATAAATTCACTGACGCTGGCTTCAGTTGCCGTAAACGTTGTAATCCCGGCTCCCCTGCTTTCTCCTGATGTAGTGGCTCACATAATAATTGATGTCGGTCTCTTTTTTGATAAGGGTCCCCAGGAAGGGTATCTCGCCGTCTTTGATTTTGCCATCCAGCCCGCTGGCCATCAGCGCCTGAATCCAGTCTATCAGCTCGCTGGTGGAAGGCTTCTTACGGAAGTCTTCGATCTTGCGCAGGCTGTAGAAGGACTCCATGGCGTCCTTTAGGAGGGCGTTTTTGATGTCGGGAAAGTGGACCCTTATGATATCCTCCATCAGTTGCGGGTCGGGAAACTCAATATAGTGGAAGATGCAGCGGCGCAGAAAAGCATCCGGAAGCTCTTTCTCGTTGTTGCTGGTAATAATAACGATCGGGCGCTGCCGTGCCGCAATGGTCTCGTTGGTCTCGGGTATGTAAAAGCTCATCTCGTCCAGTTCGTTGAGCAGGTCGTTAGGGAACTCAAGGTCGGCTTTATCGATCTCATCGATCAGCAGCACTTCCTGTTGGGGCGAGGTGAAGGCCTGCCCGAGCTTGCCCAGCTTGATATAGTGTTTAATCTCAGAAACATCCCTGTCGCCGAAGCGGCTGTCATTGAGCCTCTGGACGGTATCGTAAACATAAAGGCCTTCGGACGCCTTGGTGGTGGACTTGATATTCCATACGATAAGCTTTTTCCCAAGCGACTGGGCTATGCTATGGGCCAGCAGCGTTTTGCCGGTGCCCGGCTCGCCCCTGACGAGGAGCGGTCTCTGCAGGACGATGGACACGTTGACCGCATTTTTCAAGGCCTCGGATATCACGTAGTCGCTCGAGCCCTTAAACTGGTCGAAATGTTTTTGAGTCATGATGCATCCTCCGGAGAATCAGGGGTTCACATTCAAACCCCCCGGTCGGGGTAGCCGGAGGGCGGGGTGTTAAAATCCTGAGTGCGTTTTGTTAAGATTTTAGGTTATGAGATGGTTAAAAGCAAATTGAACGACCAATCAGGCGGGAAGCTGGTCGGATGATATGATCTGCGATGTGGGGATATCCACTTCAGGCATGCCGTCGGTATAGTGGGGGATAGGAGGTTTGAGAGGCTGCTTGGGGCCGTAATTCCTGTCCTCGTTGATCGTATCCAGGACGCTGTAAACTATCTCGGTGGCGCCCTTATGAGTCCCTTTATGTCCCGCCGGCAGCTTACAGATATGTAGCTCCCACTCATTATAAGTGTTGCGCGTCCAGGTTACGGTACGCCCTCCTGCCAGGGCGGCGCTCTTCTTATCGCCCGGGGTAACGACGATGGGTTTAATACTGGTATTCTTCCACTGGGTCACCACGGTACGAAGCAGCTTTTTAGTGGTGAACCCGCACTCCTCGGCAGGTGATGCTTTCTCCGGCATAGAATCGATAACATTTATGTCGGGGGCAGGCAGGCTCTTTTTCTCGAAGACCGGGCCTACCTCAGTCAATTCCGGAGACTGCGGAAGCTCTTTGCCCTGTGCCAGTTCCTCCTCATATTTTTGCAGTAGTTCACCGAACTTTTCCATGAGCTGCTCACGGGTGTTCTGGGGAGGTTTTTTCAATCCCTCACCTATCATAAATACCGTAGTCTGTGGAGCAGGCATGGCCGGCTGTGGAGGTGGAGGGGGTGGGGGTATGGGATAGGGAGGATAGTAGATAGGGGGTGGCGCCGCTTGGAAAGGTGAAGGATAAGGGATAGGCTGGGGGGCCCGTTCGCCGCGCCTTACCAGCGCATAAATGCCGTAGATTAATCCGGCTATGATCAGGATGGTCAGGGGTATGGTGATTATCGGTGTGGTGTAATCGGCGTCCCACTGAACGGTCACGGTCTTGGGACCTTCCACCGTCTCGGTGCCCGTGGAGAGCAGGGTTTTATATTTGCCTCCGAAGAAACCAAGCACGCCTGGCATGGCAACTTCTAAGGGGTTCACATTCCACTGCATGACGCTACCCGCCTTTTGCCAGCCGCCGCCCTGTACGTTGCCGAATTGCGAGGCGATGGTGATTTTATAATATAAGTCATAGGTCGCTATGTACTGACCAGCCTGGGAAATACCGATATTCAGAGTCTCGGACTTGATTTTATCACCGCCCGGCGCCAGCCAGTATGCGAATTGGTACTGTGAATTACTGTCCTGAGTAACTATATCGTCGGCGGTGACGGCCAGAGGTTGACCTTCCTTGTACCATCCGGAGCCTGAAATCGTGGTAATGCCAGCGGGATCCGTTTTCAATTCGACATCGTATTCGGGATAATAGTTGAAAGTTACCTGGGGGTAATCCTGGCTTATGCTGGCGGAGCTCTGCTCCGCTACGTACCTGATATCCGTCCTGCCGGGATCAGGGACAATGCTATCGACGGAAACCGTTACTGTCGAATCCGGGTCAAGCCCCGTGACCTTTACTGTATCACCGCCGTTCATAGTAGCCTGTAAAGCACCGCCTATGTACATCTTAGTCTGTCCTTCGGCCAGTCCGTCGGAGATGCTGACGATGGCAGTGAAGGTGCCTTTGTCAACGGTTAAAGTAAACGTTTGCTGGGTTGTGACCGTCCCGCTGGTGGCCGTGATGGTAAAACTATAGGCGCCGGCGGTGCCACGGGCAGGAGTGCCTATAAGCTGGCCGTTATTGAATGAAAGCCCGGAGGGTAAGTTGCCTCCGCTCATGGCGTAGGTTATCGTGCCGCTGCCGCCGCTGGCGACGACGCTGGCCGAATAAGCCTGTCCCACCGTGGCGTCCGGTATGCTCGTGGTAGTAAAGGTGAGGGCAGGCGCAGTTATATTGATAATATAGGACTGTGATGCCGTCCCATCGCCGGAATCGCTAACCGTGATTGTAAATGCGTATGCGCCGACTGTGGTGGGAGTCCCATAAATTGCCGATCCCACTATCGACAGGCCGGGCGGAAGGGAACCGGTATACGTCCAGGTACATGTGCCGTTGCAGGGTGTGGCATCAAAGCCTACCGAATAGGGGGTACCTACCTGTCCGCCGGATAAGGTAGCCGGGCTTATAGTAGGAGCCGCATAGGCCTGGCCAGGCTTCAGACCAACTGAGAACACAAATACCGAGACTGCTATGATCAGCCATCTGGCCAGCTTGCTATACACTAGCGTTCTATATTTCACGGGATAAGATTACTCGTATAAAGACAGTTTATGCTTGTATTATAATGACAATTTATATTATTGTCGATTTCCCCACAAATACAATCCACATTGAGCGGGGTTGGCGCTTTTCAAACGCATGGTTGATTTACCGCACATTCGATAATACAATAAGCTAATTTTATTAGAACATTATTAACACCGGATATACCCCGGGTCTACCGGAGCACTTATGATGACAGAGAACCTCAACGCGGCTAAAGATACGGAGAAGCTTTCAATTCAGGAAAACCGGAAGATACGGAAATATCTGGATACTGCTGACGTCATCATAGTTGTCCTCGACGCGGATGAAAAAGTAGCGCTGGTCAATAGGAAGGGTTGTCAGGCGCTTGGATATGATGAGAAGGAAATACTGGGGGTAAACTGGTTCGACGGTTTCATCCCGCAAAGTGTAAGAGGGGAGTCCAGGCAGGTCTATCAAAGGTTTATCGCTAGAAAAAAGGATATGGCGGTTATTTTTGAGAGGCCTATTATTACCCGCAAAGGTGAGGAAAGGATTGTCGCCTGGCGCAACACCCTACTGAAGGATGATGGCGGCCGCATTACCGGAGTGGTATGGTCCGGCGAAGACATAACGGATCGTAAGAAGATTGACTCAGAATTATCTTTACACACGCATCTACTGGATATGACAGTCGATTCGATATATGTAATCGATGCAGCCGGACAGATTGTTTTTGCTAATGAGGCCAGCTGGAGGACCTTGGGCTATGGTGAAACGGAGTTTTTGGGCAAAAATATCACAACAGTCGTGGACCCAAAAAGCCGGGCGGTCATGGCCGAGCGTATTAAAAAAGTATTTCAGGATGGAGAGATCACCTATGAGTCCGTGCATTACCGTAAAGATGGCTCTATGGTGCCAGTGGAAGTGCATGGGCGCTTGGTGGTTGTAGATGGCAAGAAACTTATAAGCTGTATTGCCAGGGACATGACGGAGAGGAAACTGACGGAAGAAGTATTGAAGCGCTCTGAAGAGAGGTTTCGCACCATACTCGAGGATATGGACAACGGGTATTTCGAATTGGATAAAAAGAGCCACTACATATTTGTTAATGATGCTATGTGCAAGATCCTCGGTTACAGCAGGGCTGATATCGTGGCCAAGCATTTCGGCAGTTTCATCGATCAGACCGACGAAAAATTCGTGGAGAATAGTCGGGCCATTATGGATGAGGCTATCCGCACAGGAATGACATTGTCGGGGCTGTTCGGGACCATTGTTAAAGGCGATGGGAGCCGCAGGATCATTGGTGTATCGGTTTCGCCGCTCAGGGATGCTACCGGCAATATTGCCGGTATACGGGGGATTACCAGGGACATCACCGACCGTATGAAAATGGAGCAGCAACTGCTGATGGCCGGCAAATTGGCTTCTATCGGCGAATTGGCTGCCGGGGTAGCACACGAGATCAATAATCCTTTGACGGCTATCATGGGGTATGCCCAGCTTCTGGCCGCTCGGGATGATATCCCCGAACATATCAAGCTTGACCTGGATAAGATATTCAATCAGAGTCAAAGGGCCGCCAGGATCGTGCAGAATCTCTTAACCTTCGCTAGGAGTTATGCGCTGGAGAAGAAAGTCATCGATATCAACGAACTTATTCTCAAGTCGTTGGAGCTGCGCAGCTATGAGCATAAGGTCGGGAATATTGAGATAGTCGTCGACCTCCATCCCGGATTGCCCGGGATCTCGGCCGATGAGAACCAGATACAACAGGTTATCCTGAATATCATCATCAATGCCGAGCAGGCGATAACCTCCAAAAAGAGGGGAGGGAAAATAAAGGTGACCACCGGGCTGGAGGACAGTATGGTGAAGATAATTGTGGCCGATGATGGGCCCGGCATACCCAGGGGAATGCTCGAAAGACTGTTCGACCCGTTTTTTACTACCAAGGAAGTCGGTCAGGGCACCGGATTGGGCCTCAGCGTTTGCCATGGGATCGTAACCAAGCATGGCGGTCGTATATACGCCGATAGTGTGGAGGGGCAGGGGGCCACATTTATAGTGGAACTTCCGGCCAGCCGCGAGGTCAAGTCCAAAGACCAGGGTTCATCAGTTAGATTGGGAAAAGGCTCACCCAAGGTTGAAGTCAGTAAAAGGATCCTGGTAGTGGATGATGAGATGGTGATCCGGGATATCCTGATACGTATCCTTTCCGAAAAGGGCTACGACGTTGAATCAGCTGCCACCGGTGCCGAGGGTCTGGATAAGATAATGAACACTAAGTACGATGTTTACCTGTTGGATATAAAAATGCCCGGTGTGGATGGCAGGGACATATACGAGGCCATAAGCGAGAAATTCCCGCAATTGATGAACCGTGTGATCTTTATAACGGGGGACACAATTACCAGGTCAACACTGGACTTCCTTGAAACTACAGGCAGGGAATATTTGAGCAAGCCGCTGGATTTTTCCAGGTTGGTCAATACCATCGAAGAAGTAACCGCTGCCAGCTGATATTAAACTGCATTAGGGAACCAGCGTTATTTTACCTTTAAAGGTATTCCCGCAACCATCAAATAGGCCTCATCCGCAGCTTTAGTCAGAAGTTGATTGGTCTTTCCCAGGAGGTCCCTGTAGAGCCTGCCCAGAGCATTGTCGGGCACTAGGCCGCCGCCCACTTCGTTGGACACTAAAATATAGTTGCTCTCTTTATGATCCATAAATTCGATGAGGTCGCGGATTTCCTCGAACACGATCCTTTCCGCTTGCGCAGATTCCGCCTCGTCCTGCAAACAATTTGATAACAAGAGAGTAATGCAGTCGATGATGACCGCGTCATATCCGGATGTTAAATTATTTAGTGCACGGGCCATGCCCTTGCTTACCTCAAGCGTTTCCCAACTCCCGGGGCGTGACTTTTTATGTTCCTCGATCCGATGAAGCATCTCGTCGTCTAGCGGTTCGGCTGTGGCGCAGAATAACACCTTCTCTCCCATGCCGGAAGCCAATTGCTGGGCATATGTGCTTTTGCCGCTTCTGGCACCGCCCAGGATTAAGATTGTTTTTTTACCTGTTTCTGCCATAATTTCACCAGTTTATCACCGGGGCTGTCATCAAATACAACTGCGGGTCGGATGCTCTCAGGAAACTCAGAGTAGAAATCAATATGAGGGCCATCACTTCGCCCAGCTCGACCAGTGCGCCGTAACAATCGCCGCTAAGCCCTCCGAAAAGCCGCCGGAAGAGAAGCCCGAAGCAGCACATCAGTCCGAACAATGTAGCCATCAGGGTGGATCCGGCAATCCAGCCACCGAATAATATCATAACAAGTAGGGCTGTAACGGTAGCCGCTGCGAAGCCTGTCCAGCCTGCTCCGTTCTTGGTGGCGAAGCCCATCCCGTCTTTTCTGGCGGCCGGGAAAATGAGAATGGCGCCGGTCATTGTCCATCTGCTTACCACAGGGACCATGATCAGGGTGGACACTAAAGCTATCCCCGTTAGGGCTGCGTACTTGATGAGCAGCGTAAACACTATTGCACATATGCCGAAGACCCCCACCCTCGTATCGGCCATGATCGACAGCCTTTGTTCGGCTGTACGCCCCGCCACCAGGCCATCAAAGGTATCGCTCAGGCCGTCCAGATGGTGCGCTCCGGTAACCAGCGCTAGAGCAGCGACCAGGATGGCGCTGACCAATGGAATGGGGAAAATGCCGCGCATCAGGCAATAAAGGCCAGCCAGTAAAAGGCCTATGATCAGTCCTACTGCCGGGAAATAGCCCAGGGAGCGGCCGACCTGCTCCGGACCTTCGTTTTTAAAAGGCGGGGCTGGGAGAATGGTCAGAAATTTTAAAGCTATGCAAAACAGCATTTTATTTAATATCCGAGATTTTGGCTGAAGCGAAGGTCGCCATCTGATTGTGCAGGTTGACCGCTGCCAGCGCCAGGAAGATGCCTATGGCTGCTCCCGTGCCTTCCCCCAGCCGCATGGACAGGTCGAGCAACGGGTCAAGCTTGAGGTATTTGAGGCAGATGGAGTGGCCGTTTTCTGCCGACCGGTGCGACGCAATGAGGTAGTCACCGGCCTGCGGGCAAATCCCCACCGCAATCAAAGCCGCCGAGCCCGAGATAAAACCGTCAACCAGCACAGGTATGCGGTGTGCAGCACAGGCGATGATGGCGCCTGTCAGCCCCCCTATTTCGAACCCTCCCACCTTTGCCAGCACATCAAGGGCGTCATCAGGATTGGGTTTATTGACGCTCAAAGCTTTCTTAATGATGCTGATCTTGTGTTGGAGTTGCTCGTCCCCGATTCCCGTCCCCCTGCCGGTCACCTCAGATACGGGCGTTCGGGTAATGGCCGAAATGATAGCGCTGGCTGCGGTGGTATTTCCTATGCCCATCTCACCTGTACCGAGTATATCCAGTCCCCTAGTTATCTCGCTTTCTACAATATCTATGCCTGCCTGGATGCTGTCGCGGGCCTGTCCAGGCGTCATGGCCGGACCATCACATATATTTTGCGTGCCGAAATCGATCATCTTGCACAGCATACCCTCTGCGGGCGGAAATCCGCCTTTCACACCCATATCGACGATTACTACCCGGGCACTAACCATGCGGGCCAGCACATTTATGGCGGCTCCTCCGTTTAAGAAATTGAACACCATTTGCCGTGTCACTTCCTGTGGATAGAGGCTGACACCTTCGGAGACCACGCCATGGTCGGCCGCCATGATGAGAATAACAGGATCGTTTATGCGGGGCAGAGGGCTACCGGTAATCCCGGCGATTTGCACGGCCAGGTTCTCAAGAACACCCAGGCTGCCGCGAGGCTTGGTCAACTGGTACTGCTGTTCCCTGGCGGCCGCCATAGCGGCAACGTCTAGCGGTTTAACCCTTTTTACAGTTTGTTCAAATGCGGACATATATCCCGTCCTTCAGTATTCAATGCCTTTGCGTTGATCTACGCCCTCTGTAAAGGGGTGTTTTATCATGAGCATCTCGGTCACCAAGTCGGCCAGCTTTATTATTTCGGGAGGCGCCTTGCGGCCGGTCAGTACCAGCTCTACGACAGCCGGTTTCTTCTGTATCAGGTCCAGTATCTGCTGCAGGCTCAGCAGGCCGCGCCAGTGAGCAATAAATATCTCATCCAGGATGACCATATCATATTCGCCGCTCACAAGAGCTTTCTCTGCAAACTGGTAGGCCTGCAGCGATTCGGCCGCCAGTTCCGCATCGGATTTCCGGAAAATATCGCCCTTCCCGAATTGCACAATCTGGAAAGGCTTGAAATCCCTTGAGAAAAAGTGCTCACCTCCCTCCTCGCCTTTCATAAACTGGATAAAAATGACCTTCATGCCGTGGCCTGCGGCCCTCGTTGCCAGCCCCAGGGCTGCCGTGGTCTTACCCTTGCCATCGCCCGTATAAATCTGGATCAAACCCTGAAAATCTTTATCTGCCATCAGCGCCTCCCTCGATGATTTTATATAGGCCTCTCATATCCAGGTTTTCCCTGAATACGAAGGCCAGGTCGTCGTAGGCCTTTTCCCTGTTCGGCCAGGTTTTCTTCACCGGCGAGATACCGCGCAGCCGGCATAAATTATTCAGCAGCATACAGGTAAAATCGCGATTATCGAAAAGCCCGTGCATGTAGCTACCGAGGATAGTACCCGCTTTATTCAGGCCGCCTTCGGCGTAAGGCCTATCGGAGATAACAGATTGTGTGACCAGGAAGGCGGGCTGTCCGGACAGGGATTTAGTCCGTCCCATGTGTATCTCATAAGCACTGACCGGCACTGAGGCCATGCCCGCCAGCAGGCCTGTGCTCCCTGTGACGCCAGCTTTTACCTGCGTCGTTATCTTCTCCACCTCGAAAACCGTCTCCATATCCAGCAAGCCCAGACCACGCGTTTCCGCAGTGTCTGATTCGACATGGTGCGGATCGATAATTTTATTTCCAAGCATCTGATAGCCACCGCAGATGCCCACTATCGGGACCCCGGCTTGTGCCATATGCCGGATTTCCTCACTCATACCTATGCTATCCAGGTGGAGAAGGTCGTTGATGGTGGCCTTCGTACCGGGCAATATGATCAAATCCGGCTGGCCCAGTTCATATGGCCTGGATACGTACCTGACATTACATAGAGCCTCCAGCGGATCGAAGTCATCATAGTTCGCTATATGGGGCAAACGGATGATGCAGATATAGGGTCGTCCGTTATTTTTTATGTTAGTGCGCTCATCGAGGTATACGGAATCCTCCTGGGCAATCCCTATATCCCTGATGTAAGGAATGACTCCCAGGACAGGCCGGCAGTAGCGTTTTTCGAGGAAATCCAGCCCCGGTTTGAGCAGAGAGATATCGCCCCGAAACTTATTGACAATAAACCCCCTAATAAGCCGGCGCTGCCGCGGCGGAAGCAGTTGCATAGTCCCGGCTATCGATGCAAAAACGCCGCCGCGATCGATGTCGCCTATCAGGATAACTGGAGCACCCACCATTCTGGCGACGCGCATATTGGCGATCTCCCTGTCCATTAAATTGATCTCGGCAGGGCTTCCCGCTCCCTCTATGACAACGATATCGTATTCCGCGCAGAGTCTGTTAAGGGATCCCTCTACGGTGGGGAGCAGGTCGAAGTTGTGCCGGTAATAGTCTGCTGCATCGAAAATCTTCACAGCCTGGCCCAGCACGACCAATTGTGAAGTGGAATCGGCCTGGGGCTTGAGGAGCACAGGGTTCATGTAAACGCTGGGATGGATGCCGGCAGCCTCGGCCTGGATGGCCTGCGACCTGCCTATTTCATCTCCCTTAGGCGTTACAAAAGAGTTCAGCGCCATGTTCTGCGCCTTGAAGGGCGCTACTTTATAGCCGTCCTGCTTGAGTAGGCGGCACAGGGCGGTAACAAAGATGCTCTTACCCACGGAAGAGGCGGTACCCTGGATCATTATGGTTCTGGCCTTCATCTCCTCAGCAGACCTCCCGTATGGCAGCGACCAGCTTAAGGCAATCCGGCATGCTGCGTGGCGAGATCCTGATATATCCAGGCAGGCCGAATGATGTGCAGTCGCGGACCAGGAAGCCTCTTTTCAGCATACGGCTTTTGAACTCGGCCGCGTCTCCCGTCCGGAAGATAAAGAAATTGGTCTGTGAGGGAATTACCTTCAGGCCGATCTTGATCAGCTCGCCGGCAAGATAACGCTTGCATTTCTTAATCCGCTCGCAGCAGGCCAGAATGTAATCATCATACCTTAAGGCCGTCCATCCGGCCTGCTGCGCCAGTGCGTTAACATTCCAGGGCGGCCGTACCTTTGTGAGAGAGTCGATGATGCTTTTCTGCGCAATGCTGTAGCCCAGCCGCAGTCCTGCCAGAGCAAAATCCTTGGTCATTGAGCGCACTATCAGAAAATTGGGCGATTGCAATAGTTTCAGCGAATCCCAGGCGCCTTCTGTAAACGCAATATAAGCTTCATCCAAAACAACCAGAGAATCTGGGAATTCCCTGACGATCATATAGACATCATCATAGCTGAGATACTGGCCTGTCGGATTATTGGGATTACACAGGAAAATCGCGGCAGGTTTATGTGATTTTGCGAAGGCCACAAATGCTATGGCATTTAATTGAAAGCCGTCTTTTTCATTCAGGATAAACTTGATCACATGGGAATTCACAATACGGCAGGCAAGCTCATACTCACCGTATGTGGGAGACGGCATCACCACCCTGTCTCCGGGGCCTAAATAGGCTGCTGCCGCCAGCCTGATGATTTCGGTGGAGCCACTTCCCAAAATAAGGGTTTCCGGATCAATGCCCAGTTTTTGAGCAAGCGAAAGCAACATGGCTGTTGACTCGGGATCTGGGTAGGGGGAGAAGTCGGTTTCCCGGACAGCTCTTCGTAGTTGCTTTGGTGGGCCATAGGGGTTGCAGCACGTGCTGAAATCAAGCACATCGTCTGGATTTATGCCCGATCCGGCCAACCCGGCGGAGTTAAGACCGCCGTGTATGCCTGCCGGCAAAGCAACGATATGCTGTTTAGCGTGCAGCACTGACGGCCACCTCCATGACTATAATTACCAGGCTCCAAATGACGGCTGAGAGCAGCATAATGACCTGGGAGCGGCTGATCGAAGCCGTAGATATGGTCCCGGTGCCGGCTCCCAGCTTATAGACCCCAGCTTTTTCAAGCTCTATACCGAGGGTTCCCGCCATGGCGCTCATAGTCCATCCCGCATTGGGGCTTTCAGTTTTATTATGTTCCCTGAGCATAACCTGCCAGCCATCCCCGGCGTGGCCGGTGTACAGTGAGGCCAGAACTATGAGGAAGGAACTTATGCGGGCCGGAATGTAATTGATAACATCATCCAGCCGGGCCGCGAATTTACCGGTATACTCCCAGCGCCCGTGGAAGCCGATCATGGCATCGAAGGTGTTGATGACACGGTAGACAATGGCGCCAGGGAGCCCGAAAATAGCATAGTAAAATAGTGGCGCCACAAAGCTGTCGCACAGGTTTTCTGCACAGGACTCTATCGATGCCGAGATCAACTGCTGCCGGCTGAGATCTTGTGTGTCACGGCTGACCAGCGCAGTGACTTCCAACCTTGCATTGGCGATATCATCAAGCAGCAAGCATTCCTTCACCTTCTGCACTGCCAGCCATAGTCCCCGCAACGAAAAGGTGTTTTTCAGCAGATATGCGGAAATTATCGCATAAACAATGATGTTCCAGTTCTGGAGGAAGGACAGGGCATAACAAAACGGTACTGCGATGACCGAGGCCGTCAGGAGCACCATCCAGGCACCGTAGACGAACTGCCCCACGCTGCCAGTATCAGGAGAGAATTTCAATTGAAACGAGATGAGCTTGCCCAGCCAGGCTACCGGGTGATAGCGGTTGGGCGGTTCGCCCAGCGTTATATCCAGCAGCAATGCCAGAATTAAAATAACCGTGCCGATCATAATATAGCTTCCTTATTATCATCCGGGCTTTGGGATGTAACCAGGGTGGCAGGCCGACCGTTCAGTGGATGCTTGAACACGTGGATATTTACACCAAATACGTCTTTTATGGTCGGAGCATCTATGATATCGGCTGGTTTGCCCTGCTTCCATATGCTCTTATCTTTCAGCATTATTAATCGTTCACAGTATTGCGAGGCCAGGTTGAGGTCATGCAGGGCGGCGAAGATCGCCAGGTCCTTTTCTTTGCATAGTTTTCTCAAGAAATTTAGTATCTCAGTCTGGTAGTTGATGTCCAGGTTTGCGGTCGGCTCATCCAGCAGCAAAATACCCGCTTCCTGAGCGATCATGCGGGCAATGATTATGCGCTGCCGTTCTCCTCCCGAAAGTTCATTGATATGCTTGCCGGCCAGGGGAAGTGTCTGAGTAATCTCCATCGCGCGGCAGGAGATGCCGATATCCCGGGCGCTTTCGTATCTCAAACGTCCCAGGTGGGGCGTCCTTCCCATCAGGACGATCTCCCTGGCGGTAAACAGCTCGGGCAGCACCGCATTTTGCGGTACCAGTGCTATATTTCTGGCAATATACTCATGGTTGTAGCTGGAGATGTTTTTGCCATCCAGGTTAACGGCGCCCTCGTACGGGCGAATCAGGCCGGCCATGCCTTTAAGAAGGGTGGTCTTGCCTGAGCCGTTGGGCCCGATGATGCCGCAGAACTCGCCCCGCACTGCGGCGAGATTGACCCGACGCAGAACGATATTGTTCCCGTATTTGAAACCGGCCTCGTGCAATGTTAATTCAGGCATCAGAATATCGCCTTTTTCTTCTGGTGTAATAGATAAAGAAAAAATGGCGCACCGATCAGGGCGGTGATGATGCCGACTGGTATCTCGGTGGGGGCCAGAGTCGTTCGTGCAGCCGTATCGGCAAGTATGAGAAAACCGGCGCCGGTTAATAATGACATTGGCAGAAGCAGTCTGTAATCCGGGCCAAAAACCAGCCTTACGGCGTGAGGGACAATTATGCCCACAAAACCGATGGCCCCGCAGAAACAAACGGCGGCCGCGGTAGCAATGGTCGCCGCTGCCAGAACGATTAATTTTACCCTCTCGACATTTATCCCAAGTTGCTGCGCCTGTTCTTCGTCCATCTGCATAATGTTTAGGGGACGGGCAAATGCCAGGATGGCGACCACTCCTGTCAGTATGTAGGGAGTCATGATGGCCACGCTCCACCAATCGGCCAGAGAGAAATTACCGAGCAGCCAAAAAATGATGCCGTGCACACGTTCCCCCGAAATGATAATGAGGTAAGAGGTAATCGATGCTAAAAATGCGCCGATAGCGACCCCTCCCAGAATTACTGTGGTCATAGGCAGTGTTTTTCCTGTCCTGGCAATTGAATATACTGCGATTACGCAGAGCATGGCCCCTGCGAAAGCCAGCAATGGTATCAGTGCGGCCGGGATGCCTAACGGCAACAGAAAACCAGCCACTGCTCCCAGAGCGGCGCCCTGAGAAATGCCGGTCAAGTATGGATCAGCCAGCGGGTTGCGGAACATGCCTTGGTAGGCCGCCCCGCTGACGGCCAGCGCAACTCCTACCAGTCCGGCCATCAGGATACGAGGCAGCCGAATATCGAACAGGATGATTTGCAGGCTGGCCGGGTATGAAGCATCGGTGTTTGTCGAAAATATTCTAGCCAGTATCATTTTAAAAATATCGGGAATAGGGATCGAAAGGCTGCCCACAGCGATGGCACAGACAACAATGACCAGCAACATAAAGGCGACGCCCGTCAGAGCAAACGTGCTGTTACGCAACCTCCGTTGGTGCAGCTTGAGCTCAGCCTCTATAACGTTTTCCATAAAATTTACATCGCAGGCTGTAATCGGGAATTCAATTTGTCGCCGTCGGCGGTTTGTTAACCTCTTGTGACGGATGATAGAAAGAAGACATCTGCTCAAGGGCGGTTATGCAACGAGGTCCATATCTTAATACGAGGTCTCCATCCATTTTGTAGATGGCCTTATCCTTGGTGGCAGTTGTGTTCTTGAGGCGTGCGTCTGTGATTACAAAGTCCCACAAGGGGTTATCCGGCTGTCCCATGTCGGAGGGCACTATTATAACCTCAGGATCGCGGCTGATTATAGTCTCAAGTCCGATCGAACTGTAGCCCATCATGTCTGAAGCAATGTTCTTTCCACCTGCAACCTTAAGCATGTCATCAGGCAACGTCCCGGCGCCTGCTACCATCAGGGGGTCGTACCATATGATCAGAAGTGTGCGTAAAGGTCGTACCACCGCAGGATTGATGGCCGCCGATGCAACGGCCTGGATACGTTTATTGAGGCTGGCTGTCAACTCCGAGGCCGTATTTTCCTTTCCAGTGATTTTCCCAACGAGGTCGATGTCCCCGATTACGCCATTTAATGTCTTAGGATACAGGGTGACCACATTAAAGCCGACCTTTTGTAGCAGAGGTGTTACGGATTTGCTGTGGATATCCGTGGCCAGCACCAGGTCCGGTTGCAGAGCAACCACCTTCTCCATATCGACGGTGCTGAATCCGCCTATTTTTGCTTTATTTTTAGCGTCGGGCGGATAGTTGCAGTATTCAGTGACCCCTACCAGACGGTCTTCCAGGCCCAGGGAATACACGATCTCGGTATTGCTAGGAGCCAGCGATATGATGCGTGCTACGGGTTGATCGATTGTAACAGCCGCCCCGGCGTCGTCCGAAATGCCAGCGGGTGGGGCAGTCTCGGTGCAGGCCAGACCAGTTATCAGAACCGATAGGCAAGCAAGTGCAGTAAACATTATGCATTTTAACTTAATCATTACAAGCCCAGGTTTTAAAAAATTAAACAAAAAATCCCTGCTCCTGTGAGCAGGGGGATCATTATGCAAATAATAAATCCCACCCCCTAACTCCGCGGAGGTAGCCTTTGTTCGCAAGGTGGCGTTCTGACTGTCACAGCAGGCGGGACTGTACCGGGATTGCACCGGTTTGCTTTCCATTTATGCCCGGAGGTGCCTCCAGGCGCCTTGCTTTAAATATTCAATTGAGTAACAGAATATACGGTTACAATATGAAAGTCAACTCGTATACAAACCCATCTCCTTGCCATGGCCAGAAGGCCAACGCTATAATCTAACGCAAGGTGGGTTAAGTAATGTTGAAAAAGATACCGTCCTGGACAATAGCTCTACTGCTTCTTA
The DNA here is from genome assembly GCA_963842805.1 of uncultured Chloroflexia bacterium. GTDB lineage: Bacteria > Chloroflexota > Dehalococcoidia > GIF9 > UBA5629 > UBA1162. Next base: position 163,838 of record CAWJIA010000016.1, on the reverse strand, counting down.
TCGCAATCGTTGCCGTTGCACTGTGGCTTCGTGTAATTCTGCCATACGATCAGGTATTCGTAAACGACTGGGTAAAGATAACTGGTGTGGACGGTAATTTTTATATGCGATTGGTAGAAAATCTTGCAGCGCATTTCCCCAACATTACGCAGTTTGATCCTTACTATGTTTTCCCGGATGGCGCTCGCACGGACCAAGAACCTTTATTATTTGCCTACCTGCTGGGTGGTATTGCATGGCTGGTCGGGTTAGGCCGACCGACCACGCATATGGTGGACGTAGTTTCTGTGTATGTTCCCCCCTTTTTGGCCGCTATAAGTATTATTGCGGCTTTTTTTATAGGCAAAGTGATAGCAAATAAGTGGGTCGGACTTTTTGCAGCCGCACTGATGGCGGTTATGCCGGGTGAATTCCTTAACCGTTCGCTACTGGGATACACTGACCATCATGTAGCGGAAGTATTGTGGTCGACCCTGTTCATGCTGTTCACCATGCTTGCTTTCAAGTCTGGCGAAGGTAAGGATATAAAATTCATCCAGGAGAAAGGATGGAAGACCATTATTAAACCTTTGGCGATGTGTATACTGGCTGGAATTGCCTTGGCTTGTTATATGGCAACCTGGGTTGGAGCCGCTTTATTTATCCTAATACTGTTCGTGTTTCTGGTTATACAGATTATTATCGACTACAACAAGGGGATTAATACGCTGACTGCCGGTGCCATCGGGGCTGTAATTTTACTGGCAGGGCTGATTGTTTATTTACCCATGGGGGGAAAGCTGTTCTTTACAATGCTTTCACTGGCAGGCGGAATTATACTGACGATTATTCTATCGGGGCTGGCCGAAGGGATGGGGAAACGCATGGTGAGGACGTTGTTCTATATAGCATCCCTTGCGGCTCTGTCAGTGCTTGGCACCTTGGGGTTATACATTTTAAATCCCCAGTTATTACATACCATACTCGACTCATTATCCAAGGTATTTGTCTGGTACCCGGACACTACTATCATGGAGATGCAGCCCTTATTGTTGCAGCAGGGACAATTTACCTTGTTTAATATATTCAACAACTACACTACTGCGCTTCTGCTTGGGTTGGCTGGCCTGGGTTTGCTATTTTACACGACATTCAAAAAGGCCACACCTCTGAAAGTATTGATGATTGTCTGGACCATCCTTGTCCTGCTTGCCGCGCTGGCCGCTAGACGGTTCGCTTACTATTTTGCTGTAAATATAGCCTTACTATCAGGCTATTTTGCCTGGTGGTTGCTCGAGAAAGCCGGGTTCGGCAGAGAAAAGGTCGCTGTGGAAGCCCAGCAATTACCGGCAAGGACAAAAGCTTCAAGAAGCAGGTTGACGCAGGTTGAACGGAAAAAGAAAGCCAAGCCCTTTGTGATGGCGCTGACTTTAATAGCTGTTGTATTCATATTGATTTATCCTGACCTGGGGCCGTTACCTGGAGGGCAGAAACCGGCAATTGACCTGGCTTCTAGGCCTCTGTTCGCACCGCCCGATGCTTGGTATGCGTCACTGGACTGGATGAGAAAAAATACACCAGAGCCGCTTGGAGATGCTAGTGCCTACTATGCTTTGTATAGAGCTCCCGGTGAATCGGGGGGCTTTGTCTATCCGGATAGTGCTTACGGCGTATTATCTTGGTGGGACTATGGATACTGGGTATCGCTAATTGGCAGGAGGATACCATTCTCTAATCCAGGCACATCCGCAACAAGAGGAGAAGCTAAATTCCTGATGGCACCCGATGAAGCTGCTGCAGAGCAGTCGATAAAAGACATTAACATCCGCTACATTGTCATCGACAACGAGATGGCGTCCTGGGACAGTAAATTTTACGCGCTCGCCGCATGGTACGGCAAATCCTACCAAGATTACTATGATATTTATCTGCAGAAGCAGGAGGATGATAACTATTCGCAGGTCTTGCTTTTTTACCCCGAATATTACCAGACTATGGAAGTCCGGCTTTACAATTTCTATGGACAGGCAGTTACGCCCGATGAAGTTAACGTAATTGGAATTAAGCAGGTTACTGACAAAGATGGAAATAAATATAATCTAATTACTGATACCAAGAAATTTAACACCTACGGCGAAGCTGAAGAATTTATAGCCGGGCAAAATCCGGGTACGTACAGGATTGTGGGAGAAGACCCGTTCAAGAGCCCAGTCCCTTTGGAGGCTTTAAAGGATTATAAGCTGGTCCATGAATCAGAGCAGAAGGTAGCGGCCGGCCCGAATACCACGCCGCAGGTTAAGATTTTCGAATATCAGAAGTAATGGTTGGCTCATTGGTATAAAATTTAAGAGGCATGAAAAAAAATATTAAGGCTTTGATACTGAGCGGCGGCAAAGGAACCAGGCTCAAACCGCTGACGACCACCATCCCGAAGCAGCTTCTGCCTGTTGCCAACAAGCCAATACTGTCGTACGTAATTGACCAGGTTGTGGAAGCAGGTATTTCCGACATTGGGATGATAATTGCTCCTGAGACAGGCGACCTGATAAAAGAGTTTGCCGGAGATGGATCGAAGTGGGGCGTTAAGATCACCTACATTGTGCAGACCGATCCGCTCGGGCTGGCCCATGCCGTCAGCACCGCCGGTGAATTTCTCGGCACCTCACCCTTTTTGATGTTTCTGGGTGACAATCTCATACAGGGCGGTGTTAAAAAATTTGTCGACCAGTTTCGCGGCGATGATTCGGACTCCTTGATACTGCTCAAATCAGTACCCGACCCGCGCCTTTTTGGTGTGGCCGAGATCGACCGCAAAGGCGCACTGATCCAACTCGTAGAAAAACCCAAGAAACCCAAAAGCGACCTGGCCATCGTGGGCGTATATCTTTTTAATAAACATATTCACACCGCCATTAAAAGTATAAAGCCGTCCTGGCGAGGAGAGCTGGAAATCACCGATGCCATCCAAAAAATGATCGATTCCAACAGGCAGGTGGGGAGCTATATCCTGCATGGCTGGTGGTTGGATACCGGCAAAAAGGACGATATGCTGGAGGCTAACCGGGTGGTGCTGGATGATCTGCTAAAAAGAGAAATACAGGGAAAGATAGATAGTAACAGCCGTGTGGACGGACGGGTTGAGATTAGAAAAGGAACAGAGATAACCAACAGCAGGGTACGCGGGCCTGTGTCAATATCGGAGGGATGCCGCATTGTAAACTCATTCATCGGTCCCTTTACCAGCATAGGCGCTCTCTCTGTTGTCGAAGACTCTTCTATAGAGCATTCGGTTATCCTTGAAGGGTGCTATATTAAACGGATCGAGCGGCTGGAAGACAGCATAATCGGCAGGGCGTGCAAGGTTGTTTACGACGCGAGCAGTTTCCGGAACAAGAAATTGTTCCTGGGCGATGATGCTATCGTAGAGCTTTAATATTCATTATAATGACGGAGAGGGATTTATCGTGATTAAGAATTATGCACTGGAAGGAATAAGGACACGGGAGATCAACTTATTGACTGATGAGCGTGGCCTCTTCGCCGAAATAATGAGGTCCGACTGGTCCGATTTGATAGATGAAAAAATAGTCCAGGCCAATTTGAGCCACAGCTATCACGGCATCATCCGGGCCTGGCACCGGCATATGAGAGGACAGGTGGATTATTTTATGGTGATTAAGGGCGCCCTTAAAATCTGTGCCTATGATGATAACACCAAAGGGCTTGTTGAAATCGTCAACAGCAGCAGCAGGCCGATGCTGGTAAGGATTCCTGGTCAGTACTGGCACGGGTACAAAAATGTTAGTAATGAGATTTCTATGCTGATTTATTTTACCAACCGGCTTTATGATGTAAATGAGCCGGATGAGGAACGCCGCAGCTGGAATGATCCTAAGGTAATTCCGGTTGAGATAAACGGTAATAAAAATGATCCCCGGGTTGGCAGACCCTTCGATTGGCTTTTCCCTCCCTATAAATGATTGGATATAGATCACTATGAAAATACTGGTGACCGGCGGCGCCGGGTTTATCGGAAGCAATTTCATACGGCTGGTCTTTCGAGAAAAACCTCAGTGGGAAGTCGTTAATTTAGATAAGCTTACTTATTGCGGCAACCTGGAAAACCTCAAGGACATTCAGGGTGAAAAAAGCTACCGCTTTGTTCATGGTGACATTGCCGACAGGCAGGGCGTGGACAGGTTGCTGGCGGAAAATCCTTTGGATGCCGTCATAAATTTCGCCGCAGAATCGCATGTCGACCGCAGCATACTCGACGCTTCCCCCTTCATGCGCACCAATATCGAGGGTACCATGGTGCTGTTGGAAGGCGCCAACAAATATCAAATCAAGAAGTTCATCCAAGTATCGACCGATGAAGTTTACGGTTCTATCTCCAAGGGCAGCTTTAGCGAGCTTTCCAATTTATCGCCTGGCAGCCCGTATTCGGCCAGCAAAGCCTCCGCGGACCTGCTCTGCCTGGCATACTGGAATACATATAAAACCCCGGTAAGTATAACGCGCTGTACCAACAATTACGGTCCCTATCAATTTCCTGAAAAATTGATCCCGTTGGCGATCAGTAATGTTCTTGAGGGTAAAGCTGTTCCGGTCTATGGCGATGGGCTTAATGTGCGAGACTGGATCTACGTGGAGGACCACTGCCGGGCTTTGCTTGAAGTGCTGGAAAAGGGGAAGTCCGGTGAAGTGTATAACATAGCCGGCAGCAGTGAAAAAACTAACATCGATATCGTGCGCACATTGCTCAGGCTGCTGGGTAAAAAACAGGATATGATAGATTTTGTTAAAGACAGGCCGGGCCATGACAGGCGGTACAGCCTTAATGACCGAAAAATACGCAAAGAGCTGGGCTGGAAGCCGCGCCACAATTTCGATGAGGCTATGAAGCTGACGGTCAATTGGTACCGTCAGAATGAAAGCTGGTGGCAGAGGATCAGGACCGGCGAATATACAAAATACTACGAGAAAATGTACCTCAGTAGATGAAGATAATTCTGATAGGGTCAAACGGCCAGCTTGGATCCGACCTCTGCGTTGCACTTAAAGACCGTGAACTGGTGCCTCTTACGGATAAAGACATAGATATTACCGATATCGATTCGGTACTGGCTATCTGCCAGCGGCATAAACCGGACGTAATTGTCAATACGGCCGCCTATGTGCTGGTAGATGACTGTGAAGATAATGTGGATATGGCCTTTCATGTCAACGCTCTTGGTGCCCGGAATGTGGCGGTAGCCGCCCAGCAGCTTGGATCTGTAATGGTCCATCTCAGTACCGACTATGTCTTCGGCGGTGATGAAAAACGGGACACCCCTTATACCGAGTTTGATACTCCGGTTCCGCTGAGCATATATGGAAAATCCAAACTGGCCGGAGAACGCTTTGTCGAACACCTGTGCCCCAGGTATTTCATCGTCAGGACTTCTGCACTGTTCGGGACGGCCGGCTCCTTGGGCAAGGGTGGAAATTTTATTGAAACCATTATCAGGCTGGCGAAGCAGAAAGATAAACTGAGCGTAGTAAGCGACCAGGTATTTTCGCCCACCTATGCCAAGGACCTTGCGCACAAAATCGGTGAGTTGATAGATACCAGGTACTATGGAATATTTCACGTTACCAACAGTGGTATATGCTCCTGGTTTGAATTCAGCCGTGAGATACTGAAGCTGGCTGGCAGTAAAAGCCAAGTAGTGCCTATTGAATCGGTGGCATATCCGCAGAAAGCCAGGCGGCCTGCATACTCTGTTCTAGACAACTACCATCTGCGGCTGCTTGGAATGGACGATATGAGGGATTGGAAAAAGGCTCTTAAGGATTATTTGGTAGAGAAAGGCCATATAGCCAGGCTAAAAACTTGAACTGTAAACTCACGTAGATACAGGCTGATAATATTGAAACAAATATAGCATCAATCGGGTAAAAAGGATTTTGAGTACCGTTCAACGGATTGCTAAAAACACAATTTTCCTGCTGGTTTCGCAAGTCATAAATCTGCTGTTGGCCTTTCTCTACATGACATATATTGCGCGCTATCTGGGGCCGTCCGGATTTGGGGTGCTTTCCTTCGCCCTGGCGTTTACGGGGATTTTTGCTGTGTTTGCCGACTTCGGGTTGCAACTGCTGATAACAAGGGAAGTCGCTCGTGATAAAAATCTGACTCAAAAATATCTGGCTAATTTCAGCCTGATGAAAATTATTCTGGCGGTCTTTGCCTACGGTTTGATAGCTGTAATCATAAATTTAATGGGCTACCCCCGGCAGACGATACAGGTCGTCTATCTGATTGGAGCGTATGTTATCTGCAGCGCCTTCACCCAGATGTTCTATTCAACTTTCCAGGCCTATGAAAGGATGGAATTCCAGGCGATAGGACAACTCCTGAATTCAGTTTTGATGCTTGTCTTTATTGTGGTTGCCATAAGCCTGGGCCTGGACATAGTTATTTTCGCTTATATCTATGTCGCGGTAGCTGTTGTCACTTTGTTATATAGCTACATAGTAATGAAAAGCCAGTTTTTTAAATATTCCATAGACTGGGCGCCGACTATGCTGGAAATGGACCGGGATTTCTGGAAACTTACGTTTAAAAGGGTATTGCCTTTTGGTTTAACTACGGTTTTTGTGACATCTTTCTACTGGATCAGTACGATAATGCTATCGGTCATGAAAGGTGATGCAATGGTAGGCTGGTATAATGCCTCCTACCGTATGGTATTGATATTGTCCTTTATTCCTGCTGCCGTTATCGCCGCAATTTACCCGGTAATGTCAAAGCTGTTTATAACTTCTCAAGATAGTCTGAAAATGGTCCATGAAAAGTCTCTAAGATACCTGGCTATTCTGGCAATACCTCTGGGAATAGGAACAACCATACTTGCATCAAGATTCATTTCATTAATATTTGGATCAGAATATGCAGAGTCTATTACGGCCTTACAGATATTAGTCTGGTCCGAGGTGTTCATTTTTATCAGCATGCCCTTCGCTAATTTGTTCAATTCGATGAACAAACAGGTTTTAACCACGGTGATTACAGGCGTATGCCTGATAATAAACGTGGTTTTCAATCTGGCACTGATCCCCCGATATGGGTTGATTGGGGCAAGCACCACGACTGTCATAACGGAAGCTGTGTCATTGATCCTTTGCCTGGTCTTTGCTGCCGGTATGAAACGAGGATTTTCAGGGAAGGACATTAAATATCTAGCTAAAGTGATAGTGGCAAGCATATTAATGGGCATTTATATTTTACTAGTACATGAATTAAACCTAATATTGATTATCGTATCCTCAGTATTGCTATACTTTATACTGCTCTATGCGATCAAGGGGATTGAAAAAGAAGACATCGCTCTTATTAAGAAGACGGTTAATATATAAAAGGATGTTTGTTAGTGATTGATGGATATATGCCATATAATATCGCGGAGTTGGATTCAATGACTGCGATACTGCATAACGCTGAAATATGAACCTCAACCTTAATTCAAAATATTGAAAATAAGGCTGAAATGCAAATAGCAAAGAATATACAAAGGCTGATCACTGCCCCTGTAAATTTGATATCAAGGGCGGTAAACAGGCCGCTCAAACCAAGGTGGTTGTTTTTTGCCATTACCGACCGGTGTAACTCGCGCTGTAAACACTGCAATATCTGGCAGAATACTCCCACTGTCAACCCTTTGACACCGGCGGAGATTGAGAAGACATTAAGTTCACCTCTCTTTAAAAATATCGAATATATTTTAAATACAGGTGGGGAGCCAACCACCAGGGGGGATCTGGAACAAGTTTTTCTTGCTGAGCATAAAGCACTACCTAATGCCAAACTTCAGCTAAGCACGAACGGATTACTGCCCGACCGGGCACTGAGCCTGGTTAAATTTGCCCTCAATAACGACATCTGCATAGATGTAGGCCTTTCACTGGATGGCGTCGGCAATAATCACGACGAGATAAGGGGGGTCCCCGGCAATTTTAACAAGGCTGAACGGTTATTATCGGAGCTATTTAAATTAAAGGAGCAAAACCCCGGCAAATTGGATATAACTGTAGGCTACGTGCTTTCAGCACTTTCATTGTCTATGTTGCCGGAGGTCAGGACATATTTACAGGAAAAGTTTGCTATCGAGCCTTTCGTCCAATGGTACAACGAAGCCCCCTTCTATGATAATGTTGGAAATACATTGACCGGCAAAGATGAGTTAATCCAGACGGTTAAATCACTGGACCCGGAAATATTGGGCGGCATAAATTTAAAAGAGATGTGGCTAAAATGGTTAAAGGGTAAGCCTATAAAGTTTCAATGTTTTGCTATAGATACATTCTGCGTATTAAAGTGTGACGGCGCCATTGCACCCTGTCTGAGCCTTTGGGATGCAGAAATCGGCAATGTGAGAGAGAACTCGCCTGAAGAAGTCTGGAAAAGCAAAAGGGCGAACGAAGTGCGCAGAATGGTCAGGAAGTGCTCCGGATGCTTGAATGCCTGGGGTACCGGCTGGAGCTGGAACTCCAGTTATTATCCATATTTAACAACCTACCTCAGACACCCGGATATTTTGGCGAGGAGTTTGAAATAAACTACTCATAATGGTAACCAGTCTTCATTTTCCCCTCAAATCGAACGCAGGCAATCATCTTCAGATATGCCAGACATGAAGATAACCTTTGTATTACATAGCATAGATTTGTCCGGTGGGACGAAGGTCATCTTCGAGTATGCCAACCATCTGGAGCAAAGGGGTCACGAGGTAACTATTGTATATCCGCTTGTTCCTATAACATCCGGACTTAAACTATCTAATCTCAGAACTTTGGTCAATATCGTCATCGGTTTAATTAAAAACTTCAGTCGTGCCAGCAGGGTAAATTGGTTCGATCTCGAGGCGAGACTGTTGCAGGTGACTACTCTTGCCGAGAAACATATTCCCGATGCTGATATAGTGATGGCTACCTGGTGGGCTACGGCTTCTTATATTAGCCGATATGGCAAACAGAAGGGTGAAAAATTTTATTTCATACAGCATTACGAGATATGGGGTGGGCCGAAAGAACAGGTAGAAAATACTTATAAATTGGGTTTACACAATATTGTTATTTCAACCTGGTTGAAAAATATTCTCCAGGATAAGATTAAAGCACCGGTTGAAGCCCTTATAACAAATGCCGTTGATTTTAAGCAGTTTTATGCTGATGTGAGGGCGAAGAATGATAAAGTTATTAGAGTCCTGATGCCTTATCGTACGGAAAAATGGAAAGGTGTCCCGGACGGAATAAGGGCTTTTGAAATTGCCAAAGAAAATCACCCGCAGATTCAGTTGGTTATGTTCGGCCCGTACGCTGCCAATGATCTGCCCGCATACGTGGAATACCACAGGAGTCCGTATGGTGAGAGATTAAGAAGGATTTATAATTCTTGTGATATTTTTCTTTTCCCCAGCTATGCGGAAGGGTTTGGATTGCCTCCTATGGAGGCCATGGCATGCAATTGTGCTGTTGTTGCAACTAATGTCGGTGGAATACCGGATTATACAATTCCCGGGGTAACCGCTTTAATATCCACTCCCGGATATCCCGACCTGCTGGCAGAGAACCTTATAAGATTGATTGAGGATGAGGAACTACGTAATAAAGTTGCTTCAGCAGGATACGACTATATAAGTAAATTTACGTGGGATAAAGCGACAGATAAGCTGGAAAAGTTGTTCTTGGATGCGCTAAGTAAGGATATGGCCGCCTAAGGGCAGCAGGATTTATATATCTCCGGATATAACTCTTCGAATTTAGCGCCAGTAAACAGGAATATCACGCCGTCAACGATCGGATATATAGCGGAACATCTCCCGCATCTGAAAGACAGGTTTTCCTTCACTAATTTTAATTCCTCACCTTTTTCCAGGCAGGCCGGGCATATTAGCGAGTCTTCGATCCGTGCCGGCTTGTTTTCCACCTTGCCGCTTTTACGGCAAATGCCAGATATGTGTCCGCCGAACATCCAGGCGATGAGATAGTTTAAGGCGCTGTGCGATCCGGATAAATCAACCTCTATGGTCCGGATTGAATTTAACTTCAACCTTACATAATCGAAAACGCCCATGGTCTGCTTCCATGCCTGAATAGACATCTGATGGTTTTCGACGATACCATGCTCAATTTCGTTGCAGCTTGGTCTGGCGAAAAAAAAGTCCGCGATCTGCCGCCATCTGCTCGATTTAAGCGCTTCTTTGGAATAGATTTTATTGCCCGTATATAGATTCAAATGCAGCATAACCTTATAAGGCTCTTCGTCAAAGTAAAAATAGCCGCCGGGCATGAGCACGCGGTTTATTTGCTGGAGGACAGGGCCGGGATCAGGGAAATGGTGGAGAGTTTCATAGCAAAATATAAATGGAATGGAATTTGTCCTGATAGGAAGGTTATAAACATCACAACATATCCTCAGAGGAGCTCTGGCTTTGTTGAATTTAGTTAAATAGTAATCGCAGCTTTTCAGCGAATAGTATGAGATATCCGAGGCAGCTCCTGACTCGCCGAGGTCGTTCTCCATGACAAGTGAGCGCTGGCATCTTTCGGCACCTATCTCCAGGTAGGGGGATGAAAGGATGCCTTTATTTTTCAGAGCAGTCATTTGCAGCAGAGTCTTCTGCATGCGCTCAGCCAGCAAGCGTTCGATGTCATCTTTTTTGAATTCATCGTTTACAGCAGCTTCCCCTTGTACCTGAAGCTGATAAAGCTTCTTTCTGAATTCCACCTCTCCTTTCTTGGACTGGATCGATTGCTGGTCCATTTACTGTCTCCTTAGATGGCAATTATACCCGACAGTATGGTTGTAAAACCAATTCTAAATAAAGCTATAAAAGCCAACTTTTTTATGTTAATCTATATGAGATGGCGTTAATTTCTTCCAGGTTCTGTTTGAACTTCATTCCGCTGATTTTCACTATCGTTCTTAATGAATTTATTAGAGTGAATTAAGCTTGCATAAAACGGCGATTATAATCATCAACTGGAATAGGGTTCAGGATACAAAGGAATGCTTGGACAGCCTGGCGAATATAACGTATCCCGGCTGCGAAATAGTTGTGGCGGATAATCATTCCGAAGGACCTGATATTGAGATCCTGAAAAAAGATTATTCAGGCCGTATCACCGTAATTGAAAATGATAAGAATTACGGCTTTGCCGGCGGACACAATAGGGCGATTAAATATGTGTTGGACCATTCCAGCCCTGACTACTTCCTGCTGTTAAACAACGATACGGTGGTTGATGCCGGTTTTGTTGCGCATATAGTGGAAGCGGCCGAAAAAGACCCTCTGATCGGCATAGCCGGGCCCAAAATACTTTTTTATGATGCTAAGGACAGGATACAAAACCTGGGCTGCCGGATAAACATGTTTAAAGGTTCGTCTAAATCCATCTGCTATGGTAGGCCTGATTCGGACCAATATCCAGCGGTGTTAAATGTGGACTACGTAGACGCCTGCATACTGGTGAAAAGGGAAGTTCTCGAGCGTATCGGGCTACTGGATGAAAGCTACTTTTGTTACTGGGAAGATATCGATTTTTGTACCAGGGCCAGGGAAGCTGGATACCGTGTGATCTGTGCTACTAAAGCCAGGATATGGCACAAGAAGCCTTTCGTGCCAGGTAATAAAAAGAAAGTGATAGGCGGGGGCCAGGTAATACAAGAATCGCCCTATATTATTTATTATATTACCCGGAACATGTTTAAGTTCCTGAAAAAACATGCTTCAATCTGGCAATACAGCCTGTTCATGCTTTACTTTTTTATTTTCAAATTCTGGTATTTACAGGCAGTCCTTTTGATGTGGAGGCAGGATATGAGTGTATTAGCCTCCTACTATCGGGGAGTTCGTGACGGCCTCTCAATAAAATGAGCTATGTCTCCGCTTAAGGAGTTCTGGATTTTATGGCTGGTAAGCATATAGCAGTTGACGCTTCGGAAATCGGCGAGATTAATAAATCAGGCAGAGCTACCTTTTCGATAAACCTGCTGCGCGCCTTGAGTATAATCGATGCAGTCAATAGATATTCGGTGTTTACTGTCTATGATGCTGATAAGAGCGCTCTGTATAACCCTAACTTTAATATCCAATCGCTTCCTCGAGTCCTGCAGGTACTACCGCCCTTTGTTACTTCACTATCTTGGTATATCTGGTATTTTACTGGCCTCAGCCTGCAATTAAGGCAGATAAACCCGGATATTTTCTTTTCCTTAAGCCCTTCACTGCCTCCATGTTGCCCAGGTCCCGCAGTTTGCGTCATCTATGATCTTACTCCATTGACCCTGCAGCATGCGCACAGGTTGGACTTCAAGGTGAGGTTCAAGCTACAGGCTGCAGATGCGGTCAAGAGGTCCGACAGGCTGATCACTATATCGCAGGACGCGAAAAATGAAATTATCAGCTATTTTGGCGTTAATCCCGATAAGATTTCCATTGTGTACCCGGGATTAGACTCCGATTCATTTAAACCCGAGCCGGATTTAGAAAAAATCAGGCGGATATTGCATAAATATGGTATAGAAGGCACTTACCTGCTGTATATCGGCACTCTGGAACCCAAGAAAAACATCATCCGGTTAGTAGAGGCTTTTTGCCGTTTAAAGAAGGACAGGGGCATCGACCACAAGCTTGTCATCGCCGGTAAACGCGCCTGGAAGGACAGCGAAATATTCGACAAAATCAGGAGATCCGGTTGCGAGTCGAGCATTGTATTTACCGGTTATGTCCCTCAGGGAGAGCTGCCCACGCTGATAAACGGGGCGGACGTCTTCGTTTTTCCCTCGTTGCACGAGGGCTTTGGTATGCCGCCCCTGGAGGCCATGGCCTGTGGGACCCCTGTAATAGTTTCCAACATTTCCTCACTACCCGAGGTAGTGGGCGATGCCGCCGTCACCGTTGATCCTTACAGTACAGATGCCATTGCTGATGCCATTTATCGCGTCAGCTCAGACAAGGAACTTCGGGCGCAAATGCGGGCAAAAGGGCTGGAAAGGGCCCGGCTCTTCTCGTGGGAGAAGACAGCACGCCAGACTCTGCAAGTTCTGGAAGATACATTGGATGGATATAGGCATAAAAAGATTGGCCGCAATTACCAGATTTAAATTGAGCCCTATCTCGTGAACCAGGCCGTTGCGCCAGCGTTGCTATAGACAAGGTCACTGCGGCCTATAACATCCGAAAGGTCCGGTACATCTTTAATATAGTCGTGTTTCCGGAGCCCCGGTTTTCCCAGATCGAAGCTGGTCAGCTCTCCCGTATGATTATTCCAGGTCGTTAAATAAATATAAGATGGTATTTGAAGCTCTTTATCCGAGGGAACCAGGTCGGCGGGAACCTTAAAGTCCTCATAAAAAAGTATCATTAGTGCATGGTAGTCCGTATAAATAGTCAGGTCATTTTTGTTTTGTTCGTGCAACCATTGTGATGCACGCCAATCCCGGTCGTTATATATGCGCACGATGTCCGTTCGGCTGGCGCTCAATGCAATTGAATAGGGGAGGTCTAATTTTTCAGTTTCCTGCTGCCCGGTGATTTCATATGTTATGCCCGAGGTAAATATGAAATAGGGTATTAATATCGCAATAGTGACGGTTGCTGTGAATGCGGTTCCACCGTTCAGGGCTGGGATATTCCCTGCTCTGCTGAATTTATACCAGAGATACCTGCCGCCATCCCAAACAGCTTCAGCGCCCAGTATACAGAATGGCGCCAGGGTTATGAGGGCGATATGATACCAGCGCGTGACATTCAACCTGGCGGCAAAATCGGGGAGGACAATGCAGGCTGCCAGGACGCCAACGCCGACCACGCTGAGTGCAATGTATTCTATCCTGAACTTGAGGTCTCCGGGCTTTATAAGCAACCTGACACAGCCGATTAAAATAAAGAACTGGGTCAGGTACTGAAGAATGCGGAATATTTTCCCCGGCAGTGAGACCTGTGAAAAATCGAGGCCAAGAGCTGTTTGGATAAGGGCGTTGCCCTGAGCGGAAGCTGTCGATACATTTAAATGCGCCTGGCCAAAGAACACAAAGACCGCCCGTACGGTATCTATGAACTGGCTGCTCAAAGTGGCTCCCAGAAATTGCAGGCTGCTTCCGGAAGCCGTTAATCCGTACCAGGTTATTCCCAGGATTAAGTAGACAATTACGGTGGTAAGCAGGATTGATAATGGCAGGCCCCCCGCCCCCGGCTCCCTTATGTATTCCGGCAGTCCTCCCGCCCTTTGTGTCAGCCACGCCCAGGCCTGGCGGAACCAGTTGCTTCTCATGATGATGACAAATACCAGCATGAGACCAAAATAGCCGAAATTGATGAAGCCCAGGGCGTAGTGCGATACCGCCAGCGCAAGTGTGAAGACGATTAACATAGTTAGTTTGGGCTTGAATTGAAGCCGCCGTTCTACCAGGAGCAGGATAGCCAGGGCGAGAAATAGCTCTGCTATCTGCTGACGGCAGATGCTGGTAATTTCCAGCGAAAAGGTCGGAACAGCTATGAAGAAGAAGGCGGCCAGGAAGGCCTTATTGGGGCCGATCTGCATCCTGAAGGTACGATACAGCAGCAAGGGCACCATTGAGAAAAACATCGGATAAAGGATTTTGAATAGGTGCGCAATGTCCAGGTTAAGTATTTGAGAGTAAACGGGGGCCATTATCACTATGCTGAGACATGAATTAATGGTGCCCGGAGTCGAGGAAGCCCAGACGCCGTGGGAGAGAGCAAGCTGAGCGAACTGGTATTCAATGTAAATGTCGGTGCCGATCAAATAGGGGGAGATCAAAGTAGTCTGATATAAAAGGCACAGGCTGATGATAAAAATTGCAAAGGGGAATAGCCCGGGAGTGATGAATTTGCCGAAGGCGGCGGATATTACAGCCAGGGATATCAGGATCAGACAAATGAGCAGCAACAGGTTATTTTGAAAGGCATACATTAACAGGGCGCCCAGGATGGTTAGCGCCAGCAGCAGTACCAGGAACAGAGCCGGCAGCGCCTCTGATATGGTAGGCAGTTTGATGGCCTGTTGAGGCTGGAAATCCCTGTCCCGCCAATAGGCGATAACCGCCAGCATAATCGTTGCTAAAAGAAAGGTGATTGATAGCGGCAGTAGTGATAAAGGCAAACTGATACCTGCCAGCGGTAGAATGAAGTTCAGCAAGGTTCCCGCGAACATGACAAAGGCCAGGCTTAAACCTAAAGCATAGCCCAGACTCTCAACAGGGTTTATGTTGTGCACCCGCAATATCCTGAGTAGGAGGACGCCGGGCACGAAAGAAAGAAATAGAAAACCCATAAGCTGCCTTAGAAAAGGAACATCGATTCCGGCTAAGCCCAGGCAGATAAGCAAAATGAGCGCCGCAGTCAGGGTCAAAACGGCATAAAACAGGCGTTTGAACGGCCAATCGGCAGGAGATACAATGTTCATTTAATCTTCGAGTCAGCCTGTATTTTTAGATTGCATGAGAAGCTATTGCTTCATTATAAACTGCAATTGTATCAGCGGCGATGGTTTCCCAGGAATATCTATCTCCTTTCATTTTACGGCAGGCGTTCTCCCCCATGCTTATCCTGAGCTCATCGTTATTCAACAGCTTCAATATGGCTTCAGCAAGCGCATGGGCGTTCCGCGGTGGTACGACCAGGCCTGTTCTGCCATCTTCAACCATATCTGCAAAATTGCCCACATTGGTTACCACTACAGGTATATTAAAAGTTCCGGCCAGGGAAATCAGGAGTGTCTGAGTGCCGTCAGTATATGGCAAAACTACGAGGTCGGTCGCCTGGAAAAGGTCCGCTGCCTCGTCATCGGGTATATACCTGTTATGGACCACAAAGAGACCTCGATCTCCAATCTTTTTGGTATATTTGGAGATGTCCCCTTCGCCGGCAATCGTGACGGTAAGGCCGGGCACAGAAGGTTTGATCATGGTAGCCGCCTCAATCAGATATCCCAGCCCTTTATAGGGTGCCATCCTGCCGAAAAACAGGACATTTTTGCCCGCTTTCTCTGAATGATGCGGGCGTTGAAGTGGAAAAGAAAAACTTCCGATCGGCACCACGTGCACCATCTTTGCCGGCAGATTGGAGATCAGTTTAGTGCTTTTCAGATTTTCGCTGTGTATTATAATCCTGTCGGAGCAGTGGGCCAGAAGGCTGTAATTCGTATATTGCAGGGCGGCTACCAGCAGATTGGCAATCCAACCCCTGTTGGCAATGGCCCTGGGCTCATGAATGGTCACCACCAGCGGGTACCTGCGGCGGAGCTTACAGGCGTAATAGAAGGGGAACCTATGTTCGAATACAAGATGTACTACGTCCGGCTTTTCATGGTCCAGCGTGTTGAGAAACAGGCTCATAAAACCGGGACGTAGTGCCTTAAAGACGGCCGGCACGAGGTTAAACGGGAGCGGCAATTTAATAAGGGAAATGTCTTTCGTGAAATGGCCGGTATCAGAATCGGCGGGAAGCAAGGCCGAGACCTGGTTTCCGGCAGCCAGAGCGTTGGCCAGCTGCGCTGTATATTGGATCGCGGCTCCATAGGCTGCAAATGTGACAATGGCGATTTTCAAATTTATTACCGCGACGGATCCAGGTAATAATTCAACTGATCGTTAATAATATCCCTCAGGCTGTAAGCCGTCTCGAAGCCGAGTTTATCTATCTTGGCGGTGGAGGCCAGCAGTATGGGCACCTCCGCCGGCCTGAAGCGTTCCACATCGAAAATGACGGTGACCTTGCCCTTACCGGTAAAAACATTTAATCCGCCGTCTTCAGCCGTGAACTCGATCTTGCCGTCCAGCAGCATCTGGTCGATTTTGGTTTTTTCAAAGCTGAGCCCCGAGAATTTGGTCCTGTCTGCTGCAGTGGGGTGAGAAACGGCTTTCTTGCCCTTGATCGACTGAATTTTCTCCACTTTATAACCGGCGCATTCCAGGCTGAGCAGCAGGTATGTGATAACGGAGTTGGTGCGCTGCGATCCCTGATTGTACACATCGCCGTATTTACCCTTCTGAGCCAGCAGGCAGTAGCCCTTAATAATATCGGTCACATGTGACCAGTCCCGGAAGGCATTGACATTGCCGACTACTATCTTATCGCTCTCTCCCCTCTTTAGCTTCATTACCTGCCGGGTGATGTTGGATGTAACGAACATGATGCCCCTGCCCGCCCCCTCATGGTTGAATCCCCTGGATACGACGGTTTTCAGCCCGTAGCTGGCATGATAATTCCTCATCAAGAAGTCACCATAGAGCTTGGTGACGGCGTAAGGGGACATGGGGCGTAGCGGGTTTTCCTCGGTGATGGGCACCTCAGGAATCTTTTGCGGCTCAGGGGAAATGACTCCATATTTCTTTTTAGCTGCTTTGTACTGCGCATCCGAGTAAATAACCAGCCCGTATTCTTCGCTGCTGCCGGCAAAGACGATGACCGGGTTGATGCCCTTATTGCGCACTGCTTCCAGCAGGTTGCTGGTGCCTCCGCAGTTGATGTCCATGGTCTCGCTGGGGCAAACGAACGAACGGTGCACGAACGATTGTGCCCCCAGGTGGAAGATATAGTCGGGCTTGCCCTTGTCGAGAGCTGAAGCTATGCTGGATATATCCAGCAGGTCGCTTTCCATTAAACTCAGGTCGTCCTGAATTCCCAGGCATTTAAGGTTGTAGGGACATATACCGTCGGCGCGCCTGCGGAAAAGGCCAAAAACGTGAGCTCCCTGTTTAATGAGGTGGTCGGCCAGGTAAGACCCCACGAAGCCGCTGATACCGGTTATTAGGACATTTCTATTTTTAAAACTCACTTTACAACTCCTTTGTTAGGAGTTACCCGTCTCCTGCCGGTAAATTTTATCATAATTGTCGATGCAGCTGGCCCAGTAAAAATATTTCTTATCGGTTATAACAGTGTCTCCATGATGAATACGAATCACGCCTGCAGCTATGGCTCCGGCATTGCCGGGTTCGACCAGCACGTATTTGCCCGATACGATCTCGGGCAGGGATGCAACGTCCGAAACCACTACCGGCCGATCCATAGCGCAGGCTTCGGCAGCCGTGAACCCGAACCCCTCGGAGAGGGAGGGCACTACGACACAATCAGCGGCGGCGATGTAGCCGGGCAACTCGATACGCGGTACAGGATCGTGCACCATCACCCGGCCCTCTAATTGCATTTCCTTGATCAGCGCCAGCATTTTTTTAAAGCCTTCGGCCGGCTCTTTGCCCAGCAAGAGTAGGAGCCGGGAATCAGGGATCTCCTGAGATATTAAGGGCACGGCAGCAATGAGATATTCAACACCTTTGGAAATGCCCGGCCTGCCGAAATACATATAAACAAAATTGTCCTTCAGGGTCAACATTTCCCTGATGGCGAGCCTGTCCGCTTTGGAGATATTGAATAAATCGTAATTAATGCCGTTGTAAGCTACGGATATCCTTTGCGGACGGATACCGTATTTTTCTACACGCTTTGCGGTATATTGTGATACCGTCACGTAGCGGTCGAAAGGCAATGCCACGATCACCCATTCCAGAAACCTGTGCAGCCATGCTGTCAGCCGGTTCATGCCCTGCATATCTTTCCAGCCGGAGCCGATGATCTCATGTACGGTGATAATGCACTTTTTACCGGCCAACCTGGCTGCCAGCCATGCCGGGAAAGCACCGTTGTAAGTCGTGGTCTGAACTATATCGAACTTTTTAACAATCCTGATAGACGATGGAATCGCAAGTAAGGTGAACCAGTAGCGGGACCCTTTGCGGGGCGTTTGAACACGCAGCACCTCAACCCCGTTTACCATCTCATTGTAGGGAGCCTGCGGTAAGCTGCTGGTTATCACCGTGACCTGGTGGCCCTTCTCTACCAGCCCTTCGCACAGGTTCTTAAATAGCACCTCGGCCCCGCCGATGAAAGGAAAATAATTTTCCAGCACGAACAGGACTTTCATTCGCTTCAGCTCCTACCCGTTTTGGTGAATTCTTCCCTCCATCTTATTTTAAATACGGCTATGGTAACGCTTAAACCGTGGATAAACGGGTTCACGGTGGAACCTGCATCGTGATAAATGCAGGATATAGGCGCCTCGGTAATTTTCAGCCCTTTTTTGCGTGCTTGCACAAGGGTCTGAATGCTAAATCCGAAGCCCGGGTAGGTGATGTTCATAGCCTCCGCTGCCTTCCTGTTATAAGCGCGGAAACCGCTCTGCGCATCGACAATCTTGTTTTTGTGGCCTGCATTATACAGCCAGGTTATTAAATCGATTCCAAACTTGCGAAAAACCGGCACGCAGACCTCTCTCATAAAACGTGAGCCTATGACGAGGTCCGCTTCGCCCGTGGCAAAAGGCTTTAAAACATTAGGGATTTCATCCGGGTTATGCTGATTATCGCCATCCAATGTTACGATAATGTCTGCGCCGCTCTTGAGGGCCGCTTCAAGCCCTGTTTTCGTAGCAGCGCCGGCGCCCTGGCTGGCGGGGTGCCGGATGACGTCCGCTCCGGCCTCAATGGCTGTTCGTGCAGTCTGGTCGGTAGAGCCGTCATCCACGACTATGACCTTATTTACGTATTTAGCAGCCCTGGTTACAATATCGCCGATAAACCTTTCTTCATTCAAACAGGGGATTACGGCAATGACCTTGAGATCTTGATTATCAGGATTCATCTGTTTAAAAGAGTATCTGGAATATGAGGCTTAGTCAATATAGTCCATACTATAGAGCGTATGACGGAATCGACCACGCGCAGGCTATTTAACCGTTACCGATTTGGCCAGGTTGCGGGGCATGTCGGGGTTATGCCCGCGCTTGATAGCCATGTAGTAGGCCAGTAGCTGCAGGGGGACGACAGCCACGATCGGATACAGGAGCTCGTGCACCCTGGGAAGCTTGATCCAATGGTCGTAAATCTCATTATTTTCATCGGAGACGGCGATGATTTTGGCGCCCCTGGACTTAGCTTCTATGGCGTTGCTCAAAGTCTCCCTGTAAGTGTAATCGGCCGGACATATAGCCAGTACCGGCGTGCCATTTTCTATAAGTGATAACGTGCCATGCTTGAGCTCACCGGCAGGCATGCCCTCGGCATGAATATAAGAAATTTCCTTGAGTTTGAGGGCGCCTTCAGAGGCGATGGCAAAATTGATGCCGCGTGCTATAAAATAAAAATCGTTATTTTTGTAGTAGCGCTTGCATATACTATCAATCTCATCCTGGTTCCAGTCGATCACCTTCGCCACCTGCTTTGCCACCTTGCGGATGTTGTCCATAGCCAGATCGAAACTATGGACCATGGAGAAAGCAAGTAAGTATAGTACGGCCACCTGGTTCAGGAACGATTTGGTGGCGCAAACGCCGATTTCAGGGCCGCAATTCAAATAGATCACATTATGGCTAAGCTCGCACAGCAGGGATTGAGGCCTGTTGATGACAGATACGATCTTGGCCCCTGCCTTGCGTGCCAGTTGCACGCCCTCGATGACGTCAAGCGTTTCGCCGCTCTGGGATATGGCCAGCACCAGGGTGTTCTTACCCACTGATTCGGCAAAATACTGGAACTCCGAAGCCATTACTACTTCGGCGAATTTCTTGCCTACACTGGAAAACAGGTACCTGCCTACCAGTGCAGCATAACGTGATGAACCGCAGGCGGTTATGATCACCTGGTCAGCCCTGAGTATATCCAGGGCGATGCTGGTGAAATTCTCCTTGTCCTGGTTGGCGGCCGCAATCAAGGTTTTAGGCTGCTCCATGATCTCCTTGAGCATGAAGTAGTCGTAACTGCCCTTCTCGCTTTCACCCCACATTACATCCGGCTTAATAAACTTCTTATGCATTTCACGGCCTGTGTGGTCATAAAACGTTGTTTTCGCGGGCGTTAAAACGGCCGTTTCGCCATCTCCCAGTAGATAGAGCTGGTCGATCAGGCCGCTAAGTGCCAGCGAATCGCTGGCCGCAAAAGCTTTATGCTCACCCAGGCCGACTACCAGCGGGCTGCCCTTGCGTGTACCCACGATTTTATTAGGCTCTTTGGTGGAGATAGCCAGGAAGGCATAAGAGCCGTGCAGCCTGGGCGCCACATGCATTACAGCTTCCTCGAGCGAGCGGCCTCTTTTCATCTCATCTTCGAGTTTGTGCGGGATCACTTCGGTATCGGTTTCAGATATAAGATGATGTCCTTTTTTGATCAGGTCATCCCGCAGTTCCTGGTAGTTATCGACGATGCCGTTATGAATGACGGCTATCTGATTTTTGCAGTCGCAGTGCGGATGGGTATTGATCTGGGTTACGCCTCCATGCGTGGCCCAGCGCGTATGGCCGATGCCCATATAACCCGGCATTTTATCCAGCTTGTATTTTTTGTTTACCTCTTCCAGCGTACCCACGCCTTTTTTAACCACCAACCCGTCGCCGGAAAGCATAGCTATACCCGAGGAATCATAGCCGCGGTATTCCATACGTTTCAGTCCCTCGAAGATGATGGATGACGCCTTACCGTTGTTGCCGCAGTAGCCTATAATTCCGCACATATTTCCTTATACCCTGTTTTTTAAATTTTAATAATTCGTCTCAATTACTATCAGTATATGCTTGTTTAACCGGTTAGTGAAAATCTATATGGCTGCCTACTTAACGACATTTACCCGGAGAAGCAATGGGTCCTTGATATGCGGCTTATCGCCGTTATTCATAAATAGATAAAACTCTACCGTTTGATTATCGCCCGGGTCGTTCAGCGTAAAACTGGTTTTTCCTTCCCGTTTCTGGTCTTGAGCGAGGCCGGGCACGCTGACGGATTGGATTGTTGTCCCCTTCGAGACTGTATCTATCCTGTACGACGCGGTATTGCCTTCACGGTTTATCAGGCCCAGCGTAACCGTGACAGGCATGCCGGCATGGACCATTGCCGGATAATCGGAGGCTTTTCCCTCCTCGTTCAGCAGGTAAAATTCAGTGAACCTGTTGGCTGGTGCCGGGGTCACCAGAAGATAGATAATGGCGCCTACGCTGACCAGTATGGCGGCGGACAGGATCGCCAGGAGGACTTTATTGAAGGCGCTCATTTATTTATTGGGTAGATAGAGAATTTTACGAATTTGCGGATATGATTGTCAAAGAGGCGGCGTTTCCTTATTTTACCAGCATGGCATCGCCAAAGCTATAAAAGCGGTAGCCCGTTTCCCTGGCTTTTTCATAGCAATCCAGCAGAAATTCGCGTCCTGCAAAGGCCGAGAGCATCATGAGCAGCGTCGACCTGGGCAGATGAAAATTGGTTATGATGGCATCGGTGGTTATGAAGCGGTAGCCGGGCAATATGAAGAGGCCTACCTGGCCGCAGAACGGCAGGACCTCTCCCGCCTGGGAAGCCGCTTCGATCAAACGCACTGAGGTGGTCCCGACTGCGATGACGCGTTTTCCCGCCTTCCGGGTCCTGATCAGCAGCAGCGCTGTCCCCTCATCAACCAGGCCGAATTCAGTGTGGATTTTATGATGCGACGGGTCTTCAGCCCTAACCGGCTGGAAGGTATCCAGCCCGATATGCAGGGTGACGAAGGCCAGGTTAACGCCTTTATTGCGCAGCTTATCCAGCAGCTCAGGGATGAAGTGCAGCCCGGCAGTGGGCGCAGCGGCGCTGCCTTTAATTGACGAATAGACCGTCTGATAGCGTTCCCGGTCCTGCAGCTTGGCCTTAATGTAGGGTGGTAGAGGCATTTCGCCCAGGCTGTCCAGCCCTTCGGGGTCGGAGAACTTTACGACCCTGATTCCTGCTTCCCGCTTCTCTGTAATCGCGGCGAATTGCTCTCCTGCAAGCAAAACCCTGGAGCCTGGAAACAATTTGCGGCCCGGCCTCACCAGCGCCTCCCAGGTGTCAGGCGTGAGCTGTTTGAGCAGGAGTATTTCGGCGTGCCTCTGGCTGCCCGCTATGGACCCTTTGAGGCGGGCGGGGATGACCCGGCTGTTGTTGAAAACCAGCGTATCACCGCTGTTGACATAATCTGTAAGGTCATAGAAATGGCGGTGCTCAATGGTGCCTGATTTACGGTCTATAACCATCAACCTGGAGTGGTCCCTTTGCTGCAACGGATGCTGGGCTATGTATTCGGGCGGCAGGTTGTAGTCAAAATCGGAGAGCTTCATAGGGGTTATCTGTTGAGGAAATGTATGATCACGTTAATGATGATGGTGAGCACGATGCTGATGATGAGGAAGGTAACTATAGGGAAATAAAACGAGAAATTGTCCTTCTTGATAAATATATCTCCCGGCAGCTTGCCGAAGAAGGGGATGTGCTGTGCGAAGACGAATAGCAGCCCGACCACTATGATTACGCCGCCGAAGATGAGGAGTATTTTACCAAGGCTTGCCATATCCACAGCAAGATTTTAGCTTAAGGGCTGGGCGAGTACAAAAGGGATGACATTTGATGAGGTCCCTATTGCCGTCGTACACGTCATCTACAGCGTGAAGCGTGTGCGTGCGATGATCTCGCCCTTGGCGGCATCCGGCAAATCGTCGAAGTATGCACAGTAGCCGGATACCCTAACGACAAGCCCGGGGTACTTACCGGGATGCTGTCGGGCGTCTTCAAGCATCTGGGGGTCGAGCACGTTGAACTGCACCTCCATCCCGCCCGACTCGAAGAAGCCCTTTGTCAACGCCGTGAGTATATCGGTCCCTTTCTCACCGGCCACCGTCGCCGGATCGAAGCGCAGGTTCAAAGCATACCCGTTGGGCGCTAGGCCGGCATCCACGCTCGCAGTGGAGTTCATCACCGCTGTCGGGCCGAGGTGGTCGCACCCATTGCCTGGGCCGAGGCCGGGGGCAAATGGTTCGCCTGCCCGCCTGCCGCTGGGCAGCGCCGCCGTGTGCCTGCCGAAAGCTACATGGCAGGTGACTGTATAATAGCCGGGCACATATGGACCGCTGCGCTTATTTTGATGGCCGGCCAGGACTGTGTGAAAAATGCCGGCGACGATGCCGGCGTAGCCGTCCGGCAGCGGGTCGTTGTTGCCGAATTTGGGTGAGCGATTAAGCTCAGCCCGCATGACGGAGTACCCTTCGAAATTGCTTTTGAGCGCTTTGAGGACCTGAGACATAGAGTAGCGGCGTTGCACAAAGACCACCGTCTCGAGGGCTGCCAGAGAATCGGCTACGTCTGCCACGCCGACGCCCTGGATACCGCTGGAGTTGTAGAGTGCACCGCCCTCGCTGACGTCCTTGCCTGATTCCAGACAACCGTCCACCAGCATCGATGACAATGGCGTTGGGTGGTACAGTGCATTGCCCTTCTCTATGACATGCAGATCGTTGATCATAAGCCCTATCATATGATTGACCTGCATCCTGAAAGCTTCGATCACGTCTCCGATATTCTTGAAGTTCTCCGGGCCGGGTGTGTCCGCTCCGACGCGGTGCCCTCCCTTCATTCTCCGGCCCCTGTTGAGCGCCAGCTCAAGGCACATCGGGAGGTTGAACAGCCCGGCGTCTGTTGAGAAAAAGCTCTTTCCGGGCAGGGCCAGCTCTACGCAGCCGACCACCCCGTAGTTGCGGGCCTCCGCCTCCGGATAGCCGTGGGCAATCAGCGACTTTACACAAGCCTCGTCACTAAACAGGGCGGGCACACCGTTTCCCTTCTTGACCACATCGAGGGCCCGTCTCAAGAACGGCTCAGATGAGCCCCGGTGCACGCGTGCCTGGTAGTTAGGGTCTCGCAGCCCGGCCTGCTCCATAACATCGAGGAAGAGGTACGACAGGTCGTTGACTGCGTCATTGCCCTGGCCGTCCGTGCCACCGATCACCGCCGCCTGCACAACCAGGTAGCCCCCGTGATACTGGCTCAGCTTCTCGGACATCAGGAATACGTGCTCTGCGCACTTGGCCGTGAAGCACAGCAGCAGGTCGAGTGCCCCTTCCCTTGTCAGCGTTCCGTTCTCGATGTCACGTTTATAGAAAGGGTACAGATACTGGTCGATCCTGCCGAAAGAAATGGCAGAATTCAGGCTTTCCAGGCAAATTGCCAGATGGGTAAACCATAAGGACTGAAGAGCCTCATGGAAGGTGCCGGCCGGTTCCTGCGGCACCTTGCGGCAGATGCGCTCTACCTCCTTGAGCTCCAGGTACCTCCCGGGCGCCTTTTCTTCACGGGCCAGGCGCTCCGCCTCTTCCGCCGTCCTGTTTGCGAAGCGCACCACGCCCTCGCAGGCGATGCGGGCAGCATCGTAAAGCGGTCCATCCTTGTCAGTGAAAAGATCAAGATACCCTTTGACGCCGAGGTTGAGCATCTTCTCGTAATTGGGGAGGAAATGCCCTATGCCGCCAGCCTCGTTAATCAGGTAATAGCGTGCGTCAAGCTGGTCAGCCACGTAGCGCAGCAGCCTGCTTGTGTCTGGCATAAATGCCTTGAAGGCCATGTTGCGTGTAAGCCAGTAGGGAAATACTCCGAACAGCAGCTTCAGGCGGTCCCCCCAGGAGCATTGGAGCGGCGTGGTTTTTCGGCGGTCAATGGTGAGCAGCTCGGTGCCCATGAAGACACCCGCCAGCTCCGGTTGAATCAGCGCCGATATCCTGTGGCTCCCGATGTTGCCGGCGATAAGCTCGTCTGGGTAAACGCGCACGGTCTTATTTTCCAGGATGTATCTGAGGGCTTCGGCCCTGCGCACGGCCATAGGTTTGCGCGGATCGTCATGTTGTTTGAAGAAATCAGTGACCAGGGAGGCCCGCTCGGGGCAAAGATATACATCGGTGGACAGCAGTTCTTTCTTTATGCGGCCGAACCTTGCCGAGCCCGGCTGCTCCACCGCTGTTATCCCGCTTTTAAGCATGCTGTGCCTCCTGTACCAATTTACTTTATCATAGCAAGGCCTTTAATTGAAATTAAAGGTGTGGCCGTGCGTAGAATGCATGTGAGTAATCGGGCATTACGCGGGTCGGTAGAACTATTTTCAGGAAATAATTTAGGTCAGCCGCTTCAACGGAGCGCCGTTCCCTGCTATAATGCTTCGCTGGAGCAAAGAAAAACTTTAAAGGAGAGTTGATCAAATGAAGATTGAAGAAGTCAAGACTGTCGCCATCATCGGCGCAGGCGACATGGGCCATGGGATAGGCGAACTGGCGGCCATGGCCGGATACAAGGTTAACCTCTATGATATCAAGCAGGAATTCGTGGATAAGGGAATCGGAAAAATCAAGGACAGCGTGGGCAAGCAGGTCTCGAAGCAGAAGATGACGCAGGACGCCATGGACAAAATCATGGGCAGCATTAAGGGCTTCACGGTGCTCAATGATGCCGTGAAAGACGCGGACTTCGCCATCGAGGCGGCGCCCGAGATACTGGACCTGAAGCAGAAGATCTTCAAGGAGATGGACGAGGCGGCTCCCAAACATGCCATACTGGCCTCGAATACCTCTACCATGAGCATAACCAAGATCGGCTCGGCCACCAAGCGCCAGGATAAGGTCTGCGGCGTGCACTTCTTCAATCCGCCGGCCATGATGGCCCTGGTCGAAGTGATCCGCGGCAACAAGACGTCGGACGAAACAATGAACGTGGCTTACGACCTGGTGAAAGGCTGGAAGAACTTCAGGGGGCCGATGGTGGTTGTCAGGGTTGAGAAGGATACTCCTGGCTTCATCTTCAACCGCATGAATGCGCCTTCAGCCATGTATCTCTCCTGGCTGAGGGATAAGGGCCTGGTTGACCCCGAGGGCGTGGATGCCAAGGTCAGGTCAACGGGTGCGCCGATGGGCCCCTTCGAGACGATGGACTACTCCGGGCTGGATATATCCGTCAATGGTGGAAAGTATTATGCTGCAACTTTGACTAAGGACTTCGCTCCGCGGCCCTGGCTGCTCAAGAAGGTTGAGGCCGGCGAGTTGGGCAAGAAGACTGGCAAAGGCAATTTCGAGTGGCCGGGCGGCAACAGGCCCAACATCGACCTGACCAAGACGGAGCCGAACCTCGACCTGGCGGACATGATGGGCATCCAGGTGAATGAGGGTACCAAGCTGCTGGAGCAGGGCGTAGCCAAGAGCGCGGCCGAGATAGATATGGCTATGATATATGGTAGCGGCAGGCCTACAGGCCCGTTTGCGCTGGGCAAACAGATGGGTTGGGACAAGGTGGCCGAGAGGTGCGAGGCCATAGCCAAGAAGACAGGTATCAAATGGTTCCAGCCCACCAAGATGCTCAAAAAAGGAGCGATCACGCTGTAAAGCTTAGACGCGCTTCAACTACCGATCGAATTTGAAAATCTAGCAGCCGGGCCTTCGCCCGGCTGCTTGCTATATAAGAGGTATGTGCTATGCGAAGATGAACAGCAACCCAACCACGATGATAACGCCGCCGAAGATGAGGAGTATTTTGCCCAGGCTTGTTAAATACACAGGAAGATTAGCTTAAAAGGGTGGGGAGCATAAAAGCTACGGATTCTTGATTAGTCTCTAGTTCGATTCATTGTTATGAAAGTCGACCTTGATCCCAGTAGGCAAATTGGCCGCTTTGCAGAGTGTTTCAAAAAGAATTGTAACGTCGCGAATTATACATTCACAGTAACGTGGTTCGATAATGATCGTATCGTCATCCAAATATAGATGAGTATATCTACTATCCTTTATACTTACGCCGATATTCTTCTTAGAAATATCATTAAGTTGCGATTCTTGATCGGGGTTTCGACGCGACACATCGCCTGATGCATGAACAATGCAATTCCGAATACAAATAAGATCATCTACAAACTCCCAAATAGATTGGTCATAAGACAAGTTAAATTTGTTGATATAAGCTTTACAATCTTTAATGGTATCACCTGTGGGATTTGGAGATGGTAGTTCATTCGCTTTAAGTTTATATAGAGTCCATGACAATTTATTTAAATGATCCTCTAAAATTACGGTGACTAGAATAATAATGGAGTACCTAAATAAGTTGGGGAAAAAAATGTTATAAGATACTTCGTGATCCGCGGCAATTAATGCTTCACGTTCTCCCCATAAATCATCTTCGGTTAGGTTTCGCTCTTTTCTCATCCTATTTACTTGTTCTTCAATTCTAGACAAGCTAGTATTTTTGGCGGATTCTAGTAGAGATTCACTTTGTTGATAATAATCATTTAAGTTAATAAGAGCTGATTTTGATAAAACACCAAACCATCCATCGGTATATTTCATCACATACCTCCAATTTCACCATACTTCAATTTGCTTGAGTAATAATAGCTTGATAGAGTTTCATTTATTCTCCCATTAATTTGAAATTTATGGTATTTTGAGTATATGGACCTGAGTTCTCTGCTATGCATAAAATATATGTAAGATATGAAACACGAAGAATATCTTGACTATCTGAGACAGAAAGACAAAGATACACTTGAAAATAGAGCCCTCAGACGAAGACAACTAAAATCGATTTCATTTACTGGAACATTACCTAAATTATTATGGGAATACTATACCGAGGCTGTGCAACTTTATATTGATGGATATTTTTTGAGTGTATTGCTTTGGTGTGAGAGCATTTTGGAAATAATATTAATGGACAAACTGAGAAGTTGTGGTAAAACCGAGAATAAGTCAATAGAATCGGCGAATTTGGCAGCAAAGGCAAGCCTTTCTTATACACAGCAATTGATCACTCGGCAACAGCATTCTGCCATTACGAACTTACGCAAGTTGCGGAATGCCATTTCACACGCTAATGCTGACAAGCTATCTTCAATTTCCCAAAAATGCTATAAAAATTTAGATGAAGCGATAACTGCTAATCTCTATTTAGCAAATACGGGGAATGTTTTGCAGAACGATGCGCTAAGATATCTTGGCTTCATTAGAGAACTCGCAAATACATGGTACGGAAATAAGTAATAATTTTAGGATATTTTATGTAATTGGGGAAATCCATCCGGAAAGTGCGGAGAATGGCGAATGGGGATTTATATTGAAGAAAAGATACGAGTATTCATAAGCTCAATTCAAGATAAGAATACCGAAAACCTGGAAGCTGAGAGGACCTATGTAATAAATATCGTTAAGAACTATTCCCCCACATTGCCTTGGGCATTTGAGCATACTCCTGCCTCTGATTTACCGCCCTCGGAATATTTTCTTCGTGGAGTTCGCGATTGTCATTTATTTCTAATACTCCTTGGGGAAAATGTCACAAATGCCGTTGAACAGGAATATGCAGAGGCAATAAGAGTTAATAAGCCTATATTTGCCTTTTTAAAGAATTCAGTAAGGAGCATTGAGTTACAAAAACTAGTTCAAGACATCCAAACCAGATTTAAATATGCCAATTTTAACTCACTTGGCGAATTGGATACTTTAGTTACTTCATCTTTCGATGATTTTATACGTCGTCTAGTTGAAAACGATCAATTACAGAAAGACCATCCGCATGTTATGAGGCTTCTAGCTGATCCGGGGTTGGCCGTAAAGTTAGAAAAATATGCTCAGCAACTTTTGAAGATAACAAAAATACGACTTGATGAAGTAATAATTCACTACTTGAAACTGTTGCCCACTTCTGAAGAAGCATCCAAATATTACATACCTATGAAGGTGAAATATTTTAATGACTCCCCGGTATCAATCGATGAAGTACTTTCAAAAGACGGAAAGGTAAAGATTATAGGACCAGCCGGATCAGGCAAAACGACAGAGCTATTAAAGCTTGCTACTAGATTCGCCGAGCGCTCATTAAAAGACCCTAGAGCGGGATATATACCAATTTATCTTGACATGAAAGATTGGTTGGAAAATAACATTTTCTCTTTTATCGAACATATTCTTAAGCGACAAGGATTTGAATTCGATCAAGATTTGATTAGAAATTTATTTGAGAATTACACAGTAATTCTATTATTGGATGGTCTCGAAGAAATATCGCCTAGTGAAGTGGCGAAAAAAGTCTTGCAAATACAGGCCATTGCCAAAGATTATAAGACGCTCAAGATAATAGTGACATGTCGATCTGAAACCGGCAGCGCAGCCTTGGGCTTTTCAAGCGTTTATATGGAACCACTATCAGACGCCGATATCATAAAATACCTTAGCGAATATTCTGGTAAAAACTTCAATTCCACCAAATATTATTCCTGGGATTCCTCCTTTCATGATCTCATGAGACATCCATTAATGCTGAGTTTTATTGCAAAAATTAATGCCGAAGGACAGCAGCCTTCATCGAAATCGGAGGTTTATAAGCAATATATAGAATTTCTATTTGGTAAGTGGGAAATAACAAGGGGCGCCTTGATCGCCTCATTTTGGAAAAAACGGGCTTTGGCTGTGTTGGCGGTGCATATGCAACTGAAATCCAATTATGCGATTTCAGAAAACGATGTAGTTTCTAAACTTAGTGAAATAACAAAGCATGAGTCTGTTAACTTCTCCAGCATCAATTTGTTAGATGAATTGGTTGCTAGTGGTATGCTTAGGAAAGATGGAGATAGTTACACATTCTGGCACGCATCTTTTCGCGAATATTTCGCAAGCGAATTGCTAATTGACAGGATAAGAAAAGGGCAAACAATATCTGAATTTGTACTAGACTCAGCATGGGAACAGGTAGTTATGTTCACTTATGGCCTTATTGATAATAGTTCAGAAATGAGAAAGTTGCTTTTCGAAGTATTAAGAGATGACCTATATTTATACACGAGATGTTTGATGAGCCCATCGACGGGATTGGTTATTCCAGTTGCATCCGATGATTCATTAACCAAGATAATCCTGCAGGACATGTTGGATGCAAGATCACAAATAGTCTCACGATGGCTTCCTAATTTAACAAACCAGTTAATGCCATTTTATTCACATGATCCAATATCGAATTTAGCGATAGTGGGAAAGTTCTCAAGTGACGGAGGCATTTTGCATCTCTTATATGGCTATTCGCTAGTGGAAAAACTGGGTACTAAAATTAAATTTTTGGATGATCTTCCCCAATGGAAGCCACCTGATATACTATTCGAACGTGGAATATTGGAGAAATTTACACATAAGGTGCTATCGAAAAATGATATTAGTCCTTCGGGAGCCCATAGAATGGCTCTGGCAGATCTTTGGAATGACTTGGAACGAGTGATTCAGGATAAACATCTTCATGAACCACCCACCCTCATCTACGAGCAAACACAATCTGAGGTTGCAGTTCTTGTTAAGAATAAATATATACCAGGAGTTATCCCCATCGAAATAAACCACTTCAAAGAGGAATTAAGGAAGAAAATATCAGGAAATATTGCCATACTAAGTATTAATGGGCGACAAATCAATATAACGGATCTAATTAGAAGACTAAATCAACTCAATAGTAGCGGCTATACTTCTATTGGAGCACCGCTCTTGCCCGAAACTGATCGTATTCCTAAGATAGGTGGGTGGGTTACTCAATTTTATAATGATCAAACACTTCTTGAATATATTAAACTATATTTTAATTATTTTATAGAGAGTTATGCTCAAATGGTTGATTTAAATTTCAAACAATTGGCGCAAAGATTAAACTTTTATCAATTATTGCCCGTACGACTTATTGCTGAGATAAAAAAACCTGAGGCTACAGGGCAGTTAACTGATCTAGGTGAATGTGATTATTACTTTGAACCCCTAGAGGGCGGCAAGAACAATGAGGTCGTTGTCGTTTTAAATCAGAAGATTACAGAATATACAAGCCCATCATCTAACCCTCATGAGATAATGGAGATTTGGATGGAGAATTTGAAAAAATATGGTCGATTTAATTCATCCACATCGGTTTTTACCGTTAGATCTATGCTGAGCACATTCTTTTCATCCCCAGAGAGCATTCGGCCTAAAGTATATGAGAGGGTCTCTGAAGATCTGAGAAAAATATTTAACGTATGAGCGCTTTACAACAAATAGTAGTCTAGCGCTAGATAATCGATAGTTAATAAAGTAAAAGCCCCACGATATCCCACGTACCATCAGGGGATGCTGATCGATATCGATGTGGCGGAAGGTCGGGTTGGAGCCATACCGGGCATGAGGTTGACGTCGCGGGCGATTTTATCACTTACCCTGGAATCTCGGTTTGCGCTTCTCGGCGAAAGCGGCGAATGCGTCCTGAGCGTCTGATGTACGTGCCATATCCACGATGGACTGGCTTTCAAATTCCATCTGCGTTTCAAGCGATGAGGAAAGGCCGCCCTGTATGAGCTTGCGGGCCGCTCCGAAAGCCCGTGTTGCCCCTGAGGCAAGTTGCCCGGTGATCGCTCGTGCACGGGTCATCAGCTCGGCATCCGGCACCACTTCGGTAACGAGACCGAGATCAAGCGCCTCTTTGGCGGACAACCGCCGGTTGGTCAGCACGAGTTCGGAGGCCCGCCTAAGCCCGACCAGGAGCGGCAGGAAATATGTGAGGCCCCCATCCGGAGTGAGTCCTACCTGCGTATAGGCTACCGTAAAAGTGGCGGACTGAGCGGCCAGCGCTATGTCGCCCACACAGGCAAGGCTCATACCGGCGCCTATGGCAATACCGTTTATTGCAATAACGACAGGCGGCGCCCCGCGTGTCAGGCGCGAGATGGCAAGATGGAGGTAGCTGGACATTTCCTTGAGAAGATCGGGAGTTTTTTCGACTTCACCGGCCATAGCCTTTAAATCGCCGCCTGCACAAAATACGGGGCCGGTTGCCGTTATCAGAATTGCCCGGACCGCAGAGTTCTCGCTGCAGTACATGGCGGCATAGCAGAGGTCTTTGGCCATTTGCAGGTCGATGGCGTGGTTGGCCTCCGGCCGGTTCAGGGTGATCGTGGCAACATTGTCGGCTATGTCAAAGAGCAAAGTTTTAAACTGCATACTACTATCCTCCGATCATGGTGCAAGTATCAAGATTAGAAAATGCCGTGTACTTTGCCGGTATGCGGGTCGATGTCGATGCGGCGGAAAGCCGGGTTGGAGCCCGTGCCGGGCATGAGGTTGACCTCGCCGGCGAAGAAGCACAGGAACCTGGCGCCTGAATAGACCATAATATCCCTGATGGGCAGGATCCAGCCCCTGGGCACGCCTTTGAGCGCCGGGTCGTGGCTCAGGCTGAGCGGCGTCTTGACCATGATAGTGGCATAGTCGTCATACTCAGGGTCAGCTTCCAGGGCTTTGGCCCTGGTTTCCGCAGCCAGCGACCAGGATGTCCCGTCGGCGCCGTAAACCTCACGGGCGATTTTATCCACCCTGTCGCGCAGCTTCATTTCGGGCGGGTACAGGAATTTGAACTCATTATCATCGTTGCAGGCTTCTTTAACCACGTCGGCCAGCTCCAGGGCGCCTTCCCCTCCGAACTCCCAGTGCCGCGAAACGGCGCAACGTGCACCCGCCAGCTCGGCAGCCCTCTTTACCATAGCTATCTCGGCTTCGGTATCGGAATGGAAAACATTGATGCAGACCACCGGGCAGACCCCGGCTTCTTTAATGATTTTTATGTGATGGAGCATGTTGGGGATGCCTTTCTCCAGCAGCCCCAGGTCTTCCCGCATATATTCCTCGGGCATGGGCAGTCCGGGCACTATGGCCGGGCCTCCGCCGTGCATCTTGAGGGCGCGTACAGTTGTTACCAGTACCGAGGCATTGGGCCTGAGGTCGCTCAGCCTGCATTTCACATTGCAGAATTTCTCGAATCCGATATCGGCGGCGAAGCCGCTCTCGGTCACGTGATAATCGAACATCTTTAAGCCGATCCTGTCGGCGATGATGGAAGACTGTCCCAGGGCGATGTTGGCGAAGGGGCCGGTGTGTACCATCAGCGGCTGGTATTCTGCGGTGCAGCACAGCGTGGGGTTGATAGTATTGCGCATCAAAGCCGTCATGGCGCCGCCCACCTGAAGGTCTCCCGTCGTGATGGGGTTGCCGTGTTTGCTGTAGGCCACCGTGATACGGTCCATGCGGTGGCGCAGGTCGGCCAGGTCCTTGACGATGGCCAGCAGCGCCATCAGCTCGGAGCTGACCGCGATCTGGAATTTGGACTGCATGGTGTAGCCGTCCATCTTGCCGCCGATGCCGATGACGATGTTGCGCAGGCTCTGCGCACAGAAGTCCATCACCCAACCCATCTCAATGCGGGTGGGGTCGATATCGAGTCGTTTCATATTGGATAGCGCCATTAGCTTGCGGTCATCGTAATTTCTCTCGTGCTGCATACGTGCCGTGACTGCTACCATGGCCAGGTTGTGGGCGTTGGTAATATCGTTGATATCGCCGGTCAGCCCCATGGAAAACTCGGTCATGGGGATGAGCAGGGCATTGCCGCCGCCGGCGGCCGTGCCCTTGATATTCATGGTGGGTCCGCCCGAAGGCTGCCTGATGCAGCCCCCGACGTTCAAGCCGCGCTTGCCCATGCCTTCCAGCAGGCCGCAGGTGGTGGTGCTTTTGCCCTCTCCCAGAGGTGTAGGCGTGATGCCTGTGACCGTTATATATTTGCCGTCGGGCTTATTTTCCAGCCGCCGCATAATCCGGGCGTAGTCGAGCCGTGCCACCTTCCCGAAGGGGATGATATCGCCTTTCTCGAGGTTCAGTTTTTCCACCCAGTCGAGCGGCTGAGGCATGTTCTTTTCGGCCTCTTCGGCTATCTGCCAGTCGCTCATTTCTAACGGGTTATAAGGCATTCTTAATATCTCCGGATTATTTGATACCTGCTTTCAATTCGGCCGACTCGATGGTATTCTGCAGCAGCATGGTAACGGTCATGGGGCCTACTCCGCCGGGAACAGGCGTGATAGCAGCCGCCTTCTCCTTGACTGCCTCGAAGTCGACGTCGCCCACCAGCCGGTAGCCCCTTTCACGGGTCTTATCTTCGACTCGGTTTACACCGACATCGATAACCACCGCGCCCTCCTTGACCATGTCGGCCTTAATGAAGAGAGGGCTACCCATAGCGACAACCAGGATATCGGCCTGCCGTGTGAAATTGGGGATGTGGCTGGTGCCGGTATGCACCACCGTCACCGTGGCGTTGGCCCCCTTCTTCTTCTGAAACAATATGGCGGCCAGCGGCTTGCCCACCAGGTTGCTGCGTCCGCATATCACTACATGTTTGCCCGCCGGGTCGTAGCCGCTCCGTACCAGAATTTGCTGTATGCCGTGAGGGGTGCAGGGCAGGAAACAGGGCTGGCCGCGCAGGAGTTTGCCCAGGTTTACCGGGTGGAAACCGTCTACATCCTTTTCGGGAGAGATATGATAGAGCACTTTTTCCGTGTCGATATGTCCGGGCAGGGGAGTCTGAACCAGGATGCCGTCCACCTCAGCGTCGTTGTTGAGGTCGTCGACGGACTGTATGGCCCTGGACTCGGGGGTTTCGGCCGGCAGCCTTATCGTAACCTCGTGCACACCGATCTCTTGCGCCCCTTTCTCCTTGGATTTGACATAAGATATGGAGGCGAGATCGTCGCCTACCAGGATTACGCCCAGGTAGGGTACCTTCCCGTGCTCTTTAAGCCGGGCTACCCTTAGCTTAAGCTCGCTGCGTATGGCCACTGCAATCTCGGCGCCGCTGATTATTCTGGCTGTCATCGTATCTTACAATACAAGAAATTAGTAGGATATTATACAAATTGCGTAGAGTACAAACAATGTTTGAAGGGTCGTAATGGCTAAGCAGGCCGTTCTTTGAGGATATCTTTTATCATCCGGACCGCTTCGGGGACGGCGGTTGCCACCGGCGGCGTAAGCTCGGTGCTGAACTCAAAAGCGTCGGGTATTTCGATGGCAACGATGCTTATTTTGTCGGGGAGTTTGACGTTAAGCAGCCTGCCTATCTCCAGCGCGGTGGGCAGGTCGGTATCGTGGGGCGAGATCGTATGCTTGCTTACGCGGAAATCATCGACTTTCAGGCGGTAAATGTCACCGGGTTTGCCGTTGACGGTCTGGATGGCGTCGACGATCACCACCTCATCGAAATCTGTGACCAGGTCCATAATTGCCAGGCCTGAAACGTCGCATGCTAAGAGGCTGATGTCGCCGGGAGGGGGTGATGCCTGTAAAGCCTCGATAACTTTAAAGCCCACACCGTCATCGCCGATGATGGGATTGCCTATGCCCAGGATAAGCCTTTTCATCAGGCGGACTTTTCTGCCGTGGCAGCCTGAGGTTTGGCAGAGAAGAAGGGTTTAAGCAGCTTGTCAGCCGAAACTACATTGCCATCCAGGGCCGACGCCTTAATATCCAGTCCAAGGGCGATGGCTATCATCTGCGTTATGGCCAGCACAGGCAAATCGAACTTCTTTTTGAATGTACTGTTCACCACGGCCTGGTAGACGTCGAGAGCTGTGAAACACAGGGGGCAGGTCGTGGATACTATGCACTGTGCACCGTTTTCCTGCGCATTCTCCAATAGCCGGTGAATTAAGTCCAGCGCCACATCCGATTCGGATATAACCAGCGAGCTTCCGCAGCATCGGGCTTTCAAGGGAAAATTGACCGGTTCGGCGCCCAGGCTTTGGGCCATCTGGTCCAGCCAATCCGGGTACTCGGAGTCATCATATCCATAGGTGGGGCGCACCTGCTGGCAACCGTGGTAGCAGGCTACCTTGAGGCCGGTCAGGGGCCGGACCACCTTGGCGGCCAGGCCGGCGAGCCCAACGTCGTTAAAAAGCACTTCTACAATGTGCCGTATCTTTACGGTGCCGTTGTAGGAAAGGCCGACGGCGGCCAGCGCCTCATGAACGTTCCAGGCCAGCTTGTGGTCTTCTTTCAAGAGATCGTTGGCTTCCTGTAGAATGGTATAACAGGAGCTGCATGGCGTAACCAGGTCCAGCCCGGTTTTCTCCGCCTGGGCCAGGGTACGGGCAGTGATGCCGATGGCCTTGGTCTTGTCGACGCCGGCAAAGGGCGATGATCCGCAGCAGGTCCAGTCTTCCAGCTCGATGAATTCTAGGTCCAGGGGTTTGGCTATAGCGTGCACGGATTTTTCAACCGGGGCGCCGGTGGCTTCCATGGAGCAGCCTGGATAATAAGCGTAATATCTCATTTGCCAACTCCTGCCGACAATTTGTTGATTATGATGCGCAAATCAGCCTTGCCCTTGACCCTCTTGGGGGTTAGCGGCAGGCGCCTGTGAGCCAACAATTTCAAAGCTGTAGGCAGCATTTTTAATGCGGCCAGCGGGTTGGTCTGCAAGTAATACTTAAACATAAAGCCGAATTCATAGATGCGTCCGTTGTTTACAATTGATTCCGCGAACGTCTGGTACATGATCGTGGTTTTGGTTGGTGGTTTGTATCCCTCCTTGAGCGCTATCGACTCCAGCCCGTGTACAATGCTGGCCGGCTTGATATCCAGCGGGCAGCGGGCGGTGCACAGATAGCATGAAACGCAGAACCATATGGAGTTGCTTTTCAGCAACTCATCCTTGAGCCCTGACCTGACCATGGCGATTACTTTACGGGGAGGGTATTCCCAGTGCATGGCCGTAGTGCAGGAGCCGCTGCAGACTCCGCATTGAATGCACTGGTTGATCTTGTCGCATGCCGGTAAGGCGGCAACTTCATCGAGGAAAGTTGTGTGTGCGTTATCGCCCATTTTTGACAAATCTCCTTCTATAATTTTAGAGTTCGCAGACCCGTGGCTAGACCAGTATGCCTTCGAGCTCCGCATTTATCTGATCGTTGGTAAAATGCTTGTGGGTTATGGCGTTGCTGGGGCAGGCTGCCACACAGGTGCCGCATCCTTTGCACAGGGCTTCGTTTATGCGTGAAACCTTGTCTTTCTCTATATACGAGATAGCGTTATAGGGGCACATCAGGTTGCAGATCCTGCAGCCGGAGCACTTGGCTTCGTCGATGAAAGCCGTGTCGGCCTCTATTTCCACCTTGCCCTTATTGATCAGCGCCAGCACCCTGGCGGCGGCTGCTGACGCCTGCGCCACGGTATCGGGTATGTCCTTAGGCCCCTGACAGCACCCGGCTATGAATATGCCGTCGGTCATAGTCGCAACCGGATCGAGTTTGGGATGCTTCTCAGTGAAGAAATTCTCCTTGCCGCAGGAAATGTTGAATTTATGTGCAACATCGGCTGCATCGGCCTGGGGTTCTATGCCGCTGCACAGGATGACCATATCGACGGGCTGCCTGCGCTGTTTGCCGACCAGCGTATCTTCGAACTGTACTATTAATTTGCCTTTCTCCTCAGGCGTCTGGGCCACATCCGTCACCTCGCCGGGCCGGCCCCTGAAGAAGATGGTGCCCTCTTTCTGCACCCGGTTATAGAACTCCTCGTAGCCTTTGCCGAAGCTGCGGACATCGATATAGAACTCGTAAACAGCACAGCCGTGCACGTGCTCGAGGAGCAGGTGTGAGAATTTCATGGCGTACATGCAGCATACCCGAGAGCAGTACTCGTGGTACTTTTCATCGCGGCTGCCGACGCAATGGATAATGGCGACGCTCTGGGGCTCCTGTCCGTTCTTCAATTGAATGTGGCCGGTGGTGGGGCCCGCCGAGTTGACCATGCGCTCGAACTCAAGGCTGGTGAGGACGTTATCGAAGCGCCCGTAACCGTATTCCTTAATGGCCGAGGGATCGAATATCTTGAATCCGGTCGTG
This sequence comes from uncultured Chloroflexia bacterium, assembly GCA_963842805.1. Classification (GTDB taxonomy): domain Bacteria; phylum Chloroflexota; class Dehalococcoidia; order GIF9; family UBA5629; genus UBA1162. The sequence continues at coordinate 125,262 of CAWJIA010000016.1, read as the reverse complement.
AGGATGATGTTGCCGACCTCGATATCCATGACTTCGTCTTCCTGCTCGAAATTAACGGCATTCCTTTCGCAGAATTTCTCGCAGGCGCGGCACTTGCCCTTGAGGAAATAAGTGCAGTGCTCCCTGTCGATAGTGGTTACGTTGGGTACCGCCTGCGCAAAGGGGGTATAAATGGCCTTGCGTTTGGCAAGCTTCTCGTCGAATTCGCTGTCGACCTTGACCGGGCACTTGGTCATGCAGGTGCCGCAGCCGTTGCACTTGGTGGTGTCAACGTACCGGGCCTTTTTCCTGATCTTGACCCTGAAGTTGCCCACATAGCCAGATACATTGTCAACTTCGCAATAGGCCAGCAGTTCGATCTGTGGGTGTGCGCCTACCATGCTCATTTTGGGCGTAAGTATGCAGGCCGAGCAGTCCAGGGTGGGGAAGGTCTTATCGAGCTGCATCATGTGACCGCCGATACTGGGCTCCCTCTCCACCAGGTAGACTTTATGACCCGAATTGGCGATCTCCAGGGCGGCCTGGATGCCTGCGATGCCGCCGCCGACGATAAGGGTGTCGGGATGAACCGGCACCTCCTTGTTTTCCAGCGGCTGGTGATAAAAGACCCTTCTGACCGCGGCGCTTACAAGCGCCTTGGCTTTATCGGTAGCCTCTTTGCGAGACTCGGTGACCCAGGAGCAGTGCTCGCGGATATTGGCCATCTCGAAATAGTATGGATTTAAGCCGCCGTCCTGTACCGCCCTGCGGAAAGTGGGCTCGTGCATTTGCGGGGAACAGGAGGCGACTACGACACGGTTGACGCCCAGCTCTTTGATATCTTTTTTAATCAGGTCCTGCCCGGGGTCGGAGCACATAAACTTATAGTCACGTGAAACTACGACTGCAGGCAGGCCTTTGGCGTATTCTGCGACCTTCTCAACATCAACGGTACCCGCAATGTTGCTGCCGCAATGACAGATATAAACACCGATCTTGGGTTCCATCATGACCTCCTTGGAAGGACCGATTTAATTACTGGCTACAGCCGAAGCCGGCAGATAGAACAAATTCGGGTATTTAGACTTCCGCATGATTATATCACCATGCATTGAAGGCGACAAGCATTTGCGCCGGCCAATTTATAACGTATGCCCCTGTATGCTAAAATTATGCGGTTTCCCAAGGGAGTTTTTACTTGAAGATATTAGTCACCAATGACGACGGCATCAATGCCGATGGCCTGTGGTCGCTGGTCTCAGCGCTGAAAGAAGTGGGCCAGGTTACCGTTGTCGCCCCAGACCGTGAACAGAGCGGGGTAGGCACCTCCATGAGCCTGCACCACCCGGTGCGCCTGGCCAAGATCCACGAAAAAATAGCCGGTATCGACACATATTCGGTTGAAGGCACTCCCGCCGATTGCGTCCTGCTGGCCATGAAGGTCATTATGCCCGGCGGCATCGACCTGGTGGCCTCGGGCATAAATCAGGGGCCCAATTGCAGCTACGACGTATTTCTATCCGGCACTGTAGGCGCCGCATTGCAAGGCTTCTTTTATGATATACCGTCCATTGCAGTTTCCATGGATTCCTTCGAGGACCCCAGGTTCGAGGCGGGGGCTCTGATTGCAAGGGAGCTTGCTCAGTATGTCAAACGAAAGAAAATGAAGGGCAAGATGCTCTTGAATGTGAATGTGCCCAGCCTGCCATTAAAGCAGATACGCGGCATAGACGTGACGCGGCTGGGCGAGAAAAAATATTCCGCAGGCGTGGAAAAGGGCTATGACGGCAGGCATACTTACTACTGGATATTGCACCGTAGCACGGATACGGCGGCCGCCGGGACGGATTTATGGGCGCTGGAGCATAAACGTGTATCGATTACACCGCTCCGCTTCGTTCGCAGTGAGTACAATACTGAATTTGTGCATGAGATGGCGTCCGAAATTGCCGGGCGGCTGCTTAATTAATGAAATATTTATTCCACTAAGGAGGGTTAAATGTCCCAAGTTGTCATAGTAGGCGGTGTCAGGACCGCAATAGGTACTTTCGGCGGCGGGCTAAAAGACGTTACAGCCGCTAAACTGGGTTCAATCGTTATCAAAGATGTGCTCAAAAGGGCAGGTTTAAAGCCGAAAACGGGGGCCAGGCTGGCTGAATACGGCCCGAAGGCCCTGGCCGGTGGTGGGCTCTGCGAACTCGAGCAGAAGTACTACGATTGGCCGGATAACCTTAAAGAGGTCCAGGTGGACGAGGTTATAATGGGCAATGTGTTGCAGGCTGCACAGGGTCAGAACCCCGGCAGGCAGGCTATGATCTACGCCGGGCTGCCCAAGGAAACGCCCGGTTTCACCGTCAACAAGATTTGCGGCTCCGGCCTGAAGGCTGTGATTTCCGGCGTTCAGAGCATCCTGCTGGGCGATGCCGACGTAGTGATCGCAGGCGGCATGGAGAGCATGAGCAATGCTCCCTATGCCATGACGCGTGCCAGGTGGGGCTACCGCATGGACCTGACGGGCAGGGGAGAGGTGCTCGACCTGATGGTCTATGATGGGCTATGGGAACTGTATTACGGGTATCACATGGGCGTCACAGCGGAAAACATCGCCATCAAATACGGCATCACGCGGGAAGAGCAGGACAAGCTGGGGTTAATGAGCCACCAGAGGGCTATGGCGGCCATTAAGGACGGCACCTTCAAGCAGGAGATCGTCCCCGTCGTCTCGCCTCAAAAGAAGGGTGACCCGCTTGTTTTTGATACGGATGAAAGGCCGATGGAGACAACCCTGGAAAAAATGGCCAAACTTTCGCCAGCCTTCAAGAAGGACGGGACGGTAACTGCCGGCAACGCCTCCGGCATCAATGATGGCGCAGGCGCGGTATTGATGATGTCGGCCAAAAAAGCCGCCGAAATGGGGTTGAAGCCCATGGTAAAGATCAAGTCCTATGCCTCGGGTGGTGTGGACCCCGCCTATATGGGACTTGGAGTTGTCCCGGCTGTGAAAAAGGCTCTGGATAAAGCCAATCTCTCGGTAAAAGATATCGACCTGATCGAGCTGAACGAAGCTTTTGCATCGCAGGCCCTGGGATGCATAAAAGAGCTGGGTTTTGACATGGATAAAACCAATGTACACGGTAGCGGCATTTCACTGGGGCACCCGATTGGCGCTACCGGTGCACGCGTTCTGGTAACGCTGGTGCATGAGATGGAGCGCCGTAACTTTAAACGCGGCCTGGCTACCATGTGCATCGGCGGCGGCATGGGCATCGCCATGGTAGTGGAACGGTAGAATCGGCGGACGGTAGCTGCAAAGTTGAGCAAGATATTTATAGTCAATACGGGCCCCACCGAATTCGAAAGACACGGGTTATACCCCTCGGCGGGAAGCAAGGACCTGGAGGCCCCCCTAAGCGAGTGGGCGCAGGCTGCGGCTAAAAGGCTGGCTGATTACCGGGTGATTGCCGTTTATGCCTGCCCCGTGCCCGGCGCCGTGGAGACGGGCGACATTATAGCCGGCAGCCTGGGGCTTAAAACCATGAGGATGTCCGAACTGGAGGGAGCCGGCCTGGATCACTGGAAAGGACTGAGGCCTGAAGAAGCTGCAGACATGGACGACTGTTCCGGTGCGGCGGCCCATGCCGCTTTTAAATTGCCTTTCGAAGGCATGGACAAGCTGGAGCAGAAGGTGGCAGCGGCCCTGGATAACCTGGCCGCAAGCCATAAAAAGGAGACCGTAGCCGTTATATCACACAGGGCACTATCGGTGATCATGATATTGCACCTTTTGAATATGCAGAAAAAACATTACCGGCAGATTTCACAGGACCCCGGGGCAATCAATCTCTTCGAGATAAGGTCGGGCATGCCATCGGCTCTCATCATTAATGACACATGCCACCTTGATGGATTAATATAGAGTCTAAGATGGTTGGAAAGAGCTATGAACAAAATTAAAGCTGGCATTATCAATGTAACGGGATATGCAGGTGTGGAGCTGGCGCGTATCTTATGGCAGCATCCTCAGGTGGAGTTGGTGTCTGTCACAGGCCGCAGCGCTGCCGGCAAAAAACTGGGTGAGGTCTTTCCCCACCTGGAATGTACCGGACTCACCATAACCGCGGAGCTGGAGGGCAAGGTGGATGTGGCCTTCTCGGCCATGACGCACAAGGCCAGTGCTGAAGTGGTAATGCCGCTGCTAAAAAGGGGCATCCGCGTAGTAGATATGAGTGCGGATTTTAGGCTGAAGGACCCCGCCCGCTACCCTGAATGGTATGACTTCACTCATCCGGCGCCCGAGCTGCTGCAAACCGCTGTCTATGGGCTTCCAGAATTGCACCGCAGCCAGATCATTGGGGCTAGCCTGGTAGCCAATCCCGGCTGTTATCCTTCGTCGGCCATACTGGCTCTCGCTCCCCTGGTCAAGCTCGATCTGGTAGAAGCCGATTTGATCGTCGACAGCAAATCAGGGATTTCCGGGTCGGGAAGGACACTTACATTACCTACGCATTTCTCTGAAGCCAGCGACAACGTGCGCGCTTATAACCTGAGCGGCCACAGGCACCAGCCCGAGATATTGCAGGAGCTGGATAACCTTTGCCCTTCCAGCAGTGTATCGGTGACCTTCGTTCCGCACGTCGTGCCCATGACGCGCGGGATTTTGAGCACCTGTTATGCCAGAGCCAAGGCAGGGAAGCTTACTGGCGGCAAAGAGGAACTGGATAAGATCTATAGCGATTATTACCGCAAAGAGCCCTTTACCCGCATGGTGCAGCAGCCGCCCGAAACGAAGCATACCTGGGGCAGCAACCTGTGCTTGCTGTACCCTACCATGCACCAGAAAACAGGCCGGGTGATAGTCATAAGCTGTATCGATAACCTCGTTAAAGGCGCGGCTGGACAAGCTATTCAAAATATGAATATAATGTTTGGTTTTCCTGAGACGGCAGGCCTTGAAGCCCTGCCCATCTATCCATAACTCAATGCCCCCATCGTCTAGAGGCCTAGGACACCAGCCTTTCAAGCTGGACACAGGGATTCGAATTCCCTTGGGGGCACCACCAAAATCAGATTCAACTTGAACGTAATGTTTTTTCGACTTATTGGCATTTTACGATTTTGCTTAACAATTTTGATTTCCGTTTACTACTTTATCGTATATGAACAAAAACGCAACGTCAACACAAAGCTGCTGTCCGTGAAGCCCCATGGGATTTATGCTTCATCCCCTCCTCACAACCCTGGTTACTTCTTGTCCCAGTATTTAAAAAACGTCTTATACACAACCCATAAATAAGTTAATAGAAATACCGCCCATACTATGACTATGTACTGAATCAAAAACTGTGCAAAATATGTGCCGAAGAGTATACCAATAGAAACAAGTGTTACCTTCAGCCAAACATAGTCCCAATAACTATAACTTTTAGCGGCATTCATTGCTTTGCCAATAAATCCTTTCATATATGTTTACCTCCATCGAAAAAAACTGCAAACATAAATAACCTTATAGCTAATTATACAATGTTAAGAAGTTTTATTTAGATTTATATCTTTGCGAAAGATCATCCAGGAGCTCAAGGCTAACACAGTCAATTTTAAATAACTTATCAGCCCTATGTCACCATAGATTATTTATATAAGCCCATTGTACTGGTTGGGTAAATGCGATAAAATTACGGCTAATAAAATGATGCTGTGGAAATGCAACAAACATTTCAATGTTTTAAGTAGGGGCCTGAGATGAGCACCAGAAGGAATCACTTGCTTATCGGCATCTTAGTAGCCGTACTTATTATTATCGGCGGTGGAGTCAGTTGTACTTCTAATAATGCAGCACCTCCATCTAATCCTCCAGTTACATCTACACCTAAATCTACGCCTACACCTCCTCCTCCTTCTCCTATGCCTCCTCCTCCTACAGCCACACCTCCTACTCCTACACTTCCTCCTATTACTACACCTTCTCCTACTACTACACCTTCTCCTACTACTACACCTCCTCCTCCTACTACACCTCCACCACCTCCTATACCTACTTCTATTCCTTATCCTATACCTACTCTTACACAACTAAATCCACCGCCTATCATCAAAGGGATTATTTTTAATAGTGGGACACCTATAACGATTACGCCAAACACAGCAGCTCCAGCACTTGAATGCCCTAAGTGGACGGTATGTGAAGTAACTTGTTTAGCCAGTGACGCTGATAATGACAATTTGAATTACACTTGGTCAACAAGTGGCGGCCGTATACAGGGAAAAGGCACTAAAATCAGTTGGATTGCGCCAGGTATAGAAGGCATTTATACAATTACAGTTGCTGTAGCTGATGGGAAAGGTGGACGTGCCAATTTCAGTATCATGGTAAAAGTCACTTAAAGTGGAAAATAAACTAACATAACTACATCTAAGACAAGGGTGACCTATAGAACTTCATGCTATCCTGGAAGCTGAATGACCTGGTGTATCTCTGAACCATTTCAAGGCTTTCCCAGCAGCCCAATTTCAATGCTATAATAAATTAATCTATATATGAATATGAAACTACTTTTTCAGAGGCCCGGCAGACCCCGGATTGCATCATGCTTTTGTGCCATCCTGATTTTGACTCTGGCTGCAATTGCGGGATGTTCGCCCCCGGCAGCACAGCCGGCGCCCGTTGCTCAAAAAACCCAGGATACAACACCGTTATTAACCGTGGACCCCTCGACCATAACGGAGCAATTCACGGAGGGCCAAACTAATACAGTTACCGAGACCGTTAATGTTCACAATGACGGTGGAGGAATAATGATCTGGGCGGCAACGGAATCTTCACCGTGGATGTGGATGGATGCGGCCAACGGTGCACTAGAGCACCTTACCATGGCTACATTTAAAGTGTACATTTCCCCGTCTTCGCTGGCGGCGGGCACCTATACGGGAGATATAAATATAGAGGGTGCCGCATCCCGGGGATCTCCACAGATAGTAAAGGTCACCCTGGTAATAAAGCCGGCCCCCGCACCCGCGACTGATACAGGCGGCGGTCCACCTAAAAAAGCGGTTCCCCCTCCCCCCTGGGAATATAGCCAGTATAAAAACGACACCTATCATTTTGTGCTTAAGTATCCTGCCAGCTACCAGACCAAGCAATCGCCGGTGAATGGCGCCACCTTTGTTGCGGTTTCCTCTACGGGCAGCAGTACTTTCGATAGCATCATGGTCATAGTCACAGGTTCGTATGGTGTACAAACAAATGATGTTTTGATGGAAGCTGCTAAAAATGCCATTCGTGTGGCTGGAGGACGGCCCAATCCCAAGCTGGTGTCCTCGGATAACACCACCACACTGGCGGATGGGGTGACTCCTGCCTACGAATACATTTACGATTCGAAGACGGAAGCCTCTCCCTCGTATGAGTTTTATGCATTCGGTTTCCAGAAGGGCAGCCGCTACATATTCTTTGGCGCCACCACCACCCTGGACAATGCTGCCAGCCGTATGCCAACCTGGAAACAGATAGGCCAGACGCTGGAATTAGTAGACTGACGTTAGTAATCTCGATCTGGCAGGGAGCAGGCTGTGGACTATAAATATCTGAAATATGAGGCTGCGGACGGGGTTCTAATGCTTACGCTCAACAGGCCCGAACATTTGAATGCGCAAACGGCGGAATCCTGCATGGAGCTTATCACAGCTTTCGATTATGCCGATCAAGACGATGAAGTAAAGGCATTGATCGTCACCGGAGCCGGCAAGGCTTTTTGCGCCGGCGCCGATTTATCAGCCGCAGTGGATGCCGGGTCATTTTTGGATAGATTCACAGGCAAGAACGGAAAAGTATCGCACAGGGACGAAGGCGGCATGGTAGCCCTGCGAATCTACGATATGAAGAAACCCGTCATTGCCGCCATTAACGGCGCCGCCGTAGGGTTTGGTTCAACGCTGACGCTGCCTATGGATATCCGCATCGCCTCCAGGAATGCCAAAATGGGGTTCGTATTTGCCAGGAGGGGAATAGGACTCGATGCCTGTGCCACCTGGTTCCTGCCGCGACTGGTTGGTATGGGCGTCGCCTCCGAATGGGTCTACAGCGGCCGCGTTTTTACCGCGCAGGAGGCTTATGAAAAGCGGCTTGTTACCGAGCTGGTGGAACCCGAGAACCTGATCCCGCGTGCGAAGCAGATTGCCCTTGAGATTGCCAGTAACGCGTCTTCCATTGCGGTTGCCCTTTGCAGGCAGATGATGTGGAAAATGCTGGGCGCCGACCATCCCATGGAGGCGCATATCCTGGAATCGAAATATCTTAACTGGATGTACGGCCAGCCCGATGCACATGAAGGAGTGATGTCGTTCCTGGAAAAAAGGCCGCCTAAATTTCCCATGAAGGTCAGCAGTGATATGCCCGCTTTTTATCCCTGGTGGAAACCCAGGGATTATCACCAGTAGTCAGGGGCCGGGTCAGCCGGTCTCCTTTATTTTCTGTTTATGATCGTCCAAGGCCTTTTCATACTGTGAATCCAGCTCGCTGTGTATCTGCCGCCATTCCTCCTGCAATTGAAGCTGAAGCTTCTGTTCCATGGACATCTGGTCTCCCCTCTGTGCACGCATGTCGCCCGCTGATTGTTGAATCATGGCTTCTGCCTTTTTCTTGAACTCGGCATATGTCTGCTGCAGCGCCATATTGTACTGGTTGACCAGGTTATTGATCAGAGCGAAGACCGATTCGAGCTGTTTTTTGTTGTCCTTTATGATACGCAGGCCTTCCATAGATCTCCTGGTCCTGCGTGTATCTTCATCATTATGGGGGAGCGCAATATTGCGCAGCAGTATCTCTTCGATACCTTTTCTTACGAATTTAGCTGCGTCCTCGGCCGGATACTTCGACAGTTCAGCGGCCAGGTCGCTTTTAGCATCCTGGAGGTACTGAGAGGCTATTTTATTGCCTTCCGGCACGTATTTTATGCTGTTTAGCTCGTCAGGGCTGACCTTGCCCAGTTTATCAGCTTTTTCCATGGCGATCTGCCAGGCACTTTTCATTTCTCCCATGTTCAATCCTCCAATCGGTTCAATCACATTCTGGTGTAGCAGTAGCTATAGCGTTCACGGTGCGACTGCGCTAGTTGCTGTAACTTCAGCCGGTACTCAGAGGAAGTAAGGTCACCCGTAGTCATGATAAGCGCGTCTTCCCCATTATCGGAATAATACTTTTTCCGTATGCCGGCCTTGCTAAATCCGTATTTTTCATAGAGCTTCTGTGCGATGGTATTGGATACTCTGACTTCCAGTGTAACAACCCTGGCGTTCAGTTGCATAGCCAGTTCGATGATGGAGATCAGCAACCATTCTCCCAGCCCTTGATTTTTATGGGCCTTTCTCACGGCTATGGTAACTATGTGCGCCTCGTCCACCATCATCCAAATGCCCGCCATGCCCGGCAGGTATTCCCTGGGTTGGGAGGGTTTTCCCAGTCCGAACAACAGGCCGTGGTTTAATACTCCCTTTATAAATGATAGCACTCGCTGTGAACCTTCCGCTAGGGGTTTCTCCTGGGCGGGTGGCTGAAGGTCATTCTCCCTGTAAATTACTATGTAGTGTGCCAGTTTGTTGCGCAGCTCGTGATGATACGAAGTAAATGTGGGGTGCGGCCACTGTGTAGGAAAGGCATCCAGGTCGATATCCAGAACCTGGCTGATATCTTCGTCCCTCATATCACGGATGCGGTAAATTTTGCTGTCTTCCATAGCTATAATTGAAACGGATACGCTAAAAATTTTATCACATTTGCTGTACAGGCGTGTCTGCAGCATACCTGTAATTTATGTCTTTACTCGTATATACTATAAGCAGCAAATAGTACGGGTGGGAGCATGAAAGAGAGAATAGTTGTGGCCGAGATATCGGTGGTTCCCATCGGGACCGGCAGCGCCGGCGTCAGTGAATTCGTGGCGGCCTGCATCGATGTTCTCGAGAAGAGGAAAAAGATAAGCTACCGCCTCACACCCATGGGCACGATAATGCAGGGCCCGCTGTCAGAGATATTGGAAGCGACACGTGAGATGCACAACGTTCCTTTTCTCAAGGGGGCTCAGCGCGTGGTCACCACACTGAAGATCGATGACCGCTGCGACAAACGTTTGACCATGGAAGGTAAAATAAAGTCTGTAATTAAGAGGAAGCCGGGAACCAGGATATGACGGACAAATATGATCTCAGCGTGCTGATGGCACCCGGCCTGAGACTGATTAATCCCGTGATGACGGCCTCCGGCACCTTCGGATACGGTAATGAATACGGCGACCTGGTGGATATTCAGAAGCTGGGCGCCATCATTTGCAAGGGCACTACGCTCGAGCCGCGCGAAGGCAACGCACAGCCCAGGATAATCGAAGTAGCAGCCGGTATCTTAAACTCGGTGGGGCTGCAGAACATAGGTGTTGAAGCCCTGGTCAAAGAGCAGGCGCCTGTATGGGCCGGCTGGAGTGTGCCTGTAATAGTCAATATCGCCGGGGATACCGTCGAAGAGTACGCCAAGGTAGCCTCCAGGCTGGAAGGGGTAAAGGGCATAAGAGGAATCGAGGTTAACATCAGTTGCCCCAACGTAAAATGCGGCGGGATGCAGTTCGGCACTGACCCCACCATGGCCGCCGAAGTAGCTAGAGCGGTTAAAGCGGCTACCTCACTTCCCGTCATCGTAAAGCTGAGCCCCAATGTCACTGATATTACTGTTATAGCTATGGCTGTGGAGAAGGCGGGCGCCGATGCCATATCACTGATAAACACCCTTAGCGGCATGGCCATCGATATCGACAGGCGGGAGCCGATGCTCGGCAACATAATGGGTGGGCTGTCGGGGCCGGCCATCAGGCCCGTGGCCCTGCATATGGTTTACCGGGTGGCGGGCTGCGTCAGCATTCCCGTGATTGGTTGCGGTGGGATTGCCAGCGGACGCCATGCCTTGGAATTTATCATGGCCGGGGCGGCGGCAGTCGAAGTGGGTACAGCTACTTTTACGGACCCGCAGTCAGCCCTCAACATCATCGAGGATATCCGCAGGTTCATGGTCGCGGAGGGCATCAGTAAGATCAGCGACCTGTGCGGCGCGGCCAGGAAGTAGACCGGGCTAAACTATCTATTGGCTGGTCAGCGCCCGGGCAATGGTCATGCGCTGCATCTCAGAAGTGCCTTCGTAAATCTCGGTTATCTTGGCGTCGCGCAGGTAGCGTTCGACGGGATAATCCCTGCAGTATCCATAGCCGCCGTGTATCTGCACGGCTTTATTGGTCACGAAGGAGGAAACCTCGCCAGCGAAGAGCTTGGCCATGGCAGCTTCCTTCATGAAGTGCACGCCCTTATCTTTAAGCCAGGCAGCCCGGTATACCATCATGCGGGCGGCATCTATCTGGGTGGCCATATCGGCCAGCATCCACTGGATAGCCTGGTGCTGGCAGAGGGGCTTGCCGAATTGTATGCGGGTTTGGGAGTAAGCCAGTGCATCATCAAAGGCGGCCTGGGCGATGCCCAACGCCTGCGCGGCCACGGTGACACGGCTCGAATCGATGGATTCCATCGCATACCGTATCCCTTTGCCCGGCTCTCCCAGCAGGTTGAATGCAGGTATTTTGCAGTTTTCGAAGACCAGCTCGGCCGTCGAGGAACCGTGAATGCCCATCTTGTGCTCCAGCTTGCCGACCGAATAGCCGGGCGTTCCTTTTTCAACGATAAAGGCCGAAATGCCCTTGTGGCCTTTGGCCCTATCCTCGGTGGCAAAAACGACTGTGACGGCGGCTTCGTCACCATTGGTTATAAAAATCTTGTTTCCATTGAGGATAAAATGCTCGCCCTCGCGCACGGCAGTGGTCTGCAAAGCGGCGGCGTCGCTGCCGGCGCCGGGTTCGGTCAGGGCGAAGCAGCAAAGCTTCTCTCCTCTGGCAACCGGCGTCACGAACTTCTTCTTCTGCTCTTCGTTGCCGAACTTATAGATCGGGTAGCAGGCCAGCGAGAGATTGGCCAGGAAGATGGTGCCAATGGCCGCCGAGGCCCGGGAAAGCTCTTCGCAGCACACGGTCATGGAAAGGTAGTCTCCGCCGCTGCCGCCGTATTTCTCGTCGATGGTGATGCCGAAAATCCCCAGATCGGCGGCTTTTTTGAATATATCCGCAGGAAATTTCCCTTCCTCATCGATTTTGTTCGCTTCCGGCTTAACCACATTGTTAGCGAAGTCGCGCACCATGGCCTGGAACATTTTTTGTTCTTCACTCAAATAAAAATCCATTGGGCCCTCCTTAAGGACTATATTTAGCTTACGATCTGCTGCCCCAGGAGGAATGCCTCTTTGAGGGCTGCATGATTGGCGTCAATGCCGTTAAAATGGTCTATCCCCTTCACCAGAATCTCACCTGCATACTCGGCGTCGAGCACGTGATACCAGCTTTTTACCGTGGCGATGGAACCCTGAAACAGGTTGTCGTAGCTGCGTCCGCCCACCGAAATGAATGCTCCCTTACGGGCCACATCCTTTTTCAAACCGACAGGCAGCTTCAAGATATATTTGATCACCCACAGCGCCTGGCATCGATCGATCATAGCCTTGGCCTGCGCGGTAACCCCCATGAAGAAAACGGGCGAGGCCAGTATAAAGCGGTCGAACTCCCTCAGGTCGGCCAGGAGTAACTGCATGTCATCCGCTATGGCGCATATGCCGCCGGTCTGGATGCACCCGTCGCAGTGCTGACAGGGGGCGATTTCCAGGTCGTTCAATATGATATGCTTGATCTGTGCGCCTCTGGAGGCCGCTCCTGCCACAGCTTCGTTGAGCAGCCGGTCGGTATTTCCTCCATGGCGCGGGCTTCCTGCAATGCAGAGCAGCGATACCTTTTGAGCGTTATCTGCAACCATTGATTGATCCCCTAATCAAAACAAGTAATGATATAATGTAATGCTGATATTTTGCAATCAGGATATAGATTGGCTAAAATGTAGCAAATTTCCACCGAATCGAACATTTTCAATTACCACCATATACAAGGAGAAGCGAGATGTCAAAAGCTGAAATTCTGGCAACGGCCAGGCGTGAGAAAAGGACGCTGCTGACCGAGATCGAATCGAAAGAGCTACTGAAGGCAGCCAAGATCCCGGTGGTCGATACCAGGCTGGCGACATCTAAAAAAGAGGCCGTAGAAATCGCGACTAAAATGGGCTTCCCTGTCGTCATGAAGATAGTTTCGCCGGACATCAGCCATAAGAGCGATGTGGGCGGAGTCAAGCTGGGAATCCAGAACGCTACCCAGGCGGGCAAGGCTTACAGCGAGATTTTGGCCAGTGTGAAAAAGCACGATCGCAAGGCCAGGATAGTGGGCGTTACGGTTCAAAAGATGGCCCGGCAGGGCCTGGAAATCATCATCGGCATGACCAAGGATGCCCAGTTCGGGCCGGTTATCATGTTCGGCCTGGGCGGCATACTGGTCGAGATATTGAAGGATGTATCATTCCGCATTGTGCCGCTGGAAAAGCGCGACGCCGCCGAGATGATAACCGAGATAAAGGGGTTCCCCGTCCTCAAAGGCTACCGGGGGCAGGAGCCAGCCAATGTTCCCTTCCTCGAGGATTTAATCGTAAAAGTATCTGACTTTGTAGAAAAGAACCCCGAGATTAAGGAGCTTGATCTCAACCCCGTATTTGCTTATAAGGACGGGGCGACGGCAGTCGATGCCAGGATTATCCTCGAAGCTGCCTGACCTCCTTCCGGAGGGTAGTAAAAGCGGCCTGATTTTTTACAATGCCCTTTTTTTGCTATATACTTGATACTGGTGGTTGAAGTTTTAAGGTTATCGGGTATTAAGTTAAAATATTCGCTATTTACTCAAACGCTGGATGACCGTAGCTCTAACCAACTAACTAATAGGAGGTTATCCGGTGAGTTTTCAGGATAAAGACATCCAATGCTCCGAATGCGCAAACAGTTTTACGTTCACGGCCAAGGAACAGGAGTTTTTCGCGTCCAAAGGCTACACTAACGAGCCTAAACGCTGCCCCACCTGCCGTCAGGCAAGGCGAATGGGTGGCGGGGGACCCCGCAAAATGACCGCGGCCGTCTGCGCTGAGTGCGGACAGGCCACTGAAGTCCCCTTCGAGCCCCGCGATGACAGGCCTGTATATTGTGCGACCTGCTACGCCAAAACCCGTCCCAATAAATCACGCTAAGTACTTCATCTTATTCGATACGGGCCGACGGCCCGTATCGAATATAGCTGGCATACCGGCAAACGGTATTAATCGGTCTTATTATTTTTTGGAGGTATGCAAATGAACATTTTTGTAGGCAATCTGGCTCGCGATGTGACTGAAGAAGATCTGAAGGCGGAATTCAGCCCCTTCGGAGAAGTGACATCCGTGGCCCTCATAAAAGATAAATATAGCGGCCAGCCCAGGGGCTTTGCTTTTGTGGAAATGGCCAATAAAGAGGAAGGGCAGGCGGCTCTAACCGGCTTAAAAGGGAAAATGCTAAAGGAGCGCACGCTGGATATCAGCGAGGCCCGGCCCCGCACGGACAGCAGGGGCGGCGGCAGATCGGACGGCCGCTTCATCGGCAAACGCAAGCCGCAGCGCAGGCGCTGAAGCCCGTAATTAGAATTTAAGAAGAATGATTGCCCGCTGTTTTGTCGTACGGCTTATAGCGCCGGCGATGGAAACGGCGGGCTTCTTTTTTTAGTGCGGAAATCTTGACACTATCCAGAGCCCTTTGTTAGTATAAAAACCTTTCCGGGGATATAGCTCAATTGGGAGAGCGCTGCGTTCGCATCGCAGAGGTCGGGGGTTCGAATCCCCCTATCTCCACCATAGCGTACAATGTGGGGAACCTCCAGGTTCTCTGCCAGCGGTCCATCGCTTGATAAGGGAATCGTGTACTTCAATTCTGCCTTATCACCTGTCACAACTACTTCCTTGATAAAGCTCTTGATAAAAGACTTCCTCTCAGCAATCGAACTCTCGGTAAGCAGATCACGTAACTCATTTACATACTGAGTTACCGTTTCCAAATCTGCCAACTCAACTTTTCTGGCTTTCATCTGCCATTCCAGTTCCCATTTCTGAGACTCCAATTTAACCTTTTGTTCTTTGAGTTGTTTTATCCTTTGAGATAAATCGTCCAGGGTAACCTTGCCTGTCTCGATGGCATCGTACAACCGGTCCAACCTTCTATTGACCTCAGCTATTTCCTTCAATACAGAATCGAGTTGGTCTCTATGTTCGCTGAAGGCAGTGTCCATCTCTTCATTGACAAGCCGAACCAGTTCACGCAAGTTTTCCTCGGTGAGGATGCGCTCCTTGATCTTGTCGATAACTATCCTCTCAAACTTGCGGCTATTGAGATAGCGTGATTTACATGAGCCTGATCCTTTCTTGAGTAGTGTCCCGCAGACGTAGTAGTTGAATTTCCCGCTCTTGGCGTCCTGCCCGACCAGAGCTTTGCCGCAGTAGCCGCATTTGGCCAATCCGCTCAGAAAATAGTGGCTGGCCGAGCGCTGGGGATGGGTATTAATAAAAGCCCTGCTGCTAAGCGTAGCCTGGGCTTTTTCGAACGTAGCTGTATCAATAATTGCTTCCCAAACATCGTTCACTCTGATAGGCTGCAGATTGCGCATGCTGCTCTTTTTCCAGACCAATACGCCCGTATATACCGGGTTGGTTAGAATCTTGTGGATTGTGGTTTTGCTCCATCCATTTCCTTTGGGCCCCGATATGCCTTCCCTGTTGAGATCCTTTACTATGTCGGTCAAGCCTTTTCCGATTGCCAACTGCTCAAACATGCGCTTAACGATGTGCGCCTGATCCGGTTCTATCTCGAGCTTGGGCCGCTCCTTGCCGCCGTCGTGAACCTTAATTCTCCTGTATCCGAAAGGAGTATGGCTGCCAACATGGAAACCACGAGAGGCGCTCTCGCGCATGACTCTGGTTACTTCATCACCCAGATTTACGGAATAAAATTCGTCCATCGACTCTATGATAGCTTCCATGAGCTTGCCGGTAGTGGTGTCTTCCACCGGTTCGTTGATCGACACGACCTGGACTCCCATCTTACGCAGCATGGTTTTGTACAATATGGAGTCCTCCCGGTTTCTGGCAAAACGTGAATATTTCCAGATCAATATTAAATCAAAAGGGCTGGGCTTATGCCGTGCCATAGCTATCATCTTCCTGAATTCCGGACGCGCCGAAGTCTTCCCGCTCTTCGCCTCATCCACGAATTCTCTGACAACCACATGCTCGTTTATAGTGGCATAGTCACGAAGCGACTTCAACTGCGCCGAAATAGAAAGATCGACAACCTGTCAGCAATTAAATTCAATGTCGCAGTATTGCCTCTCAGGAGGGATTTCTGGGTATCATCGTCAATACTTGCAGCCAGCACGTAGAGTTCATGTGGAGTGATGTGGTATTTCGAGAATACTTTTCTGGTATTATCGAATGACAATAGTCTCGAAACCCTTGACGCGTTCTCCTCAAGTTCAGCGATGATCATTCTGAGTTCAGAATCGTTTCTGGTTTCTCCAGGACTTGCGGCTCTTAATCTGGAAGCGAGTCGGTCAAGAGAATCAAGTGATTTCTTTATTACCTCTAACCACGAATAATCCACGCTGTTCAACATCTTATTTGGCATCCAGATTCAGTCTATGTCATATGATGATGTACGTCAATACACGGCTTGGCGTCAGTTGTTCGATAATAATGGTCCTAGGTTAGCGCAATGCGAAGTATCCTTCATTTCTTTTTTACTCGGAAATCGTGCAGGGCGGCACTCTAGCTTCTTTTGGCTGTCAATCGTAACTCCTTCAGGCCAGGGGTGACTGAGAGAGTGAAACAAACAAGGAAGTCACAGAAGACGAGAAAAGGGAAAACTTGGCATATGGCTTAACCTTGCCAAAGTGGCTTAAAAGAGGTGTACAAGAATTTTAGGCAATAGTGACGCGCAAAGCTAATGCTGCGAGCTAAAGTCTGAAAATATGGGGGTGATACTATGGTAGCCAAAGCTTTTGCACTCGTCACCACATCAGTAGGCCAGACTAAGGGAGTACTCAACAAGCTTAAAAAGCTCGACGGTGTCAAATCTGTGGATGCTGTGATGGGACCCTATGATATCATCGCAGAAGTGGAAGGCGACTCAGTTGACTCCCTGGGGAAGCTTATCACCGGGCATCTTCACAAGGTTGGCGGCATTGAGCGCACCACTACCTGCCAAACAATCCGTGTTACATAGCAACGACTGTCATAGACTGCCGTAACTACTAAAAGACTATGGCTGGCAATCTTTTGTTGAACAGGTAGTCCAGGCATTCGATTCTTCCAGTTCAGGCTAACAATCTGACGGAATGTACAGGCGGAAGAAAGGCGACGCTTGGCGGCGGCAGTATAATAGAGATCGGCCTCACAGAGCGCTGGGGAATCTGGCTCCACTCGAATACGCATTGACGGCTGCAAAGGCTAAATGTGATCCGCAAAATTACATTAAGGCTGATACAAAAAATGGGAGGCCCTTATAATAAACTCAGCTAAGAAATAGGGAGTAGCGATATGGGGACTGGTAATACATTAGAGCTATTCCACACTAGCCCTTGGTTTTGCGCAAATAGCGCCTGTGGGGGATTTACAATGAAATACTTGTGCACTATCCTGTTAAAGGTGAATAATATGCGAGTAACATTAAGGGCTAGAGATCCAAATTAAAAATGAAAGCCGCTGAAAACTAGAGGTATCCAGTATATAAGCCATAACACAGTACGATAAAAATACTAACGAAGTATCTTTTAAGCAAAATTATGTACTAAACAAAAAGCAGTTAGGTTCTCAATGCCTACTAGAATTTTTTAACGCCATCATTTCGTGACTAGCGACTCAGGGATCATGCCGAAAGTATTGTTTGTGAATCCAGCAAAATGTGTGGGGTGCATGCTTTGTGTACTGGCTTGTTCAATGCAACATGGAAGCATTGTTGCTCCAAGGAGTTCGAGGCTTTTGCCAATTAGATTGAGGGCAGTCAATGTAAATGTAGTTGTAGTCTGTCGCCAATGTGTTAAACCCCTCTGTGCAGATGTCTGTCCAATGGGCGCTATATCGAGGGACGATAAAACAGGGGCGATGGTTGTTGACGCTGACAGATGCATTGCTTGCTGCATGTGCATGATTGCCTGTCCCCTCGGCGGGATATCGATAGATGCTGAAGCAGGACATTCAGTGAAATGTGACTTATGTGGAGGCGAACCACTGTGCGCAAAATTCTGCAGTTATGGAGCCATAGAATATATTACGCTGGATGAAGCTGCGATACTTAGGCGAAAGGAAGCTATTCGAAAACTTAGCGAAATGCTTCAGAATATCGCGTTCGGCTAAGAGGTAAAGTTACTATGGAAATCGGAGGTTATGCAGGAAGTATCCTCAAAGTGGACTTGACGACCCGTTCTATTGAAAAAAAAGCGCTCGACATAGAACTGATTAGGAAATATATAGGTCCTGAGGGTATAAATTTCCGATTGGCCTATGACCTTATCCCGCCGAAAATGGACCCTTTCGATGAGAATAGTCCTGTAATTCTCGGCGCAGGTCCTATTGTTGGCACACCAGTACCTGCGAGCAGCAGAGTATTTGCCCTCTTCAAGCACCCAACCTACGGCGTTATTGAGAACTCACATGCCGGAGGTGACTTTGGGCCTATGATGAAATGGGCAGGTTATGATTACGTCATTATAGTCGGCCAGTCAAATAAACCCGTTTACTTAAATATATTGAACGATGACGCTGAAATTTGTGATGCCACTCACATATGGGGCAAAGACATTTTTGAAACCACCGACATATTATGGAAGGAGCATGACAACGCTTCCGTATTTACCATAGGCCCTGCCGGTGAACGCATGGTGAATACAACTGTCGGCCTAGTGGACAAAGTACATACTTTGGGCAAAGGCGGATTACCGGCTGTACTGGGTTCCAAGAAGATGAAAGCCATTGTAGCGAATGGTAGCAAGGGACTGAAGATTGCAGAGCCTGATCACCTCAAACAAATAATCTCTCCACTTATAGAGCGTGTTAAGAATGACCCTAATCTCGGAAGACTTATTGAACTAGGAACAATGATTGGTTTTCCCGTTTGGTTTGAAAGGCAAGGAGCCTCTCAAAAGAACTGGGCCACAACGTTCTCGATTGATGAGGCTCGCAAACTATACGGCTGGGAGGTATATGAAAAAAATATCAGGGGGGATAGAATTGCTTGTTTTTCATGCCCGGTAGGCTGTAAGGACCATGTACGGATAAGAGATGGCGAGTTTGCTGGTCTTGACACATATGGCTCATCCTTTTATGGGCGATTAGAAAATTTTGCAGCTCGCACCAATGTTGGAAGTTTCAACCGTTTCGTAAAATGCCTTGATTATTTTCAGCGAATGGGCCTGTGTGTACATGATTTGACAGCTATCATAGATTGGGCTGTTGAATTGTACAAGAATGGCATAATAACCAAGGAAGATACAGGTGGTCAGGCACTTGAGTGGGACTTCGATACCACCATTAAACTCGCTACCCAGGTAGCACAAAACGAAGATTTCGGTAGCATCCTTGGCAGCGGGATGCTGAGCGGTATCGAGAAGATTGGCAGAGGCTGTGATAAGCTTGCCATACATGTCAAGGGAATGCCACCCCTTTATGATGCTAGGATAAACAGGCTAAGCATAACTGAGTTTGGTCAGGTTGTCTATCCAAAAGGAGCTCATCCTGGGCGAGCACCCATTATGTCGTTATACATGACGAGAGATCTACCTGATGCTCACCTAATAGCTAAGAAGTGGGCTGAAGCGACCTGCTTGCCTGGTGACGCGATTGAGAGAATTTTCGATAAACCTGGTAGATACAACATTGGCCGCCTAACTAAGTGGACTCAAGAACGGAACCTTATTTTTAACTCGCTCGGTATCGGGTGTGAAAGGGAGAGGGGTGGTTTAGTCTATGACATGAGATTAGCTGTTGAAATTTACAAGGCAGTAACTGGCTTAGAAATAACATCAAGTGAATTGTTGGCAGTTGGTACGAGATCATACAACTTGCTCAAGGTTCTTAATCTACGCGAAGGATTCACGCGGAAAGATGATAAATTTCCTGATCGATGGTTTGAGCCCGTGATAAGACATGGGATAGAGACTCACTTAGAAGACTATTGGGGAAAACGATTAACGCCCGCCGACTGTGAACAAATACTGGATGATTTCTACAACGAAAGCGGGTGGGATACGCAGCTTGGGATACCAACAAGAAAGAAACTTGTAGATGTCGGTCTCAAAGACATTGTTGATGACCTTGAGAAATCAGGATATCCAATCAACTAAGCCGGGAGAAACAATTAGCCTATCGAGGTCGAGCGTTTCTAGATTTGTCTTATAGAGGAGAGTACGTTCCGTGAGTCAAGATATCATAATCATAGGTAATGGCATTGCAGGAAATAGCGCTGCCGAAGCAATTAGAAAATTCGATAGAGATGTTGGTATTACGATTATTTCTGAAGAGAGATATCCACTATATTCTCCGTGTGCATTCTATAAGTATTTGGCGGGCGAGATGGAGAAAGAAAAACTATTCCTCAAAAAGTCCCAGGACTATTCTGAGCATAGGATAAAAGTAATCTTTGGTAACAAGGTGTCACGGGTAGACGCTCGAATAAAAGAAGTTGTCATTGACGACAAAAGTATCCAATTCGATAAGCTTGTTTTGGCAACAGGTAGCAAACCTGTTATTCCCCCCATTAAAGGGGTTGGTAAGAAAGGGATTTTCGCTCCAAAGACAATCGATGATGCCCAATTTATCTTCGATTACCCCGCTAAGAAAGTTGTTGTTGTGGGGTCTGGCCCCATAGGGATTGAGATGGCTATAGCTTTTCGTAAAAAGGGGCTAGAAGTGAGTATTATCGAACTATTTAATCGTATATTACCCAGACTTTTTGATGACTGCGCATCTTCAATCCTTAGGGAAATAATGGAACGTCAGGGCATTAAGATTCTAACAGAAAAAAAAGCGAGTGAGATCATCGGTGATGAAAGCGTGAAAGGTATAGTCACTGATGGCAATGAGTTACCATGCGACATGGTTATAATGGCAGTGGGTGTAAAGCCAAACACGGAATTGGCGGAGACTATGGGATTGGAGATTGGATCCCACGGTGGCATAAGAACCGATGATTATATGGCGACAAACATGGAGAATATATATGCTTGTGGCGATTGCATTGAGGCAAAAGACGCTGTCACCAGCGAGAACACTTTAAGCCTGCTTTGGCCCAATGCAAGGAGGCAAGGATCGATCGCAGGTTTTAATTGTGCTGGGCAACGAAGAAGGTTTATAGGTTCTATTAACGCCACTAGTCTGGAAGTCTTTGGCACTTATGCGTTATCTTTTGGGAAGTCTGCGGCCTGCTTTAAAAGCCAGAATGACTACGATGTGGTCGAAAGGACTACCGGCTCAAGATATTATAGGTTAATTATTGCGGAAAAAAGGTTGGCAGGCGTGCAACTAATCAATAGCTGTGAGTTTGCTGGCTTACTGTTTTCAAAGATGCTAAGAAAAGATAACCTGGCAGAGTTAGAAAAAACAGTTCTTGACGATGAATTGCTTTCAATCAGACCTTGGCATTATTGGGTAGGCTACTTTATGGGAGACAAAAACAAGAGAAATTCCTAAAAGAATAGACACTGAAGTACTTGTTCAGACTCTTCTATGGAAAACTAGTTTACCTACCTGGCGTTAGCGTTTTTACGTCCCCTGCTTAATTAGTTTTTTTATGATCAACTTATACCAGAACCTGCGAGTAAAAGGTGGCGCCACCCAGATTTCAACTTGTCCCTAGCTTTTGAGGTACTTTGGTTTCGGGCTCATTAATTGCGACCCCTGACTGTATTGCCAAAATGGCGGCCCGTTGCCGACTATGCACATGCATCTTCTCCATAATATGGCTCAAATGTACCTTCACTGTGTGTTTTGAGATAAACAAAGTGCTCGCAATTTCTTCGTTAGAAAGGCCTTTAGCCAGCAGTTTGATGATATCTACTTCTCGGTCACTTAAGTCATAGTCTATCTCGGATTTCACACCAGAAGCGAGCAGTTTGTCCACGAAATTAGCGCTGATAACGACTCCGCCGGTCTGCACATGACGAATGGCTGATATGATCTCGCGGACTGAAGTGCGATGGCCCAAATATGCTTTGGCACCTGCTTTCAGGGCTAGCGAAAGTTCCTTCCCGTCTTGGAATACGCTGAGGATAATTATGTGAGTCTTCGGTGAAAGTTGTTTTACCCCCTCTATAACTTCGATGCAGCCGCACTCGGAAATTTCTGAACTCAGAATTATGATATCCGGTTTGATCCGACCAGCCCGCTCTATCGTCTTCCGACCAGTGGAGCACCTGCCTACTATGTGAAACTCAGTCCTATCAGTCAGTGTCCTTGCGAGGCCTTCCCTGCCCAACTCTCTCGGGTACGCTATAATTATCCTTGCTGCCACAGGTACAATCCTTTTGGATATGCGCGTTGGCAATTCCATCTAATGAAGCGCTGTTTTAGTCCAAGAATTAGTATACGATTGATTATACTTCAAGGGTTTCGGCAAAGCAAAATATAGCCCAAAAAGGGTTAGTTGCAGAAATAAGGTCTATGTGCGGAGAATACTGCTGTTGGCCTACACCCTATTGACAACCTATTTAATTCGATAAATGCGGCGTACTAGGAAGTTGACTTTCTTGGAATTAGCACTAGTTATTTCTAACAGGTATCAGGTCAGGACGAGCTAGATACTAAGCAAATGGATGCCGCGGTTCCATTGCCATTCCTGGAACGTGTTTATGGTGATATCACCGCTGTTTCCATCGACTGGAAAGCCGGTAGCATGGTAATTTACTCACGTATCGCAGGGCTCCCAGCCACATGGGACAATCTTTCAAAAGTCCTAAAAAAGCGGCTAAGAAATAGGCTAAGAAATAGGAGTGGCGATATGTGAGTCTGGTAATACATTAGAGCTATTCCACACTAGCCCTTGGTCTTGCGCAAATAGCGCCTCTGGGGGATTTACAACGACTTACGTGTGCACTATCCTGTAAAATGCGAGGAATACAAAGAGAAGTCAAAGATTATAGAAGCCCAAACTAAGAATAGCTACCTTTGAAAACTAAGGATTGCTATACGCAAAACATTAACTTGGTCAAATTAGCCTTTTCCACCAAAGTCAATGTAGCAACTTTTATTGATGAGTCTTTAGTTAGGAGGGGATAATATCTAAGAATAAAAAAGGTACCGTGTAATGCTGATAGCACGATGTTGAGTGAACCAATTGCGCGAAACGAACAAGGAGGTGCGTGAGTAGCAAATCTAAGAAAATCAAATAATAAAGACGGGGATTAATACTAGAAAAATAAAGTGAGGAGAATTAAGTTATGAGTTGGGAATATTCAGTATTAGAATACGATGAAAAACGTGACCTAGAAGGATTTGACATTTGGATTCTCGATACTGCTCACAGCATTCCACCGTGGACTCCATCTTACGCCTGGTGTTGGATAAATCATCTTTCCCCAGGTTGGACTCTAGGACCGGAGATGTTATCCTTACCGAGCAGCAAAGGCTCTTATTCAACATTAGTTAACAGCTACTGTTATCTTGGACCTGTCGTGATAAAGTCAGAGGCGGAGAGGAAGAGTCGAGAACCTGCGTTCAGGGAAGCCATGAAGCCTTGGGTTGAGGACTATGATAAGGCCTGGGGGGCAATTTGTGATGAAATGATAGGTTACTGGAATCGTTTTGACCCACTTGAACTTGATAAGCTTAGCGATGGTCAGTTGACGGTTCACTTCGACGAAATGATGAAAATGAACAAACGGATGTGGTTACTCCATTTCTTGGGCATGTACCCAGCTTACCACATTTATGGATTGTTCGAGGAACTGGCCCGGGAACTGCTCGGCATTAGTGATACTGACCCGCTATTCCTTAGGTTGGTCAGCGGCTACGACAACCAACTCAAAAAATCGGACAGGATGCTATACCAGTTAGGTGTCAAGGCAGAAGAAATGGGATTAAGCAATGTGTTCGCAAAGACCCCGGAACATGATGTACTCGCGGCGTTGGAGCAAAGTGCCAAGGGTAAACAGTGGGTGAAGGAATTTCGTGACTTCTTGAAGACCCGTGGTTGGAGAGTGCCAAGGTTCACCGAATTCTACGGGCCTGCCTCTGCACCCTGGATAGAAGATCCCACGCCTGCCATATTATTTGTGAAGCAGGCTTTGACTAAAGGAGGAAAGTTTAGCCAGGATGAGCTGATGAAGGACTCGCTCAAGCAAAGAGACGAAGCAGCAAAAGAAGCTATCAGTAAGATCCCGCGAGACAAAAGGGATTGGTTCAAACATCTACTAGAAATAACTCCAAAAGCTGTAGGCTTTAGTCCGGAGCATAACCACTATCTCGATCATCACGCTAATGGTTTAATGCGCAGATTACTTAAAGAGTGTGGCAGAAGGTTTGCAAAGGCTAAGAGCATTGATGACCCAGAAGACATATTCTTTTTGACGCCGCCTGAGATCGAACGCGCAATTCTAATGCCCAATATGTTCAACCACCGCCAGACAGTCAGCCGGCGACGCGCAAAATGGGAGGAAAATTGCAAGACCATACCACCCATGACTTTCGGCAAAATGACCATTGAGCAGGCAGGTCCGCTTATTGTTACAGATATTATTTTGGAGAAGCTAGTTGTAGGTGCAATACCAAAGGTGAGACCCGAACTGAAGGCCGATCTTTATGGCATTTGTGGTGCTCCTGGCGTTGTTGAAGGAACGGCAAGAGTTGTACTCAGCGAGGCACAATTCAAAGAAGTTCAAGCCGGTGATATCTTAGTTGCCGTCACCACTTACTCGAGCTGGACACCGCTTTTTAGCATAATCAAAGGGGCTATTGTCGATCACGGAGGAAGCCTATCGCATGCTGCTATAGTGGGTCGTGAGTCCGGTATACCTGTGATAATTAACACGAACGAGGAAGCCTCGAAAAAGCTGAAAACTGGGATGAAGATAAAGATGGACGCTAATCAGGGCACAGTGAAAATTCTTAGTAACTAGACACCTTTATCTGTTGGCGGTGCCCCGGATTCAGACAGGAATTAGTTATAAAGGGTTTTGAACGCCGACTGGGGCTTTTATAGGGATAAGGAAGCCCCAGTCGGTGGTTTCAGTTAGTGACTTATGACCACATGCTAAATTCGGCTTTGATATTGATTTGGTAAACAAAGCCGCGACACGGTTACAGCGTAATATTTAGTGCATAATGATAATGTCTTGGGAGTAATAGATGGACAACGATAAGTTAACAGGAAGGATTGCAATAGTTACTGGTGCCTCTGGTGGCTTGGGAAGTCAGATGGCGCTCCAGTTTGCGACCAAAGGAGCTAAGGTGATAGTAAACTACAATAGGTCCAAAGACGCAGCTCAGGGTATTGCTGAGCAAATCAATAGGGCAGGTCCAGGTGCGGCCGTCGCATTCAAAGCCGATGTCGGGAATTATCAAGAAGTGGAGGCAATGGTTGCAGAAACGTTGAAGATGTGGAAAAGCATCGATATTCTTGTGAATAATGCCGGGGCTTGGCCTATGAATACCGAATTTGCTACTGGCAGTAAAAAGGAAGGCACGTCAATAGTCGATATGGGAAATGATGAATGGGGATGGTTTCTAAGTTCACAATTAACTGGCCCCTTCAATTGTATTAAAGCTGTAGCTCCGCACATGATAAAGCAGGGAGGCGGACATATTATAAATATTGGCGGAGCTATTGGATTGCGGGGACGAGCAGGCAACGCGGCCTACGCCGCAGCTAAGGGTGGGCTCATTGGCTTAAGTAGAACTGCTGCGATAGAATTGGGGCAATACAACATAAAAGTAAATATCGTAATTCCGGGACCTGTCGTTCATCCTAGAATGGAGTGGGTCTTCAGGCCAGGTGAGGTGGGAGGAGGTCTTCTAGGACGCAATCAAACACCCGAAGAGTTTGCGCGTTTCGTTGTCAATCTAACCAAGTACGAAAACATATCGGGGCAAATATTTTTTGCTGAAAACAGAATAACGCTTTAATTTCTCATACTGCATGAGATAAAGTTATGCATAACGCAAATCACAGTACGATAGAGCGAAGTTCACAAATTGAAACAGCAGACAAGCAGTGGCGGTTGGTTATCTTTACTTGCACCTTCAATCGTTGCCGAAGTGCGATCGCAGAGTATTTCTTATGCAAACTGCTACAACAAGATTATATTAATCTGGCCGGCAGTATCGCAGTGTCATCCGCAGGAATCGTTACTGAAGACGTCGTGCAATTATCAAACCAATTGGGTATACCCGTACCTAGGTTCGGTAGTCATCCTCCCCAACAAATCATAGACATTTGCCTTAATAAAGGTATAGATATCTCAAGTCACAGGTCAGCACCTTTCGATGGAAAGATGGCGAACCGAGCGCATCTGATCATTACTATGGAACATGTACAGAAAGCTGCAATATTATCTCAATATCCGCAAAGCCAGGGGAAGGTGTTTACCTTTAGAGAGGTTTTCGCGGTGTCAGGGCCCACCGTCATAGAAGATTCTCTAAACATTCCGGCATATATTCCTGATACTTGTGATTACGCCTTTTCTGATGAATTTGCTAAGCAAACCGTTAGTGAGATTGAGCAATATTTGAAGCAAGGGGTAGACAAAATTTTGAGTCTTTTAAACTATCCAAACAGCAGTGGTGACCCAAAAAGCCGCAGGTCGGTTCCTTGAATGTCATTACAACGATTCTTGACGCGAATGCAGTTAACAGTTTATTTAATAGCTTACGAAAATTTATCCGGAGGGGAATTCTAGACACTTCCGAACCGACCTGAATACTTGCATATTTGAGACAACACAGTAAAGAGGGAGAGTAATTTATATGGTTCAGCACAAAAGTCTAATCCAAGATTTGACATCCATTGTCGGCAAGGAAAACATTTCAGACAGCATCTATGAAAGGATAGGGTATGGCCACGATTCAGGAGGAGCCGACCTTGAAGCTAGCCAGATACCTCTTGTGGTTGTCAAGCCTACTTCAACACAAGCAGTGGCTAAGATGTTGCAATACGCAAATAAACAAAGAATTCCTGTTTACATTCACGGTTCAGGTACTGCTTTTAAGGGTTCATCAAGACCAAAACGCCCAGGTAGCATACTCCTCAGCACGCAGGGGCTTAAACACTTTGAAATGTACGAAGAGGATTTATATTTCGAGGTTGGTGCCGGAGTAAATCAACTTGATTTAGAAAGAGCGCTACTAGAGCACGGATATTTTCTGCCTATGAATATAGGTAGTAAATTCTCAGCCACAATAGGTGGTGCAGTTGCCATAAACACTATTGGGCACATGGTCGATATATGTTTGGGGAAAATAATAGACCACGTGATGGGTGTCGAGGTAGTTTTACCCAATGGTGAAATTATAGAAACCGGTACCAGAAGCATCAGGAAGCCTGCTGGGATTGATTATACGAGATTTTTCGCTGGAACCGAGGGGTTGTTCGGAGTTATCACCAGAATTAGAATGCGTCTGCTTCCAGATTTCAAGAAGGCTAATGTTGTTGGTTTTTTCCCAGAGATTACCGATATCGCACATGCTTTTATGAAGATTTACAGACAGAAATTACCGCCCCCTTTATATGGAGAGTACTTAGATGCGGAAGCCTGTGTAGCACCGTTCAAGTTGAGGGGTTTGGGAAAACCACAAGGTAATATGGCTTTGGCGGTAACAACAGGTTACACCCAGGAGGAGG
Organism: uncultured Chloroflexia bacterium; assembly: GCA_963842805.1. Taxonomy (GTDB): domain Bacteria; phylum Chloroflexota; class Dehalococcoidia; order GIF9; family UBA5629; genus UBA1162. The sequence goes on along the minus strand of CAWJIA010000016.1, from coordinate 97,439 downwards.
CCGATCGCCGCGCCCATGAGATAGTGAAAGTCTTTCAGACCGAAAGGGCGGTCGATGCTCATGTTGTTACATCGTGGCATGAGAGAGAAAGCTATTGGGAAGCACGTGACAACATATTAAACATTTTGCAAACCGGCGAGGGAAAGGAAAAACTTTATAACTCGGGAGGACTTGAGGCTGCAGTGCCATTGAGTCATCTTGCCGATGCCTTGCAGTACATAAAGATAGACCACAGCTATGGCGTACTACATGAAGCCAAGATACTTATGTACGGCCATATAGGTACATGTGACTTGCACGCGCTATGGGTGACGCCAGAAAATTGGCCGCCGGCCAAGACAATGCAATGTGGAAAAGAGGCCCTCTTACTTGAAAAGGAGTTGAATTTAAAGTGGGGTTGTGCCTCTGGAGAAGTGGGACAAACTGCATGGCGAATACCCTTCTTGAGAGAAAGATATGGTGAAGCAGCATATTCGATGCTTGTGAATATAAAGAAGGCAATCGATCCGAACAATATATTGAATCCCGGGAATTTGGAAGGTGAATGACATGATTGTTAATGGTTTAAACGAGCTAGAAATTCAAATGCTGGATAGCGTAGCGAGATGTTTTAAATGTAGAATGTGCGTCAGCGCCTGCCCTACATATGAGGGATGGCTAAGTTATAGTCCTATAGGTAGGATTTTGGCTATAAACTATCACTTCAAATACGGATTGGGTAGTACGGAGGAGCTGAGCGACTTGTTATTTTCATGTGCAATTTGCCGCCGGTGTCAAGAACGATGCAAGGCAGTAGGCACTGGTTCAAACCCCACAGACGTCATAGTAAAAGCCAGAACTCTATTAATAAGAGATGCGCAAACTCAGGAAGGTGGAAAAAGATGAACAAATCTCTCAAGGGCATAGTGCCTGAAGGTTACAACTACATCAAGGACAATATAATAAACGAAGGCAACATTGTGGGCGTTGCTCAAGATAAGGCTGCATGGGCAAAAGGTCTCGATCTACCAAAACAAGCCGAATACACATTTTTCGCTGGTTGTGGCTATCAATTCATGAGGTATGCTGAGGGAATGATGGATGCAGTTGGCAGGATGGAGAGAATAGGTCTAGGTATGGACAAAGGCATAAGTCTGGGCAAGACTTTTGGCAAAGCGGGTATTGACATAACGAGCATCACCGCCGAGCTTACTTCGGCCGGGAAACAAGACCCGTATACAAAATGTCTTACGAGCGCAGTCTATGTTCTTCGCAAGCTTACAGTTGATATAGGGTATCTATACGAGGATGAGCCATGCTGTGGATCTCCGATCTATTATGCGGGTTTTGTAGATAAGTATATCGAAAACGCCAAAAAGAACTTCGAATTGCTCAAGTCTCTTAGAGTAAAGAAAATAATAGGGATCATCCCAGCTTGTACTTCCTCTCTGCAAAATCTTTACCCAAAATTCATTGAGCACTATGACTTCGAGGTCAAGCATTTCCTTGAAATTGTTGCTGAGAGATTACAACAAACAGAAATAAAACCAAAACTACATGAGAAGCTTGTGGTAACCTACCATGATCCCTGCCAACTTTCCAGATATCTCAATATCATTAACGAGCCCAGAGAGATTATGAGCCGTATTGAGGGTTTGGAGTTGAGGGAGCCAAAAACTGAGCAGTGTAAGCAATGGTCTACTTGCTGCGGTGGAGGTGGACTAGAGATGAGTCATCCAGCTTTGTCTCAGAGGTTGGCTATGGGAAGACTCGAGGAATTATTAGCAACAGGAGCCTCTATAATCGCAACAAGTTGCCCCAGTTGTATGATGCAACTTAAGAGAGCAGCAAGGCATACAAAGGCCAACGTGAAGGTTATTGACTTGGTGGAGATTCTTGAGAAAGCACTACATTAGAATCAAGAAGCAGAAGATGATACGAAAAGGAGGCATTTATGTCGAAAATAGATAAGGGGCAACCATGGAACACAGAAAATTGGTTTGTCAGTCCTTGGAACTTTTTACCAGAGGTGACCGATGATTTCAAGCCCCCAAAACAGGTCAAAATTCATGATGTTACCTTGCGTGACGGGGAGCAGCAAGCTGGCATCGTGTTCACTACGGATGATAAGATTCGCATTGCAGAAAAGTTGGCTGAAGCTGGGGTTCACCGGATTGAAGCTGGAATGCCGGCAGTGACTCCTCAAGATGAAGCTGCAATTAAGGAGATAGTGAAACGCAACCTCGGCCCCCAAATTTTCTGCTTCTCACGCTGTATGGTTGATGATGTAAAAAGGGCAGTTGATTGTGGGGTGAGTGGCGTACAGATAGAGATCCCTGTCTCTGAACATCTTATCAAACATGCATACGGCTGGCCCTTGGAGAAAGCCCTAGCCCTTCCAATTGAAGCAACTCGATTTGCGCATGAACAGGGACTGTATGTAGTTTTTTTCCCCATGGACGCTACCAGAGCGGGTATGGAGTGGTATCTAAATGTTATTAACAAAATCGCTATGGAAGGACACATGGATGCTCTCACACTGGTGGATACTTTCGGTGCACTGTCTCCGCACGGTGCAAGCTACTACACAAAGACTGTCAAGGAAAAGATAAAGAAACCATTGGAAATCCACTTTCATAACAATTTTGGTATGGCTTCAGCCAATACTGTGATGGCTGTACTAGCTGGTGGCGAGGTCATTCATTCAACAGTTAATGGGATAGGTGAGGGGAGTGGTAACTGCTCTATGGCGGAGACTGTGATGGCGCTTTTGATCCTGTACGGAATCGATGTAGGCATCAAATACGATAAACTTACTGAGCTTTCTAAGCTGGTGGATGAGCTTGCTGGAATGCCGCCTAATCGACCGTTTGTAGGAGATCTATTAAATGCTATGGAAGGCGGACTCACTGTCAGTATGTTCAAAAACACCCAATTGCATTACCCCACAATTATGCACCCTGTTGCGCCCAAGTTCGTTGGACATAAAGAGCCTGAGGTGGTAATTGGCAAGAAAAGCGGACTGGATAATGTTCTATTATGGGCAGATAAAATGGGCACGAAACTGACCGAGGAAGAAGGTCGAGAGGTTATCGAGAAAGTTAAACAAAAGGGCTATGAGGTTGGGCGTTTATTGACCGAAGATGAGTTCCGACTAATTGTTCAAAATGTAAAGGTGAAAAGCGTTAGGTGAAGTCGTGGAACATATATCAACAAAAAGTTGTTACAATAAGACTAACCTGCTTGAGCGCGAAAAAACAGTTGATGAATTGCTCACTCTAGCATCTTTGCAGATGGAAGGTCGAACATGCGGCTGATAATAGGGATTACAGGTGCATCAGGTGTTATATATGGCGTTAGATTGCTGGAGGTGCTTTCTACTATGAAAGAGATTGAAACGCATCTCATCATTTCTGAAGCTGGACAACTAGTTATAAGACACGAAATTGATCGGCAACTTAGCGAAATACGAGCTATGGCCAGCTTCTACTACAACATCAACGACATTGGAGCTTGCGTCTCGAGCGGTTCGTTCAGGCAAGATGGCATGGTAATAGCGCCATGCACAATAAGAACAATGTCTGCATTGGCTAACTCGTATAATGAAAACTTGTTGATCCGTGCCGGAGACGTCACACTAAAGGAGCGCAAGAAGTTAATTCTTTTAATAAGAGAAACGCCCCTTCACTTAGGTCATATCAGGCAAATGGAGAAGCTGTCTGAGATGGGGGCTGTCATTATGCCACCCATTCCTGCTTTTTATCATAAACCTAAAACGATTCAAGACGTCATCGACCACACGGTGGGAAAGGTATTAGACGTTTTGGGAATAGAGCATAATTTGTTTCACCGATGGAGCGGTCTTCCATCTGAGTAAGATTGGCTTTCCTTGAGGTAATGAAGATACACGAGATAGCTTTAGGAAAAGGCAGAGCACGAGTATATCTGTCAGCGCGTCACTTGGGCGACAACCTGATAGTATGTATCTTCAATGAAAACGCTCATATTGGCGCCGTCGCTGTAGGTGAGTACGACCAAAAGGAAAAAAGGACTTCTGCGTCAGTAATTACCAGGATGGGACATAAGGATGATGTTATTGCCCAAAGTGCGGCTCATTCAATAAGTAAGTTTACCCAAAAGGCTGTCTGTGTTGTTGTGGGTATCCATGTCGATAAGATAACCAAGGGAGAAATTGCCGATATATTGGAGAACGCCGACAGGTTGGTTGACGAGTTTTTAGCAGCATGCCTTTAGCTAAGAGTGCGATAGCAATGCAAGAAGATAGCAAAAGGTCAGTGATAGAAATAAGAGCTGACGTGCGGAGAAAATACTACGGTTGACGTATGCCCTGTTGGCAAATCATCTAATGCGCTAGGTCTGGATTATTAGGAGGGTGGCGTGTTTTGCAATTAGCACTAGTTATATCAAACCAGCCATTACAGAGGGATGGGCTGAGGTTAATCGTCCAACAGGCGACATCAATGACTGTGACCACAGCTACCAATACATCAAGCGGAGTTCGCCTTGCTACCAAACTTAAGCCAGCTGTTATTATCATTGATGCTAAACGGATTGATGCCGCGGTTCCATTGCCATTCCTGGAACGTGCTGATGGTGATGTCACCGTTGTTGCCATCAACTGGAAAGCCGATAGCATGGTAATTTACTCACGTACTGCAAGGCTCTCAGCTACATTGGACAATCTTTTTAAAGCCTTGAAAGGCGGCTAAGAAATATGGAGTAGCAATATGGGAGCCAGTAATACATTAGAGCTATTCCACGCTAGCCCTTGGTCTTGCGCAAATAGCGCCTCTGGGTGATTTACAACGATGTACTTGTGCACTATTCTGTAAAACTGAAGAAGGCAAAGAGGAGTTGAAGAGACAGAAGTCTAAATTGAATTATGGGTGTTGAAAACTAGAGGGCTTACCCGAAATAGTCATGAAAATGCGTTTGGTATTACGTAAAGCAGGATCCCAGAAGGAGGGGTAATAATAATGGCAGAAAAAAAATGGGTGGCATTGCTAGACAATGTCTGCAAGACTGATACTCGATTGGTTGGAGGTAAATGTGCAAATTTGGGAGAGATGATCAAGCTAGGGGTGCGTGTACCCCCAGGCTTTGCAGTCACAACTGAAGCTTATGATTTCTTTCTAGATGAAACGGGCGCGGGTGAGGAGATAAATCTATATCTGCATGAGTTCCCCGAAGGACCTAAAGATTTGGCTGAGATGGGTGAGGTGAGCCAAGCTATACGCGGCATAATTATTTCCAGAGAAATACCAAAGGCGTTACAAAAAGCCATATGCCATGAATATGAAGGCTTGTGCCAAAGTTGCGGTATTGTCAACCTTCCAGTTGCGGTGAGGTCTAGTGGCGTAGCCGAGGATATGCCGACAGCAAGCTTTGCGGGCCAGTATGACTCCTACCTTAACGTAAGAGGCGAAGAAGACCTTTTGGAAAACGTAAGGCTATGTTGGAGCAGCGCATTCAATACGCGGTGCATATCCTATCGAATACAAAACAAGCTAGGGGTTTTAGGAGGCTCAATATCAGCGTTAGTGCAAAAAATGGTAAATTCTCGAGCTGCCGGCGTTGGCTTCACGATTCACCCGGTGACTGGCGATGACACAAGAATCATTCTCGAGGGCAATTGGGGTGTTGGCGAGAGCGTGGTTCAGGGCGTTGTAAGTCCCGATATCTTTGTTGTAGATAAGAAGACATTGACCCTAGAGGACAAGGAAATTAGTACCAAGTTAAGACAGTATTCCTTCAAGACTACTGGAACAGAAGAGGAGGATGTTCCATTGGAGAAACAGGGCCTTGCCTGTATTGGCGATGAAGAGGCGACCAAGATAGCCGAATTTGCGAGATTTGTTGAATTGCAGTACGGGCTACCCATTGATATAGAGTGGGCAGTGGACTCGGATTTATTATTTCCCGAAAGTGTTTTTTTAGTCCAGGCCCGCCCAGTGACCGTCATCGTCAAAAAAAGAATGTTAGTGAACACATTCTGGATCAGATGATAAATCGCTTACATAGATGATAAATCGCTATCATGATCTTTGTGATGTTGCTAAGTCCTAATTGGACGTTTTTGTCTTTATCGTTATTGTGTGATCAATTGAGTGGCATCTTGGATTATCAAGAATAAACTAGAGGGGTGCAAGCATGGAATCAAAAGACAATAAAAAGTACAGATTCAGGATGGAAACAGAAGAGGAACCCAAGACTAAGAAAAAGAAGCCTCCCCAAAAAAAGAAACTGGAGAACTATATCTTAGAAATGCTACCTAAGAAGCACCATGGCAGAGATTCGAAATAATGTCTCTGCACTTGTGTTTGTAGGATAAGTACCTAGATAGCGTGTCCTCATTTTGTGAGACTGCAATTGATCTTGACATTGGTCGAAGCGTTGGCGGCACTTTTACTATGAAAGGTACGATAACAAGAAGGAGGCTTAAGCATGGCATCGAAGGATACGAGAGAGTTTATAAGCAAGCTGGAGAAGAATAAAGACCTGATACGAATCAAAAGGCAAGTTGATTGGAATCTTGAACTGATTCACGTTGCGAAACTTACTGAGGAAAAGGGTGGTCCCGCTCTCCTATTTGAAAATGTCAAAGATTGTGATATTCCCGTTTTAACCAGCCAGTACGGTACCCTTGGGCGTTTTGCCCGTGAATTCGATATGCCGCCTTCATCTTCGCTACATGAGATAACTACGAAATGGGTCGACTTAATAAGCAGACAGGGTGTGCCTCCAAAGAAGGTGGGAAAGGGCCCTGTATTTGAGAATATAATTGAAGGAGACAACATCGACTTACTCAAATTCCCGGTTCCCAAATTCTATCCTGATGATGGAGGAAGATACATCTGCACGAACTACTGCCTGGTAACAAAAGACCCCGATACCGGTTGGGTAAATCTTGGAACCTATCGAGGCCAGCTTTTGGATAAGAATCATGTTGGACTTATGATTCAGCCGGGAAAGCACGGATGGGTTCACATGGAGAAATGGGCGCAGAAGGGAAAGAAAATGCCAGTTGCAGCAGTATTCGGTGGCCCTCCCGTGCTTTTTACAGTCTCTGGGACTGAAGCCCCTTTTGGCGTATCTGAATATGATATTGCTGGGGCAATTGCAGGTTTTCCCATTGAAGTCGTGATTAGCGATTTGACTGATCTTCCCATACCGGCAGATGCAGAGATTGTACTTGAAGGGGAGATCGACCCTGATAGAGCCAATTGGCAACTAGAAGGACCGTTTGGTGAGGCAACGGGGTATTATTCGGGAAAGCCAACCAATAAACCTGTTTTTGAAGTAAAACGGGTTCTACACCGGAACAGCCCTATTTATTTGGCCAGCACTGTAGGACGACCCATTACAGATACGCACATTATGGCAGCAATCGGTCGTTGTGGCCGTCTATGGAAAGAACTTAAGGATACTGGCATACCAGGAATTAAGTCGGTGGCTATGCATCCCGCGAGTCAAAGATTTTTCATCATCTCTGTGAAGCAAATGTACCCTGGTCATTCAAAGCAAGTTTTGAGTGCAGCCGCTTCCACCCCTATGGGTAGTTATGCAAATAAGCTATTTATCACCGTGGATGATGACATTGAGCCGGATGATTGGACCAAGGTTTTGTGGTCGGTGATTCAGAGATTTGACCCGGATAGGAGTGTTGAGATACTTAAAGGACGCCGAGGTAGCTACCTCGATCCTGGAATAGAGCCTAAATTGAAGTATCCATATGCGCTGAACTCAACGCTGTTGGTAGATGGTTGTATTCCTTATCACTGGCAGGAAAAACCGGAAGTGATTCGACTCGATGCAAAGCTGGTCGAGAAAATACAAAAAGAATGGAAAGAATATGGGTTAGAAAGCCTGGCATAAGTTTCTAACGAGATTCACTTATTTCGTGAAAAACTGAATTGATGGAAGCTTTGAAGCGTGGCGTATCTTATAAACAATTGGGAGGTTTGCACAATGGGAATTACGGTGAAATGGTGCGGGATAGATTTCGGGCAATGTCTCATGGACCCCCGAGGACTACGAAATCCGTTGATGTTTGGAGACATTTGCAAAGAGATTGGCAAACCTGAACTTATTGATGAGACGATCGAGAAGTATCACAATTTGAAAGAGAAATATGGAACTTACTCGAACGTTAAGGAAGGGCATAAAGACGAAATCTTGAGTTATGTATTTGACAATGATCAGGAAGCGATGAATCTTTTCCTGCAAAAAGAGCAGCAACTTCTGAAGCCAGCGGAAGGCGCTGAAGAAACGCTTCAATACCTCCTTGATGAAGGTATTACTGTTTGTATCGTTGCTGAGATGAAGAAGACGCTCGGGCCAATTGGTACAGATGTCGTGACAATGTTTCTGCAAAGGAAAAAACTCATAAAGTACTTTAGTAAGTTAATTACGCCTCAGGGTAAAGTTGATTTGAGAGATGGCTCGGTTGATGCGAGATACAAAGGTCGATTTAAGGAATCAGGGGAGCTATATGACTTACTGGTTGAGGATTTGAGCAGCCAGGGAATTGAGCCTTCGGAGGCAGTAATGGTAGGGGATAAGATCATGACAGACATTGAACCACCACGGCAGCGGGGGTTCAAGACAATTCAGTATACCGGTTATTTTGACTGGGGCCCGTCAAAAGCTGACTATGTCATATCTAGTTTCTCTCAACTTAAAGATATTGTAAAGGGGAAATGAAGTGTCGAAAAGTAAACCACAGCAACTGATCGTTGAATTTGGTGACGGGTCCAAGAGAGAGATTGAATTCTCCAAATTGAGTAGCAGTTTACAAACCGAACTTTCCAAGTTGGCCGGGTTGCCAGACTCAGCGGTGACGCCAGCGCCACAAAAATATCTCTTACTGGAGTGGAAGGATGGCTGGAGCGAGGTAATGGGTCTTGAACAGGAATGTGTCGAACTGTCTAAGTATTATGTGCTTCGTAGGACTGAAGATATTGGTAGGCTCGTGATTGCTCGTTCAGGCCCTTATCCAGCGGTCAAGTTGATTGGTCGCTTACCAGTAGAGATATCGAAGGTATCAGTGACGGATGGCGTCCAAACAAAAACATATAGATTGAATGAGGGGAATATACGAGCTGAAGGAGACAGAGCGGAACATGAATATAAGCTCGAGAATGTTGGTACTGAGCTTATGACAGAGTTACTGGGTCGACTAAAAAAGGCACTGGGCAACAATGATATCAAAGGCAAGGAATTGCTAACCCTAAACGAGGCACAAAGAATGGATGAGTACAATAGGCTAAGCAGGCAGATTGGACTCAGAGCAAGTAGTAGACAAGATGACGTTTTAGCTTTCATACATATGATGTTGCAAACACTGGCTGAGCAATAGGGCAGATGGTGACAACATACAGAGCCGTGCTTTGAAGTCGTACGGTGCGCGTTAGAGCCAGATTAACACTACGCTTAAATACTGGATCACAGTTCTCCCCGCGGTTGCCACAGCCAACCTATCTGTTACCAGTAGGTCTGTTAATAACAGCATTACCAAATATTTGATTATAAGTAGTTCATAGAGGAGATGATCGCCAGATCTGCGTAGATTATTTGGAGGCAAAATGGTGGATGAATCTAATAAATTCACTGAGATGTTCAAACCCATCAAGATTGGTAACGTTGAGATAAAGAACAGATTGGTCATGGCACCAGTTACCAATAATTTTTCACAAGATGGTCATATTACCGAAGAACATATCGCATTTCTTGCTGCACGTGCAAAAGGAGGTGCAGGCCTTGTCATATCAGGTCCGGGGGGATATCTAATGCCTGGTACTCCGCTGCATGTCCTTGTGCCCTCACTTTCGAATAAAACAGACCTACCAGCGTGGAATGAACTGGTGGAAACCGTTCACGCTTTCGGCGCCAAATTGTTTATCCAAGTGTTTGCAGGCGGGTCCGGACGCCAGAGTAAGGGGGCAAAAAGCAAAGCTCCTTCTCCGGTGCCAGTCGTGGGCATTCCCAAAGATAATATACCCAAAGGTGAGATAGAGTACGAGGCTCGCAGGGGATTATCCTGCCTCTGGGAGATGTACACCAATTGCCCGGTACCTGAAGAACTGACAATAGAAGAAATTGAATGGATTGAGAGTGCTTACGCTAAGGGGATACAATTGGCGAAGGAGTGTGGATTCGATGGTGCCGAGCTCCATTTTGCCCACGGGTATCTTGGAGACAATTTCTTGTCCCCTCGTACCAATATTCGCACTGACAAATATGGTGGTAGCTTTGATAACAGAACTAGATTTTTTCGTAATGTAATCCAAAAGTCGAGATCGCTAGTAGGCATTGACTTTGTTATCGGCGTTCGCTTAACTGGCGACGAGAATATGCCAGGGGGGCTAAGTATAGGCGAAAGCGCTAGTATAGCCAAGATAGGTGAGGAATTAGGTCTAAACTATATACATTTAACAGCTGGTTGCTGGGAAGCAGTCAAGTGGTACCTTCCCGAAGAGGATGGAACTATGCTTCCGCAGGCTGAAGCAATGAAAAGAACTGTAAAGATACCTATAATAACACCGGCAATACATGATCCCTTGAATGTGGAAAACGCAATAAGAGAAGGAAAAACCGACATGGTTTCACTATGTCGTCCACTTATAGCGGATCCGGAGTGGGTGAATAAGGTCGCCAACGCTCAGGGGATGGGGATTAGAGAGTGTATCAGATGTCTTGCCTGCTTGCGACGTACAAGGCATGGATTAGGGCTACGGTGTGAGGTTAACAGGAATGTGGGGCAGGAACGATATATGCCCGAATATTTTCGCACCGCAGCTCCTTCTAGAAGGAATTTTTACTTGCCTAAGTAGAGAAAGGATGTAACGGACTAATATTTGTCACTGCTGTACTCATCATAGAATGAGACAAATCTTGAGTAACGAAAGTTAACATGCGAGACTTTAGAAATAGTGGTAGTCCGAAATTTTTGGTCTGGCAATTCCAGTCCGTAGGCAGCCGAATCTGCCAAAGCCTATGTTATATTTGCAATATCAATTGCCCATATACAGACTCATGTCCATGCGCCACGCGGTGTTTTCGCTGTGCCGATAAGGCAATGAAGCAGCCTCTAACACCTCTTGTGAGCGGCGGTGAAATAGCTGAGCTGGGGAGAATAAACTTACTATATGCCAGGAGGGAACCTGATGAAAGAGAGGGTAACTAATATGAGGACACTATTAGGACCAATAGTAAAGATTGAGACGGATAGATGTTTATCTTGGAGCATAGATGTTGCGCCATGCAAATCGGTTTGCCCCTTGGGAATAGACGTTCAAGAATATATTAGCGCCATTGCACGTGGCAATTTTAGTGCAGCTCTTAACCTAATCATGCGTGAGTGCCCATTGCCCTCAGTCTGTGCCCGTATTTGTTATGCTCCCTGCGAGGGCAAGTGTAGGAGGGGTGAGGTAGATGAACAAATTGCCATTTTAGATCTCAAGCGGGCGGCAGTCGACTACGGAAATAATATTCTTGAAATGCCGACTACAGATAGAAGGCTAGATGGTGAAAAGATAGCAATAGTGGGTTCGGGGCCGGCGGGACTCTCCTGTGCGTACTATTTAAGTAAATTAGGTTACAAGGTGACCATTTTTGAAGCATTCCCGTTTGTAGGCGGCATGTTGTACGCGGGAATCCCCGAATACCGATTACCAAAAGAAGTTCTTAGAAGAGAAATTGATCGCATTGTACGACTTGGAATTGAAATAAGGACCAATACCCCGATAAACAGGGAGTTGACCATCGATGACCTATTTCGCAGGCATTACAAAGCTGTTTTTCTCGCCACGGGCGCCCATAGTAGTAAGACATTAGGCATCCCTGGAGAAGCTTCCCGCGGTGTTTTCTATGGTATCGATTTCTTACGTGAACTTAATTTGGGTAAAGAAGTAAGACTCGGAAGAAAGGTTGCCATAATTGGGGGTGGAAATGCGGCTATGGATGCTGCACGCTGTGCAGTGAGATTGGATTCCGATGTATCTATTCTTTATAGAAGATCAATAGAAGAAATGCCAGCGACCGACACAGAAATTGAAGCGGCAGAGAGCGAAGGGGTTAAAATAGAGTGTTTAGTGGCCCCTTCTGAAATCCATGCTATTAATGGAAGAGTCACAGCAGTGAGATGTGCACGCATGCAGTTGGGAGCGCATGACGCATCCGGCAGAAGACAACCGATACCGATACCAAATTCTGAGTTTAATCTGGATGCTGATACGGTGATTGTGGCAATTGGTCAAACTACCGATTTATCTTTCTTAACCAAAGCTACCGGTGTAGAAATCGATAAACATGGAAATATAATTGTCGACCCTTCAACCTTAGCTACAACTAGAGACGGCGTTTTTGCTGGGGGAGACGTTCAAACCGGGCCCAGAACAGCTATTGAGGCTATGGCAGCTGGGAAGAAAGCTGCGGCATCAATCTCTAGGTATCTCAAGAGCGAGAATCTGAAAGAAGAAGCTGCAGTTCGTGTCATGAGAAGACCTAGGATGCTACCTGAGGTCATAATCCCTAGGGAGCGCCAAAGAGCACGAGTACTACCAACAAGGCTCAGAGTCCACAGCTTCAAAGAAGTGAATTTGGGATTCACGCTGGACCAAGCCATACAGGAGGCAAAAAGGTGCTTGGGATGCAGCGTATGTAATAGATGTTTAGAGGTAATCGATTGTGCTGCAATATTACCGTGCGAAAACAATGATAGGCTATCGCCGCGCGTAGATGAGAATCGTTGTATTGGTTGTCAAGTATGCTCTCAAGTGTGTCCTTATAATAGCATACAGCGGGCGGTTTAATCTAAGAAATGGCATAGTACAGCTCATACCTATAACAATAAACTCTCATGAAGAGATTATTTATGGGTGATAAGAAGGAACACCTGCCACATCAATTGAATACAAGATATGATTTATGGCCCTTCTTTTTGTGCCTACTGTGTACTAGCTAACCGAACTGGTATACTATCGCAGGTGATTATCCAGGCACAATTGGTAAGCCGATAGTATTTTGCCCCGTGATAAAGCCAGGTCAGCTAACCAAAGCTTTAGCCGTTCAAAGGGAATATGCTTAACAATTGATTTTTTATTTTTTTTCATTATGTTTCTTGATAGAGGCCGAGTTTTATTGCTTTAGCTCGGATTCAGAAATTCTATCAGTTTGCTAGCAACAGCCTGCGCCAGGCCTTCATCATTAATGTTGCTATCTATCTCATAGATTGGAATATCAGGACGGAGATGTTTCTTAATAGCATCGAACAGGGCTTCATCGGCTTCTGGCCACCAAAATTGCTTGCCAGGAGCGTCTAATGTAGACAGTCCTTTAAGGGGCAAAAACAAGGCCACCGGCCCGGTGGACTTGTTAACCTTCTTTGCAATGTAGCGCCCTAGTTTTTTATTTTCTTCAGGTGTACTCCGCATACAGGTTACATTGGGATTCCATTCGTAAAACAGTCGGCCTCTGAATTTCGCGGGTATAGTATTCAATTCCCAGAAGCCTACTAGATCCAGGCCACCAGGAACAATGACCTGGGGCACGCCTCTTCTACTTGCTGCCTCAAGCCGTGTTGGTCCTGCTGACATTATACCACCTATGAGTTCATTGCCCAGTTCCCATAAGCTAACATCAAGCACTCCCTTGATGCGGCCCTCTTCTATAAGGCTCTCCATCGTCTGTCCGCCGGCACCTGAAGCGTGGAATAGCAGCACCTCATAACCATGTCTTTCTAATATTACCTTGCAGCAATTGACAAGGACGGTGGTGTTGCCAATCATAGAAGCAGCGATGAGCGCTTTATCCTTAATTTCCGGTAGCGATGCCTCAACCATGCCGACGACTGCACCGACAGCATTAACATAAATGCGAGCGCTGATACTATTGACCCCAGCCACATCTACTACAGAGGGGAACAGTACAATGTCCTTAGTTCCTACATATGCTCTCGTGTCTAAAGAGGCTAACGTACTCACCATGACTTTGGGGACGCCAATCGGTAAGGCACGCATAGCTGAGGTGCCAAGAGCTGTCCCAGCAGAACCACCCATGGCGAAAACACCATCAATCTTGCCCTGGTGGTATAGATTTATTACTATATGGGTAACTCCTTTAGTCATTACTTGCATAGCCATGCCTCGTTCTCGCGTTTCACGGAGTTCCTTCAGGCAAACGCCGCCAGCCTCGGCCACCCTTTCGGATGAAATATCCACTTTAAAAGGAGATTCGCCCAAAACGCCAACATTGACGAGCAACACTTTATGACCGCGCTTCTCGATTTCTGCTTTAACAAATGCAAAATCTTCCCCTTTGGTGTCAAAAGCTCCAATCACAGCAATAGTTTTTGACATGCTATATTCTCCTTCTTAGCAATCTAGGTTGATTGAGCAATAGTCTATAGCAGTTTACCTGAGGGAACATTCGTCTCGGAGACATCATAGTAACAATAAGCAAAGTTCCGCTTAACTTACGATTAGCTAATTTTACCCTGTAACTGTTTGTACATTTTACGCTAGACGCTCTGCAGTAGCAAGGCAGTGAAATGCTTATGACTATTGTTGCCGAAACGCATTATCGCAGTAAAAACATTGCTATTCGACTCTGACTCATACATAACTGAATCTCCCAATGAGCGCTCCCTTTCATAGCTGTAGCGCTAAATCTAGCCAGTCGGAACATATATGCGTTTGCTACCAAGCACTGCAACGCCCTTTTGAGGGTACGGTGCGAGATAAGGTCACAGATGCTATGACTGAGTTCAAGTTCTATTGAATGAGTCATTTAATAAGAGCATGGTTACTCGCACACATTATGCTGTTGGGAGATATATCGTGGTTGCATTCCCTTGCTTTACTCGTGCTAAAAGTTAGACTATAAAGTTAAACTTGTGTTGAACTTCAGATAGTATTTAGAGTAGATTGGTACCCGGTACGAAAATATGAATGACTCCAGACTTATCAAAGTTCGTGGCATAGTTTGCGGTGGTGTCGGAGAATCGAAATTATTCACCGAAATTCCCTGGGTGAGGCGACAGTTTATAAATAAGCTCGGCATCAACCCCTATCCAGGCACTTTTAATATTACTGTGGTACCTGAAGATGAAGAAAAACTCCACTTGATTAAGGATACAAAAGGCGTAGAAATTACACCTGAGGACGTAAACTTCTGCTCAGCAAAGAGCTTTCTGGTGGTGGTCAATAGAAAAATTAAGGGAGCGATTATCATTCCCCTTGTACTTAATTATCCGCATGCTCAGTTAGAAATCATTTCATCTGAGCACATAAAAGAATCACTCTCGTTGAAAGACGGAGACATTGTGGATCTAGAAGTTCGACTTTAGTTAACGTGCTAGATGACCTGCCAAAAGCCTTTATCTCGACAAGCTCCTCAGCGAATGGACGGGCGGGCAGGAGAACCTCGCAATCATGAAAAGACTTCAGGCCTCAACATCAGCGAGGCTCTCTTCATCTCGTTTGGAGTGCGATTAACTGTTTTTTCTCTTGTACCTTTTCAGACAAACCCTTTGACTTGTTCTCAAGATCCGTTTCATTAGCACTCAGTTTATCGATGGCTGCCCCAAGGTTGCCGTATTCAGCCAGCATATCCAGCAACTGCTTGCCACCATCTGCAGACATCACCGCCGCCGCTTTACTGGCAATTTTGCCGAATAGCTTAATGTCAATGCGGCCACTATCAAGCTCTTGCTGCCTCTGGATGTACGTTTCCATGCTGCTATGGGTGCACCGCTACCTCAAAACACTATAGATAGAGTAGACCAAGACAAATATATCGTACAGCATCTTGCTAATAAGTAACATTGTAATCCGGCTTGAAGCAGATGTGGGGAAAGACGACCTGGTTAATACGTGAGAGATTAAATATGGAAGTATAAACATTGGTAGCGAAGGAAAAAGATATAAAAAAACCAAGAAACAAATCTCAGACAAGAAACCACATAAGTCAGAACAAAAGAAACCATAGAAGTGCCGAAAATATGACTTACATGGTCTGCCACATGGTAATTTGACAACTACTTCAAGCTAAATTTTAGCCAAAAGGTTCTGTTTATTGTACACTTAGGCCCACCAGCGGAAAAGCACAATAATGGCGGTCATTATATGCAGTACGTGTTGCCGCCTGTTCGTAAATATTCGGCTTCTATTTACCGGTTGTTGAATGCACTGCCAGGAAAATCCAGCACGGCGTGGGCCAACGGCGGTACATTTTCAGGCGTAATTAAGTTATGCCCCACACCATCCATGGTTATCCAGGTAGAACCCGGTATGGTTCGGTGAAGCTCTTCTGCCAAGTTGTTGGGAGTGAATACGTCCTCCCTTCCGGAGATAATGAGCACGGGCACCGATATTCGTGAAATCCTGTCCCGAATATCGAAGGCCAGGCAGGCGTCCACGGCGCGAATTAAAGCTGCAGGCGAGTTTATTCCGATGGCGTATTTCTTGGAGTCTGCAATGGCTGCGGCATTGGCGGATATGAATTCAGGGGTGACAATCAGTTTGACAGCCTCATCAAAAAAAGCGGGTATGCCGCCCGCAACAAGACTGTTGCGAAGCCCCAGAAGTTTTTCCCGCAGGTGCGTGTCGATATGATCGAAGGCGGAAAGCAGGACGATGCAAGCGGCTTTGTCAGGATGGTCGAGGGCGAACTGCTGAACGACGGCTGCTCCCATGGAGAGTCCCAGCAGGTGCGCCCGGGAGATGCCCATATTATCGAGGAACGCTAGAAGGTCTTCCGAGAATTGATGAATGTAGTAAGGTATGTCCGGCTTGCCCGAATGGCCACGACCCCTGATATCTACGGCAATAGTGCGGTACCTTCCGGAAAACCCGAGCAGCAGTGGAGTCCAGAGATTGAGGTCGTCGGACAGACCATGAAGCAGTACCAGCGGGAAACCCTCCTCCTTTTCCTCATAGTTAATCTGGATGCCCCTGGCCATAATCTCCGGCATTTCCCCCTCCGACGGTATAGTCTATCAAAATTACCCCCTGTGCCCAAGGGGCGCTGACTTCGGAGCGTGAGTTGTTAATTTGGGGCCAGCTGGCTATCAGCTATACTTATGCTATAATAGCGAGTTCACCGACGATTGGAGTGCAGACATGGCTAAAATCAATTCAGTGCTGGGTCCTATTTCACCCGACGACCTTGGACTTACACTGGCTCACGAGCATATTATTGCCGGTTATGCTGGCTGGGAATGCGATGCGCTCTCCAGGCCTTACAACCGGGAAAAGATCGTAAATATCTGCCTGAAGGCGTTGGCCCCCGTGAAGGAGTTCGGGGTCAGGTCTATTGTCGATGCCACACCGAACGACCTGAGCCGTAATGTAGCGGTGATGGAAGAGGTGTCGGAAAAGCTCCAGATTAACATAATCTGTGCGACCGGCATGTATACCGAGGAACTGGGCAAGTGGGCGTATTTGAAGCAGCGCAGCCGGAACAAAATAGGCGATATGGCGACGGAACTTTACGACACCTATTTGTATGAGATAACCAAAGGCATAGGCGGCTCGGGTGTAAGGGCCGGGGTTATCAAGGTCGCCACAGGTCTGAATAAAATAGGCGACTGCGAAATGGCTTCTTTGAAGGCGGCAGCCCGGACGCAAAAGGAAACGGGCCTGCCCATTATCACACATACCGAGGACGGCACCATGGGCCCCGAGCAGGTGGACATATTGCTCTCGGAGGGGGCCGATCCCGGCAAGATACAATGCGGCCATATGTGCGGCAATCCCTCCCTTGAATATCAGCTGTCGGTCTTGAAAAAAGGCGTCAATATTGCTTTCGACAGGTTTGGAATCGAGTATTTCCTGCCGGATTCCGTGAGGACGGCCAATCTCATCAGCCTGTTGCAGCAAGGTTATGCCGATCGTATTCTGCTCTCGCAGGACTACATCTCGTGCGGGTTCGGTCGGGGTGGCTCGATTCCGGTTGAGGACGTTAAATTGTTCAGCAACTGGTCGTTTACCAACATTTTCCGCAACATAATCCCTGTCTTGAAGAAGGCGGGTATTACCGAGCAGCAGATACATACCATGATGGTGGACAATCCGAGGCGGCTATTCTCATAAGGCCTTAAACTGTTATTTTGCTTTTGACCTGACATATAATTATCTGTGCTATGCAGCGTAACTGAAGGATGAATAGAATGAAAGAGGTAAAGAGCAGCGTATTCGATGCCATAGGCAACACCCCGCTGGTGGAACTGACCAAGCTGGACGGGTTAAATCCTTGTGTGAAGATTTACGGCAAGCTGGAGGGCTGCAACCCGGGCGGCTCGGTAAAGGACAGGCCGGCCTACTATATGATCGTTAAGGCTGAAGAATCGGGCCAGCTCACCAAAGACAAAACCATCGTGGAACCTACCTCCGGCAATACGGGCATTGCCCTGGCTATGATCGGCTCCGCCAAGGGCTACAAGGTTAAGCTTTTTATGCCTGAGTGTGTGAGCACCGAGCGGCAGATATGTTTGCAGGCCTACGGCGCAGAAGTGGTGCTCACGCCGGCCAGGGAATCGACCGACGGCGCTATCCGCAGGGCATGGCAGTTCCTCGAAAAAGAGCCAGGAAATTATTTCATGCCCAACCAGTTCGACAACCCCAACAATGTGCTGTCGCATTATGAGACCACCGGCCCCGAGATTTACCGCCAGACCGACGGCGAAGTCGATGTTTTTATCGCAGGCCTGGGCACTTCGGGGACCCTGATAGGCACGGGCAGGTACCTGAAGGAAAAGAAACCGAAGGTAAAAGTGGTGGCCGTCGAGCCTACCGAGGGCCATACCATCCAGGGCCTCAAGAATATGAAAGAATCGATCAATCCCAAGATATATAATCCGAAGGAGTTCGACGAGAAAATCACGGTTGAAGATGGAGAGGCCTTCGAGATCACCAGGCTGCTGGCCACCAGGGAAGGTGTGTTTGTTGGCATGTCCAGCGGGGCTGCCGTGGCCGGGGCCTTGAATATTGCCAGGCAGATGGACCGCGGCACTATCGTAGTGATATTGCCCGATCGCGGCGACCGGTACCTGAGCACCACATTGTTCCGGTCGGTCTGCGCCAAATGCCCGCCTTAATAAGGATACTTATATTATATAGTGATGACGCGCGGGGTATTGCCGGGTAATCCTTATCCCCTGGGAGCTACGTGGGATGGCAAAGGGGTTAATTTTGCCGTCTATTCCGAAAAGGCCGAAAAAATCGAGGTCTGCCTTTTTGATGAGGGCTCCGTCCTGGAAAGCGAGCGCATTCCCTTTAAGGAAGTAAGGGGACAGGTCTGGCATATGTACCTGCCGGGGCTCAGGCCCGGGCAACTCTATATGTACCGGGCTTACGGCCCCTATCAGCCCGAAACCGGCCTGCGCTTCAACCCCAACAAGTTACTCCTGGACCCCTATGCCAGGGCGATCTCCGGCAAGATCGACTGGCAGTCCTCTCTATTTGCTTACGACACTGGTAAGGCTGATGATCTGATTATGGACGGCAAAGACGATAGCGGCGGCACGCCCAAATGTGTGGTGATCGATCCGTCTTTCGACTGGGAAAATGATAGCCCACCTTCCATACCCTGGCCGAAAAGCATTATCTATGAGACTCATGTCAGGGGCTGTACCATGCTCCATCCTGAGATCGAAGCAGGCCGGCGGGGCAGTTACTCTGCGCTGGCTTCGGAAGTCATGCTGGACTATTTCAAGCGGCTGGGCATCACATCTCTGGAACTGATGCCGGTGCACGAATTCACCGATGATAGGGGACTGGTTGACAGAGGCCTGGCCAACTACTGGGGCTACTACAGCATCAACTATTTCTCCCCAACCTCGCGCTATTCATGCTCGGGGGACAGGGGAGAACAGGTAGTGGAGTTCAAACGTATGGTCAAGGCGTTGCACCGGGCGGGCATCGAAGTGATCCTGGATGTTGTCTACAATCACACAGCCGAAGGCGACCAGCTGGGCCCAACGCTGAGCTATCGGGGCATAGATAACGAAACGTACTATCGCCTCGACCCGGCCCGCAGGCGCTACTATGTGGACTACACAGGCACGGGAAACAGCTTGAATGTGCAGCATCCTCAGGTGCTGAAGCTGATTATGGACAGCCTGCGCTACTGGGCGATGGAGATGCACGTGGATGGTTTCAGGTTCGACCTGGCCTCGGCCCTGGCCAGGAATTTGCACGAGGTGGACAGGTTATCGGCATTTTTCGATATCATCCACCAGGACCCGGTTGTATCCGGGGTCAAGCTGATAGCAGAACCCTGGGATGTGGGGGATGGAGGTTACCAGGTGGGCAATTTCCCCGTCTTATGGACCGAATGGAATCCTAAATACCGGGATACGCTGCGCCGTTTCTGGAGGGGCGACGAGGGGCAGGCAGGCGATCTGGCTTATCGACTGACAGGCAGCAGCGACCTCTATCAGGATGATGGCCGGAGGCCTTACGCCAGCATCAACTATGTTTCAGCGCATGACGGGTTTACCCTGCAGGACCTGGTCAGCTATAACCAGAAACATAACGAAGCCAACGGCAGCTCGAATGCAGACGGAATGGACGAGAATTTGTCCTGGAATTGCGGGGCCGAGGGTGCCACTGCCGATCCGTCCATCCTTGATTTCCGTGAAAGGCAGAAACGTAATTTTATGGCTGCCCTGATGTTATCGCAGGGCGTGCCCATGATCTGCGGCGGCGACGAGCTCAGCCGTACACAGGCGGGCAACAATAATGCTTATTGCCTGGATAACCAGACGAGTTGGTATAGCTGGGACCTGGACATCAGGAAGCAGGATTTTCAAAATTTTGTTAAAGACCTGTGCCGTTTGCGCCGTGACCATCCCGTATTCCGCCGGCGTCAGTTCTTTCAGGGACGGCCTATACGCGGACAGGAAGTGAGGGACATTGTCTGGCTGCGGCCGGACGGCCGGGAGATGGAGGAGCCCGATTGGGAAACATCGTGGGTGCACTGTGTGGGAGCGCTGCTGGACGGAGAGGCCCTGGACGAATATGACGATGAGGGGAATTCCATCAGGGACGACACATTTTTGATAGTGCTGAATTCCTATAAGGGGAAAATACCCTTTGAAATGCCGGAGTTCGGAAGGCTGGTCAAATGGCAGGTCGTGCTGGATACTTCGAAGACCATCCTGCCGGCGAAAAAAACAACGGCTGAGGCGGGCAAAACAGTCGAGATTCCACCCAATTGCCTGATGCTGTTTATAAGGCTCAAGAAGTAATATCCCTGCCGGATATAATGTCATTATTTTGTAATAATTAATCATCGGATTTTATTATTATTTAAGCCGAAGACATATATATTGAATTAAACAGTCAGAGGAATTCGTTATGAGTATGTCATACAGTCAGCCATCATGTACAGACCCGAAGGCATTAATAAAGGAGCTGGGCAGCAAGGACGGAAGGACCAGGGTCAGGGCCAGAAAGAACCTGGTCAAAATCGGTCACCCGGCGGTGAAATACCTGATAGAGGCGCTCAAGGATAAGACCCAGGTGGTAAGGTGGGAAGCTGCCAAATCGCTGGGGGAGATCGAGGACCCTTCGGCCGTAGATGCGCTGGTCACGGCTTTGAGGGATAAGAATTTCGACGTGCGCTGGCTGGCCGCCCAGGGGCTCATACAGATAGGCAGCAAGTCGGTCAAACCAATATTGCGTGCCTTGATCGAACATCCCCAAGACGATGACGTAAGGGTGGGCGCACATCATGTATTTCATGACCTGCGTACCCGTGATTACGATGACGTTTTGAAGCATGTAATGGCTGCACTGGAAGACAGCACGCTCACGCTGGGCATAGACCTGGAGGCTAAGAAGGCCCTGGAGGAGCTGCAAAAATGAAAAAAGGGCAACAAGTCAGGAGGACAATATGAAGCCGATAGGACCTTTAATGGTTGAGCACCGGTTAATCGAGCGCATGATTGCGCTCTTGAAAAAGGAGGCTTTGCAGGCCGGCCAAAGCAAAATAGTCGACGTAGAGTTCCTTCAAATGGCGGTCGACTTTATCCGGACCTATGCCGATAGGACGCATCACGGCAAGGAGGAGGATATCCTTTTCCGGGACCTGGCCCGCAAGCAGTTGAAGCCCGAGCACAAGAGGATAATGGAAGAATTAATAGAGGAACATGTGAGCGCCCGCAAAATGGTTGGAGCGCTGGTCGAGGCCAGGCAGGGCTATATGAAGGGTACTTCAGCAGCCTTGAAAGATGTGATTGACCTCTTGGAAAAACTGGTCGATTTCTATCCGGCGCATATCGAAAAAGAGGACAAGCATTTCTTTTATCCCATCCTCGATTACTTCAGCAAGGAAGAACAGGATAAAATGCTGCTGGAGTTCTGGGAGTTCGATAGGAAGCTGATACACGAAAAGTACCAGAAACTGGTGGAGGGGCTGGAAAAGAAAAATCATTAAATGGGCCCTTATTCCGGATCAACAATTCGAAGGGGCCATATTATATCTGTTGACATATAATCCCTAGGGGGCTATCATTCTTTTATCGCTCGTACGTGATACTGTTAAATATGAAGAAACTAAGTGTACTGGTGGTGGATGATGAAGAGCGCATTGTCAATTTTCTCAGGTCCAAGCTAAGGGTCTCCGGTTACGAAGTTTTAACCGCTGGTAACGGCAAAGAGGCTTTTGAGCGCTTCCATAATTACGATCCCGACATAATTGTCCTTGATCTGTTGATGCCCGAGATGGACGGTTTCGAGTTTCTCAAGGAGCTTCGAACGTTCTCCCAAATCCCGGTCATCATACTCAGCGCCAGGAGCGAGGATGTCGATAAAATCCAGGGGCTTAACCTGGGCGCCGATGATTATCTCCCCAAACCGTTTAATCCCAATGAGCTGATCGCCCGCATCGAAGCCATCAGCCGGCGCATCGTGCAGGATCAAAAAAGCAAGCCTGTCGAAACACTTACTTTAAAAGACACTCATATCGACTTTAAGGGTCACAGCCTGACGGTCAGGGGCACAGAGGAACATTTAACCCGTATTGAATGGCTCCTGTTGGCCGAACTGGTTCAAAACACGGGACGTGTTATGGCGTATGAGGAATTACTCAGCAGGATCTGGGGACCGGAATACCGCAATGACATTCAAATTCTGAGAACGTGGATCAGCAGGCTCAGAAACAAGATCGAAAAAAATCCTGCCAGTCCCGAATACATTGCAACGGTCCCCAAGCTGGGTTACATGTTCAAACAAAAGGCCGCATAGAACCTCATCGCTTATCCTCCATTCTTAACCGTGATCCCCACTTCACATAAGCCTCGCCAAATGACATGATTATTTAATACTTTTCGGGGGCATTTTATGATTATTTAATCATGTGGAGACTACCATTAAGGTCATCAGGCGGGCGAAGGAAAGCCATAAAAATATTCTGAACCCGGAGTGATCGTAATGAAAAAAATGAATAGCATAAATATGCACAACAGCATGTGCGGGCCTGATTGTGTCATTGAAGGCCGGGTTGAGAACTCGATCCTGGCCGGCAATGTGCATGTTAAGCCGCATGCAGTGGTTATGAATTCCATCCTTCTATCAAATGCAGAGGTGGACGAATACAGCCTGGTAGACCACTGCATACTCGACGAAGACGTTAAGGTGGAAAAATTCTGCTGTCTGGGCAGGCCGTACCTGTATGACAGCTCGGATATAACTGTATTTGACCGGGGAGCCGTGATTTCGCAGTACGATTCGATCTTGCTTAACTACAGGAAATCGGCCTTCATGGATTTCGACTATCTAATCAGCGAAGGCGCTCGCTTAAAGGTGGGAGCCAGGTAAACTCAAAATATATTCTGCTTCAAAAGAGGAGGAAGCCATGGTATTTCAAAGAATAGCTGAATCAGGCGCAATGCCGGATGTTACAGGGCGTACGGGAAAACCTGGTAAGTATCCTGTCACAGCAACGAGGTTCCCCGTATACTGGAGGACCCCTAACGACAGCCTCCTATGGTCGCCCATCATCGAAATGTACTCGGATAAGGATAAAATAACCCTGCGCGTGGAAGTGCCGGGCATAAAAAAAGAGGATATAAATATTGATGTCGTCGGCAATGACCTGGTGATTAAAGGCGAGAGAAAATCCGAGTCTTGTTCCAAAGCCAGGGACTATATTCAGTGTGAGATAGCCTACGGCAATTTCTACCGCTCGCTGCCGCTGCCTTCGGAGATCCGCAAATCAGGAATCAAAGCCAGCTATTGCGACGGTATCTTGCAGATCGACCTTCCCAAGGACCATAGCAAAAAGTCGAAGCCGGTAGGCGTCAAGATTTCCTCTGCCCGCCCCAAAGCTAAAAAATAAGACTTGCTTAACTATATGCATTGATGATACAAATACCGAAATAATAAAAATATCAGGAGGAAGCAGATGAAACCATTTAGCGAGCTATTTAAAACTGGAGATTGGAAAGCGGAGAAGCATGTTCCTGTAATCGAATGCGCCGATAAGATCAAGGCCGGCGACATGTTGTCCATTAAAGTCTCCATAGGCAAAGAGGTTGCCCACCCCAATACCACCGAGCACCATATCCGCTGGATTTCCGTGTATTTCCTGGCGGAAGGTGAAAACTTCGCCTATCAGCTGGGTAATTTTGAATTCACCGCGCACGGGGAATCGACGCAGGGACCCAATACCGGGCCTGCTTATACCCACCATGAGGCAGCCTTCTCCGTGAAGCTCGGCAAGCCGGGAACGATTTATGCTTCCTCACTCTGCAATATACACGGACTGTGGCAGTCCGAAAAACAGATTGCGGTTAGCTAAAGGCTTTGAAATTACCAGGGCCGGATGGATATAAAACATCCAATATGCAGGGGACGATTGCATGTATAAAAATATAGTGGTTACCCTGGATGGTTCAAAACTGGCCGAGACAGCAGCAGAGCATGCCGAGACCATTGCCAGGGGGTGCCGGGAGCCGCAGATCATATTGCTGCGTGTGATAGAACCCGTCAGGATTCCCTACGGGGAGGCTGTGCCCGGCCTGTCCGTACAGCAGTTGGCCCAACTGGAAAAAGATGAAAAGGCAAAGGCGGAAAAGTACCTCAATAAGATAGCCGCCCGGTTAACTGTCTCGGGTATTAAAACGTCGGTGAAAATTATGAACGGCCCCGCCGCTGAAACCATTATCGACTTTGTCGATAATAACGATATTGACCTTGTGATAATGGCCACACACGGACTCTCGGGCCTCAGCCGCTGGATATGGGGGAGCGTGGCCGATAAGATTTTGCATGGCGTCTGTGCGCCTGTCTTGATGGTCAGGGCCACCGGCTGCGGCAACCTTTATAAAAAATAATTCTGAATTTAAAAAATGAAGGGATGATAACAATAATAATTGGGGATTGCCCTCTTAATGCCTGCCGGGGCCTTTAGCGCTCCGGCAGTATTGTATTTGGGTGACGACTATTCATGAAGCTGATAATTTTCGACCTGGACCAAACGCTGGTGGATTTACTCCCTGTACATGAGGAAACGGTCCGCCGGCTCTTCCTAACGAAATTCAATATAGATGCACGGTTAACCGGCATAGATTTTTCGGGCCGAAGCCTGACGGACAATATAGCAGAACTGGCCAGGGACAACGGCATTGACGAAGCCCAGGTCCGTGATAGTATGAATGATATATTGGGCTCATACGAACGGCTATTTTCTTCTTTAATGCCGCCCGATCCATTCAAATACGTTCTGCCGGGAGTGCGGCAATTGCTGCAGCATTTGACAGAGGCCGGGCATTTGATCGTCCTGTATACCGGTGACTCACGCACAATCGCCAGCACGGTGCTTTCGGCAGCCGGGCTGGATGGCTACTTTAGATTGGCAGTATACGGAACTGAAGCCAGAACACGTTTGGATATGGCCCGGCTTGCCGTTCGCAAAGCAGGAGAACTTAGCGGCACCAAATTTTCAGGAAAAGATGTGGTGATAATCGGCGATTCCCTCAGGGATATAGAATGCGCCAGGCAGCTCCAGGCCCTGTCCATCGGGGTTGCCACAGGCGTACATTCGGTTGACGATCTTAAAAGCGAGGGGGCCGATTACGTATTCGGGGATTTAACGGATACGGTAAAGGTGATGCGGGCGATAGAGAGCTATCGCGGTGATAATATCCCTTTGATAACAGGTTAAAAAATCAGCTATGAAACGTGAACCGAAGAAACAGCCGAAAATAAGCGCCGGAGCCGGTGGCAGCCCGGCCGGTGAGAAGAGGAAGAACCCGGTTATTAAGACCAGCTTAAAAACCAGGGTGAGCGGGCTAAAGGCAGCCGGCGGACAGGCTGAAGTGGAGATCGACATCCTTTCCCAGATTAAAGATGTTGTTATCTGCCTGGACGGGGAGGAAAAAGTTTTTTGCTGGAACCATGCAGCCGAGAAGCTATACGGTGTTAAGGCCGGGGATGCCTTGGGCCGCAACTGCAAGGAGTTTTTCAGGACGGAATGGATAGAGCCGATCGATGAGAGCGATGCCAGGCAGTCTCTGGAAAAGTTCGGCTACTGGCAGGGGGAGAACATCCATATCCTGAATAATGGTGAAAGCATCTTCGTGGAATCGTCGCTGTCTGTGTTAAAGGGCGTGCGCAATAAAGTGGTAGGCATCCTGGCGGTGATTCGCGATATAACTGCGCGTAAGCAGGCCGAGCTGGCCAGGGAGAAGCTGCATCAACAAATTGTAAAACAGCAGCAGAGGATAGAGGAATCGCTGTGGACGATTGAAAGGGAGAGAGAGCGCTACCGGATCATCGTTGAGAACGCCTTCGAAGGTATATTGCTGGCGGATAAGGATGGACTGATAACCTTTGTCAACAAGCGCATGGACGAGATGTTGGGTTACAAAACAGATGAGTTGGTAGGCAGGCAGTTCGTGGACCTGGTCAGCAGCGAACAATTGCCTTTGATGACGGATAGACGGCAGCAGCCGCGTGAAGGCATAGTTGAACAATATGACCTCCAGATGCTGAGAAAAGATGGCTCGATTATCTGGGCCATGAACCATTCCGTGCCCCTGTTCGACAGGGAGAAAAAATTCACCGGCTACCTGGCCATATTTGCCGATATCTCGGAGCGTAAGCATGCGGAGCTGGAAAGGGAGGCTATCCTGCGCACGGCCATGGATGGTTTCTGGCTGGTTGATATGCAGGGACGTTTCCTGGATGTCAACGACGCCTACTGCAAACTGATCGGTTACAGCCGTGATGAGCTGTTGAAACTGGGAATACAGGACGTTGAGGCCCGGGATACGGAAATGGATATAGGTCGGCGTATGGAGAAGCTTGTAAAAACCGGCGCTGAGAGATTCGAGACCAGGCACAGGTGTAAGGACGGCGGGACCGTCGATATCGAAGTCAGCGCCAACTATATTCATATTCACGGCGGGCGTTTCTTCGTCTTTCTGCGCGATATTACCGGTCGCAAAGCCATGGAGGCCGAGCTTGCCCACCTGGCATCCTTCCCCGAGCGCAATCCCATGCCCGTGGTCGAGATGAGCAGGGATGGCGGGATACGTTACATGAACACTGCCGCACGTCGCACCTTTCCGGATATGGCAATAATGGGTAAAGGGCACCCCTTCCTGGCCGGTGCGGAAGACATGCTGAGTAATGTGGGAGAAGAAACCATTGTTCTGACCCGGGAAGTCAAGGTCGGCGATTTGTGGTACGACGAAACCATATATTACGATGCTGCAACTAACGACTTCCGGTTCTACGGCCGGGACGTCACAGAGCGTAAGAAAGTCGACCAGATGAAGGATGATTTCATAGGAATGGTGTCACATGAGATGCGCACGCCGATGACAGTTATTATGGGTGCGCTGGATACACTATCACAGGATGGCGATAAATTATCCCAGGCTGAACGTAAGCAATTGCTTGAGGATTCCGCCCTTGAATCGGAAGATCTGTCACATATCCTCGACAACCTGCTGGAGCTGTCGCGTTCGCAGGCCGACCGTCTTAAAATAGCCCACAAGGCGGTCGTGATTTCTGACCTTTCTAAAAAAGTGATCGACAAGTTCCGCAAACAGCCCGGTCATCAATTCATTCTGAAATTCGAGGACGGCATACCGGTTATAGATGGGGACCCTCTCAGAATAGAGCGGGTTATTTTCAACCTGTTGCAAAATGCCGTTAAATATTCCCCGGGGGGCGGGCCGATAGAATTGTTTGTTGATAAGCTGGTTGGCTTCGTCAGGGTGGGCATTAAAGACTCGGGCATCGGTATCTCCAGCAATGAACAGGCCCTGCTATTCAATCCCTTCCAGCGTGTTGAGAGGGGAAAATACGATACATCCAGGGGTATCGGGCTGGGTCTGGTAGTATGCAAGCGGCTGGTTGAGGCGCATGACGGCCGCATCTGGCTGGAATCTGAAGAAGGCAAGGGGACTACAGTATTTTTTACGCTGCCGATCAGTCCGGCAGGATCATAAAATTTGTCCTAAGATCCCGGAGCATATGAATAATCCCTAAAAATATCCCGCATAAATTCGACCTGTTTTTACTTTCCAACCACATTGCCACCGTTTATCATATACCCCGGTGGAATCATATTAGCAAGACGGATATTTAATTATCATAAATTCTGCGGTTTAAATATTTAATATTTATAACATTTTGGATATGCAATAGGTAATCTCCAGCCTGTCCATCCTGGCCCGCGGTTGGCCAATTGTAAATATGTGGCTATCAATTATTCCCCCACCTTATTTAGCCGACATTGGAAAACAGCTTATAAGAGGTGTCCACAGGCGGCATCTTGTGCTCCACTTCCTTTTCCACGTCGATCAGCCGGCCGTAAACCGGGTCCGATTGCCAGCCGTCGATGTGCAGCTCCCGCTTGGCGGCGGCCTTATACCTGTTCCAGTCTGCACTGAGATAAAGGAATATCTGCTGGGCTGCCCTTGAGCCTTCGCCGTGGATATGGTCGATCTGATAATAGTTGTGGGTCATATCCTTGATCATGCGGATGACCTTGATCCTGTCGGCCGTTGGTATGCCGGCCTTGCCGCCCAGGTATTTCTCAATATAGTCATGGATCTCCGGGTTTTTCCAGTCGCGGTAGCTGGGTACGGTGGTGGCTACGCCGCCGCATATGTCCTGGGCCAGCTTGCATATCTCGTGGAAATTATCGGCAAAGGTGAATTTGGCCGAGTTCGTGAGCATAAGGTCGGGCACCATCATGCCCGAGGCCTCGTCTTTAACGCCCTTGATGCAGGACATTTCGCCCAGGGAGGCAACGGTCTGTGTAATCATGGCCATCCATGCCAGCTTGTTCTTTATATGTTCATATTTCTCGAGGCCGTTGTATTCGGTTATCAGCCTTACGGCGCCGCTGAGCTTCTCCAGTTCGCCCACCATCTTGCAGGTGCCGAAGAGGCGGTGGAAGCTGGCAAAGCCATAGGTGATATCCCTGGAGAACTGCCATTCCCCGCACATAAAGACCCTCTCCCATGGCACAAAAACGTCGTCGAAAATGATCAGGCACTCGGTGGGCTGGAGTTTGGCAGCGTGCGGATAATCCCAGGCCGCCTCCTCTCCGTAGCTGCGTGTGACAGGCTCGACGGCCAACAGTTTGACGCCGTTTGTTCCTAGCGGGATAGCAAATGAGAGCGCGTAGTCTTGATCGTCTTCGCCATGAGTGCGGCAGGGCAGCACGATGGCCTCGTTGGCGCACGGGGTGGCGCTGATATGTATCTTGGCGCCCCTGACAATGATGCCTTCCTTCTGCCTGTCGACCACGCGGAGGTAGAAATCCTTGTGTTGGACCTGCTTGGATGGATGCAGGCTCCTGTCGCCCTTTACGTCGGTCATGGCGCCTGTCAGTCCAATGTCGTTCTTCTGAAGATATTTACGGTAGTTTTCAACACGTTCCACGTAGTTGGTCTTCAGCGCCCTGTCCATTTTGTTGGCTGCCAGGGTGGCTGCTGCCAGAGCGTCCACTCCCATGCAGTGCACCAGAAAGCCGCCGCCTGAGCGTATACCCTGGATGAAGCATTCTCTCCGTCTGAGCAGTTCTTCTGAGGAACGGGGTGGCGTAAGCAAAAAATTGATGTCTTCGCCGTCCTCATCCTTGCTTACGAAGAGATCGTGGAATCGCGGATCGTGCGGCATGCTGTAATCCATGGCTGCCGACCGTACCACAGTGCGAAGCATGGGATGAGTCCTCACATCTTTCACACGTTCTCCCAGACAATAGACAACCCTTCCGTCGTTCAGGCTTTCCAGATACTGTTCTACCGTCCTTATCATTCTGGTACCTCCTTACACTTATATTCATATATTTAAGATTTTGGGATGGGCGGTGCATCCTACCGGGCTATGGTAAAATTAATATGCTTCTGGCAGGTAAAGACATATTCTCAATATTAACTTTTAGCCATTTTACAGTCAAAGCCGCCTAAACTAAAAAGATTCAAAAACCGGAGCGGCCATACGATGGACCACACTAAGATATTCCTGACCGAAGATGAGTTCGAAGAGCTATTCGGGCTGCAGATCTCGCGTATTGTGAGGATACTCAACGAGACTGCGGGGACGGTCTGCCCGCCCTGCGATGGCTACTGCTGTAAGAACATACACTGCGGGCTTTACTCAGAGAAGTTCAGCACCTGCCCGATTTATGAGATCAGGCCCAGGGAATGCCGCTATCATTTCTGCAACGATGTCTTCACACGTGCGCCGCTCAGTAAAGAGGAAAAGGACATGATGGTGCAGCCGGTGGAGGAGCTTATCTGCGGCGATAGGGGCGATATTGCCCGCCTGTTCTTCCTGTTCCCAGAGTTTCCACTGGATGATAAAGGCCTGGCTGCCAGGGGCATTAAAGAGGTGGTGGAGCGGATAATAAATGACTTCGAAGAGGGCAAGCTGGACCAACCCTCCGCCTTTTCACGCTTGAGAGAGCTGTGCAAGGGTTAGCCCTTTGCTGTTTGGTGCGATATTAGTCTGTTGAACGAGGTGCCCGCACTGCACCTCAAATCTGCCCTAGCAACAGGTATTGCTAAATATCCAACCCGCCGGATATGGCGATGCCGCCGCCTGCGATATAGGATGCCTTATCCGATGCCAGGAAAATAACCAGTTCCGCTATTTCCTCCGGTCGTGCCATCCTGCGCAGTGGGACTGTGGCCTCGGTTTTCTTGAACAATTCCGGATTCTCGGTGAATTCCCAGACCATGGGCGTTTTGGTCCAACCCGGGCACACGGCCACGATGCGAATGTTATAGGGAGCGTATTCCTTGGCGGCCGAATTGGTCAGGCCGACTACCGCGTGCTTGCTGGCGCTGTAGCTATTGAGCTTGCGCAGCGCCCTCAGCCCGGTGATGGAAGCGTTGTTCACGATCACGCCGCCGCCCTGCTTGAGCATCACGGGTATCTCGTTTTTCATGCACAGCCAGATGCCCTTCAGATTGGTGTCTATTTGTGCGTAGAATATCTCCTCGCTTTCATCGGTCAGCTTCTGGAAGACACCGGCAAGGCCGGCATTATTGAAGGCGATATCCAGTTTCCCGTAGGTATCAACCGTTTTCTTGACCATGTTTTCCACCTGGGTGGCAATCCTGACATCCGTTTGAACAAACATACCTTCGCCGCCGGCGTCTTTGATCATCTGCACAGTCTCCTCACCTTCTTTAATGCGCCGGTTGGCGACCACCACCTTTCCACCCTCTTTGCCGAACAAAATAGCAGCAGCGCGGCCGATCCCAGAGCTGCCGCCGGTGACGATTATAACCTTACCTGTAAATGTGCCCAAAGTGAACCTCCTGCAGATACTATTTCGATTGAGAGAGTCGATTTATCGATTGAACGCTAGACCTAAAATTAGCGCCAATATATTAACATTCTACAGGCTGGTAAGTAAAGAGGTTCGAATCTGATATAGCGCGCTTCCCGGCAAGCCGGGTGTGGGGCTATAAAACGGCGGTAGCGAGGGTTATTTCTTGATCAGCACCTGATCGAACATATAGTCTTTAATGCGTTTGGTGTAGCCGCGGTAGTCGAAGGCGTTGTTGTCCAGTATGTACTGCTGTTCGAGCCCCAGCAAAATCGAGATGAAGACAGTGGACAGGTAATGTGCGTCCACGTCCTTAAATTTCCTCTTCTGTTTGCCTTCCTTGAGGATGGATTCCAGCGTTTCGCGGTAGCCGCGGTACAGCTTGCTGAGAATGCGCTGCATGCGCTCATTGAACTTTATCTGCGTCATAAAATCATAGGTTACGTAGACGTATTCCCTTTCCTTGATCACCAGATCGAAAGCCTGGTCCATGAAGATATCCAGTTTTTTAGCGGGGTCTGGCACGTGCTCGATGTTTTTTTCCAGTGAAGTGCGGATGTTCTGCTGCATTTCCCTGAGCAGCGTTACCAGCATGTTCTCCTTATCTTTAAAGTAATGGTGTATCAGGCCGGAGGAAACGCCGGCCCGCCTGGCGATATCCATCATAGTGAAGTTGTAATAGCCCTTTTCAGCAATGACCTCATAAGCGGCCCCGGTTATCTGCTTTTTCCTGATGGCTGCGATCTGCTTGCCCTTCTGCGTACGGTTAAGCCTGACACCCATGCCCGAGGGCTTTAGCACACCTGTCTTCTTTTTTCTTACTGTCATTGCAAAATCCCCTTAATACAGTTATATTTTGTTAGTCCGACGGTATAATACGGCAGGTTGTAATAGCGGAAAAGGGCATAGTTATTAATCGCTCAATCAATATTAGATATAATATATCAAATCTGCAAATATGTGAAGATGTTGCGATAATTCGTAAGGGAATAACTCTAACCTATGGGAGGCGAAGATGTTGAAGAATGTATTGGGTCTGGTGCTGGCCGTCCTGATATTGTTTTCGGGTTGTGTGGTTAACAACCCGGCGCCCAAACTGCGTATCATCACCGAGGATAATCCGCCCTTTAATTTCACCGATGAAAAGGGGACCATCACGGGGCAGTCCACCGAGATCGTTCGCCAGATATTGAAGGCTACCGGCAGCGATGCGTCCATCGAGCTCATGCCCTGGGCGCAGGGCTATGAGCTGGCACAGACGGAACCCGGCATAGCACTGTATTCCACCACCCGTTTGCCCTCCCGCGAAAGCCTCTTTAAATGGGTCGGGCCGATCGGCTTCGACGACAACTATTTCTACACGCGGCGCGGCTCGGACCTGGCGATCAACTCGCTGGATGACGCTAAAAAACTGAAGTCTATAGCTGTCTACAAGGACGATTCCAACCAGGTGTTTTTATCCGGGCAGGGTTTTACCAACCTGGATATAAGCGAAAATGACACGCAGTGCATCCAGAAGCTGGTGAACGGTCAGGTCGAGGCCTGGTTGGGGCCGGCGCTTGGGATGCCCTTCGTGGCCTACCGGGCCGGTGTCAATCCCGCCGAGATCATTGACGCCAAATATGCTGTCAGGAACGACTTTTATATTGCATTTAATAAAGGAGTCTCGGATAGCACAGTGCAGGCCTGGCAGAAGGCGCTCGACGATTTAAAAAAGGAGGACAGCTCCGGGGGCATGAGCCTTTACCAGAAGATCATCACCAGCTATGCCTTGCCGCAATATGCCGCCAGCAGCGTTTCGCGGGATACTGTAACGCAACTGGTCGATAAGACGTCCGCCGATATAATTGCCGATGCTCCCGGCACCATCGCCAAAATAAATGCACAGCAGGCCCCGTACCTTGATATGCAGGACCCTACGCTTTACGTCTATGTCTTCGATAACAAGGTGGTCGAGGTGGCTAATGCCGATAACCCGGCTGTGGCAGGCCGCAACTTCAAAGGCGTACCGGATATGGCGGGTAAGCTTTTCAGGGACAATATTGTCGCCGGAGCGCTGGCCAACGGCACAGGATGGGAGGACTATGTCTTCACCATGCCGGGCCAGATCGGGCTTTTCTATAAATCGGCCTACTACAAGCTGGCAACCGGCTCGGATGGCAAGCAATATGTGGTCTGCTCGGGCTGCTATATAGCCAAAAACGAGTGAAGCCGGTTCCTCCCCGATATATAACAGGTGTCCCCAATTACACCCTGTTGACTTGCAATCAATCTGCATGTAAAATAACTTTTGCATTGCGCTTTTTTTGGATTAGATTGAAGGTGATATGAATTGTTGATATCTGAGAGCCGTAAAACAAACTACATAGTCATCGAGAAGGACAAATGCAAAGCCTGCCTGTACTGTATATCGGTATGTCCCAGGGAAATAATCGGGTTATCTAAAGAAATCAACCGCTTCGGGGTCAATTACGCCGAGCTGATTGCGGAAAAAGCGTTCATTTGCACAGGATGCAAGGCCTGTGCCATCATGTGTCCCGACCTTGCCATTACCATATATCACCGCAGCAGCCCGGACGACGATACAACATCCTGACCGGTTTAATCATCGAGGAGCCGTTTATTGCCTGAGAGAACCCTCATGGGGGGTAACATTGCCATAGCTGAAGGCGCCATTCTCGCCGGATGCGGCGCCTATTTCGGCTATCCCATCACACCGCAGAACGACCTGCTCGAGCATATGGCTAAGCGTATGCCCGAGGAAGACAGGATTTTCCTTCAAACCGAGAGCGAGCTGGCGGCCATCAATATGGTTTACGGTGCGGCCGCAGCGGGCTTTCGCTCCATGACCTCCACCTCCAGCCCCGGTTTCAGCCTTCAACAGGAAGGCATTTCCTACATGGCCGGTTCCGAGATGCCGGCGGTGATTGCCAATATCATGCGTGCCGGTCCTGGACTGGGCAACATAGGTGGTGCGCAGGGTGACTATATGCAGTGTACGCGGGGCGGCGGGCATGGGGATTATTACCTGATAACGCTGGCGCCGTCATCGGTCCAGGACATGCTGGACTATACCATGCTGGCCTTCGAGCTGGCCGACAAGTACCGCAACCCGGTGCTGGTTATGGCCGACGGCTTCCTGGGACAGGCGGTCGAGTCGGTCGTGATGAGGGACCGTGTCAAGAAACTGCCCGAGAAAAAATGGGCCATCACCGGTGCCGCCGGCAGGCCCAAGAACATAATCAACTCCTTCGAGATGAACCCCATGGACCATCCTGCCAGGATCAAGCTGATCCTGCAGAAATTCGAGAGGATGCAGCGCAACGAGGTTCGCTACGAAGGCCTCAACCTGGAGGACGCCGATATCGTGCTGGTGGCCTACGGCAGTGTGGCCCGCTCGGCCATGACCGCTATGCAGGAAGCGCGGCTACATAAGATAAAGGTCGGGTTGCTGCGGCCTATCACAGTGTTGCCCTTCCCCTACCAGCCGCTTGCGGACCTGGCGGGACGGGGCTGCAAATTCGTGGCGGCCGAGATGAGCGGAGGGCAGATGATAGAGGATGTCCGCATCGCGGTGGGCAACCGCAATGAGGTCAGGCTGGTCAACTCCTGGGGTGGTGTTCCGCTCACAGCCGACGAGATATTTGAAGCTATAGATTTGCTGGCATAGAGGATAGATATGAGGAAAGCGAGTATGGACGGATTTGAAGATATGATCTTTGGCAGGCCGGAGGTCATGGAGGACCAGCCAACGCATTTTTGTCCCGGCTGCGGCCACGGTATCACTCAGCGCCTCATTGGCGAGGTCATCGATACGCTGGGCATACAGGAGCGGGCCGTCTGCGTCGCTTCCATTGGCTGCACTGTTACAGCTTATGCGTACTTCAAGGTGGACGGCCTTGAATCGGCCCACGGCCGCGCCCCGGCGGTGGCCACGGCCATCAAACGCTGCCGGCCCGAGCTTTTTCCCTTCACGCTGCAGGGCGATGGCGACCTGGCATCCATCGGCACGGCCGAGATCGTGCACGCCGCAGCCAGGGGAGAGAAGATCACGGTGATCTTTGCCAATAACGCCACTTACGGCATGACGGGCGGTCAGCTTGCCCCTACGACATTGATCGGAATGTATTCGGCTTCAACTACTAAAGGACGTACAGTCGAGCAGTCCGGCTACCCCATAAGGATGAGCGAGATGCTGGCAACGCTGGACGGTCCTTCTTACATAACCAGGGTATCCCTGCACAACCCTGCCAATGTCAGGAAGGCCAAAAAAGCCATCGAGTTGGCCTTCAGGGCGCAGCTTGCCGGGCTGGGCCTTTCCTTTGTCGAAGTGCTGTCCATGTGCCCCATCAATTGGAAGGTCGAGCCGGTCAAGGCACGGCAGTGGATGGCTGATAACATGATACCGCAGTTTCCTCTGGGGGAGTTCAAATGCATACCGGAGGTGGAGGCGTTGAAGAAGGCGGTGAAGGGTTGAGCTGGGAGATAACCGTATCGGGGTTCGGAGGCCAGGGCGTGCTCTTCATCGGCAGGCTTCTCATGGAATCCGCCTTCCATTCGGGGAAGGAAGTATCCTGGCTGCCCTATTACAGCGGTGAGAAGCGCGGCGGCATGTGCACCTGCTTCGTTAACCTCTCCGATGAGAGGATAGGTTCCATCTTCATCGCACATCCCGATATCGCGGTGGCCATGAACCCGGCGGCCATGAAGATACTCGAGCCGGCCGTCAAGACGGGCGGCTTGCTGGTTGTCAATGAATCGTTGATCAAGAACAAGACCTCGCGTCGTGATATCAAGGCGGTCTATGTACCCACTGTTGAGGCGGCCAAAGAAGTCGGCGACGAGTCGGTCGGCAACCTGGTGGCGCTGGGCGCCGTCATCGCCAATTCGCAGGTGGTGACCACCACCAGCATTATCAAAGTATTGAACCAGATTCTCTCCAAAGACAAGCGCCAGCTTGAGCTGAACAAGGCGGCCCTGCTCAAGGGCTGCGAATACAGCTAGACCTGCAAGGAGGCCACACCATGAAAGCAGCCGTATTTTACGGGGCGAAAGATTTCAGGATTGAAAATATCGAAGACCCCAAAATAGAGCCCGCCGACATTTTGATAAAGGTAAAAGCCGCCGGCATCTGCGGATCCGACCTGCACGCCTATAAAGAGGGGCTGTTCAGCCGTCCCGGCTTCGTGATGGGTCACGAGGTGGCGGGCCAGGTAGTGGAGGTCGGCAAGAAGGTCAAAGGCATCAAAGTCGGTGACCGTGTTGTGCCCATGATGTACGGCCTATATGACACGTCGGGTGCCTGCGGCAAATGCTTCTGGTGCACACGTGGACAGCCGCAGTGGTGCCCTTCCGGAGGGCATAAGCCCTGCGGCGAATGTGATTACTGCAAGTCGGGCAAATGGTGGATGTGCGACAAGAACCAGCGCCACATGCTGATGGGCTACAGCAGGAACGGCGGCTATTCTGAGTATGCCTACGTGCCCTATGCAGCCCTGGGCCAAAACGTTTTCAAGATACCCGAAAACCTGAGCTACGGTGAAGCTTCGTTCCTCGATCCGGTAACGGGGGCCTACAAATGGGTCAACCAGGCGGAGCCGAAGTCCTGGGAGACAGGTGTGGTCACAGGCCTGGGCACGATCGGCCTGACTGTGATGCAGGTACTCAAGCTTTACGTGTCGAAAGTCATTGTTTCAGATGTCTCCGAAAAACGCCTGGAGCTGGCGGAAGAGCTTGGCGCCGATGTGGTGATCAACGCTGCTAAAGAAGACCCCTTAAAGAAGGTGATCGAATTGACCGGCACGGGGCGCAGCTTCAGCGGCAAGGGTGGTGGCTGCGTTGATATCGTCATGGAATGTTCAGGAGTGCCGGTTGTCTTGCAGCAGGCTGTTGAGATGACACGTACCGGC
This sequence comes from uncultured Chloroflexia bacterium, assembly GCA_963842805.1. GTDB lineage: Bacteria > Chloroflexota > Dehalococcoidia > GIF9 > UBA5629 > UBA1162. Next base: position 59,724 of record CAWJIA010000016.1, on the reverse strand, counting down.
GGGCGCATCGTGCTGGTGGGTCTCTTCGAGAAGGACGTGCCGCTGGACATCAACCATATCATTCACAAGCAACTCAGCCTGATAAGCTCCTTCATGCCGCCGAAAGAATCGGCCAGCAAGGATATCAGAGAATCACTTAAGCTGATGGCGGACGGCAAGGTGAAGGTCAAGCCTATGATATCCCACGAGTTTCCGCTGGATCAGACCATGGAAGGCTTCGAAATCCAGACCAAAGCCGACCAGTCCATCAAGGTGATAATCAAGCCGTAGTGTCTTTATCCATATTATTCTGGCATTGATTTTAGGATTGCAGGTTTATATGCATTATCAAGCCTTAACAAAAAAGGGGAAAATCAGATCCAAATATTTGCCTGCCATTTATTTTGATTCATCTATTCTCATAGATTATTATTCGTGATGTTCCCTTAAAGGCACGTATTATCTTTACGGCCTTCCCATTTTAACGGCAATTATGGTAGAGGCAATGACTCCCAATATGAAGAGTATACAACCGTCAATAATTAGTGCACAGGAATGATTAACCACCCCAGTAATACCAAGCACTAAACCTGTTACTACGATGGATAACGAGAAAAACAAGGAACTCCATAGACTGGAACGGCGGTTTTCTCTGTCCTGTCTTTTTAAATGACGCTCAATCGTTTCCAACGTTGCTTCGAGTTTTTTTCCCTCTACCATTTTGTCCTCCCCTAATGACATTAGCCAAATGACATTTTAATAATCTTACCCTATTCTAAAAGAAAAGTTTATTTACGGAGGTGACTAAATTGACCTTACTACATAAGGCGAACTATAATCAAGGGAAAACGGGGCAAGAGAGGTGCATTATGGATGCTACGTTGGGCGTTCTCGCTGATTATGCCAATATTTCCCAGGAAGGTAAATTGAATATTATGGGGATTTTCCAAGAGATAAATCCTCCAGTGTTGCCTTTTACATTGCCAATGATGTTTCTTGTTTTGAATTTTGAGGCCAGTGCGGCAGAATTTGATACTGACAAGGCTATTAAAGTAGCGCTCCTCAACGCTGATGGTAAACAACTTATTGGGCTTGAGCAAACCCTTAGAGTACCACAATCGAAACGACCGGGAAGTAGAGCGTACATGAGTGCAGTTTTAGGTTTTGCCGGAGCGAAATTTGAACAAGCTGGCGACTATGCCTTTAGTATATTAGTTGGAGGAGAAGAAAAAAGAAACATACCACTTCATGTTAATGAACCTATAAAAGGAGGAAGCTAATGGAAATGGTGACAGCAGGAACATCAAAGATATTGAGCACCTCGATGTCTTTCACCGGAGATGTTGAGGGCGTTTCATCACAATTTGTGCTTGCCAATCCAGCAGCAAATATTGCAGTTACACAATTCACACAGAGAGTAAATAAAAAACATAGTATGCCTTTTGGGGAGCATATCCGAGAAGCAACCGATATCATAAAGGGTCATAAAAATTAGTGTGTAGTAAGATTCATGGCTGAACCGGATAATTTGGACCGCCTTACTTTATTTATTCGAATCGCACTATCTGTGATAGTATTAGGTGCGTCACTTTTTGTCGTACTATCTCAAAAATTTCCAGACGATTACAATAAGTGGGCATTTGGTATGGTTGGACTGGTCATTGGTTATTGGCTTCGTTAGCAATGAAACCTGAATTTGACAAGTACATTAGAAACAAGAACAATTAAAGTGATGCCGAAGATTAAAGACCTTAATAAACAGCCAAAACGAATAGAGGACTACCAACCTGGAGCCACTAAAGCGCAAGTCTATGAAGCATTACGCATAATAGCCACCACAAAGCCTAAGCCGGATTCAAAGAAGCCTTCTTAACTACCTGTTCAAGCATAGATAAAAACATCGGTCTTTCATCCTTTCTATGACTGTATCGGAAGCTATACTCGTCAACGTAACCCTGAAGATGTTGAGTAGTCACATGATGGTATGTTCCATCAATGCTCCGCTTTAACTGAGACCAAAATCCCTCAACGCTATTAGTATGTATGTCTCCAGCACTCACGTAAACCCCTTTAGCGTGTTCTACCAATTTATGATTGAATCCGAGTCTATCGAGCCTTTTATAACTGTTTAATTCATCTGTATATATGGTGGTATCCTCTTTTAAGACATTGTATTTAATAATTGGCATTATGGTTTTGGCTTTAACATTTGGAATGACAGTGCCTCTCATTTTGCCTTTGCGTTGCACTATACCGAGCACGATACCTTTGTTTTCTGCACCACGGCCTCGCTTGCCGCGAACATGGCCACCTATGTAGGTTTCGTCAATCTCCACTTCACCTAAGAACTGCAATCCGCCACCCTCGCTCAGAGTAGTTCTAATTTGCTTCCACATCCGATAACCCGTCTTGACGGTCACCCCAAGATCACGACTGAGATTGCGAGAGGACATGCCGCACCGAGTAGCGGCCATATATGCTATAGCCTTAAACCACAGTCTAAGATGGTCAAATCTAGTATCTTGAAATATAGTACCAGCCATCGGGTAGATATGGTTACCGCAGAGATCGCAGGAGTAGGCTGGGCGGCCCTTAATACGATAATGGCGAGTAGCCTTGCCGCATTTCCCACAGAACACGCCATCCGGCCATTTAGCCTTAAATAGGTACTCTAAACAGGCATCGTCAGTCGGGAAGTCTCGGTCAAAATCCTTTGTGCTATACTTTTGCATGACACACACTCCATATCTAACCTTAGATATAGTCTAGCACAATTGTCTACGTGTGTCAAGGGGAGCATCGCCTTATTATTTGGCCGCCGGTCTTGAAAATCCGTATAAAGAAATGGATCATAATTTTTGTGATGAGCAGCCCGACTCCTACGTTCCAATTGTACGAGAAATAATTAATAGTGATAAGAATCTTTCCGAAATATGCGATATCAGAAGAAAATTAATATTATGGCCCGAGACTATCAAAACTTATCCTGTGATTAGTCCGCTTTGCCTTCTCGAACTTATGGAATACGACGCTGAGCAGAGCTTTCGGCAGATCGCGGCTGAAGCTGGGGTGTCGAGATTTCTACAAAATAAACGTAAAAAAGAAATTGGAGATTATTTAAAAAAGGTATTAATTAAAAGAAAAGAGGAAATTATCCAAAAGCGTAAAAAGCACGAATCGCATTCCAATACGCCTTTGGCAAAGCTAATGAATGATTTAGCCGATATGCCTAATCTTGAAGCGGGATTAAAAGGTCTTTGCCCTGTAGATATAGTAAATTTTAATCTTGGCAGCCAAGACGTATTTTCAGTGCCATCATATTATACTTGGTTACAATTAGGGGCGGCGGATATTTTACATGTTCTATTTGCAGAGCATTTGGGTTGTAAATATTTGGCGAGCAGGGATTCTGATTTTGAGAGGGTGAAAGATAGGATTGAAAACGAAACCGGGATAATTGTCTTAACAAAATATGACCAAATAATTGATGTCCTCTAGTTCGATTCTTTGAATTTATCGGTAAAAGTATCAAATAACCTTGCTTTTTGGGATTGTTACTTTGGCATCATCCACGGTCTTGAATAATAAGCTTGCGAAAGCAAGATATTGCAACGTTCGTACTCTATCTCTTTGAGTTATTGTATAGTGGCCTTTAGGATTTCTTATTCCCAACATCGATCCCATAAGTAGAAATTTAAAGCCTTGTTGCTCTTCTTGTGCCACCTCAGGTCTACTACATTTAATAGATAGAATCGGGTTTTGCTCATTAAAGACATGAGACATCAATTTTGTGGTTCTTTTGTCTTTGATTTGTGATTTCTCTTTTACATATTGCTCAAGTGCCTTAAATGTCTCAAATATTGCCTGAGGATAATGACCATCTTGAAATAGCTTTTGAGAAGTCGCTATCACCTTTGGGTGGAACTCAATATCCTGCAGCTTGCTACCTTGACTAAGATTGTTCAAAGTGGTTTTCAATGTTTTTAGCCGGTTATCAAGCCATTTCAATTGACCCAATGCACCACCCCTGGATTTACTATCTTGAAGACTTTCTGCTTCCTTCATTGTGTACTGCAATAATGGGCTTTGAGGTTTCAACTTCAGCATTACTGTTTCCATTATTCTCCCGTATGCGAGGACGTGATCCAAGGTTAAAGTTATATCCTGGGTTCTAATTGCGCGTCTAACTTCAGTGCGCAACGTATCAATTTGTTCAATTATTTGTTTCTTTGTTGAGGTTGTTCTATTCAAATTGTATTGCCTATCTATTATAATGAATTGTAACCACTGCTTATGACTAGTTTATCATACTTCTAAGTCAAAATATTAATGTTACTGCTGTACATAAATAAACATCATATAAGTGAATATATAGTAAGTTTGGAAACCATAACATTGGATTAGCAATAAAGGATACAGATATCATCAATATGAATTAGATGGAACGCATAAGGACGTGCCTACAAAATTTTATATCGTGGTTGTCTTTAAGGGTAGCCTTACAAGGATAATCACCTTGTCTAATAACGATCATTTCTATATTAATGGGAAAACGCCAGATCGCTAAACGTCACAATTAGGCAGTTATTACTAACGCCAAATACCAGAATGAATATGATATGATAGTTACTGCCGGTAGACGGAAGGAGGGGAAAATGCCTGCCAAAATCTCAGATAGCTATGATGTCATAGTAGTTGGCTGCGGGATAGCCGGCTCGGTTGTCGGCGCCCTGCTATCCGGTATGGAACACAGAAAAGTCCTTGTCCTGGAAGCTGCGCCGCAGATCGGAGGGCGTGCCACGTCATTCCGTGGCGAGGGCATCAGGGATGCCGACGAGTTCCGCAGGACGCTGGCGCTGTGCGCTCACTCCTGGGTCAGTGACAGGACCGAGCCCGGCCTGCCCGTGCTGATAAAGAAAAAGATGCTTGACGGGTATGTCTTCGAAGCCGGCGGCAGGGGCGCCTGGTATACCAACCGGGGACGTGTGAGTCAGGCTCTGGCTCTGTTTAACAAGGCTTCCATTTTCTACCCCAGCGTGGGCTTTGTCTGGTATGACCATGACTGGAAACCTTACATTTTAGGCAGGAAAGGCAAGTACGGTTGGATGAGCGACGAAGATTTCGCCGAGATGGTCAAGGTGCATAAAGCCAAGCTCCAGGTACGAACCATAGCTGAGGCTGAGAAATTGAACCATGTGACCATGAAAGATTGGGTGGAGGGGATAACCAAGAATGAGCTGGCGCAGGAATTTCACTATGCCATAGGGACTTTCCAGACCATAATCAATGACCCGGCCTTGAATTCAGCCGGAGAGAACCTCAAGGTGTTTTTACAGGTCCAGGAAACCGGTGTGCATATAACCAATGGTTCTTGGGGTTTCGCCGGGGCGCCCGGGCACCGTTTTATCACGGAAGGTTTTGCCTCTGCGATCAAGGACCGTGGCGGCGATATAGTCACGGATGCCCCGGTTAAAGAGGTTATCATACGCAACGGAAGGGCGGCCGGCGTTATGGCTGAAATTAACGGTAAAACCGTGGAAATAAAATCCCCGGTGGTTGTCTGCACTGCGCCGCCAAAGGCGCTGCTTAAATTATTGCCGGAGAGCGTGCTGCCGGCGGAGTTTGTCAGGTTGACCAAAAGGATAATACATACTTCTATGGTTGCCGCCCAGTTCGGCATGACCAGGCCCATAAGTGATTTCTGCGCACTAGAGGTGGATCCCAGGTCCTTCTACCATACTTCCATGTTGATTCCCGAGAGCGAAGGGCTGTTCAGGGGCAATGTCCCGCTGGATATAGTGTCCATGTCCACCATTGCGCCCACCAGTGCCCCTGAAGGCAAGCACCTGCTTGGTATGGCCAGCAGTATCCTGGCCGATGAAGCACATGATAAGAAGAAAGTGGACATAGTGATCGACAGGATGTTGAAGTTTGCCGATACTGCCTTCCGGGGATGGAGAAAGGCTCTGGATTTCATGCTGTTTACCGTCGGGGATACCTGCATACTATGGCGGCACCCGGAGGATGAATGGGTCGATGTGAAGTGCCCCACTGTGGAGGGACTGTATTTTGCCGGAGATACATACGGCAAGCGGACTAACGAAGGAGGCATCGAAGGCGCCGTTCACTCCGGGTTTATCTGCGCGGGCGCTGTGGCCGGCAAGGACTTTCTACAACTACTGCCGCCGGTCTTCCGTTAAACGGGACCATCAATTTTATGCGGCGTCAATTCTCGGCCGCGACTAATGCGGTCTCTGAATCAATTCAAAGATGGCGCCGCCGGGTCCCCCGGCGTCGAGGTAGGCGAAACGGCCCGGATCATGAAGGAAGAGACGGGCGCCCTGAGCGACCAGGGTTTTGACCACCTCGTCCACATCGTCCACCTTGAACCCGATATGGTGCAGGCCCTCACCCCAGGTATCCAGGAAGCGTGACTGGAATATCCTGCCCTCAATACACTGCACGAGCTCGACCTCCGCCGATCCGACCTGTGCGAAGGCCATCCTTATTTTCCAGGGCCGGCCTTTTACATCCAGACCGCCGTTTTCGTGGTAGGTCCACGGCCCTATGCCGTAGAGCCTCGACCATGCCTCCACTGTTTTATCAATATCCTTGACTACATAGCTGACCTGGTCTATGGCCCTGGTTTTGAATTGATCAACTATATTATCTGCCACGGCCTTCCACCTCCTGTATTAATTCTTCCTGCTCGGCGACTCACCTGTCCAATCGGCATTGCAGTTCTTTACATATATTCAAAGATTTATTTTACCGCTATCGCTTCGATCTCAATGGGGAATCCGCCCGGCAGGTCTTTGACGGCCGCGCAAGTGCGGGCGGGCGGCTTTTCAGGGAAAAAGGTCTTGTAGACCCTGTTCATGTCATCAAAATTGGCCATGTCTGTGAGGAAAACTGTGATCTTAACCACTTTGCCCATGTCGCTGCCGACATGTTCAAGCAGCCGCTTGATATTGTTAAGGCAGAGCTCTGTCGCTTTGCCGACATCATCGGTGATCTGCATGTTTTTCTCTATATCCACCGGCAGCATGCCGGAGAGGAAAACCAGGCTACCGGCCTCAACTGCATGCGAGTAAGGGCCCTTCCTCGACAGGAATTCCACCTCGTGCGTCTTTTTCTCCATCCTCTTACCTCACAGTCATGATTTGGAACGGCCGACGCTCATCGTCCGAAGACCATCAACAGGGAAGTATCGCCCTGGGCCTTATACTTGCCCTCCATGGCCATCTTGCCGCCGTCGGCCTTGCCCTGGACGATGTCGGCCCAAACCTCGAAGGGGCCTTCCACCGTGCAGTCGGCCTTCTCAGCCAGGCCCATATGCCGGGTGCAGAGTCCATCATTGATCGTCAGGTAGCATTCGCCCGGCTGTTGGCCGGTGAATTTAAACTGTATTACCCCTTTCTTGCCGGCGGCCTTGCGCGGGTTGAAGGCAAAGGCCATCATGGCCAGCAGCATCTGGTGCGAGTCCGGCCTGTAGGCCAAACCGCCTTTCTTCTCCATCTCGGCGGGAGTCATTGCTCCGTCTATCATGGGCTGCCAGGCGATATTGGCGATGTCGGCGATAACGTCCGGCTCAGCAATGGGCTGTGTGATAACCGCCATGGTGGTGGGGGAAACCTTCTTATGCTGAATCAGCTCTTTTCCGGCCTGCTCCACGGCATCGAGAATAATGTCCCTTTTGCCGGAATAGACCATGGACTCGGCGGCCGGACGGTAGATCTCGGCCAGCAGGCCGCCCCCGTGGCCGAAGACGGTCTTGCTCCAATACCGCAGCGCATCGAAGACCGAATCGTCGGGGAAGCCGGCTACCGATACTACAACTGATTGGGGGAACTTGCTGCGCAGCGGGTGGCCGGTCCTGTCTTTGCCGCGCTTTAAATATGGTATTAGTATGGGCAGGGTGCGTTCAATGAAGGCCTTCATCTCGGCATTGAGGGTATAATAGTAAAGCGGTGAGGCATATACCACTATGTCCGCTTCCAGCCATTTGGGATACAGCTCCAGCGCCATGTCGTCTTTGTGCACGCATACTCCGGGGGTCTTGGTCCAGCAGGTATAGCAGCCCTTGCAGTAATTGATTTTCTTCTTGCGCAGGTCCACCACCTCTACCTCCGCCCCCGCCTCTTTCATGCCTTTGACCAGGTGGGAAAGTATCAGCTCGGTCTTGCTTTGCCCCTTGACCCTGGGGCTGGAATTCAAAGCCAGGACTTTCATGGTGTTAAGCCTCCAATAAATTGATTGCGATACATTGTGACTGAGAACGTTACTTATTATATCAGGCATTGCCCATGCACACTGTAAATAAGGAAAGCCGGTTGCAATATTAATGAGCCGATTTTTAGTAGTATAATGGTCTGCATATATAGTGCCCATTGAAGACGCCTTTTTGATGAAATAAGTCATTGCGAGCGAAGCGAAGCAATCCTTTGTACGAAGGCAGTTGCCAGATCTTGTTCCATGTGATTGCCACGTCGCTACGCTCCTCGCAATGACATTGTTAATAAAGACCCATATTTAAGGGGGTACCGGAATGGAGTTAGAAGATAAGGTAATTTTGATCACCGGGGCTTCATCGGGAATAGGCAAGGCGGTGGCGCTGGCCCTCAGCCATAAACATAACCGCATCGTGATCACCGCCCGCCGCAAAGAACTTTTGTCGGACGTGGCGGAAAGCATTCAGAAGAGTGGCAGCGAAGCCCTGGCCATTGCCGGAGACGCACTGGATGAGGAACAGGCTGCCCGAGTAGTTCAGCAGGCGGTCGAGCGCTTCGGCCGCATAGATATCGCCCTTTTGAATATCGGCGCCGGGCCTTCCCTCAATACCGCCAATGCCCTGCCGGTGGATATCAAGCAAAACATGCGCATAAACTACGATACTATGATCAATTTCTTCTGCCCGCTGGTACGTCAGATGAAGACCCAGGCAGGTGGTGGAGTCATGGCCAATACCAACTCGCTGGCGGGGTTCCAGGGTATGCCTACGCAGGGGCAGTATTCGGCCGCCAAGGCCGCCTGCCGTATTTTCCTGGATACGGCCAGGATTGAGCTGAAGCCATACAACATAAGGGTGCTGACGCTTTGCCCCGGTTTTGTGGTTACCGAGAGGAATAAGCAGCGCGGCATTCCGAAGTCCCTTACCATGACTATGGGCGAGGCAGCCGGCCACATCTTGAAGGCCCTGAAAAACGAGATCAGGGAATATCTGTTTCCCCCTGCGTTGAGAAACATCACAATAGTGGGCAAAGCGCTGCCGCGATCCGTCAGGGAAAAGATCCTGGCTAAATTAGCAACCTCGGACTAATAAGCCGGTTTTGACAACGGAAAAAGCCGGGCGTCTGCAGCCCGGCTTTTCAGGCAGAATACCCTCGAGTGCTAACCCTTACCGATACGGAACATCTTGGTTCCGCAGGACGGGCATACCCCCTGCGTGGCAGGCTTGCCGTTCTTCATTTTGACGGCCCTGGGATTGTTCATCTCTCGCTTTTTGCGGCATTTTACGCAATATGCTTGCATCGGTACCTCCTTTTTATATTGTTAACGCTCAATCCGTGCTCAAAGTTTATGGCCGCAGCAAAAATTTTAGCCACCTGGCCAGGCGTGTGATAGATGTCCCCGGCCCCTATCAGAACCGTCTGAATAAGTGATACAATCAGCTAAGGCCGGATATAAAATTAGAGGTGGACTTGAAGATGGAAACCGATGGAAGTGAAGCAGGTAATAAGGGGAAAGTGCTTAAACCGGGCAAGGTAGCCAAACCCCCTTTGATCGAGAAGATTACACAATGGGTGGTCGACTACCGTTTGCCGCTGGCCGCTCTGATGCTGGCCGTCGCCATGGTGCTGGGCTTCATCGGCCACGCCAAATATTTTGCGGCTGCGGGCCAGCCAAACTCTTTCTGGGACAATTTCTATTATACCCTGCGGCTGCTCAACCCGGCCTCCACCCCTCTTCCCGGTTCGGTACCGGTTGAACTACAGATAGCCAGGATACTGGCGGCAGCAGCCGCACTTTACATCGCCTTCGAGGCCCTGATCAGCATCTTCCGAGACCAGGTCCAACTTCTGAGGTTGCGGGGGATGAAGGACCATATCATCATCTGCGGGCTGGGACAGAAAGGCCTGCTGCTGGCCGATCGCTACAGGGTGGCAGGAGAGCGCTTGGTGGTCATAGAAAGCGATGCCAACAACCCCATGATCACGCACTGCAAAGACCAGGGCGCCATTGTGTTGTTGGGAAAGGCTGCCAATATACAGCTCCTGCGCAAAGCCAGGGTTCATTTTGCAAAGAGCATCATCTCGGTGTGCGGGGAAGACAGCACCAACGCCGAGGTCGCCCTATACTCCCGCGAGTTGGTGGCGGAAGACACTACGAGGACGCTTTCGTGCCTGGCGCATGTCGTAGACCTGCAGCTCTGGAGTTTCCTCAGGGAGCGCGAGATTCGCATGGGAATCATCGACGCCTTCCGTCTGGGCTTCTTCAATATCTACGAGAGCGGCGCACGTGAGCTGCTATATGAATACCCGTTCGACCGGCCGGGAGCGAATGGAGAAATCCCGCATATATTCGTAATGGGCATCGGCCGCATGGGAGAAAGCCTGGTGGTCAATGCCGCCCGCAGGTGGGGCGCCGGCAGCGACGGTTCAAAGCGCCTGCGCATAACTATGGTCGACTTGAAGGCAAACATCAGAAAGCAGTCGCTCTGCCTGAGGTATCCCAAGCTTGAGAAGGCCTGCGAGCTTATTGCGCTGGATATGGATATAGCTTCTCCTGAATTCGAGCGAGGCGATTTCCTTTTCGACAAGGACGGCCACTGCCGGGCCGGTACCATATACGTGTGCACGGGCGACGAATCGCAGGCGCTGAACGCAGCCCTCATGCTGAACAAGAGGATCGGTGAACTCAGCGTACCGGTTGTAGTGAGGATGAATATGGATATGGGGCTGGCTGCACTGATCTCCATCGGCGGCGATAGCCAGGACAATATGGGCAACCTGTGCGTCTTCCCGCTGCTCGAGAGGACATGCACGCCGGAGTCGATCTGGGGCGGCTCCACCACCGAGATACTGGCACGCTCCATCCACGACGAATACAGGCGCAACGCCGTGAGAAGGGGAGAGACTCCCGAGACCAACCGTTCCATGGTACACTGGGACCAGCTCTCGGCCAACCTTAAGGAGTCCAGCAGGAGCCAGGCCGAAAACATTGCTACGAAGCTAAGACAGTTCGGCTATGATTTCGCTATGTCGCCCGAGTGGGAACAACAGCCCATCAAGTTCTCCGATCAGAATGTTGAAGACATGGCCAAGCTGGAGCACACGCGCTTTGTCGAAGAAAGGCTGAGGAAAGGATGGAAGTCCGGCCCAGTCAAAGATGATATAAAGAAGATAAGCCCGACACTTATTCCCTGGGAAGACCTGTCGGAGGAGGAGAAAGACAAGGACCGTGACCCGGTGCGTTCCATACCCGAGTTCCTGGCCCGGGCGGGTTACCGGGTGTATCGCAAAGGACAGGCTTCAGGAGCTTAGTCCACAGATACTTTGAAGTTGTCGAATACGGCGGTGGCAGGTGGAGTTACAGCATTCACTATAAGGCCTACCCAGCCTTCGCTCAATGAATCGTCCGTGGCAGTCGCCAGGCGGCTGCCGTTGCACAGTAGTTCGATCTGATTGCCTTTGCATATTACTGCAAGCCTGTTGAACGAGGTGTCTTTTTTCACGCTGGACGAGTTGGTCTTCTTGATAATTGTGGTGAAAAAGCCGTTGACCCTCTTCTGTAATATATAGCCGCCGTCCCCTGAGACCATGAAACAATAGTAGTTATCTAGGTCCTTCTGCCGGAAGACCAGCCCGTACAGGCTCTGGCCAGGACCGCTCACGAGGTGGGCATCCGTTTCCAGGGACGTATCCTTGAATAGGCCGGCATTGCGGTTAACTATGGGGATCCTTGGTATCGAATTTCTTGACTGTCAGACTGAATTCACCATTTACATAATCGCTATCTTTAATATCGTCCGATACCCTGGTCCAGCCGCTGGTAGTGCTGCTGAAATCATCTTGAAAGGCCTGAGTGGTGGTTGGTGTGGCCGGCCCGGTAACGTGGGGCGAATTAGCCTGCGACACTGACGGATTGGGTGATGCTGGGGCAGAAACCGGGGGGATGCGCTCTGACCCACCGGTGGGTGTCCGCCTGCTCAGCCGTCCGCTGAAAAACAATGTGCCTGCGACTACCAGACCCAGCAGCAGGCATCCGCCAATAATATAGAGGGGCAGCAATTTTTTAGAAGACGCGGCCTTTTGCGCGGCGGCGGCAGTAGCAGGATGAAACTCGGTTGGGGGCAGGGCTTCATGTCCTTTGTTGAGAAATAGCTCGACCGTCTCGCCCAGCCTTTGCAAATGCTTTTCCAGGGGCGGCGTCATGGCATCCAGCCAGTGTGAGGAGCTGACGAAATACTCCATAGATTTGGAAGGTATCACATCTTCGATTCTAAACGGGATGATGGGGATGCCCTTATTTACTGCCCGCTCCACTTCCCTTATAACCTGGGGCGACTCGTTGGAGTTGGCGGAGAAGACCAGCACCATCAGGCGGCTTTCATTCAGACTCTCGATGAGAGCTTCAGCATACACCTCTCCGGGAAGGACGTCCCGGGGGGCAATCCAGCAGCGTATCTTGCGAGCTTCCAGGCTGGCGCACACGGCGTCGGCCACGATCTTGTCTTTGCTGGAGTAGCTAATAAAAACATCGTGAGCCATGATCTCTTGCTTCAGTTAACTGCCTCGCTTTTGCGCCTCAATAATCACTGAATTGCTCAAATGTAGATATTATATGTCAGCCGCAGGCCGATGTGAAAAACAAGTGCATAATTGGAATTGAGCCGTACACTTTAAAGGATTTGCGTGCCCCCTATTGACAATAGCACGGATGTTCTATAAGATAGTAGTACAATTGTTTTAAACAGGAACGATTTGATCCAGGAGGTATCCGATGTTAGGAGAACTGCACATTAAGAATTTCGCCGTCATCAAGGATATCGCGCTGAACTTTGTATCCGGGCTTAACGTGATCAGTGGTGATGAGGGGACCGGCAAATCTCTTCTGGTAGACGCCCTGGGTCTTTTAATGGGGGCACGCGCCCCGGCCGGACTCATACGTAGCGGCACAGCTTCGGCGCGCATTGAGGCTATCTTCTGGCCAGCCGATGCCACTGCTGTTTGTGTCAATATAATACTGGAGGAGAGCGGCATCGAAGGCGAGGCCAACGGGATGGTCGTGGTCTCCAGGGACTTTCAGGATAGTGGAAGAAGCGTGGCCAGGATCAACAACCGGGCAGTACCGCTCTCTACACTGCGCCAGTTGGGCAAGCACCTGGTGGATATTCACGGCCAGATGGAATACCTCTCACTGCTGGACACGGCCAACCAGTTGACCCTGGTGGATGCTTACGGGGACCTTCTGAAGATGCGAGACGGCGTTAAGCGCGTTGTAGGTGATCTAAGGGCGCGGGAAAAGGAACTGGCCGCCATGAATACCGCCGACAAGGAAGGCTATACGGAGCTTCTGCAATACCAGGTTGAGGAGATCGACCGGGCCAAGCTGGAGGAGGTGGATGAAGAGGAACTGCACCGTGAGAGAGATATATTGCGACGGGCTGAAGCGATCTGCGAAGGATGCCTGGATGCCTATTCCAACCTTTACGGCGATGAAAGATCAGCTTCCGTCTTAATTCATAAAACGCTCACCGGACTGCGCGGCATATCCTCCATTGACGGTGACCTCTCGACCTACAGAGAGAGGCTGGAATCGGAGCTGGCTGGCATCGAGGAAGCTGCTGCAGAGCTGAGGTCTTATGCGGAGAAAATGGAGGACAGCCAGGAGAGGCTGCAGGAGATCGAGCGGCAAATCGATTCTATCGAAACATTGAAACGTAAATACGGCAATACTATAGAAGCCGTTATCAATTTCTGCAACAGGGCGCGGTCCGAATTGGAATCACTGCAAAACAGACAGGAGCGAAAAACGAAGCTGGAGAATGAGGTCAGGGAGTTGAAGGCGGAAGTGGGCAGGCAGGCCGAGGCGCTGTCGCTGGCAAGGCGTGGGGCGGCCGGGCAACTCGTTAAGCTGGTCAACGAGGAATTAGGAGACCTTAACCTGGCCTGGGCCAAATTCGATATAGTGCTTTCCCGCAGGGAGGATGTGGAGGGACTGGCCGTCGCCGGAGGCAAATGCTTTGCCTATACTTCCGACGGTATAGACAAGATCGAGTTCCAGGTGGCCACCAACCCGGGTGAACCGATGAGGGCCATGGCTGCCATTGTCTCCGGTGGCGAGACCAGCCGCATCGTGCTGGCTATTAAAAGCGCTCTAAAGATGGCCGACCCTATCCCCACGCTGATATTCGATGAGATTGATATGGGTGTGGGGGGTAGGGGCGCCGAGTCCGTGGGCAGGAAACTGGCATCTCTGTCTGCCTTCCACCAGGTGGTGTGTATCACTCACCTGCCGCAGATAGCCTGCTTCGGCGACAGCCATTTCAAGCTGCTCAAGGAGATAGATGCAGGCCGCGCTTCAACCAGGGTTGAGATGGTTGAAGGGCAAAACCGACTCAAAGAGCTGGCTGCCATGCTGGGGTCGGAGCGCAACAGCAATGTTATGCTGAAGGGCGCCGAGGCTCTGGTTAAGAACGCCGAGAAATGGAAAAGCGGAGCCAGGGAACTGGCCGCCGCCTGATATCTATTTTGCGTTCAGATTAGAAGGATTTATGGTAGATCGAAGCTATGGCCGCGTTATCCAGGGTCCTGGGATGGAATTTGGCCCATGCCCCAGTCTTTAAGGCGTTGGCAGCCAGCCTTTCGAAGTCCGGATCTTTAATATGGAGACTGCTTAGTTTGAAATCCATGTTCACTCGTTTCAGCCATTTATGAGTTGCTTCTATGCCATCGGATGCGCCGAAAACGTTCTTGCCCAGCCGCTTGAAGCGATCCTCACGCACAGGCTGAGTATATTTCATCCATTCGATCAAGAGGGCAGCGAGGCCGTCGGCGTGGGCTATATCGTAATGGCCGCTCAGTGCATGCTGGATGGCGTGCAGGGTCATCAGCCCGGTGCCACCTCCCAGACCGGCGAACTGCGAGCAGGCGATGGTGCTGGCCCAGGAAAGACGTGTGCGGCCTTCAATATCGTCCAGCTTGGCCAATACGGCTGGTAGTGACTCCACAACGGTGCGCATGCAGGCTTCGCGCAGGGAATCGTTGATCAGTGTAAATTCATCGCAGGTTAGATACGGCTCGACCAGATGGCAGAAGATGTCTACACCTCCCTGCGCAGTCGGGCGGGCAGGCAAGGTGAGCGTAAGCTCGGGGTCGATAATGGAAAGGGCGGGGCTCATCTGGCTGTTGCTGATAACGACCTTTTCATGGGTATCCCAGTTGGTGACTACCGCGCCGTTGTTGGCCTCCGATCCGCTGGCAGCTACAGTGGGGATAAGCACAATAGGCAGTACTTTGCCGGCCTTGGCCCTGCCTTCGTATATAGAAAAGATGGGCTCGGTGCCGCCAGCCGCCAGGGCGATGCATTTGGAGGCGTCCATAACGCTGCCACCTCCCAGGCCGATAACAAGTTGAGCACTATTCTGGCGTGCTTTGTCTGCGCCCCGGTCGATGGTGCTGGCACGGGGGTTGGGCTCCACCTCATCGAAGATCACAGGCTTAACGGCGTTGCCGTTGAGGTCGTTAATCACCCTGTCGAGCACACCCGTCCTGCGCATGCTTTTGGAGCCGGTAACCAGCAAAGCTGTTTTGCCCAGACGGTAGGCTTCCTTGCCCAGTTGCGACAGGCTTCCCGCGCCGATGATGAACCTGGTCGGTAAATAAAATCTTGTAATTCCCATTTTTTAACTACCTCCGATTATTTAGCAGACGCAACGTGATTTTTCAATCTCCCGATGCCTTCGATGCTGATCTCAACTATATCACCGTCGTTCAGAGGGCCTATGCCTACAGGCGTGCCCGTGGCGATAACGTCTCCCGGCATAAGAGTCATGACATGCGAAATGTAACTAACCAGCCGCGGCACAGAGAAAATTAGCTCGCTGGTGTTGCCCGTCTGTTTTATATCCCCGTTGACTCTGGTTTCTATTTTTAAGTTGGAGGGCGATACGTCGGTCTCCACGCAGGGGCCGATGGGTGCGAAGGTGTCGTAGCTCTTGGACCTGGTCCACTGCACGTCTTTTGTCTGGGCAACGCGGTCGGTGACGTCGTTGAAGCAGGTATAGCCCAGTACGTATACGGCAAACTCGTCTTCTGATACGTTCCTGGCATTTTTGCCTATCACCACCCCCAGCTCACCCTCGTAGTCTATCCTTAGAGAACCGGGTGGCAGGATTATGGTATCATCGTGGCCAATTATGGCCGAAGGCGGCTTGAGGAAAAGCAGAGGTAGCTCAGGCAGTTCTATTTTAAGCTCGGCAGCGTGCGGTCTGTAATTCAAGCCCAGACAGACCAGCTTGCTGGCCGGACAGGGAGGCAGGAGCTTAACGCTGTCAAGCGGCACCGAACTGCCCACCCGCTTGAAGTGACTGTGAGGCCTGTCTCCGGCAGCATAGGGACTGCCATCATAGACGCGGATGGAATCCCCTTCAATGACGCCGTAGGAGAAGAATTTGCCTTTCTGAAAGCGGACGATTTTCATGCCTTATGCTCACCGAATTATCTGGCAATTTTACCAGGTTTGGCGGTTTTAGACTGTATCGATTTCCTGGCATCCTCGTTCATCATACAGCCACTGACGCATATCTTTCTGCAGGCGCCGTCGCAGGGCTCAATGTGCACAGTGACGTCGGCCCCATTGAACTTCTCTTTGATGGCAGTCTCCATTTTCTCCGTTATCTCGTGGGAGTCGGTTACCGTCATAGCGGGATCGACCACCACATGCAAATCTATGAAGCGGCTGGCGCCCGATTTCCTGGTCCTGACCCGGTGTATCGAGCGAACGGTGGGATACCAGCTTTCAAGATAATCTGAAAGCCACTCCTGCTCCTCGGCAGGTGGGCTGGTATCGATCAGGTCTTTGACTGCATCGATGGACAACTTGACGGCCGTGCGGAGGATAAGCAGGGCTACCAGCATGGCCGCCAGCGGGTCGATCCAGAAAAAGTTAATGTGAGGCCACAGGTTGTTCCCGGCCCATATCAGGGCCAGTCCCAGGAATACGCCAGCAGAAGTATAAACGTCGGTCCTGTGATGCCAGCCGTCAGCCATCAGGGCTGGAGAGTCGGTCTTTTCCCCGACTGCAAAAAGCAAGTGTGATATTACAAAGTTGGCCACCACCGAGACAAGCATAACCACTATGCCCCAAGTGAGGACTTCAAGTGGCCGTGGATGAAGGAGCTTTTGTATGGCCTCATATATAATCCAGCCTGCCGCCGCAAGTATGAGAAGCGCTTCAGCCAGGGCTGAGATATCCTCAATCTTGCCGTGTCCGAAAGGATGCTCTTCATCGGGGCTTTTGGCGGAAGCACGCACGGCAAAGAGGGCAATGAAGGAAGCGATCAGGTCAACACAGGAGTGTGCAGCTTCGGATATGATCGAAACGGACCCTGATAGAACACCGCTGGTGAGCTTAAGGATAACCAGCGTGCCGTTGGATGCTACCGAGAGAGCTGCAACTGCAGTTTTTTGTTTTTGACTATCCATTTATTAACTAAAACCCCATGGAACCTTAAGTCCCACGGAGCCGAAATCCCGCTGCTTTTAGCCCGACTGCACCCAATTATATTAGGGCCGCCTGTTCCCAAGTCTTTAGATTATAAATATTTACATTTTATATAGTCAACCCGAGTAAACTGATGGCAGGCAGCAAGCAGGGCCCAAATTATTAATTTCCACGTAGAGTCATTTAATAATTGTTTGTCGGCTGGTATAATTTTGCTGGTTAGGGAGTTATGTCTATTACGATAGAAAATATAAGCAGGCTGGGCTATTTTAAGAAGGTCGATGCAGACCGTCTGGCCAGCCTGGCGCAGCTTTTCGGGCAGAGGTCCTTTTTGAAGGGTCAGACCATTATATCCGAAGGTGATAGCGAGCAAAACCTGTATTTTGTGGGAGCCGGCGTGGTCAAAATCTTCAAAACATCCCCCGAAGGCAAGGAACAGATCATCAAGATTACCAGGCCCGGGGAATCGTTTAACGATATTGCAGTGTTCAGCAATGGTCCCAGCCCTTACAACGCGCAGGCCCTCGGTACTGCGACTATAATATATTTGATTCACAAAAACGACCTGATGCCTTTCATGGAAAAGAACTGGAAGGTCGTACAGAATGCACTGGAAGCGTTAGCCGGTCAATCACGGATGCTGCTCAATTTGATCGATGATTTGTCGTTCAAAAATGTAATGGGCAGGGTGGCTAAGATACTGATGGAAAACTCGCTTCACGGGGCCGAAGGATTCCAGAAGCTGACACAGTATGAGATGGCCGCCATGGCTGGGACGGCCAGGGAAGTGGTCGGCAGGTCCCTTAAAAGCCTGGAAGATACGGGCGCCATTAGGCTGGAACGGCATCAAATAGTTATAGTTAATAAGGACCTGCTAAACCAGTTGGCCGGACTAAACTGAGGTGATTTAAGTTACAGAATGCTGATAAGCAGGAGTATAAAATTACTTTAATTTACATGGAGGGAATTGTTTTTGTCCATCTTGCCCGTACTTGATCCGACCAAATGTGACGGTTGCGGTCTCTGTGTTACTGTATGCAGGTGCGGGGCACTGGTGATGACTGGTGAGACAGTTACCCTTGTACAGGTGGATGACTGTGGCTGGTGCTGCGATTGTGAGCTCGTTTGTGAGACCGGGGCGCTTCAGTGTCCTTATGAAATAGTTTCCATAGAGGACTGAGGGCAGGCTGCACTTTTCACTTCCTTTCTTGCCTGGATTTCCTGTTAACCTGCAACCTTTTCCAGTCTATATTCGTTTAATTATTTGAGACTTAAGTCGCTTACTGTTTATCCATATTGGAATATCCTAATAATGCCTTAACAATACTTGTTTAAAATTTTATTTCGTTGATTTGAATTATTGGCCCCGCACATACGGGTGTGTGGGGGAGGAAATAGATATGGCAAAGATAAAAGAAGAAGTTAAAGATATAGATAAAATCGCGCTGGAGGGTGACCACGGCGACCTCGAAGGCGGCCTGAAAGGTTACGATAGATCATATAGTAAGTCGGAAATGGACGAAGCTGCCTATGGCAATGACAAGAGGGCCAGGGACCTGGCCGAAGACTCGGTGAGCCTGTACATAGCGGAATGCAGTAAAACTCAGCTGCTCACGGGCAAGCAGGAGAAAGAGCTGGCAAGACGCATGGAGCTCGCCAATTACCTGGTCAAAATAGAGAAAAAGACCGGTGCGAAGCGCAATGGTAATTCAGCCGAAGTAGATGACCTTAAATCTCTGCTGGTCAGGCTTGGAATATATGCAGTTATTTTGGAAAAGCTGCTTAAGCATTATGAGGTTAGTGGTAGCAGTTCCCTGTCGGAGCACCTGGAGAATGAGACATTCAGGTCACATATAGACGGCGTTACACAGGATGAATTGACAAAATTCGTAGCGCGAAATGGACATATGAGTGAAGAAGAAGCGATAGCTACAATAGCGGAGATCTCCATCTTGACGCGCTTGATACCCTGGAGGGTTGTCGATGGTTTCGTAGCAGTCGGGAAAATGGCGGACTTAAAACATGTTGCCGCCAAAGCGGAGTTCAGCAAATATCTGGAAATAAACAGGGAAAAGCTGACCAGCCACTTCGAGAGGATCAGGGAATCCGGGCGGGAAGCCGCCGAGCATATGATCAAAGCCAACCTCAGGCTGGTATTGAGCATGGCCAAGAAATACAGGGCACGAGGCATGCCCCTCTCAGACTTGATCCAGGAGGGCAATATCGGACTGATGCGTGCCGTCGAAAAGTTCGATTACAGGCGCGGCTTTAAGTTCAGCACATACGCAACCTGGTGGATCAGGCAGGCGATCAACCGTGTTATCTCTGATCAGTCAAGGACTATCCGGCTGCCGGTTCATACCGTGGAAACAATTACCAAGATGAACAACGCCCGGCAGAAGCTTCTGCAAAAGCTGGGCCGCAAACCAACCAGCGAAGAGCTTGCCGCAGAAATGGGCGTGGACTGCGATAAGATAGACTGGCTGATAAGCATACTTTATGCTGAGCCGGTATCACTGGACATCCCCATCGGTGAGGATGAGAGCCAGCTCAGCGACTTCATTGAGGATGAAGTCAGCACGGCGCCCGATGAAGAAGCAGCCCAGAATATGCTCAGGCAGCAGTTCCGGGATGTACTTTCTTCGCTGTCGGACAGGGAGAGGAAGATCATCGAGATGCGTTACGGCCTGGATAACGAGCAGGGATTGACTCTGAAAGAGGTCGGACATGAGTTCGGCCTGACACGGGAACGCATCAGGCAGATCGAAAAAGAGGCGCTGGCCAAGCTAAGGCACCCCAGCCGCAGCCGGAAGCTAATAGATTACCTATCTTAAAATTGTATAATGCAGGGAAATGTAAAGGAGCCCGCAACCTTTAAGGTTGCGGGCTCCTTTGTTAATTAAAAACATAGATAACATGCTATGATTTATTGACCGGTGCAAGAATCATGACGGACAGTGCTATTCTCGTAGTTGAAGACGACCGCACTTTAAGGGACCTGTTGCAGTACAACCTTCAAAAAGAGGGTTATAAGGTATGGACTGCGGCGGATGGAGAGAAGGGACTGGAGGTATTTCATAATAAAAATATCGACCTTATAGTGCTGGATATAATGTTGCCGGTCATGAGCGGACTTGAGGTCTGCCGTATCGTACGGAGCGAGAAGCCGGTGCCCATTATAATGTTGACGGCCAAGACTGAGGAGGTTGATAAAGTTGTAGGCCTTGAGATGGGAGCTGATGATTACGTGACCAAGCCGTTCAGCATGAGGGAACTGCAGGCCCGTATCAAGGCGTTGCTGCGACGCTCACAGGAGCAAATTTCGCCTGCGTCTACTGAAGCAAAATCGCGCTACCTGGAATCCGGAGCCATAAAAATAGACCTTGACAGTCACGAAGTTTTCCACAAGGGCAATCCAGTGGAGCTGAATCCCAAAGAGTTTGAATTGCTGGTCTTTCTGGTCTCCAACAGGGGAAAAGTCCTTAGCCGCGAACAGATTTTGAGGAAAGTCTGGGGCTATAGCTACATCGGCAACGCAAGGACGGTGGACGTGCATGTCCGCTGGCTGAGGCGCAAGCTGGAAAAGGATGCAGAAAACCCGCAATATCTGCAAACGGTGCGTGGCTACGGCTATAAATTTGCCGTTTAGATACAGGCAGTAATAAATAAATATAGATAGATGAAGACTGAAGAGGGAATGCTTATAGTTGTCATTATAGTTCTCCTTGCCTTGCTGGCACTTAGCATATTTATATGCTGGTACAGGTCCCGGACTATCAGCAAAAGGTCAGATGGTAAGCGATTATCCGGCCAGCCGGCCCCCGGTTCAGGAGCGGAAACGCAATCCCGTGAAACTTCAGATAAAGCGTTAAGCGCGGCCCTATCCGGGATACAGGATGGCATACTTATTCTGGATACGAATCAGAGGGTCGAATTTGTTAACAGCGCCGCGGAACGGATTTTTGGAGCCCAGCCTGGAACATTCGACAGATTAACGTTTATAGAAATTGTCAGGGACTATGAATTTGATGCGCTGCTGAAAAAAAGCATAAGTACGGGGCAGCAGCAGAGCTCGACGATACGTAATCGCCGTAGAATGCAGCTTTTCAATGTTACTGTTATGCCGGTTCAGAACGGATCCAGGTACGTTGTGATCGTGACGGATATGACCGAAAGACAGCATCTGGAAGATATTCGCCGGGACCTTATTTCGAACATTTCACATGAGTTCAGGACGCCCATCTCGTCCATCAAACTCCTGTCGGAGACGCTGTTAGACGGAGCGATGAAGGATCCGGAGGTCGCCCAGGATTTCTTGAAAAAGATAGATCTCGAGACCAGGAAATTGCAGCAAATGACCGAGGAATTAAGCGTGCTGGCGAAGGTGGAGGGCAGGGGATCAGTCCCTGACAAAGGGGCTACGGATATACAACAGTTGATCAATCATTCCGTCGAACGGATGGGCACTCTGGCAGAAAAGAGCGGGGTTTCGGTGGGTGCAGATATCCAGCCGAACTTGCCACTCCCTGTTATCGATAAGGACCAGATTGAGAGTGTGCTGGTCAACCTGGTACACAATGCCATTAAATTCACCGGTAGGGGAGGCAGGATCACTATAGCCGCCAGAAAGGAAATGGAGTTTATCCTGGTTTCTGTATCGGATACAGGTATCGGGATTCCGCAGGAAGAGTTGCCTCGCGTTTTCGAACGTTTCTACAAAGTTGATAAATCCAGGGCCAGTGAGGGGTCGGGGTTGGGTCTGGCCATTTCCAAGCACATAATTTCGGCGCACGGGGGGAGGATATGGGCGGAAAGCACTGAAGGGAAAGGCTCCACGTTTTACTTTACCCTTCTGTTAGCTACCGCATAACATTCGGGGAATTTTAATCGAAATTTAACATTGGGTTAACCTCCTTTTTATCTCTGTGCTTTAAACTTATCATTGGATGACAGAATAATATATTAAAAGGAGATTACAATTTGCATAGCATGAAAAAATGGTTCGTTATCCTTGCGGCGCTTGTGCTGGCAGCAGCGGTCATGGCAGGCTGCAGTCCGGCTGCTCCCTCTCCTGCGCCGTCCACAAATCAGCCTTCAACCCCTGCCCAATCAGTCAACCTAAACGGGGCAGGCGCTACTTTTCCGGCGCCGTTATATACCAAATGGTTTGATGAGTACTATAAATTAACCGGGGTTAAGATCAACTATCAGCCCATCGGCTCGGGGGGCGGCATCAGCCAGATCACGGAGGGTACGGTGGACTTCGGGGCGAGCGACGGGATCATGACCGACAACCAAACTGCAGCAGCGGAAGCCAAATACGGGCACATACTCCATATACCCATGACCAGCGGCGCGGTCGCCATCGTCTATAACCTGGCAGGAATCGGTTCAGGCCAATTGAAGCTAACCGGCGACGTACTGGCAAATATCTACCTGAAGAAAATCAGCAAATGGAACGACCCTGCCATTGCAGCTTTGAACCCGGACCTGAAATTGCCGGATGCTGCGACAGCTGTCGTTCATCGCTCGGATGGGTCCGGTACCACCTATATATTCACAAACTACCTCTCAAAGGTTAGCCCGGACTGGAGCAGCCAGATAGGCAATGCCACTGCGGTGAAATGGCCTGGTGATATAGGAGGACAGGGCAATGCAGGCGTAGCCGGGCAGGTGCAGCAGGTGCCGAATTCCATAGGATATGTTGAGCTGGCTTACGCTGTTCAGAATAAAATGCCCTGGGCCAAGCTTAAGAACGCAGCAGGCAATTATATCGAGCCTTCGCTGGCGGCCACGACCAGCGCTGCAGTAGGCGTCACCTTGCCTGACGATATGAAAGTGATGTTGACCAATTCAAGCAATCCGGATGCTTATCCGATAGTGGGCTTCACCTGGATTCTGGTCTATGCCAACCAGACAGATAAGGCCAAGGGTGAGGCGCTGGTCAAGTCCCTGTGGTGGGCAATTCATAATGGCCAGCAGTACACCCAGCCACTCACCTATGCCAGCCTGGCACCTGATGCTGTGACCAAGGCTGAAAATGAGATACTATCCATCAAATATCAGGGCCAACCGCTGATAACTCGGTAAGCTTAAAAGACTAAATCAACCGGGGGATGCAGGGGAATATCCCTCTCCTGCATCTTCCGTTTACGAGAGCTATAATAAAAAACTGGATAATAAATGAAATGCAGTGACTCGGGGACAGCATCATCCATAGCAGTGAAGGGCTGGAGCGGCCGCCGTGGGCGTTTGGGCGATAGAATTTTCCTGTACCTGACCCTCTTTTTGCACTGCTAATTGTTATAACCCTGGTTGCCATGTTAATCGTCCTGAATATAGATGCCATGCCGGCCATCCAGAAATTTGGGACGTCCTTCCTAACCAGCATGAATTGGGACCCTGTCCAGGACTTGTTCGGTGCGCTTCCAGCCATCTATGGGACCCTGCTTAGCTCGATCATTGCCCTCATCATAGCTGTCCCCATCAGCATGGGTTCGGCGGTATTTTTGTCCGAGCTGGCGCCTGCCTGGATAAGGGAACCCGCCTCTTTTCTTATCGAGATGCTGGCTGCTATCCCCAGCGTGATCATCGGCTTGTGGGGGCTGTTTGTTTTGGTGCCTTTTATCAGGAGCCCCATCGAAGGCTGGCTGGGAAGCCATCTGGGCTTCCTGCCGCTGTTCCAAGGGCCGCCCTTCGGCTTGGGCTTTCTGGCTGCGGGGATCATCCTGGCTATAATGGTCATACCCATTATCACGGCTGTCAGCCGGGATGTAATGCGCGCCGTCCCTGTAACTCAACGTGAGGCCATGTATGCTCTGGGGGCTACGCGCTGGGAGACTATTTACAGAACGGTCCTGCCTTATTGCCGTTCCGGGCTGGTAGGAGCAATAATCCTGGGTCTGGGCCGTGCACTGGGAGAGACGATGGCCGTCACCATGGTAATCGGCAACTCATATGCGGTGACGCCTTCATTATTTTCCCCGGGTGTGACCATAGCCAGCAAGATTGCCAGCGAGTTCAGCGAGGCTTCCGGCGATATTTATATCGGCAGCCTGGTGGAGCTGGCTTTGGTGCTTTTTGGTATTACACTGCTGGTCAACATTATAGCCAGACTGATGGTATGGCGGATGATTTCAGTCAAGGGTACGGGAGAGTAAATCCATGTCTGGAAGCGGCGGAATGAGGCGTAAATGGACCAACCGCATCATGCTGATACTGTGCGGTTGCGCAGCCGGGCTGTGCATCCTGATCCTCGCCCTGATAGTCGGATATACTATTGTCAATGGTGTTAACTACTTTAACGTGGATTTCCTGACCAATGTATCCAAACCGGTGGGTGAGGTTGGCGGCGGAATGCGGGATGAGATCTTCGGTACTTTTATCCTGGTGGGCCTGGCTTCCATAATTGCGCTGCCGGTCGGCCTGATGGCCGGTGTATATTTAGCCGAGTTCGGCTCCCCGGCCGTTGCATCCATAGTCCGGTTCATAGCCGATATCCTGGCAGGTGTACCTTCGATTGTGGTAGGAGTGTTTGCCTATGCCATACTGGTGCGTCCCATGCACACCTACTCGGCACTGTCGGCGGGTGTGGCATTGGCGATTATTATGATCCCTGTAGTTGCACGTACGGCTGAGGAAGCGATGCGCTTAGTGCCGAATTCGATGCGGGAAGCTGCACTAGCGCTGGGAATCAATCGCTGGAGGGCGGTTCTGGGAGTAGTGGTGCCGGGCGCTCTTACCGGGATAATCACCGGGATAATGCTGGCGGTCGCACGTATTGCCGGTGAAACCGCGCCGCTGATTTTCACTGCGCTGGGAAGCGCCTTCGGAGTACAGGGGCTGAACCAGCCGATCGGAGCCTTGCCTTTACAGATATACCGCTATGCGTTGTCGCCTTATCCGGACTGGCAGCAGCAAGCTTGGGCGGCGGCGTTTTTGCTTATGATACTGGTACTGGGCATAAACATCGTGGTACGCTCGGTCAGTAGGCGTAAATCTATGTAAGGATCAGGAATGAACAAGAGGAATTGTAAAACTCTATGCTCTACGAATTGACGAACAATACTACCAGCCAGGCCATACCGGAAAAGCTGACAGACGCTGGGAACATGACCAGGTACATGCTGGAGGTGGTGAGGCTGAGCGCCTGGTACGGCAAGATGAAAGCCGTAAATGATATAAATATGAAAATTAAAGCGCAGGCCATCACTGCACTTATCGGTCCGTCCGGCTGCGGCAAGTCTACGCTGATTCGCTGCATAAACAGGATGCATGAGGTGAGTGATGGGGGAAGGGTCTCAGGACAGGTTTTATTGGACGGCAGAGATATATATGGGAAAGATGTGGACCCGGTCAGCGTGCGTCGTCGCATAGGTATGGTCTTCCAGAAACCCACTGCTTTCCCGACCATGTCGATTTTCGACAACGTGGCTTCGGGTATAAACCTGACGCGTCTCTGGTATAGAAAAGGCGAGCTGCATGATTTGGTTGAACACAGCCTGAAAAAGGCTGCCCTGTGGGAGGAAGTGAAGGACAAACTTAACCGGTCTGGAGCTTCCCTGTCGGGCGGCCAGCAGCAACGTCTATGCATTGCACGCGCTATCGCAATCGAACCGGAAATATTATTGCTTGATGAACCCTGCTCGGCCCTTGATCCTATTTCCACACTGAAAATCGAGGAACTGATGCTGGAGATTAAAAAGGACTATACGGTTGTTATAGTAACCCACAATATGCAGCAGGCAGCCCGCGTTTCGGACTATACGGGTTTCCTTTTGCTGGGCGAGTTGATAGAATTTGCGCCTACTAAAGAATTATTCAGCATACCGCGCGATAAGAGGACGGAGGACTATATAACAGGACGCTTCGGCTAAGGAGGTTGATATGCCCAGGGAGACTTACCAGAGGAATTTACGTGAGATACAGGATGAAGTCCTGGTTATGGGCAGCATGGTGGAAAAAGCGCTGGACCGGTCCATGCAGGCCTTAAAGACCCGTGATCTTGAGTTGGCAGGCAAAGTGGTGGCAGATGATACAAATGTAGATAAGAAACGTTTTGAAATAGAAGAAAGAGCTCTCGACTTAATCGCTACCCAGGCGCCCATGGCCAGCGATCTGAGGATATTGCTGGCCACGCTCTCCATTGTCACTGATCTCGAACGCATGGCGGATCACGCAGCCGGCAATGCCAAGATAGCCATAATGATAGGAAATGAGCCTCCTTTGAAGCCGTTAATAGACCTGCCGCGCATGAATGAAAAGACCATCAGTATGCTTCACAGAAGCTTGGACGCTTTCATCGGCCATGATGCCGAAGTTGCCAGGAAAATCGTTGGCGAAGACGACGAAATAGATAATCTCTATGACCAGGTATTTCGTGAGCTGCTTACCTTTATGATGGAGGATCCGCGTAGCATAACACGCGCCACCAGGTTGATGTGGGTGGCCCATAACCTGGAAAGAACCGGTGATAGGGTAACCAATATTTGCGAACGGGTTGTCTTTATGGTTACCGGCAAAATGGAAGAGCTGAACGTGTCTACATATTGACATTATTCAGTATAGGCATTCATCAGGATATGGCTGTCGATAACCTGGTAACCGTCGCCTTCCGCCAATATTTCATTTCATACGTTGGGCTGATGGACGCAGCCAGATGTAAAGATTTTAGCCAGCGACCTCAGTCTCGGTATATGTTTCCGTCACGGGGAAGCTTTTATCCACGCAGCCCCAGAATATCAGGGGAATTATGATCGCCAGCAAAGCTATTCTCCACATTCATTAACCTTCCTTAAAATGAACGTGACGCGTTGTCTGTTGTCCACGCTGGCGACGGAGGTGTGACCGGAGGAGTTACCGGTGGCGTCGGCGGACAGGGTGGTTCAAAGATGGGCGGTGGCGGTGTCATGCCTGGAGACAGGACGGTGATGCACTGCGACTCCGAGGTGCGGCCCGCCTTATTCTCGGCCATGATGTAGTAGCAGGTGGACTTGGGGATAATGACTTCCCTGCTGCCCGCAGTGGGGACGGCCTCCTGCGAGCCATTACTGACAAACCAGGTGGTCACGTTGTCGCCGACCACGTTCCAGTAGAAGGTCACCCTGTCCATGGCAGTGACGATGTTGCGACTGGCAGTGAAAGTGATGACGGGTGGCTTCGGGGCTGGAGGAGGAGGTACCTCCGGGTAACAATACGTATATAAACATGGGTCATCCTTTGTTCCATCATTACCGGCCCCCGATTTGCTTACCAGACATCCGCATGGATCGGCAGTACAGCGGTCTTTATTTGTGAAACCGCGTTCCAGTGCGGTGTCTGGCGTAGGACATTCACATCCCGGGGGGCACTGCCTGAAGCAGTATTTGTAGGTATAGGAGGGGAATGCCTCTATTGCCACCGAGGTTTCTTGCGCCATCTTGAGCGACGACCCGTACGGTTCAGCCAGTTGCTTCTCGCAGGGTGTATCACTGCATTGATACGTATATCTGTGTAACTTTGCCTCAGCTTTCGACATGCACTCACATGGCGTAGTGCACGTTACTACCGGCGTTATTATGCGGATTGTTGTATTATTTTCAGTGCAACAACAGGCATTGCATGCCCTGAGTGTATAGGTTGTATCATTTGAGATTTGAACTGGGATATCTCCATCGGCGTACCAGTCATTTATATAGCCTTTAAAACCGCCGGGCTCAATAGTCCAGTTCTCCGCATTATTTACAAAGTAGTGTAATGTAGCGGTTACGGGAAGCGAAGCTGGATTATAAAATATTTTGGGGTTTGCCGACAATACTACCTGTTCGGGGCAACCAACCCAGACAGTTAGGGTCTTATTCTCCGTGGGGAAAGAACCTTTAGCTACCGATAATGTATATTTAGCAGTCTGCGGTTGTGGCTGTGAAATGCTCCAGAATTGCGTACATGGATTTGTGTTGCAGGCATCACCTTCATGAACCTTAAATGCAAGGCTATTCGAAATCCATTCCTTATAAATGGTGTAATTATCCCCGCAATAACGCCAGGAAAGCGTGATATCACCCTGTTGCCCGCATTGGGGAGAAGTGGTAAAGAAAGAAATATAAGGCTCTTTTGGACAGCAATCAGCTGTCACGGAAAGTAAAAGAATCAGGGCTAATATTACTAATGCCGGCTTCATACCTATTCTCCTCCTGCAATAATGAACTATGCGCAGACCATTGTTGGGTTACCCGTATGGCATTAACCGGGACCCGCTAGTTTCCTCCCGCACTTATCGCAGAACTTCTCATACTCTTTAATGGGATCGCCGCAGTTGGGACAGAACCTGGATTTTACCGTCGCCGCTGCTATGGCCGGAGCGGGTATCACAGCGGGTGGAGTTTTCTTTTCTATCACGGGCTGTGTATGCCCACCGGAAGCCTTGAACTTATTGAAGGCATTGATGAGGTCACTGGCATCCTGTGTATTAAACGTGAGGAAATAGAATAGATCAGGCCCCTGGATAAATATGTTTGTTCCAAAACTCTGCCCGGCGCCAAAGGTATAAACGGTAGGGCGCGGTATTTTGCCCCTAACATAATCCTGGAGGTCTTTGATCTGCCTGATGGTGAGCTCTAAATTTGGCCCAACTTTATACTTTAGGAAAGCTCCCGCTTCCAGGAAGGTAAATGTCCGTATCTCATCGATTTCGTCGAAGCCCAGCGTGACCATGTTTTTGGACGGGTCTTTAAGGTTCATCATTTTCAGATTTATGGTCAGCCCCCTGTCCGTCAGCATATAGGTGGGTTGTCCGGTGCCGAGTGCCCCTGCTACCTTTTTCTTTTTAATTAGGGAAGCCAGTGGAATCCTGATAAGCACGTAGAGCGTAATGGTACCGAGTATGAGGTAGAACTCGTTGGAAACAGTCAGCGGGTTGTACCTGAACTGGTCATAGATAATGTAGCCGAAGAGACAGGTAAGGCCGGCAACCATGAGGAATCCAATTGCCGAGTGGATTATGTCTCCATATTGAAATAACGTAGCGATGCCCGTCCACAGGCTGTTCTCCTTGTATTCCATCTTTGATTCGTCTATCTCAACGGCCTGCCGCGTCCGCAATAGAATTGCGTCGATGGTGGCGATCAGGCCCAGCGTTATTAATATGCAGGCCCATGTATTACCGATGAGGAAGTTAGTATTGGACCCTGTGCCGCCGAAGAGGTGTGAGACAAACTGCCTGGGGATCAGAGAAAGTGAAAGGAAAAGGCAGAAGAATAATATCCCCGCCCATGAGATAATCACTCCGGTAAGTATCTGGTTTATCTTGGGTTTACCCATGCTCTACCTCCTCAGGTTGGTCGTTATTTGCCCGTATCTTAGCGAACTGTAACTGACCGGATGGAAATTCCTTTTTCGCTGGTGGCTTTTATTATGTAGGTCCCTCCGCGGGGCACTTTGACCATTCCGCTCAACTCGACATCTCCTATGTCAGGGCTGATGTTGACCTTCGTGTCGGCAGGACCCCTGACGCTCCAGCTCAGGCCACAGGTATCACCGGTGGATTTCTGCTCCGGGCAGCTGGCGGTAAAATATTCAACTTCAGGGCCTGAAGTGGCAGGAGTTGGTGATGTTGATGTTGACGATGAGGATGTATTGGGGAGCAGGCACAGGCATGTGCCCATGGACACGAGAAGGATAAGGAGTACCAGCACGGCTATGCCGCCGGCAATACCGCAGCCGATCCATAACGGCTTCCTGTACCAGGGCACATTTGGAGGGGGTGAAGCTACAGGAGGAGGCTGCTCCACGGCGACCGGGACGTCAACTGTTCCCCCTGCCTTTGCAGGCGGAGTTTCAGGCGGCGCAGCGGCTTCAGCCGGTACTTGAGCAGTCTGCTCTGCCGGGCTCACTATTTCCGCGGGGGCAATCATCGGCTCTGCCTCAGCTTTATCCTCTGCCGTAACGGCCTCCAGCTTAAATCCGCACTCGTAACAAAATATGGAGTCAGGTTTACGCGGGCTGCCGCAGTTGGGGCAGAACCTTGATTCGGACGCTTTGTTGGACTTTGGTGTCTTTTTATCAGGTTTATCTGTCATTTCTCCGCTACCTTCCTAATTGAACAATATATGAACTGAGAGTCTTTTCATAGCCAGTTTCTCGGATCATGGATATTTGGTCCTCTCCCGCAGATGGTATTCTCATCTGCCTTTTCTCTTTTTCAGCAATAGCGCAGCTATATAGACACCTTATGTCAATATATAGCCGTGCTGATCGCAGAACTTCTCTCGCCTGGCTATAGGATCGCACACTTTGGATTAGTATAGTGGCCTTTATTCATTTTTGCGCTTGGTGCCGCACTTATCACAGTATTTCTCATCCGGCCCTAGAGCGTCACCGCACACGTGGCAGAAGCTTGATGTTACCTTAGTTTTTGGTTCAGATGGAGCAGGTTTTTCTTCTGCGCTGGCAGGCTCCGGTGCAGTGCTCACGGTGATTACCTGTGTAGGACCGGTTTTCCCACGACGCCACGCCAGAATTACCGCCGCGATAACGATAGCCAGCGCAAGAATAATAATCCAGAATAAATCCAGACTGCAGGGCTGGGCTATCGCCTTGCTATTGTAGTAGGCAGTGTAGACGGCCGGTGCATTGGCAGTGAACGAGAGGCTGGCATACCTGCTTTCGCCCCCGGGCCCGGTCCAGTGATCAAAAATGAGCTCAGTGTTGTCATTCCCCTTGACTGTTGCTGGAGCGCTTGAGCTAACCTGTGTTCCCCCGGAAACCCAAGCCGAACCTGGCAAAATCACAACACCACCCGGAAAGGTTTTGAAATCAACGCGGTATTGGACATCGTAGGTGAAAGAAACGCTGGGGTTGTTGGCATTCGCTGTTTTTGCGGTTGAGCCTGTTATTACATATTGGACCCCTTGTTTGCCCTGGACATTGGAAGGTACAGTGACGGTGTAGCTGTTACCTGTTACTCCATCGAGTGTCCTGGTTTCGCCGCCGGTC
This sequence comes from uncultured Chloroflexia bacterium, assembly GCA_963842805.1. Taxonomy (GTDB): domain Bacteria; phylum Chloroflexota; class Dehalococcoidia; order GIF9; family UBA5629; genus UBA1162. Next base: position 28,047 of record CAWJIA010000016.1, on the reverse strand, counting down.
ATATCGGCGTAAGCGACCCCGTCCACAGCAACCGATGCTGTAGCACCTTCAGTCAGCCCCATCATGTTAATAGTATATTTGTAGTTGGCTGGGGTGTAGGCAGGTGGGTTGGAGGGGGCGGCAGGGGGAGTAATAATAACTGTCTGCTGTTGCTGTTGCTGTTGCTGTTGGTTAGTGCCTCCGGGGGCAACCGGGAGAACTATGAGTGTGATTTTACATCGTGCATAATCAATACAACAATAGTTGCCGTTTTGGTCTTTTGTCATCACTTCGAGCAAGACTGAGTAAGTACCAGCAGTTCCCTGTAGAGGCGCTCCCGAAATGTTCATGCCAGGGGTACTACATACCAGACCTGCTGGCAAGCCGGAGGCTCTTAAGGAATATACTGGCCCACCTATACATGTTGAACAACCTGGCCAATCATTATTATTCGTGACTTGCAAATACCACGATTGCAATTCGGCCAAAGTAAATGTTCCACCACACTTTGGATTAGTGATTGTCGGGAATATAAACTTGCAATCGCAGGCCGCTCGAGCTTTTGTGGGAACCAATGCTATGGTTCCTGCGAGTACAATTATGCAGGCAGTTGCAGCGTATAGAAAAAACCTAAACTTATGGGCATGTGTTTTACCGTTTGCCGTTAACATGCTACCTCCCATCAATATTTGGCATTAGCCATTCACTATGGCTGGATCTTAAATGTTTACTGCGGAAACTGAGATATTAATAAATCAATTTATTCTACCTCCCCATTAAATAAATTTGTTATTCCGCAGAATTGGTGGTTTACGCTTGCGAATGGTTTCAGTATGTCAATTACCAATATATTTGTCAACGCAAGCTTAAAAATCTCTACCATTAATAATTAATTCGGATTGTCAATGATTACAGCAACATAGTGGATGCGTTGACGAGGTGGTGGAAGCAGCCTGCTGGAAGACGTGCAAGCGGGGGCATGTTCTCCTGCCAGGGCGGCCATATGGAGTTATTTAAATATATGCGGGATATGCTGGTGGAGAAGGGTGACAGCTATATACGTATCTTCGGCGTAGGTTTAAGCCGTAATATGACCCTACGCAATAAAGGAAACGAAGGAATAAGGCGTATACGTATATATGCTATAGAAGATGGCAGGCATATGGGACAAGCGCAATGAAATATACTATACGGCCCGACCGCCTGATACTATTCAGTATAGGCATCCACCAGGATACGGCTGTCGATAACCTGGTAACCGTCGCCTTCCGCCAATACCTTAACCGGATTGAGATCCATCTCCACTATTTGGGGATGGTTGACGACCATAGTGGAAACACGCAGAAGCAATTCCTCGATAGATTCAATATCGGCGCGCTTTGAGCCTTTCCAGCCTTCCAGCATCTGGTAGGCTTTAACCCCCCTTAGCATCTCATGTGCATCGATATCGGTGAGCGGATTGATATTGAAGGTTACGTCTTTGAGCAGCTCCGTATATATGCCTCCCAGGCCGAACATGATCAGAGGGCCGAAGGCGGGGTGCTGTGTGACACCGACGATAACTTCTATGCCTCCCTGCACCATTTTCTGGACGATGACACCGTCCATCTGGTCCTTCTTGCCTATACTATGCATGTTATCACTGATACGGTTGAAAGCGTCTTCCACCTCGTTCCTGGCCCTGCAATCGAGTATAACGCCTTCCAACTCCATCTTTTGCGAGACGGCTGAAGACAGAATTTTAACGGCCACCGGGCAGCCTATTTCTTCGGCTGCTTCCACAGCTTCTGCCACTGTCGTAGCCAGTTTCAGCGTGACCATTTTTATCCCATAGCATTCGAGCAGGCCGGTTATTTGTTCAGCATTCAGCCAAACCTGGTTATTATCCGATTTCTCAAGAGCGGTCTTAATCAGATATTCAGCGCGCTCCTTGTCGATATCGGGGAATTCCGGAATTTTACCGACCGGTTTCTTCAACCGTTGACTGAATTCAAATGCGCGTGATAGTGCACCGGCCATTGCCTCGGGGAAAGCAAACGAAGGGGTGTAACCTTTCTCCTTGGAGCCCAGCTCCAGCCTTTCACCGCTCAGGCCGAGGAAGGAGGTTATCAGCGGCTTGCCAAAATGACGGTAGAGAGGGGCAATTTCACGGATAACCGAGGCAAATTCATCGGAAAGCTCCAGTATGGGTGGTATAAAAATGGCAATTACTATATCCACATTATCGTCTTCGAGAAGAAGCCGGAGCGACTCCCGGTACTGGTCGATGGTATATTCGGGTGTTGTATCTATGGGATTCGAGATAATGGCCTTGGGGGATAGGATGGTGGTCAACCGAGCCATGGTATTTTCAGATAGTGTTGTGATATCCAACCCTTTTATCTTACAGGCATCGGCGGTTAACATGGCGGGTCCGCCGGCATTGGAGATGATTGCTACGCGATTGCCGGCAGGCAGAGGTTGGCTGGCAAGCAGGCTGCCCGTGTCGAAAAGGTCTGCCAGCGTGTTGACGCGTAATATGCCAGCCTGTTTGAATAAGGCATCGGTGGCAGCCTGGTCGGATGCCATGGCTCCGGTTTGCGACGTGATGGACCTGATCTGGTGGGCGATGCGGTCGCCTGTTACTGCCACCACAGGCTTATTGGAGGTGATACTGCGGGCAACCCTGGTGAACTTCCTGGGATTGCCGAAAGATTCCAGATAAAGCAGTACAACACTGGTATCAGGATCACCTTCCCAATATTGCAGCAGCTCGTTGCTGGAAATGTCGGACCTGTTGCCGATGCTGACAAATGTAGAGAGGCCTATGTTCAGGCTGGTAGCATACATAAGGATAGCAGAGCCCAGCACACCGCTCTCCGAGGCGAAAGCGATGGTCCCGTGAGGAGGGAAAACACTGGAAAAGGTTGCGTTAAGGTTGATCTCAGGGTTGGTATTGATAATGCCCATGCAGTTGGGTCCCAGCATGCGTATACCGTAGCTGCGGACTGTCTTCAACAGCTTGTGCTCGCTTTCTGCGCCTTCAGGTCCGGCATCAGAAAATCCGGAGCTCATAACAATCATACCCTTGACACCCTTGCGGGCACATTCTTCGGCAACCTGATGAACATGTTCCTGCGGTACCGAGATGATGGCCAGGTCGACATCTCCCGGTATGGCCAGGATGGAAGGGTAAGCTTTTACAGCTGCGATGACTTCGGCGAAGGGGTTGACCGGATAAACCACACCCTTGAAATCCTGCTGGATGAGATTACGGAATACAAAATTGCCGATAGTATTGCGCCGCCGGGAAGCGCCGATAACCGCTACCGATTTGGGATTCAGGAAGGCGCGCAGTGATGCTACCGAGGACACTCGTTCTCGTTCGAAGGATTTCTGCTCAACTATTTCATTGGGGGCCAGATCAAGAATGCCTACATAGGTTGATCCCTGGTACATGCGGTGCATCTTGAAGCCGCTATTGATGAGAATATTCATCATGTCCTTGTTCTCGGCCAGCACCTCTGCCTCGAAAGTGGTGATGACTTTATCCCTGGCCACGTTGGCAAGCTGGTCCAACAGATGCGTACCGATTCCCAGCCCCTGATACTTATCTTCAACTTCGAAGGCGATTTGCGCCCGTTCGGCGCCGGGTTGCCGGGCATAGTGTCCTACTGCGATGATCTTCTCGTCTTCATCTTCGCCCAAAGTGCCGACCAGAGCAAAGGTATTGAAATAGTCTACCGCACAGAACCGGCGGACTTCCTCACGTGCAATGTGATTAAGGACATGATGGAAGCGCAGGTACATGGTCTGCTTGCTTAAACGGTTGAAGAGCGCCAGCAGTTTCTCCTCGTCGGACAACTGAATAGGACGAAGGATCAAGCTGGAACCGTCTTTGAGCGCAACTGTAACTGAATACTTCTCGATGCTCTTACCATCCAACCCCGTCACCATTCTGATCTCCTTGTTATTATTAATACTGTAGGTTTAAAGTATTACAGTTCAATACAATATTAGCATATTCGATCAATACGATCGAGGAATGGTCCGACGCCCGTTTGTCGGGGGATCTTTGTCCTGTCAGGGCTGGCAGATTCTATTCAATTACAATTTGGTCTGCAGTGACTTGATGACTGCCTCGGCTTCGGCAACGATGCTTTCGATGACCTCTTTGCAAGTAGCCAAACTTTCGATGCGACCGACCACCTGTCCGAACGGCACAACCCCATTATCGAGATCTCCGTCATTCAGCACTTTGCCCAGCGCGTCGATGCCGATAGCCTGCTGTGCCATCTCTGTGACACCCCTCTTCTGCAGGCTGCCGAAAAGCAATTTCCAAATGGGCATGTCAACCTGTTTACGTAGCGACCATCCGGCTTTCATGGCCTCTACATAGGATGTCTTGCCTTTAGCCATTTCTAAAGCCCGTTTGTTGCTGTACCATCGGCCGGGCAGTCCGTCGATGCCCGCCGAATAAATGGTCTCTTCCATAGTGGTTTTCAGGGCTACCTGTTTGATATGTGGATGGACGATGCATTCTTGAGTTAACAAGAATCGTGTGCCCATAGCAATAGCATCCGCGCCAAGGGCCAGAGCTGCTGCCAGTCCGCGACCGTCGCAATAGCCACCCGCCGAAATTATTGGTGTCTTCACTTTGCTGGCGATCTGCGGAAGCAGCACCAATCCGCCCACATCGCTGCCGTGCGCAGCGGCTTCATGTCCGGTGACGATCAAGGCGTCCGCTCCCTGTTCCGACGCCCTGATGGCATGGCGTTCGGTAGCTACGGTAGATATAACCTTGCCTCCGTAGGCATGAGCCCCTTTAATGATCCAATCACCTTTGCCCAGGGCGAAATTGATGATGGGCGCCTTTTCAGCAATGGCAACCTCGGCGTTTTCCTTGCCGTTAGGGAATATGAGAGTGGCATTGATGGCAAATGGCTTATCGGTCAGTGACTTGATCTGCTGTATAATCCCTTTCAACTGGTCCGGAGTGTTGGCAACGCTGTTGAAAATTCCCAGACCGCCGGCGTTGCTGACGGCTGCCACCAGTTCGGGCAGGCTGACAAATGCCATGCCGGATAGTACTATGGGATGCTTTATTCCAAGAAGCTCGGTAATTCTTGTCTTCATGTTCAGGAACCTCCCTTATTTGTTGCGGTTTATCGAAGCGTAATGTTCTCAAAAACCAAATACGTTGTCAATGGAAAGTAATATAATACCAAGGATCTTGCATGAACCTTTTTGATTGTTTTTGTATGCTAACCCTGTTATAATATCACAAATTGTTATAAATTGTTTTCCAAGGAGGTTGTCATGAAAACCAGGATGACCGAGCTGCTTGGTATCAAATATCCAATTATGTGCGGGGGTATGATGTGGTTGTGCAAGCCTGACCTATGTGCAGCGGTCTGCAATGCGGGTGCACTGGGCAACATTACGGCTGCCAACTACAATTCGGGTGAGGAACTGCGCCAGGCGATCAGGAAAACCCGGGAGATGACTGATAAGCCTTTTTCTGTAAACCTGTCTCTTCTGCCTTCCTTCCGTATAACCAAAGAGATGTATAACGGCTGGCTGGATGCCTGCCTGGCAGAGAAAGTGACGGCTTTCGAGATCTCAGGTGCGCCTGTCGACAAATTCTTCGGCCCGGACGTGGTAAAGCGTATACATGATGCAGGGACCAAGCTCATACATAAAGTCGGCTCCGTAAGGCATGCCATACATGCAGAGCATGCAGGTTATGATGCCGTGATCTCCGCCGGGGTTGAGGAAGGGGGGCATCCTCTCAATGACGATGTTACGACCATGGTGCTAACACCTCGCATGTCTGAATCGGTGAAAATACCCGTTATTACCACAGGGGGCATCGCCGATGGCAGGGGGCTGGCGGCGGCTCTCATGCTGGGTGCTGAGGGCGTTATGATGGCATCCCGGTTTATGGCCACCAAAGAATGCCGCATGAACTCCAAGGTTAAAGACGAACTGGTGGTGCGGCAGGAATTCGATACAGTCCTGTATGGTAAAACCATTGAACTGCAGGGCCGTGCCATGAAAAACGAAGTGATCAAGAATATCCTGGAATTGGAGTCCAGGCATGCCAAGCTTGAGGAAATTGCTCCTCTTCTCATGGGACTGAGGCAGACTGCTATCTGGGATGAGGGAGATATACAGGCCGGATTGCTTCCGGTAGGTCAATCAATCGGCCTGATCCATGATGTCGTAAGCTGCAAGGAATTGGTGGAGGGTATGGTCAGGCAGGCGGAAGAGCTTTTAAACCGGGCACAGAAAAGATTTCACACCGCTTAATTAGCATATAGATGAAAAAGGGGGAGAGCCAAGACGGCAGTCCCCTTTATCATTATTCATTAGATCAGACCAGCATGGAATTTGATTTTTTAATGACTTCTTCCGCCTCGGCAATAACCCTATCGATTAGTTCGGCGGCAGTCGGGGCATCGCTGCAGGCGCCGATTATCTGCCCTGCGAAGAAAATGCCTTCTTTGGTGTCGCCGTTGTAGAGGGCCTTGGTATGGCGTAGGTTGCCGGCGGCCTGGCGGGCCAGCACCCACATTGGATGGTCTTCATCTGATGCCATCATTTTGAAGCCCATGCCCATAAACTGCATCCAATTAAGGTTTAGCATGGTTTTAATATCATAAGCGCCTCTGAAGGCGTCGACCACCGGGAAGCCGCCCTTGGCTATCTTCTCCGTGACAGGTGTTTTCAAGGCGCGGCCGCGCATTCCGTCGAATTTATCGCTGACTATGGTATCGTTCTCCGAAGCCTTTAGACAGAGCTGTTTGAAGGTGTCGTGCACAATGCTTTCTTTGGTGAGGGCAAAGCGTGTTCCCATGGAAACGGCGCTGGCGCCCAGTGCCAGGGCTGCGGCCAGGCCCTTGCCGTCGGCGTAACCACCAGCAGATATAATGGGTATCTTTACCTTGCTTGCGACTATAGGAAGCATGACCAGCGTGGTAGCTTCTTCTCCGTGAGCCGCCGCTTCAGCTCCCGTAACAACGATAGCATCGCATCCCAGTTGTTCCGCCTTGATGGCGTGTTTTACGAAGGCTGTGGTGCCGATCACCTTGCCTCCGTAGGCGTGTACCTGGTCGATGAACCAGGGCTTCCCCAGCGTGTAGTTGATAACGGGTACTTTCTCTTCGATAGCTACCTGGATGGTATCCTGCGCCACCTGCCCCAATATCAGAAGTTGATTGATGCCGAAGGGTTTGTCCGTGAGGCTCCTGATTTCGCGGATATATTTCCTGGTTTCTTCGGGTGTGCATCTGGCGGTGGCAAATATGCCCAGGCCGCCGGCGTTGCATACGGCTGCCACCAGAGAGGGTGTGGTAACCCAGTTCATGCCGGCCAGCATGATAGGGTGCTTGCATCCGAAAAGTTCGGTCATGCGTGTTTTTATCATTGTTGAACTCCTTTAACCTGAGAATATTTGCGTTGAGAAGATAATCATATGGGGAATAGTGGCTGAGTTCTTACAGTTTGTACAGCACCTGTCGGGATGATATTATATATCATCGTGCTTTGAGACTCAAGGCATTTTTTTATTGTTGGTCCGGGATTTGTATAAAGGCCCGTTTTGCAGTGAATAACATGGACACTGATATTTTAAAAGAGCTGGACCCGCTTTTTAATCCCAAATCTGTTGCACATATAGGGGCCACCAACAACACCAATAAATGGGGCTTTTCAACCGTTACCAGCCTGATGCAAACATATATGGGGCCGATCTATCCTGTTAACGTCCATGAGGATCAGATACAGGGGCTCAAGGCATTTAAAAAAGTTACGGATATACCGGGGCCGGTGGACCTGGCTGTATTTACTATTCCCGCTGAACGAGTAGCAGCGGCCATGGAAGACTGCGTGCAAAAAGGCGTCAGGTCGGCCGTCATTATTTCGGCGGGCTTTGCCGAAGTCGGCCCGGAAGGCAAGAAGCTTCAGGATGAGGTGCTGGGCATCGCCCGCAGGGGCAACATAAGGTTTATCGGTCCCAACTGTATGGGCTACTGGAGCGCATCATCGTCGCTGGCCGCATTCATGATGCCGCTACTGGTGAGGGATGGGCAACTGGCCTTCGTTTCTCAGGGTGGAAACGTGGGGGCTGCGGTTGTGGTTGCGGGTTATGAGCGGGGATTGGGCTTTCATCGCTATGTGAGCTGCGGTTGTGCGGCTGATGTGCAGATAGAGGACTATATCGAGTATTTCGGCAACGATCCTGAAGTGAAGGTGATAATGGCCTACATCGAAGGCCTGAATGACGGCGCGAGATTCATGGACGTGGTAAAAAAAATCACCCCGACCAAACCGGTAATTATTTTGAAGCCAGGTAAAACCGAAGCTGCCGCCAAGGCCATTAAGTCGCATTCGGGCGCCATGGCAGGAAGTGATGCTGTCTACGATGCTGCATTTAAAAAGATGGGCGCTATACGCGTAGAGGATACAGAAGAGATGCTGGATATAGCCATAGGCTTCTTAACGCAGCCCATGCCCAGGGGGCGCAATGTAGCTATCATTACACCGGGTGGAAGCTATGGGGTGTTATGCGCCGAGGCCTGTGAAGAGGGTGGACTGAATGTGGTTAGGCTGCCCGACAAAACGATTGAGGAATTAGATAAAATCTTCCCGCCCAGGTGGAGCCGTCAGAATCCAGTCGATCCTGCCGGTGACAGGAATTTTATCGCCTACATGACTGCGCCGCTTAGATTGCTGGAACTGGACACTGTCGATTCCCTTATTTTTATGGGATTCGGTGGTTTCACACTTTTCAGCAACTTGCTGATGCAGCAGCGCTCAAAGCAGGAAGAGAATATGAGGCCTGAGCAGGTGGCTCAAAGGGTTGAGGCTATGAGGGTCATAATCCCAATGATAGAGGATGTAAAATCGCCGGACTTTAATAAAATGCAGTCTGCTGTCAAGCAGTTGATAAATATGCTAGCGTTGTTCATGGGTATACAGGACGTTGCCCAAATTGAAGCACTCTCGGGTGTAATGGTTGAGGCCAGGCATTCAGGTAAGCTTAAAGACAATGTTGTCGATGATATTCTTGAACTTGCTAACGCCACTTCTCAGGTAGGGGCCAGCGGGCGCACCAGGGTGGAGATTATCAATTCATTTATCGTCGGGCTTCTCATGGCACTGGTGGACCAGTGGATCCTCAGTTATAAAAAGCCGGTAATTACTACCACCTTTACAGAGGAGCAGGTAAAGCTGGCCGGCGATCATTACGATTATACGTCAGGCAAACGGGCGGCCAGGGTATTGCTACATCTCACCGCCTACCATGATTTCCTGGTTAAGATGGGTAATAATAACCGGAGTTAACTATTTTCAAAACCGAGGTATAGAGGTATAGTGGTCTCTGGGATAATCGGCAGAAGTAAAATGAAAGTTTTTGACATAATATTAATAGCATTACTATGCACAGTGGCAGCAGGCATGGCTGGTCTGTCCGGTCCGCTGGCCTTTGCAGCTTCTTCGCAAAGTGATAATTTACCTGAAATCATCAATTTTACAGTTTCACCTTCCGTCATCAGCGCAGGGGCTTCTGCCACCTTAAGCTGGCAGGCAACCAACGCACTTTCGGTTAGTATCGATCACGGCATCGGTGATGTATCTCCGGCGGGCCAAACAAGCGTGGCCCCGGCCACTTCGACAATTTATAAGATTACTGCTTCGAACAGTATCGGGACCAGAAGCCGATATGCTACCTTATACGTCAATTCGGTAGGGGCCGAAGGAGGAAATATTATCAGCATCGATCCGGTCACGGGCAGGAACGCGCAGGTGGACTTTTCGTGGAAGGACTACTGCCTATCCAGGCAATATCAGGTACAAATTGCCAGGGACCCCGGGTTTACCTTAAAAGTGTACGACTCCGGTGCCATGGACACATCCGATTCCCCTTCACCTGCATTTTGGATGCCGCCCGGCAGCCTGGAAGTGGGACATACATACTACTGGAGGGTGAGGAGTGTACAGGCTGCCAGCGGGCAGTATATTGATAGTCCCTGGTCCGAAACAAAAACTTTTACCGTGGAGCCGGTCTATAATGGCATAGACAGTAGCTATACTGTACAGGCTTTCACCCCTGCTAACGGCAGCACAGAATACCCGGTAAAGCCTCTATCTTTCAACTGGTCGGGTTATCAGGAGACAACTAAATATCAGTTTATCCTTGCGAAGGATGCTCAACTTCTTGATATCGTTGTGGACGATTTTACAGCGACAGCCGCCTATGCGGTAAAGGATTCTCTGGAATACGATACAGGCTATTACTGGCAGGTGAGGGCCGTGGAACCTGTTTTGAGCGATGCCGGTGCAATATTCACTTTCCATACTGTACAGGCCCCGCAGTCCTTGCGTGATGACAGGTCCGTTTTTTCAGACGGCATTCCTCAGTGGGCCGTGGCTGTGATACTGGCGGGGATGCTAATCCTGGCCGGACTGGTCGTTTTCTTTTTCAGGGAGCGAAGGAAGATTTAGCGGTTCTTAGGAGTTGTCAAAGCGCTATTAGGAAGATGTGATGCGGCTTTCAATAGCGAATTGACACTTACATATAGCAGCGGATATCTTATCAATAATAAAAGACGAGGAGGTTTGGCAAATGGCGAAATCATCAACGGGTATGGAAGAAAATGTGGCGGCGTTGCTGAGCTATGTACTGGGATGGGTCACAGGCCTGATTTTCTTTCTGATCGAAAAAGAAAGTAAATTTGTAAAATTCCATGCTATGCAGTCCATTATCACTTTTGGCGGCCTGACAATACTCTATTATATTTTCATGCTAATTCCTTTTCTGGGATGGGCTCTGAACGCAATTCTTGGGATACTTGGGTTGGTGCTATGGATTCTTCTCATGATCAAGGCTTATCAGGGCGCCAAATTTAAGCTGCCTTTTATCGGTGACCTGGCTGAGAAGTGGTCTGCCTGATAAGTAAATACAAATGGGTATTTAGTTTATACTCGCATAGGACTTTGGTACTGGTCATATGTGAAATGAGATCAAAAGGTGAAGGATTTTCATTGACAGTTGGACTTGCAATACCCTATGCTTCATAAATTAATTATTTTAAGGAGGGTTGTTGCAGATGCAAGCATATTGCATGAAATGCCGGGCCAAGAAGGAGATGAAGAACCCCCAGTCAATTACTATGAAGAATGGTAAACCGGCAAGCCAGGGCCTGTGTCCAACATGTGGGACCAAAATGTTCAAGATCGGCAAGGGTTAACACAGGGAGTTAGATAGACAAAAGGGCTGGATAAATTCCAGCCCTTTCCGCTTATTTTGCGGAGTAAGGTAGACACTTTATCCTGGCAGTTCGACCCTGTAGAAGGACTCAGCCAGCTCATATCCCTTGCCCTTGGCCCTTTGTGCGTGCAGAAACTTGAATCCTTCGATCCATTCCTTCGGGAACTTGCTTACCTGGCTCTTGTGACAGGCCAGCGCAGCTATTTTGAGGTCATAAGTATCCGACACGTCGCTGAAAAAATTTGGTCTATCTACACCCCAGAAAAGCAACTCTTTTACCTTATGAGGCTGAAATCCGGCCTCCAGCAGGTCAGGGTAAGCCAGGCGGTCGCGAGCAAAGGGGAAGACGGCGTCGAGGACGACCTGACCTGTGATCCTGTGGTCGCGGTGCCAGACGTATTTGCGGTAAGGGTCGGGGGCGGCTATCACTTCAGGCCGGTAGGTACGGATAACCTTGACGAGCTCCTTGCGAAATTCAGGGGTATCTTCCAGCGATTGGTCGTCATGTTCCAGGAATAGAAACTCCTGTACACCCAGTGTTTTACCAGCTTCCATCTCTTCCCGCCTCCTTATCTCAGCTAGTTTTGCGGGTGTCATCTCGGGATCATCTGTACCTTTGTTGCCGTTGGTACAGATTACGTAAACGACCTTTTTACCCTGTTTGGTCCATTTTGCCACCGTACCGGCAATGGCGAATTCAGAGTCATCCGGATGCGGGGCTATAATCATAGCGTAGTATTGCTCTTTCATTGCACTGTTACCTCGAATGTAGATTCTGGAATCAAGATTTGTATGAACAAAGCTGCTGCGTATACTCTGTGTTTTTGTCGATAACGGCCCTATACTGTTGAAGTATTTTAGCTACCACGTGGCTCCAAGCGTAAAGTTCTACCAGTTTGTGATATCCGTTTTTCCGGTTGCCTACATTATCCAGCATGGCATTGATATTCCTTGACAGTTCCAGCGGCTTATTTCCGGTGATTATTTTGCAAGATGAACATATCCCGGCGATATCACGGACTTCACCCACGTCGGTAGCTATTATGGGCGTGCCGCAGGCCAGCGATTCCATGGCTACAAGGCCAAAGCTTTCGTAGTAGGAAGGTATAACGCAGAAATCAGCTGCGTTGTAATATAAATACATGCGTTCATGGGGAACGGAGCCGATAAAATTGACGCTGTGACTAACGTCAAAATCGCAGGCGGCATCCATGATGGCCTTAAAGTCGACCCCGTGATCATTGCCGCCTACCACAACCAGTTGGAAATCATCACGCGATTTCACGTGGGAGATGGCTTCCAGCAAATTACCCAGCGCTTTAAGAGGGTCCAACCGCCCAACAAACAGGGCTGTTTTTTTAGGCGCAAGGCCACATATTTGTTTGGCCAGTTGCTTGTCTACGGGGCGAAATAGCACAGGATTGATGCCGCAGGGGACAATTTCAATCGCTGCCGGGTTGGCGTTATATCTGTTGATCAGCTCGTTTTTTTCTCTTTGGGTGGAGGCTATGATGAGGTCCGTGGTCCGGATGATTACCTGTTCGTTTAAAATCCTGTATTCGGGCTCGAGTGTTCCAAGTCCCAGGTTATTTTTGACAGCGCCAAGGGTATGAAACATGGTAATGTGAGGTACACACCAGCTCTGCTTCAATTTGCTCCCGACAATGCCGGACAGCCAGTAGTGGCTGTGAATCAAATCATAATGCTTATTGTGCTCAAGGCAATATGAGGCGATGGAATCGGTCAGTCCGCTAATATGATCGCCAAGTGATTTTTCCGATATCAAGCTGTAATCCGGTGATTCGATATGAACTAATTGTACGTTATCGCTCCCGTCGACTAAACTGCAAAAATCATCATCGGGATGGGAACATGTGTATATATTGACGTAATGTCCGCGTCTGCCGAGCTCCTGAGCCAGGTTTTGTATGTAGATATTCATGCCGCCTGTATAGCGGCTTCCCGGCCTGTCGAAAGGGCAGGTATGCAAACTGAGTATTGCTATTTTTAATTTATCTTCCAATAAATCTTCCAGATAACAATTAAACTATTTGTTAATTATACATCGAAAAAGCTGTGTCTCACTGCCGCCCAGATGAAACTTATATTTTTCCGCTCCTTTAAGAAAATCAAATCGTTGTTTGCCGCTCTCTATGCTTCTCTTTATGCAGAAATATTTCGATAGCAGGCCGATGCTGAGCGGGCGGTAATCTGGGTTGTAGCCGCTGTTATACAGGTACATATCCTTTTGATAGGTAAAACACAGTGTAACGGCCACCTGAACTTTGTTAAGCTCCAGTATCCCCAGCTGCAGCATTTTATCGGCCGCCGCCATATCTATTATAGCTCTGAAAAATACCTCCATATCATCGGTAAGGAACTTATTTTTGTCCTCTCTACTCTCGCGGAAGAAGCGCAGGAAAGTATCAATCTCACCGTTAGTGCCTTCTTCTACTGTGCGGTAGACTATTTCTCCTTCCTCGTTTAATCTTCGTTCTTTCCTTAGTAGTTCATGCCGTTGTTTGCCGCTTAATAACGACAGGTAGGACGATAAATCCCCAGGGAGGTCCACGGCTACGGTAACGTCCTCAGGTGAACATGATACGGATAGGCCTCGATTCTGCTGACGGGCGGTCAAGAAGCGTTTTACGTTGGAATCAGGGAGTACCGGAGTCAGGTCCATCGAATTTATTTCTGAAACGGTCAAATATTCAAGTAAGGTATCGAAGAAGATATTTTCCTTGCCCACTTCAATGGGGAAATCCAGGAAATCACAGACATTATTGCTGCCTATGAAATATAACGTCCCGTCTTTCATCCTGAGGGGGGCTATCCCTATAACAGAGCCGTTTTCCCTAACTGCTCCCATATACAGTTCACTGCCTGCGCCGAAATGCTTCCACCATAACCCGGACCAGCCGGGCGATGAAAACAAAAGCCTGGCATCGGATGATTTATAAATGCGTTCCCAGGGGTCACGCAAATCTTGAAAATTGCCCGGAATGAATTCAATCATGGAAGTTATATTTTCGGCGACTAAAAATGAATATCTAAATATCGAAGGTCTGTCCGAATTCCGGCACAACGACGTCTTTCAATCCAATCCCTTTAAAGGCGTCAGCCAGCGAAAGCGCCGCCAATTCTTCGCCGTGAACCACAAATACCTTTTGCCACCTATCCTTGCCGGCGCTTATCCAGTTGATCAGGTCGTTGCGGTCGGCGTGAGCGCTGAACTCATTAAACACTTCCACGCGGCAGCGCAATTTATATTTCTCACCGAATATCGATACCTCCGGCCACTTTTCGGCGATCTTGCGTCCGAGAGTGTTTTCGGCCTGCCATCCAACGATTAACACAGTGTTATTGGGATTGCCAATATTATTCTTTAAATGGTGCAGAACGCGCCCGGCTTCGGCCATTCCCGATCCTGCTATGATCATAACGGGAGTTTTGATATCGTTGAGTTTTTTCGATTCCTCGACTGAAGACACATACCTCAACCCGCGAAAGCCGAAGGGGTCTTCAACTGTTCTTAAGAACTCGGCGGTTTGAGAATCGTAACATTCCGGGTGTGCCCTGAATATATCGGTGGCATCAATGGCCAGAGGGCTGTCGACGAAGATGGCAATATCCGGGATACGTTTGTTCAGCTTTAACTGGTGCAGGTAGTAGACCAACTCTTGTGTCCTCTCGAGGGCAAAGGAAGGTACTATCAGCTTTCCGCCTTTGGAAACCGTCTCATTGATAACATTTGTCAGCCTGTCCTCTACATTCTTTATATCCGCGTGCAGCCGGTCGCCATATGTACTCTCAATGATCAGAATATCCGCATCGGTCACAACATAAGGGTCCATAATAATCGGCATGTCTTTACGGCCCAGATCGCCGGTAAAGCAGATGGAAAACTGTCTGCCGCCGTCATTAACGTTAATAATGGTAATCGCCGATCCCAGGATATGTCCGGCGTCGTGGAATACAATCTGTGCGTCGCCAGTGACGCGGAAAGGGTGGTCATAGCAACAGCCACGGAATAATTTCAGCGTGGGCGGTATGTCGGCCGTATCATAAAGGGGCTCCACCGGCGGTTGGTTATGCCGGTGGCGGACTTTGTTTACGAATTGGATGTCGCCTTCCTGGATGTTGGCTGAGTCTGTGAGCATGATGTTGGCCAGGTCAAGGGTGGCGGATGTGCAATTAACATCGCCGCTAAAGCCCTGTTTGACCAGATTGGGCAGGTCGCCCAGGTGGTCCATGTGTGCGTGAGATATCACTACTGAATTGATTGATTTCGGATCGAAGGCAAAATGAAGGTTGCGTTCGTATGTCTCAGCACGGCGGCCCTGAAAAAGGCCGCAGTCCAACAGCAATTTGTATCCGTTTATGTTAATAAGGTGCCTTGATCCGGTTACGGTCCGGTCAGCGCCGTAGAAACCTATGTTAATCAATAGCCCTTCGTCCTACTATGGCCTGTTTCAGGTACCAGCTGCTGACGATATCCTGCACATCGGAGGGTTGGTCCGAAAGGCGCAAGAGATGCAGGTCGGATTCAGAAATATAGTTTGTAATTAGCACCGAATTTTGAAGCCAATCGAGAAAACCATGCCAGAATTTGGAATTAAAGAGGATAACGGGGAAGGGTTTGATTTTATTGGTCTGTATTAGCGTTAGAACCTCGGTTAACTCATCCAATGTGCCCAGTCCGCCGGGCATAATGACAAAAGCCGTGGCGTATTTAACCAGCATTACCTTACGAACAAAAAAGTGGTTAAAAGTTATATTGAGATTGGCATAAAGGTTGCACTTCTGCTCTTGGGGCAACTCTATATTGAGCCCGACTGATTTAACCCCCGCCTCGCTTGCTCCCAAATTGGCGGCTTCCATCATTCCGGGTCCACCACCTGTGATTATATTGAAACCCTGCTTGCCCAGCAAGTAAGCTATCTGTTTGGCATTCTGATAGTCAGCCTGGTCGGACGTGGCTACGGCAGCCCCGTAGATCGTCACCGCCGGCTCAATGCCGGACAATTTATCAAAGCCCTCGACCAGCTCTCCTATATACCTGAAGAGGCGCCATGATTCTTCTTTTTCAAGCGAGTTTATTTCGTATCTGTCAACCATCAAATACCCCGATCTATATTCATAAAAATAGGCACAAATACCTGTTTTCGATCTGCCCGGTGATCCGAATATCTATGCATCCCGTTTAAATGTATTTAGAATAGCGCCGGCGCACATAGCTGTCAAGGAACCGAATGGATATAACATCGCTGCCAAACGAGACTGAATTTGCAGTCACTGGTTGACCGTGATCAAGGAACCTTCAGGCGTCTTGGAGACATTGATGAGAACCGGGAACTTGTCCTTGAGTTCATCCAGATGCGTGATGACGAACAATTTCTCAAAATCGTCCTGTATGGAATTTATGGCCTCTATTAACTTTTCCAGGCCCGAATCGTCCTGTGTCCCAAACCCTTCGTCTATTATCAAGATGGGCATCGAAGCCCCGGCCCTGCGTACCAGCAGCCTTGAAATCGCTATGCGCAGCGCCAGGTCGATCCTGAAGGCCTCACCGCCGCTGTACATCTCGTAACTTCGTGGCGTGCCCAACTCATCGGAAATTTCTATATCCAGCGTCTCGACAGTTGCCCCCTTCTTGGTATCCCTCTGCGTTTCCAGCGAAAGCGACATCCTGTTATCAGTCATTTTGCCTAGAAGAAGATTGGCTTCATTTGCTATCTCGGGCACCGCTTCCTCAATTATCACCGCCTGGATGCCCTTCTTGCCGAAATCCCTGGCAAGCTCGGCGTACAGGCCCTCCTCCTCCCGATAAAGCTGCAGTAAATTGCCCTTCTCGTTTTTCTCCGCAGCCAGCAAATCCAGTTGACTCAGCTTTTCTTTCAACTGGGCCAGGTTATCTCTGATAGTCCTCTCACCTGTAATCATGGTATTGTGTTGTGCCTCGAGCAACTCCAACCGATGCTCGGTTTCCGGTAACGCCGACAGCTCAGCTTCAATTTGATTGCTCCGGGTTGTCAGGCTCTCCAGTTCTTTCTGCAGTTGCGAAATCGCCGATTCGGAATCTGCCTTAATTTTTTGTTGTGACGTGAGCTGCATTCTGGCCTCAGATAGCTCTTTATAGAGCTGTTCAAAATTCTGGAACGATTTCTTGCGCTGGCTAACACCGGAATGAACAGCGGGGTCATATCCCAGTTCCCGAAGCTCTCGTTCAACCGAGAGGAGCGATTGCTGCGCATCCGGCGCATAGTTCTTATGCTTGAGGTTATCTTCCAGTGTGATAAGAGTATCTTTTTTTACGGATAGCTCCTCGGCCAATAACTCTATTTCTGCGATCTGTTTATCTATCACTGCCAGCTGCTGGCCGACGCTGTCACGCTCGGACTTAAACTTAGCCTCGCTCTGGCTGACCTGCTTTTCAAGTGTTGTAAGCTCCGACTTCTTTAAGGAAACAGAATCGGTGTCCCCTTTCAGTTCGGCCAGGTCTTTCTGCGTCTCCGCATTCAATTTATCAACGATCCGCCGGCAGCCTTCAGGTCCAAGCTCCGATTCGCACAGCGGACAGGTAGCGCCGGCATGCGATAACAGCTCGACCTTTTGCTTGATTTCGGCAGCCGCATCCGCAAGCTGAGAAATACGGGCCGACACCGTGATTATGGTCGCCTTAAGATCGTTAATCGTCTTCTTTCGGGCCTCGATGGTCTCTTCGGTTTTGTTTAGCTCCTTTTTGTGCTGTTGAAGTTCTTCCTGCCTTTGCCGGAGCTGCGGGAGCATATTAAATTTCGATTCGAGTTCGCTGACCCTGGTTGACAGTGACTCGCGTTCGATGTTAAAGGCGTTTTGAGCCGAAGTGATCAGTTCACTGAGCTTGATTCTGCGGTTAACCATCTCCGATGATTTTTTTAACTGGTCATTGAGCTTCTCCTCAAGGGCCGCGCTCTCCTTATATCTGGCATAGCCGTCTTCGATCTCACGGGCACGCTCTAAAACCCCGGTAGAATGTTCGATGTGTTTGACAGACTCTGCCGAACGCGACTGCCAGGCCAGCAGGTCCTTCTTCCTGCTGGTGAGTTGCTGCTGGATTAGTTGTACCTGCTCCTTCCGGACAGCCAGCGTCTCCTTCTTCTTGCGGAGCGCCGCTATATCGGCATCGAGCTGTTTTACGGCCTGCTCAATATTGCGCAGCTTTTCAGTTTCGGCATCGCTTTCCACTACTAACTGCGGTTTACCCTCCAGTCTGGAAACCATCGACTGTATTTCCCTCTCCAGGTTGAAGGACTCCAGTTTTTTGGTTTCGGAATTTACCCTGGCCTGCTGTCCAAGAGCGTCGTAGAAGGAGAGGTCAAGTATATTGGCCAGAATCTCTTTTCTTTCGCCTGGCCTTTTCCGGCTGAACTCGTTGGCCCTGCCCTGCAGAATCATGGCGCTGTTAATGAAGGTCTGATATTCGAGGTGCAGCAGGCCGGTAATTTTATCCTGAGTATCTCGCATGGTATGCTCTGAAATCGATTTGAAGGCTCCTTTACGGAACAGTTGCAGGTCGAGCATAGATTGCCCCGGCCTTGAATGAGGGGCCCTTTTGTATTTACGAACAACACGGTAAAGATCCTCGCCCGATTGAAACTCCAGTTCCACGGCCATTTCATCCCGCCCTGTATAGATAAGGTCATCGTTGTCTCCCCTGGATGCTTTGCCCCACAGCGCCCATGTCATTGCATCGAAGATGCTGGATTTGCCGCTGCCATTATCGCCACACAGGCAGGCGACATGCAGGCCTGTGAAATCCAGTGGTGCTACATTGTCCCTGTAGCACATGAAATTTGTCATTGTAAGCTTGGTCGGGATCAACGCTGCCCACTCCACATGCGATTACTACGCTAGAAATATTTGGGGTCTTTATTCAAAAACCATGCTATTATATTTTAGAAAATTCAAGTTACATGGATTGTCTGTTAAACATAAAATTGAAAGGGAATTGTTCATATTTTAGCATATAACTGAAAGTCCCAATCATCGTCGAGGTATATATGTTTGAAGTCCTGGCAGAGAAGTTAAGTAAGGTATTCAGCGGGCTGAGCAACAAGGGCAGGCTAAGCGAAAAGGAGATAGATGAAGCCCTGCGACAGATAAGGCTGGCCCTGCTGGAGGCCGACGTAAATTTTAAAGTTGTTAAGAACTTTTTAGCGGTAGTCAGGGAAAAGGCGCTGGATGCAGCCGTACTGGGGAGCCTTTCTCCAGTACAGCAGATCATAAAGATAGTCAACGCTGAGCTCATCAATATGCTGGGCACAGAGCCGGCAAAATTAAAAAGCTCCCCTAAAATGCCTTCGGTTATCATGCTGGTGGGTTTGCAGGGTGCGGGCAAGACCACCACGGCAGCCAAGCTGGCTTTATATTTAAAACAATCAAATCAAAAAGCTTTGCTGGTTGCAGCGGATACACGCAGGCCTGCCGCTATTGAACAGCTGAAGGTTCTGGGCGGACAGCTGGATATACCGGTATTTTCCCAAGATGTTAAGGTTAACCCGGTTGAGATTTGCCGCAACGCCGTGAAGAAAGCGGAAGAGATGGCAGCATCCTGGATGATCGTGGATACACAGGGGCGGCTGCATATAGACGAGACATTGATGCAAGAACTGGTGGAGATGAAAAAGGCTTTACAGCCGGCGGAAATTCTCCTTATAGCTGATGCCATGACCGGCCAGGACGCCGTAAATATAGCTGGGGAATTTAACAACAGCCTCGGGTTGACCGGTCTGATATTAACAAAGATGGATGGCGATGCCAGGGGAGGCGCTGCACTATCTATTAAATTTGTATCAGGCGTGCCTATAAAATTCATAGGCGTCGGCGAAAAAAGCAACTCCCTGGAGGTCTTTTATCCGGATAGGCTGGCATCGCGCATCCTGGGGATGGGAGATGTCATGACGCTGATCGAAAAAGCGGAAAAGACATTCGACAAGCAGAAAATGCAACAGCTCGAGCAGAAATTGCGCAAATCGGGATTCGATCTCGATGATATGCTGGAACAGATGAGGCAAATAAAGAAAATGGGCAGTTTCACTCAACTGATGGAAATGATACCCGGGTTTTCCAAATTGACCAAGGGGATTTCGGACAAGGAGAGTTTGGATAAGACAAAAAAAATAGAGGCCATAATTTTATCTATGACTGCCGAGGAAAGAAGGAACCCGGACCTGATTAATGGCAGCAGGAAACGCAGGATTGCCAGAGGCAGCGGGACGACGCCCAGCGATGTGAACCAGTTGCTGAACCAGTATCGCGGCATTCAGAAGATGAGCAAAATGATAGCCAAGGGGAAGCTGCCTGGGAACATGCCCAATTTATTTGCACGCTGATCCAGGGTTTATTTGGACACTCCCGTTGTACCGGTGATCTGGATCTGGCCATCGCTGATTGTTATGTCCTTGAGGTCGATCTTGAGCTCTTGCAGAGGTGCATTCAAGCGGATCAATATATTGGCCAGTTGCTGAACGCCCATGTCAACACTGTCAGGCACAGGCAGTTTCCCCAGGAAGAAGTCCTTGATCAGGAATGTGGGTTGCCCATTCTGGACTTCCATCGAGCCCATAATGACGGTCTTTATGGGCAGAAACGGAAAACTCCAGGCATTGTAGATCAGCATGTAGCCGTCGTTGAAATTTACCAGCACCTCTTTGGCGGGTAGGGTGCCTTCGGCAAGGGCCATTACCAGAGCTGAATTGACCTCTTCCTCGGTCAGCACCAGATTAATGTTACTTTTGGTATTTGAAGAGCCGGCTGTGACACAATTGGTCTTTAAGTCGTTTAATTTTTGGTTAAGGCTGTCGACTGATTCAGAGGACAATACAACGTTACGCATATTGGATCGGATGTCAGGAGCCAGCAACGCCAGCACATAGCCGATCACTATAGCTATAATGGCGAGCACAGCCAGGGTGCCCATAACTATTAAAAATCCCTTAAGGATTTTCATCGACCCTCCTGTAGAAGTCCTGGCCGCTACATTATTATCCGCGTTATCATTAATCATAGTGTTCTTTCCTTACTAAAGTCTGCGGTTATTCGAGGTAGTCTTTGAGCTTGCGGCTCCGGCTGGGATGGCGCAATTTACGGAGGGCCTTGGCTTCAATCTGCCTGATCCTCTCGCGGGTGACGTTAAACTCTTTGCCGACTTCTTCAAGCGTCCGGGCCCTGCCATCCTCCAGGCCGAATCTCAACAGCAGCACCTTTCTCTCGCGTTCCGTCAATTCACCGAGTACCTTATCAAGCTGCGCTTTCAACAGTTCACGGGATGCCGCATCGGCCGGTGGAAGGTTTGATCTGTCCTCGATAAAATCACCGAGGTGGCTATCCTCTTCTTCGCCGATGGGCATTTCGAGTGAAATAGGTACCTGTGATAACTTCATTATTTCCCTGACTTTTTCAGCGGATATTTCCATACCCTGCCCGATCTCCTCGCAACTGGGCTCCCGTCCAAACTCCTGCGACAGCTTGCGATTGACCTTAAGCAGCCTATTAATGGTTTCCACCATGTGAACGGGTATGCGGATGGTCCTGGCCTGATCGGCAATGGCCCGGGTTATGGCTTGCCTTATCCACCAGGTAGCATATGTGCTGAATTTATAGCCCTTGCGGTATTCGAATTTTTCAACTGCGCGGACCAGGCCGATATTGCCTTCCTGAATCAGGTCCAAAAGGGGCATGCCATGTCCCACATATTTCTTGGCAACGCTCACGACCAATCTCAAGTTGGATACAGTCAGTTGTTTGCTGGCCTCTTTACCATCCCTGTCTATATGTTCGAATTTATGCTGAAAGGGACGGCTTTTATCTTCTATTTTATTTATAAGCTTGGCATCCCCATTCTTGCTTACTAACAGCTTGACTTTCTCCCAGGATAGGTTGCCTTCCAGGAGGGAAAAGATTTCAGGATTCAGAATTCTCACGTAAATCGAGTAGTCAACCATGCGCTTCTCGATTTCCGGAGGTTCCAAGCCCATTTCCTGTGCAATCTTCACAACCATTTCAGGATTAATAAACTCGTCAATCGACTGGTGCAGCTTGGTGTTAAGCAATCTTTCTTTGAAACTGGGTTTCTTAGCTACATTAAGGCTTTCGGATAGCTTGTCGATAACGGCATCGCATTCGGCCAGGTTGACCAATAACTGGATAACGAAATCGGATACAGACGGGAACCTGTTAAGGTGATTTTTAAATGAATACTTGATATTCTCGATATATTTGTAGGGCTCGATCTTGCTGGCCAGTTCACGTTCCAGCTTGGCGTTCAAAAGTGGATACTTGCCTATCTCATGCAAGTACATCCTGACCGGGTCGTCAATCGCTTCATGCTCGGTCAGTTCGACTTCAAGCTCCAGGAGCGGCTTCTCTTCTTCCGCCTCCGGCTTCTCCATCCACTCTTCTTCAGAGAATTGGGGAGCTGCCTCTATCTCTGTAAAAAGAAGCTCTTTCTCCTCCTGCGGCGCAGGTTCAGCTTCAAGCTTATCCCAGTGATCGTGATGGACTTCAAAATCGGTCTGTACGAGGTCGATAGTATCCCTGGCTGCAATGTCCAGCATGGCTGCTGCCTTTTTTTCTGCTTTAGATGTTGCTTTTGCAGGAGTTTTAGCTGGTTGTGTCTTTTTCTTTATAACCGGTTTAGTGGTCTTAGGCATTATCTCTCATCTCGATTTACTACGCCGGGGCGCTTTCTAAATATTCCTTTCAATTGCTGGCTTTCTTCAATACCCTGTTCCTGGAGCTTGGCTACCTCTCCTTCGGCATCGCACTTTTCTTTTTCCTCAACAAGGATCAATTCTTTATTTTTCTCCAGGCTTTTCACATGTCTTTCCTGGAGACGGTTGATTACGGCACTCAGCGTGTGTTCTCTTTCCCTTTTGCTCTGGGCCAAAGATGGAGGGAATTGCTTTATACAGGCCAATACGTGGTCCAAATACTCGTGAATGGTCTGATCGACTCTCGCTGTGATTGAATCCAAATCCGGGTTTTCATTCCATTTAAATAATATATCCTTAATATCTGAATGTTCAAAATATTCGGCTGAAACTCTCATTCCGGCTGTTCTCAGATCGGGAAAATGTAATAACAGGGCCAGACAATATTCTTCAATTGGGCTGACGATTCAACCCCCTTATCGTATACTCGGAGCATTTTATCTAATCTAGATGTTTTACCTTTTTTCTCCCGATTTGGCAAGTTGTTAATGGCTTCATCTATGCTCTTATAGTCCATTTTTAACATTGCTGCAACCTTCTGGATGTAATGTCCGCGCCGAACGGGATCATCGATAGGGGCCAGTATCGGCTGAAACTTGGAGACAAAAGCGGATTTGTCTCCGGGACTATTCTGGTCTATGGTAGCAAGTTCCTTTTTCAATGTAAAATCAATAATCGGCTGTGATTCCTTGAGCAGTTTGCCCCATTGTTCTGGGGATTTCCTGATGATCTCGTCGGGATCTTTACCGCCCTTGATCTCTACCACCTGTATCTCGTATTTCACCAGCTCTTCATAGGTCTTCGGCTCAAGCCAGGGCATCCAGTGCTCCCTGGGTATCTGCTGGTCGATGGTAATTATGCTGCGGGTGGTGGCCTCCAGGCCGGCGTTATCCGCATCCAGCGCTACGATTATGTTTTTGGAGAACCTGCGTAAAATGGTTATCTGCTTTTCCGTGAGGGCTGTACCCATGCAGGCAACGGTGTTTTCATAGCCGAACTGGTGTGCGGCGATGGTGTCCATATAGCCTTCGGTTATCACAGCAGCATCCTTCTGTCTTATGGCCGCCTGCGCCCGGTCGATGGCATATACTACGCTGCTTTTATTGAAAATCAGCGTCTCGGGTGAGTTCAAATACTTGGGCATGGAATCATCCAGCGCGCGGGCCCCGAACCCTATAACCCGGCTTTTGACGTCGCGCAGAGGAAAGATGAGGCGGTTTCTGAACCTGTCATAGTGTCCACCGCTGTCCCGCGGCGCCACCAGCCCCACAGCCAGCATATCCTCATCCTGGTAGCCCGATTTCGCCAGGTGAGAGCCGAGTTCGTCCCATTTATTGGGTGCGAAACCAAGCTGGAAATCATCTATTACCTTGGCTGACAGGCCGCGTTTTTGCGTGTAGATCCTGGCCTTTTCGGCCTCGCCGGAATGCAATAGCAGGTAGTGGAAATATTCGGCAGCCACCTCGGTGATTTTATACAGGCGGTCCAGCCTGTTCTGCTCTTCCTTATTAGTCTTCTCGGACTTGTAGGAAAGCGTTACATTGGCTTTTTCCGCCAGCAAGCGCAGGGCATGGCCGAAATCCAGCCCTTCCTTCTTCATGACGAAAGTAAAGATATCGCCGCCCGTGCCGCAGGCGCCGAAGCAATGCCAGCTCTGCTTCTCGGGGAATACGAAAAAGGAGGCTGTTTTCTCGGAGTGGAAGGGGCAATTGGCCTTGAAATTTTTCCCCGACGGATGCAGTTGCACATATGAGGTCAAAACGTCCACGATGTCCAGCTTCTGCTTAACTTCGTCGACTACATTCATGTCTCAACCTTCTGACTTAGCTCATGCAACGAGCGTTGCTCCCAGTTCCTCTGCTTTGTGCACAGCGTAATGATCGGTCATTCCGGCTATATAATCAGCAACCCTCTTTACCGCGGGGTCGTCATTCTTTAAATTATACTCGGGCGGAAGATTTTCAGGGTTTTCAATGAAATAGTTAAACAGGAAAAATATTATCCGGCGTGCCCTTTGCACTTCTTCGGTTTCAAGGCTGGTATTATAAACCCTTAAAAATAAAAAATCACGCAGTTCGTTGGCGGCACGCCGTATTTTGTCACTCATAGTGATAACCGGCGTCTGCCGGTTCATATTGGCAGCCGAAAACCTGACAATATCCGTCACCAGCCTGTTAATGCGTTTGGAGTTGGTATCTCCCAGTACTTTGGAAGTGGAAGCCGGCAGGTCCGCAGGAGTTATAATGCCTGCCCGCATCGCATCCTCAACGTCGTGATTGATGTAGGCCACCAGGTCGGCTATCTTCACCACCTGGCCCTCGACCGTCACCAGGTTGTTCCATCCCTCCTCCATTATCTCCAGGTCGCCCTTGGAGTGATTGAGGATACCGTCCCGCACTTCATAGGTCAGGTTGAGGCCCCTGCCCTTTTTCTCGATATAGTCCACCACCCGCAGGCTCTGTTCATTGTGGTGGAAACCTCCGGGAAGCAGCTCATTGAGCGCCTGTTCGCCCATGTGGCCAAAAGGTGTGTGGCCGAGATCGTGACCCAGCGCTATAGCTTCTGCCAGGTCTTCATTAAGGTTCAGAGCACGCGCAATCGTCCTGGCAATTTGCGATACCTCGAGGGTATGGGTAAGGCGGGTGACATAATGGTCTCCAAGAGGGGCAATAAATACCTGAGTTTTATGTTTGAGACGGCGGAAAGCATTGGAAAAGATGATGCGGTCGCGGTCACGCTGAAAGGATGTCCTCATGGGGCAGGGCTCTTCCGCTTTCGTCCTGCCACGGCTGTCGGCGCTGCGGGCTGCATATGGGGACAGGCGCTCTTCAGCCCTTTCCAATCGTCGCCGGATATTAAGATCAGACATAAGTAGCCGTTGTTATAAATTATAGTACATTATTAGTGTCAGGATGCCATTTAAGCCTGCAAAACCATGATCCCAACCTTATTATCGAGGATTCTTGTATGGAGGCCTCCAAAAGTTGTAAATGAAGAGTGCTACACGTTGAACAGGAAATGCACGATATCGCCATCCTGCACGGTATAAGTTTTGCCCTCCAGCCTCAACAGGCCGTGCTTGCGGGCCTCGGCCATGTTGCCGCTTTTCATGAAGTCATCATAGCTAACGACCTCGGCGCGGATGAACCCCTTCTCAATATCCGTGTGGATCTTGCCGGCTGCTTTGACGGCGGGCGTGTCGCGATGAATGGTCCAGGCCTTTACCTCGTCTTCGCCCACAGTGAAGAAAGATATCAAGCCCAGCAGGGAATAGGAATGCTTTATGACAGCGTCGAAAGCTGTCTCCTTCAGCCCGATATCCTTGCGGAATTCTTCAGCCTCATTCGGGCTGAGCTGCACCAGTTCCATCTCCAGTTGGCCGCACATCGAAATGAAGTCAACCTGCGGGCGCATGCAGGCCTTCTTAAGCTCCTCCAGCGTCTTCTCATAAACGGGAAGCTGTTTTTCGCCTATATTTATGACTATCAGCATGGGTTTGGCGGTCAGGAACTGGTAGTTGCTGAGAGAACGCAGCTCATCTGCATTGAGCTGCTGAAGCTTGATGGGCACATTCTGCTCCAGCGACTTCTTGATACGCAGCAACAGCTCCTGCTCTTTCATGGCTGAGTCGCGTTCAGCCGATTTGCCCATCTTGAGGGCGGACTCCAGGCGGCTGAGGCGCTTTTCGATAATCAACAGGTCGGAGAAGATCAGCTCCATATCCAGGGTCTCTATATCGCGCAGGGGATCGACTTTACCCTCGACGTGGGGGATATTTTCATCTTCGAAGGCCCTGACAACCTGCAGGATGGCGTCAGCGGTGCTGAGGACGTTGAGGAACTGGCCGCTTACGCCCTGTTCTTTCCCGAATCCTTTGGATAGTCCTCCGATATCCACATATTTGATCTCGGCAGGAGTGGTCTTTTTGGGATGAAAGATATTGCTGAGCTTCTGCAGCCTTTCATCCGGGACCTGGCTACGGCAGGGTTGGTGGTCAGGCCGCTGCCCGAGTGCGGCTTATTCTCCGCCGTGAACTTGGTGAGAGCATTGAAGATGCTCGTTTTACCGCTTCCGGGCAAACCTATAATGCTTATTTCCATCGTGGCCTCGCTAACCTAAAAACTATAGGACAGCCCCAATGAAAATGCAATAGCGATGAGGGGTTTCTTAGTTGTTGCAGGTTTAGCCGTGTGATATAATCATTAGAATTTCGCAATCTGGAGGATTTATTGTGCCCGGTTACGAGCTGGTTTTTATTTTAAACCCAACACTAACTGAAGATGATTTTTCCCGCTTGATGGGAAAAGTCAACGATCTTATTGCCAAACTTGGTGGGACGGTTTCCGAGACTACTCCCTGGGGCAAGCGCAAGCTTGCGTACCCGATCAAGAAGCAGTCAGAAGGGAACTACGTATTTGAAAAAGTTCAGATCAAGCAGACAGCCCTGAAAGAGCTGCATGCCAGTTTGAAGCTTACGGATGACGTTTTAAGGTATTTATTCATACGCGAAAAGAGTTAAGTTACGGGAGGGGTTGATGGCGAGTTTGAATAAGATTCTATTAATCGGTAATGTTGGCGGCGATCCCGAGATGAGGTTCACCCCCAGCGGTGTGCCCGTGACGACCTTTACGATGGCGACTAACCGTAATACACCGCAGGCGGATGGTTCGGTAAAAAAGGAGACTGAATGGTTCCGGATCAGCGCCTGGAGGAAGCAGGCCGAGGCCGTCAACCAGTTTTTGACGAAGGGTAAGCTGGTCTACGTCGAGGGAACCTTGCGTACCCGTACATGGGACGGCAAGGATGGGCAAAAGCATCTCAGCCTCGAAGTGACGGCTGACAGGGTCATATTCCTCGACCGTCAGGGCGCAGCTCCATTACCGCCCGAAGAAGTTCCGGCAGAAGAAGGGGGATATTGAACCCGATGACATCCCCTTTTAAATCCTTAATATGAAGGAGGACTACTAACAAACCTATGGAAAGCAATACCGGTCAAGTAAGAAGGGAAAGGGGACGCAAATTCGTAGTTAAACCTAAGGTTTGCATGTTTTGCGTTGATAA
>CAWJIA010000015.1:0-244205 GCA_963842805.1 uncultured Chloroflexia bacterium | reverse complement strand
CGGAACTCCCGCCCTCAATTTAAAAGCGGCTATTGACTTCTTGGCCTTGGTAACGACAGGATGCTGTCCGGCAATGGTGGTAAGGTCTTTGTCAGCAGCTTCCATGGCTTTGGGATTGGATAGCGATTCGCCCATCCCAAGGTTGAGTACAATCTTGTTGACCCTGGGAACTTCCATAATGTTCTTATAGCCGAACTTTTTAATCAGCTGCGGCACGATCTCTTTTTTATATCTGTCTTGTAGCCTTGCCATCTATACGGGTTACCTCTATTTAATCAATAATTTCAGAGCAATTGTGGCAGAACCTAGCCTTTTTACCATCGTCCAGCACCCTGGAGCCGATACGAGCCGGCTTATTGCATTTGTTGCAAATCACCATGACGTTGGAAATGTGGATGGGCCCCTCTAGCTCGATAATGCCTGCCTGCCTGGTCTGGCCTTTGGTCTTGGAATGCCGCTTGATTAAATTCAGACCTTCCACGATCACGCTTTCCTTGGTCGGCAAAGCCTTGCGCACCTTGCCTTTTTTACCCTTATCCTTGCCTGCTATGATAAGGACATTATCATTCTTCTGTATCTTCATTTTTAGAGCACCTCTGGTGCCAGCGAAATTATTTTCATAAAATTCTTGTCTCTTAGCTCCCTCGCCACCGGTCCGAATATGCGGGTACCTTTGGGGTTGCCCTTATCATCCAGGATGACAGCCGCATTATCATCAAAACGCACGTAAGAGCCGTCCGTCCTGTGGTGATGGTTGGAAATCCTGACTACCACCGCTTTCACCACATCGCCTTTCTTAACTACGCCGCCCGGTATCGCGCGTTTGACGCTGCAGGTGATCACATCACCCACGGTAGCATAGCGCCTTCGCGTGCCGCCCGGCACACCTATGCACATCACCTGACGCGCACCCGTGTTATCCGCTACCTTAAGTCTGGTTAAAGTCTGAATCACTTCAGTTCTCCTGCTTTCCCTGTTCTACGTTGTCTTTTAAGGCGCCGACTATATCTGCTTTTGAAATTATTTCCACGATCCGCCAGCGTTTATCTTTGGACAGCGGCCGGGTTTCAACGATTTTCACAACGTCGCCGATATTGCACTCATTATTCTCATCATGTGCCTTAAAGCGGGTGGATTGCCTGACAACTTTGTGATATAGGGGATGCCTGTGCAGGCTTTCCGTCTGCACAACAATCGTCTTATTCATCTTGTTACTGGTAACCTTACCAATCCTGGTTTTACGGTTTTTTTCCATCTCTATTTCTTGCCAAGCTCTCTTTCGCGTATGATAGTGTTTATCCTGGCGATCCTTTTCCTTACAGCCGGTAACTGGCGATGGTTCACCAGTTGCCTGGTCGCCAGCTTGAAGCGCAGGTTAAACAGCTCTTGATGAGCTTCCTCCAATTTTTTATGCAGTTCGGCATCTCCAAATGCCTTGATCTCAGTGAGTTTCACCTTTTACCTCTTCTTTAATGGTCTCACGTGCTAGGAACTTGGTCTTTATCGGTAATTTATGTGCGGCTAACGTGAGAGCTTCTTTAGCCATATTCTCTTTTATGCCGCCTATCTCAAATAGCATACGGCCGGGCTTTACCACAGCTACCCAATGGTCCACAGCGCCTTTTCCGCTGCCCATACGGGTTTCAGCCGGTTTCTTGGTAACCGATTTGTCCGGAAAGATACGGATCCATACCTGTCCGCCGCGGCGGAGGTAGCGCACTATAACACGGCGAGCCGCTTCGATCTGCCTGGATGTAATCCAATGGGCCTCCCCGGCCTGCATTCCGAAGTCGCCGAAGACAATTGTATTACCCGATTGTGCTTTACCACGCAAGTGGCCACGGTGGCACTTACGATACTTCACTCGTTTCGGTTGTAACACTTTCTCTCCTTACTTCAGGTATAATTCGTCCTTTATAAATCCATACTTTTACACCGATATTGCCCATAGTGGTTGCGGCTTCAGCGAAACCGTAGTCGATATCCGCGCTCAAAGTATGCAGCGGCAACTGGCCTTCGTGGATGGTTTCCCGCCTGGCGATTTCAGCGCCGCCCAGCCTTCCGG
Source organism: uncultured Chloroflexia bacterium (assembly GCA_963842805.1). Taxonomy (GTDB): domain Bacteria; phylum Chloroflexota; class Dehalococcoidia; order GIF9; family UBA5629; genus UBA1162. The sequence goes on along the minus strand of CAWJIA010000015.1, from coordinate 242,140 downwards.
CACAACTGATCTTAATGCCCTTTGCCCCGGCCTGCCGGGTCTTAAAAGCTGCCTGTTTCATGGCACGCCTGAAAGCAACACGCCTTTCGAGCGAGTCGGCAATATTGCGCGCAACCAGCGCGGCCTCGATCTCAGGCTGCTCGACTTCCTTGATGGATAGTTTAACCTTCTTGCCGCAGGTCCTCTCCAGTTCCGATCTCAATTCTTCGGCCCGCTGTCCGCCCCTGCCTATCACAATCCCGGGACGGGCCGTAAATATGGTCACTAATATATCGTTCCCCTGACGGTCGAGTTCCACCCTGGCAACCGCCCCCTCGCGCAGCCTTTCCTTGACGGCCTTCCTCAACTTGAGGTCGTCATGCAGGGTTTCCATATAATGTTTTTCATCGTACCATTTGGCCTTCCAGCCGCGTACGACGCCGATCCTGAAACCGTAGGGGTGTACTTTATGTCCCAATTATTTTTCCTCCTCGGAAACTAAGACCTTGACATGCGTGGCCCGCTTCAAGATGGGGCTGGTGCGGCCCCTGGATTGAGGCCTATACCTCTTAAGCGTGCGGGCCTCGTCGGCTGTAATATAAACGACTTTTAATTCAGCGGGATCCATTTGAAAGTTATTTTCGGCATTGGCCGAAGCAGATTTAATCAGCTTTGCGACAGCCTTGGCCGCCGGTGTTGGGGTAAATTTAAGAATATTTATAGCGTCTTCCACTTTTTTACCGCGCACCATATCCACCACAAGCCTTACCTTGCGGGAAGGTATGCCTAAATCTCTAACTACTGCTCCTACTCTCATTTTCTACCTGCTTAAGTCTTCTTGACCGGCGCTGCCGCTGCAGTTGCCCTGCCGACATGGCCTCGGAATGTGCGGGTGATGGCAAACTCGCCCAGCTTGTGACCAACCATATTTTCAGTCACGAAAATAGGCACATGGCGCCTTCCGTCATGCACACCGATCGTATGACCGATCATCTCAGGCATAATGGTGGAAGAGCGAGCCCATGTCTTAATAACCTGTTTTTCGCCCGTCTTATTAAGCGCTTCAATTTTTTTCAGCAGCTTGGGATGACAGTAGGGGCCCTTTCTCGCTGAACGTGACATACTTAATTTACCTCTTTATTTTTCGGCATACCTGCGCCTGACAATCAACTTATCTGAAGTCTTTCCGGTGCGGGTCCTATGGCCCAACGCCGGTTTACCCTGTGGCGTTTTAGGGGCCATGCCACGCGGCGCTCTGCCTTCACCGCCGCCGTGCGGATGATCACGCGGGCTCATGGCGGAGCCCCTTACCTTGGGTCGCCTTCCCAGGAGCCGTATTCGGCCAGCTTTGCCTGATTTAACATTCTGGTGGTCCAGGTTTCCTACCTGCCCGATAGTGGCCCGGCACTCGATCATAAACCGCCTGACTTCTCCGGAGGGCAGGCGCACCGTAGCATATTTGTCCTCGCGGCCGAGCAACTGAGCAGACGTGCCAGCGCTCCTCACTATCTGTCCGCCCTTATTGGGTTCGAACTCCAAGTTATGTATCATAGTGCCGGAGGGGATATTTCCCAGCGGCAAATTATTACCGGGCTTGATCTCAGCATCTGCACCCGTCATGATGGTATCGCCAACGCCCAGCCCCAGGGGACAGAGCATATAACGCTTCTCGCCATCGGAGTAGAAAATCAGTGCTATGCGGGCGGAGCGGCCGGGGTCATACTCGACTGCAGCCACTTTACCCGGAATGCCAAGCTTATCACGTTTAAAATCTATAATGCGGGTCCTGCGTTTGGCGCCACCGCCCCTGTGGCGCGTTGTAATAACGCCCCTGCTGTTCCTTCCGGCTTTCCTCTTCTGGGGAACCAGCAGCGACTTTTCCGGCTCGGTCTTGGTAATATCATCAAACGATATCTTTACCATTCCGCGACGGCCGGGAGATGTAGGGCGAAATATCTTTAAAGCCAAATCTAATTACTCCTAGCTTATTACGGATGACGTCTTTGCCATCGGTTCTTTCTCAAGAGCTTACGATGCTTATGCTTCGCCATCTTCTTTTTGCGTTTCTTTATAACAGAACCCAATTTCTACTCCTGTTATCTTACACTCCCTCAAAGAGCTGTATTTTATCGCCTTCTTTGAGTGTTACGATTGCTTTTTTCCACCGCGGGCTGGTCACCTGTCGCCTGCCCATTTTTTTCGTTTCACCGGGCACATAGATGACATTTACGTTCACCACGCCCACTTTAAAAGCCTTCTCCACCGCCTTCTTTACCTCGTCTTTGTTAGCCTTTTTATTCACTTCGAAGACGTATTTGTTCTCTTCAGCGAGGCGGGTGCTCTTCTCAGTTACCAGCGGTCTGCGAAGCACTTCATATATATCCATAAACTTACATTAATCCTCTTGGAAATCTAGGCTGCCTTCTCTTGTTTCTTGCCCGACTCTTTCTTATCCCAGATCTCTTCAATGCACCTTACCGCATCGACATCCAAGATAAGCATCTTATAAGAGAGCAGGTCGACTACATTGAGCATCGAGACCATGGTAGCCTTGATTCCTGGTATATTGGAGCTGGCCATAGTAATATAATCGTTGCTCAGTGCCACTCCTATAATAGCGGTGCCTTCAACCCCCAGACGATCGAGAATCTCGCTAACCAACTTGGTCTTAGGCTCATTTATCTCCAGCTTATCCAGGATCTTCAACTCATCGTCGCGCACTTTGCCTGAAAGCACACTTCGCAAAGCCAGCCGGCGCATTTTTTTAGGCATATCCTGTCTATAGCTGCGCGGGTGCGGGCCGAAAACAACGCCTCCTCCCTTCAATAAGGGGGAAGTCGCGCTGCCCCGCCTTGCTCTGCCTGTGTGTTTCTGGGCGTACATTTTTTTGGTGCTTCTTCTCACGTCGGACCGCGTCTGCGAATCGGCGGTACCCTGCCTACGATTGGCAAGCTGCGCCAATAGCGCCTGGTGAACTACAGCCTCGTTCACTGCCTGACCGAAGACATAATCGCTGACGCTTATTTTGCCGGCCTTTTTGCTTTTTAAATTAATTACCTCTAAATCCATCACTATAGCCCTTAAGCAGCGCTTTCTATTAATACTAGTCCGCCTTTGCCGCCCGGCACTGCGCCTTTGAGTAGAACTATATTTTTAGCCTGATCGACTTCAACCACTTCAATATTACGTGCCGTTACTTTGCGGGCGCCCATATGTCCTGCCATGCGCAGCCCCTTGAATACACGGCCCGGTGTAGTTGTAGACCCGACTGAACCGGGAGCGCGGTGCCTGTCAGATTGACCGTGGGTCTTAGGCCCGCCGCGGAAGTGATACCTTTTCACACCGCCTGCAAAGCCTTTACCCTTGGAAATTCCCTCAACCTGGACGATGTCGCCAGGCTTGAATATGCTCACGTCTATCTTTTGCCCCACCTCGTAACCTTTCACATCATCTGTTCGCAGCTCACGGAGATATCTGTAATCGCCATTCTCTTTGAGATGGCCTTTTTCAGCCTTGGTCAATTTCTTGGACTCGCCAAAGCCGAGCTGCACGGCATTATATTTATCCTTTTCGACCGTTTTAACCTGCGTGACACAGCAAGGCCCCGCTTCAATAGCTGTTACGGCTATCTCCAGGTTCTCCCTGTAAAGCTGCGTCATGCCTATTTTTTTACCAAGTATGCCGGCCATATTCTCAATTCCTATAATCTAATATCGATTTCCACACCTGACGGCAACTGCAACTGCGTCAAAGCATCAATGGTCTTGCTGGTCGGTCCCACGATATCGATCAGCCTCTTATGTGTGCGTATTTCAAATTGCTCCCGTGAATCCTTGTCGATGTGAGGCGATCGGATAACACAGAACTTTTCAATCCTGGTCGGCAGCGGCACAGGCCCGATGACCTCTGCGCCCGATTTAATGGCAGTTTCAACGATCTGACCGGCAGATTGGTCCACCAACCTGTGATCATAACCCCTCAGTTTAATTCTTATCTTCTGCTTGGTCATTTACCTACCCTTTGATTTAGCTAACATTTCCTCAAGTATGCTGGCCGGCACTTCGCTATAATGATCGAATTCCATCGAAGACGTGGCTCTGCCCTGAGTAAGCGACCTCAATGCTGTTGTATACCCGAACGATTCCGCCAGCGGCACAAAGCAGTGGATAACACATGTCTCGCCGTGGGTCTCGATGCCCTCGATATGGCCGCGCCTGGAGTTGATATCGCCTATGACGTCGCCCATAAAGGAGGCGGGTGTCACCGCTTCCAGCCGCATGATCGGCTCCAGCACTGCCGGTTTGGCCTTGGCCACACCCTCTTTCAGAGCCATGGATCCGGCCATCTTAAAGGCCATTTCCGATGAGTCTACCTCGTGTTCACTGCCATCGAAAACCGTGACCGTGACGTCAACCAACGGGTATCCGCTTAATCCGCCGGTATCCAGTGCTTCACGTACGCCGGCTTCAATAGCAGGGATATATTGCCTGGAGATATCTCCGCCGCGTACCCCGTTAATAAATTTAAATCCGCTATTGCGCTCGCCGGGCTCGATTCTAAGCCAGCAGTGGCCATACTGTCCATGTCCGCCCGTCTGCCGGATAAAGCGGCCCTCCGCTTCAACAGCTACGGTGACCGTCTCTTTATAAGCCACCTGCGGCTTGCCAACGCGCACCTGCACGCCGAATTCCCTCATCATGCGATCGATCAAGACCTCAAGATGCAGTTCGCCCATGCCGGAAATAATAGTCTGCCCTGTTTCTTCGTTGGTACGCACTTTAAAAGTTGGGTCCTCTTCCGACAGCCTGCCCATGGCATCTCCTAGCTTATCCTGGTCGGCTTTGCTCTTGGGCTCAACTGCCATGGAAATAACCGGCTCAGGGAACTTAATATCTTCCAGCAGAATGGATTGACCCGCCTCGCAGAGCGTATCGCCTGTAAAGGTATTTTTCAAGCCGAGCGTGGCCGCTATGCAGCCGGTATCGACTTCATCGATCTCTTCGCGCTTGTTGGCATGCATCAGCAGCAGCCTGCCCAGCCGTTCCTTGGTACTCCTGCTGGCATTGTAGATCTGGGCGCCCACTTTCACCCGTCCTGAATAGACCCTGAAATAGACCAGCCTGCCCACAAAAGGATCTGATACAACTTTGAAGGCCAGGGCACTGAAAGGCGCCTCATCACTTGCCGGACGGGCAACTTCCTGCCCGCTTACGGTATCGATCACTTTCAAGGGCGGTTTGTTTAAAGGGGACGGAAGGTAATCGACAACGGCATCCAGCACCAGTTGAATTCCCTTGTTTCGCAAGGCAGTTCCGCAGACAATAGGCACGATCCTGTTGGCAACCGTCAGCCGCCTGATGGCAGCTTTGATATCCTCTACGTCGATATCCTGGTTATCTACGTATTTAAGCATAAGCTGGTCATCGTTTTCGGCCAGCTTTTCTATCATATTGTGCCTTGCCTTAGACGCTTCCTCTTTTAAATCGCCGGGGATTTGCATTTCCTTCGGTTCCTCGGTAACTTCGTCGGGGAAAGTCCATGCTTTGTTAGCAACCAGGTCTACTACCCCGATAAACGAGCTCTCCCTGCCTATTGGAAGCTGTATGGAAACCGTGTTAGCCTTAAGCCTATCCTCTATCATCTCGATAGTGCGCTGAAAGTCAGCACCCACCCTATCCATTTTATTAATGAAACATATGCGGGGCACTCCATACCTGTCTGCCTGACGCCACACGGTCTCGGACTGTGCTTCGACACCTGCTACTGCGTCCAGGACAACCACTCCCCCGTCAAGTACGCGCAAGCTACGCTCAACTTCTGCCGTGAAATCCACATGGCCTGGCGTATCAATAATGTTTATGCGGTGCTCCTGCCAGTGGCAGGTTGTTGCGGCGGACGTTATGGTGATGCCGCGTTCCCTTTCCTGCACCATCCAGTCCATGACTGCCGTGCCATCGTGCACTTCGCCGACTTTATAAGTCCTGCCGGTATAGAAAAGAATACGTTCGGTAGTGGTGGTTTTGCCGGCATCGATATGCGCAATAATACCTATATTCCGAACTTTATCAAGCGGAAATGATCTTGTCATTGTTTTAGCACCCTGGCCGGATTTAGGCCGGGATTCCCTGATTCCTGCTGTTACCATCTGTAATGTGCGAACGCTTTATTGGCCTCGGCCATCTTATGCGTATCCTGCTTCTTTTTAATGGAGTTACCCTGACCCTGCGCAGCATCCATTAACTCTGCAGCCAGCTTCTCAGCCATCGACCTTCCGCTGCGATCCCGGGCAAAGGTAATGATCCATTTGGTAGCAAGGAACTCACCGCGCTCCGGTGTGACCTCGATAGGGACCTGATATGTGGCACCGCCAACTCGCCTGGATTTAACCTGAAGCATGGGCGCTGCATTTTTCATGGCCTGCTCAAAAACGCCCAGGGGGTCTGTTTTCATCTGCTTGTTGATACGATCGAAAGCATCGTAAACAATACCCTGGGCTGTGGCCTTTTTGCCCTTATACATTATTTTATTAATAAACCGTGCAACAACCGGGCTCCCGTATTGGGGATCCGGGCTGACTATTTTGTTGACAAATTTGGCTCGCCTTGACATATCATCTCCCCGTTATAATTAGCTTGCGGCGGCAGCGGGTGCTTTTGCGCGTTTGGCGCCGTATTTACTGCGGCCCTGCCTGCGCTTATCTACTCCCGCAGCATCGAGTGTGCCCCTGATAATATGATAGCGGACACCGGGCAGGTCTTTAACCCTGCCTCCGCGGATAAGCACTACAGAGTGTTCCTGGAGGTTATGGCCTTCACCTGGAATATACGCCGTGACTTCGATATGATTGGTCAACCTGACGCGGGCGATCTTGCGCAGAGCTGAGTTTGGCTTTTTGGGGGTCATGGTTTTGACCTGCACACATACGCCGCGCTTCTGGGGCGAGCAGACGCCTTTCCTGCTGCGGTTTTTCAGCGCGTTGTATATGACCTGCAACGCAGGAGCTTTGGTCTTCCTGGCCACTTTGCGGCGTCCCTTTCTAACCAGCTGGTTTATCGTCGGCATACTATTCTATTCCTTCAGTTTTACTATCTATTTTTCGGCAAATTAAAAAGCCACCCAGTTGCTCCCGGACTACTCCCCGATCTGGCCCACATCCCGGGTCAACCAGCCGGCTTAATTAATATCCAGGCCATACAAACGAAGCGCTAAACCAATAAATATTAGCGCAAGTTTGCAACAAATGAAAATATTATCATAGGAATTCGATTCCTGTCAACAATGGACACAACGGGGCATAATACCTGTTTACCTGACCGGTAGCTCGACAGTCAGGGCCGCTCCCTGTCCCGGCTCGCTTTCCGCAAAAATAGTTCCCCCATGTTCCATAACAATGCCATGGCATATGCTGAGGCCCAGCCCCGTCCCTTCTCCCACATCTTTCGTGGTATAAAACGGGTCGAAGATACGGCTAATGGCCTCGGAAGCTATGCCGGGTCCGTCATCTTTAATTACGACTATTACCTTCCCATCGGTGAGTTTTGTATTTACGGTGAGAGTTCCCCTCTTGTTGGTCCTATACATAAAATACTCTGCATTCAAAATAATATTCAGGAATATTTGCTGAATCTGCGAAATGTCCCCCTGTATGGCCGGCAGGTCTTCCCAGAGGCTAAGATTAACCTGGATATTTTCTTTCTCCATCTGGTTATGCCTCAATTTGAGCACCTCTTCCAGGATATCATTAATATAGATTGCCTGTTTCTCAGGTTTTTGCCCACGTGCGAAGGTAAGGAAGTTCCTGATTATTTCCGCCGCACGTTTGCCTTCCCTGTATATGGCATCCACATCATTCCTGACATCCGCGGGGGTATCCGGATTCTGCGTTAGAAGGTAGGAGAATCCCATCACTGCCGTAAGCGGATTATTAACCTCGTGGGCCAGGCCTGCTGCCATTTCTCCCAGAGATGCCAGGCGGTCGGCGCTGACAAGGCGTTCGGTCATCTTCTTTTGCTGCGAAATATCCCGGATAATACCGAGGATACCGGCCGCCTGGCCGAACTTATCACGCATGATACTCATCTGGACTTCCGCCCAATTTATATAGCCTTCCCTGTGCTTTAGCGCGAACTCAAAGACCTCTGTGCGCGAAGAGTCCTCGGCCAGGGCTTTCAGGCTTTGTTGAAAGCGATGACCGTCCCTGAGTGAAATCCCCAGCGACTCCGCGGTCAGCCTATTTTGCCGCAACATTATCAATATTTCCTCAGCTCCGAGACCCGTTAGATATCTCACCGACGGACTGATATAAGCTAATTGCGTATTCATATCCGTCGTAAAGATAACATCCAGAGAGTTCTCGGCCAGAAGGCGATAACGTTCTTCACTCTCTTTCAGGTCAAGTTCCGCCTGTTTTCTATCGGTAACGTCCCTGCCGATGCTACGCAGCCCCACTATTTCACCCTTACTATCTTTAAGGGGGAAAATGGATATCTCCACCAGGCGTCTTGAGCCATCCTTTACAATATCTTCAAATAGCTGCCAGTATTTGGGTTTCCCGGTCTTGAAAACCTCAGAAAATACTTCAAGCCTCTGTTTCAGGCTCTCCGGCGGGGTGTACGTTTTATAGTTCATGCCGATCATTTCTTCCTTTGAATAGCCGAAATAGCGGCACATTGCTTCGTTAATAAATGTAAAGTTGCCCCTGGCGTCAATTTCAGCGTAGTGCTCATCTATCTCTTCCAGGATTGTTCCGTATTTCTCTTCGTTCTGCCTGATGGTTTCTTCCGCCCGCTTGTGCTCAGTGATATCCTGGACAATGACGCTGAAACCTACAATCTTATCGTTAATTTTCAGTTCAACGGGACTGGTGTAGAGCCAGATAATATGCCCGCCTTTATGCAATACCCGCGTTTCCAGATGTATCCCGGTCTTATCCTGGCCAAGCGCTTCCAGGAAAAGCTGGGCATCCCGGTCTCTATCCTCGGGATGCACGAAATCCAAAAACTTCTTCCCCAGAAGCTCTTCTCTGAAGTAGCCAGCCATCCTGCAGAGGGTGTCGTTGCTAAAGGTAATTTTCCCCTCCATGTCCACAACAGCGATACCAGCCCCGCCGCTTTCTACCAGGCTGCGATATTTAGATTCGCTCTCAATCAACGCTATTTCCGCTTTCTTGCGTTCGGTAATATCCGTTCCAATACCGATTACTACTTTACGGCTGCCTATCATAAGAGGCGTAATGGTCAACTCCAGAACTTTTATTTTGCCCCAAACATAGTAGTCTCTCTCTACCCGCCCGCCCGTTTCCCATATTTTACGGTATCCTGTCAGCCATTCATCATCCAAATAGGGAGGTAAGGTGTCACGCACATTCATGCGCAGCAATTCTTCGGGCGTACATTCCAGGAAACTCAGGGCAGCCTCGTTGCCTTCAATATAATTTCCGGCTTCATCTATCACCAGGACTGGATTCTTCGACTGTGCAAAAAGGATACCGTAACGGCCTTGACTTTCAGCCAGCGCTTCCCTGTCTCTAATCCGAGCTATGGCGGAGCCAATCTCCGCCGCAACAGCTTCCAGCACACTCCTTGCAGTACCAGGAACAACCTCAAATACATGCGACATGATATTCAGGGAGGCAATCACCTTACCCTGATGCATAACCGGCACAACGGCCAAACCTTTTATACCCTCAGGCTGAAGAAGGGCTTCATCCTGCGTCTTTATACCTTCGGGGGAATAAAGGGACTGCCCTTCCAGAACCAGACCCGTATTCGATTCCGAAGCATCGAAATGAGAAACCTGCGCCGTAAAGCTGTCTGAAAGCCCCCGCCAGCAGGCAAGGTCTAGAACGCTGGTTGCAGTGTCAAGAATGTATATGCCTCCGCTGTCCATTCCTGATACCCTGATGGCAGTATCCAGGCATAATTGCAGAGCGTCCTCGATTTTCTCTACACTGGCCAGGGCCACCACCAGGTTTTTCCTTATCTGCAATTCTTCCTGCGCTTTTTTGCGCTCTGCAGCTTCCTGCTTGAGCCTTTCGCTTAATGCTTCAAGGTGAGCGCCGCGCCCGTGCATCTGTTTTAACAGGCTTTCACGCTGCGTATGTATCTCGCGTTTTAGCGCTATGCGCTCGAAAATTATTTGCAGCAATTCCGAGATGTTTTCCACTGTGGCAATTGTGTCTTCCGCTATATCACGGTTTTTATTGGCCAGTTGTATGAAACCGCATATAGAATCTCCCAATTTAACCGGTATTAGCACCAGGGAATTGAAACCATAGGAGTTGCATGTATTCACTACCAGTTCTTTTAACTTATTGTGCAACATTCCTTCGAGTGCATTTACGTCGTTGAGGTAAAGAGAGCCCCCGGTCGTATATAGACTATCTAATTGATCATCTCTTTTTACGAAGAAGCTATTGATGACCGCGGCCGAAAGCGACTGGTCTTTGTCCCACAATCCGGGCTTGCTGCCGCTTTCCGCCTTTAATATTGGATTCCCGGGCTGGTCCACTATCAATATCTTCACGGAATCACAGCGGCTGAAATCCTTGAGCATGCAAACAAGCTCTTCCAGCAACGGTTGCGCCTCGGTGTGCTGCGCGGCGGCTGTATAAAACCTGTGAAACAAATCGGCGCTGCCGGATGGTAACTTGTTCCCGGAAATATCCTCAATCAGCAGTCCCATCCCGCTATAGCGTCTATCGTCCTCCGCCTGCGGCAGCAGGCTCAAGTTCCAGGTCCCGGGATCCCCCTTGCCTGAATTAACACGCAGTGCGTCAACGATTAAAGGATTGCCGGACTCTTTGGCCCTGTTATACAGCTCTTGAAATTCATCCTTCGCCCCGCGGACGCCCCATAATACGTTTTTTTTCAGTTTCTTGCCGATCAATGATTCCATTGACGAGCTGGTCAACGCGGCAAAATTGTCGGTGCAGCAGGTAATCTTGTCATCGGCGTCAAAAAAGCAGAGAGCTATCGAACTCCGGCCCAGCAAATCAATCAGCCCGTTTACCGGCGGCGTCTGAGCGGGTACACCTTTTTCTTTTACAGGCGCGGAGACTTTCGGCCTCTTGCTTTTAGGTGGGGTCGGCCGTACGGAAATCTTAGATTTGGATTTCTTGCCGTCTTTTTTATTACCTTTCCGCACCATATCCCTATCCCTGTCAAAATTGCTAATAAACGATCGGTTTTTAGTATTACGTTTATTTTATACTCTTTTAAGTGATCGTGTGTCAACGACTTTCGGCCAAAAATCGTGAGATTATGAGCCCAAATTTTTGATTGTTTTGTGCACCCGTAAGGCGACAGCTATAATTGAACCGTTTTATTATGATGTCAAATACCCAAGATGCCTTTCTACGCAACGTCGTGAAACCGGCCAGGTACACCGGGGGCGAATGGAACTCTATGCCCAAAGACTGGGGTGACATCCGGGTACATGTGGCGCTGGCCTTCCCCGATATCTACGAAGTGGGCATGTCGAACATGGCAATCCCCATTCTTTACGAGATATTGAATAACGTAAAAGGTGTGCTGGCAGAGAGGGTTTATGCACCGTGGACGGACATGGAAGAGCAGCTTCGCCGCCACGGTTTGCCTCTTTACAGCCTCGAGACCCGTCATCCGCTGCGGGATTTCGACATCATAGGATTCTCCCTGGGATACGAGCTGAGTTGCACCACAGTGCTCAATATGCTCGACCTGGCAGGCCTTCCGGTATTCAGCCATGACAGGTGCGCTCAACATCCGCTGATATTAGCGGGAGGAAGTTGTGCCATGAATCCGGAGCCGATGGCCGACTTTATCGACCTCTTCTTTATCGGCGAAGCGGAAGATGCCGTATTAAGCCTGATAGAGGCTTATCAAACATATGGAAAGGACCGGGACGAGTTACTTCGCCGGCTGGCAGAGTTGCCAGGGATTTACGTGCCGCGTTTTTATCAGCCGGCTTATAGGATTGATGGCACGCTTTCCTCCCTGACGCCGGTCCATAATAACGCTCCGCCTGTCATCGAACGGTCGGTAGCCAGGCAGATCACGCCGGTGACCAGGCCGGTAGTCCCTTTCATTGAAGTTATCCACGACCGGGGAGCGGTAGAGATCCAGCGCGGTTGCAGCCGCGGCTGCCGTTTCTGCCAGGCCGGCATTCTGTACCGCCCGGTCAGGGAACTACCGGAAAACGAGGTGCTCAGCGCCATCGACTGCCTTGCGCAAAACTGCGGTTATAATACATACTCCCTGGTCTCTTTAAGCTCCGGAGATTACAGCAACATCAATCATCTCGTGGATAGCATCACGCATAAATACTCAGGTGACGGGATTACTTTATCCCTGCCCAGTCTCAGGCTGGATAAATCCTCCATCGAGCTCATCGACTCGTTACCGGCGGGCCGTAAAACTACGCTGACTTTCGCCCCCGAAGCCGGCAGCGATCGTTTGAGGAAAGCCATCAACAAGTGGATTCCACACGAGGCCATGATGGAGGCCTTTGCCGCAGCTTTTGAAAAAAATTGGATGAACTTGAAGCTGTATTTCATGATAGGGCTGCCTTCTGAGACGCTGGATGATGTTAAAGCTATAGCCGACCTGGTTGACTCGGTTAGCAAGCTGGGAAAAGGCATCCGGGGAAGACCCCCCAGGGTCAGGATCTCTGTCTCCTCCTTTATCCCCAAGCCGCATACGCCCTGCCAGTGGGAGGCTCAGGAACCTGAAGATCTGTTAAACAAAAAGCACATTATATTGCAGGATCGGCTGCACCGCAGCGGCCTTCAGCTTTCCTGGCATGATACGAGGACCAGCCTTTTGGAAGCCACACTATCAAGGGGCGACCGCCGTCTGGGAGCAGTCATATATACAGCCTGGGAAAAGGGTTGCAGGCTGGACACCTGGAGTGAATTCCTAGATTTTGAAAAATGGAATCAGGCATTCTCCGAATGTGGGATCGATCCTTCTTTTTATGCCCACCGCCAGCGTGACCCTGATGAGACAATGCCCTGGCAACATATCTCATCAGGTGTGAGCACGGCCTTCCTGAAAGCCGAGCGGCATAAGATATTTACGGGAGATTTGACCTCGGATTGCCGCTACGCTGATTGCAATCTTTGCGGTATGCAGATAAAACAGCCTTCATGCAAGGCCAAGGCAAAATTGTTAAAAGGCTGACTTGAAATTTGACTTTACGTCTCAAACAGGATAACCTTTATGCTTTGTTACTAACTCTGGAGAGATGCGATGAGAAGACTCGAGCTTGAAGTATTAAAAAGAGAAATAAAAGGTAAGAAAGTCAGGTTTCTGCGCAGGGGCGGCCTGATACCATGCAATATATACGGCCACGGCATGGAATCTATGCCTGTCCAGGTGGACGTTCGCCGCTTAAGCCAGTTGCTCTCAAGGGCAGGCGGCACCGACCTGATCTCCATTAAAATGGACGAGGTAGAATCTCCTGCCAAAGTGCTCATCCGCGATGTGCAGCGCAACCCTCTGACCGGCGATCCCATCCACGTAGACTTTTACCAGGTCAGGATGACTGAGAAATTGAAGGCTGAGGTACCCCTGGTATTTATCGGTGAAGCTCCAGCCCTGAAACTCAAAAACGTTTCCCTTCTGCATTCCCTTACTTCTCTGCAGATCGAAGCCCTGCCCGACGATTTGCCGCATAATATCGAGGTTGATATCTCGGGACTGGCCGAAGCCGACCAGGCCTTGCATGTTAAGGACATAAAAATCGGCAGCAAAATTACGGTCCTCACCGACCCTGACCAGATGATTATCAAGGTGGCAGAGATGCGCAAGGTAGTCGAGGAAGCACCGGCAGTGGCTGTTGCCGCCGAGGGCGAAGAGGCTGTGACCGAGGAGAAGGAAGAGGAAGAGGCCGGGGAAGAGAAAGCCGAGAAATAGATTCTGGGATGCTAAGCCCCCTCTTTTCGGAGGGGGCTTTTATTTTTGCCTATTTAAGCCTGTTAACGAAACCCGACAGTTCTTTCAAATACAAATCCATGCCTTCGGCGAAGATAGTATTGTGGTCGGCGCCGGGGATAATCACCATCTTTTTGTCCCTCGAGCCTATATTGCGGTAGATCTTTTCCCCTTCCGCCAGAGGCACTATGGAGTCGTACTGACCATGGATAACCAGGACGGGCATGGCGATTTTAGTAACGCTTTCGAATCCGGGCAATACAAAATTACTCCGCCCCGTCTGTGGCAATTTGAGGCCTACCCTACCCAGTAAATCCGTCACATCGCAGAAACCGCTTTCTACGATCAGGCCTTTAAATTCGTCAGGGCAGCCGGCAGCCAATTCAATAGCCGAAGCGCTACCCAGCGAACGGCCCATGATAAAATGGCTACCCGTAAACCCGCCATCTTTCAATGTCTTCTTGAAACCCTCAAATACGCCGTGAGCGTCTTTAATCATGCTGCTGACGGATGGCTTGCCGCTACTTCTGCCATATCCCCGGTAATCCGCCACAAAAAGGTTAATGCCGATATGGTTAAAGGCAGCGCCGATATCCAGGTATTCACTGGCCAATTCACCGTTCCCATGGAAGAATAGCAGGGTGGGGTCGGTTTTATTTACTGTGAAGAAGCTGCAGGATATTTTTATATCATCATTTACCGGCAGCTCCAGCTTAAAAACAGCCTCGGAATCGATGGCTTCGTAATCGTCCTGCCTCGGGTAAAAGAGGAAGCGCTGGATAGCGGGATGATCAAATATTTCGTATTTTCCCCAGTTTCCCACCATGTTTACACCTAGTAATAGTCCTCGCGTATCGTGCCCGTTATTTCTTTGCCTACCTCCAGCAGTCCATACGAATCGCGGGCCCTGCCCGGATTAAAAAACAGGACGCGGCCGATGACCTTGTTGAAGGCCCTATGGCTGTGGCCGAAGATAATGGCATCTACGCCGGTGAATAGCTCGCCTACGCGCTGCGCTAGGTCCCACGGTCCACCGCTTCCGTGCACGATCGCAATTTTCTTACCTTCTATATCAAGCACCTCCTTCTGCGGAAAAACAGTGCGTATTTCCGGCAGGTCCATGTTGCCGTACACCCCTTTGACAGGCGCCAGGCTTTCCAGTCCCCTGATTACATCCAGCGCTACAATATCCCCGGCGTGGATGATCAAATCAACACTGGATAGTGCACTGATGAGGTTATGAGGTAACTCGGCAAAATTCCTGACGTGCGTGTCGGAGATTACACCAATCTTCATATTCGGCTGTGATTCTTTAGTCTTGCGGTAAGTATATTACCAGTGATCGATTTGAGCAACGGCTGTACAAAATTATTATACGAGGTCCAGTAGATTTACCAGAGGATTACATGATTTCGGTCGTAAGGGTAGATTTATTCGGCCTGCTTGAATATACTGTATTTAATACAGACTTTGCTGCTAAGGATCAACCACAAGGAGGTGCCTCGTGCAATGTAACTACCACCACGACCGCGAGGCCGTAGGTATATGTGTTGAATGCGGCAGTGCCGTCTGCCCTGAATGCAAAGTTGAATATGATGGGAGGATTTTCTGCAATTCCTGCATCGAGAAAAAAGTTGCGGCCGGGACTTCTGTTACTGCTCATCCGACGTCAACAACATCTGAAAATACTTCGGGCATGGGCAGCAAAGGGGCTGTTCCCGCCGGGCTGGGGGAATGGAATTGGGGCGGATTCCTGCTGACCTGGATATGGGGTATAGGCAACAATGTGTGGTGGTCCTTCCTGTTCTTTGTGCCTATTTTAGGGTGGACGGTAATTCCACTTGTACTGGCCTTCAAAGGAAACGAATGGGCCTGGCAGAATAAGAGATGGGAAAGCGTGGAGCACTTTAAAAAGGTACAGCATATCTGGACGATGTGGGGCTGGGGCTTAACTATTGCATTTACGCTCTTCATTGTAATCATTGCCGTCATAATAGTGAGCCTGCTGGTCTTGGCCATACAACAACAGGGAACCAGGTGGTATTAATATGACAGCTGTGGTTTTAAATGCAGGAGAACGATTGAAATGAAATGTGCGGTACACACCGACCGGGATGCGGTGGCAGCCTGTTGCAATTGCGACAGGTTCATCTGCCCGGAGTGCAAGGTATCCATAGGTAGCCGTGAGTATTGCAACACGTGCCTGCAGTCCCGCTTGAAAACTGGCGCCTGGCCTGAACAACATGCGGCTTCTTCCTGCAACTCCGGCATGGGGCCCTATACGCCGGTGCCAGCGGAAATAAAGGGCTGGAACTGGGGTGGGTTCCTGATGACCTGGATCTGGGGTATCGGCAATAACGTCTGGATATCACTTATCGCCCTGCTTGGCTTTATACCCTGGATCGGCTGGATTATCGAACTTATCATGCGTATCATCCTGGGCATCCACGGCAATGAATGGGCCTGGCAGCGAAAGAAATGGGAAAGTATCGAACACTTCAAAAAGACGCAGCGCAACTGGATGTGGTGGGGGGTAAGCCTGCTCATTGCTTACATAATCTTTGCTATTGCGCTCGGGGTGCTGATGGTTTCCCTGTATAAGATCTGGGGCGCCATGGGCCTGGATAAAAACCTCTGGGGTAACATAATGCCGTGGTTATAATAGTGCAATGCTGCTTAGAAGACTTCAATTAATTTATAAGGCGGTGATTAAATGAGCGATCTGGTGATCTACGGGCTGATATTCCTGGGCGGGCTTATCTTGGGTATTGTAATAACCTTTATCGTGACGCGCCTTTATAAACCTTATTATAAACAGGATATGCTGGCTATGACCGGCGAGATACAGAAGAATATGGCCGCTTTTACTGATACGGCCATGCAGGCCTCTGTCCAGCATTTGGTTAATATGTCGGACCAGGTCATTTCCAAGCAAACGGAGCTCGGTGAAAAGAACCTCGATACCAAAAAACAGCTCATAGACCAGTCCATCAAGGAAGTCAGGGACAACCTTAAAAGCGTTGAGGACCTCGTAACTGCTCTTGAAAAGGACCGGGCACAGGTCTTCGGGGAGCTGGCACAGCAGTTGCAGTCGGCTTCCGTGCAAACCCTGAAGCTTCAGGAGACTACCGGTAAGCTGCAACTGGCGCTGGGCAATGCCAGCGTGAGGGGGCAGTGGGGTGAACGGATGGCCGATGATATCTTGCAGAAAATTGGCTTTGTGGAGGGCATTAACTACCTAAAGCAGCAGGCTGACGATTCCGCGGGTAACCGGCCGGACTATACTTTCATGATGCCCAACAACCTGAAATTGAACATGGATGTAAAGTTCCCTTGGGATAACTATAAGAAATATATCGATACCGATTCGGAAAATGACCGCGAGGCCTTTAAGGACGCTTTCCTCAAGGATGTCCGTCAGAGGGTCAAAGAAGTTACCAATCGTAACTATATCAATCCCGAAACTATTGATTATGTCCTGGTCTTGATCCCCAATGAGCAGGTCTACCGGTTCATCAACGAAAACGATCCCTCTTTTTTAGACTATGCTTTGCAGAATAAAGTGGTGCTGTGCTCCCCGGTCACGTTGTACGCCGTCCTCGCTCTGATCAATCAGACCGTAAGGAATTTTAAGACCGAGAAGGCTATCGACGAGATCATCCAGCAGATCAACTTCTTCCTTATTCAATGGCAGACCTATGTTGACAGCATGGATAAAATGGGCAAGAGGCTGTCGGACGCTCAAAAGGAATACGACAGCCTTGTTAGCACCCGCAGGAATAAACTTGAACGGCCACTCAAAAAGATCGACGCTATCCGGAAGGAACGTGGTTTAGAGGAATTAGAGCCCATAGTGGGGGAGGCTACGCTGATCGAGGGTGCCGAGAGCAGTGACGCCTGTAATACGGATAATTCATGAGGTCGGGCTAAATTAGCTCCCCACTCGAAAGACTACTCTGCGCCCAACTCACGCAATACTTCCTTAGCTTTGCTGATAACGTTAGGATCGGACGTCATACTTATCGCCTTGCGGAAATCTTTTACAGCCTGTTCCCTTTGCTGATTTCCGATGTAGGCCCTGCCCCTGCTGCTATAGACGCGGGGGTCACTGGAGTCAAGCTCGATGGACCGCGTGATGTCGGCGATGGCCTTATCGTATTGCCCTTTCATAATATAGGCGCAGCCACGGTTGTGATATGCCCCAGGGTCGCTGTCATCAAGGGCCAGGGCATGCGAGAAATCAGAGATGGCTTTATCAAACATTTTCTTGTAGTAATAAATGCTGCCCCGGTTGTAATAGGCGGCAGCGATATCCGGATCGAGTTCTATAGCCTTATCCAAGTCTGGCAATGCCAGGTCGTGGTCGCCCTTCCGGTAATAAGCGCCTCCCCTCATTAGATAAACGATGGCTTTGCTGGGATCGAATTCAATGGCCTTGGTTAGCTCTTCTATGGCAAGGGTATAATGGCCATCCTTAAGCAAAGTGAAGCTCCTCTCCTGGTGTGCCTCCGCCTTTTCCTTGGGCGTCGGCTCGGCCGGCACAGGCTGGGCTTCAGCGACAGGCGCATGGGGTTTGAATTCGGGGGCAGGAGGAGGTGGCGATGGTGCGGCCGGTTGAGCAGAACTTTCCACCCACTCGACTTTAGTGCCGCAACTGCCGCAGAAATTACAACCGGGTATTATCTCGTATCCGCATACAGGGCAGGTATAAAGGAAGGCAAGGTCGCAATAGCCGCAAAAACGCTGTCCCAGGTAGGATAAACTGTTGCAACGCGGACAGAGAAAACTCTGTTGCATTTATATGCGCTTAAACCTGATATATTTATTCGATTATACATCAGTGAAGTTAAAAAATATATACTCAAACTTCTTGACATCCTTAGTAAGGTGATGTAAATATAATCATTGAAATAAATGATAACTGCAGACGGGGGCTCACGGCAGGACCTGTTGATGCTTAAATTTGCGTCATAATCTTCTATGGGAGGGGAAATTAGAAATGCTGCCAATTAAAAATATCGTCTGCCCAACCGATTTTAGTGAACCTTCTTTCGAGGCCCTCAAAGCTGCCGAGGAACTGGCCGCTTATTTTAAAGCCATTCTACATGTAGTTAATGTGGTACCCCTGGTGCCGATAGTTGAAGCCCCCATAGGTGTTGAGTCCGCCAGCTTCAACGTCGCCTCCTACCAACAGGAGCTTGAAATGCAGGCCCATAAGTCCCTCAAAGCGCTGGTTGATGAAAAGCTTAACAGCGAGGCTAACATTGTTACCGAGGTCTTGATAGGAAACGCCGCAGGAGAAGTCGTGCGCTATGCTAGTGAAAAGGCGGCGGATATGATAGTGATTGCCACACACGGCCTGTCCGGCTGGCGCAGATTCATATCGGGCTCAACCACAGAGCAAATTGTTCGTCAGGCTTCCTGTCCGGTGCTCACCATAAGAAAACCGCGTATCAAATAGACCTACCGTTTCCCCAGTTCATAATGCACCTGGACATATCTAATGATATCAGCCCTGCATAACATGCCTACGATCCTGTCCTCCACCACCACCGGCAGTTGATTGAGCCCGTGTTCGGCCATCATTTGCACGGCAACACTCATATTGTCATCCGGCTTGACGGTTTGGAGCGGCAGGCGCGTCATGACCGCTGAAACGGGTGTATTTCGCCATTCATTGGCCGGCACCTTCTTTATATCGGATAACGTAACTATGCCCAGCAGACGTCCTTCTTCTGCCACGGGCGCCACTCGTATGCCTTTCTTCACGTAAACCTCATTAACCAGGGCCTCAATCGGCGAGTTGGGGTCGGCAGTCTCGACCCTGTCATTCATGACGGTGGACACCCGCACGTTAAGCCACATCGAACGCATTTCCAGCTCTCGCCTGGAAGCCTCGGCAGCGCCGTTGAGGAACCATCCGATAAAGGCCAGCCAGATACCGCTCATCAGGCTGCCCGTCAGCGCCATAAATACGCCCCCTGCTATCATCAACCAGCCGAATACCTGCCCCACGGTAGAGGCAATATTGGTTGCCTGTTTTAAATTGTTGGTGGCGCCCCAGATGATGGAGCGCAACACACGGCCGCCGTCCAGCGGAAAACCGGGCAATATATTAAAGGCCGCTAGCAGAACATTGATGGCCACAAGGTAATCTACCGTTGCCTTCACCGACCCGGCGGGAGCCAACCCGAAGAAATCGACGGCCCAGAATATTCCTGCCAGCGCTACGCTGGATAGGGGACCTACGATGGCCACGGCAAACTCTACCCCGGGCTTTTCCGGCTCTCTCTCCAGGTTGCTGACGCCGCCCAGTAGGAACAGTGTAATGCTCTTAACGGGCAAACCGCGTGATTTGGCAACCAGCGAGTGTGCAAGCTCATGCAGCAGCACCGAAACGAACAGCAGTAGGGCCGCAACCACAGCCGTTAGCCAGTAGGTCAACGTGGTCCAGCCCGGATATGCTTCGGGGAAATAGCCCGCCGCCAGCGACCAGGTGATGAAAACAAATATCAGAATCCACGTATAGTGTATCCCGATATCGATACCCGCTATGCGGGCCAGACGAAACGATCCTTTCATCATAATCTCTTCAACCTAAGTAGCAATCTGTTTTAAGAATCCTTCGATAGTGTTGTTGACCTGATCCGGTTTTTCCATGACCACCAGATGGCTGGCGCCCTCGATAATTGACATCCTGCACCCCGGCAGGTGAGTGGCCAGGTATTGAGTATATTTAGGCGGGGTCCTATTATCTTTATCGCCGACTATGGCCAGCGCCGGCAATTTGATCTCGCCCACCCTATCCATGATGTCAAATTTATCACAGCATAAAAAATCGTTAAGCTGGACCGCCGGGCCGACTTCTCTCAACTTTGGCAGCAATATCTTTTGCAGGTTTTCGTCCACGGTGGAGTGCAGGGGAATGATCATTTCATTCATCCACCCCTGCGTATCATCCAGTTTATTCCTGATGAAATCCAGTTTAGAAGGTAAAACCCTTAGCCTGGCCCCGGACGAAATCGGGATTATGCCTTTAAGGTCCTTGGGATACTTAAGCGCATGCATGAGGACAATGCCTCCGCCCAGCGAGTGACCGGCCAGCACCACATCCTTATATCCCCTCTCCTGTATATAACCGTGAAGCCAGTCGACATATTCCTCGACGCTGGCGCACAGGCTTCCCTCGGGATGACCGGGCAGGTCGGGGGTGTCTGCATCGACAAAATGCTGCTTCTGGAAATACCAGACGGCACCCACAGCGCCCGATCCATGTATAAAGACCAGCTTCATTTTTTTAATCCAAACCGGATTTGCCGGAGCCCCGGATATATAGAGTAGACCATCCCGGCTTAAATACCCCGATTATGCTGCGAAGGGCAATTCGGACTGGCCTGTAACCAAGGGCTTGGGAGCCACCTTGGTCACCGCCCTGGTCTCTTTGGCCGCCTGTTCTTCCGGGTTCTCCGTCTCTACCAGAGCTATGGAGACTACCCTGTCGCCCTCATCGAGCCTGGATAGCATGACGCCCTGGGTTATCCTGCCTTTTACGGGCACCCCCTCGCGTCTCTTCTTCTTTTCACCGTCTTCCTCCCTGCTTTCCTTTTCGACGTTAACGTTAATCCTGAGCTGGACACCGTTGGCGGTGGTTATAAACAGCTCGTACCCCTTGGGCACAAACTTGGCGGCAATGACCTTGCCGGTCTTATCGTTGACGCGGTGCGCCATTACGCCTTTACCGCCCCTGCCATGCAGCGGGAATTTATCAACTCTGGTACGCTTGCCGTAGCCGTTTTCCGTAACTGTAATAAGGTCGGCGGCCGGCTGCACCGTGCCCATGCTGACCACGATGTCACCCTTATTAAGTTTAATGCCGCGTACGCCTCCGCTGGTGCGCGAGGCGTTGCGCAGAGGTTCAACCGCAAACTTGACGGCCTGCCCGTTGCGGCTGACCAGCATAACCTTATCGGAACCCGCCACCACGTCCACGCCGATCAATTCCTCATCCAATCGCAACTTCATGGCAATGAGGCCGCTGCGGCGGACATCCTTGAAGTTATCCAGGCTGGTCTTCTTCACGATGCCCTTGGAGGTCGCCAGCAGCATAAACAGGCCCGGGTCTGTCTTCTCCGGCACAAACATGGCGGTTACCTTTTCTCTGGCCTCGATGGGGATAAGGTTCACTATGTTGATGCCTTTGGTGGTCCTGGCAATATCCTGTGGTATCTCGTGGCATTTCATCTTGAAGACACGTCCTCTGTTGGTGAAGAAGAGCAGGTTATCATGCGTATCCGCCGACATCGAGCTCATTACATCGTCGCTGTCACGTGTTACCATGCCTTTCACACCCCTGCCACCCCGCAATTGCTTGCGGAATACGTCGGCCGGTATGCGTTTAATATAGCCCTGCTCACTCAGGGTTACGATCACATCCATGTGCGGGATCAGGTCCTGCACCTGGAACTGGCCGATTTCGTCGGTGGTGATTACGCTGCGCCGGTTGTCACCGAACTTGGTCTTAAGCTCCAGAATATCCTGCTGGATCAGCTTCAGTATTTTTTCGGGATTGGCCAGCAGGTTCTCCAGGTGCGCTATCGTCTTGAGAATGTCTTTATATTCGTCCAGTATCTTCTTCCGTTCAAGGTTGGCCAGCCTGCGCAGTTGCATGTCCAGTATGGCCTGAGCTTGAATCTGGCTGAGCGAAAATTCGGTCATCAGGTTGGCTCGCGCAGATTCCGCCGTATCCGATTCCCTGATAGTCTTGATAACCTGGTCCAGGTGATCGAGGGCGATCTTGAAACCCTCTAAGACGTGGGCACGTTCCTTGGCCTTCTGCAAATCGAACTTGGTGCGACGTGTGATTACTTCAGTGCGAAACGCTACGTAGCACTGCAGCGCTTCCTTGAGATTTATCACCCTGGGTTGGCCGTCTACCAGTGCGATCATATTTATGAAAAAGGCAGACTGCATGGAAGTGCTCTTGAAGAGATTATTCTGCACCTTGGCTGGATGCGCGTCTTTGCGCAATCCGATGACTAGGCGCATGCCCTGCCTGTCTGATTCGTCACGCACGTCGCTGATGCCCTCTATGCGCTTATCCCTGGCCAGCTCGGCAATCTTCTTAACCAGGTCTGCCTTATTGGTCTGGTACGGCAACTCTGTCACCACCAGTTGAAGTTTGCCGCTTTTGGTGGATTCTTCCACAACCCTGGCGCGCAGGACCACCTTGCCCTGGCCGGCCGCATAGGCATTCTTGATGCCCTCCACCCCACAGATAATGCCGGCGGTGGGGAAATCGGGGCCTTTAACAAACTGCATAAGGTCGTCGACCGTAGCCTCCGGATTGTCTATTAAATAATGTATGGCGTCGCACACCTCGCTCAGGTTATGGGGGGGTATATTAGTGGCCATGCCGACTGCGATACCCGATGAGCCGTTAACCAGCAGATTGGGCAGCCTGGACGGCAGAACGGACGGCTCTTTGAGACTGTCATCGAAATTGGGAACGAAATCAATCGTCTCTTTATCGATGTCTATCAGCATTTCATCGGCGATCCTGGCGAGGCGCGCCTCGGTGTAGCGCATGGCCGCCGGCGGGTCATCGTCAATGCTTCCAAAGTTGCCCTGCCCGTCCACCAGGCGGTATCGCATGGAGAAGTCCTGTGCCATCCTGACCATGGCATCGTAGACCGATGAGTCGCCGTGTGGATGATATTTACCCAGGACCTCACCGACTATGCGCGCACTTTTCTTATATGGCGCGTTATATCTCATATTGAGATCGTGCATGGCATAGAGGATGCGGCGATGTACCGGTTTAAGGCCATCGCGTACATCCGGCAAAGCACGGGAAACGATAACGCTCATGGCGTAGTCCAGGTATGAGCGTTTCATCTCCTCTTCGATGCCAATCGGCTTGATCGATAGTCCTAACTCCATATTTACTCCTCATCTCCGAAATTGCCGTCCATATGCTGCAGATCGTCAGGAGCGGTATATCCCTCATATATGGAAAATCCTTCGGGAACGGTCTCTGTATCCTCGGATTCGCCGTAATCGCCTTCTTCCAGGCCTTCGTCTTCGCCCGCCCTGTGCCTCAGCAAGCTGTCTTTAACATGCGCCGGGTACGCTTCAGTTACCCTGATGGGGAAGGATAGCTTGCCGGTCTGGCTGGGATGCTGTAGTGTTTCACGAATTATTACCTTTACCCTGTCATTATCCAAGCTGACAATAGCTGCGATATACTGGTTGCCTCCCTTAATCAATTTGGCCAGCCTCAGGCCATGTTCGGGTTCAACCAGTCCCAGGTATTCATTTTTATAGTTTTCAACCGCCACATCTTGCTCCTTGACCTTCAAGAAGACCTGCTCACCCGGCGTCAACTTAACCAGGACAGCCTGAGGCGCCAGCTCCAGCAGATTAACCACCCCTGCTTTGCCGATTTCCGCGATAAAGGCACTGGGGGGCAATTTGCGGCGTTGCTCGTTCTTGACGACCTGAACGCCTTTCAGTAAAGCCAGCCTATCAAGGTTTTTCTTGGCAATGCTGTTGCTTGGCGAGAGCTCCAGGGCCCTGCTGTAAGCTTCTTTAGCCTTTATATATTCGCCGAGCTCCATCTGCGCACGACCCAGGCGGTTCAAAGCATCGACATCCGTCGGGAATACATCTATTATGCCTTCATTAGCAGCTACGGCTTCCTGCCAGCGGTTTTCCGTGGCCAGCTTGATCGCTTCCTGTATCTTGTAACGCCATATCCTGGCTTTCTCTTCTTCACGCTCCGGCATGTACCTGAACCTCTGCTACTATCATAACAACTAATATATTATGTGCAAACATTTTACCCAATACAAAAACCATTGCAAGGTTAAAATGTCCTGTTACCGTCAGTTGTGATTTTAGTCGTTTATTATGATCCCCTTACCTGCTACAATTTTACGGTTATGGTAATTTGACAATGCTTTTCAGGCGGTGCTAAATTACCACGTAACCTAAATTTAGTCAACAAGAAGGTACATTGATGAAAGAACAA
Organism: uncultured Chloroflexia bacterium; assembly: GCA_963842805.1. Taxonomy (GTDB): domain Bacteria; phylum Chloroflexota; class Dehalococcoidia; order GIF9; family UBA5629; genus UBA1162. The sequence goes on along the minus strand of CAWJIA010000015.1, from coordinate 217,219 downwards.
GTACAGGAAGCTCTTAACGTTATCCGGCCCAGCTTACAGGCGGACGGCGGCGATGTTGAACTCGTCGATGTCAAGGAGGGCATTGTAAGCGTCAAGTTGAAGGGGGCCTGCGCGGGATGCCCGATGTCTACCATGACGTTGAAAAAGGGGATCGAACGCTTTCTAAAAGAAAAGGTCTCCGGAGTTAAAGAAGTCGTTGCTGTTTAATTAACAGCATTAACCTTTATTGAGCTCGAAAGCTTTATGTAGCGCCCTGACAGCCTCTTTGACCTTATCTTCAGCTATTATGCAGGTTATGCGTATCTCCGAGGTGGTAATCAACTGTATATTTATGCTGTGTTCGAAAAGGGTCTGAAACATTTTGGCTGCGTAACCGGGGGTGTTTTGCATGCCGGTCCCGATAATCGATACTTTCCCAAGCTTTGAATCGCTCAGGCATTCCCTTGCGCCAATTTCCTTGGCCACGGGAGCAATGATATTCATGGCTTTGCCCAGATCATTCCTGGTAACTGTGAAGGTAAGATCCGTGATATTGTTGGCGCTGGCATTCTGAACGATTGTATCTACGCTGATACCAGCCTTGGCCAGCGGCAGGAAAATGGCTGCAGCGATGCCGGGACGATCCGGCACATTAGTAACGGTTATCTTAGCAACGTCCATATCGTGAGCAATGCCCCTTACCTTATTTCTGGCTTCCATATTTTTCCCTCCGTGAATGAGAGTGCCCTGTTTTTCCACCATGCTTGATGCCACCAGGATCGGCATGTTATATACCTGGCCCAGTTCGACAGACCTGTGATGCATAACTCGGGCTCCTGAAGTTGCCATTTCCAGCATTTCTTCATAGCCTATTTCATCGAGTTTTACAGCTTCCGGCTCGATACGTGGATCTGCAGTATAAACGCCCTCGACGTCAGTATATATCTCGCAGATACTGGCCTTCAGGCTGGCCGCCAGCGCCACTGCCGTAGTATCCGAACCTCCTCGACCGAGCGTAGCAATATCATTGTCAGCCGTCAGCCCTTGGAAGCCGGCGACAATTACGATATTGCCTTTATCCAACTCCTTGATAATTCGCTTGGGCTCTATACCGGTTATCCTGGCACTGCTGAAGCTTGAATCCGTGGAAATACCCGCCTGCGGGCCGCTGAGGGCCACAGCCTTATAGCCCATGGCATGCAGCGTCATAGCCAGCAGCGTGCTCGATACAATCTCGCCTGTGGATAACAGCAGGTCCATTTCCCGCGGCTCGGGGTTGGGAGTGATTCGTCCCGCCAGCTCAATCAGATTGTCGGTAGTATCACCCATGGCCGAGACTACGGCCACGACCTGAGTACCCTTTTTAAAGGATTCCGAAATCTTGCGCGCCACGTTGCGGATCTTATCAGCATCCGCTACTGAGCTGCCACCATACTTTTGGACTACGATAGCCATGTTTTTTAATTACCCATATATTTATTTAATTCTGTGTGAAAATGCCCATTATCTTATATCCGGGCTCTATAGAAACCCCGGTTCTACCCGCTTCGCTCTCAGTGAACCTGACACCATGATTATGCTTGACCCCTTTCCCCCAGATCAGAAAGGGGACAGGCTCGGCATAATGCGTTCTGATCTTAATGGGAGTGGGATGGTCCGGCATTACCAGTACCTTCAAGTCAACGTCTGATCGTTCCATCAGCCTGCTCATCACCGCCGAATCGATCTGTTCAATGGCCTTTACTTTATCGTTGGCCGATCCCCTATGTCCCATCTCGTCGGGCGCCTCTACGTGTATTATCGTCAGGTCGTTTCGCTTCAACGAGTTGAGCGCTCCGTTTACCTGCGCATTATAGTCGTTATCCAGGTTGTCGGTCACCCCTTTTATCTTAAGGACCTCCATGCCTGCCATACGGGCCAGCCCCCTCAATAAGTCCACACCGGAAGTCATAGAAGCCTTCAGTCCGTATTCCTGCTCGAAAGCCGGCATCTCAGGTATCTGACCGCTTCCCCAGAAAAGCCAAATGGTGGTAGCAGGCAATTTCCCCGCCACCTTCCGATCCCGATTCACCGGATGGTTGGCCAGCACGGCTTCTGACCTTTTCATCAATTCCCGCAATACCGCGCTGCCCTCGCCCTTGGGCAGGTAGTCCTCCACCAGCCTATCGGAGATATCATGCGGAGGGGTACACACTGCCTTCAAGATCTCTTCACCACCTTTTATTTTACATATGTGGCGGTAATTTACGCCGGGGAAGAAGCTCACCTGGTCCGATCCCAATTTCTCGTTCAGGGACTCCATAATGGCTGCCGCTTCCTGAGTGGTAATCTCGCCAGCGTTGTAACCGGCCATCCTGCCTTCGGTGACTGTGACCAAGTTGCAACGGAACGTCACTTCACCGGGCCCGACCGGCACTCCTGCGCTGCGGGCTTCGATGGCGCTCCTGCCGCGGTAATACTTTACGGGGTCATATCCCATAACGGACATGCAGGCGGGCGCGCTTCCGGGTTCCATACCCGGTGGTACAGTGAGGGCTACGCCCATGTAACCGCTTCCGGCCATTTTATCGAGGTTCGGCGTGGAGGCCAGTTCCAGGCAGGTCTTATCTCCATGCTCCGGCAACGGCCATCCGGACGCTCCGTCCATAATGACCACGCAAAATTTCATAATCAACAAGTTTACAATTGTTGCCCTAAAAGTTAAAGCCGACTATAATAGTTAGCTCGTGCGGGGAGTAGCGCAGTTGGTTAGCGCGCAGCGTTCGGGACGCTGAGGCCGGAGGTTCGAGTCCTCTCTCCCCGACCAGAAGCTATCTTATCCTACAACCTTCTTGGCCTCATCCCAGAGTTTATCCATCTCTGCCAGTGTAAGCGCTTTCAGGTCTGTCCCGGCTTGGTGGCACATATCCTCTATAAATTGAAAACGGCGGGTGAAACGTGCGTTGGCCTGTCGTAGCGCCGACTCAAGATCGATGTCCATGCGGCGGGCCACGTTGGCCAGGGTCAGCAAAATATCTCCGAATTCACGGGCCTTTTGCTCCTGGCCATCCGCTTTTTTCAGCTCCTCCACTTCTTCCACCAGCTTCTCAATGATATTGTCGATTTTCTCCCAATCGAATCCTACCGAGGCCGCCCGGCGCTGGACGGACTGGCTGTAGGCGAGCGCCGGCATCTCGCGTGGAACGCCTGCCAGCAAGGAGAAGTTGCCGGGCTTCTCGCGTTCTTTAAGCTCTTCCCAGGTAGCCGACACTTCTTCGGCTTCCTCGGCTTTTGCATCCTCGAATACATGCGGATGCCTGTATATAAGCTTGGTATTGATCTTGCGCAGCACATCCTCCAGGGTGAATTCTCCCGACTCCCGCGCAATCTGCGCGTGCAGCATGATCTGCAGCCAGAGGTCGCCCAGCTCCTCGCCTAGCGCAGGCATGTGCTGCTCATCGATAGTTTCCAACGCTTCGTAGCATTCCTCCACCAGGTAACGTTTCAGCGAAACATGCGTCTGCTTCCTGTCCCACGGGCAGCCGCCGGGCCCCCGTAGCCGTTCTACGATTTTCTTAAAAGTTTCAAATCGACCCAATTCCTCTTCGCTGAATTCAGGTTTGCTTCTACTCATAGCTCATATTCCTTATTAATGTTATAAGTCCATATCCAGCACCCATTATAAATAAACTAAGGTCAGCCGGCATATTGCCGGCTGACCTCAAGTTCGCTAATCTTGCGTTAATGCCCTGTTTCCGGGAATCTAATTTCGCCTTCCTCCAAAGACTATAAGCACAAAGTAGAGCAGCTGGGCTACCGCCTGCAGCATGGCCGCAACATAAGTCAGGGCCGCCGCCGACAGGACGGCGCTGGCCCCGTCATACTCCGGCCCGACCAGCAGGCCGGTTTCCTTAATCATCTGCCTCGCCCGTGTGCTCGCATTGAATTCTACCGGCAGTGTTACCAGAGTAAAGAGGACCGCCATGGCAAAGAGAATGATGCCTGCCGTCGCCATGAAGCCTCCCAGCACGCGGGATGCCCCCATTAGCAGCACACCCAGGAAAATCAGGACCCAACCCAGCGTGCTTCCGATATTGGCAGCCGGCACCAAGGTAGAGCGGATGCCCATCATACCATATTTGGTTTTATGCTGAACGGCATGCCCGACCTCGTGAGCCGCAATCCCTATCGCCGCAACCGAGGGCGTTCCGGCGACTTCGGGCGAAAGCCTCAGCACTCTTTTCGACGGATCGTAATGGTCGGTCAATTTGCCCTGGACCGTCTCGACCGGTACATCGCCAAGCCCGTTGCTCCTTAATAATTGGGAGGCGGCCTGTGCGCCCGTCATCCCTTTCTGATTGTAGACTTTGGAAAATTTCTTATAAGTTGAGCTCACCTTTGCCTGGGCATAGATCATGAATATGAAGGCGGGCGCCATTATTATCAACCAAAGCGGGTCAAAGAAGAACATTGTGCTACTCCTGAACTACTAAATTGTACTTTACCAGTTTATTTCGCGGTCGGTTTTAAGTCAAAAAGCTGCCGATGAATTCCCGGTGACCGGCGATAAAGTCAGAGGCGGCCATTTCACGTTTCCCTTCTGGCTGAACGGTGATAAGGCCTAGCAGCCCTTCGCCGGTTTGCACTGCTGTCCTGGCCGCCTGCATATGAGGGAGAGCGATAACCTGCCCTATCTCTCTCTGGCTGCCATCATTCACAGGTATGGCTTTGATGATTTTTAACCTTCCTTCTTTCCAGTGCACATAGCAGCCCGGCCACGGATGATAGGCCTTAACCTTGCGCCATAGTTGCATGGCTGAAAGGTTCAAGTCCAACCGGCCGTCTTCCTTGGTCTCCATCCAGGTATAGCTGGCCAGGCTTTCATCCTGCGCTGCAGGTTGAATTCTGCCTGCAACCCAATTCGGCAGGGTCTCGATCAATAGTCGGGCGCCCAACCCGGCAAGCTTATCTGATAGAGATCCCGCATCGTCCTCTTCGGCAACCGCTATATGTCGCTGACTCAGTATGGGGCCGCTGTCCACTTTTTTCTCGATTAACATAATCGTTATGCCTGTTTCCGCATCGCCGTTAAGGATAGCCGCAGCTATAGGAGATGGCCCCCGGTATTTGGGCAGAAGTGATGGGTGGATATTAATACATTTATATTGGGGGATGCTCAATACAGTATCCGGCAGGATCTGTCCGTAGGCCACAACTACTATTATGTCGGGTTGTATACCCGATAGCTGCTCCACAGCATCGGAGTCCTTAAATGTCTCCGGCTGAACGACATTAAGACCGTTGGCCTCAGCATACTGCTTTACCGAACAGGACATCAACTGCTGTCCACGTCCAGCGGGCTTATCGGGTTGAGTATAGACCATACTTATGTCGTATTTGTTTGACATAAGTGACTGTAAAGCCGGAAGGGCAAAAGCCGGCGATCCCATAAATACAACTTTCATCGTAACAGTAAAATTTATTTATTTTTAGCCATTATGTCAAAATAACCATTGACAGCCCAGAAGAACCATGTGGTAATCTATGGATGTTTTTCGGGGGGGGGCACCACGGAATAAACAGGCAGATTAATCCGGTAATCACAACCCTTACTAATTAAATTAAAAAGTCTGCATTTTCCCTGCATTGGGGAGATTTTTTGCCAAAATTCCGGTGCCCACGAATACAATATAGTACGGATTAGATATAGATGCAAGCTGATAAAATCTGGCAGGCGGCTCTTGGCGAGCTGCAGCTTCAGGTAAGTAAAGCGAATTATAATACCTGGTTAAAGGATACCAGGGGATTAGATTATTCTAACGGGCAGTTTACAGTAGCTGTCCCTTCCACTTTCATTGCAGAGTGGTTGAAGAGCAGGCTTTATTCGCTCGTCTGCAGGATCGTTTCAGGAATAACCGGCCAAAACACCTCGGTGTGTTTCCAGGTCCAGGCGGTCAACGGTATTGAAAGCCCGGTTAAAGCCGGCTTGATGCCCGACGGTGGCGTTAGCCTTAAATCGCGGGAACCCGGGCTTAAATCAACCTTCCTTAATCCCAGATACACCTTCAGCAACTTCGTTACTGGGGACTGTAATCGCTTTCCTTACACCGCAGCTATTGAAATCGCCAGCAACCCCGGGGAGGTATTCAATCCCTTCTTTATTTATGGAGGGACAGGCACGGGAAAGACTCATCTGCTGCATGCTATCGGCCACGCCGCAAAATTGCTGAACATGTCCACGTATTATATGAGTGCTGAGCAATTCACTAATGAATTTATCGTCGCTATCCGTAATAAGACGGCCGAGGAATTCAGGGGCAAATTCAGCAACGTCGACGTGATGCTGCTGGATGATATTCAGTTCCTGAGCGGCAAGACAGGTACCCAAGAATGTATCTTTCATATTATAAATGATTTTCTGGCCGATAACAGGCAGGTGGTAATCTCGTCCGACCGGCCTCCCAAAGAGATTGATTGTTTCAACCTGCGGCTCCGCTCGAGATTGGAAGGCGGGCTAGTGGTGGACATTTTCCCACCAGACCACAAGACCAGGCTTGCCATACTCGAGTCGAAAGCTAAGGTATTGAAATCCACTTTTGATGCTTCCATCATGGATTTCCTGGCCACACATTTTCACCACAGTGTCCGGGAGCTCGAGGGAGCGCTCATCCGGTTGGCAACCTATGCCCGGCTAAACAATTCCGATCCGGACCTGAACTCGGTCAAATACATACTGAATGATCTCATCTCGATTTCCAAGCAGAACAACGGCCGCTATCCTCCGTCCGCTGTGATCGAGGCTGTGGCCGACTATTATGCTATTGCGCCCGAGGATATTCCCAGCAAGAAAAGGGATTTAAAGACCTCGCGGGCCCGCCATGTCGTCATGTACCTGCTGCGTCAGCAGAACTATTGCAACCTTTCCGACATAGGCAGGGTTCTGGGCAACCGGGACCACTCTACCGTAATTCATGGATGCGACAAGATATCTTCTCAAATCAGTGTGGATTCACAGCTCAGCAAATCCATCGAAGATATCCGCATTCTGTTGAAATCCTACAAAACTTCCTGACCTCTCAACATTGAATGTTGAAAAAACGATCCTGATTGTGGATAACTTTGGCCTCCTTTTCCACGCTATTTCCTCTCTTAAACTACGCTCTTTGATTCCCGCAGCTAACATCCACAACATCAACCAGCTTATAATTGGTATGATTATATAAATAGACTATATAGACTTAGTAAGTAAGCTACTATTATAAGATATGTTTGTTGATAAAGTAGAAATTAAACTTATAGCCGGGCATGGGGGCAGCGGACTGGCAAGCTTCAACCGTGAAAAGTTCAAACCCTTCGGTGGACCGGACGGCGGTGATGGCGGCAAAGGCGGGGATATATACATGGTGGCCAGTGATGATGAGGAAGACCTGAAGTATTTTAAACATAAATTATTATTCAGGGCTGAAAATGGTGGCAGAGGCGGAAAGAATAAGATGCATGGAATCAATGCCGGGGACCTGATTATTAAGGTACCGGTAGGGACTTCAGCTTATGTCAAGCAGGACGGCAAAGAAGTGCTGATAGCTGATTTGAGTAGCAAAGGACAAAGGGTTTTACTGGCTAAGGGAGGTAGGGGAGGTAAGGGCAATATCCATTATGCTACGGCCACACGCAAAGCGCCAAAGATCTTCCAGCCGGGCATGGAAGGTGAGCAACTTGACATAGTGCTGCATTTAACGCTGGCCACTGATGTTTGTATTGTCGGGTATCCTAGCAGCGGCAAATCCACTTTACTGGCTGCTATATCGGGAGCCAGACCTCCAATTGCCGACTATCCCTTTACAACTGTGGAACCTGTCCTGGGCACAGTTGACGACGGGGTCGATAAACTTATCTGGGCCGACATGCCGGCCTTAATCGAGGGTTCTCATCAGGGCAAAGGCCTGGGCAATCATTTTTTGTGCCATGCCAAAAGGGCTAAAGTGCTCATTCTTCTGCTCGATTCTGGCGCAGAGGATCCCGGCGCTGATTTGCGCAATTTAAAAGAGGAGATTACGGCCTTTAGCGTCGAGATGGCGGATAAAAGCCTGGTCGTGGCCGTCAATAAAATCGATTTAATAGAGGATGCCCGGGAATTGGATGAAATACGAAATCTGCCGGGCATTAACGGTCTGCCTCTGTTTCTTATCTCGGCCAAAATGGGGCAGGGGCTGAATGAGCTTATAGCAGCCGTTCACAAAATTGCAGCGGAGAAGGAAATTGTAGAAACCCGGGAGATTAAGCCGGAGGTGGTCTTCCGGCCAAAACCGGTTGACAGGCGGGATTGATATGAAGATTGGAATTATGGGTGGCACATTCGACCCCATACACCTGGGGCACCTTATCATTGCCGAGGAAGCCAGGACCAGGCTGGAGCTCGATAAAGTAATGTTCATCCCGGCTGGCAACCCCTGGATGAAATCCGGCCACGAGATAACGCCAGCCCACCACCGGGTGGAAATGGTCAAGCTTGCCATACAATCAAATCCCTTTTTCAGCCTTGTGACTGCAGAGGTAGACCGGCTCGGCTCAACATTCACCGTGGATACACTGGAACATCTGTTGAAGGATGTGGGCTACGATTCCAAATTGTTTTTGCTGATCAGTTGGGACAGCTTAAAAGATATGCCGAACTGGAAAGCTCCGTACCGCATCTCCAAAATGGCCACCGTGGTCGCTTTCCCCAGACCCGGATTCAATCGGCCCGACCCGGCCGCTATGGAAGACGTCATTCCCGGCTTCTCCGAGAGAAGCATAATGATGGAAGGGCCGTGTATCGGCATAAGTTCGACCGCTATCAGGGACAGAGTTACGGAAGGCAAATCGATCCGGTACCTGGTGCCGGACCCAGTTGAAAAATATGTAGCCGATAACGGCCTTTACAAGAAATAACCAGTTGAATTGGTAAGCTACCGGGTTGGGGGTGGGACTAGATATCCAGGTTTTTAACACTGCGGGCATGCGCTTGGATAAAGGACTTGCGGGGTGGCACCTCGCTGCCCATAAGCACGTGGAAGATATCATCGGCCTTCATGGCGTCGTCAACCTGCACCTTGAGCAGCGTCCGGGTCGCCGGGTTCATGGTGGTGTCCCAGAGCTGTTCGGGGCTCATTTCACCCAGGCCCTTGTAGCGTTGTATATCCACCTTGCTGGCTTTCAGAGAAGCCAGTTTGGCATCTTTTTCCATGTCTGAGTAAACCCAATACTGCTGTTTACCGGCTGCCAGGCGGTATAGCGGCGGCTGAGCGATGAACAGGTGACCGTTCTGGATGAGGTCCGACATATTGCGGTAGAAGAAGGTGAGGAGCAGGGTGCGGATGTGTGCGCCATCGACATCGGCATCTGTCATGATGATGATCTGGTGATAGCGTAGCTTGGCCAGCTCGAAGGCGTCCCCGATCCCGGTGCCCAGGGCGGTGATCAGGGCACGGATCTCCTCGTGGTCAAATATCTTGTCCTTGGCTGCTTTCTCTACATTGAGGATCTTGCCCCTTAGCGGGAGTATGGCCTGGAAATTGCGGTCTCGACCCTGCTTGGCAGAGCCGCCCGCCGAATCGCCCTCCACCAGGTAGAGCTCGCACTCTTTGGGGTTATTGCTGGAGCAATCCGCCAGTTTTCCGGGAAGTGTGCCGAACTCGAGGCCGGTCTTCTTAAGGATAAGGTCGCGCGCCTTGCGGGCCGCCTCCCTGGCTTTGGCCGCCAGCAGGCATTTATCTATTATCGATTTACCTTCTTCGGGATGCTTCTCCAGGTACTCATTAAGGCCGTCGCCGGCTATCGATTCAACCTGGCCCTTTACCTCGGGGTTACCCAGCTTGGCCTTGGTCTGTCCTTCGAATTGGGGTGAACTCACTTTTACACTGACGACTGCTGTCAGACCGTCGCGGATATCGTCGCCAGTCAGGTTGGCGTCATTGTCCTTGAGGAATTTATTCTTGCGTGCGTAATCGTTAAGCACCCTCGTCAGTGCCGCACGGAACCCGGTCATGTGGGTCCCGCCTTCCCGGGTGTTGACGCAATTGGCGAAGGCAGTCACGTTCTCAGAGTAGCCGTCGTTGTATTGTATGGCGATCTCTACAGCCGTGCTGTTGACCTTGCCCGCAATATAGATGGATTTATCCAGAACCTGGCGTGTTTTGTTAATACGTCTGACCAGGCTGGCGATGCCGCCTTCAAAGAAATATGTGACCTCTTCATCCGTCCTTTCATCTTTGAGGCTAATCTCGACTCCCTTATTAAGGAAAGCCAGCTCCCTGAGGCGCTCGGCAAGCGCTGCGAAATCATAGTGGATTTCACTAAATATCTCAGAGTCTGCCATAAACGTAATTGTGGTACCGGTTTCATCGGTCCTGCCTACGGACTTGACGTCGTGCAGTGGTACACCGATCTTGTATTCTTGCCGCCAGATCTTGCCGTTGCGCCTGACTTCGGCCCTCAGCCATTTCGAGAGAGCGCTCACTACGGAAGCGCCCACGCCATGAAGACCACTGGAGACGCTGTAAGCGCCGTCGCCGAATTTGCCTCCGGCATGCAGGGTGGTCATTACGACTTCCAGGGCGGAAATGCCTTTTTCGGGATGCAGGTCGACGGGTATGCCGCGGCCGTTATCGATAACAGTTATTGAGTTGTCCGAGCGGATGATTACTTGTATGAGGTCGCAGTAGCCCGCCATGGCCTCGTCAATACTGTTGTAGACGATCTCATAAACCAGATGATGCAGGCCGTCCTTGCCGGTATCGCCGATGTACATGCCGGGACGCATGCGCACCGCTTCCAGCCCATCCAGCACACGGATATTTTCTGCAGTATATTCGCCGTTGTGTGAATTATTAACCTGTTCAGAAGCCACGGTTTATCTCTTATGATGGATTTTGTGTGCCCTGACCCGCCATATAGCGGGTTATAGAAATAAGCATCACAATATATTGTGTTTGCTCAAACGAAGCCTACTAGGACTTGCAATTTCGTAATTTATTATAGCATGTTTAAGTTTAAAATGCATTAGTTCAGGCCGATCTTTTTTACGTATGAAATGCCCTGTCTGGCCAGCTCGTCCGCCCTTTCATTCAGCTCATCACCGGTATGCCCTGCCACCTTGTGAAAATGCACCTTATATTTGGATAAAAGCTCCAGCAGACTTTCCCAGAGATCGCGATTTTCCACCGGTTGCCTTTTGGCGTTCTGCCAGCCGTTTTTTCGCCAGGTCAGGTACCATTTCTTCTGCATGCAGTTCACCAGGTAAGCGCTGTCCGTATATACCTCTATAAGTTGGCCTGCAGACTTGATCTGTTCGAGGGCTTTGATACAGGCGGTCAACTCCATGCGCTGGTTGGTGGTATTCAGCTCACCGCCGTAGATCTCCTTAACCCTGCCGCGGTGACTCAATATAGCGCCCCATCCCCCCGCATTGACCTGGTACTGGTTGCCCGAGCAGGCGCCGTCACAGTAAATAACGATTTTATCCGTGCCGGGCATGGGCTAATTATACGCTATTTTAAACCTGTAAGTCTTAGTTTTATCCTTGCCCGAGCCATGCTGCGGATGTTAGAATTCCCCTGATTTAACAGTCTTTTCCGCATAACATGATCTTAATTGGCGAAAATATCCATATCATCTCGAGGGTTGTCAGCGAGGCGGTCAGGAACCGGGATGCTGCACCTATCCAGTCGCTTGCCAGGGAACAATCCAGGGCAGGTGCAGATTACCTCGATTTAAACTTAGGCCCGGCCCGCAAGGATCCCGAGGAGGCTGGCGCCTGGCTGGTAAACACTGTCCAGGAGGTGGCCGACCTGCCTATATCGCTGGACACCATGAATCCCCTGGCTATGGAAGCCGGTTTGAGGATATGTAAGAAGCGGCCACTGTTGAATTCGGCCTCGGGAAAATCCGAAAGCAAATCCAACATGATGCCGCTTGCCGTTAAGTACAATACGCAGGTCATAATCTCTGTGATTACCGATCAGGGCTGCCCGCCGGACGTTGATTCGCGTGTGGAGAGCATTATGGATACCGTGGCCTATGCGAATGAGCTCGGCATTAGCAACGAGGATATCTGGGTTGACCCCATTATCCTGCCCGTAAGCGCCGATCAGAAACAGGTACGTGAAGCGCTGGAGTTCATCAAGATACTGCCGGACCTGCTTCCCGGAGTGAAGTCGGCGGTCGGCCTCTCCAATGTCTCCAACGGTACACCGCCTCACCTGCGTGGCATACTTAACCGCACCTATATGGTGATGCTGGAGAAGAATGGGCTTTACTCAGCCATCGCCGACGTGCTCGATCCGGAGCTGATAGAGCTGAATCGTGGCGGCCAGGATGCTGTTCGAGGCCTTATTTATAAGGTTATGGGTGGGGAACCGGTGGATGCTGACAGGTTGCCCGAGAAAGAAATGAACTATGTCAAAACGGCCAGGGTGCTGATGGGTGAAGCGCTCTATTCTCACGCATGGCTGGAATCCTAGTTGAGGTATAGATATGGACTATAAAGCACCCCTTGAAATGTATACTGGAAAGGTCAAGGAAGTCACGCTGGGCAAAGGCGCCGGGGCATTGAAGATCGGCGGGGGAAATATCCTGCCACTGCATTATTTTGAAGGCAGTATGGTCAATAGGCCTCTGGTGGCGCTGGAAGTCAATGATAACGGGGCTGCCGGCTGGGCGCAGTGGGTGGTGGAGCCTTATAAGGATGTGGTCCGGGATCCGGTTAAATGGGCCCAAAGGTGCCTTGACCAGGGCGCCGATCTAATCTGCCTGCACCTGGACGGCACGGACCCGCAGGGGGCCAACCGCTCCGCGCAAGAGGCAGCCGACATGGTGAAGAAGGTCCGCTCGGAAGTCGAGGTTCCGCTGATTGTCTATGGCTGCGGAGACGATAAAAAGGACGTTGAGGTGCTCACCGCTGTGGCGGAGGCCTGCAAGGGGGAGAACCTTTTGCTGGGGCCTGCCGACAAGGAGAACTACGCAGACGTTGCCCGGGCGGTAGCCGGAAACGGGCACTGCATCATTGCTCAGACGCCCATCGACCTCAACTTGGAGAAGGAGCTTAACGTTAAATTATTGAAACAGCTTCCGCCGGATAGGATAGTCATCGATCCGCTGAGCTCGGCGCTGGGTTATGGCATGGAATACAGCTTTACCATCATGGAGCGCACCCGGCAGATAGGAGTTATATTCGGCGATGTGGCCATGCAGATGCCTATCATAGCCGACCTGGGCGGCGAGTGCTGGAAGACCAACCAGGCCCGGGCCGACCGGGAGCAGGGCATGCACTGGGAAAACATCACTGCCATGAGCCTGTTGTTGGCCGGGGCGGACATCCTGGTACTGCGCCACCCGGATAATTGCAGGTTATTAAAGGAAGCCATAGAAGGAAAAATTTAGGAGGCTGGTGCTGTGGCTAAAACAGAGCGGCAAGGCAGGGAAGCCCTGGAATTTATACGTGCCGAGGATAGCTGGGAGCCCGTAGGGCACACCCCCTTGCCCGGCGTTCTCGATCTCAGGAACTGGGACCGCCGGCTGCTGCAGACCTGGAAGCCCCTATACGTTCCCGTCACTTACAGGTGTAACCTCTGTACCTACGGCGAATGCGACCTCTCAGACGGCAAGAAGGGTTCCTGTGGCATAGACGGCGCCGTCATGCAGGCGCGCCTAAATTTGCAGGCCTGCTGCGAGGGCCTGGCGCTTTCCACGGCCAGGGCCAGGAGGATCGTCGGCTATTTGATTGATGTTAAAGGCAGGGGGATGACTCTTGAGCCGGGCGATAAGGTAAGCATCGAAGCCCCGCATATCAGGACGGTCATTGGACTAAAGCCCGCTACCCTGGGCGACCTCGACAGGGTGCTGTCATATATAGAACATCAGATCACGCTGCTGCTTACCGCAGCCAATACAGGCATCGAAGGCTCCAACCTGGATTTCGAGTCCAAAGCGCTGCAGGCCTCCATGCTTAGCCATGTGGCTATGGAGGCTGCGGATATCGCCCAGATATCCGGGTTCGGCTTCCCGACCTCCATTGCCGATACGCCCCTGATTGAGGTGGGCTGGGCCTCGATTCCACTGGATAAGCCGGTAATACTGGTTATCGGCAATGACACGGTCTCGGCCGTCTGCCTGGTAGATTACCTTAGAAACAGCAGGCTGGAGGATAAAATCCTGGTGGCCGGCATGGGTCCGGTGGGACATGAGCTTGTTCGCTACAGCTCCAGGGCCAGGATTGCGGGCCCGTTGTCCAGGCTGCTCTATATCCTGCGGCTGGGTGTGGCGGATGTGGTGCTGTGCGGGGGCGGCAATTTGCTGACGGATATAGCCGCCGAGACGGCCGCCGGTGGAGCGGCCTTCATTGCTTCGGATGCCCGGGCTGCTTATGGATTCGAGGACGTCACAGCCAAGGATACCGAGGAGATACTGGTCGCTCTTCATCAGGAGAAAGGCGCCCTGGTGCTCGATCCCAGGAAGGCGGCTGCAGTAGCCGTAGAAGCCGCGCTCAAGCTCGCGTCTTCCAGGAAGAAATCGATTTTAAAACCGGAAGAGGTGGCTGGGATGGCCGCCCGGTACAAGTCCTGCCAGCCGTGCGATGAAGCCTGCCCCAACAAGCTTCCCATCGCTGGCGCCATCGAGGCCGCCGCGCATAACGAGTTTGAGCTACTTGCAGAAGTGTTCGAAAAATGCATCGGCTGCGGCAAATGCGAGGCTGCTGTGAAGGGGCAGGTACAGGTGTTGCGCATGATGCAGGGTGCGGCGCGCCAGGAGTCCTCCAAGATGCGCGTGGGGCGCGGCCCTGTCATGGATACGGAGATCAGGAAAGTCGGCGCTCCGCTGGTGCTGGGCACCGTGCCTGGTGTGATAGCCATCGTCGGTGGTTCGAACTATCCAGGGTCACCCGATGATATCGCGGAGATAGCCGAGGAATTTGCTAAACGTAAATATGTGGTGGTGCTGGCCGGAGAGTCGGCAATTGCCGCTGCGTTGAAAAAGGACGCCGACGGCAAGTCTATTTATGAAAAATACCCGCCCGATTTCGAAGCGGGCGGCATCGTCAATATAGGGTCCGGCGCAGCGGCCTCTCACATATCCGGGGCCGCCATCAAGATTGCCAGCATTTTCTCTGCCCTGCCGTTGAGGGCCAATTACGAAGTGGTCGCCGATTATATACTCAACCGCGTGGGCGCCTGCGGGCTGGCCTGGGGCGCCTGCGGCGAGGAGGAGCTGGCCCTAGCAACGGGCTGCAACCGGCTGGGCATACCGGTCATCGTTGGACCGCACTGCATTAAGTACGGCCGCCTTTATCTCAGCAGGCCCGGCGAAACCGACTGGAGCGTGATGGACGGCCGCGAGAAGAAGCCCGTCGACACCGGCGAACCATCGCCGGAGCACCTGATCAACCTGCTGGCCGACAAGGGTGCTGCCATGGTAGCGCTGGCCAGGCTCTGCATGCGCAAAAACGATACCCCGCAGGGACGGTCGACCAAGCTCACCCATTATATCGGACTTCACAAGCAATATTTCGGCAAATTGCCGGAAGATGTGGGCCTCTACGTGAGAAAGACTTCGGATATACCCATTTTCTACAAGAAAGACCTGCAGGCAAAGCTGAACGAGGCTGGTTGGAAAGAGAAGCCGGTGCTGTCGCTGCCCACTTTGATCGGCACCTATCCTTCGAGCGTGACCCTGGATGAGGTCGTCCACTGAAAACCGGGCCATTGGCATTAGGATAACCCCGATCCGTACGGATATAATATATAGTCAATATGGATATGGCAGAACGTTTATTAACTATAAGGCGGGCGTGGAATGTCTGACGGAGTATTCCCGGTTGACATAGGGCCCCAGTATGAGGGCGAGGTCATCAGGAAGGCCGACATGCTGGTCGAATTCGGCGGACCCAACGTCAAATTTAAATTCGAGCTGGTTACCATTAAGAAGCCCGAAGAGGTAACGCATGAAAAGGTGGAGGTGATCGGCCCGGACATCCCGGATATCCCTGAAGGCAGCAGTCAGCCTATCGCTTTGCTGGTTGATGTGGCCGGGGCCAGGCTGGAAAAAGACATAGAGCCGGTGCTTGAGCGCCGCCTGCACCTGTATTTGAATTACATCGAAGGGTTCTACCATATGAACCAGCGGCAGGACGTCTGGATGCGCTTGAAAAAAGAGTCCTTCAATAAAGGGCTGAAGTCACTCAAAACCCTGGGCGAGATACTGATTTTCCTCTATACATCCGAGATCGATATCATCGAAAAGATACAGATAACCATCGTCACCGACCCCGCCAGGGTCGAAGAGCTTCTGCAGAAGGCCATGGAGATTTACCGTACGCGTGATGAGAAGATTCGCGGCCTGCGCGAGGCCGATGTAGATGAGTTTTATAGCTGTGCCCTCTGCCAGAGCTTTGCGCCTACCCATATCTGCTGCATTACCCCGGAGCGCATCGCCAACTGCGGCGCCATCAACTGGTTCGACGGCAAGGCGGCCTATCAGCTCGATACCGAGGGGCCGATCCAGCGGGTGAAGAAGGGCTTCATAATCGACCCCATCAGGGGAGAATATGAGGGAGCCAATAAGCTGGCCGTGGAGAAATCGATGGGAGCCTATGATAAAGTGTATTTGCACAGTGCCTTTGGCTATCCCCATACTTCCTGCGGCTGCTTCCAGGCCATCTGCTTCTACATACCGGAGGTGGACGCCTTCGGCATCGTAAATCGTGATTTTGAGGGCGACACCGTCGTAGGCGTGCCGTTCACCGAGATGGCCGGCGATACCAGCGGGGGCCGCCAGGTGGAGGGATTCCTGGGCATGGCGCTGGAATATCTGCGCTCACCCAGCTTCCTCAAGGCCGATGGCGGATGGTACAGGATCGTCTGGATGCCGCAGGCCATCAAGGACCTTTACCGGGACGCCTGCCCGATGGATTTATACGGCAAGATAGCCACAGAAAATGACGTAAGGAATGTGGAGGAGCTTGCCGAGTTCCTGGATCGCGTGGGCCACCCCTGGGTCAAGGGCGAGGTCAAACTGCCTGTTTAATAGGAGAGATGCTTGGCAATCAAAGGTACAGATATAGTCAAAAAGCTGCCCGAAGGCGGCAAGAAAAACTGTAAAGAGTGCGGACTGCCCACCTGCTTCGCATTTGCCATGAAGTTGGCCTCGGGCGGAATTGCCATCGATAAATGCCCCTATATTTCGCCGGAAGTGAAGATCGAGTTGGAGGATGCCCTTTCCCCTCCAATCAAGCCGGTAACGGTCGGCAAAGGCGCCAGCGCCCTGACCATAGGCAATGAGCAGGTGCTTTACCGCCATGAGAAGACCTTTGTGCACCAGCCGGGCATGGCAGTGCTAATCTCGGACGATGAGCCGACGGACGCCGTAGATGCAAAAATTAAGAAGCTGAGGGAACTACAGTTTCACTGGGTGGGCAAGGTGCTGAAGGCCGATATGCTGGCACTGCGGCATGCGTCGGGCGACCGCGCCGGATACCTGGCGCTGGTTAAAAAAATATTGCCTGTTACCGACTGTCCCCTTATGCTGATCTCGGATGATACCGATGCCCTGCTGGATGCGCACAATTTGTGTGCCGAGAGGAAGCCGCTGCTATACCCTGTTACCGCACAGAACCTGGAAAAAATCATCGTCGCCGTTCAGGCCAGACCCGCTGCAGTGGCCGTCAAAGCCGCCGGTGTGGAATCGCTGGTGCCGCTTACCAACCGCCTCAAAGAAGCCGGGCTGGAAGACATTTTGCTGGACCCGGGATCCAGGAATTTGCAGTCGGCCATCAGGGACCAGACTCTCATACGGCGTGCGGCTCTCAAGCAGGTCTTCAGGCCGCTGGGATACCCCACCGTGGCCTTCCCCTGCTTCATGACCGGGGACAGGCAGCGCGAGATATTGCTGGCTTCTACATTCATAACCAAGTACGCCGGGATCATCGTCCTTTCCGATATCGATGAGCATTCGCTTCTGCCGCTGCTGGTGCAGAGGATGAATATTTACACCGACCCGCGTATCCCGATGTCCATGGAGGAAAAGGTCTACCCCATCAATAACCCCGATGCCAACTCCCCCGTGTTGATAACCACCAACTGGGCGCTGACCTACTTTATCGTCTCATCGGAGATTGAGAGCAGCAAGGTGCCTTCCTGGCTATGCGTCAAGGAGGCGGGCGGCCTGGGGGTACTGACGGCGTGGGCGGCCGGCAAGTTCAGCGGCGACAACATCGCCCCCTTCATCAAGAAGTGCAGCATTGAGAGCAAGGTCAACCACCGGCGGCTGATCATACCCGGCAAGGTGGCCCGCATCCGTCACGAATTAACCGAAGCGCTCCCCGACTGGGACATCATCGTCGGCCCCCGTGAGGCCAACGAGATACCCTCCTACCTCCCCGGCCTGGTTAAAAGCTGGAAGAACTGAGCCCCATTACGCTGCGCAACCGGGAGCGGGCGGGTTACCATGCAAACCAACGGTTTCTCAAAGAAAATTCAAAATCATATGTTTGCCCTAGCTTTACACTTCATGTGCTACAATTTTGTTAAGACGCATCGGACGCTGATACCCCAGAACTCCGGCAATGGCAGTGGGAATAAGTACCCATATTTGGACTTAGTGGGCAAGTATTGACAAATGGTATCATTAATGATACTATTAACGTAAATGACGGGTTCCATAGCGAAAATAACTGGTCAAATGCTAGGGAGTCCAAGTAATGTTAGATTTTCTGATCTTTGTAAAGTTTGCGAGTATTATTTCGGGAAACCGCAGAAAAAATCTGGTAGTCATCATGTATACAAAACGCCGTGGCAAGGTGATCCTAGAATAAATATACAAAATGATCATGGGAAAGCAAAGGTATATCAAATTGGACAGGTGTTAAAGGCTATAGAAAAATTGAGGTCACAAAATGGGAATAAAAGCTGATTATTACACGTATCGAACTACTTGGTCTTACGAAGACAATGAGTATGTGGGACTATGCGCTGAGTTCCCTAGCCTAAGCTGGTTGGCTAAGACCCCAGAATTAGCATTTAAGGGTATACGCAACCTAGTAGCAGAAGTCATTTCAGATATGCAATCTAATAAAGAAAAAATCCCCGTGCCATTAGCAATCAGGCGTTATTCAGGTAAATTTATGGTGCGCGTACCCCCAGATGTACATAGAGACTTAACTATACAAGCAGCAGAAGCTGAAATTAGTATTAATCGCCTTGTCAGCTCTAAGTTAGCTTTAAGGTAATCCTATTTCCCCCACTGCTTCCCAGCCGCTTTTTGAGCGATCTCTTTGCATTGTCCTGGGGTTAGCTTACTAGCCCTCGCCTTACCGCCCTTCAAACCATCTAGCCGGCCCAGGACCACAGCGTTAAGGTTCTTGCCTTCAATCTCTATGATACACTACCCCGGTATACTCGGCAGACCAACGGCTTCTCAAAAAAGATTCTGAATCATATGTATGCCCTGGCTCTGCATTTCATGTACTACAACTTTGCCAGGATACATAAGACGCTTACCAATCCTTATCCCCGAACCCCGGCTATGGCAGTAGGTATTAGCGACCATATTTGGAGTTTTACGGAGATTGTGAAGCTAACGATTGCTCCTCAATGATGTCATGCTTGATTATTTTTCGTTTCGGCATTGGATTTCTTCTCATAATAGGCCGGTACATCAAAACCTAGTCCCTGCCAAGTTGAAGCAACGATGCCAATTACTAAGGCAATTGCTCTTGACATTTGCGCCCCTTGATGCCTAAATGTAGTTTCATTTAACGAATCATCAATAAAGACCGAATTGACAATCCTGACACAGAAGCCGCTAGATATAGGTACAAATTCATGTCCGTATCCTAGCCGAAGTAGTTCCAAACCTATTTCATTAGCCAATATCTTTATACCAGACTCGCCCAATTTCTCCCTGATCTCTGGTGGTGGCAAAATAGGAACTTCGCCTTCAAATAGAAGAAAGTGTGGTTGTTCCCTCATCCGTAAGATATATACATGACGTTCAGCCTGATCAATGATCCTAAAGCCAAAAAATGCCTCGTCTTTTTTGACAGCAATTCGTTCATGCGGAAATTCCGGAATATCTATCCATTTATACACAGATTCCTCAATTTCGGTATCCGTGAATTGCGAAAATCTCTTTTTATGCCTTTCTCTCCAAGTTTCAAATTGATTAATCCCAACAATAATAAGAACTGCCGTAGCAATAATACTTAAAGCAATGAGATACCAGGGAATTTGTTGCAACCACGCTAAAAACCCTACCACTAGCGGCACCACCAAAGACAATATCCCGGCCAGATCAAGCAAGAAACGCCAAACCTTACCCATGTCCCTATTCTACCTGATTTGTCATTCAGGTTACACGTTAACGAGGTAAATTTGTTGCTAACGGGATAGTTTTTCAAAATGATACACTACCCATTTGTCTATACTAATAAATCGCGTGATTTTACGTACGATTTCTTAAAAAAACTAGGCATGACCTTAACTTTGTGTTCTACTAGGAATAAAAAGGAGAAAATAATGGTACAGGTATTTCAGGCTTTTATCTCTGTTTTCGCCGCTTTCTTTGGAGCATTTATCGCAGTATTTTGGGAACGATTAGGGGGGCCCGTAACTCATCCTATACTGCCAGTAGGCATAACATTCGTTGTATTAGTCGTATTAATTGTTATTGTATATTGCCTCGATAAGATGGATAAGAAAAACAAAGCTTGTTAGAAGGAATGCCCCAAACTAGACATTATGTCCAAACTAACCCACTACCCGCTAGCGTGTAAATTCACTTATTAATACGATGCCCTGGCGTCGGTCAATCCGGGCGAATCCCACAACCTGTTGAATTCGTCCTGGCAGCTTTTTACAAAAGCAGGCTGCGTCACCACTGCCATGACTTCATCGTTCTGCTGGCTGGCGCTCAGTGAGTAGTTGTAGCTACCAATAGTAGCTGTTTTGCCATCGATCACGCTCATTTTCAAATGCATGAGGCCGGAATGAAGATTGACCTTTACGGGGATGCCCAGCGTCAGCAGGTCGTTGACCGCGTGCTTCTGCGTATTACCCGCCGCAGAATCGCTGTCTGTGATAACACGTACCTGCACTCCGCGCTGCCTGGCATCGCCGATGGCCTTTACAATATCGGGATGCGTCAGGCTGTAGATGGCTATATCCAGGCTGGTTGAGGCGCCGTTATAAAGCTTTACCAGGACGGGCGCAGGGTCCTGTCCCGCCCTGGGGAAGAATGCCTGGATGCCGGGTTCACCAGCCTTGATTGCAGGCGTTGATTGTATGGCGGGAGACAGTGGAGGCTGGCAGGCGGACAACATTAGCGAACCCACAAATGCCAGCAGCAGTACTGCGCATCTTATATTCATCTTTAGCAAGTTCCTCTACATTTCATATATTCAGCATTTCTTTTAAAATACAGAGTATATATATTTTGGACGCTTTTACAAGGGCGATATGGAAAACAATTCGACAAATATCGATTTATCAGGGATCCTGCGGCCGGAACGGCGAGAGCGGCGGCACCTGATAGATATCCTGCAGGATATACAGGCGGCGCAGGGTTACCTGTCCCGGCAGTCCATGCTGGAGGTCTCGAAATTCCTGGATATACCCGGCAGCTCGGTATGGGGCGTGGCTACCTTCTACAATCAGTTCCGCCTCACGCCGCCGGGCAGGAAGCCGGTCAAGGTCTGTCTGGGCACAGCCTGCCACCTGGCGGGGGGCCAGCTCGTGTTGGAAGCCACAGCTCGGGAGTTGGCGATTGAGATCGGTGGAACGACCGAAGATCGGGAATTCAGCCTGGAACGTGTGGCCTGCATCGGCTGCTGTGCCCTGGCCCCGGTGCTGACCATTGGCGGAGAAGTCCATCCCAGGATGACGCCGCCCGGGGTCGAGGAGGTATTTGTAAACATTAAGGCGGCTACTGCAGATGCACCGGGGACTGAAAGCCGGCCATGAGCTTTGAACATATATCCCGGCAGGCGGCATCGAACTGGGAAGCTCTTTATAAAGGCCGGATTATCCACATTCTGGTGGGCACCGCTACCTGCGGCCGTGCCGCCGGGTCAATGGCCGTTCTCGAGGCTTTAAGGCGCGAAATAGAAGGCCTGGGTGCAGCGGCCGCCATCTCCGAGGTGGGCTGCATGGGCCTCTGCTCCCATGAGCCGCTGGTGACCATCATTAAGCCCGACGACTTCGCTGTATGCTACCATCATGTTTCGCTGCAGATGGTGCCCCGGCTGGTACAGGGCTATGTAATGGGCGACGATCCGTGCCTCGAATTGGCCCTCGGCACTGTGACGGGAGGCGGGCACGAGCCGGCCGTCATTCCGGAGCTGGAGCGATTTGCTTACGAAAAGAGGCTGCTGCTGCGCAATAGCGGCTATACCTCTCCCCTTGAGATCGACCACTATCTGGCCTGCGAAGGTTATAAAGCCCTGGCGGAGGCCCTGACAATGGCGCCCGGGTCGTTGATTGAGGAAGTGGAAAGGTCTGGCCTGCGCGGGCGTGGCGGGGCGGGATTCTCCACGGCTGCCAAGTGGCGATCGTGTTACACCGCGAAAAGCGAAATCAAGTATGTCATCTGCAATGCCGATGAAGGCGACCCCGGCGCTTTTATGGACCGGGTGCTGCTGGAGAGCGACCCCCATGCCGTGATCGAAGGCATGGCTGTTGCAGGCTACGCAGTTGGATCGCAAAAGGGCTTTGTCTATATCCGGGAGGAGTATCCCCTTGCCATATCCAGGATTCAAACTGCACTTACGCAGGCTGAGGATAAAGGCTTACTGGGCAAAAACATACTGAGCTCTGATTTCCATTTCGATATCGAGATAGTCAAGGGCGCAGGTGCCTTTGTATCGGGTGAGGAGACGGCTATGACGGCGGCCATGGAGGGGAAGCGATCCTGGCCGGAATACCGCCCTCCCTACCCATCGGAGGCTGGTTTATGGGGCAAGCCCACGCTGGTCAACAATGTAAAGACACTGGCCTATATTCCGCTGATAGTAAATAACGGGGGCAACTGGTTTAAGGGAACCGGGACCAAAAAAAGCCCGGGCACTGCCCTGTTTGCCCTGGCCGGCAAGCTCATGAATACCGGGCTGGCCGAGGTGCCGATGGGGACAACCCTGCGCACCCTGGTTTACGATATCGGCGGCGGCACACGCGGGAATAAGCAATTTAAGGGCATTCAGATCGGCGGTCCCTCAGGAGGCTGCCTTCCGGAGGCGCTACTGGATACGCCTGTGGACTTCGACTCATTGAAGGAAGCCGGGGCCATTATGGGCTCGGGCGGTGTCATCGTGATGGACGAGGATAACTGCATGGTGGATACAGCCAAATTTTTCACTGATTTCAGCCAGCAGGAGTCCTGCGGCAAGTGCACTCCCTGCCGCATCGGCACCTTCCATATGCTGGATATCCTTCAAGATATAACCAGGGGGCAGGGTACCCTTGACGGGCTTAAGATGCTGGAAGAGCTTGCCCGCGATGTCAAAGCCGGATCGCTTTGCGGGCTGGGCAAGATGGCGCCCAACCCGGTATTGACCACGCTACGCTATTACAAAGAGGAGTATAAAGCCCATGTTCTGGAGAAGCGCTGCCCGGCACGCGTCTGCAAGGACCTGACGGCCTATTACATATTGCTCGAAAAGTGCGAAAGGGGCTGCGATCACTGTGTGCTGGCCTGCCCGGCGGAGGCGGTTTTCAGCGATGAGAACGGCCTGAAGATCGTTGACCAGTCCAAATGCACCAAGTGCGGCAGTTGTGAGCTGGTCTGCCCCGTGGAGTATAATGCTGTGATAAGATTATCACCGGTCAGTCTCGTCCCGGAAAACCGTCGGACCAGGCCGGAAACGCCTTCGAAGGAGCCTTAAGAAAATGACTGTAACCATTGCTGTTGCCGGTAAGGGAGGCGTGGGCAAGACTGCCATATCGGCCATACTGGTCGATTTTTTATCCAACCTGGGAGCGGTGTTGGCGGTGGACGCCGATCCCAGCACCAACCTGAATGACGCCCTGGGCGTAGACCTGCAGAGCACCGTAGGCAAGACCCGCGAGAAGATGACCGATGAGATCAAGGGCGGGCGCCTGACCATGGCCGTCTCCAAGCAGGAGATACTGGACAGCCGCATCCATGAGTCGCTGGTGGAGACCAGCCGGTTCGACCTGCTGGCCATGGGGCGACCGGAAGGCCCGGGATGCTACTGCGCCGCCAATCATATGATTCGTTTCTCCATAGACAAACTGGCTAAAAGCTATGACTATGTCGTCATGGATTGCGAAGCCGGCCTGGAGCATATCAGCCGCCAGACCACGCAGGATATAGACTACCTGCTGGCGGTCACCGATCCGACCATGCGCGGCCTCAACACCTGCATCCGCCTGCAAGAGCTCAGCGGGGAGATCCGCACCAATATCAAGGGCGGCGTGCTGCTGGTGGTCAACAGGCTCAGGAATGGCCTGCCGCCTGAGATGAGGGAGGCTATCACCAAATCGGGGCTGATGCTCTTCGCCACTATCCCGGAGGACTCCGCTATAGCAGACCTGGATATTAAGGGGAAGCCCTTAACGCTCCTGCCTCTGGACTCCACATTCCGCAGGGCGGTACAGGAGATACTCTACAAACTCAGGATTCGTTAACACTCCCCTTGCTCCGGAGAGACGGAAAATACGGCTACGTTAACAGGATAAAAGAGTGGGGAAATTACTCAATCTGGCTGATATCGAGGGCAAGGTCAGCCCTCACCAATTGCAGGTAAAGGGGGCGCTCAAAATGAGGGCTTCTGCACTCGAGCATGCCAACGACATTGGGGCACTGGCGCAATACCTGGGGGGCAGGGTCGAAAGCCTTGGGCTGGACGAAGATTGGGCGGTAAGCAAAGAGTTATATCCCGGCGTCACAGTACATTTTGCCTTTAACAAAGCTGATGATGAGTTCCCGGCCAGGCTGCGAGCGTTGTACAGCGGTGAAAAGGTCGGGATGATTAAGGGAGATGAGCTGGCCACCATAACTATATCGCTGGCCAACCAGTTATTACGCTACGTAAGGGAGAGCAATCCGGGAGTGAAGCTTCCGGAGGTCTGCTATAAAGTATAATGTGACCGGGCAAGCGATATGGAAGACGAATTAAAAGCATTCATCGACTCAAAGTTCCATATTGTGCCCATGGAGGGTGAGGATAAGGTCTGCTCGATGGCCGAGGCCATCACGAAGCATGTCCGCGCCGGCAGCTCGATCCATATCGCCAATAAGGGCGGGGCGCTTTTTTTTCAGCTTGTCCGTGAGTTCTGGGGCAAAAGGCCCGACTTCACCCTGATCAGCCCTTCCACATCGTCCTACCTGCTGGCCCTCATACGGGGGGAGATGATTAAGAAGGCTGTGACCAGCTTCCTGGGCAACTCATATCCCACGCCCGGCCCCAACCCGCACGTGCAGAAGGCCTATATATCCGGGGCTATCGAGTTTGAAAACTGGACCATGCTGACCCTTACCCAGCGGTTGCTGGCAGGGGCTATGGGATGGGAGTTCATCCCCACCGGATCGCTCATCGGCAGCAGCATGGCCGAGGAGAATAAGGAAAATTTCAGTGTAATCGATTCTCCCTTCGGGACGGGGGAAAAGACCGGACTGCTGCGGGCACTGCAGCCGGACGTAACCCTGGTCCACGGCCTGGCAGCCGACCGGGCCGGAAACACCATCCTGCCTTATCCGCTGGGCACCGATGCCTACGGCGCCTGGGCGTCCAGAGAAGGCGTTATCGTCAGCGTGGAACACATAGTGCCGACGGATTATATACGGAGCCATGCGCACCTGGTGCGCATACCATCATACATGGTCAGAGCCGTCTGCGAGGTGCCCTTCGGCGCGCATCCGGGTGGCCTTTCCAACAGCGGCATACCTCAGTTCGAAGGCTACTTCGACGATTATGAATTTGCCACCTTGATACACGACGCCTCCATGGATGAGGGAAGATTCCTGAGCTTCATCCAGGAGTGGATACTTAATTGCCGGAACCATGAGCAATACCTGGATAAGCTTGGCAAAGAAAGGCTGCGCTACCTCAAAGATAAGGCCCAGCCCCACTCGTGGGTGGTTGAGACCCTGGCGGCGGTCCCGCAGGTTGACTTCCATAAAGAATCCAACCAGGTCGAGAGGATGATAATCGCCGGAAGCAGGTATATCGCCGACTTGTGCGTATCAAAGGGATATAAGACCATACTGGCCGGCGTCGGGGTATCCAACCTGGCCGCCTGGCTGGCCGCTTATAAATTGAAGGATCAGAAATACGATGTTGAACTGGTCGCCGAGATCGGCATGTTCGGCTATTTGCCCAGGCCCTCCGACCCCACCGTCTTCAGCATGGATAACCTTCCCTCCTGCAAAATCCTGACCAATATAGAGACGGCACTGGGGGTCATGGTGGGAGGCTCGGCCGGCTCCTGTCTGGGCGTCCTCGGCGCGGCACAGGTGGACAGGTACGGCAACGGCAACTCGACCAAGATACCCAACGTGTTCTTCATTGTCGGCTCGGGCGGCGCCAACGACGTGGCCAGCACATGCAAGGAAGCGATTGTGTTCGCTTCTTCGGGAAAAGAACGTTTGCCTGCCCGGGTGCCTTATATCACCTTTCCCGGGACCCGTGTAAAGACGCTCATAACCGATGTCGGCATCTTCGAGAAACAGGAGGGCAAGGACACACTGACCCTGACTTCATATATTCCCTACGGTACAGCGATCAGGGAGGAGGAGGCCATAAAGGGCATTAAGCGGCTGGTCGGCTGGGAGATGGAAGTAGCACCTCACCTCACGAAGATCGACCTGCCTTCCTATGAAGAGAAGATGCTCCTGCGGCTCTTTGACCCGCAGGGCTTTTATACCAAAGCATAGTTACTATAATTGCGAGGGAGCCGGAAGCGACCGGCAGTAGTACAAGTCTTATGTCATTGCGAGGGGCGCAGCCCCGTGGCAATCTCCTGTCCTCCGGTCAAAAGATTGCTTCGTTGATGCTCGCAATGACATCTTATTTTCTCACCCCGTCCTGCCGAATTCCTTCTTAAGCTGTTGGGAGCTCAGGTGTATCATGGTCGGCCTGCCGTGCGGGCAGGTGCGCGGCTGAGAGGTATGCTCGAGCTGACTGATCAGGTTCTGCATCTCCTCGGTATTCAACTGTTGTCCCGCCCGGATGGCGCCGTGGCAGGCCAGCGACTGAGCGGCTTTCAACTCCCTTTGTCCTGCATCCTGCTCCGCTCCGATCTCATCGAGAAGCTCCTTTAAGGCCTCGACCAGGTTGGTGCCGTCGAGCATGGCGGGCACTGCCCTGACCAGGTAGGTCCTGCTGCCGAAGGGCTCTATGGTGAATCCGAATTCGGCCAGCAGCTCCTGGTAGTGCTTCATTACCTCTTCCTGCGAAGGCGAAAGCTCAACAGAAAGGGGTTCCAGCATGCCCTGTATATCGGGCTGCTTCCTGGCACGTTGGGCCACTATCTTATCAAATAAAATGCGCTCATGGGCGGCGTGCTGATCTATCAGGAAAAGGCCACCCTCGCCCTCGGCCAGGATATAGCTGGCCGACAGTTGACCCAGGGTCTGGAGTGAGGGCAAAGTTGCAGCGGCATGCGGGAAGCGCTCCCATAATGATTGGACGTCGGCGTTTTCGGATTCCAAACGCACGCCGGGGAGCGGTGATTTGGTCAGCGTATTCCTGAGGATTTTTAAAGCTGCAGTGAATACAGTGCTGTTATTGCGGAATTTGACCTCCAGCTTGCTGGGATGCACGTTTACATCAACCTCCTCCGGTGGGATGGCTACGTTCAGAATGACTACCGGGTGCCGGCCGGTCATCAGCAGTCCCTCAAAGGCTGTTTCAACGGCCTTGGCCAGGATGCTGTTTCGCACGTATCGCCTGTTCACAAAAAAGCTGAGGTAGCTGCGGCTTGAGCGTTGTATAGAAGGGGGGCTGGCCAGCCCCTGAATGTACATGAAGCCGTCGGTGCCCTCGACCTCCAGCATCTTTTGGGCGGTCTCGAGCCCGTAGACTGCTGAAACCGCCGAGCGAAGGTCGCCGTCGCCCGGCGTCTGCAGGCTGGTGCGTCCGTCTACGGTGAGCTGGAATTTGACCTCCGGGAAGGCCAGCGCGTACTGGCTGACCAGCGAAGCTATGTGACCGGACTCGGTATTGGAGGATTTCAGGAACTTGAGCCTGGCCGGCAGGCTGCGGAACAGGTGGCGGACCGTTATGGACGTGCCCTGCGGCCGGCTTTTCTTCTCCCTGGATACGATTTTCCCGTTCTCAAGATGAAGGTAGGTGGCTGCGCTGCTGCCCATATCCCTGGTCAGTATCTCGACTTCCGCTACAGCAGCTATGCTGGGCAGGGCCTCGCCGCGGAATCCCAGTGTGCTGATATGTTCCAGATCGTCCAGCTTGGTTATCTTGCTTGTGGCGTGCCGTCTGACGGCGACTTCCACATCGGCGGCGGATAGGCCGCAGCCGTTGTCGGCAACCCTCAGATAGCTGACGCCCCCGTTATGCGCTTCCATAACGATTTCTTTGGCGCCAGCGTCCAGGGAGTTCTCGATCAGTTCCTTGGCAACTGAAGAGGGCCGCTCGATCACCTCGCCGGCGGCGATTTTGGAGGCTACCTCCGGCGGCAGGACTTTGATGGCCATGAAGTTATTGTAGCATTATTTATATTGGCTGCTTTGGAAACGAAGTGATTCTGAGAAGGTACATTTCGTAGGTATACGCCGGCAATTATTTCTTCGGCATTGGGCTAGATGAATTGAGCTTTACAAGAGCTTCCCAATCAATATTCCCGTCTACACAATATCTCTTGCTGAACTCGACTGTAAATTTGTTTATAAGTTTCGCATACTCTTTTTGAAATTCCTCATCCTTTTCCTTGGCTTTATGTCCCAAAGGAACTATTAATTCTAAATACAAATTGTCATTACCAGATATAAATTCCCAAAATTGTTGCCCACAATATTTGAAGTAATCACCTTTGTCTGGTTTACTATTTTTACCATAGCAACAACCATTTATTGTCACCACTGTTATACCCGGATTGCGCTGTCGAATAATAATCTTCGCGGTTTTGAAATTATCTTTCATTTTTCTAATTGCATTACTGTTTCCCCAATTTGGACCGGATTTAATATCGACAAGATAGCGGATTCCATCCTTTGTAAACTCTAGATCTAATCCTGTAGCACTTGATTTCTGCCCTCCATAGATTTGCCCATTAATAAATCTCGCTAGGTCTTCAAGAAAATCTCCAAAAATAGTCTCTTCCTGTGAGGATAGAAAGGCATCCATCAGAAGTTTAACAAGGTCCTGCGATAGACGAACGTTTTTAGCTTTAAATAGATAGGGATTCTTACGTTTCAGCACAGTTTCAAGCTTCAATGAAGATAGTTTTACCAATCGCCGATGATGGAATTCACCAATATTATTTTCTACGTATTCCGTTACTAGGTTAATCGGGATTGATTTCATAATTCGCCTTCGTTTCACATAAATATTGCTGCTCATTGGCTGCGATAGTTTTTAACATTTCACTGTAATAATCCTGATGAATTTCAATACCAACAGAATTACGCACTAATTTACGAGAAGCTTTTAACGTACTGCCTGATCCCGCAAATGGATCAAGTACCCAGTCTTGCTCTTTAGTAAAAAGTTTTATAAACCACTCTGGAAGGGCTTCAGGGAATACAGCACTATGATTTTTATTAGCACATTCGGTTGCAATGTGTAATACGTTGGTTGGATATGCTTTGTCTCTATCTAGCCAGTTAGAGATGTTTTTTCCAAAACCGCTACCAACCCTGGATTCATCCCTTTTTTTATCCGTCTCACTAAGTTTCTTCAGTCTCGTGTTTGCCCAATCACCAACCGGGATCATTACAGCTTCTTGATACATATTAAATTTCTTTGATTTATTAAATTGGAGCAGCCGTTCCCAGGAATCTCTGAATCTATTCGGCCATTTCCCAGGGTAGCAATTTTTTTTATGCCAGATAAACTCTTCGGTCCATATCCAACCCTGCTTGCGCATCTCAATTATTAATTCCATCACATAGGTATGCCGCTCGCCCTTTACTACCCGCTCTTTAATATTGAGAATGAAAGTCCCCGAGGGTTTCAATACTCGTAAGAGCTCTTTAGAGATGGGGAGAAACCAGTCAACGTATTTGTCCGGAGGAACGCCGCCATAGGTGTTTTTTCTCTGATCGGCATAGGGCGGTGAGGTAAAAATAAGGTCAATAGAATTTTCTTTAAGTTGCGGAAGTCTAATCAGGCAATCGCCGAGTAAGATTTTAGTATCGATTTGCATAGAAATTGCCTATCAAATATATAATAGAATAAATGTTCTAGTATTGTAAAGTAATCCTATCCCCAGGGAAATGTATTCAAACATCTGACCCAACAACTGAATGATCAACCTGTAAGTTAAGCCTTTGTATTTTATGTCAAAGGAGGCCGGATAACAAGGAGTCGAATAATCTTATATTGCCCTTAAAAAGCCATCCTTTGACAGGGAGTGCAATATGCCTCTCTTGAATATACCAGCGAGCTTAAAGAGCGTGGCTTTGAGGTCGGCGTGTCACGGAAAGGCAATCCCTACGATAATGCCACGATGGAGAGTTTCTTTAAAACGCTAAAACACGAGGACATGTATCTATTCGAGCACACAAATCTAGCCGACGTCCAATCACGGCTTCCCTATTTCATCGAGCAGGTTTATAATCTCAAACGGCTTCACTCATCAATTGGCTACTTGTCACCAGTTAAGTATGAAGCATTGGTGCAGCAACAACAGAATAAGGAGGAAATCCATCAGCCTAACCTGTTCTGTCTAGCCATAGGGGTGCAGTCCAGTCGGATCTTACATAACAAGGAGAGAAATACATGGTTTCTAATCTAAAGGACACAAATATTATTTCTATTTCGGGACTGACCAAGCGGTTCAAGGATTTCGCGGCGGTTGACAACATCTCTTTTGACATTAGGAAAGGGGAAATCTTTGCATTTTTAGGCCCCAACGGAGCGGGCAAGTCTACTACCATAAAAATGCTTACCACCTTGCTTGAGCCAACAAGTGGGAGCATGGCAGTCAACGGACATGATCCCAAAAATGATAAGGACGCCGTAAGAAAGTCCTTCGGCATAGTCTTTCAGGACCCCAGCCTGGATATCGATATGACCGCACTGGAAAACCTGCAGTACCATGCTGTGTTATTCAAGGTACCTGCGGACACCAGGAAGAAGAGGATAGAGGAACTATTGCGCTTTGTAGAGCTCTGGGACCGTAAAAATGATATGGTCAAAACCTTTTCAGGCGGTATGAAACGCAGATTGGAAATGGCCAGGGGATTGCTGCATCATCCCAAGATCATATTCCTGGATGAGCCCACTCTCGGGCTGGACCCTCAAACAAGAAACCATATATGGAACTACTTATTGGAGGTTAACCGGAAGGAGGGTATGACTATTTTCTTTTCAACGCACTATATGGAAGAAGCAGAGAAAGTAGCCCAGCGGATAGCCATCATTGACCACGGAAGAATCGTGGCTATCGGCAGCGCTGCCGAACTGGAAGAAAAAACGAAAACAGCTACATTGGAGGAGGCCTATATTGCCCTTACAGGGAGTGTTATCAGAGAAGAGCAGGTAAATGGCAGCGACAGGATGAGATTAATCGGCAGGATGATGGGGCGAAACTAATGGGCACAATGTTTATTCTCCGCTTAAGATCGACACACCATATTTGGAGGTATCATTCATGAGTACAATATATATTCTCTGGCTCAGGCAAGTAAAGAAGTATTTTCGCGCTAAATCGCGCATTATCGGTTCGCTCGGTCAGCCATTATTGTTTTTATTGGTTTTTGGATTCGGCTTCGGATCTATTTTCCAGCAGGCCGGGCAGGGAAACTACATCCAGTTCCTGACATCCGGAATAATCATGATGAGCGTTCTCTTCACCGCTATTTTTTCCGGCATCGACCTCATCTGGGACAAGCAGTTCGGATTCCTCAAGGAGACAATGGTGGCCCCGGTTCCCAGGTGGCAAATCATGCTCGGCAAGACGGTGGGAGGGGCGACGGTTGCATCCATCCAGGGAGTGATTGTTTTTGTACTCGCCCTCTTTGTAGGTTTTAAAATCTCCGACCCGCTTATGCTGCCCGTTGCCCTGGTGTTCATAATTCTCATTGCACTGCTCTTTACATCTCTTGGTGTTGCCATAGCATCAATAATTGAAGATATGCAGGGATTCCAGTTGATAATGAACTTCATGGTTATGCCGATTTTTTTCCTCTCGGGTGCGCTATTTCCGCTGCAGGGTTTGCCGACTGCGCTGGGGGTTATTACGAGAATCGATCCGCTAACCTATGGTGTCGATGGTATACGCTCGGCGCTGGGCGGCATGGGCAGCTTCGGAATAGGCACGGACATGATGGTTATAGTTATCGTCGCTGTGATATTACTCGGTGTAGGTACGTATCTCTTTGAAAGGATACAAGCTTAAATCTGCCAGAAAGATTAGTGCTGATAACTTGCCGCTAGAAATTAACCTATTACACCTGATAGACTTTAGCTTGGGATGGGAAAAATTTAACTTCATAGATATATCATGAAATAACTCAATTTTCATCATTCGGTGCCTTTCGCACATCCCTAATTTAAGTAAAATGGAAGTTGGTGATAAGGGGGCATAGTATGATCTACAGCGAAGGTAAAATAGGACGAGTCTTTATTATCAGGCTGGAGGACGGCGATAAGCTGCCGACATGCATAGAGAAATTCGCTCAGGAGCATAATATTACCGTCGGGCAAGCCGTGCTGATCGGCGGTATAGGAAGTGGGGATATGGTGGTCGGGCCGCGCAAGAATACTATGATGCCACCTGACCCCATGACATTGCCCATCGATGGCGTTCATGAGGTGGTGGGAGTGGGG
Source organism: uncultured Chloroflexia bacterium (assembly GCA_963842805.1). GTDB lineage: Bacteria > Chloroflexota > Dehalococcoidia > GIF9 > UBA5629 > UBA1162. Next base: position 184,266 of record CAWJIA010000015.1, on the reverse strand, counting down.
GTGCTGGCGCCGGATAAAAAGGGCAAGCCTTCTCTTCATATCCATGCTGCCCTCGGGCGGGCTGGACGCACAATGACCGGCTGTTTGCGACTGGGTGTTAAAACCTGGCTGGTGGGCGAGGTGGTGCTTTACGAGATACTGGGCGCCGATGTCGCCAGGCTGCCGGATGCGGAAAGTGGGTTCGAGCTACTGCAGCCCAAACGCAAGAGGAAGAGGTAATAGAGGGAGGACGGGGGAGCTATGGGCACGGGATTTGACAGCGAAGTGCGCTATGAGATGTCATTGAGCTCGGAGGAAGCCGGATCGGGCGCTAAAAAGCTGTTGAACAGACAGGGCAAAAGGCTGGAGGTGACCATTCCGCCCGGCTCCAGGGAGGGCACTGTCGTCAAGCTGACCAATGCCCTGCTGGTAACGGATGGGCGGCCGGGCGATATTTTGATCACCGTTAGGATCAAAGATGCCGGGGCGGGCGTTATGGAAATAGACGAATCTTCATTTGAGCGGGAGGTCATCAAGAGCAGCCTGCCAGTAGTGGTGGACTTCTGGGCGCCCTGGTGCGGGCCCTGCCGTATGATCTCGCCCATTATGGAGAAGCTGTCGGTGGGCTACGCCGGGCGACTGAAATTCTGCAAGATCAATGTCGATGAGAACCCCGGACCCGCTTCCAGATACCAGGCCATGAGCATTCCCCTGCTGGTCTTCTTCAAGGGCGGGGAGGAAATCGACAGGAGCGTGGGAGCTGTGCCGGAGGGGGCATTGCGGCAGAAGATAGATTCAATCCTGGGATAGTTAATATTTAAGGAGGTTGCAAATGGTGGAAAACAAGCAGGTGGTCATTCCCATAACAACGCCCATGGTCAATTCCTATATTATCCGGGGGGATAAGCCCATCCTGATCGATACGGGACTGCCCGGCTACGACGCCCGCATATTGCGCTCAATGGAAGAAAACGGGATCAGTCCGGGCGATGTATCCCTGATCATTATCACGCACTGTCACCAGGATCATTTCGGCAGTTTAGCTGCGATTAAGCAAAAAACGGGTGCGCCTGTGGCTGTGCATAAAGCCGACTCGGAATACCTCAAAACCGGGGGCAATCCGCCGCTGATACCGGTGGGCGCTAAAGGCAAGACCATGGAAGCGTTGTCAAAGATGGTGAAAAAGCCCGAGGTGACCGGCCTTACGCCGGATATTTTGATAGAAGGCGAGACGGACCTGGCAAAGTACGGGGTTAAAGGGAAGATAATCCTGACCCCCGGCCACACACCCGGCGGCATATCCATCACACTTGAAAGCGGTGAGGTCCTGGTAGGCGACCTTATCTTTGGCGGGTTTATCAGGCGTGCAGCGCCGGGTTTCCCCTATTTCGCAGAGAGCGTGGAGCAGCTTTTGCAGAGTATACAAAAGGTGCTCGACCTGCAGCCAAAAATAATCTACGCCGGACACGGCGGGCCTTTTACGGCCGAGTCGGTCCGGCGCAGATTCTTCAAATGATCGTTGCGGTTTATTTAAGCTGGTCCCTGGTGTAACCGAGCAAGCGGCGCGCCACAACCAGCGTGTTGATCTGGCCGGTGCCTTCGAAGATATCGTTGATCTTGGCATCCCGCATGAATTTCTCGAACAGCAGTTTGCGTGAATAGCCCAGCGGGCCCATCAGCTCAACGGCCCTCTGTGTGATCAATGTGGCCGCGCGCCCGGCTTTGGCTTTGGCCATCGACGCTTCCAGCGCATTGGGCGTTCCACCCTGCAGCTGCCACATGGCGCGTATCACCAGCAGGTGGGCCGCCCTCCAGTTGGACTCCATCTCCATAAAATCCCGCTCGATGGCCGTCTGCTTGCTGCGCGGGACGTCGTAGCGTACCTTGATGCCCTGCTTGGTCAGCTCATCCCTGAGCATATCCAGTGCGGCCCTGGTCACACCCAGCGCCTGGGCGGCTACCAGTGGACGTGTGACGTCGAAGGTGGCCATGGCGCCCTTGAAACCTTCGGTCTTGGTCTTGATCTCGGCCTTGCCCAGGATGTTGTTGAAGGGGATACGGCAGTTCTCGAATACCACCGTAACAGTATCACTGGCCTTGATCCCGAGCTTTTTCTCCTGCTTCTCGACTTTCATGCCCGGCGTCCCCGCCTCGACCACAAAGGATTTCATGCCGGCCCTGCCGGCCGATTTATCCACGGTGGCCCAGACAACGATAATGCCTTCGGAGAGCTCCAGCGCCCGGCGGCCCATGGTCACAAAAATCTTCTCGCCGTTCAGTATCCAGTAATCACCGTCGCGAACGGCGGTGGCCTGAATGGCGGATGTATCCGAGCCGCAGCCCGGCTCCGTCATGGCCATAGCGCCCCATTTCGGTTTCCCTTCGCCGTAGCGGGCCAGGAAACGTCCCCACTGCTCCTGGGTGCCTGCGGCAAATACCGCCGCGCCGCCCAGGCCCGGCCCGGGGCTGGCAAGGTAAAGCCCTGCGTCTCCCCAGCAGAGCTCCTCCACCATCAAAGCTCCTGTCACGCCCAGCCCGGTCAGGAATCCCTTGCCGCGTATCTTCCACATGGTGTCTATCAAGTCCAGGGGGTCCTCATGCTCATGCTCGTCATAATAGCGGCTGATGGGCCGGAAAAGGTTCTGCGCTATGTCGTGCGCCTCGGAAACCTTGGCTTTATCTTCGGCTGAAATTTCAAAATCTATCATCGGTGAATTCCTCCTTATACAATGGCCATGCCGGTGAAGGTGGTGAAACCTCGGGCGTTTCTGAACCACAGCTCTACGGGATTGTCCCTGACATAACCATGTCCGCCCATCACCTGCACCCCATAGTCGGTAACCAGCATCGCCATGTTATCGGCATAGGACTTGGCAAGGCAAGCCTCACGGGTGGCATCCTCGTTTCTGTCCAGCTTCCAGGCGGCTTCCCAGGTGAGCAGCCTGGCGGCGTCAACCTCGATGGCCATGTCGGCCAGCATGAAGGCGATTGCCTGGCGGGAGGCGATGGGGTCACCGAAAGCGTGGCGTTCCTTGGCATAATCGCGCGAAAACTCGAATGAGCTGCGTGCAACGCCTACGGCCATGGAGGCCAGCGCTACGCGTGACAAATTGGCCAGACGGTTGAAGTCGCTGCCCTTGTCTCCGCCCAGGCGGTTCTCAGCGGCTATCTTACAATTCTTCAGGTTCAACTCGTAGGTGGCCAGGGCCTTTATGCCCATATTTTGCTCACGCTCTCCGATCTCGAGGCCTTTGGCGCCCTTTTCTATTATGAAGCATTGCCTGTCTTTTCCTTCCCTGGCGTAAACCAGAATAAAATCCGCCCCGGCGGCCAGGGGGACGTAGCATTTTTGGCCGGTAAGTGTATACCCGCCGTTGCGTTTGGCCGTGGTGCCGAACTCATTGGGATCGAAATCATAGCGCGGTTCGATGAAGGCGGCGGTAGCGGCTGTGAACTTGTTGCCGCACAGGGCAGGCAGATATTTCTTTTTCTGCTCCTCGGTGCCCATCTCGACGAGGGGAAGGATGGCCAGGGACGGGGCCAAAATATGCATGGCCATCGAGAGGTCTCCCCAGGCCAGTTCCTCCGCCAGCAGCGTGCCGGTTAAGGCCGAATGCTCCCAGCCGGCTCCGCCGAGCTGTTCGGGAATGCAGCTTGCAACCAGTCCCAGCTCCCAGGCTCCGTCGATTATTTCCGCCGGGATCTCACCGGCCTCATCGCAATCCCGGAACTTCTTGCGCATGACGTCGGTGGCGAACTGTTTAACCGTGTTGACGATCATCTTCTGTTCTTCGGATGGACTGAAACCTATCATATAAACCCCCTTATTCAGGTCGATCTTATAGCGCCCGTTTCAAGCGTGGTTCATTTCAATAATAACAAATTGTCATATCGGCGGTCAATATGTTCCACCGTTGATTATTTTAGGTCTCTATTCATAGGGAAGATCTCGTCCATGGCTGCCGGGACATATTTTTTGATCATGGCCGGGCTGAGGGCGTTGGCTTTGGCGATCTCGGAATAGAATGATGCGGAGGGGCGAGGCTTTCTTTGTTGAGTCACGGGGTCCATCTCCACCAGGCCGAATTTCATGGAGTAGCCCAGAGCCCATTCGAAATTGTCCACCAGTGTCCAGTGATGATAGCCGATGATATCGTAACCCTTCTGTATAAGATCGTACATGGTGCGTACGGCTTTGGCTATGACCCAGGGCCTCAACTTATCCTCCCTGTCGGGCACGCCGTTTTCCAGTATGAAAAAAGGCTTATCGTGTTTGGCCAGCTTATCGACAACTATGCTTATGCCCTGCGGGTATATCTCGCCGAACATAGCATTGCCAGTGGGGTCCAGATCGCCGGTGGGCTTGCCCTTCGGCTCGATGCGCCTTACAAATGCCATGCCGGGCTTGGTAATATCGAAGCTGACGTCGGCGCCGCCGTAGATATTTACTCCCACGAAGTCCCAGGTATCCCTGACATGGTCGCAGTTGCCGAGCAGGCTGCTCAAAAGGGGCACCTTCTTGCCCGTGATCATGTTGATAAAAACGTTGTTAAAGGAATCGCTGGCAATGCGGGCGGCCAGCCTGTCGAACATATGGTTTTTCACCTCTGTGAAGATGATGAAGTGGTTGGTGAAGCTCACCATGGCGTCATGCTGGAGCTTGTGTATGGTATAGTAGGCTGCCGCGTGGCAGCGGCCCATATTGCCCAGCACCTTGAAGTACAGTAACGGGTGGCCGGCTTTAGCTGGCGGATGGTCGCCTTCCAGGTAGCCCTCCAGGGCATAGACATTGGGCTCGTTAAAGGTAATCCAATCGCTGCACAGGTCGTAAAGCTCCGTGACGGTGAACTTCACAAACCGTCCGAAATCCTCAATGCAACTCTTAGAGAGGAATGCGCCTTTTTTCTCAAACCATACGGGGTGCGAGAAGTGATGCAGGCAGACCACAGGACGGATATTGCGCTCGATCAACGCAGCCAGCATCTGGCGATAACGCTCGATGGCCTCGGGATTGAAGACGCCCTCCTCCGGCTCGATCCTGGCCCAGCTTACTGAAAGGCGCAGAGAATTCAGTCCCATGTTCTGTGCGATATCGAAATCCTGCTCTGCGTTGTTCCACCAGTCGCAGGCCTTGCCGCTGCGATCGCCGGTCTTTATTCCGCCGCCGTTCTCAAACTCGTACCATTGCGTGTTGACGCTGTCCCCCTCAACCTGGAAGGCGGACGTGCCTACACCCCACAGAAAGCCCTCGGGAAATTGCAGCGGACTGGTACTGTTATTCATGTACATAGTTCCTTATTTTAATAGCGGTTGAAGGTTTCCACGCCTCACTTTAAGCTACTATTATAAATTATCTTCCGGTAAAATTTCTGCGTAGGCTGATGTACAAAGCTACGCCGGATTGGATATAATCTGTTACACACATAACAACCCCATCATTTACGTAATATCATTATCGAGGTGTCAACATGGAGATACCGTTTTATCAAATCGACGCTTTCACAGGCCGGATTTTCGGCGGCAATCCTGCTGCGGTATGCCCGCTTGATGGGTGGATTGATGACGGTTTGATGCAGAAGATCGCTGAGAAGAATAACCTGTCTGAAACCGCCTTTTTTGTAAAAAGCGGGGCAGGTTATGAGATACGCTGGTTCACGCCGAAGATCGAGATTGAGCTGGCGGGGCACCCCACACTGGCTGCCGCCTATGTTATCTTTAACTTTATAAATAAGAAAGAAGACAGCATTATATTTTCATCAAAAAGCGGCGAACTGGTTGTTACCAGAGAGGATGATTTAATTAAAATGAATTTCCCATCAATGGCAGCGGTTTCAGTGCAGGAAAACGAAATAATTAACCAGGGGCTTAGAAAAAGACCGCTGGAGCTCTATAAAACCAGGGACTACCTGGCTGTCTACGCCAACGAGGAAGAAATAATGTCTATAAAGCCGGACTTCGAGCTTCTGAAGAAGCTCGACTGCCTGGGAATAATTATTACTGCGCCTGGGAGTACAGCGGACTTCGTCTCCAGGTTTTTTGCCCCCTCTGTGGGAATAGACGAGGACCCGGTCACGGGCTCCGCCCATTCTACGCTGGTCCCCTACTGGGCACGGCGATTAAATAAAGACACTCTGCACGCTTATCAACTGTCCAAACGCGGCGGTGAGCTGTTCTGCAAGTATCTCGGCGGTAGAGTAGAGATAAGCGGGAGGGCTGTACTTTATTTAAAGGGGACAATCACCATATAACGCACATTCTATCCATCAATTGGCCTGGCCGGTGTTGTCATATCGAGGTGTGTAGTAAGATGAAGCGGTATCTCGCGTATAAAACGTGACGGTACGCGGTAGCTGACCTCTCCAAAAGAGCGGCGTTTTTCAGCGTGTGTCAGGTAGACAATGTCCATAGCCCGGGTTATGCCCACGTAGCAGAGGCGGCGCTCCTCTTCCAGCCTCTCCGGGTCATCAAGCGACTTGCCGTGGGGAAGCAGCCCTTCCTCTGCGCCGGCGATGAAAACCACCGGGAACTCGGTGCCCTTGGAGCCGTGCAGCGTATTGAAGGTGACCGTATCCTCTCCCTGACCCTTCTCGGCGGCATCCGACGCTGTGGTAATCTTCTGCAGCAATGAGGACAGCGCCTCGATGGGGTTGAGATGCTCATAGGCCCCGGCTAAAGAAATAAGCTCCAGCACATTTTCCCAGCGCTCCTCCGGGTCGTCCTCGCCTTTAAGGTGTTCGAGGTAAGCGGTTTTTTCCAGAATACGGTTCATAAGGGTGACCAGGCTAACGTGCCTTGCTTCCGCCTGCAAATCATGTACAAGGGTGAGGAAATGGGCCGCTGAGCGCTGCGCCCGGATAGGGAAAGAGGGCATTGAGCCGGCCGCAGCCTGCTCCAGGGCCTGGAAAAGGTGACCTCCTGATTTTTCAGCGCGGGACTGCAGGGCCGCCATCGATTGCGCGCCGATGCCTTTGCCTGCAAGTCTTATCACGCGTGCCAGGGCCGTATCATCCATGGGGTTGCGAATGACACGCAACCAGGCTGCCATATCCATAATCTCCCTTCTTTTATAGAAGGGCGTGCCTGTGGCCAGCTTGTAGGGTAACCCTTCCACGTTGAACCCATCTTCCAGGGCGCGTGACTGGGCGTTCACCCGGTAGAGGATGGCGAAATCGCTGTTTTTAAGGCCGCTTTGCGCTGCCAGTGCCCTGACAGTCCGGGCGATGAAGTGCGCTTCCCCATCCTCGTCTTCGAGCTTTACCATGGCCACTTTGTTACCCTGTTCACGGGACGTTGTGAGCTGTTTTTCCTTGCGCTGGCTGTTATGAGCGATCAGCGCGTTGGCGGCGTCTACAATGGCCCTGGTAGATCGGTAATTCTCATCCATACCTATGACCCGGGTGCCGGGAAAATCTTTGCGAAAGTGGTCGATATTACGTATCTCAGCCTGCCTCCAGGAGTAGATGGTCTGGTCTGGATCGCCGACCACGCAGACATTGCGGTGCCCCGATCCCAACAGCTTGATGATCTGGTACTGAAGGCTGCTGGTATCCTGGAACTCGTCCACCAGGATATATCTGTAAAGCTGCTGATATTTCTTTAGCACAGAGTCATTCTCTTTAAGAAGCCTGTGGGTGGAGATGAGCATATCATCGTAGTCCAGCGCCCTCTGCCGTTTAAGCTCTCGCTGATAGCTGCGGTAGACGGCAGCCGAAGCGTCATCGAAGCGGCCGCCGGTGCCGGGGACGGCGGAGTCGGGGTCGATCATATTTATCTTGGCGTAGCTTATAATGCCCTTGAACCTGCGCAGGTCGTTGTCCTCGATGCTGAGACCGACCTTTTCCATGCATTGTTTGATGAGCTTGTTCTGCCCCTCCTCATCGTAGACCTCGAAGGCCGTTCCCAGGCCGGGTATCCCCTCCCGGCGCAAAATGCGCAGGCAGGCCGAATGTATAGTGCTTACCGTAAGCAATGCAGCCGTCTCCCCCAGCAGCTCTTCCAGCCGTTTCTGCATTTCGCCGGCGGCTTTCCTGGAAAAAGTCACGGCAAGTATGTGGCCGGGCTTGATTTTAGCCTCCAGTACCATGTAGGCGATGCGGTGGACGATGACGCGTGTCTTGCCGCTGCCGGGACCGGCGTGGACCAGCAGGGGTCCTTCCAGGGTTTTTACCGCTTCTATCTGCTCGGAGTTGAGGCCCTCTAAAAGGTCCATATCGGCAACTTATATTTAGTAGACTATGGTATTTTTTCCAGCGGGGCCATGCTGAGCAACAGCTTTTTTACACCGACGCCTTCGAAAGCTACTATGACCTCTTTATCCTGCCCGGTAGGCTTGATGCCGATCACCTGGCCCTCGCCGAATTTGGTGTGGCGGACGTGGTCGCCGGGGCTCAAAGCGATCATCTCCTTCGGCTGCTGCTGGGCCTGCCTCTTTTGGGCCAGCAGGTCGGCGATATTGATCCCATCGTCATCATCGTATTTATGTCTTGTACGGCTTTCGCTGCGCCCGGTGAAGTGTTCCGCGACGCCTGACAGGCCCTTGCGTTCAATCAGATGGTCAGGTAAATCATCGAAAAATCTGGATGGAATGCTCTCGGAGCTGGCCCCGTAGATGCTGCGCCGCGCTGTATGCAGCAGGTAGACGTGTTTCTCCGCCCGTGTGATACCTACATAGCAGAGCCGGCGCTCCTCTTCCAGCTCGTCTCCGCCTTCTTCCATAGACCTGCGGTGCGGCAGCAGTCCTTCCTCCATGCCCACCATAAAAACTACCGGGAATTCTAGGCCTTTGGCCTGGTGCAGCGTTATAAGCGTGGTGGTGTCTTCCTTATTTTCGATCTCGTCGGCATCGGCTACCAGGCTAACCTGCTCCAGAAACGGGGAGAGTCCCTCCCCCGGCGGCAAGCCATCGTAGTCCATCGCGACGGTGCGCAGCTCCAGGATGTTCTCCCAGCGCTCCTCGCCGTCGTCCTCCTCCCTAATGGCATCGCGGTAGCCGGATTTTTCCAGCACCGCATCCATCAGGTTGACGATGCTTAATTGCTGGCTCTCGACGATCAGGTCGTTGAGCATCTTATAAAACCCGGTAACGGCCGCGCTTATGCGTGAGCCGAAACCCGGCCCACCACCCTCGCTGACAGTCCTCATGGCGGCGAACAGCGAGAGGTTATTGTCACGCGCCCAGTTGGTCAGGTCGGAGAGGGTCTTGGGGCCGATACCGCGGCCGGGCACCTTGATAATTCGCGCCAGGCTGATATTGTCGAAGGGGTTATGAATGACCCTCAAATAAGCAATGAAATCCTTAATCTCGCGCCGCTGGTAAAAACGGGTGCCCCCCACCAGCCTGTACTTGATGCCGTAACGCATGAAGGCTTCTTCCACGGCGCGTGACTGCGCGTTGGTGCGGTACATCACCACGCAGTCGCCCGGTTTGATGCCGTCGCTGCTGGTAAGTCGCAATATCTCATTGACCACAAATTGCGCCTCGCTCTGCTCATCGTATTCTTTGACCACAAAAATAGGTGTCCCTTCGGTGTTGGCGGTCCAGAGCTTCTTCTGCTTACGCTTCTTATTGGCGGAAATGATGCCCGAGGCGGCTTCCAGGATATTTTTAGTGGAGCGGTAATTTTGCTCCAGGACTATGACCCTGGCGTCGGGGTAATCCTTCTCAAAGCTGAGAATATTGCGTATATCGGCGAAGCGCCAGGAATATATGGACTGGTCGGGATCGCCCACTACACAGACATTGCGGTGCTTACCGCCCAGCATGCGGATGAGCTTATACTGCGTGATGTTGGTATCCTGAAACTCGTCCACCAGCAGATGCAGGTAGCGGGACTGGTATTTCTCAAGTACTTCGGGATGCTTCTCGAATAGCTGCACTACTTTCATGAGAAGGTCGTCGAAATCGACGGCGTTGCTCTGGCCGAGCTGCTCCTGGTAGCGCTCATAGACGCGTGAGATCACTTCATCCCAGTGCCCGGCATTCTGGTTTGCCAGTCCGGCAGGCGTCAGGTGCTGGCTTTTGGCGTAGCTGATGGCGTTGCGGATCTTCTGCGGGTTGTACTGCCGCGGATCGAGGTCCAGGTCCAGGAGGCATTGCTTGACCAGGCTCTGCTGGTCATCCTCGTCATAGATCACGAAGTTGGTGTCGAGTCCTACCACCTTGCCATCCTGCCTCAATATGCGTGCGCAGATGGCATGAAAAGTGCCGGCGGTAACGTTTTCTGCAACCTGCCCCAGCAGCTTCTGCAGGCGTTCTTTCATCTCACGTGCGGCCTTATTGGTAAAGGTAACGGCCATGATACGGCGCGGGCTTACTCCGGTGGTCTTTATTAGGTAGGCTATGCGATGTGTGATAACACGCGTCTTGCCGCTGCCCGGTCCGGCCAGGATCAGGATCGGCCCTTCTATATGTTGCACAGCTTCTTTCTGCGCCGGGTTCAGCCCCGCCAGTATATCCATAAGCTTACTGCGTGGTTCCCTGCCACATGATCTCAACCTGACTGGAGTCCACTCCGGTAAAGAATATGCCGTCCGGGCCGCTGGTGACTACGGCGCCGGAGGGCTGAAGTTTTAAGGTGGTCTTGCCAAATACATATTTCAAATGCATTAACCTCCTTATACAGGAAAACGATGGAGAGATTGCCAGGGATTACGGTGGGGATATTCATGCGGCTGCCTCATAATTATAGCATCGGCTTGAAGCAGGCTTCAAAGGCAGTATGGGGTTACTGTGCCGGCAAAAAGGCAGGGGCAGGCATATAGTACTATGCCTGCCCGCTGTTACCAGTTCGTCAGACAAATATTAGGGAGTCAGGATACGAATTATATAGTAGAAGCTCTGCGCATCTGTGGGCATATTGACATCATAATAAGATAACATCAATTTGGTGTTGCCGGCCTTCAAAGCCTGAAACACGAATTGCTCCTGTCCGTTGACGCCTTTGTAAGGGGGGTTAAAGGTGTTATAGCTGTTGCTAACAAGTTGTACCGATGCGGAATCATAGTAATCTGCGACCCATCTGTAATTATCCGAGTTGTCCCCTTCCTGTAAAATTGTAAATTGATGTCCGACAATAGCCTGAATATCGTTATAATTGGTTGACTGTACTGGCCGGGCTTCGCTGGAAGCCCCCATTTCAGTTGTTACCTGTGCTGTAACTTTTCCCGAGGAGTTCGCAGCGGTAAGGGTGAAGGTCTTTGTCGAATCGGGTATGAGGCTGTAACGGCCGCTTGTGCTCACCGAGCCGATGCCGTTATCGATGCTGGCGGAACTGGCACCGGTCGTCTTCCACACCAGGGTGATAATATCACCAATATCTATTGTGCTGGGCGTTGTATCGAAGTAGTTTACTATGGGTAGTGGTGCCGCTGGGATCACAGCAGCGGGCGGGGTTGTAGCGGCTGCAGCTGCGGCCGCTACGATGACCGTCGTCGATTCGTGGGTAGCCAGATTGCCCGATATGGCTGTAAGCGTGTAAGTTGTTGTCGCAGCGGGCGATACAGTCAAATTATCCGCAGCGCTGACTTTGCCTATGCCCTGATCGATACTGATATTATCCGATCCCGTTACGCTCCATGTGAGATTTACCTTATCGCCGAGGGTGCTGCTAGCGGGGCTGGCGTCGAAATAATTTATCACCGGTCCGGAATTTGCTCTCGACTGTGGTGCCTGAGGAGTTTGCTGCTTTACAACAAGCCGATTGCAACCGAATGCTAAAAGGGCCACCAGCAGCACTAAAAACCAAGGAATTTTCATGAATCTACCTCCCCCTTACATCGTGCATGCTAAAATTTCATGTATTCGCATATTACTATACAACTTAAGATGGAGCTGGCAAAATGTAGGCACCCGAGGGCACCCTGTGAAAAAGCAGAGCATTTAAAATAAGAGGCCTGTGCTAAAGTAAAGATAGGAGGGTGCGTTGCGAAGATCCGATAAAGAGATAACCGACCGGTCCGAGATGGACGACATACTGGGACGGGCTTCGATCTGTCACCTGGGGCTGAATGATGGAGGCGAATGCTATGTAGTGCCGGTCAATTACGGTTATGATGGCAGCTGCCTTTACGTGCACTCAGCGCGGGAAGGCAGGAAAATCGACCTCCTTCGCGCTGACAGCCGGGTCAGTTTTACCGTTTGCGTCGACCTGTGTATGCAGCAGTCCGATAAAGCCTGCAGCTACACCATGAAGTATAAAAGCGTGATGGGCCGCGGGCTAGCAACGTTGATAGACAATCGGGCGGCCAAGGTAAAAGCCCTAGATGTGATCATGAGACATCATTCAAGTTGTGAATTCAGCTTCGATCCGGCCAGGGTAGATAAAATAGTTATCATCAAAATCGAGATCCAGAGCCTGACCGGGAAGAAGTCTCGCTGAGCGGGTTCTATTGGGATTAGCGGAATATCTTAGTGGTGGTGGTGCAGCAGAAGTTATCTATCAGGCAGCGGTTCCTGCCTGCTTTCTTACACTGGTACATGTAGTGGTCTATCCGGGTGAGGATTCTCTTCTCGCTGTCATCGGTTTTCACCAGCGTGCCCCCGATGGATACCGTTATCCTGATAGTCTTGGCCTCCAGACGAAGCCCGGCGTTCTGCACCATAATGCGCAGCCTTTCCGCCGAGGTCCGCAGTTGCAGTTCATCAACGTTGGCAACTACTATCAGGAACTCCTCACCACCCCAGCGGAAAATAAAATCGAATGACCTTAAATTGTTGAGCATGGTGCGGGCCACTATCTTAAGAACCTCGTCACCGGCCTCGTGACCAAAGCTGTCGTTTATATGCTTGAAATCGTCCAGGTCGGCAAAGAGCACTCCGAAGGGCCAGCCGTAGCGCTTGAGTTCCGACAGCTTGTTTTGCAGGCTCATATCAGCGTAGCGGCGGTTGCCCACACCAGTCAGAGGGTCGATGAGGGTCATTTTTTCCAGGTCGGTGGCCCTCTCCCGGATGGCCATTACGGCCGAATTGTCGGCAAAGCTCTGTATGCCGCCGATGATGGCCCCCTTGGAATTACGGATAGCATTCACTTTAACCAGGGCCGGGAGCATGTGTCCGTTCTTATGCCTCAAATACGTGTTGATTTCGCGCCGCCTGCCATCCTTCATGGTGGCCAAAAGCGGGCAGCCGGATTGGCACAGTGAATTGCCTTTTTCGTCAACATGGGCCAGCAAATTGTCGCAGCATCCCTTGCCCAACACCTCGTCTTCGCTGTAGCCGGTAATACGCTCGGCGGACTTGTTCCAGAAGGTGATGATTCTGTTCAGGTCTACGAAATATACACCGTCGTAGAGGTTGTCCAGAAGCTCTCTGTAAACAAGATTGTCCATTAAGATCCCTATCAATAAAACAACGGCCGCACGCCCCTGTTTATATATACTGCCTCTCCTGAAGTTAACTGCTAAAACGCAATTACCGAGTCAGCGGTTTAGGTATGGCTTACCAGCCAGGCATCCAGGTCGGCGAAGACCCTGGCCCTGTCGGGTTCATTGAAAATCTCATGGTAGAAACCGTCGTAGATTTTAAGCGTCTTATCCGGTGAGCCGGCTTTTGTATACAGCAGCTTGCTGCCTTCCTTGTTCACAAACCGGTCTTCCGATCCCTGCATGATCAGGACGGGAAGCGTGATGGTCGGCAGCTGTTGCTCGAGCCTGGACATCGCCGTGAAAAGCTCCGATCCCAGACGGGCGGTTATCTTGCCACGATAAACCAGCGGGTCCTTATCGTAAGCTTCTACAACGGCCTTATCGTGGCTTAGGTAGGCTGAATCAAGTGCCTGCACTCCAAGCCTGGGCGCTATAGCTGAAAGGACTTTGGCCAGGGCAACGGTGGAAGAGGTAAAGCTCTCTCCCGCTTTCAAGGCCGGAGCCGAGACGATAAGCCCTGCCAACTCCTGCTGATGTTCCACCGTGTAGGCCGTGGCTATCAAGCCGCCCATGCTGTGGCCCAGGAGAAAGACCTTTAAGCCGGGGTTGTCTTTTTTAACAGTATCATAGAAGGTCTTGAGATCGTCCAGGTAAACCTGGAAGCGCGGGACGAAGACCCGCGTGCCCTCGGACTTGCCGTGGCCGTAGTGGTCGGGGCCGTAGACTGCATACCCCATTGGCACAACGTTGTTAACTAAGTTGTTATAACGGGAAATATGTTCTCCCAGTCCGTGAACCGCAAGTATAACGGCTTTAGGTTGACCGTCGGGAAGCCAGCATCTCCAATAGAGTTTGATATTGCCCGTGCCGGTGAAATAACCCTCGTTCTGCCTCATGTTAGCCTCCCCGTTACGCAAATATTTTTTGGGGCGATAGCAAGTATATCCGGTAAAATAGCCGAGCGCATATTTTAGCAAGCCGCGCCACGGATTTCAAGAGCTATTTATGAAGCTGGTTTAGTTATGGCGCCACGATGTAAAAAAATTTTACAAAAGGCTATATTATGATCGTAAAAAATTCGCGGGGACATCCGGTACCCGGTGAAAAGTTGTGCAACCCGCGGTAAACGCCGTAAAATTAACCTTTGGTTTTTCGATATGCTTAAAGCAGTATTATTTGATATCGATAACACGCTGATCCTCTACGATGAGGCCAGGTTCCTGCAGAGCTATTTCCCCATGCTGGCGGCCAGGTTTAAGGACATTATCCCCGCAGACAGGTTCGCCGACAAGCTAATGCAGGCAACGCTGGTCATGCATCAAAATGACGGCTCCATGACCAATCGGGAGCGGTTCCTGGGCGCCTTCTGCCAGGGCGCGGATTGGAGACGGGATGATATCTGGCCACGCTTCGAGAACTTTTACCTGGAGGACTGGGACAAACTAAAAGATGCGGTCAAAATCCCCGATCATGCGCGGGAAGTTTTCGGTGATATCAGCCGCAAAGGCCTGAAAATCGTGATAGCCACCAATCCCATCTTTCCACTGGTCGCACAAATCAAGAAACTGGAATGGGCGGGGTTGGGCGATATCGATGCCACGCTGGTGACCAACATCGATAATATGAGCTTCTGCAAACCGCAGCTGGGCTACTTCCAGCAGATATGCGGGATCATCGGCGAAAAACCGCAGGAATGCCTGATGGTTGGCGACGACCCGGCCAATGACATGGTGGCGGCCAAAATAGGCATGAAGACCTACCAGACTGTCGATAGCCTCGATCATCAGGAGATCCCCCTGGAAATAAGCAGGGAGGTAATAGGCAAAAATACCGAGGGCATCCCCTCTGCCGATTTCAAGGGGCCGCTGGCCTGCGTGCCACAAGCCGTGGATATCCTGCTCAAATAAAATTACGCGCCAGAACCCGTTGATGCTCACCCGCTTTTACTGTATAGTAATGTTGTTCTGTGCTTGGAGCGAAATTCAAATCGGGTTTAGGAGGCAGGATGACTGAAGATTATGCAGAGAAGAGCTTCTGGCTGGGTAACTCGGGCAGCTATCAGGAAAATCCACCACTGGAAAAAGATCTGAAGTGCGATGTTGCCATAGTGGGAGGCGGGTTTGCCGGGATAGCCACCGCATACTACCTCAAGAAAGCGCAACCATCGCTTAAAGTGTCTGTGCTGGAGAGCAATGTGATCGGCTATGGGGCATCGGGCCGCAACGCCGGCTTTGCCATGACTACCTTCGGCCTGATGATGTCCATCACCAAAATGCTGTTCGGCGTCGAAAGGACCAAGCAGGCGCACCGCTATATGGAAAGGGCGGTAGACCTGGTCGGTGAGCTGGTCAAGGAACACAAACTGGATTGCGACTATGAACTTCCCGGCTTTCTTCGCATCGCCACTACCCCTGCTTATGTTAAGCGCATTAAAGAGGAGGTGGAACTGGTCAAAGAGCTGGGTCTCACGGGCGTTGACTGGATTGAAGCAGACGCGGTACAGAAGCGTGTTCGATCCCCGCAGTATATGGGAGCCTGGTGGGAGCCAAGGTGCGCCCTGGTAAACCCGGCCAAACTGGCGCGTGAGATGAAGAGGGTGGCTGTGCAGTACGGGGCTGAAGTCTATGAGATGACGCCCGTAGCAGAGATCAAGCGTACGCCGCAGAATTTCACGCTCAAAACGCCCAAGGGGACAGTGACTGCGGATAAGATAGCCCTGGCCACCAACGGCTACTCGCTGGCCATCTCTGAGCTAAAGTCCATGCAGCAGCCGGTGTGGACCTATATTATACTGAGCGAGCCCCTTAAGAAGGAACAACTGGATGAAATCGGCTGGCAGGGGCGTGAAGGCATAGAGGACTACCGCAACCTGGTACATTATTACCGGCTGACGCCGGACAACCGCCTGCTGATGGGCGGCCGTGACATCATCGTAAAATACGGCGCCAATATGGAGAACGACATGAACCCCCAGATATTCTCCCAGCTCGAGCAGGACATTGTTGATTTTTATCCCTGCCTTAGGGGGTTGCAGATAACACACCGCTGGGGCGGCCCCGTATCCGTCCCCATGGATATGGTTCCTGCCTTGGGATACTTGGACGATAAGCGGGCCGTATACAGCCTGGGATGCATGGGCCACGGCGTTTCGCTGACCCATCTTAACGGCGAAGTGATGGCTGACCTGCTGCTGGAACGCAAGTCGGAATGGACCGAGTGCTTCCCGGTGAACCGCAGGGTCTTCAAGTGGCCCCCCGAACCGATCAGGTTCGTAAGTGAGATGGCCATCCTCAGCTATCTGCATGCAGAGGATGCCTGGCTGGAAAGGAAAGGGCTTGGCCCCGCCAGGAAATAGGCTTTTCCGGGCAAGCTGGAGCGATTCTACCGCATGACAGTACGGGCATGAAGTGATAAAATCGTTCAGCCTTTGCAAGCGGACCTGCCGAGGTCCGCTTATGGCTTGGAAAACATGGTAAATCCGATTCTGGTTAAGCTGTTCCTGCTGGTACTGGTGCTGGTATTGTCCCATACGGTCGAGACCGTGTTGGGATTTGGAGCCACCACCATTGCGCTAGCGCTGGGCATCTTCATCTTACCCCTCAACACTCTGCTGCCGGTACTGGTCATACTGGGCCTGCTGCAGAGCTCCTGGCTGGTGGCGCGCTGGGTCCGCCATATCCAATGGCGTGTGCTGCTGCTGAAAATTTTGCCGGGGGCCGTTATAGGCCTGGCGGTCGGCATCTATTACCGCACGCAGGTGGCCAGCTATACACAGCTTCTTATTCTGCTGGGCATTTTCATAATGGCCGTCTCCGTAATGGAGATAGTGCTTATCTACAAGACCAAAGCGGCAGGAGGAAGCCTACCCTGGTACATAGGCTGGCCGATCTTAATAGTCGGCGGTATATTTCACGGTATCTATGCCACGGGAAGCCCGTTGATTATTTACTATTCCAGCCGCGAATTTAAGGAGCCGGCCGATTTTCGCGCCACGCTATCCACCCTGTGGCTGATCCTCAATATCGGCCTTGTGGTGAGCCTGCATTCCACAGGACAGATAAATATCGATACGCTCACTACCACGGGCATCCTGCTGCCGGGACTGATCGCCGGTATTGTGCTGGGCAGCTATATGAAGTTCAGGGCACTGGTTTTCAAGGTGCTTATATATACAATCCTGTTCGTTGCTGGCCTGTTGCTTTTCATCCAGCAGGTCCTGAGTTTATGATTTAATCTGAACTTGAAACTGTTAAAATATGCTGGTTATTTCGGAAGTAAAGCATAATGTCGAATAGAAATGTGAGAAGGCCCATACCACCCGGGCTGGCCTATATAGCCGATAATATAAACGCCGGGGGCAATATACTGGGCCTCCCTAAAGCCAACAAATCCAGATGGGCGGAGGGGATCGATTTTCCCCAGGACCAATCCACAGTCTTTTTTGCAGGTTGTGGTTACCAATACTCGGCCATGCTTGAGCCGCTGGTGGCTGCGTTAATCCAGGCGGACCGGGTATCGAACAATCCGGACCTGGCAGTTAAGCTTGGGGGCATGTCCAAAAAACTGGGCGTGGATGCTGCGGGCCTTTTTTCCAAAGTTACTTCACGGGATGGTGGCGGCGATTCCTCCGTGCTGCGGGACGCCATAAGAGTCTTAAAGGCTGTAGGCCTGGACGTAGGCTATCTGGGTGAGGATGAACCCTGCTGCGGCGCCCCTCTTTACCATATGGGCCTTCAGAAAGAGTTCGCTGCCAACGCAGTTAAAGCGTATGAAAGATTTAAGTCAGCGGGCGTAAGGAGGATCATCGGCATGGTGCCCTCTTGCACCTACGCACTCCGCAACCTCTTCCCCAAGGCGGCGCCGGGCTTCGATATCGAAGTAAGACATTTCATAGAGGTTGTCGCTGAAAACATGGGGAATGCAAAGTTCAAATATCCCCGCCCGGTGAAGGTGGCCTATCACGATCCGTGCCAGCTTGGCAGATATATGGGGCTGATCGAACAGCCACGTGCGGTGCTGAAAGCGGTCGAGAACCTTGAGCTAGTAGAGCCGGAATGGACCTCGGGCGAGTGGTCCACGTGCTGCGGCGGGGGAGGTGGGTTCGAAGTGGTCTTCCCCGATATGAGCCGGACGCTGGCCGTAAACAGGGTGGCGGAACTAGCTGAAACAGGGGCGGACATCATCGTTACCCAATGTCCCGGCTGCCTGATGCAGCTTAAGGCCGGGCTCAAGGACCTTAAAAAGGATGCTATCGAAGTGGTCGATCTGGCCACTCTGCTTACAAGGTCTTTACCGTAAATGAACACAAAGTAAGTACCATGACGATATCTAGAGAATACAGAAAAGAGTTGAAAGAGGCCCACGGGAATGAAAGGATACGCCTGGCCGTCTCCCGTGCCGTCAAAAGTTACCGTACGAACACAAATAATGCTCTTAAGAAGTTTCCTCAAACGCTGAAAATGGCGGAAGAGGTAAAGAGGATCAAGGAGCATTCCATCCAACATATGCGGGAACTGGCCGGGCAGGCCGGCCAATGCATCGAGGAGAACCACGGTAAGGCTTATATGGCCAAGACGGCCGGGGAGGCGCTGACCATCATCGAGGGACTGGTCGGCAAAGGCAAGCTGATCGTCAAAGCCAAGAGCATGACCGCCGATGAGATCGATCTGCGGGAGCATCTGGAGAAGGCCGGGAACGAAGTTTTCGAGACCGACCTGGGTGAGTTTATCATTCAAAAAATGGGGCATCGCCCCATGCATATCCTGTCACCCGCCATTCATGTCCCGCGTGAGGATGTGGCCAGGCTTTTTTCCGAGATAACGGGCAAGGAACTGCCTCCCGACATTCCCACATTGGTGGCAACGGCCAGGGAGCTTTTGCGGGAGAAATTCTTCAGCGCCGATATCGGCCTCAGCGGGGCCAACGTCGTGGCCGCAGATACCGGCACCTTATTTATCATCGAAAATGAGGGCAATATCCGCCTGACCACAGGGGCACCCCCGGTGCATATCGCCCTGGTGGGGATGGAAAAACTGGTGCCGACGCTGGATGATGCCTTTAAAGTAGCCCAGGTCACTTGGCGTTATGCCAACTATACCGTCCCCTCCTATGTAAATATGATCTCTGGGCCCAGCAAGACCGGTGATATCGAGAAGGTGACCACATACGGCGCACACGGTCCGAAAGAGTTTCACGTAATATTTATGGATGATGGCAGAACGAGGCTGGCAGCGGACCCCGTTTTACGGCAGGTCCTCTACTGTCTGCGATGCGGCGGCTGCCTTTATGAATGCCCGGTCTTCGGGTTGACGGCCGGCTTTTTCGGCGATAAATACTTCGCCGGGATCGGGGCTGTCTGGGCCAAGGAAATCACCGGGGACCTCGAAAAAGCATCCTCCATGGCCTATACCTGCCTGACGTGCGGCAGGTGCCGGGTCAGGTGCCCGATGAAGATCGACGTGCCGGAGATGATACTGGCGCTGCGCAAATCCATCGCCGAGCCGGAATAATTTCTAAAAGTTCTGAATTGCAGTGGAGTGGAGGACCGGATGAGCAGCATTCGAAGGGTTAAAAAAGCGTTCAAAAGCAGGCCCACGCTGGAGGGGGCAGGGGTGCATTTAAGGCGGGCCTTGGGCTTCGACCAGACGAATTTATTGGACCCCTTCCTCCTGCTGGACGACTTCCATTCCAATAATTCGAAGGACTATATAAGGGGTTTTCCCTGGCACCCGCACAGGGGCATAGAGACTATAACTTATATGCTGAACGGCAGGGTCGAGCACGGCGATAGCATGGGGAATACCGGTGTGATCAGCCCCGGTGATGTCCAGTGGATGACGGCTGGCAGCGGTATTATCCACCAGGAAATGCCAAAAGGGCAAAAGGATGGGTTGATGTGGGGCTTTCAGCTCTGGGCCAATCTGCCCGCCTCGCACAAAATGATGCTTCCCCGCTACCGCGGAATCACTGCGGAGCAGGTCCCGGAGGTCACAACTTCCAGCGGCGCCAGAGTAAAAATAATCTGCGGGAAGTTTGATAAAGTGATCGGCCCAGTAAAGGATATCATCACCGACCCGGAATACCTGGACGTAACAATTCCGCCAGGATCAGATTTCAAACGCTCCATCACGGGTCGGCATACGGCATTTGCCTATGTGATCGACGGCGCAGGCTATTTCGACGACCGGCGGGATCCCGATCACTATGAGGTGGTCAACGAAAGGTATTTCGACTATGAAGGGGATGCCATGTTTGGACCGGAATACCTGGTGGCGTTCGGAGACGGTGATGAAATAGCTGTCAGCACTGGGGATAAACCGGTAAGGTTCCTGCTGATATCGGGCAGACCGCTGCGCGAGCCAGTGGCCTGGTATGGTCCCATCGTGATGAACACGGAGGAAGAATTAAGGACGGCCTTCGAAGAGTATAGGCTGGGGACGTTTATTAAGAAGCAGGCTTGACCGGGCCTTACTGCTGCCCAGGCCAGCGCTTGATGATGCCTTCCTTATTGACCATGACATACTTGCAACTCGGTGCGGTGCCGCATTTGCGACAGGCTTTATCGTAAGCCGAGTTTATCATCCCGCATTCTGGACATGAATAGTGATCGACCATCTCGCTATACCACTGCTCCCAGCCGACTTCCTTGATGCGCTCCAGCGATTGCCATAGTTCCAGCCTATGAGGGAGGATAGACTGGAAGGCCTTCAGCTCTTGGCAGGGATATTCGCTGCACTGGCCACAGAAATCTAGGCCCTTCTCCGAAGCGCACAGAATCAGTTTACATGAGCTGCAATAGATGTTTCTGCGCTCTGCGCGGCAGCCGTCGCATTTTAGTGATTCCACCGACTGGTTAAAGGCTGCCGCCATTATCTCCAATCTACGTGGGTCCTCATGTGTGCCGATGAACAGGGTGCAGGATGGGCAGAAGAGGCCACAAGCGGCAGCCTCCCCCTTATCCGGTTTTCGACGCTTGTTCTGTTGCTTCATAATGCCTGCGGGTATTATAGCTTAAATAATGAGCTTCAGTTTTTGATTTCGCCCCGGATGCCGATGATGGTCTCTTTGAAGGGGATATCCTTGCCGCTGGCCAGCATGGCCTGCATGGCCATGCGTGTCAGACCGGCGCAGCATGGGACTTCCATGCGCAGGACACTCAGGCTCTTGATGTCCGATTGACGCAGTATATCGGTCAGCTTTGCCATGTGCGCCTCGTAGTTATCGAGCTTGGGACAGGCCACCAGCAGGGCATTCTCCTTTAAAAAGTCTGTATGAAAACCTCTATACGAGAAAGCGGTGCAGTCGGCGGACAGCAGTACATCGGCGTCTTGCAGGAACGGCGCTTTGGGAGGTACCAGAGTTAGCTGTACCGGCCAGTGACCCAGCGCAGAGGGCTGACTGCCTTTAACGGCCGGCTCGGCCTTGGTGGCTGTCTCCTTGAACTGTGTAACGCTGGATGAAGGACAGCCACAGGGCAGCGTATCCTTTTTCTCGAACTCCTGCACCATTGCCGAGGGGCATCCGCAGGCCGGCTCCATCTTTAGCGTGGGCTTTTTCTCCAGGTGCTGCTTGACCACCTCTTCATCGAACGGTTCGGCCACGCGTTCCTCGATGCTGATGGCGCCCTGAGGGCATTCCGATAAGCAGGCGCCCAGGCTGTCGCAGTATTTATCGGATACCAGCCTGGCTTTGCCATCCACTATCTGCAGGGCACCTTCGGCGCAGGAGGGAATGCATATCCCGCAGCCGTTGCATTTATCCTCGTCGATTTTGACAATCTTCCTCTTGATTTTAATTGCTGCGTTTTCCATTTCTATTCTCCTTGAGCTGCTTTTGCTATTTCTTCAGTCTTTGGTAGGTCTCTGCTCCCAGGCATTGCTCGGCATAATGGCAGTAATCAGCGCACGAATTCACATTGTTGAAAACGGGGTGACCGCACACGGGGCATTCTACCTTCATGTCTGAGGAGAAAAGCTCCACCTTAGCCCCGCACTGCGGGCATTTTTTAATCTTGATCGTGGGGGTCCCCTGCGCCAGGTTCCCCGGACAGCGGAAAATCATCTCATCTGCTCCATTTACTATGGAGTAATTATAGCCATGTACAAAGCAGGCTTGTATGATTTGCATCATATTGGAAGAAACAACCGTTGGAAAGGGGAATTATTCCTGAGGAGGCACTTCGCTGATAGTGCGGAGGCTGTTTTTATTGAGAACCGTTATCCTGCCGCGGGCCGATTTGATGATGCCGCTTTCTTTGAACCTGGTCATGGTACGTATGGTGGTTTCGATGGTTGTACCAGCCATGTCAGCGATCTCCTGGCGGGTGAAGGGCAACTCGGGGCCGAATTTGGATGAAAGCATGACCAGGATGCCGGCTATGCGCTGCTCCACGCGCTCGCTTGCCAGATCACGCAGACGTCCCATTGCGTCGCGCAACCTGCTCCCCAGCATGTTGATGATCTTGAGCGCCACGGCGGGATAGCGAGACAGGAATTTTGTGAAATGATCCTTGCCGACGGCAAGCACTGTGGTCGACTCTGTGGCCTGAGCGGAAGCCGGGTACGGCTTGTCCTCAAAGACGGCCACTTCGCCGAAGATGTCGCCCGGCCCGAAAAAGGCCACCACGAACTCGCGGCCAGAGGCTGATACTTTGGAGACTTTGATGCGGCCGCCAGCCAAAATATAAAAATAGTCAGGCCGGTCGCCCTCCCAGAATACATGGTTCCCCGGGCTGTACTGTTTCTCAGAGACTATTTCCGACAGCTCGGCTAGCTCGCTTTCATCCAGGCTGGAGAAAATAGATGACCCTTTAAGGATTTTGATCTTAACTGTCTTATCCAGTCGGCCGAACCCCCCGTCCTTAATCCCCGAACCTGTGTAAAAGCGTGTAAATCGCATCGGCGCCGAACTCAAGTGCCGCAACCGGCACGCGCTCGTCGGCTGCGTGGAACAGCCCTTCGAAATGGAGCTCCGGCGGCAGGTTGAGCGGTGTGAAGCCGTAGGTCTGGATGCCCAGCCTGGAAAAGAGGCGCGCATCCGTAGCGGCTGGGAAGAGCATGGGCGTGGGTGTGCTGCCCGGATCGGCCTCATGCAAGATGCTAGACAGCGTTGCATATAGCCCCATGTCCGTCCGGGGTGGACCCGGGTGAAAGACGATGGTCTCGTACTCTACATCCTTTCCTCCGAGGGTCTTCAGCTCGGGTACCAGGTCGTCAGGGGTAAAGCCAGGCAGCAGGCGGCAGTCCAGCATTATGCAGACCTGGCTGGGGACCATATTGAA
The DNA here is from genome assembly GCA_963842805.1 of uncultured Chloroflexia bacterium. Taxonomy (GTDB): domain Bacteria; phylum Chloroflexota; class Dehalococcoidia; order GIF9; family UBA5629; genus UBA1162. The sequence goes on along the minus strand of CAWJIA010000015.1, from coordinate 160,646 downwards.
GCTCTCGCCGCCCTGGATAGCCGTAACAACTGCTGTGTTATGCAAAATAGGGTCGAACATGCGCACCTGCGCCCCCAGCGTATCCAGGATAGAGCCCGTCAGGGATGGGATGAGGAGCTGCATGACGGCCTGTTTCAAAGGAGTGGGTAACCCCTCGGCGGTTAGCCGCACCTGCTCCTTGGCAATCGGGGTCACATGCACTGGCAGGCGATGCTCCAGACTCTGAAGATAACGGGCCACACGGGCCATGATCCCCCTGCGTGCAGGCCAGGCCCCATGGCCGCCCTTGCCGCGGATATAAGCCAGTATGCCGCACCCCTGTTTCTCCCCTACCATGATGGGATAAAACCGGCGCTTGCCTATATAACTGGTATAGCCGCCGAACTCGCCGATGGCATACCTGACATCCTGAAAGAGTTGCGGATAGTTATTGACCAGGAATTCTGCGCCCTGGGCGCTGGTACTTTCCTCGTCGCTGAGCACAGCCAGGATCACATCGCCGGGCGGCATCGGGCCTTCCAGCTTGGCCTTCATAACGGCCGATAACATCATGGCGATGGCCCCCTTCATATCCAGCGCTCCTCTGCCCCAAATATAGCCATCCAGCTCCTCACCCAGGAAAGGGTTTACCTTCCACTGCTGGTTGGCCGTGGTGACCACGTCGATGTGGCCGTAGAGCAAAAGCGGGGGCGCCGCACCCATCCCCTGTAGCCTGGCTATCAGGTTCGGGCGTGCCGGATCGGATGCGACGATCTGGTTGGGTATGCCCGCCCAGTCCAGCAGTCCCTTAATGAAGCTGATGCAGCCTGCTTCGTTGCCAGGTGGGTTGGTCGTATTATATTGAATGAGGTGTTTAAGTATCTCGGCCGGCTGTGCATAGATCGGTAATTGGGCATCTTCGGACAAGCCGTTCATCAGGCACCCTCCATAAAATCTCAGCGGTCTTTTGCGAGCGTGAGCAAGTTAGAACATTTTAGTCTTTGACAAAGTTGATGTCCAGAATTACGCCGGCAGGACTCCTGCCGCACCACCTATTTCTTTTTAAGGGTGGAGATCTTTAAAATGAAGCCTGAACCAGCTTTAACTGCTAGGCCAGGGTCTTAGTCAGCTCCGCTTCCAGCATTTTCCTGGGCATGGCCCCTACTTTGCGGTCGGCCAGCTTGCCGTCTTTGAAAATGAGAAGCGTGGGAATAGCCTGTATAAGGTATTTTTCGGCTATCTCCCGGTTTTCATCGGTGTTAAGTTTGCCGAATGAAATCTTGCCTTTGTAGTCTGAGGCAAGCTCGTCAATGACTGGCGACATCATACGGCAGGGGCCGCACCAGGGGGCCCAGCAGTCAACTACCAGTGCCGGATTATTCTTAACCATATCATCAAAGTTCTTTTCGTTTACTTCCAGCACCAGCCCATTCTCTTTTTCCATGTTATTCCTCCGGTTAGCGGTAACAAATTTCAGTAAATTATATGCCGGAGGCCAAGCAATGGAAGTGATTTTAGTCACCGGGAGGAGGGAGGAGGCGGTCGATCTCGGCGGCCAGCATCGTTGCCAGCCTGTCCTCATTCTGGGCTGTACCTGACAGGCTCTCCCCGGCGATGATGATATGCCGTGCGGCCAGTCCCCTAATTTCTTCCTTATCTGCGCAGGCGCGCAGGCATCCGCAGAGTATGATAAGCAGGTCCAGTCCGGCCGCATCGGGAGGCACGAACTCAAAATCGGCCCGGCTGGAAGCATGCTGCTTTATCTGTCCGGCCAGCGCCGACAGGTCTATTTCCGGGTTGCAGGACCCGCAAAATTTCAGCGCTATTTTAATCTTATGGTCGCCTCGCAGGACTTTTTCAGCAGATCAAAACAGGCTGGTCACCGATCTTGGCGAGTTTCTCAGCCAGCTTCTTCTTGCGCTCGAGGCTGCCGCGCCTCTCGATCATAATCATCTGTGCCTGGGGTGAGCCGGCGCCATGCATTGATTCAGCCAGGGCCGTTCCGCAGGTCATGGCATCGATCAGCCGTATCAGGCGCATCCTGGTCTCGGCTGGTACACTGGACGAGCCTTTCATATATTTGTCGACCCACTTACCGACCGTTGGATCATGCAGATCGAACTCGGAAGGCATGGTGGCCAAAAGGCCGCCGGTGATATCGTGCGCCAGGCGGGCGATTTCATAGACATTGCGGGTAACATTCAACTTGGTAACGTTGGCCATCAGGGGGTCTGCCTGGAAGGACCCTGCCGGTTGCGCAAAGCCCTGGCAAGAGCAGGCGATTGAGCAGCAGTAAATAGTTTCTGCCAGATGGATCATCTCCGCTAGCTTCTCCCTGACATGGGATGCTTTGACAGTGCCCTGCGCCTGTGCCAGGGAATACACAGCGCCCACCAATACATCCGCCAGGCCGCCCTTGCAGCCGCCATAATTCTGCCTGTGGAAAGTGGCGAACCTTTCGACTAATTCTCCGGCGTATTCCCATTCGCCGCACATAAAAACATGCTCATTTGGAACGAAAACCTTATCGAAGACGATCAGGGCCTCGCCACCTACACAGCCATATTCGCAGTTGCCCTGGTCCATGGAACAGTCACATTTGCGGGTATCGTTGGACTGTCGGCCGAAGACATGCAGAACGCCGGGAGCGTCGATAGGCACGTAGAAGCAGACTGCGTAGTCTTTGTCTTCTTCTTTCATGGCTGTTGTCGGCATAACCAGGTGACCGTGCGAATTGACGCCGCCTGTGATGTGGGCCTTAGCGCCGCTGACTACTATACCGTCCTTCCTTTTCTCGATCACGTGAACGTACATATCTGGGTCTTTCTGCTGGCTGGGGGAGAGGCTGCGGTCGCCTTTGGGATCGGTCATGGCGCCGGATGGCATGAGGTCCTTGGTCTGGATCATTTTAACGAAATTCTTAAAACGCTCATGGTAGCCGGTGCCAAACTTCTTGTCGATATCATAGCTGACTGAGTAGGTGGCATTCATACCGTCGAAACCCACGCACCTCTGGAAACAGCTCCCCGTCTGCTGGCCGATGGCGCGCAGCATCTTGACTTTCTTGATAAGGTCATCGTGGTTCTGATGAATGTGGGTGAAACGGTTGATCTTCTCGCCTGTCATGTGAGATTTGGCCGAGCAAAGTTCTTCAAACTCTGGCGCAAGCGCCATATCATAAGTCAGAGCTGCGGCGTTGATATGCGGGATAAAAGCCGGGTGCTTGGTAATATCATCGACTTTCTCACCCATATAGTAGATTACGGGCTTTATTTTCTTAAGGCTTTCTTTATATTGTTTGCCGGTCATCTGTGCCATGTGAGATACCTCCAGTATTTTAAAAATGTGCAGCATAAAGGATGCCGTTAGAGAAGTAATTATACAACAAATAAGAGGCCAATTATTAAAGATGCCTTGAACGAAAGATGTTCGTATATCTTTCGTGTTCGATATTATGATGAGCGGAATGCGGCCTTTAGCCCTTTTGCTTGCGGGCCAGGTCGACCAGCGCCAGAACCAGTTGTTTGACGATTTCCCGGGTGGGCTCATCTGTCAGTTTACCGTTCTCATCGAACTTTTGAGCGGCAAAGGTAACGAAGACTTCTGGCTTGATAACGGCTGTAACACCAAGGAAAAGGAAAGTCTGGCGGAGATGATACTGCGCCCTCGATCCTCCCAGCATACCGGTAGAGGCGCTCATGACGGCCACCGCTTTACCCGGCCAGGCGCTGTCCCCGTAAGGCCGGGAGGCGCAGTCTATGGCATTCTTGAGCACACCCGGAACCGAATAGTTGTATTCGGGAGATGCAATCAGGACGGCATCGGCGGCCCGTATCCTGCTTTTGAATTCCTTGACCCTCTCGGGAGGCGTTTTTTCCACGTCCTGGTTGAAGGGCGGGATGCCTTCCAGGTCGAAGGTCTCCAGGGTAACACCTTCAGGCAATAGTTCCCCGGCGGCACGCAGAAGGGCCTTATTATACGAACCTTTCCTGAGGCTGCCTGCAAATCCGAGTATCCTTATGACTTCATCCATATTGCGCTCCGGCTTTTCTTTTATTCTTCTGCTTGATTACGAGTAAAATTTAGCCATTTTTTCCAGCGGTTCCCGCTCGGTACGGAACTGGTTGACGGGATCGTCCGGAGCCGGGTATCCGACCGGTATGCCCATAACCAGCAGCTTAGAATCGGGCAGGCCCAGTATCTTGCGTATAACGTCAGGATAAAGCACCGGCTGTATGGCGGGTATAGTACCCAGGCCGGACTCCGTTGCCAGCAGCATGATGTCCTGCGCTATGAGGCCGCAATCGAACAAGTTCCATACGTTGGGTGCATCGCCGGCCATGAAGAATGAGCGATCGATCATAACATAGATGCAACTGGGGGCGCCCCACAGGTTGAAGCCACGCAGGCCCCACTCCATCCTTTTCTGCTTGTCATCACGGGAAACCCCCAACTTGTCGAGCACTCCAGCCATAACAGCGCTGCGGCGACTGGCCCAGGGCTCGGGGTATTTCATCGGTATGGATATATCAAGGGAGGGCAACTTGCTTGAATTTTCTATGAAGGTCTTCTTTATCTCCTCCAGCTTGGCTCCGGATACAACGGCGAACTCCCACGGCTGACTGTTGGACGCCGAGGGCGAACGCAAAGCCGCGGCAACGATTTTCTTAAGCACTTCTGGGGGTACCGGGTCTGGTTTAAAACTGCGGATAGATCTGCGTTTGTTGATGGCTTCAGCTACATTCATAATCGCCTGCTCCTCCTGCTTTTTCTTATAAGACTAACAACTAAAATAATAACTCTAACCCGGTTTGCAGTAAAATCATTTGGGTAAATATGCCGGGCCATTGTAATATTAAAGGCAACGCTATCCCTTTGTGAGGTGATAATATGGAGAAAATAAGACTGGGCAAGACAAATTTGATGGTTACCAGGATCGGTTTCGGAGGAATCCCGATCCAGAGGCTCAATGAAGATGACGCCGTGGCTGTGGTCAAAAGATGCCTGGACCTGGGCATAAATTTCATCGATACAGCCAACGCCTACTCGACCAGTGAGCAACGCATAGGCAAGGCCATCGCCGGGAGGAGGGAGGGCCTGATACTGGCCACCAAGACAACATCGAGATCTGGTAAAGGAGTTAAGGCGCATATTGAGCAGAGCCTCAAGCAGCTTGGAGTGGACTCACTCGATCTGTACCAGTTTCACAGCGTATCCGACTTCGGGTCACTGGACATGGTGCTGGCCCCCGACGGCCCCGTGGCGGCCGTGGAAGAGGCCAAGAAAGCAGGGAAAATCAAGCATATCGGCATAACCAGCCACCAGATCGACGTGGCCCAAAAAGCGGTGGCGACAGGCCGTTTCGAAACCATTATGTTCCCCTTCAACTTCGTTACCGATGAAGCCGAGCGGGAGCTGCTGCCATTGGCCCGGGAACACGATGTCGGTTTCATCGATATGAAACCCCTGGCGGGCGGGATGATAACCAATGCGAAAATAGCCTTTAAATACCTTTTCCAGTTCCCGGATGTGGCCACCATCCCCGGTATTGAAAAACTGCACGAGATAGATGAGATCGTCGGGATATTAAGTGGGTCTTTGAAATTAACGGTGGCGGAAAAGAAAGAGATGCAGAAGCTAAAGCAGCAGCTCGGCACCCGGTTCTGTCACCGCTGCGATTACTGTCAGCCCTGCAAGGAAGGGATCGCCATATCGACCGTCATGATCTATCCCAGCCTGGCGGCGCGACTGCCGTCAAACCAGCTCTTTTCAGGCTTCTGGTCGGCGGTCATGGATAAGGCTGCCGAATGCAGCGAGTGCGGCGAATGTGAAGAGCGATGTCCTTACCACCTTCCGATCCGGGACATGATCGCCGAGCACTATGAGCAGTACGAAAGAGATAAGACCAACTATGAGAGGTCCGTGTCTTCATAGTAACTTATGCTGTTGAAGATGCTGGCCTGCGGGCAAAGATAACAGTGAGGATTCCCAGGATGGTCACCACGGAGGTAAATGCCAGCACCGGCCATGTCTCGGGCTGGTCGAGCTGCATGATCAGCAGGATATCCATAATCATCATGCCAAAGAAAAAGGCCAGGTAGCGCGGCCAGATCCTGCCTTCTTTCGTCGCCAGTGCCTCGATCAGCAGTATGATTACGAAAGGTATAAGCAGTGCGTCAAAGGCCTGCACGTCCGCATCTGTTTCGGTGGTCCCGGCGGGCAGACGGATCAGGTAATATATCAAGGCCAGAGACCCCAGCATGATATAGGAGACGCAGGGCAGCCATTTTTTCAACTGATTGGCCTGCCTCGCAGAAGAAACAAATAAATCGTCCGTACGGTTCCTTTCCACAATGATATCAATCACAATCAGGATCACCAGGACCGCGCTTATGGCCGCCGTGTCCGGATGCGGCAGCCATTCGAGAGAGATGGGGACGATTAAAATGCTTGCCGCAAGGGCCAGGACCCAGGAAACGGTCCTGCGGTTGAAAAAGGCCAGCCCCACCGCCAGGAAGGCCATGGATTCACCATAGTTATGTCCCCAGTGCGGATTCTGTAAAAAGGATTGATACCAGGGAAAAAGCCACAGTCCCAGCCATAGGAATCCCATGAGCAGCAGCGGCAAACCGCCATTGATATAGGTTTCATCGATTACCTTGGCCAGTCTATTCATATTCTCCTTTGCCTCCCTTTTTAAGCTGGCATTGCCGTCCTGAACCATTTTATAGCATGTGGACCAGTGTGTTAAATTTCGTGCGAATATTCTTAGCGGATGAAAGGGAATGCTATACTATCCCCATAAAAATTGCCAGCAGGCAGCGGTGGGAAAAGGTGACATATTCTGTACTCATAATGGTGCGCTACCCGGTCGCCGGCAAGGCAAAGACCAGGCTGGCTGCAGCCATGGGGCCGGACAAAGCAGCCGAGTTTTACCGAATATGTGCCCGGCAGATTTTATTGGAATTAGGCAACCTGCCCACTCAAGTAAACAAGTATATTTTTTTTACGGACAGCGGGGACAGTCAGAACGTTGAGGAATGGGCGGGGCCCGGTTTTAATTTTAAAGCACAGGCCGGGGAAGACCTGGGCGAGCGCCTCATAAACGCTTTCAAGGAAGTCTTCTCGGAGGGAACCGGGAAGGCAGTGATAATTGCTAGCGACGTACCGGATATCTCTACCAATATTATTAACCGGGCTATGGAGGCCCTTGATTTCTGCGATATAGTGTTGGGACCTTCCCATGATGGCGGTTACTATCTGCTGGGCATGAACAAGCCGCATCAGGAACTTTTCCTGGATATTCCGTGGAGTTCCCCTGAGGTGACGGAGAGGACACTGGCCAGGGCGGGCGAGATGGGATTGACCGCCTGCCTGTTGCCCACTCTCATCGATATTGACGACCTCGAGGATTTCAAAATGTGGCTATCGCTGTGTAACGTTAGAGATAAAGACATGGCCGATTTCATCAGCCGCCTCAACTTGCGCTAACCGGTTTTGGGGGGACGGCCGCTATAATTATCTAAGGCAATCATTTTGGAGGAGAATAATATGAGCTATTACGAGCCCGAAGACCTGAAGCGGTTCGGCGAGATAGGGGATTTCAGGAAGGACCTGGCAGACAAATTTTTTACGTATTATGGGGCCAGCACGTCCGCAGAAGGCGCATTAACGATACGTGAGAAGGTACTGATAGGGTTGGCCGTTGCTCATGCTAAGGAGTGCCCTTACTGCATAGATGCATTCACAACCAAATGCCTCGAAGCAGGGGCCGACCCCGAACAGATGACCGAGGCGGTGCACGTGGCATCGGCCGTCGGCGCGGCTGCCATACTGGTGATGGGAGTCCAGATGCGCAACGCAATGAAGCGCAGCGGGGTTTGATAGTATAAAGATGAGCGATAAGATTAAAGACCTGCCTGAGGATATCGCGGCCGGAAATAATAGGACCAGGTTCGATTTCCAGGAAGTGCTGGCACAACACGGGCTGGGAATAAACCCTGTATCTATTGATACACTGCAATTGAATATCACCAGGCAATGCAATCAGGCGTGCACCCACTGCCACGTGCAGGCATCGCCGGACAGGACCGAGCGGATGGAGCGGCCTGTGATCGAGCGATGTTTGGAGATACTAACCGGCGACAATCGGATAAAGATACTTGATATCACAGGCGGTGCCCCGGAGCTGCATCCTGTATTTAGGGAATTGGTGGGAAGGGTGGTTAAATCGGGTAAAAAAGTAATGGTAAGACATAACTTAACGGTGATGTTTGAGGATAAAAGGGAAGTAAAAGAAACCAACGAGGATCTGCCGGAGTTTTTTGCCCGCAACCAGGTGGAGGTCGTAGCTTCCCTTCCACACTACCGGGAATTTTTAACCGACAGGCAGCGCGGCGCCGGGGTCTTTAAGAAAAGTGTGGCAGCCCTTAAACTGCTGAACAAGGCCGGCTACGGATGTGATGGCAGCGGCCTGGTGCTAGATCTAGTTTATAATCCTGCCGGCTTTTTCCTGCCTGCACCCCAGGCATCGCTGGAGGCCGATTATAGACGGGAGCTACTCAACCGGCACGGTATAGTTTTCAACCACCTGTTCGCCTTCACCAACATGCCTATAAACCGTTTTAAAGGCCAGTTGGAACGATCCGGGTCTTACCAGGACTATATGCGCAAACTGAAGGACGCCTTCAATCCGGCGGCTGCCCTGAATGCCATGTGCCGCAGTCAGATGAGCGTGGACTGTGAGGGCAGGGTATTTGACTGCGATTTTAACCAGGCGTTGGAACTTCAGTCGGACCTTTCCGGACCTGTAACGGTCTTCAATTTCAACTGCGCTGAGTTCTTGAAAAGGTGCATCGTTTTCGGGGGGCATTGTTTCGGCTGCACAGCAGGGGCGGGGAGCAGTTGTGGCGGGGCCACCACGTAGCAAGACCGGCCTATGTTTTTGCGGGGTAAGCTGGGGCCTTTAAGTCCTTTTTGAACCATAGCTCCCACACCATCCAGGCAGCCAGCCCCACGTATTCTATGGCCACAAGCCACAGGTCCTCCGCATAGGGTAAGGTCTGATAGGCGGAATAGCTAAGTACAACCAATCCGGACCATAAAATGGCAAACTTGTAACGGGTAAATACCGAGAACATGACCAGTGGAGTTAAATACCAGGGATGAACGATGGTGGCGCAGAATAGGTAGGCCGTCAGGCAGAAGAGCATGCCTGTGAATATGCTCTGCCAGCCAGCCACTTTCTGTCTCCAGGCAACGGCGATGATAGCCAGGAGCGATATAAAAGACAACGCAACTCCCGTAGCTGCAATGGTGTCATAGCCTTTGACCATGTACCCCACCCATCTGACAATATAGTAGAGGCCGGCATTGAATTCGAAGACATTGAAATAAAGGGACAGGCCCGCCAGGAAATTTGAGACGGATTGAACATTAAGAAAAGGAGCAAAAAGGAGCAATGCGGCAGCTCCCACGACAGCAAAATACACAAGGCTTTTACGCAGGCCCAGCCGCTTGATCAACAGCGGCAGGAAGATAAGAGGTATTAGTTTGGAGCCGACAGCCAAAGCGAAGCTTAAGGCCGAATAGATTTGCCGTTCCCGGATTAGAAGGTAGCCCGACAATAGCAAAAAGAAAATCATAAACGCTTCCGGATGCAAGTTGCCGGTGAGCTCCATAATGACAAGGGGATTAAAGGCGTAGAGCAGTGCCGAAGACGTCGGCAAACCGAGGAGTTTAGCGGTCTTGCCAAGGAAGGTTAGAGTGCCGACCTCGGCGGCCAGTATAAAAATGCGCAGGGAAATTATATTTGCAAGGAGATTGCCGCCCCAAATTTTGGCACTCAGACCAAAGATGAACTGGCAAACCGGTGGATAGACTGTATAGTAGTTCTGAGAGTTCAGATGTGCATAAAGAGCGGGGTCTATCCACTGCACGGCCTGCCCGCTTTGTATGAATGCCGAAGGCAATACCAGGTAGGGATTGTAGCTGTGAGCAAAAAACAGGCCGTCCCAGATAAACCTGAAATAATCGTCTGACAGATTGGGCGTCATAAACAGCAGGGAGATACGAAAGATAAGTGCAGCCCCGATAGCGATCTTCCAGTTATTTGAGAACGCCCTGCTGAGGACTATCAGCAGGTATATAGCAAAGAGGAAAAAATATAGCAGCAGGACCTGAATGAAGCTGGTCCTTGCAGTGAAGTAACCCAGCCAGGTATAGCCTGCCAGGGAGAATAGGACAAAGGCCGCCTGAAGCGCTCTCTGCTTCGTCATCCGCCTATTTCTGTATTAACCTAGATTGCCAGATGGAATAGCCGGCCACCACGCCGAAACCTAGGGCCAGCATGATGTGGAAGGGCAGAAGTGCGTATTCCCGCAGGTAGAAGGCCAAAAACACGCCACTCAGAAAATACAGCGACAGCAGAAACTCCATCACGGTGATGACATCCGTGCTGTCGACCAGGTATTTTTTCCCTTTCCAGCTATCTGCGCTGCTGTGGATGTTATATTTGGGTGTCCTTATAAACGGGATTTTTTTCCCTGCGTAGCCTTCGACAACCGCCACCGTATTGTGCAGCGAGAATCCCATGGAAAACGACAGGAACATCAGGAAGTCCTTTAAAAAGGAGAAAAAGGATACGGCTTTGCTGGAGCCTCTGGAAGCGCGGAAGAAGAAGCCGAGCGCCAGCAGGCTTAGAAGGGAGAACGAAGCGTACAGATAGATACCGGCATATTGGGGATAACTGTTCTTGATAAACAGGAAGGGGATGCTGAGAAGTGATGATATCAGGATACATGGGAAAACAGTGCTGTTGGTCAAATGAAAAAATGCATGGACTTTAGTTGCAGTGGGGATTTTAGGTGAGTTGAACACCCCGGGCAGGTTTTTCCTGGCGCACTCAGCGGCCCCCTTGTTCCAGCGGAACTGCTGGGTCTTGAGTGCACTCATGGTAACAGGCAGTTCGGCGGGCGTTCCCACTCTTTCCAGGTATTTGAACTTCCAGCCCCTGATCTGTGCCCGGTAACTGAGGTCGAGGTCCTCGGTCAACGTGTCATTGTGCCAGTTGCCGGCATCGAGTATACAGGTCTTGCGCCAGACCCCGCCCGTCCCGTTAAAATTGATGAAGTACCCGCCGGCAAAACGTCCCTGTTGCTCGACGTTGAAGTGTGCATCCAGCCCGAAGGCCTGCAGGTGTGTCAGCAAAGAGTAATCTTCGTTGACATGTTCCCACTTTGTCTGCACTACGCCGATCCGGGGGTCCATAAAATGAGGGATGGTCGATATAAGAAAATCGGGCGGGGGCAGGAAATCGGCATCGAAGATGGCTATAAACTCGCCCTTTGCCAGTGAAAGGCCATAGGCCAGAGCACCTGCCTTAAAGCCTGTACGGTCGCTTCTTCGAACATGTGAGATGTCCAGCCCTCGTGCTCTTAGCGCCTTGCATTTGGCTTCGGCCAGGGCAGAGGTCTCGTCGGTCGAATCGTCCAGGACCTGGATTTCGAGCTTGTCTGCCGGGTAATCAAAGGCGCTAACCGCGTCGATCAACCTTTCTACTACATATAGCTCATTAAAAACGGGCAATTGCACCGTCACAGGCGGCAGGCTGTTGCTATCGGGCAATTGGGTAGCGTCGTCTTGCGAGCCTGTAGGGGCATTCTTGCGATGCCTGGAACAGCGGTAGACCAGGTTAACCTGTGTCAGGCTGTATAAAAAGATAAACAACAGGGGTACGGCGTAAACTGCGAATACAACTACCATCCAGGCTGGGATATTGGTCATAACTGCCAGTCCTGGCTACCTGTACCTCAAAATGGCGCTGAGTATTTTGTAACCGGCCATAATTGTTCCTCTAATTGTACCCGATATTTTGGATTTGCCTATGCGGGGACGATAACTGACGGGGACCTCGCAGATTCTCCAACGCTGTCTGACCGCCTTCAATTGCATTTCGACAGGCCACCCGTAAGTCCTGTCACACAAATCCAGTGATAGCAGTTTATCGAATTTTACAGCCCTGAACGGCCCTAAATCCGTGAACTGCACTCCGTACAAGGTTTTTATAAGAAAGGTTGCCAGCCGGTTGCCGAAAATCTGCTGCACCGGCATTGCGCCCTTTTGCATTTTGCCCGGGGACCTGGAGCCCAGGACCAGGTCGAAGTTCTGTTCGAAGATAGGTTCAATCAAGGCTATCATCTCCTCCGGGTAATCGGAGTAGTCGGCATCCAGGAAAACCACGATATCCGGCTTCCCGGGGCGTGATTGAAGGTATTCGACCCCTCTCATGCAGGCGGCCCCGTAGCCCTGTCTGGGCTCATCCACCACTATGGCGCCCTTTTCGCGGGCGACGAAGGCAGTGTCATCGGAGGAATTGTTATTTACCACCACTATCTCGGCGGCCAGCCTTTTGGAATATCCGCCAGGACTTTTCCTATGGAAGCTGCCTCGTTATAGGCGGGAATGATAACTGCGATGTCAGGAGTCTTCACGCTTTTATTCAACTCTAGCCCTTGAAAACATGGGCCAGCTAAATATATGCCGGATAACTTATCCAAATTTTATAACTTTTTTACTTTTTGCGTCATTGTTTTATGACTATTCAAGATGCAACTGCTTAATATTGATGCTGTCAAGGAACGCAAAACTATTGAAGGAGGAATTCTATGGCAAAAGGAAGCGTATCTAAAGAAGTATTGCTGGACGGGGCGCAGATGAGCCTGGCGGTTTTGCTGGCGGGCACTATGAGTTATCTCAAGAAACGCAAGATGCCCGTCAAGGACTGGGTGAATTACATCGGCGAACAATTCGAGGGCTCCTGGGAAGGCCTGAGAGGAGACAAAGTTGAAAGCGTCATGGAGCATCTACTGACGCTGGAGGTGTTGCCGTTGGGGGCGGAGGTGACGTCTAGCAAGAGCACGGCTGGAAAAACAGAGGTCATATTGACTCCCCTGTCGAGCCGCAAGGTCTTGAAAAAATTCGGCACCGCGCCTGCTGAACTTCTTGGCGATTTGGGTGTGACGGCCAAAGAAATGGCGTCAATTTACGGGATGTTCGCTCCCGCCGCTGCGGCCATCGGGCTGCGTTTTTCCTACGAACTGAGCGATGGCAAGCAGATGTTGAGTCTTGAGAAAGCAGGCAGCACGGCTAAGAAGGTGAGCAAGGTGGGTGCGACCTCACGTCTCTGATACACTGTATCTGGTCGCCTATTGAAACAGGTCGGTCTCCTTTACCTGTGCCGACGGATTGGCCAGGTAAAGGAATTCTTTGCTTGCAAAGACAGCCGCTTTATCCTGACGCAGCATTTGTACAAACTGGCGGGCATCCTGCTGCGACCTGTGGCATGCGATGGTCTGAATTTTCAGGTCTAGAAAACCTGTGATGTCTATGGTCGTGGTGACCTCATCGTCGGGACGGGTTACGATGCCTAACTCGTCGGCGTTGGGCACGAGGCTCGCCGGGAGCGTTACGTAGTACAGCTTGGCCAGCCCGTTGTCCCCGGCAGTCATCTTTTTATAAGCTGTAGTTGCCGCCTTGCCGATGGCGATATGATCGGGGTGTCTGCTAACGCCGTCAGGGCCGAAAGTTATGACCACCGCAGGCCGCACCTTTTGCATTATGCCCAGCACTTTATTGGCGATCTCGTCGATGGGGGTTTTATTTACATCGGCGTCTATGTAGCCCAGGAAATATATATCCCTGATACCCAGGATGGCGGCCGCACAGCGCAACTCAGCTTCCCGCGCTGTACCGGTATCGACATCAGCAGGTACGTCCAGACGTAAACCCCGTTCGCCTTTGGTAGCGCAGATCAAATCTACGGAGACGCCCTGCCGGGTGTATTTGAGTATGGTCCCGGCCAGGCCGAAGCTCTCGTCATCGGGGTGGGCAAAAACCAGGAGTATACTGCGTTTCACCGGGTCACCTTTCACATTATGAATTCGCGAACCCGCTCAGGTGGAGGCCGCCATAGGCTAGGGTTTGAGCGCGCTGATAATGGCGGGGTCGAGTCCGCTGAACTGAGAAAGCCATTCTACCCTTTCCTTCTTTAAGATCTGGCATAGCTTTTTAATCTGATACTCCGAGTAGTAGTTATTTAAATCGAAGCGAGACATATCCAGCCCGGGTATCTCTGCCGGCACTTCATATCCCCAGAAGTCATCCGTTTTCCATACGATCTTATCCCTGGCTATCATCTCCAGGATTTTTACCGAGTCGAACACGGTTATCTTCTGTCCCCGTACGGTTCCGCCCACGGAGCCGGTATTAAGCAGGTAGCACTGCATGTGGGGATTATCTCGCAGGATTTTGAGGAAAAGGTTTCCTTCCTCTTCCTCCGAGCCGACTATAAACGGATTGGTGCCTACAACCCGGCGCGGCTTGCCAGCCTGAGTGGGATCGCCGGCTGATGTCTCGACCGATTCGCCCAGCATGAAGGCAGCGGCCCCCCACTCCCTGGATAGCCTGACCACGGGAGGGATGATTTCGTTATGCCTGGTGATGAAAACCAGGTTGTCCACCCGTTCCAGGTCGATATTGTTATCGGTGAAGGCGATGTCACGCCTTTTGACCATGGCACGGCCGTTGGAGGTGAGGGTGGAATCGAAGAAGTCAACTTTGCCGGTGGCTGCATCGACATGGACATTCTCAAGTATGGCCCGCGGGCTGATAGCAGCCGCATACAAAAGTGGCTGCGCCCCGGGCTCCAGAGCATCAGTCTTCATATAGAAGGACTCCTCGGTCCCTACTGCGCTGCTGTCCGATTTCAATATCACGACATCGTCCTGGCGGATTATTACTCTCTCGGGCGGCCGCAGCCAATGGGAATGGCAGGCCAGCGATGTTTTGCCGGTGCCGCTAAGTCCGAATAACAGGAAGCCTTTGTCCACCAGCTTTCCATCTTTCATCACGCGCAATATTTTGCTGGCTGCGTGAAGCCCAAGGTTGCCGTCTTTTTTAGACCAGTACATGACCTGGCGCAACATGGCTTTCTTATTTTCGCCCTTATAGTCGCTGCCCATGATCAGCGTCATGCCGGACTCAGGGAAAACCAGCACTTTCTTTTCCGGCCAATCGGGAACGGTGATGGTTATGAAGTCCGGCTCTCCCGGCTCGGCCGGGAAGAGTGTATTGCCCCACATAAGGGGTATGCGCGGGTAGCCGGCAATGACATAAACGCGGCATTTTCTTTTGTATCCCTCTTTCTGGCACATCACGCGATCAAGCATGATCATGTCCTTGTCCTTAAGATATGCCATAACGTCCGACACAAGTTTCATGTACTCTTGCTCAGGTTCACCCATGACCACCTCTGTAAATTTAGCGATGCGGTTGCGCACCCTGGTGGTAACGGCGAGGTTGCCGAACTCGGTAATAATCCCTCCCTGCTCCAGTGCCCACTCCCTTAGCTCATCTTCTGAGGGATTCTCTATGATCTTTTTAGGCCGAAACTGTTGAGAAAAAATATCCCGCATACGGTTTTCCGTGTTAAGTGACATTTGCGTTCATTATACTATATTTATCGTATTGGAGATTTGAGAAGATCGGCCATCTGAATAGGCGATCTACGGTGGTTCTTCCCCATCCCCATATTGTATTAAAATAAAACGTTATGGTTTCTCAAAACGGATTGCAGGACAACCACATCTCCGATGAGCCTGTTGGGTTTGCGCATACATTCAGGGCGCTGCGTGGCCGTAACTACCGGCTGTTTTTCATCGGGCAGGGCATATCGCTGATCGGCACCTGGATGCAGCAGGTTGCCATGAGCTGGCTGGTCTACAGCCTGACCAATTCGGCCTTCTTATTGGGAGTGGTGGTGTTCTCCTCGACCATCTTCAGCTTTATCCTGGCGCCATTTACCGGGGTCCTCGTCGACAGGTTGAACCGTCACCGCATTGTGGTCATCACACAGACCCTCTCTATGGTACAGGCCCTAGTGTTGACCGCCGTGGTTATGACTGGCAACGCGGCTGTATGGAACCTGGTACTTTTGAGCGCTGTGCTGGGCATCATCAATGCGGTCGATATGCCGACCCGCCAGTCATTCGTAGTGGAGATGGTGGATAACAAGGAGGACCTCAGCAACGCCATAGCACTCAACTCATCATTGTTTAACAGTGCCAGGCTGATAGGGCCGTCGGTGGCGGGCATACTGGTTGCAACCATAGGCGAAGGGCTGTGCTTCCTTTTGAACGGGTTAAGTTTCATTGCCGTCATAGCCTGTCTGCTGGCCATGAGAATTGCGCCTAAGCCGGCCGGGATCGAGCATCCAGATTTCTTCAGGGGCATGAAGGAGGGTTTGAACTACGCCTTCGGATTTGCGCCTATAAGGTATATTATCCTCTTATTGAGCTTCGCCAGCCTGGTGATCATGCCTTACACCGTCCTCTTGCCCGTCTTTGCCAGGCAGATACTTAACGGTGGCGCCAATATACTCGGTTTCCTGACCACGGCCGCGGGGGTCGGCGCACTGATCGGAGCTATCTATATGGCAACCCGCAAGAGCGTAGTCGGTCTGGTCAAAATATTGCTGATAGCGTCCCTTACCTTCGGCATAGGGCTGATAATGCTGTCTTTCACAAGTGTGCTGTGGCTCTCACTGATAGCCATGGCGCTGGCTGGCTTCGGCATGGTAGTAACCATGGCCAGCTGTAATACTTTTTTGCAGAGCATCGCCGACGACGACAAGCGCGGCAGGGTTATGGGTTTTTACGTCATGGCGTTCATGGGGCTGGCCCCCTTCGGCAGCCTGCTTTATGGGGGTATGGCCAGTGCCATAGGGACCCCGGCAACGCTCATGGCCGGGGGAGGGCTTTACATAGCGGGTACTCTGATATTTGCCTGGAAGTTTTCCTCAGCGCGTGGCGTGCTGCATGACGTCTATCTTAAAAAGGGGATCATATCGGAATAGGCCGATTGACCTGCTAAATGTGATCGCTGCAGTGCAGTATTCCAAAAAACAACAAGACAAAGACGGCTCACTGAACCGTCTTTGTCTTGTAAATGTCAGCTTATAAAAGTTACTAGGCTTTGCCGATGCGGAACATCTTGGTACCGCATTTTGCGCAGACACCCTGGGTTGCCGGTTTGCCATTCTTCATCTTGATGGCCCTGGCATTTTTCATTTCCCTCTTGGCCCTGCATTTCATGCAATAAGCTTCCATTAATTTACCTCCTACGTATTTACGATTAGAATAGTGGATTGTTTGAGGCTTGTCAAGTAGGGCGTCGTATCTGCGGCAGATATGATTGGCAAAATTTCTAAAAATTGAACGTAAAAAAATAAAAAAATCGTAAAATTTCATGCAGGCGACCTTCGTAAAAAATGATAGGGTAGCCCGGCAGGAGCACCCACGAGGAAGATTTTCCATGGTCTGACCGAGCGTTTTGCCAGACCAGCCCCTTTTTCCTATAATTGGCAATTACCGGAGGGTATATTTTTCAAGTTGAGTACACCTATGAAATTGGTAGCGCTGGTCGGTATGCCCGGCTCAGGTAAATCGGAGGTAGCCAGGGTCTTTGAATCCAACGGGTTCAAAAAGATCAGGTTTGGAGATATTACGGATGAGGAAGTGGGAAAGCGGGGGCTTGAACTGAACGAACAGAACGAGAGGAGCGTGAGGGAAGACCTGCGAAAACAGTACGGCATGCCAGCTTACGCGGTATTAAGCCTGCCCAAAATCGAAGCCGCTTTGAAGACATCTGATGTAGTGGTGGATGGCCTTTACTCCTGGGAGGAGTACAAATATCTCAAAGATAAGGTCAGGGGCAAACTGAACCTTGTGGCCGTATGGTCCCCACCCGCTTTGCGTTATAAGAGGCTGCAAAACAGAAAGGTGAGGCCTTTGACCGAAGAACAGGCCAGGGCACGCGATTTTGCCGAGATTGAAAACGTCAACAAAGGCGGCCCCATCGCCATGGCGGATTACACTCTGCGCAATGACTCGACTCTGCAAGAGCTGACGGGTCAGGCCAATAAAATATTAAAGGTTATCAAATGAAAGAAGTCAGAAGGCCCGGGCTGGATGAATATTTTTTGAAAATTGCCTCGGTGGTGGCCGAGAGGGCCACCTGTCGCAGACACAATGTCGGGGCGGTGGCCGTAAGGGACAAACATATATTATCTACGGGCTATAACGGCGCTGCAGCGGGGGTCAAGGATTGTTTGGAGCTTGGCTGTCTCAGGGATGAGCTTAAGATAGAGTCGGGTACCCGACACGAAATCTGCCGCGGCATTCACGCCGAGCAGAATGCTATTATACAGGCTTCCCTGCATGGGGTCAGCCTGGAAGGTGCTACCCTGTATTGCACGCACACACCCTGTATTCTCTGCGCCAAGATGCTGGCCAATGCCAGGATCAAGCGCTTCGTCACGTTTGGAAGATATGCGGACGATGCCTTCCTGGAGCTTTTTAAAGAAACCGGAATTAAATTTGAACTGAAGCCAAGGCCGGCATCCCATATAACCTCGCTCGATTAATATAATCTTTTTGATACCGGGGTGAACGTAGATGAGAGAATGCAAACTAAACGATAACAAATCCCAATGCAACTGCACTTACGAGCCGTGCTCGCGCAAGGGCGTATGCTGCGAATGTATCAGGTATCATCAGGGATTCGGCGAATTGCCGGCCTGCCATTTCCCGCCGGAAATCGAACGGACCTACGATCGGTCAATAGAGAAGTTCATAGCCCTCTGCCAGAAGAAACATCTCTAAGGGTTTTCCTTGGGTTGAGACGTTTAGCCGTGACTTTCCCGTATGCTGTAGAGGCAACCGCAGTAATCTTGCCTGTATAATTGCCAGCTTTTGGCCAGCCCGGCGGCCTTTTTAAATCCGTCCTTCTTTTTAAAGTCACGGGCCAGGAACTTTTCCCCGCCAATCTCCTCGCCGATGGCATTGATAATTTTTGCGGATTTATGGGGACTTATGGTGAGCGTGGATGTGAAAGCGTCGTGTCCCGTCTCAACCATAAATTTATATGAACTTTCAAGACGTAACCGGTAACAGACGGCGCAGCGTCGACCTCCTTCCGGCTCTTGCTTGAGGGCGTTGGTCGCCGAGAGCCAGGCCGATGGATCATACGGCCCTTCTGCCAGCGAAAAGCCCAGCCGTTCGGCTGACGTTCCGGCCGCTGCCAGCCTGCGGTAATATTCGCTTTCAGGGCTGATGTTAGGATTATAGAAATAGCCGGTAACGGTGTGGCCTTCACTCAGGAGAACGCTGGCGGCGCCTGCAGCGCAGACCCCGCAGCAGACGTGCAGAACAATCTTCATCAAGGTATATTTTAACGGTCTTCAGCCTTTTTTGCCTTTGACCTTATCCATAAAGCGCTGTTCGATCCTCTTCAGGAAGCTGGGATCGGAGAAGGCCAGGCTTTGCGCCATGCCCGCACATTCCAGAGCATCGTTCATACCCATATTCATGCTCATATCCATATTACGCTTGGAGAGGCCGACCCCGATGACGCTATTGCTCATAATTTCCTTGGCCCAGGCAATTCCCGTCTTTTCAAGGTCTTCCGGCTTGACGATCTCGTTCACCAGTCCCCATTTTTCGGCCTTCTGTGCATCGATAACCTTGCCGGTCAGGATAAGCTCCTTGGCCCGGCCCATGCCCACCACGCGCGGGAGCCTCTGGCTGCCGCCGCCGTCCGGGACGATGCCCATATTGACTTCGGGTATGTTGAAGATGGCCTCAGGAGTGCATATCCTCAGGTCGCAGGCTAGCGCCAGTTCAAGGGCTGCCCCGAAACAAAAGCCATGTATGAGCGCGATGACTGCTTTTTCGAGCAACTCGATTTCCCGGAAAGCGCTCTGATAGTATCGAACGAACCTGCGGATATACTGCTGGTCGGCACCAGCCTGGAAAGAAGTGAGGTCTGTGCCGGCGCAGAACCCTTTACCTTCGCCCGAGAAAAGCACCACTTGCACGCTGGGCCTGGTGGCCACCTCGGCGAAGCACTGGCGGATGTCTGTGATGACCTGATGGTTGACGGCATTTCTCTTTTCGGGCCTGTTAAGTTTTACGTGAAGTATGCCTTCTTTTTCGGCGTAAGAGAGTGTTTGAAATTGCATTGAACCGCTCCTTTAACATTATTGGGGGATGGATTCTATAAATTAACAGCGTATGAACTTTATAAAATTACGTCAGGGCAGCCCGTCTGTCAAGCTTCAAGCTTAACAGGTTTGGGTGGCACGCAGAAGAGTATCAGCAGCAGGCCGATCAACGCGCCGGTGCACCCGACGATGACGGCAGTAGCATAGCTCCCATTAATATCATAGGCAAAACCGGCAACAGCCGGCGCCGAATATTGAAAAATCGATCCCACGGGGCTGCTTATCCTGCTGATCTCGGGAAATGATCCAACCCCGAAATAATTGCCGATTATCAGGGGTTGACAAACGTAGGTAGCCCCGAATCCAAAACCGGTAAAGAGCGGGTACAGGTATACGGCCCACAGGTTCTCCCTGGAGGCCAGCCAGAAAAGGGCGCCGCCAATAAGCAGAGAAACGCCGGCCATCGATATGATGTAGCGTGGCTCAATACGTTCTCCCAAGAAGGAAACGCTCAACCTGCCGATTATACTGAAAGCCAGTATCAGACCGTAAACGAAGGCCGGCTGGAAGATCAATACCGGGTCTGACGGCGAAAACCCCCGGTCGCGCAAATGCGCGGGCGTCTGAGTCAGAATGGTTTGCCACAAATAAAAAATGAAACCTATAGCTATTACGATGCTCCAGAGTGCACGAGTTTTAATGGCATCACGGAAATGCCAGCTCACCGGCGAGCGGTAGGTTTTGATCAACTTGTGTTTGGTATGTTTCATAGCTTCCTGTAATTGCTCCGGCGATAAGCCGTCAGGGTGCTGACCCAGTTCCTCGGGGCCATTGCGGACAGCGAGCATGGCTATAGCGGCTCCTATGAAACAGGCCATGGCTATTACATACCAGCCTGCATGCCAGTCACCTCCTGAATTGACGATGGCAGCGCTTATGATCTGTGGGTAGATGAAGCCGCCTATGGCACCTCCGCCCAGCACCAGTCCCATGGCCAGCGCACGGCGCACATTAAACCACAGCATGACCAGGGCTTGAACGGGGACTACTGTCCCGAACGAGACGCCCAAACCCACAAAGAAACATATTGCCCAATAAGCAACAGGGTATATGTGCCCGTTAAGCGTCACGGATATATGCCCGAGTAAGGCAACCAGAATGCTCGAAATTGCCGCGATGACGGCGCCGATGGCCAGTGTTTTTCTCGGCCCGTAACGGTTCATCATCCAGGGGACTAGCAGAGCACCGATGCCCAGCATGAGGCCGATGATCGAATAGCCCAAGTTTATCTCACCACGTGGCCATTTAAGGCTGTCAGCCATGAAGGTGTTAATTACCGGTGGCCCGTAAAGCGCAAAACCGA
The DNA here is from genome assembly GCA_963842805.1 of uncultured Chloroflexia bacterium. Taxonomy (GTDB): domain Bacteria; phylum Chloroflexota; class Dehalococcoidia; order GIF9; family UBA5629; genus UBA1162. The sequence continues at coordinate 139,245 of CAWJIA010000015.1, read as the reverse complement.
TGGGTATGGAATATACTAGGCAGAGGATCGGCAGCAGCCACCACCCGTAGAAACTGCCGTCCTGCATTTTCCCGGGCATAGCTAAAGTTCCCGCGTAATTTCAGGGATTATATAATTGCGCATAAGTTTAGCTTGGTATTATAGCATCGCCTGAAATAATTGGATAACGTATCAAATATACAAAAAAACTTCTTTATACCGGTGGCCATTCAAAATTTTACCGCCGACGGGGCATTTAATAAAGTAAAAGTTCGTCAATATGCATCTTTACTAATATGCAGTTGCGCTTTTGCGCAACTGCTTACTAAGCATTACGGCGGATGCTCGGCCATTAGTGCCATGTTAAATTATAGGTAACCTAAAGATAAAGATAGACAGGAGGTAAAGAAAATGGCTAAGACAGTAGAAAGGATTGAAACCAAAGCGGAACCGAAGGAAGATCGGGGGTTCAATTTCTGGACCGATAAAACTCCGTGCTGGGAGGTCTCCCACTGCACAAACATGATTAAGGCAGAATGCCCTTCATTCAAGTATCAATTTCTGCCATGCTGGGAGATAGAAGGGACCTACTGCAAACTGGATGATTACGGGAACGATGGCAAAGATTCCAGCATTTGCGAGGTATGCCGGGTATACAAGACCTATGGCGAAGGCAAACCCATCCAGTTGAAGTTGATGGGCCGTGGCATTAATACCTCTTTACAGATGCTTGAAAAAGCAGTTGTCTAACCTCCTAAAATATAAATAAGTGCTTTTAATCCCTCCCCGAAAAGGGGAGGGATTTTTGTTTCACGACTGCATAATACGGACTGACAGGTGTGCTTTTGCGCAAAAGCAAGTTAAGCGTTAAAACGGATGGCGGTAAGCAAAGCCTGTGCTAAATTGGTAACGTAAAGAAAAACAAACAAACAGCACAAATATAGGAGGCAAATCAAATGGCTGAGACTAAAGTAAATGTAAAGAAAGCTGCCGGGGTAAAGGAAGAGAGCGGCATTAATTTCTGGACTGGTAAATCACCTTGTTTCGAACTGTGCAACTGCCCGGAGATGATCAAGGGCGAATGCCCGGTCGAAAAATATCAGTTCTTACCGTGCTGGGAGATAGAGGGGACCTATTGCAAACTGGATGATAAGGGCGCAACCGGCCGCGACACCAGCATCTGCGAGACCTGCAGGGTTTACAAGAAATATGGTAACGGTGAACCCATCGTTTTGAAGCTCTTCGGTAAGGGGATAGACACCCATCTCAGGGAACTTGATACTGTAACTCAGTAAACAGCGACTCAGATTTTTGTTAGAGAGGGGGCTAATGTGAAGTTAGCCCCCTCTCTATTTTGTCAATTGTTCCCGGGCAGATGTTGCGCGGTCCAGCAAATCCAACTTCTCTCGCAGGTCCCGTAAATTGACTACATCATCCCTGTTATAGCGCAGAAGGAGATCGAGAGCCTCAAGGTCATTGGAGGCAACATATTTGTTCCATAGCAGTACTGCATGCCAGCCGGTCAGTCCCACGGTCTCCCGGGATATACCCAACCTGTTGAGAACGACCTTCAATCCGCCCTTTAAGCTGTGCCGGTGGCACCTATGCATCAAGTCGCTGTGCAGGTGCATGCGGCTTAAATCCGGGCCCAGCCGGTGGCGAATAAAGGGCAGGTCGAAGCGCTCGCCGTTGTAGGTAAAGAGGTAATCCGACCCTTCCAGCGCCTGTAAAAGGTGCCGGCGCGTTAAATTCTCGTTGTAAAGTTGTACCAGGCTGGTGTCATATGAATTGCAGAAATAGATGCCGATTACCGTAATCCTGCAATTGCAGCTATAAAGCCCAGTGGTCTCAATATCCAGGTAAGCGTCAGGGAATCCGATCATGGTGAGTCCTTACTTTGATTATACAGCATTAATATTGATATCAATGCAGCCTGAAGACAGGGGGTCCTATCCAAGGCTTACATTAGGTCGGATTTCATACGAGCGTTTTACACCCAGCGGCGGATAAAAGATTGCCGTTGTCAGAGCCGAAGGCCTTAATTGTCTCATATAGGAGATGCACTACGCTGTTTTTTTCAGCCGGTCCAGCATTTTCAAATACTGAGCTTTTTAAGATAGGCGCTTGCCGCATGGAAACCGCACATTCCATGAACCCCGGCACCGGGTGGTGTTGAAGCCGAGCAAAGATAAACGTCCGGGAGGGGGATGGTGTAAGGCATTAAACGACAGGTTGGGCGGCAGAAAATTTGCTTTAAGGTCTGGGCGCCGCCGACTATATCGCCCCCAACCAGGTTAGGATTTTCGGCTTCCAGGTCGGCAGGGGTGGATGCGTGCCTCTGAAGGATCAGGCCTTTAAAACCCGGCGCGAACCGTTCAATCTGGGATTCAATGGATGCTGTCATATTGTAGGAGCAACCATTGGGCACATGGCAGTAGGCCCAGGCGGTCTGTTGGCCGGCCGGTGCGCGGGAACTGTCAAACAGACTGGGCTGCGCCAGGATTACAAATGGCCTGGGATGGATTTTCCCCTGCCAGGCCGATAGTTCTGCCTCCGCAATTTCAGCAAAGGTCCCTCCTATATGCACGGCACCCGCCATATGACAATCCTTCGACTTCCATGGTATGGGACCGGACAATGCCCAGTCTACTTTGAATACGCCGGGGCCATAGCGGTAATCTTGCAGGGACTTTTTATATCCCGCGGGCAGCCGTTGATCATAGATTCTCAGTAACTGACCGGGAGCGGTGTCGAAGAACACGGCTTTGGCATCAGGCAGGTCGATGAAAGATCTGACTTTATGCCCGGTAACCAGGGTGCCACCCAGCGAGGCAAAGTAGTCGGACAGGGCGGAGGAGATGCTGCGGGCGCCCCCCACAGGGATTGGCCAGCCAGCGGCATGGCCGGTTATACAGAGTACCAGGCCGAAAGCCGCCGATGGTGTTTTATTCAGGGGTAAGATGGAGTGAGCGGCCAGTCCGGCGAAAAACCCCCTTGCCAGCGCGCCTTTAAAATGGATCATGGACAGATTTTCGGCGGAGCGCAGAGCCTTGAGTCCGAAACGGGCTAAAAGCAACGGATTTTTCGCCGAGCGCATAGTACCGAGCAGGTATTCCCTCAATCCGTCAAATCGGTCTAACAGGGGCTGGACCAATTTGATATAGGCTTCCCCATCGCCTGCAAGGGTCAGGGAGGACTCTTTCACTGAGGTTTTGAGAAGGGCTGCGCGTTCATCATCGAAGGGGTGTGCCATCTGTACAGGGGGTTTAACCCACTCCAGCCCGAAGCGGGAGAGAGGCAATGATGAGAAAAAGGGGGATACGGCGGCCATTGGGTGGATTGCCGACCCGACGTCGTTATGGAACCCGGGCAGCGTCAGTTCCGCTGTTCGAGCGCCTCCTCCTACAGTATCTTCTGCCTCCAGAACAACTACCTTGAGGCCGCGTTCGGCCAGCTTTATAGCTGCGGCCAGACCGTTCGGCCCGGAACCGATAACTGCAGCGTCGTACTCGCAGGATCTTTCCATATCGTGCTGCTGTTTATTTCTTGCTAAAGGGATGCGTGACGCTGTGAAGCACGCTCAGAACCTGGGCATTCTGAAAGACGTTGAAAAATCTGGACCATTGGAGGGAAGTATCCAGGCATCTCTTTTCAACGTGCACCTGTGCTGCACTACCAGTATATTTAGCCGTGGACTCAAGCACCTGCGTCCATATTTTTTCCTGAATTTGTGAACCGGCGAAACGGAAAGCCAATTCGTAAATGGGATCGCTGGCACGGGCGAGGCCCTGTATCTGCAAGATGGTATGTCCGCCTTCCTCAAAAGCTTTAAACGTCACCCAGCCAGCTTCGGGATGACCCTGCGGAGTTATGAAGGTGAAAGTGTCTTCGTCTGCGTAAAGCACCAGCACGCCTGTGGCTACCAGACCGCCGGGAGTCAGAGCGTTGATAAGCACTATCTCACCCGGAGCAATGCCCTTTTCCGAAGGATAAAACCGGTTTTCGGGAGGCTGGAGTTCCGGGAATTTATTTTTAACCGTGCCGATGATCTGGGCCGGTGTCAGCCCGGTATCCGATAGGTCGATCCGATAGGTCTTTTCCCACAGTTGTCCGAAGCCTTGCGCCGGGCCCGCCGTTCTGCGGCCATTTACATTCAGGTTGATAGCCTGCCTTGGCGCATCCGACACTTTAAGCTTCCGCACTGTCGTGGCCCATTTGCTGTCAGCCTGGAATTCGGCTCTCGGTACTTCCCGGCTGCCGGTAATGCTTGCCGCTTTGAACATTACGGAAGCTCTGGTGTTTATATGAAATATTTTGTCCAGTCCGGCCACTCCAAATACGTTGCGGTAAGGTGAACTTAATCCAATAGCAAATAAATGAGTTTGTGTTTTCCTGGTGCGCACATTCAGCCTGACCAGGATGTTAAGGCCCGTATTGTCCAGCAACTCAACACCGGTAAAATCCAGGATCAGCGCTTTGCCCGGGGACACCCCCGATTGTTCAAGAATATCGAATAGCTCTCTTTCAGATTTTGAAGTGAATTCTTGATCCAACACTATTACTACTGCCCCGGATCCTGCCTTAACAAGCTTCATAACCCCTCCTTTCAAGTGGGGACCTACCAAGTTCTGTCAATATATTATCAGATTTTATCGGTTGAATTATTATCCTGAAAGTCGGGGTAAATATTTTAAAGTAGAATAATGAGTAGTTGATCATGACGAGGAGTATTATTATGGACCAGCAAAAAAATCCAAAGGACAAAGGTGCGGCGGACAATCTGGGCGAGATGTTTGATGCGCTTGGCAATGCTATGAGCCAGATTTTCAACGACCCCAAGTTGAAGGAAAAGGCCGCGGAGCTGGGGAAAGCTGTGAAAGAGTCCGCCCAGACACTGGGGGAACGGTTTAAGGATGAAGAGGTAAAGGCTAAATTCAGGGAGGCAGGCAAGGCTGCCCAGGCCTTCGGGAAAAGTGTGGCGGACATGTTGAACGATGATAAGTCCGCAGATAAACCCGGAGATCCAACCCCCCGTAATTCACTCAGGGGTCTTCATCTACCAGTTATCAGGCTCTAAGGCCTGGCATCGGAGCCGGGATTTTTGTTCAGCATCTGCGAGTAGGCAAGCGCCGCTGCTATGGCGGCCGTGCGCTTGCTGTCATCGAACACCTGAGAGAGCTTCTCCTCAAGAGGTTTTTCACGCGCCATAATGGCCTGCATATCTTCGACAAGAGTTGTCTCCTGGGTAATGAAATGGGTACCCAGCTCACCGCTCTGGAAGCGTTTGTTCTCCATCACAGCCTTGTGGAAGGGGATGTTGGTCTTAACTCCCACGATAACATATTCGTAAAGCGCACGCCTCATCCTCTGGATGGCCTCGTCCCTGGTACGTCCCCATGCAACCAGCTTGGAAATCATGGGATCATACATAGGTGATATCACGTAGCGCGTGTGCACACCGCTATCCACGCGGATTCCAACTCCTCCGGGCGAGCGGTAGCCGCGCAGCTTTCCCGGTGAAGGTACAAAATTGTTGAGCGGGTCCTCAGCGTTAATGCGGCATTCTATAGCCCAGCCGTTCATATGCACATCACCCTGTTTTATGCTCAGCCGTTCTCCAGAGGCGATTAGCAATTGCTCCTTTAAAATGTCGACACCGGTTACCATCTCCGTGACGGGGTGCTCGACCTGGATACGGGTGTTCATCTCCATGAAATAGAACTCGCCGCCGGAGAAAATGAACTCTATGGTGCCGGCATTCTCATAGCGGATCTGCCTGGTAGCTTTTACCGCTATATCTCCCATACGTCTACGCAACTCGGGAGTCAGCGCTGGCGAGGGGGCTTCTTCGATCAGCTTCTGGTGCCGACGCTGGATGGAGCATTCCCGTTCGCCTAGGTGAACCACGTTGCCGTGCGTGTCTGCAAGTACCTGGAACTCTATATGGCGTGGATGTTCGATATATTTCTCTATATATATTTCTGGCAAGCCGAAAGTGCTGGCCGCGATCTTACTGGACATCTCCAGCCCCTTCTTCAGGTTGGCCTCATCCTGGACAATGGTCATACCGATTCCGCCGCCGCCCCCCGACGGTTTGACAATCACGGGATAACCGATCTGCCGGGCGATGTGTCGCGCCTCTTCGAATTCGCTGACGGAGTCCTTTGTGCCCGGCGTGATGGGCACTCCGGCTTTGGCCATCTCCTGACGGGCGGCTATTTTGTTCCCCATCAGCTCAATGACCTTACTGGACGGGCCAACGAATTTTATCCCTTCAAGCTCGCAGGCATAAGCGAAGCTCGGGTTCTCAGCCAGGAAACCGTAGCCCGGATGGATTGCCTCGCATCCACTCTCTTTGGCCACGCCGATAATATTCTTGATATTCAGGTAGCTTTCCGAGGCAGGCGATGCGCCGATATAGTAAGCCTCGTCGGCGTATTTGGCAAAAAGTGCGTCCCTGTCCGCCTCTGAATAAATGGCAACCGTGCGAATTCCCAGTTCACGGCAAGCGCGCATAACGCGTATGGCGATTTCGCCCCGATTGGAGATCAATACCTTTTTAAGCATCTTAGTCTATGACCATCAATACGTCGTCTTTATTAACGATTTCACCGTTGAAGGCGAATATCTCTTTTACTGTTCCTGTATAGGGGCTATGAACGTCGTTCTGCATTTTCATGGCTTCGGTTATAACGACCGTGTCACCCTCGCTGACCTTATCTCCGACCTTCACCTTGACCGTCAATACCATGCCCTGCATGGGCGACAGCACCGCTCCCCTGACCGTTTCCCTGGGCTTGCTCTTTTTCTCCACTTCCACGGTTTTACCCAGCACCGGAGCGATCTTGATATTGAAGACCTCGCCGTCTACATCCACGCTGAACTCCCTCGGGAGATCGCCCCCGCGTTGACCCGATGAGGCAGCGGGCACAGGCCCGGCCAGGACCTCTTCCTTGCCCTCGCCGCGCAGAAATTTAACGGCTACCTGGGGGTAAAGGGCGTAGGTTATCAGATCTTCTTCCTTGTGAAGTATACCGAGCTTATGGGTTTCATCTTTTAATTTGGGCAGTTCGGCTTCAATATAGGCCCCGGGACGGCCGTCGATGGTGGGGGAATCTGCAACTACGGCTTTGCGCACCTCTTCGTTCAACTTCCCTGGCGGCCTGCCGTAATAGCCCTGTAAGTAGTCCTTAACTTCCTTGGTAACTTTTTTATATCTCTCTCCGTTGAGCACGTTGAGGACCGCCTGTATTCCCACGATCTGGCTAGTCGGGGTTACCAGCGGCGGGTATCCTAGGTCGGCGCGCACCCGCGGTATCTCTTCGAGCACGGCCCCTATCTTGTCGAGCGCATTCTGTTCACGGAGCTGGCTTATGAGGTTGGAATACATGCCGCCAGGTATCTGGTGCAGAAGGACATTTACGCTGGGCCTAGTAGCCTCGGAAGTGAGCAGCATATGGTACTTGACCGCCATGGAGGCGAAATCTTCGCCGATCTCATATAAAAGCTCCAGATCGAGCCCGCTTTCATAGGGCGTGCCCTGGAAGGCTGCGACTACGCTTTCTGTGGGTGGCTGGGAAGTGCCCCAGGCGAAGGGTGAAAAAGCGGTATCAAGTATGTCCACCCCCGCCTCGGCAGCTGCCTGGTAGCTCATTGGAGCCATTCCGCTGGAGCAGTGGGAGTGCAGGTCGATGGGAATCTTAACCTGGGCCTTGACGGCTTTCATCAGCAAGGTTGTTTGCGGAGGCGATATAAGCCCTGCCATGTCCTTGATGCAGATCGAATCACAGCCCAGGTTCTCCAGTTCCTTTGCCATCGAGGCAAAGCCTTCCATGCTGTGCACAGGGCTTATGGTATAGCAGATTGTCCCCTGGACATGGGACTTGTATTTCTTACATTCGCGGATGGCCAGCTCCATATTGCGTATATCGTTGAGCGCATCAAAAACACGAAATACGTCCACTCCGTTTTTATGGGCAAAGCGGATGAACTCTTTAACTACATCGTCGGAATAGTGCCTGTAGCCAACCAGGTTCTGGCCGCGCAGCAACATCTGAAGGCGGGTATTTTTGACCCTGGAGCGGATATCCTTGAGGCGGTCCCATGGATCTTCATTTAAATAACGGATGCATGTATCAAATGTGGCGCCGCCCCACATTTCCAGGGAGAAAAATCCCACCCTGTCCATCTTTTCGACGATCGGAAGCATATCCCGCGTCCTCATCCTGGTAGCTATTAACGATTGATGAGCATCGCGCAAAGTTGTATCAGTTATTTTTATACCCATATTGTTCCCCAGCGATTTCTTACGATTATAGGCGTCAAGCCCGTGCTAAAAGGCCCAACCCGCTTATGATATAAATTGTCGGCTTTTTCGTCAATTTGTTGAAGTATGCATATGGAAGGTTGTATTGACGCAAGATCGTGATATATAATCCCGAACTGAATGGAGGGTTGAGTGACTGATGGCTGAGTATGGATTTGGTACGCCACTGCCCGAAGAGAAGCACGTATTCGGTGCGCGACGGCCCGGCTATCCAGGCAAGTTCGTACAAAGGCAACTGGTGGACGGATGGCTGGCATTCATTAAAAAGCAGGGGATCAGCCATCTGGTTTGTATGCTTTCCCAGGAAGAGCTGAATTATTATCCAACGCTGCCCGGAGGGCTGCTGGGTGTATACACCGAGAGCTTCGGCCAGGACAGCGTGCTCTGGGCGCCCACACAGGATAAACACCTGTGCAGCGGCGAGGCCGTCAAGCACATTTGCTATTTCTTGCAGCGGGCTGTATCCGAGGGACATAAAACGGTCATACACTGCTCGGCCGGCCTGGGCAGGACGGGACAGGCGCTGGCGGCCTGGTTGATCTATTATTACGATATGACCGAGCGCAAAGCGCTCAAAACGCTGGAAGCATTGAACCGCAGCCCGAGAGAGGCTGTATTTTACGGCACCGCCAGTGAAGCTGATTTACTGGGTTTGCTGGCTGTAGCTAGGGAACTGGACAAGCCGGCCTGAAAAGCCAAACCGACCGGGTTAGTCCTCAAACTCCTTTCTGTATTTTTCCCAGACGGCGCCGGCCTTGAAAGCCTCGATACAAGCGCGCATGACGTCATACTGGGACAGATTGGTTTCCATAACAGCTGTTATTATCTTGATCCAGTCCTCAGAGGGTGAGATCTCCTCTGAGCTTTTTTCGTATCTCTTCACGAATTTCTCGAACTTGTCCTGTAAGCGCAGCTCGCGCACCTTTTTGTGATAGAGAGATGCGTCCTTTTTCAGGATGTCCTCAATCTGCTTTTTCCACAGCGGCTGCTCTAGGTTGGCGCCCTTAACTTCGTCCTGCTCTTCACTTTTGGTGTAAATATATCTGGGGAACCTGTAACGGGTCAGCAAAACATCCCACGAAAGCTTAATCTTCTCGGTTTTTTCCATATTCAGCAGGGCCGGCAGGATTTTCTTGAATATAATCGTTTCCTTCTCGGTACCGGACACATCGTGAGTAAAGTGGGCGATCAGCTCGGTCAGCCTGACCTTATCTGTATTTAGTTTGGATATAAATCTGACTATTTTGTCTTCCATTATAAACACCTCCGTCGCAAAGGTCTTTGCAGAGGTTCCTTCCATAATTGTAGCAAACTTGGACACCTGGCGGTCAAACGCTTACAATAATTCTTTGTTAATTTTGAAGTGGATATTCTATTGCACAAATTCGAAATAGTCCAGCATGGCCAACCCAACGGCGAGGGAGTAATCCTGCATTACCGTACGGGCAAGGGAACTGAGATTTATTGCCTGGGCGTCCCGCTCCATTATGCATCCGGCGAGGACTGGGACCTGGGGCCTTCCTGGTGTTATGTCATCCCGGGGAAGAAAATGACATTGGTTGATACCGGTCAATTCGATAAATACGATTTGTTGAAGCCGATGTTGAAGCAAGCGGGCTTCGATGTGAAGGATGTCAAGCGGGTAATCGTAACGCATGGGCATGAGGACCACGACGGCAACTTGACGGATATTTTTAAAGCCAGCGGCGCCGAGCTGTGGGCGCATTTTGCATATCAAAACATGGTCGCCTACTATCCCGGCATAGATGATGGGGCCAACCGGCCTGATTTTCCCGGCTCATGCCGCACCTGCGTAATGCCTGACGAGTTTAATATAAATTGCCGGCGTTATCAAAGCGATAGGAGCCTGATAAAAATCGATAACCCGGTGAAGAACGGCGCAACCCTGCCCGATTTAAAGGTGCGTTTTATTTTAACGCCGGGCCACTCACCCGATTCGATTTGCGCAATCCTGGACGAAGAAATCGTCTTGGGCGGGGATACTCTGCTGCCGACTATAACGCCCCATCCCTCCTTGATGCTGGAGTACCTGGTCAATAAGCGTGTTCTGCCCGAGGGCTACGGCGACCGTAATGACGCCTACGGACTGGCGGCCTATATTAATTCGTTGCACACGATAGAGGTTGAATGCACCGGCGCCGACCTGCTATTGCCCGGCCACAGGTTATACGAGCACGGCAGCATAAACTACCTCAAACCGGCGGAGAGGGCCAAAGAGGTAATATATTTTCATCGGGAGCGCTGTGAGAATATACTGAAAATACTGGGCAGCAAGATTCTCAATCTGGAGGAGATATCCGTCGAGCTGTTCCCGCCCAGGCTTCGCAAGGGATGGGGGAAATATATGGCCCGGCGGGAGGTTATGAGCCACCTGGAACTGCTGGCCGACCTTGGCGATGTGGAGTGGGCTGACGGCAAGAATTTTGCGTCCCGGGCGACCGGACAACGAGGATATAATAACTACTTCGACAGGTTCAATTAAAGGAGGGAATATGATCGTAATAACTGCCATGATGAGGGCCAAAGAGGGCCAGGGGAATGAGCTGGCCAAGGTAATAAAAGACTTCGCCCCTAAATTCTTGAAAGATCCCGGATGCATTGACTACAGAGTGCACCGCCGCGCCGACAACCCCAACGTATTTTTCTTCTATGAGAAGTATGAAGATGATAAGGCGCTGACCTTTCATTCATCAGCGCCCCATTTCAAAGAGATGTTCACGGCAATGAGGCCTTTGCTCGAAGGCAAAGCCGAAATTGCCATGTATGAAGAAATCTAGCCAACCTATTGCTGCAAGGCTGGCCCGAGTATAGCCGCCAGTGCCCCGCCGATAATTGCCGCCAGGACTATCATGATGACGAGAGGGATGATGGCGGCTACGATAACGGTGCCGATAGCTCTGCCGTTGGTGAAATCGCACGCCTGACGCACTGCAATAACCGAGGCGATTACCGTCCAAACCCAGGTAGCAAAAGGGATAATGGCGCCGATGAAGGGGATAAAGCTGAAGATATTCAGTAGACCGGGAGTGTAAGCGAAGCCCAGTGTGCGGAGCAGCTCTCCCATGGTGGATTTGGTCTCAGGCCCTTTAAAAACGGATGTTCCCAGCCAGAAACAAAGCAGGGAAAAGATCACCCACACGATCAGTGAGGCGATGAGGCCCCAGATCAGCCCGGAGATGAAGCCGAGAATCGATCCGCTGCCCAGTATGGCCGCCGAGATACCGCTGCCGATGCCGGTTGCAAGGCTGACCAGTACAACGGCCAGCATGGCCTGCCCAGTGCCTGTAGTGTCAGCTTCCACCTCCTCGTATAATTGCGGTTCCAGCTTGGCGGCGCGCAGCATGCGCGGGAATAATTTTCCTGATGCCATATCTTCCTCCTTTTAATTCGGGTCGCTGATTATAATATCATGCCCATCAGCAAGAGCTTTTTGCCTACAGTGAACAGTTGGTACGGATAAATCTAGCCGGGAAACATTTTGAAAGGAGATGGCAGCCAGAGGTAGATGATGAAGATAACAGCCATATAAATTAGCCAGCCCGGCAAACAGGTGGCCATGGCTCTGACCGTTGGAAAGTCCAGCAATTGCTTAACAGCAATTACCCCAGATGCCAGCGTCCAGATGCCCGTTAAAAGTATGATCAGCCAGCCCAGCAACGGAATGAACGCAAGAAGCCTTAAAGTGCCCGGTGAGTTGGCGAAGCCCAGTGTCCGGACGAGTTCGGCCAGACTCACCTTTTCCGGACCCTTTAGGAAGGTTGTGCCGAGGAAATAGGTTATAAGTACCCAGCCAAACCAGCCGGCGAGCGATGCGAAGAAACCGCTGAGTAGTCCCCATATGGGCCACAAAAGCCCGGCCCCGCCTATTAACCCGGCGGCGGCCATGCCTATGCCTGTAGCAGCGCTGGCTAGCAGGGCGATCATCACCGCATGCCCGAGCGCCTCATCATCGGTCTCCATCTCCTCGTAGAGGCTGGAGTCCATCCTGGATGCCCGGATCATGCGGTTAAGGAGCTTTTTCCAGATCTCCATTTGAAACCTTATCCACGGGGTCCCTCACAGTTATTATAACAGGTTCGCTTTCCCTTCCACCGCATGCTTTTTCAGGTTCTGACTGCCCTGCAAAATTGCAGGTGAACAGTGATCAATTATTCTGGATTGCCCTGTCCGAAAGCAGGTCCCATGAGCTATCACATATCGCAGATACGATCTTGCAGTTGGACAGCATCAGCTGTGCAGAATGCTCGGTGATCACCTGCGCCAATACCTGTCCCTCCCTGTCACCCCGTCCGGGATGAGCCGTTTTAAACGTATAGAGTAGCTTCCATGTCTGCCCGTTGTCAGGCGAATCCGCACTTACCTGCTTGATGCTGCCGCCGATCCCATCGAACGTAAAGGTCGGGCTGTTTTTAAGCAAGTTGATAGCCAGGGCAGCCGCCCTATCCTGCGTGCAGGGGGGAGTTTTGGCAGGCCCGGCTAAAAATGACGGCCCCCTGACCGCCAGCACTATGATGCCGAAGACTATGCTGATCAGCATAAAACTGGCGAATACCAGGAGCACGGCTGTTTTCAAATATTTACTATCCATAGCTAGCTACGCCAACATATATTATAAATTGAGCATATCCGGCTGGCAACGGAAAAAAGCTTTTAAGGCCCGTGGTGCTGGTTTATAATACGCTTAAATTCGCAATGGGAGGGATGTATGCTGGAGACATTGGTACGCAACTGGTGGCTGGTATCTCTGCGCGGCCTGGTGGCGCTCATTTTGGGCATCATCCTGCTGGTTATGCCGCCGGAGATGGCAGCCGGGTTCCTGATACTTTTCATTGGTGCTTACGCCCTGGTGGACGGCTGCTTTGCACTGGCCGTTGGCATCATTAACAGGCCTGTCCATAAAGACAGATGGTGGCTAATAATCGAAGGCATAATAGGGGTTCTGGCCGGCATCGTTATTTTCACCTCGCCCCTGCTGGCTGGTGTTATACTACTGTTCACCGTTGCCTTCTGGGCTCTTTTGACCGGCATATTCGAAATTGCATTTGCAGCGGCGCAGTGGAAGACACTTCCCGACAAATGGCTGCTGCTGCTGGGCGGGATTTTCTCCGTGCTGCTAAGCATCCTGATATTCTCCAACATGGCGTTCGGCGCTTCGCTGATAATAGTAATGATCGCTGTATATATGGTGCTTTTCGGTGTAATGCTGATAGCGCTTGGATTCTCGCTCAAAAATGCGAATACACAGCCAGGGGCTGTAGCATAGTCGGGGGGTAATCTAAACGATCCGAGAAAAGCTGGCGGAGGGGGCGGGATTCGAACCCGCGTTAGCATGAAGCTAAAACGGTTTTCAAGACCGTCACCATCGGCCGCTCGGTCACCCCTCCAAGCCGTTATTTGAAGCTAAATTCGGGTTATCCGCCCCGGCCGCTGATTAACATAAAAGAAAAAAGCTAACGGATTAACCGAATTTTTCAACCGCTTTATCAGACCGTTAATTATAGTTATTGGCGAATGCCTCGTCAAAGCTTTTGGCAGCTGCAGCCGGCAGCCCTGGTGAAACATGGGAGTATGTGTCCAGCGTGATCGCCATGTTGGCGTGCTCCAGCCGCTCCTACACTATCTTGGGATGTATACCCTGCTGGAGCATAAGAGATTTGGCATGGTTAATTTTGCCGTATCCCAGTTATCCTTGATATTCTCATCGGCCATCATATACAATACCACGAATCCCCCATAGTCGAGATTGAGTAAATCCAATTAAATTAAATGAGGTATAAATAATGGCAGATAAATCGACCAACCAGCCGCTAGATGCACGTGCTGCGGCAGGTATGCTTCCGCCCCACGTGAGGGCTTTTTACCAGAAAGCCGAGGAAAACCTGGAAGGGTTCTGGGAGGAGGCTGCTCTGAGCTCCAGTCACGACCTCCACTGGTTCAGGAAGTGGGACAAGGTGTTCGAGCACGACTATCCGACTTTCAAATGGTACCTGGGCGGAAAAACCAACATTTGCTATAGCGCCGTCGATCTTAAGGTGAAGATGGGCAAGGGCGCCAAGGCTGCCTTCATTTTCGAAGCCGGTGACACCGGCGAGACCAGGACTGTCACATATATTCAGCTACTTAACATAGTCAAAGAATACGCTGCCGCCCTGCGTGGCATGGGTGTCCAGAAGGGAGACCGCGTTGCCATTTACATGCCCATGAGCATAGAAGCCGCAGCCATGATGCTGGCCTGTGTCCGTATTGGAGCGGTGCACGTTGTCATTTTTGCCGGCTTCTCGCCCCGGGCGATTGCCGACCGGGTTGAGCTGAGCGGCGCCAAATACGTGATCTGCAAAGCGCGTTCTTATCGGCGTGGAAAGCCTATCATGCTCAAAGAGATGGTGGATGATGCACTGGACAGGCTGCCTGCTATGCACAAGTTCAATCATACTGTAGTCCTGGACACCGCCGAAGAGAAGGACATCCCCATGAAACCGGATCGCGACATATTCTGGAAGGATTTCCTGCCGAAAGCGGCTGGCCAGAGTGGCGACTACGTGGAAATGGAATCCAACGAACCCATGTTCCTTCTTCCCACGTCCGGCACGACCGCCAAGCCGAAAGTGACCGTGCAAAACCACGGTGGCTATCAGGTCTACGTCTATTCGATGGGCAAATGGATATATAACCTGAACGCTAACGATATCTGGCTCTCAACTTCCGACATAGGCTGGATAGTTGGACACAGCTATAACATCTACGCACCTCTGCTGCACGGCGCGACGTCGATTTTGTATGAGGGCACCCCCGATTATCCCAGGAATGATATGTGGTTCGACATGATAGAACGTAATCGTGTGACCGGTATATTCACCTCGCCAACCGGCATACGCGGCTTAGCCCGCTACGGGGTGGAGCCCGCCCACAAGCACGATTTGAGCACGGTGCAGAGGGTGGTCTGTGCAGGGGAAGTGCTTAACCCTGCAGCCTGGAAATGGTTCCAGGAAGACGTATTCCGGGGCAAGATACCCGTGATCGACCATATGTGGCAGACGGAGACCTCCGGCGCCATTATTGGCAATCCTTTCGGATTGGGGCTTGCGCCCATTAAACCCGGATCTTCAGGTTTCCCGACGCCGGGTGTAATTGCCGATATTGTGGACGAGGCGGACGGCCGATCGCTGGGAGTAGGCGAGAAAGGTATCCTGGTAATAAAGAAACCCTTCCCGGGATTGACACCGACCCTCTGGGGTGATCCTGAGCGCTACAAGACCGATTATTGGGAGGCCAAGGTAGGCACGAAGGGCATGTACTATGCAGGTGATGCTGCAGAGAGGGACGCCGATGGATATATCTGGTTTGCCGGCCGCGCCGATGAGGTTATTAAAATTGCGGCACACAGGATCGGCACGATCGAGATTGAGAATGCCCTAGTAGATCATCCGGCTGTGGTTGAGGCTGCCGTAACCGGCGTTCCCGACGAACTGCGCGGCGAGGTGGCCAGCGCATTCGTGGTCCTGCGGGCCGGCTACAAGCCAAGTGATGATTTGAAGAAAGAGCTAATCGGTCATATCAGGAAGGAGATGGGCCCTATCGTGGTTATGAAAGATATCAACTTCATACAGATGCTGCCCAAGACCCGCAGCGGTAAGATCATGCGCCGCGTCATCAAGGCCCTCCTCACAAATAAAGAGTTGGGTGACATCTCCACCATCGAGGAAGAAGCGTCGGTGGAAGAGATAAAAGAAGCTGTCGGCAAGCTGGGCAAAATCTAACTGGAATTAGTACCCGGTTATAAAAGGGGGCGGGTTTCAAACCCGCCCCCTTTTCTTTAAATGTAAAATAGAGCTTTGGACATAGGGTAATGAGCTTCAAGACCGTCACCATTGGCCGCTCGGTCAGCCCTCCGCGGGACATATTAGTATATTTAATCGTTGCTGTGGCAGCAAATTGAATGCGAAAGTTGTGCCGGGCGGCGCCTAGTACGAGTTCAGCCTGCTCTCTATGTCATTTGCGCTGTCGAATTTCCCATCTTGTACCGACTTAATTACGCCGGATGAATCCAGGAAAAATGTCCATGGTATAGTATTGGTAACGTTATAAGATTGGGCTACCGCGCCGGTATCATCGAGTGGGACAGTAAAAGTATAATTGGCACTTGAAATCTCCGCGCCGACAGCCTCAGGCATATCAGGTCCAAAGACAGCAGTGGTATTAATAATAAGCATGGCCACGTTACTATTGGCAGGATTATCTCTGACGGTTTGGAAGTAAGGCAGTTCTTCCATACAGTAGGGACAGTGGAGATTCCAGAAATTAATAATTACCTTTTTCCCACGCAACGTACTCAGCTCAACTTCACTTCCATCAGCACATTTAAGAGTGAAATCAGGTGCTGATAGCCCTATGGAGGGTCCGGCGGCAGCCGGAGTCAGGAAAGTGTTATCCGCCGACGAGGCCTCGTTGCCCGCTGCATCCCTGGATACAACTTTGAAATGGATGGTGGTTTTCAACGGCAATGTACTCAGCGGCACGCTGTGGTCCTTCAGCAGCGTGGTATCGGTCTGCGCCGGCTGGGCAGTGCCGTAGGTTGAAGAAGTGCCGTAGCTGACCTGGCTGGTGGCCGGCTCGTCGGTCTGCCATTCGATGGTGGCTGTAGAGGCGGTGGAGCCGCTTGTCAGGTTCTTCACCTCGATCCCGGTAATCTTGGGGGGAGTAGTATCGATGATAGAGGTAGTCTGAAGATCAGTGGTTGCCTCCAGGCTGCCCTCGGCCGCATCCGGGTCGGAGCCAAGCCTGGATTGCACCGTGATGTGATAGGATTTGCCAGCCTCGAGGTCGGACAGCTTCACGCTATGGTCCGTTACCAGGGCATCATCCCTATCGCTTTCGCACTGAGTGCCCCCATCCAGGCAATATGTAACCAGGCTGTTTGACCGCACGTCCGTTTTCCAGGTTACAACGGCGCTGGTCTGAGTGATATCGCTATACTGGATGGCTGATACCACCGGGTTCGTGGGGGTAGCAACGGGAGTGTTAGTGGTGGGAGTAGTCTTGTGAGGAACAATCTGCTGCTGAGGCGTCTGGAGCTGGTCCATGATCAGGACTACGGAGATGATTATTACACCCGTCACTGCAAGCAGGGCTAACAGGAGGGGCAGAGGCGACTTTTTTTTCCGGCGCGCCCTTTCGGGATGCCCGTCTTCTTTATGCGCCTTTTGTTTAACATTCTTGCCTACGGGACGAGGCCGGGCCACCATCTCAGGATATGGGGCCGGCTGCGCCATTTCAAAGGGCTGTACGGCAGGCCGCCCGTAGTATTGCTCCTCAGGCTGTGTATATGCAGGGACAGGCTGTGTATATGCGGGGACAGGCTGTGTATGTGCAGGGACAGGCTGTGGAACGGTGGCTGACTTGCTCTTATAGTACTCTTCCGCCTTGAGCATCGGGCTGCTTCTCTGATGGGGCAGGCGGTTATTCCCGCAATTAGGGCATATTTTGCTGCGATCGGGGACCTGCGAGCCGCAGTTGGGGCAGGTACGCAGCTCAGCCGATTCAGGTTGCATCATCGCTTCTCTGGACGCAGGCGAAGCCGCGCTCATTTGAGGATAGATCTCTTCAGGCGGTGTATGCCGGGCCGGCGCCCTGTCCTGCTCCGGTGTAGCAGAGCTGCGCTCCATCATACGCCTGTAGACTTCTCCCTCAAACCTCTTATCTTTCTGCGGGGTGAAGCCCTCGGTGAGCTTCGACCCCCCACCGAACTTTCCATGTTTCGGGCAAAGGCTGGAGCCGGGAGGTATAGGCGTACCGCATTTAATGCAGACTTTCTGGGTGGAGGTCGCTTCCGCCTCGGGACGGGAATGACCGTAAACGGGTTCACCATGTGCCGGCTTCATAACGCCGTAGCCCTGCTGAGGTGTTTGGGTTACGAGATCACCCAACCGGCCGCAATAGGGACATTTCCTCATGCCC
Source organism: uncultured Chloroflexia bacterium (assembly GCA_963842805.1). Classification (GTDB taxonomy): domain Bacteria; phylum Chloroflexota; class Dehalococcoidia; order GIF9; family UBA5629; genus UBA1162. Next base: position 120,965 of record CAWJIA010000015.1, on the reverse strand, counting down.
GCCTCTATCTTCGAGCCGCAATTAGAGCAATAGGTCTGGCTGAAGCTGCTGCTTTGTGCGCTGGGCGGAATGTAGGTCGTGGCGGCAAATTTACCTGGCTTAAAGCCCAGGTCTTTCTTGCCGCAATGGGGGCAGATGCTGGCGTTGGGGGAATCAATTACCAGGTGGCAGCTTGAACAGAATCTTGCGCCGCATTTCTGACATATAGTGGCGTTAGATTCATTGATATCGTGGCACCGCTGACAGATTATGCTGGGCATGAATTATATTCCATGGGTGAAAACCTGTAATTTAATATTAAAGTTAAGGCAGAACATTTCATATGTCAAGTTTAAAGAAGGCGTCCAATGCCTAGAAAGCTGGCAAATTTCACTGGGTATTGCAGTATAGCACAACGCTGGGGAATGGTGAATCAATAGGAGTCGAGCATGAACTCAACTTCACCGGGGCTGGTAAACATGCCCTGCTGTATCTTACGTATGACCCCGTTTTTATCCAGGAAGTAAGTCCTGGGAATGCTGGTAATGCCATAGGTGTTGAATACGCCATCGTTATCATCGAGGCAAACTATAAAATCGAAATTATTTTGGGCCATGAAGTCCTTGATGGCGTCTATATCGGATTGGCTGCCGGCCACGGTCAGCACCATGACATCTGAGCTGTTACGGTATTTGCTCCACATCGCCTGTAAATCAGGGAGTTCCATTTTGCAGGGGTTGCACCAGCTTGCCCAGAAATTCAGGATTACTTTCTTGCCCTGGTACTTGCTGAGTGAAATTTCATTGTTCTGGAGGCTATTGAGAGTAAAATCGGGCGCCACACTGCCCGCATAAGGGGCGGCATTGGTTGCGGGTTGGGTTGTAAAAGTCCTGTCGTCCGCAGTCGTCCCCCCTGTGGTCCCGGTATTCCCTGCCGCATCGGTCGAAAATATTTCGTAGTGATAGCGCGTATTGGGCGTAAGGCCATTGATAAAAATGCTGTGCTCCATGCTCTTTTGCGGGACCTCTGTCGAAGGGAAAGCCAGTGACAGGTCGGTGCCATATTTTATGAAGGACGTGGCATTTTCGCTGGTTTTCCATGAGATCGTTACTGAATAAGCACTTGAAACATAAGCGACATCGGTTATCAGCGGCGGCTGAGTATCTGTTGATACCGGCGGGCTCTGAAGTGCTGAACCGCCTGTATTCGAGTTTGCAGTTGCATTATCAGTCGATACGGCGGGAGTTTTATTTTCACTGTTATTGTTAACGGCGGGGGTGGGCGCCGGATTATCGGTTTTAGCCACATCGTTTTTAATGGGGTTCTGGCTATTAGAGGCCGGCGGTTGAACGGCAACAGCGACGGCAGTTTTATTTTCGGCGGGAATATGTATATTGCTCGCCTTCTGGCCCAGATTGCCGGTGAGGTCCCGGGAAACGATATAGATGCCACCTATCACAAATACTAAGGCCAAAATAACGGCTAATAAGTATAAAATAACGGTTGCGGTTCGCCAGGAGCGTTTAGGCGGTTTTCCGGGAATACCCCAATAGTCCTCCACAGATTGAGAGGTTCGTTTTTTCAGGTCGGCAGGGGCTTGAGTTATATCAACGGGGGTTTCCCTGTCTAAATTAGCACTAGTCCGCAACCCCGGCCTTTTGCTCGAGGGTTTCCCGGCGCGGGTCTGTGATCTGTGGATGTGAGGTCCGGGGGTTCCACAATGGGGACAAGTCTGGGTTATATAGCTTATGGGTTTTCTGCAGCCTGCGCAAATATATTCAGAGCTCAAATGAGTCGGACCTCAAATTCGAGTGCAAGCATTAAAGGCCTAGTTTATTGGGACGGCTTGAAGATTTCAGGCACCGTCGGCGATGCCAACCATATCGTGAGCGCATCGAAATTATTAATTACATAAACGGCCGCTGCGATCAACAACAGTACCAGGATGACGCTAGCCACGATGGCAGTGGTCCCGCCCCCGCTCTTTTGGGGTTCTTCCTCGTCCTGTTCCTCATCGACGTACTCGTCATCTACCGTTTCTTCCGAGCTATCCTCGTAATCTGAGTCGCTATCCTGCTCCCGATGTTTTCTGGACTTCTTTTCCTCGTAGTCATCACCCATGTCCTCGATGTGATCCAGAATCGGGCTTCTGGAGCGCATGCCAGCCGGAAACTTGATGTCATCATCGTCACCGCTGCTGCCGCGCATACGAGGAGATGATTCAGAAGCGACATCCACCGCCTCACCGCCTCCAAAGCTTTCGAAGCGGGCAGGCGGTTCCCGCATTTGAACTCGCTCCGCCGGGTAGCTATCTTTCCTGGCAGCGAACTGATTTCCGTGAGATGAGTTATCCGGATCACCGGTCTTGCCGGAAAATAAATGTGGACCCAGGCTACCGCACTCCGAACACAACTGGTTGATTGAGGATACGGGATTTCCGCATTTACATCTGAACTGGCTTTCCAATGGCGTCTCTCCTCGATAAACGAATTTGCGGCCATCTTTTAGCAGCGACCGACCCGCAGCTAACGCAGCATGTGTGTACAATTATTAAGATCATTTAATATCTACACTACAACGGGATGAAGCTGCTGTCAAGGAATACCAATATTAATAATTAAAGGCCGTTAAGTATCTGTTCGATTTGATCGCTGTTGAAGTTGCCGTACTCGATATCGCGGACAATCATGTCCCCGTCTATAAAAAAGGTGCAGGGTACCTTTTCCACATTGTAGACATGAGCAGCTGTCTTGTACATATCCACACATATTGGGACCGTCAGGTCTCCTTTTAAGGACTTATACTGTGAGATTGTCTTCTCAATATCCTCGGGTTTACTATCGATAAAGACGGCGATTATGTTTACACCGGGCATATTTTTATTCTTTAATGTTTGCAGCAGCGACAGCTCCCGGTCACACTCGGGGCAAAATACAGCCCAGAACGCCACCAGCACCTTTTGTCCCTTATAATTGCGCAGCGATAGGCTATCCTGGGTGTTAAATATATTTAATGTGAAATCAGGCGCCCGATCGCCGATAACAGAACCTATCGGTACCGTTACAGGGGTGATAAAAACATCGGGGGGATCCATGGTAGCCGAATTACCGTCGGCATCGATCGATTTGATGCGGTAGTAATACGTGGAGTTGGGCTGCAATCCGCTGATCCGCACTGTGTGGCTGGTAACGAGCTTTGAATCTTCGGACGTCGAATTCGAGGAAGATTTATCGAGTCCATACAGCACCTGGCTGGTTGCAGGTTTATCGGTAGTCCAGGTGACAATGGCGCTGACATCCGTGGGCAGCACTTTGAACTGAGACACCACGGGAGGTTTGGTATTAGGCGGGGTAAGCGTATTGAAGGTGGTATCCTCGCTGCGTGAAAGCTCTTTGCCGTCGGCATCGGTTGCCAGCACCGCGAAGTGGTAGGCGCTGGCAGGCTGCAATCCCGCTAAGGTTATACTGTGGGAAGCGGAGATATTGTCCACCTGGGACTCGACGCCGTAAGCAGCGCTGGTCCCATAGAGTAGCTTGCCGTAAGCGGGTATATCTGTGCTCCAGATAACGGCTGCCCCGTCTACAGTAATATCCGATATCGAGATATTTGAGATTACAGGTTTGGCCGGTGGTGCGGTTGTGGACTGGGCCGGCTCAACGGGCTTGGAGACTGGGAACAGGGAGGAGAATCCATACTGGCGGGCTAGCAAAAAGCATATTCCGGCTATAATGACTACTATGGCGCAAATGATGATGATGTCAAGACTTTTTAGCCTTTTTCTGGCATGCAGTTTACCGGCCCGCTTGGCGGCGCCTTTGATGGAAGCCAGACCTCTGGCAGACTCAGGTATATTAAGTGAATCTTCACTCCCGCCTTTAGATTTTTCTATGTTGTCTGAATCGCGGTCCTGAGGAACAATTTTCGCTTTGACGGTGCTGTTGCCGCAGTGAGGGCAGACTGCGACCGGCCCCTTCAAGATTGCCATGCATTTAGGGCAGCGGTATTCCTTTTGCTCCTTTACCTCTGTTTCTGCCTGCTCTGCAGCGGACCTTTTTTCCAGGATCTTCTGCCAGAGTTCCACCCCCTGCTGTTCGACACGGTCCATATACCAGCGCTTGCCGCAGCGCGGGCATACTGTCGTACCTTCGGGTACTATGGCGCCGCACTGGCGGCAGAAGCGTGGGTCTGTCTGTGATTCGGCTTCAGGCATAATGGTAACAAGCTGATACTGAAATCACTCTAATTATATACATTATATATAGTTAAATTGAATTTATAGGGGATGTCAAGGCCGGGCATATTTAAGGAGCATATCCGACTTATAAAGGGGGAAAACAGGCTGGTTTAATGTGGACCTCGAGGTTTTCACAATCAAGGACATTATTTAATGACGGCCGTGTTCATGTAGGGCCTGAGCACCTCAGGTACCGCGATGCTGCCATCAGACTGCTGGTAATTCTCCATGATAGCAATCATGACGCGAGGCAATGCAAGTCCCGACCCGTTCAGCGTATGGACCAAACGAGATTTGGCTTCGGGATCGGGGCGATAGCGGACGTTGGCCCTCCTGGCCTGGAAATCGCCGCAGTTGCTGCAGGAGCTAACCTCAAGCCACTCTTTGCAGCCGGGAGCCCACATCTCAATATCGAATGTTTTGACGGCGGCGAACCCCAGGTCGCCGGTGCACAACTGGATAACGCGGTAAGGCAGCCCCAGTTTATGGCAGATGTCCTCTGCGTCGCTCACCAATTTAGTGAGTTCGCCATCCGAGGTCTCAGGTTCGACGAATTTATACATCTCAACCTTTTCGAACTGGTGACCACGTTTGATGCCGCGGGTATCCTTCCCGGCGGCCATCTTTTCTCTGCGGAAGCAGGATGTGTGGGATACGTAGTAAATGGGGAGGGTAGCAGGTGGGATGATCTCGTCACGGTGCAGGTTGGTCAGAGGCACCTCGGCGGTGGGGATGAACCAGTAGTCTTCCTCCGCATCATGATATAGATTATCAGCAAACTTGGGCAGGTTGCCCGATCCTACCAGGCAGTCCCTCTTAACCATAAAGGGAGGATATATTTCAATATATCCGTGCTGTTTGCTGTGCGTGTCCAGCATGAAATTGATTAGTGCCCGCTGCAACTGAGAGCCGAGGCCACTCAGCACATAAAACCTGGTGCCGGAGAGCTTTACGCCACGTTGAAAATCGATGATACCCAGCTTTTCCCCCAACTCCCAGTGCGGCAAAGGATTGAAAGGAAAGTCTTTAGGCTTGCCCCAGGACCTTACCTCCTTGTTATCCGCCGCATCTTTCCCAACCGGCACGTCCTCTGCCGGCAGATTGGGCAGACGCAAGGATTTATCCTCCAGTTCATCCGCAACCTGGTTGGCTTCGGCTTCAATCTGGGTAATGCGGTCGCCCACCTGGCGCATCCCAGCTATAAGGTCGGCCGGCTTATCTTTCATGCGGCTGATCTGTTTGCTGACATCGTTACGCTTGGCGCGCAGAGACTCGGCTTCCTTAAGCAACTGGCGATAGGTGTTATCCAGGTCGATTATATCCCTGACCTGGTCCAGGTCTTCTCCGCGTTTTTCCATAGCCTTGAATACAACGTCGGGGTTTTCACGTATCAGTTTAATATCTATCATATTCGCCGTGCCCTACTTGGTTTTGAGCTGCGGGAAGAGGATTACCTCGCGAATGGATTGCTTGTCTGTAAGTAGCATGACCAGCCGATCAATTCCCACACCGAGGCCTCCTGTAGGCGGCATACCGTGTTCCATAGCTGTAATAAAGTCGTCATCGATCTGCTCGATCTCCGTTTCAACGTCGTCCGCTAATTTCGACTGCATAATAAGTTTAGTATTTTCCGACTGCTTTTGCCCGGCAAACCTTTCACGCTGCTCCCGAGGATCGTTCAACTCGGAAAATGCATTGGCTAATTCCATGGTGCCGATGAAAGCCTCGAAGCGTTCAACCAGGCGGGGGTCATCGCGATGTTTCTTGGCCAGAGGTGACATCTCGATGGGATAGTCGATGATAAAGGTAGGCTGCTTGAGCTCGGGCTCGACATAGGTTGAAAGCAGCTCGTCGATCAGCCGCCCCCGGTCCTTAAGGGGATCGACCTTCATGCCCATCGCTTCCATGCGGGCACGCAGTGAATCGGCGGATGGATAGTCCATGAAATCTATGCCGCATTTATCGATCATGGCCTGCCTGAGCGGCAGCCGACTCCAGGGAGGCTCAAGCTTGATGACCTCTCCGCCGAAATTTATCTCGCTGGTGCCCAGCACCTCTACGGCGACGGTGCTGACCAGGTCTTCAGTCATCTGCATAACATCGTTGTAGTCGGCGTAGGCCTCGTAGCTTTCCATCATTGTGAATTCAGGGTTGTGCTTGACGGAGATCCCTTCATTACGGAAGACCCTGCTGATCTCATAAACCTTGTCGAATCCACCGATAATCAACCTCTTTAAATATAGCTCCAGAGCAATTCGGAGGTAGAGTTTCTGATCGAGGGTATGATGATGTGTGGTGAACGGCCTGGCCAGCGCACCTCCGAAGGTGGGCTGAAGCACGGGCGTCTCAACTTCGATAAAGCCCCGGTTATCCATAAACTTGCGAATAGCGGAGATAATCTGGCTTCTCGTTAAGAAGGTATGTTTGACTTCGTCGTTGGAAATCAGGTCGAGGTACCTCTGGCGGTACCTTTTTTCGACGTCAACCAAGCCGTGCCATTTTTCGGGCAGTGGCAATATGGACTTGGAGAGGATGGCAAAATCCGCTACTTCAAGAGTAATCTCGCCGCTACGGGTTTTGAAGATCTTCCCGGAAGCGCCCAGAAAATCGCCGAGATCCAGGTCGTGAAGCAATTCGTATTTTTCGTCGCCCAGGTCGTCACGGCGGAAGAAAAGCTGTATCTTGCCTGACCCATCGCGGATATCGAAAAATGCGGCTTTGCCCATAAAACGGGCGGCAGTTACCCTGCCGGCTAGGCTTATATCGGGCAAGGTTGTAGCCGAGCCGGCTTGGGACAATTTCTGGAAGAGCTCTACCGCCTCCCGGTTGGTATGAGTACGGTAAAATTTGTATGGGTAAGGGTTGATGCCGCGTTTGATGAGATCGTCTAGTTTTTCCAGGCGCGGTTTTTCTATACGTTCCTGCCCGGCCATTTTATTAACTTACTTCGATCACGTGTAGTTTCATTATCCCCGCCGGCGTACGTACTTCTATTTTGTCACCCTTCTTCTTGCCCAGCAACGCCTTGCCCACTGGGGATTCACTGGATATTTTACCATCAACAGGGTTCGCTTCAGTAGTTCCGACGATGGTGTAGCGGTCAATTTTGCCGTCCTGATTCTGTATTAAAACTGTGTCACCCAGCTCCACCACTCCTGGATGATGGGGAGCTTCTATGATACGGGCATTAAGAATTATATTTTCCAGCGAGCTGATTCTTCCCTCGATAAAGGCCTGTTCATTCTTGGCGTCCTCGTATTCCGCATTATTTTCAGTGCCGCCCATCTCACGTGCGCGTTTGATTTTATCGGCTACTTCCTGGCGGCGAACTGAAATAAGCTGTTCATACTCAGTTTTAAGCTTCTCCAATCCTTCCCCGGTAATATCAAACCTTTTCTGTGTCATGGGTTCACCTCCCGGCGTGCCAAATATTAAAAAACTGAGAGTCGAAATAACTCTCAGCTTTTAACAACTTTCAAAACATTATATTCCGATGCAACCGAGAAGTAAAGAGTGGTATAATACCTGCCGGCTAAAAGTCAGGAGGAACCATGACTACATTGCAGATTTTATCTTACGAACCCTGTGGTAAAACCGCTTTATGTGCCGGCATCGGGAAGAAGCTGGCCGGCGCCGGGGGAAAAATAGCCTATATCCGGCCCATCCATATTACAGACCAGCAACAGTCGGACGACTATTCCGAAGCAACTTTTATCAATGAGGCCCTCGAACTCGGTGAAAACAAAGAGCAGATGTGCCCTATTCATGTTTCCCAGGAGGAATTGTGGCACAGCCTCTCGGAGGATGCCGACAACTTCGCCGGTAAAATAAAAGAGGCCTGCGAAAAAGCCGCCCGCGGCGCTGAAATCCTAATCCTCGAAAGCCCCGGCAGCCTGAAAAATGATAAAGTTTCAGCTTTAGCCTGTTATACAATAAATGAAAAAATGGATACCAGGGTCATTATGCTGATATGCTACTCCTCCGACTTTAAAGATGCAGAGATCCTCCAGGTGGCCGCTAAGCTGGGCGACAGGCTGATTGGAATTGTGCTTAGCCAGGTACCCGAATCCAAGCTAAGCAAAGTTCAGGCGGAGTCTGCCGAGTACTTCAAGTCCAAGGGGATTAATATGCTGGGAGTGCTGCCAGAATCAAGGGCCCTTGTCGGCGTCAGCGTTGCCGAGATTGCGGCGGCGGTAGGTGGAGTGATCATATCTTCGAAGGAGAAATCGAACGACCTGGTTGAAAATTTCATGCTGGGTTCTATGACCCCCGACCTGGTGAGAGAATACTACAACAGCAAGAAAAATAAGGCCGTTGTTACCAGGACGGAAAGGCCGGATATGCAGCTGGCAGCCCTTGACACGTCGACTAAATGCCTGATTATCTCAAGGACCAGGCCGCACGCTACGGTGATGGTCAAGGCCGAGGATAAAAAAGTGCCCGTCATGTTGGTCGACAGGGATATCCCAGATATCGTTTCGGAAATTGAAAAGGCCATTGAAGGTGCCAAATTCCATAACATTGGGAAACTGCAGGCGATGACCTCTCTGCTTGACAGCCGCTTTGATTATAAAACCCTGAATGCAGCCCTGGGTCTTAAATAGCACTCAATTTGGCTCTTCCAGTTGGCCGGAATCCGCAATAACTTCTCTGGCTTTGCTTTCGTATTTGGCGGGGACCTGTACATTTACCTGCCCCAAGCCATCTATGGTCAGCCCGTAAACGCTTCCCACGCTCTCATATTTAAGGACGGCCGGTATTCCCTCCACGGTAAGCCTGCCTTTTATTACTTCAGCTTCTGGTTGCCCGCAGGCTTTATATATAGTAACCAGCCTATCGTCCGCTTGCATAGATATAAACCTGTACTATAAATAAATAAGCGCGACCTACCGCGGTCGCGCTTATTTATTTTTTCTTAACTAAATTAACTTACTTGCAGATTGAGCATTTGGAGAGCAGATTGTTCTGCAGACACCAGGTCTGAGATACGCACTCCGGATGCATGCAACCAGTAACGCCCCAGTCACCACCGCCTAAAGGCGTAGCAGTTGGTTGGTTAGGAACAATTTCGGAGTATGGCGCATTACCCGGCGTCCAAGTTACAAAACCAGCAGTCCCTGCACTTGCAGAGGCTGTTGCCGGAATACTATTGCCCGAAGTTGTGCCGCCAAAGTGATTCGGCTGGTTATTATTAATGAGGTCATTGGTGCCTATGTCAGCACCCCCCCAGCTCTTGTTGGCAAAAGACAGGCTCTTGCCCCAGCAGCCGGAGCACTTGGAAGTTCCAAGGCCAGCAGTGCTTGTGGTGGTCGGACATTTCAACGTACAATCGTCCAACGGCAGCGAGGTAGGTGGGGTTGTGGGATTCAGAGCGTTCTGAGCAGTAGTGCAGGCAGTTCCAAGCGATCCAACCTGTGTGTTGGCATTGCTGCAGCCGCCCAGGCACTGATTGATGTCACAGCCAGTGGGCAGCGGACATTTGGAGAGGTTGCAAACGCCGGCGTTAAGTACATCTGGCCCAGCTAAACCCCTCAGCCTGGACATGGCACTTGTGGGTGTCCTTCCCCAGTGCTGGAGATATATCTTCCAGGAGTTCTGATTACCTTCCCATTTAACTTTGTCCCAACCTGTGCACTTACCAAGATCGGCTGAGACGGTGACGGGTATCAGCACCAATGATATGGCCACAACGAGTGCAACGAGGGTACCCAAAATTCTCCTCACGGCATACGCCTCCTTATGATGAATTTTGCGAGCATTTTACAAGGTTAAATAGAGTTTGTCAATAGCCCAGTGAGTATATTTTCTTGAAATTGCTCAACATAAAATATAAAATTACGGCCTGTTTGAAAAGTTTATGAAAATGCAACATTAGCTTCCAGGACACATCAAAGGAGGATAACCAATTGGCCGCCCTGGGGAAACAAATATTAATCGAATTAAAAGACTGCAATGCAGCGTTGCTGAACGATGTCGAATACCTGCGGACCTTGTTGGCGGATGTTGCCAGATCAATAGGAGCTACAGTTATCAAGGACTCTTTCTACCAGTTCACCCCGCAGGGGGTCAGCGGAGTTGTCATAATAGCCGAATCGCATATTTCCATACATACCTGGCCGGAATATAGTTACGCTGCCGTCGACGTTTTCACCTGCGGCGATGTAATCGAACCGAAGAATGCGGTTAAGCCGATGTCAGAGAGATTGAAGGCCAAATCGACGACCTATATTGAATTGAAGCGGGGCGTGCTTATTGAGAGCAAGGTGATGGTAAGTTAATGACGGCCAGGCCAGACTACTTCAATAAGAACAAATGGCTTATCGATGAGCTTTCACGGGACCTGGTACAGATACATGGGATCAATCGCGTACTACGTGACACAACTACCAAGTTTCAGCATGCCCAGATAGTTGAGACACACACGTTCGGCATATGCCTCGTTCTCGACGGGAAGATACAGTCGGGCGAAAAGGACGAGTTTATCTACCATGAGTCGCTGGTCCATCCAGCCATGCTGGCCCACCCCGATCCCCAGGATGTATTTATAGCTGGTGGAGGTGAGGGGGCTACTTTACGGGACGTGTTAATGCACAAGACGGTCAAAAAGGCCGTGATGGTGGATATTGACGAAGAAGTAGTCAGGCTCTGCCGCAAATATCTTCCTACTTTTCACCGAGGTGCATTTGATGACCCACGGGCGCATATCCTTTATGACGATGCTAGGAAATACATTGCGGAGACCAGGTCACGTTTCGATGTCGCTATTATCGACCTGGCCGACCCGGTGGAAGAAGGGCCGGCGCGTATGCTTTATACCCGTGAATTCTATAAGTTGGTGAACGATAAGTTGAAGCCGGGCGGAATAATGGTGGTGCAGTCAGGCCAGTCAGGCTGGATAAACCTCCACAATTTTTGCGCCATTAACCAAACGCTGAAAAGCATATTCAAGGTGGTGCGTCCATACCAGGTATATGTCCCGTCTTTCGTCGATGTATGGGGTTTTCATACCGCATCGGACAATCTGGACCCAACGCGGCTAGCACCACGGGAAATAAACAGCAGAATTGTAGAGAGGTTGTCTGGGAACTTAAGATCGTATGACGGGATTGCGCACAGGGGACTCTTCTCTTTGCCAAAAAGACTGCGGCAGAAGCTCAGCCGGGCACGGCGGGTTATAACGGACGAAGCGCCGATATTTGTCTACTGATCGTCCTTCGGCATATTACGCCGTTGGATATCCATCAGTATAAAGTCATACTTGCCTTTAGTTAGGTTACTGAAGGCCTGAAAGCCGCATTTCTCAAAGCATCTTTGTGCGCGGCTGTTCCAATTAAGCGTCCTCAAAATGATCCTGTTTATTTCCGAAGTTTCAAAAATATGAGTTATGAAGGTTTTGACCGCATCAACGCCATAACCACGTTCCCAGTACACTTTCTCGCCAATCAGGACCCCTATCTCGCCCACAGAGTTGATGAAATCGAAGTTAAAAAGACTGCAGTTGCCTATATGTCTGCCATCAAGGGCGTCGATGGCCAAGGTGTAGGTTAGCCCCGGATATTCAAGCTCCAGCGCATAGTGCTCCCGAAACTCATTGTAGGGCAGGGTGATGGGTGTAGCGGCGTCAAGCTTGCACAAATCATCGTCCACGCGCCAGCGGTATTCGTCTGCAGCATCTTCCAGCCGCCTCGAGCGCAGCCTGACTTTTTCTCCGGTTAGATCAGGCTGTCTGTTTAGAAACTCAAAGATAGTGGATCTTCGCAAGCTGAAAGCTCTGTCAAAGCGGCTGTGGCCGCGTCTTTGATCCGTGGCTCTTTCGATTTGCTGAGCTTTTGCAGGGCCTGTTTTGCCTCTTTGCCGCCAATTTTGCCGAGCGACATAATAGCGGCATCCTGCACTTCATGGTCACCGTCGTTCAATAAGTTCAACAGGTAGGGGATGGCTTGCTCATCTTCAATTTCGCCGCTGGCTTTGGCCGCCTCGTATCTGAACTCCGGCGTTTTACTCTGCATCTCCTCGATAAGAAAATCCAGCCAGCGTGAGTTGCAGTTGAGCCCCATGGCGAATATAGCGCTGGCTTTAACCTTGGCATCTTCGCTGTGATAGTAGTCCTCTATATAGTCCTCCACCAGTTCCTGACGGAATGGCGCTATGGCTTCCAGAGCACGCCGCCGTACAGTCAGTGGCTCTTTGCTATTTTCCAGGACATCCAACAGAGCACTGAATATATCCTGGCTGACGCTTTCGGGCACGTCGCCGAGCTCTGTCATCAGGGCGAACTTGCTGAGCGCACGCGCCGCCACAGCCCGCACTTCCTCTGATTCATCCGATTTCAGAACTTTGATGATAGGCCGGGCGTAGACGTATTTATCCTCCAACTCCAGCCCTTCAAGAGATTTTAAGCGTATATCTTCCTCTGGGTCGTCCAGACCAATTTTGAAAATCCTGGTGAAATCGAGGATCAAATCATCTTCACTGATGCTTACCATTCTGGAAATCAAGCTTAATCTTTTCTCGTGATCAACTCTTCGCCAGTCTGTTCTGAATTTAGCTAAGTCGTCGTCATTGAGGTCGGACAGCACGGTAATTTCGGAATTTAGTATTTCTTGATCGGATTTCAAAATTTTGGCTATAACTTCGGCAACCTGTTGTTGCTTAGAATCCATTTAGTCCTCCTCGTCCTCGTCTTCTTCGTCTTCCTCGAATTCCTCTTCATCCTCAGGCGGGGGCCATATTGGCCTTGTATAGCGGTCGATATATTCGCCCATGGCCTGGGCAGCCAGACGTTTCATTTGCTGGTCCGATTCTTCGGCTATTTTAGCCAGCTCTGCGAGATCGACGGAAACATCAAGAATTTTTATAAGCACTTTTATGACGGCCAGCGCCGCTTTGGGGTTGGGTATGCGGGTGGTATAGGACGGCACTTCCCCCAGCAGGCATATGCCTTCCATGCCGCGTTCCCTAGCAACGCCCAACAGCAGGCCGTTAAGTCCGGCTATCTGTAATCGTCCCCTTAATACCACTTCATATTTCTTAAGAAAGTCGATGAGCTTGGCGTCAGTGGCTACGCCCCAGACCTTGGGCTGTTCCGTGTGGTGTATCTTGGCGATGGCCGCAGCGAAGGTATAGATCCTCTGCACTTTGAATTTGCGGGATATATCTAGTATGAAGTTAGCAAGGTCGTAACCTTTGAAAGTGGGCTGCTCATCGCTGATGAAGAAAATAATATCTTTTTTGCCGTTGGGATTGTGCCAGTAGTAGAATTTCCCCTCGGGAAATTGCGGCGCCTCAACTATGTTGTCCTTGACCATGACTCCGATGGGATCGAAGAAGGAGAAGGGCTCGATTTCCCCGATCTCCTCAGCCTGAAGCTTTTCTCTGAGATACCTGGTCAATATGAGTGAAAGATTTCCGATGCCGGGCCAGGCGGCTAGCAAATCACACGACTTAGGTCTCGGCTCTTTGCGGAAGTTAACCAGCTTTTTCATATCCGTTATTTTGACGCAATTGATATTTGTGGGCAACAGATGCTGGGGGTATTAACGTAACCCGCTATCCAACGGGAGTCGTTGCCAATAGCTGTGATTTCTTTAAGCAAATGATAAACATTGCCATAAACCATGGTATCCTTAACGCGGCCGGCTATAGCGCCGTTTTCAACCTTGTAGCCCAGCAAAACATTGCCGCTGAAATCTCCATTCAGGATATTGCCCTGCTCAGACCCCATCAGTTGCTCTATGATCAATCCCTCCTTGATATTTTTTATCATTTCGTCAAGAGGGGTGTGGCCAGCGTCTATAATCAGTGCATGAGGTGAAGGTGACGGCATGCCGCCGTTGCGGTTGCCATTGCCGGTGCTGTCCGTTCCAGCCAGGGCTGCTGTGTGCAGATCGTAATAGAATTGCTCCACCGTCCCAGCGTTAACGAGCGTATTTTTGCGGGCTGGTACCCCTTCATCGTCAAACGGTGTGCTGCCTGGCTGGAAGGGTATTGTGGGATCATCATGGAAAGTGAAGCATTTATCGAATACCTGCTTCCCGATTTTATCTTTCAATGGGGAAGCCCCGTCCAGCACCGTCTTGCCGTTAAAGGCTGAAATAAGGGGCGCAAGCAGACCGCTGGCAACCCCGAAAGGCGTGAAGATAACCGGGAATGTACCGGTGCCGATAGAAGCGTTTTTCCTGGCCAGGTCCAGCTGCCGGATAATCTCGCCGGAGATGGGCGTGTGGTCGATTACGGGCCGGCACGAGCTCCTGATATCGCCGACGTAAAGCATATCGCCATCGCGAATCAACATCCCATCTATGCTGACACTGAAACTGCTGCGTCTGCAGCTGGCATGCTCGCCGCTGGTATTATCGATGGTCAAGGTAGCAGCGCCGCGTGAGAGGCTGCCCTCGCACAGGATTCCCGGAGTATTGGCACAGACCTCACGGATAACGTTTTCACCCAGGCTGATCAAGTCGTTGACAGCGACGCCCTCCACCTGCGGATCGAATACTTCTACCTGGGGAAACGGTTGGGAGGAGGGGAAGAGAAAATTCACCTGGTAGCCGAAGGGGCTGGTTTCCAGCGCCATTTTTAGCAGGTCTTCGCCTTTGATGTTGCCGCTTGCCTGGGCGAAGCCCACCCTGCCATTTTTAACGATGCGTAACGCCGTTGCCGTGCTTTCCCGGGTTTGTATCTGCTTCAAGCGGTTGGCTTCAAATTGAGCCGTGGTCCTGCGGGATATCATATGAAAGACCTCGGCACTTTCCGTGGATTTACGTGCGATTTTAAGGAGCTCTTCCACTCACTTTCCCCCGATCAGGCAATTCTTTATCCGTATATGCGGGCTGCCGTTGGACACAGGAAGAGGTGATTGGCCAGCCTTTCCGCAGCCGCCACCCTGGTTCATATCCAGGTCATTCCCTATGGCGTCTATTTTATCAAGCGTAGTAAAAACGTTGCCGGTGAGTACTATGGGTTTAATCATCTCCGCAATCTTGCCGTCCCTGATCATGTAAGCTTCACCTGCAGAGAATGTAAACATTTCCAGGCTGGTTGTCCCTCCATACCATTCCCTGGCGTAGATGCCCTCCTTTATGTCGCTGATCATCTCGTCGAAGGAAGTCCGGCCCGGTTCAATATAGGTATTGGTCATGCGAACTATAGGCGGGAACTGGTAATTTATGGCCCTGGCATTGCCGGTGGGTTTTTCACCCATCCTGGCGGCTGTCTCCCTGGAATGAAGCCGGCTGTTAAGGATACCCTCCTGGATAAGGTACGTCTTAGTGGCGGGAGTCCCCTCATCATCATATTTAAAGCTGCCGCGCAGTCCGGGTACGGCGGCACCATCAATGATGTTCAAATGTTTGCCTCCGAACCTGCGTCCCAGCACCATGATATCGCGTAGTTGCGGGTTCTCGTAAACATGATCGGCCTCGGAAAGGTGACCGAAGGCCTCATGAACAAACACACCTGCCAGGATGGGGTCCAACACTACGGTATAGGTCCCGCCTTTCACATGGGGAGCCGAGAGCAGCGCAACGGCGCGGCGGGCGATATCTTTGGCCTCATCATGCAGATTTTCTACAACGGCGAAATCACCTTTGCTGCCGATGCTAAGGCCAACCTGCTGCACATCGCCATCCCTGCTGGCTATGGCGGTAAGCCGCAGGCTGACGTCGATGCGGCTCTGTTCTATCAATGCTCCTTCCGAAGTGGCCAGCGTTACCTTTTTCTGAGTGTCGGCGTAACCGATGCTGGTGGTCTGCACCTCTGGTGTGCCCAGCATCAGCCGGTTGTATTCATCCAGGATGTCTTTCTTGGCCGAAAGCGGTATAGCTAAAGGGTTTTTCTTGAATTCGGCTGCCACGACGTCCGTTGACGGTGCGATATGGCTAAACTTGCTGTCTTCCTTGCCTACATGCCCTGCCTGTTCAACGGCCAGGGCTACTTTGTCCTCCAGCTTATCGAGGCTGTTAAAGGTTACAAATCCCCAACCGCTGCGTACAAGCGCCCTTACATTGCCTCCTGTGCCGGCGCTTCTCCCTGCCTCCTCCAGCCGGTCCCCGCGGAAAGTTAGTCTGCTTGAGCTGCTTTCGTCGAGGCGAATCTCGATATAGTCCGCCTTTTGCCCTGCGATCGCAGAAAAAAGTACGTCCTTCATATATAGACCTGGTAATTCATTGTATCAAATTAACTCAGCCAGCGTGAAAGAACCAGCTATTTGACCATCGAAATAACGGGAATTACTAATTGACAATGTCGTCGATGTGAATATATGATTGCAGGGTAGACTTTTTAGGGTGTTAACCGGGCAGGGCAATAGCTATGATATTTCAGATTATTATATTGGCGGTCCTGCTGCTTTTCGCACTCAACCTCGCATTAAATCTGCTCTTTTTGAAACGTCCGTCCAAGGCGGATGAAAAGCTGGATCCAGCGCCGTTTGTCTCGATCCTGGTCCCCGCCAGGAACGAGGAGGCCAATATCGAGCGTTGTCTTAATTCATTGAAATGCCAGGACTATCCGGCCTATGAAATACTGGTCCTGGATGATAATTCAATAGACAAGACGGCTGATATGGTATCGCGAATTCAAAAAGACAACCCGGCCATCAGACTATTACACGGTAAGCCGCTGCCCGACGGATGGGCTGGCAAGCCGTTTGCCTGCTACCAGTTGGCGCAGCAGGCGGAAGGCTCATGGATACTATTTGTCGACGCCGACACCATTCATGCGCCCTATATGTTGCGAAGCGTGATGAAAGTTGCGGTGGACCAGAAAGTATCCCTGATGTCCGGTTTACCGCGCCAACTGACATCCGGACTGCCCCAGAAGATCGTTATGCCTTTCATGTATTTTCTGGTTCTAAGCTGGTTCCCCATCTGGTTTCTCAACCGTACCAGTAAACCATGGCCGTCAATTGCCATCGGGCAATTTATGCTTTTCCCTAGGGATGAATACTGGAGGGTAGGCGGGCATCAGACAGTAAAAACCAGGATTATCGAAGACGTATGGTTCGGCGTGGAAATAAAGAAGCGCGGCGGCAGATTCATGTCTGTTGACCTTTCGCAGGTTATGTTCACCGATATGTATAAATCGATGGGGCCCATGATAGAGGGCTGGGCCAAATGGTTTTATTCGATTATTGCCCTTTCGCCCCTGGCCCTTTTCGGGCTGTTTGCCATAGCCTACCTGGTTTTCCTTGCTCCCTTCTTCTGGTTGGTTAACGGTCTGATGCTGGATAAACAACCGGTCGACTGGATGCTGATTGTTCTGGCACAGGTGCTGACGATCGTTGTCATGCGTTGTGCGGTGGACTACCGCTTCAGGGGTCCCTTTTTCTCGTTTGTCCTTCATCCGCTGGGGGTCATTTTCCTGATTTGTGTTGCCCTGTATTCCACAGCCCGGCATGCTATGGGAGCGGGCATTGCATGGAAAGACCGTCTTTATGAGAGCCGCTTTAACATAAAGTAGCTTAAAAGTCGGTTTTTCGTTGACATAAAATAAGATCAAATCTAGATGGACTTTTTAACCGGGGCCATTATATACTTTCAAGGGAGGTAGACTATGCAGTCCAGCCTCATTGGAAAAATCGAAAAAGCCAAGCGCTACGCCGAAGAGCCCGAACGTGTGGCCATCTCTGATTTTACCGCCGAGTTCCGTGGTGAGAACGACAGCCATATTCTGGGACTGAGCGGCGGTAAATGGCATTGCAACTGTCATTTCTTCACACAGTGGGGAGAATGCGTGCACGTCATGACGCTGCAGCGGCTGCTTGGCAAAATGCTGCCTCAGGTAGATACCGGCAAATCCATATAATCTTCAACCCTGATGCATTGAGCGCCGTTCAACGGCGCTTGAATGGCATATACCAATTTTCCTTTCTTTCTTGAATTCGGTCAGTATGTCCGCAGCTAAAAACAGTGAGCCTGTAACCAGTATCAGGTCTTTTGGACCTGCCATAGACAAAGCCTTAGAAAGCGCTTCTAAGGGGTTAGATGCCGTTTTAACTGCCATCCCCGCCTTCTCGAAGGCGGGGATCAGTTTGTTGATCCCGGCGGCCCGCGGGTGGCTGGATCCGGTGATAATTGCACCGTCGGCAAATCCGGCCAGCTCCGCAGCCATACCCTGGACATCCTTGTCCCCGGAACAGCCGAAAATCACGACTGCTTTATTATAGGAAACATGTTTGTTAATGGATTCAATAATTTTACCGATTGAATACGAATTGTGTGCGCCATCAACGATCAATAAAGGTGACGTTTCGATGACCTGCATCCGCGCAGGCCATTTTACCTCGCTAAATCCGCGCACAATATCTGTACATTTTATGTCAATGCCCTGCTGCTGCAGGACCTCCATGGCCACAATCGATAGTGCAGCGTTTTCCATCTGAAAATCTCCCAGCAGCGGTATCTTCAAGTCGTAGTCCTGCAGCCTGCCATGCACCCGGAAGCGCTGCATTTTCAAGTTGCTGTTGAGGGGTTCCCAGGTGATGTCGACTCCGACTTTTATCAGGTCAGCGCCTGACTGCAGGCATTTGTCTTGTATAACCCTCATGGCTTCAGGCTTTTGGGGAGCGCTGACGACAATGCAGCCAGATTTGATAATACCCGCCTTTTCGCCGGCGATCTGTGCCAGCGTATCGCCCAATACCTGCGTGTGATCCAGGCTTATCGAAGTTATTATGCATACATCCGGGTCAACCACATTGGTGGCGTCCAGCCGGCCTCCCAAGCCTGTTTCAAGCACCTGGAATTCGACGTTTTTCTCACGGAAATATAAAAAACCAAGGGCGGTCAAAACTTCAAAGGTAGTAATCTTGCCGAAACGTGCCTCCAGGTTGATAGCATCTACATGCTGCGCGATTAAGGCCATCAGCCGGGCAAAGCTTTTTTGAGATATCGGCCGCCCGTTGACGGCTATTCTCTCCTGCCAGGAGAATAGATGTGGTGAGGTGAACAGGCCTGTAAGGTAGCCGGAGTAGAATAAAACACTTGATATCATGGCGGCTGTGCTTCCCTTGCCCTTGGTACCAGCAATATGGATGGTTTTTCTGCCTTTATGCGGGTTGCCAAGCCTATCCAGCAAGATCTCCACCCGCCTCAGGTCATAGTTGGCGGCATTATAGGCCACGCCCGGAGATTTTTCATAATCTTCAAGGCTTTGGAGAAACTTTACAGCCTGCGTATAGTTCATGGCGAGTTGCATTATAGCACCGCTTTCGAGCGCAGATATAAGCAGCAGTCATCGTGTAGACAGACGGATAACAGCTAGGGCCCCTTAGGGTTTGACGGTCTTGGGCATATTGCGGCCTTTCCACTGGGCTTTGCCCTGCATGGTCAATATCATCGAGGCAACGGCTATAACGATCATGGCGATAGCGGTGAGGGGGTACAACACTATCAAGTAGGAAGGGAAATGAAAACGCTGCTGGTTAACCCACCAGAGTACGAGCGTGAGGAAGATGGCCATAAGTGCAGCAGCGGTGAGATCGACATGGGGCTGAGGTTGGGCCAGGCTTATCCCCAGTATAACCAGCGGCACGATGAAGACTGCCAGAACGAGCAGATACATGAGGGTCAGCAGGAAGGGGTCGAAATTGAACGCAGCGAAGTTGCTCTTGGTCAGGCCTTTCCAGACCTCGCTGGAATTATGATACATGCGGCACGAGACATGCCTGTTGCCGTCAAGCAATCTGTAACAAAGCCCCATAGAATGTACGCGCTTGCCTATAGCCACGTCATCGACAACGTTTTGCCGCACCGCCGCGTGCCCTCCGGAAGCATCATAAGCTTCCCTTGTGAATAAGAGGAACTGGCCAACGCAGGCAAACAATAGTGGATTACGCTGAACCCGGATTAGCCCGGTGGGTATGCCGCAAAGGATGCCCAGATAAAAAGCGGGTATGGTCAACTGCTCCGACCAGGTAACTACGATCTGAGTGGGCAAAGCCGAGATTAAAGCAGCATTTTCCCCGGCCATGGCTGCTGCCGCGCAACGCAGCACGTCGGGCGCATGAATGGTGTCCGCATCAACGAAGAGTAGTAATTCCCCGTTTGCCGCCTCCGCCAACTGGCTGCAGGCCCAATGTTTGCCCAGCCAATCGTCGGGAAGGGGCCTGCCCTTTAACAGCTTTAAAGCACTGTTCTTTTGAGCGAATTCCTGTATTATTTCCCAGGTGCGGTCCGTCGAGTTGTCATCCAAAACTATGACCTGATAGTCGGGGTAATCCTGTTCCAGCAGACCGCTCAAACAGTTAGCGATATTTTGCTCTTCGTTGCGTGCCGGCACCAGGACCGAAAAACGCGGCCATCTGGTAGGTGGGGGATAGCTGAGAAGTCTGCGCAGATAGCGCAGATTGGTCAACGAAATCAATAAGAGTACAGCTAGGCCGACAATGATAGCCGTTTGCAGGTAGAACAGGACGTCGAAAAACAAATTCTGTTGTGGCAAATCTCCTCCCGGCAGGGGCTTAATACAATTTCTGTTTCGGCAATTTACGGTCTTTCCAGGTGGCCCGGCCGGAAAGCGTCAGTATCATCGAGGAAGCTGAAATAGCCGCTGTCATGAGGGCGCTAACCGGGTAAAAAATAATCATATACATGGGAAATTTGAAGCGCTGGTAATAAATACACCAGATCAGGAGGGTGCCGATAATGGATATGGCTGACAAGCCCAGCGAAAGGGTCGGCGGATATTGCGGCATTTTGAAAATCGCCAGCACTATAATTGGCTCCCACATGGCGAAAAGAATCCAGAGCCATGTGAGGATGAAAAGAGGTACATTGTAATCGTAGGCTGCGAACATATTCTTGGTCAGGCCCCGGTGTATTTCCTTAAAATTATGATACATTCGGCATGCTACATTGTTCGTACCATCGAAGATGCGGTAGCGCAGCCCCGCGGCCATTATCCTCTGTGGCAATTGGAGGTCGTCAAGCACGTTTTGACGAATCGCTTCAAATCCGCCGCAAGCCTCATAGGATTTCCTGCGGAACATCATGAGTTTGCCGCTTGAAGATAGTACCGAAACCTTCCTGGGCCTGAAGCGTGCCCGCAGGGGTACGACGGCAAATATACCCAGCGCGAAAATTGGCATGATCAGTTTTTCCGCCCATGAAATCAAAATATGCCTTGGCATGATCGAAATCATATCTGCTTTTTCTTCCATCATAGCGGACACAGCGCATCGCAGCGTACCAGCGGAATGAACTGTATCCGAATCAGTGAAAAGAATGATATCTCCATCGGATGCCAGATATAGCTGATGGCAGGCCCAATGTTTGCCCAGCCAGTCCAACGGTAACGGTTTCCCCTTGATTACCTTCAGCCGGCTATCCGACCGGCATAACTCCACCAGTATCTCCCCGGTCCTGTCCCTGGAGTTATCATCCAACACAACGACCTGGAAATTGGGATAATCCTGGGCTAGAAGCGATTTTACACAGGGGCTAATCTGTTCTTCTTCGTCCCTGGCAGGTAGCAGCAATGATACGCGTGGATAGATGCTCAGCTTCTTGTAATCATTGAGGTTTTTCAAGTTGCTCATATTTATGGCAGCCATGACCAGCATTGCCAGTATAAAAAACATGACCAGTGTGTTTGGCAAGAGCAATGGATCTATGGGCATCATAACTTCCTCCACATATTGCCTAGCCAGGGCTGCAGTTCTGGCCAACTGGCTAAATAAGTATACCTTTTAACGGCAAGAATTGCAGTATGTCCCAGGCAAATGACCAGGAAGTTTAGCGGAAATTGCAGAACAAGCAAAAAAATTAAAAATCCCAGCATCCCTCCTATGGAGGTCCACACCCAGTTTTTCTGGATGGCGAACATCAGTCCCATAAAAACTCCCATTACCACAGGACCCACCCATCCGGTCAGACCCAGCCAGACGCCATAGGTGGTCGCCACCCCCATGCCCCCCTTGAATTTTAAAAATGGCGTAAAAGCATGTGCTAGCACAGGTGCAATGGCCACGGCCGCCAGCTCCCAACCGTTAACTCCCGACAATAGTTGAGAGAGCCAGACCGGCACACTGCCCTTGAAAGCATCCAGCAGCACAGCGACCACGTAGAGAACCCTACCGCCTGCCCTTGCTACATTGGAGGCGCCGGGCGCACCGTCGCCGTATGTCCTGATATCTTTACGCAGAAAAAAACGGCCGACCCAGTAAGAGAAAGGAAATGAGCCCAGGACCAAGCCTACACATACCCATACTAAGCTAAGCATCGGCGAATTATTATATAATTATTCCATGAAATTTGTTAACAAGCTTTTGGAGGCAGGGCGCAGGAACCGAAGCCTGCTTTGCGTGGGGCTGGATCCCGACCCGCAGAAACTGCCGGTCAAGGATGTTTTTGAATTTAATAAAGCTATAATCGATGCCACGGCCGACCTGGTATGCGCTTACAAACCCAACCTGGCATTCTATGAGGCACTGGGCGTACGCGGACTGCAGGCCCTGAAGAAGACCGTTGCCTACATTCCGGCTAATATTCCGATCATCGGAGATGCCAAGAGGGGCGATATAGGCAATACGGCCAGCGCCTATGCCAAAGGTCTTTTCGGCTATTTCAAATTCGACGCCGTAACAGTTAACCCTTATCTGGGGTACGATTCAGTCGAGCCGTTCCTTCAATATAAAGACAAAGGGGTCTTCGTACTTTGCCGCACCTCCAACCGCAGCGCCTCCGATTTTCAGGACTTGGTGGACAATTTTGGCATGAGGTTTTACCAGTCGGTGGCCATGCGTGCCAGGGAGTGGAACAAGCATAATAATGTCGGACTGGTGGTGGGGGCCACCTACCCCGAAGAGCTGAAAGAAATCAGGAAGATGTGCCCCGATATGCTCCTGCTGATACCGGGCATAGGAGCGCAGGGTGGCGACCTGGAGCTTTCAGTTAAATACGGTGTCGACGCCGGCTCTGAGAAAGCTGTAATCGTAGCTGCACGGCAGGTGCTGTATGCTTCCAAAGGACCGGACTATGCGCAGGCTGCCCGCAAGGCATCTAAAGAGCTTAGGGACAAGATCAACCAGCTTCGCGGCCTTTGAAGCCGATCTAACTACTCACGAATTTCGATCCGGGGTTATTGGTATGGCTGAAACAAAAGGGACCGCCCGCACCATTCTTCATATCGACCTTGACGCGTTTTTTGTTACCGTGGAGCAGGTGCTCAACCCGGCGTTATCCGGAAAGCCCGTTATCGTAGGAGGAAGACCGGAAGGCCGGGGGGTGGTTGCTTCTGCATCCTACGAAGCCAGGAAATGCGGAGTGCACGCCGCCATGCCTTTAGCCAGGGCCAGGCGATTATGCCCGCAGGCTATTTTTCTGACCGGCAACTATCACCGCTACCTGGATTTCTCCCGCAAATTTATGGACATCCTGTCTGACTACTCACCGAGTTTTCAACCCGGAGGGCTGGATGAAGCCTACCTCGATGTTACCGGATGTGAGAACTTCGGCTCCTGGCGCAACTTGGCAATTAAAATGAAGAAGCGCATAAAAAGGGAGACCGGCCTGGTAGCATCGATAGGCATCGCATCCTGCCGAGTTGTCGCCAAAATAGCTTCCGATTTGAGTAAGCCGGACGGGTTGATCGAAGTGGCTCCGGGACAGGAGAAGGCCTTTCTGTATCCTTTACCCGTGCAGAAAATGCCCGGCGTCGGCGAAAAAACAAACCGCGCCATGAAGTCGATGAATATCCTGACCATAGGGCAACTAGCTGATATGCCGGAGCCGCTGTTCAAAAGTCGTTTCGGAGAAGGCTTGCTGTGGCTCCGGGAGCACGCCAATGGAATAGATAACAGCCCGGTGGAGGCGTACGGAGAAGCCAAGTCTGCCAGCCGTGAAACCACCTTTGAGAAAGATACTTCGGACACCGGTCTTCTTAAGGCCACACTGAGGTATTTCTCGGAAAAATTGGGGGCAGACCTGAGGGACTCGGAAAAGAAAGCGCGGACGGTGACCTTGAAGCTGCGCTACGCCGATTTCGAAACGATTAATCGCAGTAAGACGTCTCGGGAAGCCACCAACCTTGATGATAAGATTTTTCAGTCGGCAGTGCGGCTGCTGGACTCTGAGCTGGTGAAAAAATACAGAGCTGTCAGGCTTATCGGCCTGGAGGTATCAAACTTTATAGATAGCGAAACCCAGCTGGGACTCTTCGATGCCGAGGCCAGGAGGCTGGAGCAGGTTGACCGTGCTATCGACGGGATTCGCGATAAATACGGCTTCGATTCCATCCAGACGGGATATACTATGGAACTGAAGCAGAAATACGGAGGTAAAACCAGGGATGCAAAATAAGCATGAATGGTGAAAACGGAATTTTTATTTATTTCGCCTTGTGTTTTAGATATTCGAGACGAACGATCTACAATTTGTGATGGGGAATGAGTCAGGAGGTAAAAGGCAGATGGAACAGAGAGCTTACGGCAAGACGGGCGAAAAGTTTCCCATACTGAGTTTCGGCGCGCAGCGGATAGTTGATTCACACGGATGTTCTGAGAAAGAGGCTGTCAGCATGGTTAACTACGCCCTGGACCACGGCATCAGGTACTTCGATACAGCCTGGATATATTCAGCGGGGCAGTCTGAAGAGCGGGTTGGCAAAGTGGCAAAAGAAAGACGGCCGGAAATGTGGATAGTCACCAAGGTCTGGGCGCGTGATAGCAAAGGAGCCAGGACCCAACTGGAGCAGAGTTTAAAGCGGCTTCAAACCGACCATGTGGATGAGTGGCGTCTGCATAACGTCTGGTCGCTTGAAGAATTGGATAAGCTCACCTCCCCGGGCGGAGCGCTAGAGGCTGTAGTGCAGGCCCGTAAGGAGGGGCTCACGCGCTACATCAGCATCAGCGGGCACAGCAATCCCCGGGTCCAGATCCGGGCTCTGGAGCGCTTTCCATTTGACAGTGTGCTCTGTTCCACGTCGGTACTGGACCATTTCATACTTAGTTTTGTAGAGGAGTTTATCCCTGTGGCCAAAGCCAAAGGGGTGGCGATTGCAGGCATGAAGATAATTGGGCTCGGGGTCCTGGCCCATCTTTATGAAAAAGCTTTGCGCTATGCATTCGGGCTGCCTATCGACACAGCCGTAGTAGGTATGGACAATATGGAGCAGTTAAAAAACAACCTGGCGGTTGCTGAGACATATCAACCGTTGACTGACGAAGAGCGGCTGGAGCTTTTCAAAGAGGTGTTGCCTCTGGTTTCACCCCAAAACGCCCCATGGAAAGCTGAAAACTGGACTAATCCGGTGATATGGAAGAAGAGGTAAATAAACTGCGGCCGCGTCAGCGTTTCATAGCTTCCAGCATATAGAGGATACGGCAACTTATCTCAAGTAGCTCGGTAATCACATAAGCCTCTTCCAACGTCATGCCTCTGGCAAAGCTGCCGTGCTTGTGCACCAACACTATGGCGTTGGTTTCAAGTGCTTCTGCTACCTCGGCGGCGAACCCACCGGGGACAGGTTCACTGCCAAACCCTATTACAGGCACTGTGGGGATAAATATCTTACCGGCCTCATCCTGAGGAAAGATTTTATCACTGCGGAAGGAGAGGGCTGTGGCATGAATCGGGTGGCAGTGTGCTATGGCAGTGGAAAGGGTTTTAGTGTAAATTGCACGATGGACGGCCAACTCCGAAGACGCTTTGCGCGTGTTTTCGTCGTCCTTATCTACGCCGGTCACAACCAGGTCGGGTTCTTCCAGATATCCCAACCTGCTGCCGCTGCGTGTAATGCACAGGCTGGTTCCCTGCTTTAAGCTGAGATTGCCTCCGTGTACCGAAACCATGCCCCGGGTATAGAGATCGCTTCCAACGGTCTTAAAGTGTGGTAACAAATCTTTAAGCGCTAAGTCCAATTTACTTTACCTCCTCCAATTGAATAACCTGATATAACGGTGTTGCCGGTTGAGGTGTACCGTTGAGGCGTGGCCGTTGTGATTGTTGCAGCTAGAAAGCTTTTTTGTTAGAGGCGTTAAGCTTTTTCATCAGCCGCGATTTCTTTCTGGCGGCGGTATTGCGGTGTATAACCTTTTTCCTGGCGGCCTTGTCCAGTGAGCTTATAGCCTGAACCACGGCTGCCTGGGCATCCTCGCTTTTTTTACCGGTTACAAGTTTCTCTGCCTTAGCAACCTCGGTCCTGGTGCTGCTCCTGATAGCCTTATTGCGTTCCGCTTTCCGGGCGGCTGATCTGGCTGATTTCTCGGCTGTTTTAGTCTTGGGCAATTGTGCCTACCTCCTTTGATATCAAGAACTTACGTTGAGCCTGTCTTTTTGTGCCTTGGTAGCACTGATCACGCCACGCAGGCTCATAATTCTGCTCAGTATATGATTTAGTTGTGCCATGTTTTTTATTTCAATAGTTGCGAACATCGAAAATACGTCGTCGCTATATTGAGTGCTTACACTAGTTATATTTATCTTTTCCTCGGCCACAACCGTGGTAATATCGCGCAGCAGTCCGACCCTATCCCATGCTTCAACCTGTATGTTTACTGGATAGACGTCCTCAACCACGCCCCAGCTTACCTCTATCAGCCTCTCCCTCTCCTCCTCGTTAACTATGTTGATGCAGCTCTTGCGGTGAACGGTTATGCCGCTGCTCCGCGTAATGTATCCGATGATATCATCACCGGGCACTGGATGGCAACATTGAGCCAGGTGCGTAAGCAGGTCTCCCACTCCCAGGACCTGTATGCCGGAGCCGGTGTGATGTTTGACTACAGGGGCGGGCGATTTAGCAAGTATGATCGGGAGCTCCTCCGGCTGGCCAGCGACTTTCAGTGCGATCTGATGTGGAGTAATGCCCCCGTAACCAATGGCTGCCAGGAAATCATCGACAGTATCGAACTCCATCTGCCTGGCCATATCTTCGATATTGGCGAAATCCAGTCCCATGCGCTTACGTTCTTTCTCCAGAATCCCCCTGCCGCGCTCGATATTCTGTACCCTTTCCTGCTTTTTAAACCAGGCGCGGATTTTTTCCTTGGCATGGGCGGTTTTAACGAACCCCAGATCGGAGTTGAGCCAGTCAAGGCTGGGGGCTTTCTCCCCTTTGCTCACCATAATATCCACTATATTGCTGTTTTTGAGCTCATAGTTAAGCGGTACCAGCCGTCCATTTACCTTGGCGCCAATGCAGCGGTGTCCCAGGTCGGTATGAATTCGATAGGCAAAATCGAGGGGGGTGGCACCCTTGGGGAAAGGCTTGATCTCTCCTTTGGGCGTGTATACGAATACCTGGTCAACGAAAAAGTCCTCTTTGACCGTTTTAAGGAACTCTTCGCTGTCGAGCGAGCTCTGCCAGTCGATCAGCTGTCGTAGCCAGGACAATTTTTCTTCAAAATGCAGGTCCGGCTTGGCCCCTTCCTTATAACGCCAGTGAGCGGCCACACCGTATTCGGATACACGATGCATCTCGTAAGTGCGTATTTGAATTTCCAGGGGAGTGGTGCCCTGCATGAGGACCGTAGTATGCAGGGACTGGTAGCCGTTTTCCTTGGGATTGGCTATATAATCTGTGAATTCATCGGTGATCGGGTGCCAGAGGTTATGTATTATGCCGAGTACTTTGTAGCAGTCCGGGATTGAATCTACCAGGACTCGAAGGGCAAAAAGATCGTGGATGTCACCGAAGTTCCTGCCGATGGTGGCGTATTTGTGGATCTTATTGTAGATGCTGTAGATGTGCTTCGGCCTGCCTGTTACCTCTCCCTCGATTCCCGCCTTTTTCATTTCTTCACGCAGTATATTGGCGGAGTCTTCGACAAAACCCTCGCGTTCCGTCCTTCGCACGGATACCATGCGCGCGATTTCATGATACTGTTCCGGATCGAGGAAGCGGAAAGCCAGATCTTCAAGTTGCCATTTGATCTGCCACATGCCGAGCCGGTGGGCAAGGGGAGCATATATTTCCAGAGTTTCCTGTGCTATGGCACGACGCCTTTCGGCGGGCAGGGCCTCCAGTGTCTCCATGTTGTGCATCCTGTCGGCCAATTTAATGAAGACCACCCTCATATCCTCCGCCATGGCGATGAGCATCTTGCGGAGATTCTCCGCCTGGCTTTCCTGGCTGCTAACTATAATCTCTCGCTTCCAGGCAACTTTGCTCAGCTTTGTAACCCCATCCACCAATTTGCCGACGACGGGGCCGAATTTCTTCTCTAATTCGGCAATTGACACATTGCAGTCCTCGGGTACATCGTGCAGGAGGGCGGCGGCAAGTGTGGCAGCATCAAGTTGCAGATTAGCCAAAGTTATGGCAGTTTCAAGAGGATGTTCCAGATAAGGTACCCCGGATTTACGCTTCTGTCCTTCATGGGCATCATGGGCATATTTGTAGGCAGCCTCTACGACTGCAACTTTCTCGGGAGGCAGGTACTCCCTGGCCTTAATAAATAATGGAGAAGGATCCATGCGTTCACCGGTTCAACAGTATGATAAAGCATGCCCGGTGACTATGGCAAATATACTAAATGTGATTTTGATCATTTGCATCCGCCCTGCATGGTTGTACTATACTTCTATGTTGGCGGTTCAATGCTTTCCATGAGAGATCGCCGGTGGGGCGAACCGTAACAGTTTGATCAAATACTTGGAGGTACTTAATGAAGATAGTGAAACTTTGCCGTGAGGGCACATGCTGCCCGGCAGTCAAGGTATATGAAAATAGGGTGGAAATTGGCGAGGATGAAAATACCTGCGTGCTGAGCACGGGCGAATTCGAGATCCTGAAAGAGAAGATCCTGGCAAAAGAGATCTAAAAGACATAGGCTAAACGACCGGAATAAGTCCACCGTCCCACCCGGTGGACTTATTCATTTAATCAACCAGTGCTTACACAACATTGCCGATAGCTCATACATACGGCGGGGGAGCTCCCCAGATTTGAACTTCAGACATTGTAGCAGTATGCTTTATTAACCGCACGCCATATTTTCTATCGAGAGGACATTCATGATAACCAAAGTGAGCGCCGAACTTAATTCTATCTTTTCACCGCGAAATGCTGCTGTAATCGGGTCTTCGGATAAGGAATTTTTTTCCTGGGCCCTGATGGGCGGGAAATTAAGGGACCATTTCTTCCCGGTCAATCCCAACTACGGCGAAGTGATGGGTAAGAAATGCTACAGCAGCATACTGGATATACAGGAGCCCGTGGATTACGCCGTTATCGTAGTCCCGTCCCGGCTGGCACTAAGGGCCGTACAGGAGTGCATTCAGAAGGGACTGAAGGGGATACATCTTTTTACCTCGGGTTTCAGTGAAACCGGGACGGCGGAAGGCATTAAACTGGAGAAAGAGCTGGCCGCACTGGTTAAGGGCAAGATAAGGATGATAGGGCCTAACTGCATGGGCATATATTGCCCCAAATCCGGGCTGGCCTTCAATCCGATGGCTTCTTATAAAGAAGGCAATATTGGCATCATTACGCAGAGTGGTACCTTCGCACAATTTTTCATTCAATCCGAAAAACCTCGCAATATTCAGATAAGCAAGCTGATCAGCTACGGTAATGCCGTAGACATCGATTGCCCGGAATTGCTCGATTACTTCGCCGACGATCCCGATACACATATTATCACCCTTTATATCGAGGGCATAAGGGATGGGCGGCTGCTCAAGGCATCTCTGGAGAGGGCGGCAGCGAAAAAACCCGTTATAGCTTTAAAAGGCGGCATAACCGAGGAGGGTGGAAGGGTGGCATCCTCTCATACGGGATCCCTGGCAGGGGCCGGAAAGATCTGGGAGACGATGTTCCAGCAGGCCGGGGTGCTGCTTGTCAACGATATCGATGAATTGATTAATACGGCGCTGGCCTTCAGCAGCCTTAAGCCCCCTCGGGGCAAGGGTATATCCATCATTACGTATTCTGGCGGCTTTAGCGTTGTTCAGAGCGATCTGGCAATTAAGGCGGGTCTGGATGTGCCGCAGCTATCCACGGAAGCCCGGGAAAAGTTGCGCACAATAGTGCCTTCAGCCGGCACTATGATCGGGAACCCGCTGGATGCCTGGCCGGTATTTCACAGGATCAACAAAGGCCAGGGTACATTGGATGAAATCATCAGGATAATTGCCGATGAAAACCAGATTGATTCCATAATCCTGCAGGTTGATAACCTGAGATTTCTGGCTGCTAGCTGGGGCAAAAAGTTTGAGGAGAGCTTCAATAGCTTCTGTAATATCGTTACGGAAGGCTGCCTCTATACCCGTGACACAACCGGCAAAGTGATTATGGTGAGCATTTATCTTGAACCGTTCCAGAGCAATGAACGTGAGAGAAAGCTGTACCTGGATTTTAAGACCCGTTGCGAGGCGGAAAATTTGCCGGTCTATGCTACTCTTAACTCTGCCATTAATACAGTCAGCAATATGTACAGGTACACCCAGCTCATGCATAAAGGATCATGGGATAGAGTGTGAATCGGGATGCAGACGCCGGAGTACTCGGTCATCCTAGTTACCGCTTTGAGTTTGGAAGAAGCAAAAAAGATTGCTGCAGTCCTTTTGGATAAACGTAAAGCAGCTTGCGTGAATATCGTGCCCCAGGTCCACTCGAGTTTCTGGTGGCATGGCAAGATAGATAAAGCTGAAGAATCGCTGCTGGTGATAAAAACAACTGCTGCTGCGACACAGGCCGTTATCGATCTGGTCAAAGCCAACCATAGCTACACCGTTCCGGAGATAATCGCCCTTCCGATCGCAGGCGGCAATCCCGATTACCTCGACTGGATAAAACGGGAAGTCCAACCGTAATGCGCAACGTTTGGAAAATTGAACCCTTTCATATATTATAATAAGCCTTTGGGAGGTGGGTTACGTGTTTAAAGCGCCACGCGGCACCGCCGATATTTTGCCGGAAGAGCAGGCATACTGGCGTTACATCGAAGAAAAAGCCATGTCTGTCTGCCGGCAATACGATTTTAGCATGATAAGCACCCCCGCATTTGAAGATGCGGGGCTATTTACGCGCAGCGTGGGCGAAGGCACCGACATCGTTAATAAAGAGATGTATATCTTCAAGGACCGCAGCGATAATGAACTGGCGCTTCGGCCCGAGGGGACTGCATCGGTTTGCCGGTCCTATCTCGAGCACGGTATGGACAACCTGCCTCAGCCTGTAAAGCTGTTTTATTTTGCGGACATCTTCCGGTACGAAAGGCCGCAGGCCGGCCGCTACCGCCAGCACCATCAATTCGGCTGTGAAGCGATTGGAGAGGCCTCTCCTGTGCTGGATGCAGAGGTAATCCATATGGCCCTGACCTTCTTTAAGTCTCTGGGGCTTACCAATTTTTCCCTGCAGTTGAATAGCATCGGCTGTAAAAAATGCAGGCCTGCTTACCTTGAACGGTTGCGTGAGTACTATACCCCCCTTAAAGATCAACTTTGCGGCGACTGCCGCACCAGGCTGGAGAAGAATCCTCTGAGGCTGCTGGATTGTAAAAAACCAACCTGCCAGGTGGCGGCGGACGAATCTCCCAAAAGCTCGGAATATCTGTGCGAAGAGTGCGGGCAACACTGGGATTCATTGAAAAGATATCTGACGGCCCTTGGAATCGAGTTTATACTAAATCACAGGCTGGTCAGAGGCCTGGACTACTATACCAGGACGGTATTTGAAATACAGCCCTTTGAGGGAGGCTCGCAGAGCGCCCTGGGAGGCGGTGGGCGCTATGACGACCTGATCGGCATGCTGGGAGGGAAACCAACCCCTGCCATCGGCTTTGCCACCGGTCTGGAACGGATTGTGCTCAACTTAAAGAGTCAGAGCATCGAGGTTCCGCATAACAATAAACCGGCCCTGTTCATTGCCTGCATGGGCGAGGAAGCGAAGACTCTAGCTTTAAAGATCGCTGCGGATTTGCGTGAAGCGGGCATTTCGGTTGTGGTATCCGCCGGAGAACGAAGCCTGAAAGCACAGCTAAGGCATGCCAATGCCGTCGGCGCCACCTCTGCTGCAATCATAGGCGATGACGAAGTAAAAAGTGAAACGGTAATGTTACTCAATATGGAGACAGGGGAGCAGCAGGAAGTCCAACCGGACGAATTGAAAAAGCTTTGCGCCACATAAAATATGGCGATGCTCCCCTTGACACACGTAGACAATTGTGCTAGACTATATCTAAGGTTAGATATGGAGTGTGTGTCATGCAAAAGTATAGCACAAAGGATTTTGACCGAGACTTCCCGACTGACGATGCCTGTTTAGAGTACCTATTTAAGGCTAAATGGCCGGATGGCGTGTTCTGTGGGAAATGCGGCAAGGCTACTCGCCATTATCGTATTAAGGGCCGCCCAGCCTACTCCTGCGATCTCTGCGGTAACCATATCTACCCGATGGCTGGTACTATATTTCAAGATACTAGATTTGACCATCTTAGACTGTGGTTTAAGGCTATAGCATATATGGCCGCTACTCGGTGCGGCATGTCCTCTCGCAATCTCAGTCGTGATCTTGGGGTGACCGTCAAGACGGGTTATCGGATGTGGAAGCAAATTAGAACTACTCTGAGCGAGGGTGGCGGATTGCAGTTCTTAGGTGAAGTGGAGATTGACGAAACCTACATAGGTGGCCATGTTCGCGGCAAGCGAGGCCGTGGTGCAGAAAACAAAGGTATCGTGCTCGGTATAGTGCAACGCAAAGGCAAAATGAGAGGCACTGTCATTCCAAATGTTAAAGCCAAAACCATAATGCCAATTATTAAATACAATGTCTTAAAAGAGGATACCACCATATATACAGATGAATTAAACAGTTATAAAAGGCTCGATAGACTCGGATTCAATCATAAATTGGTAGAACACGCTAAAGGGGTTTACGTGAGTGCTGGAGACATACATACTAATAGCGTTGAGGGATTTTGGTCTCAGTTAAAGCGGAGCATTGATGGAACATACCATCATGTGACTACTCAACATCTTCAGGGTTACGTTGACGAGTATAGCTTCCGATACAGTCATAGAAAGGATGAAAGACCGATGTTTTTATCTATGCTTGAACAGGTAGTTAAGAAGGCTTCTTTGAATCCGGCTTAGGCTTTGTGGTGGCTATTATGCGTAATGCTTCATAGACTTGCGCTTTAGTGGCTCCAGGTTGGTAGTCCTCTATTCGTTTTGGCTGTTTATTAAGGTCTTTAATCTTCGGCATCACTTTAATTGTTCTTGTTTCTAATGTACTTGTCAAATTCAGGTTTCATTGCTAACGAAGCCAATAACCAATGACCAGTCCAACCATACCAAATGCCCACTTATTGTAATCGTCTGGAAATTTTTGAGATAGTACGACAAAAAGTGACGCACCTAATACTATCACAGATAGTGCGATTCGAATAAATAAAGTAAGGCGGTCCAAATTATCCGGTTCAGCCATGAATCTTACTACACACTAATTTTTATGACCCTTTATGATATCGGTTGCTTCTCGGATATGCTCCCCAAAAGGCATACTATGTTTTTTATTTACTCTCTGTGTGAATTGTGTAACTGCAATATTTGCTGCTGGATTGGCAAGCACAAATTGTGATGAAACGCCCTCAACATCTCCGGTGAAAGACATCGAGGTGCTCAATATCTTTGATGTTCCTGCTGTCACCATTTCCATTAGCTTCCTCCTTTTATAGGTTCATTAACATGAAGTGGTATGTTTCTTTTTTCTTCTCCTCCAACTAATATACTAAAGGCATAGTCGCCAGCTTGTTCAAATTTCGCTCCGGCAAAACCTAAAACTGCACTCATGTACGCTCTACTTCCCGGTCGTTTCGATTGTGGTACTCTAAGGGTTTGCTCAAGCCCAATAAGTTGTTTACCATCAGCGTTGAGGAGCGCTACTTTAATAGCCTTGTCAGTATCAAATTCTGCCGCACTGGCCTCAAAATTCAAAACAAGAAACATCATTGGCAATGTAAAAGGCAACACTGGAGGATTTATCTCTTGGAAAATCCCCATAATATTCAATTTACCTTCCTGGGAAATATTGGCATAATCAGCGAGAACGCCCAACGTAGCATCCATAATGCACCTCTCTTGCCCCGTTTTCCCTTGATTATAGTTCGCCTTATGTAGTAAGGTCAATTTAGTCACCTCCGTAAATAAACTTTTCTTTTAGAATAGGGTAAGATTATTAAAATGTCATTTGGCTAATGTCATTAGGGGAGGACAAAATGGTAGAGGGAAAAAAACTCGAAGCAACGTTGGAAACGATTGAGCGTCATTTAAAAAGACAGGACAGAGAAAACCGCCGTTCCAGTCTATGGAGTTCCTTGTTTTTCTCGTTATCCATCGTAGTAACAGGTTTAGTGCTTGGTATTACTGGGGTGGTTAATCATTCCTGTGCACTAATTATTGACGGTTGTATACTCTTCATATTGGGAGTCATTGCCTCTACCATAATTGCCGTTAAAATGGGAAGGCCGTAAAGATAATACGTGCCTTTAAGGGAACATCACGTAAAATATAGATTTAAGGGGATAATTCATGGACACTTTTGAAGCTATTTATAATCGGCGCAGCATACGGCGCTATGAGGACAAGCCGGTGCCTGATGACATGCTGAATAAGGTATTGGATGCCGCCCACTGGGCGCCTTCCTGGGCTAATTCGCAGTGCACCCGGTATGTGGTCATTAGGGACCTGGCCACAAAGGCAAAGTTAGCCGAGTGTGTTAACAAGGGCAACCCCGCCACCGAAGCACTGAAGAATGCCCCGATCGTTATTGTAGCCTGCGCCGTACTCAAGAAATCGGGCTATTACAAGGATATGGCGGTTACCGACAGGGGAGATTGGTTTATGTTTGATGTGGGGATTGCCATGGAGAACCTGGCGCTGGCCGCACAGGCCCTGGGCCTGGGGACCGTTCACGTTGGGTTGATACCGGATTCCAAAAAGATAGATGAAATCCTGGGCCTGCCCGAAGAGATGGTTTCAGTTGAGATGATGCCTCTGGGATTCCCGGTGGGTGAGGCCAAGGCGCCGCCGCGCAAAGAGCTGGCAGAAATTGTATTTTACGAAAAGTACGGAAAGCACTAGAATTTAAACACTTTCTTCAAAAGACCTTTTCTGCCCGCTGCGGTTATTAAAGCTTACAGCTTCACTGCACGGGCTGAAAATTTTTATAAAGGAGGAAAATATGGCCAAGACGATCGCTGAGATCAACGAGAAAATCAAAAAAGGCCAGGCGGTTGTGGTCACTGCCGAAGAGGTGATTGATATCGCCAAAAAGAAGGGTGTAGCTGCCGCAGCCAAAGAGATCGATGTGGTAACTACAGGGACCTTCGGCCCGATGTGCTCGTCCAGTGCCTATATGAATCTTGGCCATACCAGCCCCAGGATGAAGGTGGGTGGCGGCAGGGTCTACTTGAACGATATCCCGGCCTACACAGGGGTGGCAGCCGTCGATATTATCCTGGGGGCGACAGCTATGCCGGATGATGATCCTAAAAACAGGATATACCCGGGCGAGTTCAAATATGGCGGCGGGCATGTTATCGAAGAGCTGGTGGCAGGCAAAGATATCAAAATGGTGGCCACAGCCTACGGTACGGACTGCTACCCCAGGAAGAAACTGGAGACCTGGATAAATATAAATACAATCAATGAGGCTGTTTTGTTCAACCTGCGCAATGCTTACCAGAACTATAATGTGGCCGTGAACGTCAGCGACCGCATGATTTACACTTACATGGGTGTGCTCAAACCCAAGATGGGCAACGCCAATTTTTGCTCGGCGGGGCAACTGGCGCCGTTGCTAAATGACCCGCTTTACAAAACTATCGGCATAGGGACGAAGATTTTCCTGGGCGGCGGCATAGGCTATGTGGCCTGGAACGGCACGCAGCATAACCCCTCCGCCCCGCGCACGGAAAAGGGCGTCCCTACTCGCGGCGCAGGCACACTGGCCGTCATCGGAGACCTGAAGCAAATGAAGCCGAAATGGTTGGTGGGCACCAGTTTTCTGGGGTACGGTGCAACGCTTACAGTCGGCATAGGGGTACCTATTCCCATACTGAATGAAGAGATCCTCGGTTATACACTGGTGACCGATGCCGATATCCTGGCACCGGTTGTGGATTATGCCGATGCTTATCCCAACCGGAAACCGGATGTTTTAGCCGAAGTAAGCTACGCCGAGCTGAAGTCAGGCAAGATAATTGTCAACGGCAAAGAGATCCCCACGGCCTCGCTTTCAAGCTACCCGGGAGCGGTGGAGATAGCCAATACACTCAGGGACTGGATCAAGAAGGGCGAGTTCCTGCTGACCGATCCGGTGGCGGCTTTGCCGGGTGTCGAATCGGGCGTTAAGCTCAAGGCACTTGATGAGCGGCCTCTGCCCTGAAGGAGAAAAGAGAAATGAAAGTTTCTAAAAAAATAGTATTGCACTTCCCACAAAAGACCACAGACAAGCCCATCGTCTCGGGCTTAATCAGGCAATACGGGCTGGAGTTTAACATCCTAAAGGCTTCCATATCTCCGGGAGAGGAAGGCCTAATGATTATGGAGCTGTCCGGGGACCAGAAAGAATATGACCGTGGAATCCGCTATCTTCAATCGGCCGGAGTGGAGATACAGTCGTTAAGCCAAGACGTGACACGCAACGAAGAGCGCTGCACGCACTGCGGAGCGTGTATCACCATGTGCCCGACAAGGGCATTTTCGCTTGAGAAGCGCACTAGAAAAGTGGTCTTCGATAACTCTAAGTGTATAGTCTGCGAGCTGTGCGTGAGGGCTTGTCCGCCGCGGGCTATGGAGCTGCATTTCTAACGCTTTGCTGCAGTGTCTGACTTTGATGTCATGTATGAGCAGCGGACCTATCGACATAAGATAAAAGGCTCCGGCCTGGTCTCTTTTACTGCGATAGTTAAGGAGACCGACCTTTTTATCCTCGCCCAAAGCGAGCTTATCAGCGAAACACTCTCCTTGATCGACGAATACCGCAGACCGCTGGAGGAGTATATCCGGGCGCATCCTCTTTTTCTGCACAGCCTTGAGCCGTTGGCTGTTGAAGAAGGAGCCCCGGAGATCGTTTGGCTGATGGCTCAGGCCGGACAGGCCGCCGGTGTCGGACCGATGGCGGCAGTAGCCGGCGCTATGGCCGAACTCGTAGGTAAAAGGCTTCTCGAGTACTCGCGGGAGGTCATAGTCGAAAACGGCGGTGATATATTTATAAAAACCAGGAGGAGGCGGCGCATCGGTATATATGCGGGGGACTCGCCTTTTACGGATAATCTGGCGCTGGAGATCGACCCCAAAGAAACACCCCTGGGAATATGCACCTCGTCGGGGATGGTGGGGCCCTCCCTGAGCCTGGGATTGACGGATGCTACGATAGTTCTATCCAGAT
Source organism: uncultured Chloroflexia bacterium (assembly GCA_963842805.1). Lineage (GTDB taxonomy): Bacteria > Chloroflexota > Dehalococcoidia > GIF9 > UBA5629 > UBA1162. Next base: position 83,416 of record CAWJIA010000015.1, on the reverse strand, counting down.
CGGTGACGCTGGCGGATGCCGCAGCAACAGCGGTCGGCAACCTGGTTAAAACAACGGATGATATTCAGGGCGCGCTGGACTATGGAAGAGAGATAAAAGGCCTTAAGGGGATAGTAATAATTATGGGTGACAGGATGGGAGCCTGGGGTGACATAAAGCTGATCAAAATCTAAAAGGAGATCAGGCGCCGCAGCATTTTACGGTAACAGGGATACTGAAAGTGACTGCCGCTCCCTTGCTGTCGGATACTTCCACACTGATTGTGTAATTGCCCGACTCGCCCGGGGCAATCCACTGCACATTTGCACCATTCCCGATCAGTTTACCTCCTGGTGTCATCCATGCATAATCAAGCTCGTCGTTATCCGGGTCGCTGGCCAGGCAGGAGATAGCGGCCGTCTCAAACCTTTTAATTATGAGCTCAGGGATCTTGTTCTGCTGCACGTCAGACAATTTGATTGTTATCGGCAGGCGGCCCTGTCGCGCGAATTTTAAAGCTGTGATAACCGGGGGATTATTGGGTTTCTCAGGTACATTGATGATGACGTTGCCGGTGGCGGAGCCGCCCTTGCTATCACTAACCACAACCATGATATCGTAGTCGCCGCCTTTCCCCGGGGCTGTCCAGGTAACCGTAGAAGCTGTACCATCTACGGTGCCGCCGGTAGCGGTCCATTTGTAGGTTAAATTATCACCGTTGGGATCCGAGGCGTCGCATATAACAGGTGTCTTGCCTAGGATCGGCACCTGATGGTCGGCACTCAAAGCCGTAATAACTGGTGATGAATTCACTGCTGCAGCGGGCTGTGGGACCGGGGGCGCCTCCTGCTGCCGTTCGCTACATCCAATCAGGGCTGGAATGAGCAGTAAAAAAAGGGTAAACATGATAGCGGGGCGAGCTAATGATCTTGAACTCATGGCGCTAAAAAGTCCTTTAAAGAGCCGACAAAATATCAAACCTTCTTTTTAGATAACAGCCTATTGATCCAGAACTGGTGTGAGAAGAAGGGGCCCGGATGTATGATAATTATAAGTACTGCCAGTATAAACATTCCAATGTCGATATACATCGACTGCATGGGAGTTAGAGCGCCGAAAATTCCAAAGCACTCGCACTCAGGGAATTTGACCTTTCCTATGGCTATTGCGTAGGAGTTGTTGGCCATAAATCCCAGGACAAGCGGTATAAACAGTATCGCGACCAGGCGCGGCCAGATGCCGACCACGAGGGCGGCACCTATCAGGATTTCACTCACGGGCAATATCCAGGGGATAAAGACCAAGCCGATAAAGCGTGCCAGATCCGGCGTCAATATAAAGTCGGGTATAAATCTATCCAGGAACTCAGTCTGGCCCGGGATGGTACCCAGTTCAGATAGCTTGCCTATGCCTGCTAAAAGCAGGATGGCGCCGATGATGGTGCAGGCTGCGATGCTGATTATACTGCGAACCATGGGCTGTTTTTCATATTCATAGGTGGCAGGCATGTAAATATCCTTATACGAAATATACGTCTTGACTTAATGGAAATTATAATCTACACTAACGTGAGTATGCAAACCTTGGTTTTATGGTGAGTCTTAAGCTGGCAACCTCTTAGAAGCGGGAGACCATAGTGCCGGGACTGAGACTCCCAGCGTGTGTTTCAAGAGGTCTTGAGCCGAACGGACCCGTCAGAACCCATGGGGCATAGTGATTATCAACAAGGAGGCATCAATGGCCCTAACGGACAAGACCCTTACCTGTGCCGAGTGCGGCAAATCATTCGTCTTCACAGTAGGCGAACAGGAATTCTATGAGTCAAAAGGACTTCAGAACGAACCCAAACGCTGCCCTGATTGCAGAACCAACAGGAAGCAGTCCCGCTCCGGCGGTTCAGGCAAGCCCAGGCAGATGTTCAAAGCCACGTGTGCAAGGTGCGGCACCGAGTGTGAAGTACCCTTTGAACCGAGACAGGAACGTCCGGTTTATTGCAGCGCCTGTTACGCTTCGTCCAAACCGGAACGTTAACTATATATAAATCTCCCGCAGTCTCCCGCGGGAGTATTTACCAGCGCATAGTACCGGGGCGGCAGATCGGGTTTTTGTGAATATTGGTATCTGCAGGCTGAAGATACACATCCCTGGGAGCCGTTCTCTCAAGGATAAGCGAAGTACGGTAAAATCGCTTATTTCACGCCTTCAGAAACAGTTCAATATTTCCATTGCAGAGGTTGATGACCATGATCTGTGGCAGATAGCCACGATCGGGATAGCCTGTGTCAGCAATCATAATCACCGTGTAGATGAGGTATTAGATTCGGCCATCGCTTTAATTAACCGCGACTATCCTACCGTCGAAATCATAGAAAAAGAAATAGAGACCTACTAGTAAAATTCCAAGCACCAAATAATTTTTTAAGTTACAAATTATTAGCTCTAAACTCTAGACAACTTTAAAGTTCCAAGCTGAAAGCTTTTGAATTCAGGATTTAGAGTTTAATTTTTCGAGTTTGTATAATTACGCCAAATGGATACCTCTGCATTCCTTGACTATCTGAAAAACGACCTCGAATACAAAGACCAGATAGTGCACATTCAGTACATTCCGGCCCGCGATGCCCGGCCCGGCTGGCTGGATAAGCCGCTGGCCCCCCTTCTGCAGGACCGGTTGGACCGGGCCGGCATTTCTACACTCTATGCTCACCAGGCTGACGCCGTGAACGCAATCAGGCAGGGAAATAATGTCATGGTGGCCACTCCCAGCGCCAGCGGCAAAACCCTTTGCTACAACATCCCGGTGCTGAATGCCATGCTTGAAAACGCAACAACCCGCGCCTTATATCTATTTCCAACCAAGGCGCTGGCGCAGGACCAGCTCCGCTCATTAACGGAGCTGGCCGGGAAGACCATCAATTTGCCCTGGGAATGCTCCACTTATGACGGTGACACTCCGTCTGAAGACCGTGCGGGGATCAGAAAGCGCGCACGTATTGTGCTCACGAACCCCGATATGCTTCATCTGAGCATTCTTCCCAACCATCAGACCTGGGACAGATTTTTCCGTCGGCTGAAATATGTAGTTGTGGATGAGGCGCATGTTTATCGCGGCGTCTTCGGTTCCCACCTGGCCTGTATACTGCGCAGGCTCAGGCGTATCTGTAACTTCTATGGTAGCCGCCCACAATTTGTGTTCTGTTCGGCCACCATTGCCAATCCGGGAGAGCATGCCGAAAGGTTGAGCGGGCTGCCCTTTGAGGTGATTGGTGAAGACGGCGCTCCCTATGGGGGCAAGGCCTTTGTGTTCTGGAACCCACCCATCATCGATGAAGCGCGGAGCGCACGCCGCAGCGCCAATAGCGAGGCTACCTATCTTTTCACAGGGCTGGTGCGCCGGGGTGTGCGAACGCTCACCTTTGCCGGAACCAGGAAGCTCACCGAGTTGATTTACGTTTATAGCAGGGACCTGCTGGGGCAGCCGCTGGCGGATAAGATAAAACCCTACCGTGCCGGCTACCTGGCGTCGGACCGGCGTGAAATCGAAAGGGAATTGTTTTCCGGCCGGCTTCTTGGCGCGGTTGCCACCAACGCGCTGGAACTGGGCATCGATATCGGTGACCTGGATGCGACCGTTCTTACCGGGTACCCCGGCAGCATAGCCAGCACCTGGCAGCAGGCGGGGCGCAGCGGCCGGCGGGGTGAACGATCCCTCACCTTTCTGGTGGCGCAGAACAACCCGCTGGACCAGTACTTCATGAATAACCCCGACTTCTTTTTCGGCAAGCCGTTTGAAAACGCCTTAATCAACTGGGAAAACGCCAATATCTTAAAGCCACACCTGCTGTGTGCGGCCTGGGAAAGGCAATTGGACAAGAGTGATTCGAGCTATTTCGGCGACTCGCTGGCACCTGCAGTAGCTGAGCTGGAAGAGGAGGGCAGGCTGAGGAAGGTCGGTGATCTCTGGTATATTGCGCCCCAGCTTTCCTACCCGTCCCAGGATGTAAATGTGCGATCGGCTTCCAGCCAGAATTACCAGGTGCTGGATTCTTCCAAGGGTTATGACCTGCTGGAGACGATAGAGGAGGACCATGCCTTCTGGCAGGTCCATCCAGGAGCCATCTATTTGCACCAGGGGGAGTCATATTTCGTTAGGGAGCTGGATATTGAGAAGCACATCGCTGTTGTCGAACCGGCCACCGTGCCTTACTACACTCAAACCATGGAGATGACCGATATCAGGGTCATCCAAAAGATATATGACAAAGAATGCAATGGGGTGCGTGTATCACTGGGCATAGTTGACGTTACCAACCAGGTGGACGGCTTCAAGAAGAAAAAGCATTATACAGATGAAGTGGTGGGTGAGGAATTACTGGACCTGCCGCCCACGCGCTTTATAACACAATCGCTGTGGTTTGACCTGCCCCAGAAAGCTGTAGATACGATTGAGCAGGGCAAGCTCGATTTTCACGGCGGCCTGCACGCTGCGGAGCATGCTGCCATTGCCATCCTGCCACTTTTTGCCATGTGCGACCGCAACGATATAGGCGGCGTGTCAACCCCCTTCCATGCCGATACGGGCCGCGCTCAGATTTTTATCTATGATGGTTACCCCGGAGGCATAGGCATCGCCGAAAAAGGATATGAGATCATCGACCAGCTTTGGGCTGCTACACTAAAGGCCATAGACGAGTGCCCCTGCCGGGACGGTTGCCCCGCCTGTATTCAATCGCCCAAGTGCGGTAATAATAACGAGCCTCTGGATAAAAAGGCGGCCGTCATACTGCTGAGGGGGCTGCTGGGCGTCTTTCAGTAAAAAATAAATAAGAGGAGAACCATGGAAACCTACAATTACCTGAAAAAAGTGATGCGTACTGCTTTAAGCTACACCTTTAGCCGTATCACGTTTTACCTGACCCTCTTCAACTTCTTCATGCTGGCCAGTTGGATGTATGATCCAACGGCCCCGTATAATGAATAACTAGTGCCTGGCCTTGACAACCAGCTTCTTCTCGCTCCAAATACGGCGGACGAAAGGATCGCCCCTGACATTGCGGTAGTCGAAATCGCTGCGCGTCATACGCCTCAGGTTAATTTTTACGCCGGTCTCATCTTCCACGCCTACCAGTAGCTGAAGCAGGTCGCTTTCTGAAACGTCGCCCACTACCAGCAGGTCTATGCCGTCCTGCGGTATTTCCGTGGATATAGCGGCTTCACCGTGTATGAGGGCGAGCGTGATCGTAGGGATATCCGTAAACTGTTCCGCCAGGCGCTGGGTGATGCCCGCAGCCGAACGGCCGGAGGCCTGACCCAGGGGAGCACGCACCGCATCGGCTGGGGCAGGCGATATGGATTGGCGACCCATTATAACGCGAGCGCCAGGGATTATAGCGTCTTCCGGGGATATTCTGGTTGTTTCATCCCTGGCCATCGTGTGGGCATTAAGCTTTGCGGCCGCCTTCGGTTCGTCGGGGGTTTGGAGTATGATTTTGCGCCACTCGGCGAGTAAGGGAAAGTCCCGGACAACTTCAAAATATTTAAGGTTGCCTTGCATATGGGAGCGCAGCAGCCCCGCTTTCTCCAGGTAGCCCAGCTCACGGCGAACGGCGTTGAGGGGCTCATGGGTCAGGCGGGCAACTTCCCTGGTATAAAAGGTGCTGTCAGTGTCGGTGAGGAAAAGCTTGAGCACCGTACGCTTGGCTTTGGATGTAATGAAATACCTGAGAACCGTCATTATGAACACCTATTATGTTCTAATGTACAATGTTTGTGAACATAATTCAAATATCGTTTAAGTTAACTCATGGTTGATTTTTAAATAGACAATTAATGGATTAAAAAGAGTAACCAATGAATAAAAGTACGATCGTTTGTAATGGGGAGAGGGAGACGGCTAATACAACATTCAATGGGTTTGTCGCTGTTGCAACGGCATATTCTCCCCTACAAGATAGGCATGATTGGGACTGTTTCAGTCTCAGTTTAGCCTATATAGCACTTTAGCAGGATGACAATGATGAATATGATTACAGGTTTTGGAATGCTGATGGTAACTGTAATTTTCATTCATTTTGCCCTCCTTACCCCTCAGAACGAGGGCATGACTGTTATGCCGTCTCCCAAAACCATTATAAACCATGAGTTAACTTGACCCAAATATCGGTCAAGTTAACTCTTAGTTGATAACATATCATGTTCAGCTTCAAAACACTCTCGTGCCCCAGTATGGTATAGTCTCCACTTTAGGACATACAAGCTATGGTAAAATAGCATCGTGGATAATTCCACTATATTGGGTTGGTTTTTCAATATGCCACCTGCTCCTTGGTTGTGGTTGGGAATATTCTTCTCAATTATTGCGGTGGTGTTAGCTATTATGGCGTTACCCACAGTTTTCCATATGTTCTTTGCTAAGCCTCGTTTAGTATTACACTATCCACATCAAACTGCCTTTTATATATCGATAGGTATACAAAATCTGCCAATTAATTGTTGGTTCTTGAAATTTTTACATATAGAAAGAGATGATGCTAAAGCATTAAGCATACGCATTTCTATATACGATGCGAAAGGATACGATCCAAATGATCTTGGCAGTAGAATAATTTATTCGGATTATTTGAGTGAAGATAGCCGTCTATTATCATTTAATATCAATAACATTAAAGGACATCGAATAGATTTACCAGCTTCTTACTATTGGGCTGATACTATGATAGCTAGAGTAATAGAACAATACGGAAGCTATAAGGTATTTATCGTCAATACAAAAGATGACTTGGATACCAATATTCAATTACCAGAAGGTTCATATATATTGGAAACTAATATCAATTTAGGAGGCAAAGTTGCCTATATCCCTTCTTATTTTAAGGTCAATAGTGATGAACCTTATATAAATTGGGATAAGAACAGGACACCGGAAAAGGTTATTATCAAACTTAAGGAACGTGGATAGAAAGATGCCAAAACGAAAAATAATCAAACGTGATATTACACGAGAGCAATTCCAACAGACAAAACTGCTGCCGATTATTTAATACCTATCTTAGCTATACCTATCTTAGTTTTGGCTTTCACTTCCCAGATAACACCATATGACCCATCTTTAAGCAGATATAATTTCCCACGTTGATAACCAACTTTTTTAGTATCTTCATTGATTCTTTGTTGAGCTTTTAATCTACTTGTTTCAATTTCTGCCTCGCTCAATTTCTGTGTATCAACAGTAATGGTTGCCGGATAAAATTTTTCCGAACTTGGGATTAAATCAGGAGAAATAATGTGTGGGATAGAATCAGATGCTATTGAGCCTTTCTCCACGATTATGTCTCCACCACGCATATTAACTTTCAATTTAGCACTTTCAAATTCTATGGAAATATCGTTAATTTTTTCCGAAAGTGGCCTCTTGAACATTATAATGAAGAAGATCACTATGATTAGGACAATGACAGGCCAAATCAATATCTTAATTATTTCATCCATAACATGCGCTTCTATTCATTGCGATTGATACCAGTATACCAGCGCAGGGCAATTGTGAAAATAATAATGCCTTTGTTTGTGAAGCTATACATTGTCTAAAAAGGGAATCACAAGATAATAGTCGATCTCTTCCTCATTGCCTTGATTACATTGTAGTTGTTTGAGTTGCATTGCGATTTTTTCAGCTGGATTGCTATTACCAGTTTTAAGCGAGACAATATCATCAAGTGGAATATCGAAAAAATTGGCTAAGCCACTATCAGAATTAATTGGGGGAATCCATTCAAGCCTTGATAATTGACTAACCATGTATTTATATGCCCTAACACGGTTTGCTTTGAGTGTTTCCATAGAAGCATCTTCCATTTTCAACCTCCCAAGCGATGATTATACCAGTATAGCAGGAGTGTCAAACGTCCATAAATATCTATAGCATCCGTTTGGTTTTTCCCTGAACCTTAACTGCTACTGATGCTACTTAAACTTTTTCCTTTGGGGGATTCTTACTGGCTTTGTTTTGACTTGTGGCTTTATGGGTAATTTTTCTGCCATTATCATAATGGCAGTTTTGGAAATGTCAAACAACTTAAGTGATTCTATCTCATTAAGAAATATTTCTGGATGCATGATATTGTTTCTATCCAAGTCTTTAATTTGTTGTAATAAATAATAGACCTTTTTAATATGAGCTTTTTCTTTTTCGCCTGCACGATCTCCGTCATTGAAAACTCTATATAGCGGGCTCAGATATGCTGCCCAACTATATAATTTTTTATTAGTGTTTTTAGGTTTGCACATAATGACGTAATACTCGTGCAATACGGTTTCCAGGGCTCGCATCATATGAAAGCCAGATGCAGTGTAATTATCAAATGCTAAACATCTTCCACTTTCCCTAATCTCTCTTATTGTATTTGGCTCTAATTTCTGTAAATCTTGTGGATGTAAGGTATTTTCCGCATGAGTAATCAATAATGCAGTTGAATAAATGGCTTTCTGCTGAGGATGATATGCCACAAGGTTTTCTAGTAAGTCAGCCTTTAAAACAGTTTCAAAGCTTCTAGCTTTTTCAAAAACATTTTCGAACTTATTGTCCACATCATTATCTATTACATCCCAATCTGGTTTACCGGTTGCTTTCATATCAGTATGCCATTGATTGATTTGCTCAATTGCATAAAGTAAGTCTGCCCCTGGCTGAGTAGAAACAGTTAATGCTGGATATTCCTCCAAGAGTCGTTGAACACTATATTGAACACGTAGTGATGCAATTAAGATGTCGAATCTTGCCTCATATCCTGCCTTATATTCTATTCCCATTAATTTGTGCATATCTGCACCTAATTGATAAATGAAAGGTAAATCTACTAACTTCATATTTGTACCTACTATTATGAATAAACCATACGGTTTTCATGCATGTTACCCCTTTACTATTGGTGTGTCAAAGATGTCCTCAAACATAAAATAATTAGCCTAATGGTATCATCAAATTAATCTTAACCATCCTTGACACGACAATGGAATACGATTATAGTAAAAACAAAAGTGTTAAAATTTAGAGTACAACGAAGAGTACTTTTATATGCAGGCAAACCGTCAACTTAAAGAAAGAATATTTGTGGCATTAAAGAAAATATGATAATATTAGATTCCTCTTATTTTTTGAATATTGTGTGGGGATGATAGAAAATGGTTATATCTTATAGTGCAATGCCTGAGCGAGTAATAAAGGCACATAACGAGACAAGTGCGAACTTTAAATGGATACGTGATAACTGGGATACTATTCGCCAAGAGAATCCTGATGAATTTATCGCAGTAGTTGACCGTAAAGTCGTTTTTCATACAAAGAATTACGCTGAACTCCTGAAGTATTTAGCTCAGCATCGTGATCGCCCTGATCTGGTTGCAAGCCGTACTCATTCTGCCAATAATGTACTTCTGCGCTAATTCACTATGTGCAGAGGTATATATAATATTGCTCAGTGTGCATTATACGCAGAGGCGGTTGTTGGCATCGGTTCACCTGCACCAAATAATGCAAGAACAATAAATTTTCTTGTGGATACTGGCGCTACTGCTACAATAATATGCGCTGCAGATGCTACCAGATTGGGATTATCCTATGATACAAGGGGACGACCAGTTTATAACCATGTTGTTTTGCCTAGAGTTGATGATGCTTCTGGGATAGGTGGCAAACTAAAAATTTATCGCTTAGATAATGTATTTATCACTTTAATAAGTCATGATAACAATGGAAGAGAACGACACACAGAATTCATTGAAAGTATTTTTATACCAGAACGACGATATCAACTTGAAAGCCTTTTGGGTATGGATTTATTGATACGATTTAAATTAGTAGTAGATTCTGAGAATTTTGATGTTGATCTTACTAGGATTCCAGTTATAGGCACTAGCTATTTTGTAGAACATTCATGATTCTTTAATTTTAAATCTGAATCCACCTTACTTTAGCCGCTTTTCTAGCTATCTATTTTCACTGTTTCGCAGTAGCTTTTCAGAACGTTCCCTCACTTCAAACCGCCCAATCTCCCTAAGACAACCGCATGAGGGCTTTATCATCCGCCCGTTCCGGCTCAAAGCCCTTGAAGCTATACCGGATATAGTGATTCATGGCTATTGTGCCAGCTGGAAAGTTTGCGTACAATCCTATGTATGGCCTACTTTGAAGGCGTGGAGATAACCTGTAAGTCAATCGTAAAAATATTTGTGCAGGACTATTTGTGACAAGCAACATGGGATTTATACTAGAATAATGGCTTATTTTGAAGGTACGGAAATAACCTGTAAAAATTGCGGGTCTCCCGATCTTGTTAAATATGGCAAGGATGGGGATACGCAATATTACTTATGCAAGAAGTGTAACCACAAGGTCACTGGCAAAGATACGTTCCCCAAGATGAAAACGTCCATCCCTGAAATAGCATCGGCCTTAAACGGTTACTATGGCGGTGAGCCACTAGACGCTATACAAAACAGGTTAAGACAAGATTTTCACGATGATGTATCCGAACCAGCCATTTACAAGTGGATCGTGCGCTTCACCGAAGAAGCCATCAGAGAAGCAAAGGACTTTACGCCTAAAGTTGGTGACGTTTGGATAGCAGATGAAACCGCACTCGAAATTGGCGGGCACAAGGTTTGGTTTTGGGACATTATAGATACGAAGACGAGGTATCTATTAGCTTCGCACATTTCAGAAGGGAGATATACAAAAGATGCCCAAATATTATTTGAGCAGGCCATAAAGCGGGTTGGCAAAGCTCCCCGTGTGATAATTACCGACAAGCTCCCAGCCTACCCTGATGGCGTTGACCTTGCCACTTTGGGGATGTCAGAGCATATACAGGTAAACCCTTCACCAATATCCGCAGTACGAGCCTGATAGAGCGGTTTCATGGGATTCTAAAACAGAGGACGCACGCAATTCACCACTTCCATGATATTGATACTGCCAGGATACTTACGGAAGGCTGGCTGATTCATTACAACTTTTTCAAGGACAGTGAAGAATTTAACAACGAATCTCCGGTCAAGCATATGCACGTTCAAATGCCGTTTTCAAATTGGGAAGACATAGTACGTGGTTTTGACCGTAAAAATGAGGTTAAATCTGAGCCATATATACCTGAAATCCAAACTGAATCCATGACCCCTTGGGACTTAGCGAAAGAGCGTCAAAGGATAATCAGCATGAACGAATACAACCGCCGAGTGCAGCAGAGGCCAAAACCAAAACAAAGGCCAAAGCAAAGGCTAAAGCAACATAGGCAATCTGCACCGAAGCCAGCACCTAAACCACGCCGGATTATTCCATCATCAATAGTAAGTATAAGGATGGATAAGCTCAAATGAGACTAAACCAACTAAGAGTTAACTTGACCCAAATATCGGTCAAGTTAACTCATGGTTGATTTTGTGATTATGTCTTCTTATAATGCTTCTGTTTTTGGAGGTATAAAGAAATGGATATGGATGAACAACTGGCAAAGATACATGCATCAAGTAACAGCAATATTATGTTTGGAATATGCGCCATAGCTTTATTCATCACAGGCATTCTACTTACCTTCGTTCTTCGCCCTTCTAACCTATTGTGGATTGTTTTGGGTGTCATTGATATTATCTTGTCTGCCCTTGGTGGTATATTCTCTTGGAGAGCTAACCACTACATTGCAAATCGCTAGACATAAAGGATCAGCAAAGAAACGGATACTTGCGATGGTCTCAATAGTATTGCCTATTGATTAGGCGGGTAACCGATTGCCCTTATAACCCAGTTCCCTTTAAATATTGGATTAGGGCTTGGTTTACCATTATAGGAATAGGATGATCTCGTAAATTCTTGAGTACTTTCATAATCAAGTACCATCATCGAAGTGTCTCCAACCATCGTTGTGCTTATAGTTGCACCAGGCACTGGCATCGGCATCGGCGGATCACTATGGGTTACTACCTCGACGTTAAAATCTCTTTGGACTACAACTTCCGGTATTTGTACCTTTTTTGCTGTGGGGCTTCCGCTTACTCCATATAATGTCCAGGGATAGTCTTTAGACCATATGTGATTACCGCTATAGAAATCCCATATATTTACGGTAAAGAATTTGTCCTCCAGCGTACCATTCCCTTTCGCAGTAGCACCAGCACTCATATAGATTGCAGTTATTTGAAAAGGGTATGCGGGTGCTGTAAATTCTACCATTTGTCCCCAGTCGCCATATGCGAAAAGGCCGTTATACATAAAATTTGGGATTCCATTGCCAAGATGATCATACTGTATTGTTACAGGGTTCTTTGTATCGAACCCCTTTACCATAAATTTGGCGGTTTGATCTCCGATAGATATCTCGTGTTGACCGAGATCATTTACCGGAATGGTAAAAATTACGTCTTTAGCCCCTCCTTCTGGAATATCAACATTCTGTTGATAAACTATTTCATTATCAATTTTTATTACCGCAGTATACGTGCCACCGACTAATTTGTTTGCCTCAACAATACTTACATATGCGGTTAAATTATCACCCAAATAAATCACATCAGGTTCTACGGACAGGTTGACAACTTGAAAAACTGGTTGAACTACTTTTACTTCGGCCTTTGGTGAACTCGCTGATGATGCGTTACTGCAACCCACTGGTATCAAGAACATTGCTACAACCAAGATTATGAGATACTTTCGATACATGAACATACAACCCCCTCCTCAATATGCCTATTGCTAAGGATGAATAGTATAACATAGTATTGACCTATCTGGTATACTAGTATAATCATCGTGTGGGAGGTATGATTATGGATCAGCTAACGTTTTGGGAGTCTCTTATTAAGGATTTGATTTGGCCTATTATTGTCGTAGTAATAGCTTTGATTTTCAAATCTAAATTGTTATCTCTTATTGATAGAATCAAAGAGATAGACTGGGATAAAAACAAAATAATTATTGATCCCATCAAAGATAAAATCATCGGACAAAGCGGTGACCAAGGAAAAGCTTTGGCTTTAAAACAGATAGACAATAGCAAATTGGAGGCACAGCAACGGTTGGATAAGGATACTGCACAAGTTGGATATCAACGTGGCAAACTATTTCAACATGAAGATGGTTCCTGGGGTATTGCGTGGGAAGTGGCAAAGGTGTAAAACCTACGGGTTAATGTTCTTACTCTGAATATCCTTTGCTATCTGGTTAACAGTTGCTTCTATTGCCTGAATCCTGTTGCTCAAATTAATAACTGCACGCTCTAGGTCACCCACCCTCGCCTCAATATCTGTTGTGGGTGGCACTCTCATTCCCTTTACCCATCGCACAAATGCATCTATAAAAGGGTCAAGTTAACTCTTGGTTGGTTTAGCTTCATTTTCCCTTATCCATCCTGATAGTTTCCTACGCAATGGCTTTAAATATTAGGTTCTATTCGGTCTAGGTAGACAATTGCAGCATTAGACGGATAGGAAAGGAGGGGATGGTGGGGCATTCGGAATTAGAAATCTTTGAAACGTGGTTGATGAAGTGATGCTGTTCGTCTATGGGCCCGGTTGCACCGATGGAATCAGAAAACCTTGAAGTGTAGTTGAAGAAGAGATGCCGGTCGCCCAGACGCTGGTCTGATAGCCATACATGGATGCTGTGAAAGTCCAAGCGCCCGTTGCTCCTGTGATGCTCACACAACCGCTGGCATCTGTCGTCTGTGAAAAAGAAGCCCCGTTACCGTCCTTGCCAGTCACCAGCACGCCAGAAAGCACCTGACCACTTGTGCTGCTGTCATACGTATACATATACATATACAATGTGACGGTTACATTTGCAGCGTTCACAATTTGCGATGGGAAAAAGGAGGATGACAAGACAACAAAGGATAGCAACATTGTGAATGCCATTTTGATAAATTGCGCTTTAATTTTCATGTTTTATCCCACGATCCAATTATACTGTCCCCGATCGTAATATAAATAGCCAATTAGTCACATTTTAATAGTACTTAGGTCACTCCTGGACCGAATTGTACCAATATTTACGATTGACTGTGCTGGTATAATGATGCATAAGTCATCGTTTGGATGTGTTCGTGAAGTGAGGTGACAAGATGCAGTTAACAAAGCGCAAAACCCTCGAAATCTGGCTGGAACTCTGGGAGTGGCTACAAACTACAGGCGAGAGGAACATGTGCAAGTGGGAAGGCTGGAACAAATACGGCAAGATGTGGGGAATGTGCCCTGGCTGTGAGTATACCCGGCAAGCAAAACCCTATCTTCCTTGTCCGATATGGGGAGACTGCGACCACTCGGGTAATCTTAAATGTCTATCAGAGACATCCCCTTATATCAGGTGGAGAGAGTCCATCACGCTATCTGAGAATGAACTCAGGCTGGCGGCGGAAGGGATGGTTGAATTGATAAAATCTAAGCTACAAGAGGTGGACACACCTGCTATACCGGTATAATCATCGCTTGGGGCAGTGGGCCATTAGATTGCTTCGCTGCGCCCGCAATGACGCTTTGATTACCCTCATGGCCGGGAGGCCGTGACGAGCCCGCTGCCACGCTGCGTGTTAGACGCAATCAGGGACACATCTTTAAAGCCGGAGGAGCGGATGACCTCAATAATCTCCTCTACCGTGTAAGCCCCGAGCCAGAGGTTGAATAGCGTAGCAGGCAATGGCCCGCACCTGTCGTTATCCATGAGGAAATCGTGAACAATGAGGAGCCCGCCAGGCTCTAAAGCCCGCTTTGCCATGTTCAGCAGTTTTTCAGCCTGGCTGCCCCGCCCGTGCAGTATATTGGACATGAGGAGGCAGTCATAGCCCGTGCCAAACTCGTCTTTGTTAAAGTCGCCTTCCTTCACTTTGATACGGTCATGAATGCCGAACTGCTTGATCACCTGCCTGGCTATGACGAGCGTCTCCGGCAGATCCCAGACTATGGCCTTTAACCCGGGGAAACGCTGGCATAGGGCGATGCTGTATGTGCCCGGCCCTCCGGCTACATCCAGCAGAGACATGCGGCCGGTAAGGTCGACCTGCCTGGCCACCCATTGCGCCAGGCCGTTGGCGGCGATCCCGTGCATGGCCCAGATCCAGTGGTCGAGGGTGTGCTGCCTGAAGTATTCTGGCGGCGGTGGCGCCGAATCTCGTTTTCCCGTCCTGACCCAGTCGGGAAGCCCGGTGCTGGCCCACCAGAGCATCTCGTTGTGGTCGAGCGTGCCGCCAGCATAGCGGGGGCTTTCCGGCAAAAACAGGTCAGCGGCCAGCCCGGTCAGAGAAAAAAGGTCACCGTCACGTTTCAGGACGCCCAGCGCGCAGCAGACCGTCAGCAGTTTTTCCGTCATCCGAGGATGTGTACCGCACTCCCTGGCCACCTCCGCCGAATTCTTTGTCTTCTTCAGCGCCCGGAAAAATCCAAGCTGGTGCGCCGTCATAAGGGCCCGCGAAGCACGAAACTGCCAGTTCAACTCAAGTAGTGCCGCCGCCCCGCCCAGGTTATTTGCGGCGAATAAGTCAATTTCCCCGCCGGTTTTCTCTTTCTTTTTAATCGCTTTTCTCGGCATATCTTATCCTCTAGAGCTTTAGTGTAAGCTTGTGTACGGCATCGGTAGCCACCTGTTGGCGGGTCAGAGCACAGAGTGTATTTGCAAGTGTGCCATCACCTCTTGCGATAGGTCATGTTTGAGTCCTCCTTCATATTAACCGGAAGACCCTAATTATACAATCGACTAATTTACGGAGGAGAGGATCAAGTTAATTCGACCCAAGTGTTTTTTATGCTAGAATTCTTGAAACATATGTAAAAAGGGGGTTGAGATGGAGACGAGGCAGATAAAACAACAGGCGACGTTCAAGGCCAGCCCGCATGCGGTTTACGAATTGTTGATGGATTCTAAAAAGCATACCGTGCTGGCCGGCGACCAGGCCAAAATCAGCCGCAGCGTAGGCGGGAAGTTCACAGTGGGCGATTACATCGAAGGCGTGAATCTCGAGCTGGTGCCGGATGAAAAGATCGTTCAGACCTGGCGCTATAGCGACTGGCCCAAAGGGCATTACTCAAAGGCGACGTTTGCGCTCAAGAAAGTGGAGGGCGCGACCAGGCTGACATTCACGCAGAGCGGGGTGCCGGAGGAATTTTACGAGGATATCAAGCAGGGCTGGATCGACTATTACTGGACGCCTATGAAAGAAATACTGGAGAAATAAATAGGGCGCCTGAATTGAAGGAGTGAGTACGAATGGAAAAGGTCAAAATGGGGCCTCAAACCCTGGTCTATCCCACGCCGGCGCTGCTGGTCGGCGCTAACGTTGAAGGCAAAGCCAATTTTATGACCGTGGCCTGGGCGGGTATCGCCTGCAGCGAGCCGCCCATGATATCCGTAGCCATAAGGCACGTGCGCTATACGCTCAAAGGGATGAACGAGAACGGCACCTTCTCCGTCAATGTGCCTTCCATACATCAGGCCAAAGAGGTTGATTACTGCGGAATAGTCAGCGGGGCTAAAGTTGATAAGGTGAAGGTCTGTGGGTTTAACGTATTTTACGGCAAGTTGGAAACAGCGCCCATGGTGCACCAGTGCCCGGTGAATTTGGAGTGCAAAATCGAGCATACCCTGGACCTGGGCAGCCACGTGCTGGTGCTGGGCAAGATAGAAGAGGTGTACGTATCGGGCAACTGTTTTTCCGGCCAGAACCCCGACGTGAAAAAGATCATGCCTCTGATCTGGACCACTCTGCCCGCCAACGTTTACCAGGGATTGGGGGAAGAGGTCGGCAAAGCGTTTAAGATAGGGCTGGAATTAAAGTAGCTTTACGCTTGCCCTATATGGCGCAGACCGTTTTACAGATCTGGATTGACAACCATGCTGCACATTGTTACGATAATAGATGAAAATCATTTTCAATTAGGCTACAAATCACGTGACAGGCAAACTTATTGCGGCTGAGCTGAAGAGGAAGGGTTTTAAACTTACCCCTCAGAGGCGGGCCATTATAGAGGTTATCAGCCAGAGCCAGGAGCATCTCACCCCCGCCGATATTTACAGTAAATTAAAGGCCAAACACCGATCTATCGGGCTGGTCACGGTTTACAGGGCGCTGGATATGCTTGAGCGTAGCGGGATGCTCTGCGAGGTGCATATCGGAGATACATGTCGCAGCTACCTGAAAAGGCCCGGCGGCCATCACCACCACCTGATCTGCAAGGGATGTGACAAAGTGGTCGATTTCAGCGACTGCGAACTGGATGATCTGGAACAAAGGGTCACAAAGGAGACCGGCTTCAGCATCGACAGGCACCTGCTGGAATTCCTGGGCCGCTGCCCGGAATGTCAGGCCGAAAAAAAGAGACCCGCACGCGCAGGGGATGAGTCATAAAAAAGAGAAGCTATGAAAAGAAATCTCACGATGTCGATCGCAATGGCCGTCTTATTATCGTTAGTCTTTGGCGTCTCCTGTGTGCCGGCCGGCAAGGTGGTGAAAGCCCAGAAAACGATCGTAGTCACCTATGCCATTCTGGGGTCCGTAGTTACAGACCTGGTTGATGAGAAGGCCGATGTCGTTATCTCAATTCCCAACGGGCTCGATCCTCATGAATGGGAGCCGTCCGCACGGGATATAGAGAAGATAAATAACGCCGACCTGGTGGTCCAGAACGGCCTTGGCCTGGAGGGTGGGATGGAGAAGACGCTAGCGACGGCCAGAAGCAACGGAGTCAAGTTTTTTACCGCCTCAGATTATATTTCCATCAGACATGTCGGCCCGGGTGAAGGTATTCCATCCGGCGACCCGGACCAGGCAATCGGGGCGCCCGACCCTCACCTCTGGATGGATCCGCTGGCTATGAAAAGTGTAGTAGCTGCTCTCTCCATCGAGCTGGCCTCCGATTTCAGCCTCGATGTAGCGGACCGGGCCGCAGACCTGGAGAGCCGGCTGGACGCCTTGAATAACCAGGTGGCCGATACCCTGTCCGTCATACCCCAGCAGGACCGCAATCTGGTTACCGGACACGAGTCCATGGGTTACTTTGCCCAGCGCTACGGCTTCAAGCTCGTGGGTGTAATAGTGCCCAGCCTGTCAAGCCAGGCGGAGGTCTCGGCGGCGGACCTGGCGGCGCTCAAACAGGCCATCGAGGACAACCACGTCAAGGCGATATTTACCGAACTTGGGACCTCGCCGGCGGTGGCAAAGGCTATAGGAGAGGAAACGGGCGTGAAGGTGGTGCAGCTCACCACGCACGCGCTGCCGCCAGATCGCTCCTATTTTACATTCATGAAGGATATGGCAAGTACTATCTCGGACGCGTTGAGGTAAGGCTGAAGCTATGGATGTATTGATTACACCGTTCTCAGCCAACGGGTTCATGCTGCAGGCGCTGATCGCAGGTGTGCTCGTATCCATCGCCTGTGCTGTAGCAGGCACGTTCGTCATCCTGCGGGGGCTGGCCTTCATCGGAGATGCGCTGTCCCACGGCGTCCTGCCTGGCATCGCGCTGGCCTTTCTGGTGGGTTTTCCGGGCATCCTGGGCGCGGCCATCGGCGCTATCCTCATGATCGGGGGCATCAGCCTGATCACGCAGAAGTCACGCCTGTCCTCCGATACCGCCATCGGACTGCTGTTTATCGGTATGCTGTCGCTGGGTGTGATAATGGTGTCGCGCTCTAGCTCTTTCAGCGGTGATTTGACGCGCATACTGTTCGGCGAGATCCTCGGCATCGGCAGCGCCGCTATCTTCGTTCAACTGGCAGCCACAGTTATAGTCATCGCCACGGCAATCATCTGCTACCGTCCGTTTCTGCTGCTCAGCTTCGACCCGGAGCAAGCGCAAGTGGCGGGTTTCTCCTCCAGGCTGTACCACAATATCATGCTTTTCATGATTGCCACTACGATAATAGTGTCCTTCCAGACGGTGGGCACACTGCTGGTCTTCGGCCTGCTGATTGCGCCGGCCGGTGCGGCTGCGCTGCTTGCCAGGCGAGTAGAGGTCATGATAGCCTGGGCCGTGGCCTTTGGAGCGCTGTCCATGTATCTGGGGTTGCTGATCAGCTACTACTTCAACCTTGCTGCGGGCCCTGCAATAATAATGGTGGCCGTGATAATCTTCTTTGTCGTTTTCATTGCGCAGAATATCCACAAAGAGGGTGTAATAAGCTTCCGCACGCCTGCACATGAAGAGAAGATAGAAAGATAATGAGCTTAATGGATAATACTGCTGGGAACCTCTCATTCGAAAATGAGGAGCCGTGCGTTCTGGCCAGGCGCCTGAGCATAGGCTATGACAGCGAGGTTATCGTACCTGACGTCGATTTCGAGGTGGTGAGGGGTCAGGCGATCGGCCTGATCGGCACCAACGGCTCGGGGAAATCCACGCTGCTGCGGACGATCGTCGGCCTGCTTCCTCCGATAAAGGGCGACTTGTCTGTATTCGGGATGACGCCCGGCAGCAATACCCGCCGGATTGCCTACCTGGGCCAGTTTCACAATTCAGGGTTTATTCTGCCCCTGCGGGCCTGGGACGTCGTACGCATGGGTCGCTTTCCTCAGAACGGCCTACTGGGACGGATGGGCGAGAAAGACGATAACATCATCTTCCGGGCCATGCGTACTATGGGCATCGAGCACCTGGCCAACACGCCGCTTAGATTTCTCTCCGGCGGCCAGCAGCAGCGCACTTACCTGGCGCAGGTCCTGGCGCACCAGGCCGATTTGCTGGTGCTGGATGAGCCGACGGCCGGCCTGGACGCCGCAGGCCGGGACCTCTACCTGCAGGCCATTAACGAGGAGATCTGCCGCGGGGCTTCCGTCATACTGGCCACCCACGACATCCAGGAAGAGGCAAATCTCTGCAACCAGGTGATGCTCCTGGCCCGCCGCGTGGTGGCACTAGGCCCGCCGCAGGAGGTCATGACTCCCGAAGTGCTGCTGGAGACCTTCGGCGTTGTCGTCACAGGCGAAAACGGTCGGCTCAGGGTGCTGGAAACCAAGCATGGCCACGATGGCGACCAGATGGCCCAACGCAGTAAAACAAGGTAAAGCGGCCCCTGATGCCCGTAATAGCTTGGATGACGGGACTAACCTCGGTCAGGATAAATTTTCTGCATTAGGATCACGTCTAAAAGACGGCCGAATTTGTGGCCGACCTCTTTCATGATCCCGATTTGTATAAAGCCGGCCGATCCGCACAGGTGTATACTGGGCAGGTTGCCCTCCACTATCCTGGCTATTACAGTATGCAGCTTCCCTTTTTGTCCTTCAAGCAGGATGGCCTCAAATAATTTCCGGCCTACGCCCCTGCCCCGCTGGCCCGATGCTATATAAAGAGAGATCTCCGCGGTGCCGCTGTAAGCGCACCTGTCGGACCACTTTGAAAGTGATGCCCAGCCAACCACACGGCCATCCTGTTCTGCCACCAGCACCGGGTACTGAGAGTTGTGCCCGGCAAGCCAGGTATTTTGTTCCTCAGCACTTTTCGGCTCCGTATCAAAGGTTGCCGTCGTATTTAGTATTGTTTCATTATATATTGCGGTTATGGACTCTAAATCGTCCGGCAGAGCCCGCCTGATAGTAACCATCGGCTTTTCCCCCGCGGGAATTATGGCATAAATACCATATTCCTGCCATTATTACCAATGGTCTGAACAAGGCAGGACGAAAGTATGCTTTATAGCATGGGGGATATGACCAAAGTAGCCCTTTACACGGAATCGCAGGTACCCAACGGGACGCAAAAGGTATACCCGGTCACTACAACCATCTTTACTTTGATGGCCAGCAACGGCGGGAATACGGTGGCCCAGACGAGCACTGTAGTGGTCCCTTAACAATAGTTTGTACGCAAAATATCTTTGTGATATGCTTGATGGAAGCGGGCCAGTCTCGCTTCCATCGATTTTTTAGCAGGAGGATAAACCTGTGAAGATAGCGGTTCTTAATGGAAGTCCCAAGGGTGAACTAAGCGTCACCGTCCAGTATATAAAGTTCGTCCAGAAAAAGTTTCTGGAGCATGAGTTTGAAATTATCAACGTTGCGCACGACATTTTGAAGCTGGAAAAGAATAAGCAGGAGTTCCTGCAGGTCATAGAAGTAGTGAAAAGGTCGGACGGGGTGATATGGGCCTTCCCATTGTATGTCTTCCTGGTAGCCTCTCAATATAAAAGGTTCATTGAGCTGGTCTTCGAGCGGGGCGTTACCAACTCCTTCGAGGGCAAATACACCTGTGCGCTGACCACCTCCATTCATTTCTTCGACCATACTGCGCATAACTATATACACGGCATTTGCGACGATCTGGGGATGAAATTTGTTGAGTCCTTCCCGGCCGATATGGACGATATTTTTACCGACGATAAACGCAGGATACTGATTAAATGGGCCGGGGATTTTCTGCAGGCTATTCAGAATCAGGCCCCCACGAATAAAAGCTATGCCCCTTTGAAATGCGATTCCTTCGTCTATAAGCCGGGCAAGGCTGCCAACCCGATAGATACGGGCGGAATTAAAATCAGGGTGCTGGCCGATATGGATGAAAAATCCAACGTGGCAAGTATGGTTGACAGGTTCAGCAAGGCATTTAAGCAGGACATCGAGGTTTTCAACCTTCGAGATATCGACATGAAGGGCGGTTGTCTGGGATGCTTGCAGTGCGCCTTCGACAACGTCTGCGTTTACAGGGATAAGGACGGCTTCATGGAATTCTTCAACTCGGGACGCGATTCGGATGTAACCGTATTCGCCGGGGCCATAAAGGACCGTTTTCTATCTTCCAGGATTAAAATGTTCTGGGACAGGAGCTTTTTCAACAGCCACATACCGACACGGATAGGCAAGCAGGTCGGGTATATTGTATCGGGCCCGCTCTCGCAACTGGCCAATTTACAGGAGATAATGCTGGCGCAGGCCGAGATATCCGAGGCCAACCTGGCCGGCGTAGTAACCGATGAGAGCGGGGATGCACACACGGTTGACGCCCTGCTGGATGATTTCGCCGCAAAATGCGTGGATTACTCTCAACAAAAATACATCAGGCCCAGCACCTTCCTGGGAGTGGGCGGGCATAAACTATTGCGCGATCAGGTCTGGTCAAGGTTGCGCTTTCCTTTCGATGCCGATTTCCGTTTTTATGAAGCGCACGGTATGTTCGATTTCCCGCAGAACGACACCAGGTATCTTGAGTTCAGCGGGCAGATGATTAAGATGATACAGGACCCCCAGATGCGGGAGACGGTCCGCAAGATTATCAAGACCGAGATGCTCAAAGGTTACCAGAAGGTGGTTGAAACCAAATAGCTTTCACACCTTTCATGTGCTGTCCACAATTCCGATACAGGCAAGATAAGCCAACCGCTATTTGCCCATAGCGCCGTCAATGGAATACAATTCCAGAGTTAAACGGTATTTAGATGGCGGACTTATTCGAACGTACAGAACGCGGCGTAAGACGTAGCCGTGAAGGAATTTTCGGCAGGATCGCCGATCTTTTCAGCAGGTCCAGAATCGAGGATTCCACGTGGATCGAGCTGGAGGAGTTGCTCATAACGGCCGATGTTGGAGTCGAGACTACCGACAGGGTGCTTACGGAGGTCAGGAAACGCGTTAAAAATGAAAAGCTGACGGAAAGCAGCCAGATCCGGGATGCTTTGAAAACGGAAATGAAGCTGCTCTTGAATGTTGCGCCGAAGGCAACGACAACAAATCCCACCCATAGTATGAAAATAATCCTGGTGGTGGGCGTTAACGGGACAGGCAAGACCACCAGTATCGCCAAACTGGCTAATGAGTACAAAAATAGTGGGGAGAAAGTCCTTCTGGGAGCCGCAGATACATTCCGTGCGGCTGCAGCAGACCAGCTAAAGATGTGGGGGGAAAGGATAGGCGTAGATGTTATTGCCCACCAGCCGGGCGCCGATCCGGGTGCCGTGGTCTTTGATGCCCTGGAGGCGGCGCGCAGCCGCCAGGCGGGCTCCGTTATAATAGATACGGCCGGGAGGCTTCAGACCAAGCATAATCTCATGGATGAGTTAAAAAAAATCAAAAAGGTAGCCGCCAAATATCAGACGGATATGGAGGTGTTGCTGGTTATAGATGCCACCACCGGCCAAAACGGGCTGTCGCAGGCACGCAGTTTTACCGAGGCCACCGATGTTACGGGTATCTTCTTGACAAAACTGGACGGGACGGCCAAAGGCGGCATCGTATTTGCGATTTGCAATGAGCTTCAGATACCTATTAAATATATCGGAACAGGCGAAAAGATCGACGATATCGCTCCTTTCGACGCCAGGCTGTTCGTCGAAGCTATTTTTAGTAAGGTAGTGTAAAAAATGTGGAATATAAATTGGAATCCGGTACTTCTGACCATAGGCACACTGGAGATCAGGTGGTACGGTGTTATGATCGTACTGGCCGTGGTTGCCGCCATCGTAGTCTCCCTGCTGGAAGCCAAAAGAAAGGGCTTCTCTCAGGATGTGATCTGGGATGTCGCCCTGTGGGCAGTCGTCGGCGGCATAGTGGGCGCCAGGCTGCTGCACATTATAGACCAGTGGAACTATTATATGCTCCACCCCGCAGAGCTATTGAACTTCGCCGGACTGGCCGTGTGGGGCGCAATGCTGGGGGGGCTTATAGCCATAGGAATCTATGTGCTGATAAAGAGAATATCCCTGTGGCAACTGGGTGACATAATAGTTCCCGGAGCAATCCTGGCTCAGGCCATAGGAAGGGTGGGATGCCTGATCAACGGCTGCTGTTACGGTGACGCGTGTGACCTGCCTTTTGCGGTTACTTATACTAGCCCCAACAGCTATGCACCGCAGGGCGTTCCCATCTACCCCACGCAGCTTTTTCACCTGATCTGGAATCTTATCGGATTCGGTATTCTATGGTTATTGCGCAAAAGGTTGAAGCCGCAGGGCCAGCTTTTCATGCTCTATTTTGTAGTTTTCGGCGTCGGTGATTTTGTAATTCACTTTTTCCGGGAGGGAGAGCCCTTCCTTTTCGGGCTGCCCCAGGCGCAGATCGTGGATATTTTAATGGTTCCGATAGCGCTGATTATCTTCATTGTGAGGGCAGTTAGATACAAATCGACCGGACAGTCTGCAGCCGTCGAACAGCCTAATACGAGCGTGAAAAATCCAGAAGATTGAGCCGTAGCTGTCCCTTGCCGTTAAAATTGTCGACTTCTACCGAATAGACTATGTCGATATGCCTGGCCAGCTCTCCTACATAACTTCCCAGCCGGAAGCCCATGGTATCCCAGACTATGCCGTCCTGCTTGAGCTTCAATTTGATGTGGTCGTTCTGGCTGCCGACCAGCTTCTGCTCCACGACCTCTACCTTGCGGCTCAGGAATACGGGCGCAGGGTTGTCAATCCCGAAGGGTTCCAGATGACGTATATCGTCGAATACTCCCCTGGAAAAGGCTGATAGCGGCACTTCGGCATCGATATTGATGTGCGGTCGCAGGTCCAGGCCGGTCAACTGTTCCTCGGCCAGCATACGCAGCCTTTTCTGGACCTGCTGCAGATCACGTGTAGGGAGGTTAAAACCCGCCGCCCGGGCGTGTCCCCCATACCTGGTGAGCAGGTGGTGGCAGGATTTGAGGGCAGCCATGAGATCGAATTCGGGGATGCTGCGACCGCTGCCACGGCAGGTTTCCGAACCTATCTTTATCAATATCA
Organism: uncultured Chloroflexia bacterium; assembly: GCA_963842805.1. GTDB lineage: Bacteria > Chloroflexota > Dehalococcoidia > GIF9 > UBA5629 > UBA1162. The sequence goes on along the minus strand of CAWJIA010000015.1, from coordinate 58,758 downwards.
CAGGCCTGTAAAATTCGTCTGTCAGCTTGCCGGCCACCAGCCCCATCACTCCCGACTGGTAATCGGCATCGCTGGCCCACAGTATCGGCCTGTCAACGCCATCATCTACAATCTGCCGGCGTACCTTATCATAAGTCTCGGCAACAATGCGCTGCCGCTCTTTATTCTTTTCCTCCAGTTCCCTGGCCAGTGCGTTAGCCTGCGACCGGTCCTGCGTCACGAGCAGCTGATAGCTGGTACCGGCATCGTCCAGGCGTCCGGCCGAATTTAAACGCGGCCCTATTTGAAAGGAAATTGTTTCGGTGGTCAGCTTGCTCTTATCGATACCCGCGCAGTTCATCAATTCCACCAGGCCAACACGCTTTGTCTTATTGAGAAGCTGCAATCCGGATTTAACAAGGTAGCGATTTTCGCTTAACAAAGGGGACATGTCGGTGATGGTGCCGAGGGTAACCAGTTCCAGGGAGCTGTTCAGCAAATCTTCACGGCTGGTTCCGGAGAGAAGGGCTTGTAAAAGCTTGAAGGCCACACCCACACCGGCAAAATCAATAAATGAAGTGGCAGGATCGGAGCGCTTGGGATTGACTATGATCTTGGCCGAAGGCAGCTCCTGCAGCGGCACATGGTGGTCGGTAACCAGGATCTCCAGCCCCATCTTGTGCGATTTCTCGATCTCTTCAAAGGCCGTGATTCCCGTGTCGACCGTGATAACAAGGGTGACACCCTGTTTGCGCAGCTTCTCCAGAGCCCCTATTTTTAAGCCGTAGCCCTCATGCAGGCGGTGCGGTATATAGGGTACTACGTCGGCTCCCAGCGCACTCAGGCCCTGCACCAGCAATGCCGTGGCGGTTATGCCGTCGGCATCGAAATCCCCATAGACGGCTATTTTTTCGCCGGACATAAGGGCTTTATAAACTCGGCTCACGGCGGGATGCATATCCGGGATAGTAAAAGGGTCGATGGAAAGGCGTTTGTCGGCCTTAAGGAAGGTCTCTGCGTCTGAGGAATTGAGCACACCCCTGTTATAAAGTAGCCTGGCAACGAGCGCGTCTACGCCTTTGTAGGCCAGGGGTTTATCTGATTCGGGTAGGATTTTCCAATGAGTATGAGCCAAATTGCATCTACGCTTTCTTAAGGTGTTTTATACCATAAAACAGGGGCAAAGTAAATAAAATAATGCCGGTTTAAAACGGCGCCAAATGCTCCTGTTGCATAGCCGCGATAGCGAAGAAAATCATATTAGCGGCATACAACCCGCTTGCCAGGATGGAGCCCCCAAAATAACCGGCGCCTCTTTTTTCGCCGGAAATGAATCGGAAGAGATGCAATATTACAGCCTGCAGTATATACAGCGAAAAACCGAGTATCAGGACGGTGTTAGCAATTACTCCCCAATGCCCCAGAAAGGCCACTATGGCGGTTGCTCCAAATGCCAGGTTGGCAAAACCTACCTCATACTGAAAGCCCGGGTTGGCAGTCTCCATTCCCAGCCTTTCAGCGTCGGATTTATGTAAGATGGTATGGGCAAGGAAGGCCAGCAACCCGTTGATGCCCACGCAGGTCAACAGCACAATTTCTGATGCAGGGCGTGCATCATGCCAGTTAAAATAGAAGAAATAGGCGGCGAATATGCCAACGAAGACGACTGTATATCTGATAAAGAGTAATACCCGGGAAGCCATGTTGAATCTCCAATGAAATGAATTACAGACTGGCAGCAATTATACCGGTAAAGTGCAGGTTGGGCAATTGGGAGGAAGTCATCATTGCGTCTGATAGCCGTCGGCATGGATCAACCAGTTGTAAGAGAGGTAGCGCCCAGGCATGACGCTGCCCTGGTACGAGACCCATGATTGCACGTCAATGACCTTCTCATAACCGAGGCATATCTGATCGTACCAGGTATGCATAACATACCTGCCCCAGTTGTCCCAGCCTCCAAAGCCCATAGAGCTAAGTTTGGGGAGGTTATATGGGAGCACTTCAACGTAAAAATCGCCGTTTATCGGCGTATCCGGAATAGTAATGGTTACCCACCCCGGCGCATAGGTAAACAAACCCCTGGGGAAGCTGCCGGTATACAGCCTGGTTTTATGTGCATCGTAAATATTTACTGTGAATTGGGGGTTGACCGGCTCGAAGGAGGCTATATCCCAACCGTACACCCATGTGCCCGGTCCCCATATATTACTGTTATTGTAATCGTAGGTGCTGCTTTTGATAGAACCGAATACTTCCAGGGCATTGACTACGGCACCACCCTCAGGCGCCGTAAGCTTAATCATATATGCGTCGGGTGACTGAATGACATTGGCGGCATCTGATGTACTTCCGACCAGGGTATCGCATCCATCGACCTGTCCCGTATCCAATTTAAGCGTAATCGGGACTCGGTTTTCCATAACGCTTACCTGGATGGTCTGCGATCCGATTTTAATTGTAGCCAGGCCGGGATCATGCGCAGTGGTCTGAAAGACGGCTTTGCCGCTTCCTCCGGGAGCGACAGACACGCTCTGGTTATCTACTTTTGAGCCGTTGATATAAAGGTCGGCACTATAGATTCCCGTTACCGTCCCCGTATTGCCTATGGGCATGGTGATGGTGAAAGGCTGGCCCACTACAACAGGCAGGGGTGTGACTGAAATAGGGTCAAAAGTGAAGAGGGGCATGGGTGCCACGGGAGGGGCTTGATGCTGCAGATCCGAGGGGCTGGCGCCCGCGCAGCCCATATAAATAAGCGCCAGTCCAATAAGAGCCAAAGCTATAAACGCCGGATGCCGCTTTTTTCCACCCATATGCACCTCACTCTTTAATCAGGCACAATAATACTTGCCTTAAATTATCTAGTGTGATTATAAAGCAGCATGAAGGGTTTGCAAAATTGACGCTACCTTTTCAAAATCTTGTCGATATCTTCGTATGTATCATCGACGATTTTGCGGATCTTTTTCAGGTCATCCGGCGTAGCCGCCCACCCGCTGCCGGCGCATAACCTGGTTATCCGGCCTATATCGTGCATCAGGTCGTGGAATTCATGATGCGATCTTGAAAACCCACAGTGCTTTATATGGTCTCTTATGCCGTCAACAGTATCTTTTTGAGTATCCAAAAACTTTCGTCCTTCATCGGTGATCGTATACACTTTTTTGCCGTCCTGCTCGGCGGCCGAAACATACCCGAGCTCGTCAAGATATTGAAGCGTAGGATAAACTATCCCTGCGCTGGGGACGTATAACCCCCCGAATTGCCCCTCCAGTTCGCGGATTATCTCGTAGCCATGGCGGGGCTTATCCTTGAGCATATCGAGTATCACATATTTGAAATCGCCTTTGCGGAACATCCTGCCCATCCAGGGGCCGTGTCCAAATTTGTGTCCGTGCATAGCAATCCCTCCAAAAGATATATTAAAATATAACAAGATATATCTTAATATATCGAAATATGGTTGTCAACATGGAAGGCGGCGTTTGGATGGTCCAATGCAATTTCATGGCTATAATGTGTATAATTAAATGCTTTAAAAGAAAAACGCGAGAAAACCGGCTTAAATTCCATAGAGAAAGAAGGAGGATAGTTATGCCATTCGCCGATGCGGGCGGTGTAGAAATATACTATGAAGTCGTGGGGCAGGGTGACCCATTGGTCTTGATTCAGGGCTATGGCCATCATCTTTTGCACTGGGGGACGCTGCCCGCAGAATTCGCCAAGCTTCAGTATCAGGTGATTCTGATCGATAACCGCGGCGTGGGCAGAAGCGATAAGCCGGATGCACCGGTCACCGCAGCTGAGATGGCCGATGACGTCTGCAAGGTGCTGGATGCGCTAACGATCAAAAGGGCCAGTGTATTCGGTGTCTCGATGGGAGGCATGATAGCCCAGGAATTTGCGCTGAATCATGCCGACAGGTTAGTGAATTTAGTCCTGGGTTGCACTATGTGCGGAGGACCGCACTCTGTTCCACCCACTCCGGAAGGCGCAAAAATACTTTTCGACTATAACTATTTAATAAACATGACACCCGATCAAAGGTCCCGTGAGATATTCCGCTTTTTATGCTCGGATGAATTCATCGAGTCCAACCCCGAAGCTTTAAAGTATTACCATGAGGTAACTACGCAATATCCTACGCCGACATACGTATTTGTCAGGCAGGCGGAGGCGGTATCCAAGTTCGATACCTGGGAAAGGCTCCCCAATATCAAGTCGCCCACCATGATAATCAGCGGCACATCCGATCAGATCATACCCTTTAAAAACAGTGAGATACTGGAGGAGAGGATACCCGGAGCCGAGCTAACGCTATTGCAGGACAAGTTGCACAGCTTTTTTATCGAAGCCAAGGATTCCACCAGAATTTTTGTGCATGGCTTTATGAAGCGGCACGGCAAAAAATGACCGGCAGACCGGAATCTAAAAAGAGGTGACCTTTTCCAGCTTTTTCGCGGGATAGACCTGATCCATCTTGGGTGGCATGGGGTTGTAGATCCAGTTCACTTCGATTTCTCCGTACTTGATGCCTCCGATGCTGCGAATACCCTGGAATATGCCGCGCAATAACACTGTCTGCATATCAAAGGACATGCAGAACAGTGCGCAAGAAGCATCCTTGGGTATGGCTTTAAGGTCATTGCGGTAAACAGACGAAGCAAAAATAACCCTATCGGTTCCCGCTGTTAGCGCCTGTATGACCGGAATTATCAACGGATAGCCGTCCCCGTTTATATATGATAGGAATTTTAAGTTATCGATCTTATCGATCAGCTTGTGTGTAAACGGGTTGAGGACTTCCCTGCCGCTCCCTTTGCCAGCCAGGGTTTTGGCCACCATAGTCTTGATGGCAGCCTGGATTATAGCGCCCATGGGGAGAGGCTCTTTGCCGAGATGCCCCATCAGGTCCATATAGTAAACAGTATGGATGCCGAAATAAGCATTATAGCGGAACATGGGCGTGTTATTGAGCAGGTCGTATTCTGGGCCTTCTTTGGTTGTGCGGGTGAACGTAGCCTTGCCCCGCCACAGGTTCCTGTCCAGCGTCATGATCAGGAAGCCGGCCCTGGGATTCTTCATTACGTTAGCCTTGCTGATGCCTTCGGAGAACTGCCCCCAGAAAAGCTCCGTGGGCGAACTTGCCTGCAAGGTAGATATGAGCGTGAGGTGCGGCAGCCCGTCCTCGTTGATAGTGGCCAGCAGGCCGATTTTCATCTCAGGCTTGAAGCTTTCGATGTCCTGTTCCGAAAAGGTTGTATATTTATTTTCCTGCACCTTCGGCCTCCTTCATGCGTTTTCTACCCGGGTGACTCCCGTGGCTGATATTATATCGGGGTTGGGCCCCGCCCGTTTTGCGATTTGTTCCAGATCATCCAACTCCTGCCTGCTGAGCAGCGGCGTCGAAGCGTATTTCCATTCAACGCCCAGGCGCCGGTACTTATCACGGCAGAGGTTGTTGAATGCACACAGCTCCCAGCGCTGTACCAGGCCTTCGAGTTTATCGTGGATAAATTTTCCCACACTGTCTACCGTCTCACGGTTGGCGGTGGCCCCCGGAATGAGCGGTGTGCGTATCCAGAGAGCTGCAGCCGCCGGATGGGCAGCCAGGTAGTCTCTGAGGAGGAGCAAATTTTCCAGTATCCGCCGGTTGTCCTGCCCAGTATACTCCCTGTGCCTGTCGGGGTCGATCTCCTTAAGGTCGTATAAAATTAAATCCGTATAAGGAAGCACCAGCTCCAGAGAGGCCGAAGAGCAGAGGCCGCAGGTGTCGACAGCCGTGCTGACGCTGTTTTCCTTGATCCTGTGCAGCAAATTGGCTGCAAATTTGGGTTGCATGAGTGGTTCCCCGCCCGAGAGCGTTACTCCGCCTCCCGACTTATCATAGTAAACCTTATCCTTCAGCAGCTCGGAAAGCAATTCTTCCAGTCCCACTACTCTGCCTAGCATTTCTTGTGCTCCTGCCGGACAGGCCGCCACACATTTGCCGCAGGCCTGACAGAGGTACCTGTCCCTGACGATGGCGCCATCTTTATTCTCTAAACAGCCGGACGGGCAGGTCTTCAGGCATATGCCGCATCCGATACAGTGCACTTCCATCCAGTGCACCTGCAGCCTCGAAGAAATGCTCTCCGGATTATGGCACCATGCGCAGTGCAGCGGGCATCCTTTAAAAAAGACGGTCGTGCGAATGCCCGGGCCGTCCTCGGTGGATAACCTCTGCGTATGCAGGATAATTCCACCCCCTCCGCTGATATTGTCAGCAGGGGCTTCTTCTACAGCAGTCTTGAGGGTCGGGTCCCGGTCTATTTTCATGGATGTCCGTTACATACTGTGGGTTTCGCGGGCGATGATCTCATTCTGCAGCTCGCGGCCTATCGCCGTGAAATAGGCGTTGTAGCCGGTAACTCGCACCAGCAAATGACGGTAGTCCTCCGGGTTCTTCTGGGCGTCAAGCAGGATGTCGGCGTCGATCATGTTTATTTGCAAAGCGCTTCCACCGTTCTCCGCGTAGCTGCGCAGGAAGGCTTTAAATTTGGCACGGTGTTCCGCGTTTCTCAGCATTGACGGATTAAAGGTCATAGTATGGCTGGCGCCGTTGGGGAGCAGGTTCATATAGCCTTCCCAATCGCCGTTGCCCGCAGGGTCTTTGCCGCCCAGCACTTTCCCTACAGAATTTACGTTGGCAGTCGGGCCGTTGGTGTCGGCGCCGGCGCAGGGGCAGATGGCATTGGAGAGGAATCTGCCCTTGGGACGTCCATCGGGGCTGGCCGGAAGGACATAACCGTCGCCTACCCAGTAATTCCATGACAACATGCCCGGCCGGAACTGTTTTCCAGTGGCAGAGGTCTTGTATTTCCAGGACTCACCGGTCCACAGTTCCATGACCTCTTTGCCCATCTCATCGGCCTTATCGTCGTCCCTTCCATATTTGGGCGTCTTGTTGGTAGCCCTGGCCTGCAGCACCTCGTGACCCTTCCAGTTGTCCTTAAGCGCCTGGACCAGTTCCTGCATCGTGCAGTCTTTATTATCGAAAACCAGGCTTTTAACAGCCAGCAACGAATCGACGGTATTGGCGAAAGTGACAGCCTCAAGCGTTACGAAGTTGAGTTCGGCACCACCCTGGTTTACGTCTTTGGCCTTGTCTATGCAGCCGCGCACCAGGCAGGACAGATAAGGTGTGCGGAAATACTCGGCCCTTATGCGGTCGGTCCAATCATAGAGTTCGGCGGCTCGTTTAATAATAGCCTGTGTTTGTTTGACGTAGGCATTCCAGAACTCATCCCAGTTACTGAATTTGGTTGCATCTTCCGTAGCAGCGCCCCAGCGCTTGAGCTGCTCCTGTTTGCCGGTCATGGGGTCGGTCCAGGGGATCAGGTCATATCCTCCCGTGAGAGTGTGCTCGACCGCTTTAAGCAGGTTGAGGTTGATATCAACAGTACCGGAGCGGTCGTTGCCGCACATGGTATTTTCCAGGCAACCTACGGGCGCATAATCGAAGACATTGTCGGCATTGATAAGCTTGCCGGCATCCGCCATCCTGGCCTCTCGAAGCATGCCTGCGATGGACCTTTCATCAAAGTTCAGCAGGAAGGGGGACCCCTGGCTGGAGGCGATCATATCTACCACTCTGTCCATTAATTTTTCAGGGCTGTTCCTGTGCAGGCGCACGTTCGGTTTAGGTTCCAGAAGCGGTGTCAACTCATCAATTACATCTAGCATGGCGTACGTTAGGTCGTTGCTCAGATCCACGCTGCCCTTGCCCATGCCGGACAGGGTGATCAGCTGGCCGAAACCGGCCGTAATACCCTGATTGCCCCCCGTGCGGATCATGGCATCGTAGGCATAATTACAGTGGATCCAGAAGCACTTTAAAATCTCTTTGCCGAATTCAAGGTCGATATCTTCAACGAGCGACTTCTTCCAGAAAGGATAGAGATACTGATCGGCCCGTCCGAATGAGACTCCCGGGCCCGGATAGTTCTCCTCGCTCATAACCAGCATATGCGTGATCCACAGTGACTGCACAGCCTCCCAGAAAGAGCCCGCCGGCTCCCAGGGAACGCGCCGAAGCATATCCGCCATCTTAAGCAGTTCTTTTTTCCTTTCGTTGTCGGTTTCTTCTGAGGCCAGCCTGGTGCACTCCTCGCTGTATTCGAAAGCTACATCGCGCGCCATGGTAGCCGCCACCAGCATAGCCCTGATCTGCTCTCCTTTTTCCCCATCGTATTCCCGCTTTGAAAGCGAGGCCAGTTTGCGATTTAGCTCCTCGTGAATGCTCTTCCAACCCTCGTTCAATATACGTGGATAGTCGGGAATCAGGTGGCCGCTGGTAGCCCCGGCGTTACCGTACCCATGATTATGGAACCATAATTCAGCCGCCCTGGCGCCCTTTTTGCCGTAGACCTCTGCAGCATATCTTTTCGCTTCCTTTTCGGTAAAGCACTTGGAAGTCTGAACATTGAAGCGTCCGCCGGCTATAAGGTCATGGGGTAATACCTCGTGCGGCAGATAATAGACCATGACTTCTTTGACAAACCAGGCCTGTCGTTCCGGCAGGCTCCATCCCCAGAACCCTTCGGGAAGCTCGACTTTGTGAGACACCTGCTGAAAGGCACCGGTAAAGGTGGGAAAGAAGGTGTAAGTCTCCGGCACTATATAGTAATTGCCTTCCTGGTACTGTATGTCCCAGGGCGTGCCGGTGGTGAACCCTACGAATTCATTATTCCAGGGTCGTTTGTTCCCCTGGAAGTAGTAATCGCGAAGCCACTTGATGCGCGGCGACAGGTTTTTCGGCTCCTTAATGGAATACCTTGGTGTATTGCAGCTCTGAGTGGTCATATCATGGCCTCCTAAGTGTCTAATTATCCAACGCGGGCTATCTGTTGAGAGAATATGTAAAAGGCTTTCAGACGTTTCTCACGTACAGGTGTAATTGTAAGTCATTGGCTGGTTTTGTCAACCACTTTGGTCACAATCGGCAGCTATTTTGACCGGAAACCCGGGCTATTAATATAATCAACCTGTAAAATGACTCGCAGACCCACAGTAGCCGTTCATACACTCGGCTGCAAGCTAAACCAGGCCGAATCTGAAAAGCTGGCACGGGAATTGTCTCTGGCCGGATACGGTTTTGCGCCGGGAAAAGCCGCGGATATCCAAATCATTAATACCTGTACGGTTACCCATATTGCCGACCGTAAGTCGCGACATATGATACGGATGCTCCGCCAACAGAATCGACAAGCTTTTATCATAGTTACGGGCTGTTATGCCGAGAATGCAGCCCAGGACCTCGTTGACTGCGGAGCCGACTGGGTGATCGGCAACAGGGATAAAATGTCGCTTCCGCATTTGATAGCATCGAAAATAAAGGGGTCACTGCAGGGTGGGCATGAACGCGATAACTTGCCGGGTAGCGCAAGGGTGCGCAGCTTCATCAAGATTCAGGACGGATGCAACAACTTCTGTTCCTATTGTATTGTTCCATATGTACGCTCAAAAGTTTTCAGTCTGGATGCGAATAAAGTAATAACGGAAATCAGGGAAAAGGCAGCTGCGGGATATGCGGAAGTCGTGCTCACCGGCACCGAGATCGGCGCTTATAATGATAAAAGGCTGAAGCTGAGCGGCTTAATTCAACGCATTTTGAAGGAAACGGAGATCAAAAGGCTGCATATTTCATCTCTTCAGCCTCAGGGCGTCAGCCCGCAATTGCTTAGCCTGTGGAAAGACAGTAGGCTGTCACGCCACTTTCATTTAGCTTTACAGAGCGGAAGCGACAGCGTTTTGAAAAGGATGCGCCGCAACTACGACACGGCACAATATAAAAAGACTGTGGATAAGATACTTGGTATAATGCCTGATGCATCGGTTACCACCGATATAATCGTCGGATTCCCGGGTGAAAGCGATGCAGAGTTCCTGGAGAGTTATGATTTCTGTAAAAATGCAGGATTTGCCGCCATGCATGTGTTCGTTTATTCCCCGAGGCCGGGGACGCTGGCGGCCAAAATGCCGGGCAAAGTAGGAGAGAAGTTGAAAAAAGAGAGAAGCCTTCAAATGTTGGACCTGGCCGCCCACAGCGCCGATAAATTCGCCGGGCTTTTCATCGGGCAAGCCAGGGATGTCCTGTGGGAGAATGAAACAGGGCGCCGTTCGGGCATTTATTCAGGCCTGACGGACAACTATATCCGGACGTATGTAAAAAGCGAAGAGGATCTAACCAACAAAATTTTAAAAGCCAGGTTACTTGATCAGGCCAAAGAAGCGAAGAACCTGACGTTAAGAGCATCGACCAGGGGCAATCACGGCGAACTATGGAGCGAGATGCTAAGATGAGACTGAAGGTCAGGGTCTCGCCTCATGCGCCCAAGGATGAAGTGATCATACAGGGGGATGAATATGTGGTCAGGGTGAGGGCGGTTCCCCAGGATAATAAAGCAAACGAGGCAGTGATAACTTTGCTTGCCAAAAATTTCAAGGTTGCCAAAACTTCGGTCAGGATTGTCTCCGGACTTACCGGCAGACATAAAATCATTGAGATCAGGTCAGGCTGATTGTGGCTTTTGACAGGCAAAAATACCTGGTACCGAGCGAGCTTTGCGATTTTGATAGCAGCGTAGCAATCAAACGCAGAGCACTGGACCTGCTTGCCGACTGCCGAAGCCGAAAAGAGAAGTTCCAGAGGATCTTTGATTTCGTCAAGGAATTGCCCTACGGACTCGAGGACTGGGACCTGAAGGCCTCTGAAACATTGAGCAAAGGCTGGGGAATGTGTTCCGGTAAGACCAATTTATTGATCGCCATGTTGAGGTCGATCGGAATCCCGGCCAGGTACCGCATATACGGGATAAAGGCGGAAGCCGTACTATGGAACCAGCTGGGTAAATTAGAGGGGAAAGCTCAGCGCTTAAAGGAACTGGGAGAAGAACGTGACCATGTGGACTGCGAAGTGTGGCTGGGCCGGTGGATAGATTGCGATCCAGGGCGGGATACTGCCATGGAGCGCGGGATAATTAAACTTGGTGGAACGCTGGAAAGGCGCAAAATTACCGATAGCCGAAGGAAAGTGCATTATTTAAGGCTGGCTGTCTTTGATCAATGGGCCAAAGCCCGGCAGGCACACAGGAAATTCCGCTCAGACCGCATAGGGGTCTTCGCTGAGATCAACAAAGGTTTCCGGGAACTCAGGAAACAGGGTTTGCAGGACTAAGGCTTCATCGTGGGCAAATTCGCCCAGCTATATCACTTAACATTCACCGTCACAGTTTGATATTGTGCCCCCCTAGGGTTGGTGACAATCATGGTATAGGTAGTGGTCTCGTCGGGTGAAACCTGCGCGGTCCCCTCACCTGAAACCGTGCCGAGCCCCCCTTTGTCTATAGTTACTGCGTCGCCGTTCACTGTCTGCCACGAAAGTGTTGCCTTGTCACCCTTGTGAATCACATATGGATTGGCTGTGAAGTATTTTATAACCGGGGTCTCAATTGAGGGCAACGAGCCGGATATCGTTACAGTCGTAGTGGCCAGAATGGAGCCCTGGTCATTGGTAGCTGTGAGCTTGTAAGTGGTGGTGAAAGTCGGTGAAGTAATCTGGTTTGAACCTTTTACCGGAATGATTCTCAGGCCCGGTTCTATGTCTACATCAAAGGCATTTTGCACATCCCAGCTTATCACGATGGGGTAATTGGCGATGGTATTAACAGGCTGGACAGTAAAAACCGACACATAGGGCAAATTAAAGATAGAACCGGCCGCAGGCAACGCTCCGGTTATGAATACCTGGGTTGTCACTGTTGAGCTCCCATACTGGTTGGTGGCCGTCAGTTTGTAAGTGGTCGTAGCTCCCGGCGTTATGGAACGATTGCCTGACAATGCAACTGCACCAATTCCCTGGTCGATACTCACGGTGCTGGCGTTAGTGACTTGCCACTGGAGAGTCGCCGAACCTCCTGCCGCAAGACTGGATGGAGTTGCCTCAAATGTAGCTATGGCCGGCGCCGGTTGGCTGGGTGTAGGCGAAGGTGTGGAAGCCGGCGGCGGAGACGATACCGTTATACAGCCTGCTGCCAGAATTAACGTTGCCATCAGAAACATTAATGCCCTTTGCATTTATCCCCTCCTGAAACCTCTTGATTTCTGACACGAATACGAATAATAATCGTTACATTCTTTTTAATGTATCGATAACTTCATTAATATCCGGGAGTTGACTGAGCGGGTACGTTTTAAAGAAGGCAATGATACCTTTTACATCTACTATGATATTGGCTCTTTCGGAGAACCCGTTTTTCTGGCGGAAAATATTAAACAGGGCGGCCACCTCTCCGTGAGGCCAGAAATCTGATGGAAGGCGTATCTTTTTCCAGCCATGATGGTCTGCCCAGGCTTTTTTTGATGGTACAGGGTCGACACTCATTCCCAGCGGCAGCGTTTTAAGAGACTCGAATACGGTATAGTTATCTTCGATCGATTGCATCTGGTTGGTGCAGACCATTGTCCATGCCAGAGGGTGGAAGGATAGCAAAACACGCTTTCCCTTTTGGTCCGACAGCCTGATATCCTTACCATCCTGGTCCTTTAAAGTAAAATCCGGCGCAGCAATGCCCACTTCGTGTTCCATCGTATACTCAGCCAATTTTCCACCTCCCTTTCTTTGTCCGTGAACTGTGGTTTATATAATTATAATACTTGATTTGATATCAGGCTTTTTGCGGTGACTCGATTGTAAGTGAGGCGTTTAGCATAAAATCGATTTGTGCTATAATGTGAATTTGTTCGGGCGCTTCAGCAGCCAAATCCGAAGCTGTTTGTAAGCTATCGATCCAGGCGAAACCAAGTAACAAAAAAGGAGTTAAATCATGGATTTCAGATTGACCCCTGAGCAAGATGCTCGAAAGAAAGAGTTCTACAGAGTATGCAAAGAACTCTATGACAAAAAGCCTGCTTCATACAGCGGCATCGAATCTAAAAACCATATCGATGAGTGCTGGGATTTTCATCGCTATTGTGCCGGAGAGTATGGCAAGCGCGGCTGGTTAACTTTCGGATGGCCGGCTGAATACGGCGGCGCCGGCGATATGATGGATAAGGTAATGTTCAGCGAGGCAGTCGGATACTTTGGTTTGCCCGGTGTCGATGAATTTGGCGTAGCTATGTTGGCACCCACTCTTCTGGCTGCAGCCAGCGAAGAAATCAAGAAGAAGTTCCTCCCCGGGATAGCATCCGGCGAAACAATGTGGTGTGAGCTCTGGAGTGAGCCCAACGCTGGTTCGGACCTGGCCGGGTTGACTACCACCGCCATCAAGAAAGGCGACGAGTATATCGTGAACGGCCAGAAAACCTGGAACACGAGCGCCCACCGGGCCGACTGGGCATTCGGCGTATACAGGAATGACCCGCAGGCGCCTAAACACAAGAATCTTACATTCCTTTTGTGCGATATGAAATCTCCGGGTATCACGGTCAAAGGTATACCCTATATGGACGGTTCTCATATATACAACGAAGTATATATGGATGATGTGCACATCCCTGCCAATCAAATAGTAGGGAAAGATGGAGGAGGCTGGGCGGTGGTCAACGTGCTGGCCGGTTTTGAAAGGTCTAATATCGGCCTGGTTTACGGCCTGTTAAGCGCTATAGAGCACCTGGTTGCCTACTGCAATGAGACCAAGCGCAACGGCGTACCCCTTTCCAAAGACCCTATAATCAGGAACCGCATAGCCGACTTGGCGACCGGCCTCGAAGCTGTTCGCACCCTGGCACTGCATATAGCTGATCAGCAGAGCCGACATGAAATGGGACTTATGGACGCTGCCGCCGTCAAAGTTTACTCGAGTGAGATTATGGAAAAAATGGCCCAGATTTCCACCGATCTGCTTGGCCCTTACGGGCAGGTAAGCCATTCCAAGTTTGCCAAGATGAATGGAAATTGGGAATCTATGTATCAGACCTGCTTTGTACCCATAGTCTCCATGGGTACTAATGAGATCCAGCGCAATATTATCGCCTGGTATGGCCTTGGCCTGCCGAGGATGAAATAATCTGAAGCTGGTATCCTAAGCTGTTGATCTTTCGGTCCGGGTTGTTGCTTATGCGGCCCGGACTATTTTTTTCTAGAAACGAATTACTGTTGTTGTCATACGTGAAAATATTTACCATTTCGAGTATTCTATCATAAAATAGGGTGAATTTTGCCAATCGTACTGTGTATTATTTATTAGAGAGGCAGTTATGGGTGAAAACAGGAATGGCCGCTATGAACTTAAGCATCAGGTAAGAGTGGTCACCGCAACAAGCCTATTTGATGGTCATGATGCGGCGATAAATATAATGCGCAGGTTAATCCAGTCGGGCGGCGCAGAGGTAATTCATCTCGGGCACAGCCGCTCGGTCTATGAGATTGTGGAGGCTGCCATACAGGAGGACGTGCAGGCGGTGGCTGTATCATCATATCAAGGCGGCCACATGGAGTACTTCAAGTACATGCACGACATGCTGGCCGAAAGAGGCGCCGGTCACGTCCGTATATTTGGTGGTGGTGGAGGTGTCATAAGGCCCAGCGAAATCAAAGAATTACAGGAATACGGTATAGAGCGTATATATGATCCCGAGGACGGCAGGAAGATCGGGCTGATCGGGATGATCGAAGATCTGCTCCAGCGCTCTGATTTCCACACGATAAATATCGATTCGCACCATGATAAATCGAAGCGCGGCGCCGAGATACCGGAGCTAAGTAACCTGGAGAAAGGGCAGGCTGTCAGTGTCGCCCGCATGATTACGCTGGCGGAAATGGGCGTGCAACCCTGGAAAAAACTGGCTCCGACCATACACGAAAAAGCAAAGCAAAATAAGGCTCCGGTTATAGGCATTACGGGAACAGGCGGCGCCGGAAAAAGCTCTTTGCTGGACGAACTGGTTCTGCGTTTTCGACGCGATAATCCGGATAAAACTGTGTCCATCCTTTCTGCAGATCCTTCAAAAAGACGTACGGGAGGGGCGTTGCTCGGCGACCGCATCCGCATGAACAATGTATACGGGGACGGCGTTTATATGCGCTCCCTGGCCACGCGGGGCTCGAAAACCGAGCTTCCCGATGTCATTCAGGATGCTATCGCTATCGTAAAGACCGCCGGATACGATTTGATACTGGTGGAAACGGCCGGTATAGGACAGGGTGATACTGCGGTAGTGGATATATCGGATATTTGCCTTTACGTTATGACCTCCGAATACGGGGCACCCACGCAGCTGGAAAAAATAGACATGCTTGATTTCGGGGATATCATAGTGCTCAACAAGTTCGACCGCAAAGGATCGGAGGATGCTTTGCGAGACGTACGCAGACAACTGCGCCGTTCGCGTCATCAGTTCGAGGGAGCTCTGGAAGACATGCCGGTATTCGGGACGATTGCCGCCAGGCACAATGACGAAGGTATAAATGGGCTTTATCATGGGTTGACAGATTTAATAAAGCAGAAAACGGGCGTCAAATTCGAGTGCCATATACCCGATCACAGGACGGCCAGGACCAGCGCAGTAGGATATATCATCCCCCCGGAGCGCATCCGCTACCTGGGGGAGATCGCCGGAACCATCAGGGAATATAAAAAAATGGTGCGTAATCAAGCGGAAATAGCGCGCCGGCTGCAGCATCTGCGTGCCGCACTGCTCGAGGTCAAGGATGAAAGCGCGCAGGAAGAGATTGAAAAAAGCATAAGGCATCTGAGTTCGAAGCAGTCCAATGAAGCTCTTCAATTGCTGGAAAGCTGGAATGACGTGCGTAATTCATATGCCGGAGATGTTTTCCGTTATAAAGTGCGTGACCAGGAATACAGTGTGCATTTGATTCAACCAACCCTCTCAGGCACGCATATACGGCGTGTGATCGTGCCCGATTTAAAGGACGACGGCAGCAAGCTGGAATATCTCATGTTTGAGAACGTGCCCGGCAGGTTTCCGTACACTGCCGGCGTGTTTCCCTTCAGGCGCCCGGGCAAGGAGCCAAAACGCCAGTTCGCCGGTGAAGGTGGGCCGGTACGTACCAACTTTAGATTCCACTTTCTTTCGCAGGACGAAAAGGCAAAGAGGCTTTCCACGGCATTTGATTCGGTTACCCTGTACGGTGAAGACCCGCAGGAGAGGCCGGACATCTTCGGCAAGGTCGGCGAGTCGGGCGTCTCAATTTGCACTATAGAAGATATAAAGAAGCTATATGCCGGCTTCGACCTGTGCTCTGCCGATACGTCGGTCTCCATGACGATCAACGGTCCGGCGCCGGTTATGCTGGCCTTTTTCCTGAATTCTGCGATCGATCAACAGATCGACAGATTCGTTGAGAAACAGGGACGGGCGCCCACACAAGTCGAACGTGAAGAAATTAAGGCCCGCACGCTTAGCAGCGTAAGAGGCACAGTGCAGGCCGATATACTCAAGGAAGATCAGGGTCAAAACACATGCATTTTTTCAACCGAGTTCGCCCTCAAGATGATGGGAGATATACAGGAATATTTTATCAAGCATGACGTGCGTAATTACTATTCAGTGTCCATATCCGGTTATCACATTGCCGAGGCGGGAGCCAACCCCATAACTCAGGTAGCATTCACACTCGCCAACGGGTTTACCTACATTGAATATTATCTAGAACGTGGCTTCCCTATCGATTCGTTTGCCCCCAACCTGTCTTTCTTTTTCTCCAACGGCATGGATGCCGAGTATTCGGTTATCGGCAGGGTGGCGCGCAGGATATGGGCGTTGGCCATGAAAAAGAAATATAACGCCAATGACCGCAGTTGTCAGCTTAAATATCATATTCAGACCTCCGGCAGGTCACTGCATGCGCAGGAAATACAATTTAACGATATCCGTACGACCCTGCAGGCCTTGCTGGCTTTTTATGATAACTGCAATTCCCTGCATACAAACTCATATGATGAAGCTATAACCACGCCCACTGAGGAATCAGTCAGGCGTGCCATGGCTATACAGATGATCATAATGAGGGAGTTCGGGCTTACCGGGAATGAGAATGTCTGGCAGGGTTCTTATATACTGGAGCAGTTGACGGAGCTAGTGGAGGAGGCCATACTGGATGAATTCGAGCGGATTTCCAAGCGAGGCGGTGTGCTGGGAGCCATGGAGCTTCAATACCAGAGGGGCAAAATCCAGGATGAATCCCTGCTCTATGAGCAACGCAAGCACTCAGGCGAATTGCCTATCATCGGCGTGAACACTTATATCAATCCTCATATCGAAGACCTCATCCCGGAACAAATTCAGCTTAGCCGCTCCACACGGGAAGAGAAGCAGCAACAATTGGATAACCTGAGAGATTTTCAAAAACGCAATGCGGTTGCTGCTAAAGAAGCCCTGAAGAGGCTGCAAAAGGTCGCCATGGAGGGCGGCAACATTTTCGAGGAGATGATGCAGACAGCACGCGTTGCTTCCCTCGGACAAATCACCGGAGCCCTCTATGAGGTAGGCGGCAAGTACCGCAGAAATATGTGATTTCTGTTTATCGGATGATTAGCCTTGCCACCGAAATATTGGTTATATTCGATTGCACTGAAATAATGATCAGAGTGAGCACCGTGACAAATCCGGCATTGCCGAAAAACATTAGCCATGTTACGATCCATCGCCTTGAAGAATGGCTTACCACAGTTTCGGCATCCCTGGTGGTAAAGCCGGTTCCGCTTAGAGCTGATAGGGCCTGAAAATGCGCCCTGGAGCGTTCCATGTCTGTAGCTTCGAGTGCTACTGATCCGAGCCAGAGCATCATGAGCCAGATTGCCATATAAAGAAAAGCGATTTCCAGTTGCATATGTACTCCTCTTTTTTAAGATCGAAATTAGGCGACAGATTGGCCTGTTCTTATGCAATTTAAAAGGCTTACAGACAGGAGCGAGAGTGACGCTGAATATCAGCTTCACCTGCCGGAGGTCAACTTTCCTGGCGTTTGCGCTTGAGAAAATATTCGATATCTTTGATTATTTGATCATCGCCTTCAACTTCTATGCCGGGGGAACTTCCTTCCAGATCGTATTGCGTTTCAAGCGATTTTAGAAAATCATTCATTTGCTCGTTTTCCATCAACATCTTATTCAATACCTGGTACAACTTATGCGCCGACCTTTTGAGCTCATGCAGGTCGATGCTGATGTCTAATATTGAGGCCAGCTTCTTAACCATTTCCAGACAGACCATGGGGTTACTTTCGGAGCGTATATAGAATGGAATATGTCCCCACAGGCTAACAGCGGGTATTCTTCTGTGGGCGAACATATTCATCAGCAGCCCGTGTATGCTGCTGGGGCCGTTATAATCGATGTGCTCAACGTTGAACTTCTTAAGAACTTCCAGCATGCCGCGATCATTGACCAGCCCGCTGATGCGCGTATCGCGTGTATGAGGTATCCTGTCGTAGAGTCCTCCGATGAAATAGGCACGGTGCACCTTATAAAAACCTGCGAGGTCCGCAATCATTTCTGCATACAATTGCCAATGCAACTGCGGCTCTATGCCTGTCAGAAAGATCAGGTCTTTGGTGCCTTCACTATTCTCCCAGTAATATAGTCCATTTCTGGGTACATCCAGGGGGCCAATTATGCCGTTCTCTATGTTTACCGTGGGACGTATTCTCGTAAAATCGTAATAATCGTCCGATTTTATCTCTGCCAGTTTGAGAGCGGGCAATTTATCTATCAGGTAGGATACTGCGCTGGTGGAAACCTGGGCCGCATCAGGCCAGCCCAAAAAGGCAGCTACCAAATCCGGCTTGCGCACGTTTGGTTGCATGTAGTAGACAATGTCGCCCTGCTGCATACAACTTCAGTTACCGCAACAAAAAACTTTGAAGTTGACGGTACCTTTGGCAGAATTTCCGTTGCCATCGCTAACAACTACATCAAGCGTATAATCTCCTGCGGCTCCAGGAGCGATCCAGTTAACCTGCCTGGCTGTGCCTTCATCGAGCCCTTTAGCTTGCATATGGCCGTTCGAACATGTCCAGATATATTTCAAGGTTTTGTTGTCAGCACTGTCAACCATGGCTACAACCGGGGAAGCTGTCCATATACGCACCCTTTTGGCACCCGTTTCCACGTCCGTGGAGGGTAAAGTCATCTTCAGTACAACAGGCGCATCCGGACTAATACTGCCGTCGGAGTTAAAAATAACCCTTTCTTCTTGAACAAATTTTGTATTTCCACCCCTACCGTCGCTCACAATGAGTGTAATATTATATATGCCATCCTTACCTGGTGACGTCCATGTGATAGTTGGCCCTGTGCCCTTGATCGTGCCGTTATCAGCGATCCATGTGTACGTCAGGTTATCTCCATCAGGGTCCGATGCTATACATGTTAGTTGGGCTTCGGTTTCTGGCAACCATGACTTTGGTCCGGCAATTTGATCTATAACTGGGGGCCGATTGGGTTTCTCTGCCCGAGGAAGCAAAACGCAGCCGGCATTCAAAATCATGGCAGTCAATAATGTGATTGTAACTCCCGCTAGGCCAGTTATTATGTGGGGACTTTTCATATTTTAATTTTCTCTTTATACTAGTTTTTAAAACCGTCTTTATGGATGGCAGCAGTATATATCGAAATCTACTTCACCGTGGGCCGAATTTCCCCATTTGTCAGTAACTAACACTGAAACTTTATACTGCCCTGCTTGGCCCGGTGCAATCCACCCAACCCTATCCGCTTTACCTTCGGAAAGTCCATTACCTGCAAGCTTGCCCGTCGGCGCGGTCCATGTATATGTTAAATCTGCCGGGTTGCTGCCATCAACCACACATTGTATTTCCTGTGTCGTCCAGATTCTCATACGCCCTGATTGGCTAATCGTATCTCTGGACGGCAATGTGAACTTGAGATAGATAGTGGTATCCGGTTGATCGTTATTAAAAGGATTGGTTGTGACCTTAATATTGCGGCTAAAGGTATCCTCTTGGCCTCCACTGGAAACTTTGACTGATATAGCATAATCACCTAGTGCCTCGGGCGCCAACCAGATGACCTGCCTGCCATTGCCCTGGATTGTGCCATCCGCAGCAGTCCATGTATAGGTAAGATCATTGGCAGTGTCATTGGAAGTGACACAGGTCAGGTTATCTGCCGTTGAGGGTTTAATCTCACTTATCCCGATAATACCTAAAACCTTTAGCGCTGTCGGAGTTGAAGCTCTACTAGTTGCGGGCCCCGTTGAAGTTGGTTGAACAGCGCAAGACGTAAAGATCATTAATAAGGCTGCTGTTACAGCTGAAAAAAAAGAGAACCGGTTTACCATTTTAACCATTTATACTCCTTTGCAGAGCCAGGCATCTCAGCTTCGTAATCAGTTAGGGTACGTAATCAATCGACCGGGCTCAGTTAATGATAGTATCCCAAATATTATATAATTTTAGACCGTTTATATTAAATTAGCGAGTTACAAAGTCAGCAGTTGGAGATGGTTTACGTGAATAAGACAAGCTATCAAGAGATGGATAGTATATTTCATCCGGGCAATGTGGCCATCATAGGGGCTTCCCCTATATCTGATTTAGCGACGCTGGCTCACGTGAGCACGAAAATTAGGGACCGTCTCTATTTCGTTAACCCGAAGTATAGCGAAATATTCGGTAAAAAATGTTACCCGGCTATATCTGAGGTACCGGTTCCCATAGAATATGCGGTCGTTGGCATAAACGCCGTCTTAGTCCCCGATATTATTACGGCTTGCATTGAGAAAGGCGTGAAGGCGGTGCATATATACACATCCGGGTTCAGTGAGACAGGCTTGCAGGAAGGCATAGAGCTTGAGAAAAAACTGGCGGAAATCTCACAGGGCAAAATCAGGATTATCGGCCCCAATTGTTTTGGTATTTACTGTCCTGAGTCTGGCTTAGCTATAGTGCCCGAATCTTCGGAAGAGAAGGGACATGTCGGCGTGATTGCGCAGAGCGGAAGCGTCGCGGAGTCATTTTCATACTTTGGCCAAACCAAGAACCTGCGTTTCAGCAAGGTGGTCAGCTACGGCAACGCCATCGACCTGGACTGCCCCGATTTCCTTGAATACATGGCCGATGATCCGGAAACCAGGGTGATAGCTCTATATATTGAGGGGACCAAGGACGGGAAACGGTTGAAGGAAGCATTAGCATACGCAGCGAGCAAAAAGCCGGTGTTGGCGATCAAGGGAGGATTAACCGATAACGGCAGCCGGGTAGCTAGGTCGCACACGGGCCAGTTGACGGGTACGCCGGAGATATGGAAAGCGCTGTTCAAGCAATGCGCAGTAATCCAGGTCAACAATCACGATGAGCTGGTTAATTCAGTTATTGCTTTCAGCCATTCGCCACTGCCTGCGGGCAATAGGTGTGGAATTATCAGTAACTCCGGCGGGTTCAGCGTGATCCAGACCGATCTTTGCGCTGCGGAAGGAATGATTGTGCCCAGGTTTACGGACGATACTCTTCGAAAGCTAAGGGAGTTGGTGCCTCTGGCCGGAACATCCATCGGCAACCCATTGGACGCCTGGCCCATCTTCTACAAGATATTTCAGAAGGAGGGCGGCCTGGCGGATATTGTTAAGACAGTAGCTTCGGATGACAATATAGATTCGCTGGTTATCATGTTCGATCAGTTCAGGTATATAAGGCGCGTCAGGAAAGACGAGGCTCTTGATCATATGAAGAAGGTGATCGAGATGTTGCTTGAAGGAAGCGATTATTGCCGCCAGGTGCTGGGCAAGCCCGTGTTTTTAGCCGCTTCGCTCGATCCTTTCCTCGAGGATGAGGTAGACAGGAATGCCAACCTGATGCTTAAAAGGGCTTTTGAGCAGAAGAACTATCCAGTTTATCCGACTGCCGACAGCACTGTAAGATCGCTGGCAAAATTATTAATATATGCCAGATGGAGTGGACAAACACGTGAGCCATAATGTTAAATTAAATTAGTGATCCAGGTTACGGAAAAGAAAATCGGTATTACGTAATATAGCTAAAAAAATAGCAGGGAGGAGTTCAATGGCCAAGTCATTAAAGGGCACAAAAACCGAGCAGAATTTACTTAAGGCTTTTGCGGGTGAATCTCAAGCCAGGAACAGGTACGCGTTCTTTGCCAGCCAGGCGCGGAAAGACGGGTTTATGCAGATTGCGAATGTCTTCGAAGAGACTGCAGGTAACGAGAAAGAACATGCGAAAGTCTTCTTTCAGTACCTGGAGGGTGGGGATGTAGAGATCACGGCCATGTATCCGGCCGGTATTATCAAAGGTACATTGGCCAACCTCATAGCAGCGGCAGATGGTGAAAATATGGAGTGGACCAAGCTCTATGCGGATTTCGGCAAGATCGCCACGGAAGAAGGCTTCCCGGAGATCGCTAATTCCTTCAAACAGATCTCCGAGGTCGAAAAATTCCATGAGTCGAGGTACAGGAAGCTGGCAAGTAACGTTTCCAAACAAGAGGTATTTAAGAAAAAAGATAAGATCAAATGGCACTGCTCCAACTGTGGGTATGTTTACGAAGGCACCGAGCCTCCCAAGGAATGCCCGGCATGCAAGCATCCGCAGGCCTATTATGAAGTACTAGCTGAAAACTATTAATTGAAAAGCTCGATAGGAAGATAGTATCGGGCTAATCCGACTGGATTAGCCCGATACTATCATATTGTGTAATTTGGTATTCAAAGTATATAATTTCCGCATTACGGAATAGTGTTATTGACTTGATCTTTTATCCTGCCTGCAGGTAGTTTTCAATTTGAAGAAGGGAGATAGTCTGCCGGAACCCCCCGCACATGATCATCTTCTTAAGGGTGATCGTCCCGGCGATATTTTTCTTCAGCGCCATCTTAAGCTGCCCAGAAAACTGCACCGTGTGCTGGGGGTTGGGGGGTTATTCAGCGCCGCATATGGTGATGTCGGGTCTTCAGTTTACTACGCGCTCGGTATAGTATCGATGTCGGCCCTGGGGCTGACCCCTCCGGTACTGATGATTTCCGGTATTATTTTCCTGTTTACCGCGCTAACGTATGCTGAAGGGGCTACTATGCTGCCGGAAGCAGGAGGCTCAGGCGCCTTTGCCAAGCGTGCTTTTAATGACTGGGTAAGTTTTATAGCTAGTTGGGTGTTGATGATGGACTATATCGTGACCATGTCCATCTCCGCCTTTTCGGCTGCCAATTACCTCGGCTTCTTTTTGCCGCTTTTAAAGACATGGCCGACTAATAGCATCGTAGGCATGGTCATAGTAGGAGGCTTGGCCTTAATCAACTGCCTGGGACTAAGGGAGTCGTCGAGATTAAATATCGTGCTGGTTGTAATCGACCTGGGTACTCAGGTGCTGGTGGCTATACTGGGCGCATTTCTCATTATCAATCTTCCGACCCTGATCAACAATATCCACTGGGGTGTAGCGCCGACCTTCGATCAGCTTTTGTTCGGCATTTCGATATCGATGGTGGCCTATACCGGCATCGAGACCGTGGCCAACCTGGGCAGCGAGACCAAAAACCCGGGTAAAAGTATACCCAGGGCAGTTATGCTGGTATTCGCTGCCGTTATACTCATGTATGCCTTCCTGTCCATGACAGCCCTCAGCGCCTACCCTGTCTACCAGGCGCCGGACGGTAAGTGGGTGACCGATCTAACCCAAAAATTCCTGGAGGACCCGGTTATGGGCATTGCCTATGCCATGCCCGGCTTCATCCCCTATTTCCTGGGTTTCTGGGTAGCATTGCTGGCGGCTACGATACTTATCATAGCCACCAACGCCGGCATGCTGGGCGCATCCCGCCTGGCCTATTTTATGGGACAGAGGCAGCAGTTGCCCGGCTTTTTCGGCAATATCAGCCAAAGAGCGCATGTGCCTACCCACGCCATACTGATATTCTCTGCTATCGCAGCGTTTCTCGTATCCACCGGCAAAGTAGACCTGTTGGCCGATCTGTATGCCTTCGGTGCCGTCATGGCTTATACCCTGGCACATGCATCCATAGTCGCTTTGCGGATCAAGGAACCAAACTTACCCCGCCCTTTTAAAATACCTCTCAACATTAAAATCAAAGGCAGGGACATCCCCATTACCTCGGTGCTTGGAGGGCTGATAACAGCCATTACCTGGGTGATAGTGGTCTACACCCACCACATAGGGCGGATTGTGGGCTTCACCTGGGTGGGAATTGGACTGCTTTTATATTTCCTCTACCGAAGATACAAAGCCAAGCAAAAAAAACTACACGACGCCGATGACCTAAACAGGTTTAAAACGTAATATTTACGATCAATTTGCCTTATTGCCAGCGCCTTTCTCAGGTGTTATAATCCGGCGTTAGGCTGGACATAAACTACGATTCAAAAGGCAGGTTTAAAAGCATCCAAATATGATAGAGGCTGACTTATCCTTCGATGAACTTATTCTCAAAGATATTTTACAGCTCCCGCAGGGTTGCCAAATTCCTGAAGCTGTTTGCGCTTATAGCCGGGCCGGGCATTATCGTAATGGTGGCGGACAACGATGCCGGCGGCATTACTACATATGCAGTAACAGGCGCTAAATACGGCTACAATCTGATCTGGTTTCTTATATTACTTGGTCCTGTAGCTTATGTTGTCCAGGAAATGACCGTCCGCCTGGGCGCTGTGACGAAGCGCGGGCACGCCGAAGCCATCTTCGATGCCTTCGGCCCTTTTTGGGGCTGGTTTTCGCTTTTCGATCTCGGGCTGCTGGATTTCCTGACGATTATTACCGAGTTCATCGGCATGACGGCCGCCTTCAGCATCTTCCATATACCCCCTCTCGTAACTATTATTGGGGTTATTATCTTGATGGGCTTCATGGTTATTCAGGGGCGCTACTGGACATGGGAAAAGATAGCCATGGGTTTCTGTGTATTGAACCTGATATATATTCCCGCCGCTTTCATGGTTAACCCATCGGCATCAGAAATTGTACAAGGTGTGATACCGAATATTCCGGGCGGTTTCAACAACGATTTTTTCTTTCTGTTGATGGCCAATATCGGCACAACCATAGCTCCCTGGATGATATTCTTCCAGCAGAGCTCGGTGGTTGATAAGGGGCTTCAGGAAAAGGATATCCTGTGGAGTAGACTCGATACCATGATGGGCTCGTTAGCCACGATCATAATTGCTGTCGCCATTATCGTTGTAACGGGTACTGTCTTGAAGGGAGTCAATATAACGGACGCCGCCCAGGCATCGCAGATGATTATGGGTATAAACAAGTACGTTGGTACGTTCATGGCCATTGGACTTTTCGATGCCGGCCTGCTGGGCGCTATCTGCATCTCTCTGGCCAGTTCCTGGGCTTTCGGCGAGGTCTTCGGCTGGGCGCATTCTCTTAATGCCAATGTCAGGGAAGCGCCATGGTTCTACGCTTTTTATTTTGCTGCCCTGCTAGGCGCGGCGGTCGTGGTGTTGATACCGGGCGCGCCTCTCGTGCTGATCACCCTGTTTGTCCAGGTGATAGCGGTAACCCTTCTGCCTGCCGCTCTTGTATTTTTAATCCTGCTCCTTAACGACCATAATTTAATGGGCAAATACAAGAATACTGGTGCCCAAAATTTCTGGTCCTGGCTGATAGTAATAATTATAGTGATACTATCAACGCTCTATGCAATAAGCGCGTTGTTCCCCGACCTGTTCAAGTAACCGGCGACCTTAGAAGGACTGAAAATGATTGTAAGACGAAAAACGTCAATTCTGAACCGGATAAGGAAATTCCTTGCTAAAAGGTTCGAGAAGATCGCGGAAATCAACAGGAGATATAAGAAGCCGCGTATTGAAATGACGCCCCTGACCCGTATAGTTTTACTATTGCTGCGTATTTATCTACTTCTATTGGTTGCAATATTGTTTTATAAATTCTTTACCACGATAGTAGGCAAATAAATGGGGTGAAATATGATCAGTAACGGTAACGTAGTGAAAAGTGGCACGGAAGAGATTTATTTCCTCAGTTCTGTACTCGGCACAAAGGTCATCTGGAACGGTAAAAAAATAGGTACGCTGGCTGATATGGTGATTATGGACGGCATTATTGCCGAGGTGACACGCCTATACATTACGCGTCCCTTTGGTTATCCATCTCTGCTGGTGCCCTGGGAAAAAGTAAAATCGCTGGGCTCGAAAGAGGTGGTTATCGATATCGAAGACCTGGAAAAATACCAGGCCGAGCCCGCCGAAAATATGGTATTGCTGCGTGACCATATACTCGACAAGAAAGTTCTGGACCTCGACGGGAGCGAAGTCGATGTGGTCTACGATATTAAGCTCGTAAACAGGAACCAGAAACTCTATGCCACCGACGTGGACTTCAGCCGCTACGGATTAATCCGCAGGGTGCATTTAAAGTTCCTGGCTGATTTCATCAACAAACTGGCGGAGAGGTTCAAAGATCAAACGCTCTCATGGACCTATATCCAACCCCTGCCCAAGCAGATCAGCAGCTTCAAGGGAGATGTGCGTCTTAAAGTGCTCAAGGAGAAACTGGCAGATATACGGCCCGAGGACATGGCCGATATCATAGAAGACCTGGACCATGATCAGAGGGTGGCCATCTTCGATGAACTCGAGCCCGAGCATGCGTCGGATACATTGGAGGAGATAACTCCCAATATCCAGAGGGACCTGGTGCCGTCCTTAAGAAAGGAAAAAGTTGCGCGCCTGGTCAATGAGATGACCACGGGACAGGCCGCCGATGTTCTGGCCGTGC
Source organism: uncultured Chloroflexia bacterium (assembly GCA_963842805.1). Taxonomy (GTDB): domain Bacteria; phylum Chloroflexota; class Dehalococcoidia; order GIF9; family UBA5629; genus UBA1162. Next base: position 32,038 of record CAWJIA010000015.1, on the reverse strand, counting down.
TGCCGTCATCTGAAGCCAGGGCCATACTGGCCCTGCTTGATCAGGACAAGGCACAAAAAATCCAATCGATTCTCACCAGGCAGGAGCAAAAAATCATCGACTTTGCTACGCAGAGCTTTATCAAGCTTCCGCCCGAAAAGACCGTGGGTGAAGCTCAGCGTGAATACCGCAAAATCGCCAAAGGCAAAGATGCCGTAATGTATATTCACATTGTAGATGATAACGATAAGCTGCTTGGCATCATCGATATAAAAGAGCTGTTGCAGGGCGAATCAGAAGCGCTGCTTAAAAATATCATGGAAGACAAGGTAATAGTGCTGGATCCTGAAAGCACACTGGAAGAAGCTTCTGCCCTGTTCGACCGGTATGAGTTCCGCTCCATCCCCGTGGTAGACAATTTTCAAAGGCTTCTGGGCGTCATCCTTTTCAGGGATGTCATGAACCTGAAGCACCGTTTTATGGATTAGTCACAGGGACAGGTGCTATGGGAATGGGCTGTCTGGGTGTCTGGGTGATCTTTCCGCTGGTATCAATAGTATAATCCGCCAGTGTAGGTACTGAATCGATATATCCCTCATCCGCCAGTTCCTTGCCGGAGGACGGCCACTTTTGGTTATCGTTATAGAATGCGCAGGATGCTGTGGCTATGGTTTTATATTCTATTCGTAAAGCTTCGGGTCGGCCGGCATTCATATATTTAGTTACGCTCAATGTGGTGGTGCTTGCCAGCGTGCCCATAATGGACATTGCAACTAATAGTTCCACGAGGGTATACCCCCTCTCACGCGTCGGCATTATCTCATCCTCCTTTCTCGCCTCCCTAGGACGAGACTGCGTAAACTGAGATGCTGACTGGGCCGGTAGGGCAGTTGCTCAATTATATACAACTGATCAACGATAGTCAATACCGATAAACGCTGTGTACTGATGCGATCCTGCCCCCGATTTTTCAGAACGGTTAAATTGACAGCTTCTTATACAGCATTGGTAGCCGCTCGGGCAGTGTTTCGATATCGTCCAATACCTCGTAACCTATATCCCGGCACATGGTACGCAGGTAATCATTGCCGGCGGAGTCTACGGTAAGGCAAAAGGGCGTGATATTTTTTGGGCCGCTTCTATCAGGGCCATCTTGGTATCGTGAATAGCATATTCCTTATCGTCGTCGTCCCATCCGTACATGGCATCCTGCGGGTAGCCGTCGCTGACCAGGAAGAGCAGTTTGAGGCTGCAGCCGCAGGCGTCCAGCTTGGCGACGGCATGGCGAATGGCCGGGCCCATACGTGTGCCGTGGATGGGCGCGATCGAATCGACCCTGCGTTTAACTTTTTCGGAGAGGGATTCGCTCAGGTCCTTGATTACCAGGAATTGTACCTTGGACCTTCCGTGGCCGGAGAAACCGTAAATGCCGTATGTATCCCCCAGCATTTCGATAGCGTTGATCAGCAGGACGATGCTTTCCTTTTCGATATCTATGATGCGGCGGCGCGGCTGCATGACGAATTTCATGAAATTGTATTTGATCGATTCTTCATACTGCATGGGTGTGCGGTTCTTGTTGATGAGATCGGCCGTAGAGCCGCTCATATCCAATAAGAAGACCACCGCCACATCCCGCTGGATCTTTTGTTTCTTGATGTAGACCTTGCCGGAAGGCGTATGACCGGCACGCTTGTCTATCAGTTCGTTGACGACCAGGTCCAGGTCGTATTCATCCCCGTCATCAAGGTTCTTGGCCTTGTAAAGCATCTCGGCCGGCAGCTTTTCGAACTGCCTCTTGATTTCGGCTGACAGGGTCTTGCGGTTCTCCAGCGTCTTGCTGTAGAAATTGCTGCTGCCTTCTCCCAGCAATTTCTCATGGACGCAGCACCAGGCTCCCAGATAGCAATTATCACGGAAGTCCCATTCATCATAGTAGAATAATTTCTCACTTTCCTCCTGAACAACAGGTATATATGCGTCCCTGCCCTGCGGGCGGTCAGCCTGATGGTATTTATCCTGTGAGAATTGATAAACGTGGACGCCGCGCGGCAGGTCCGATACGGAAAGTCCGGTGCTGGGGATGGAGGAAGCATCCATAATATCAGTGATGCCGATCTGCTGGTCGGCCAGTTTTTGCAGCTCTTCCGCGGTCATGGGAACAGTAGATTTCTGTCCAGCGCTGCGGCGCATTTCGAGATTAAGCTTGAGTTTGTCAGCATTGAAATTGCCGGTGAACTCCGCGCTTTCAAGGTCTGAAAAGCTTGACTCCGGTGTCTCTGTAATATAGCCTCCGGCCAGAGATACAAAGGTATCCCCGGGCAACTGTCTGGCAATATCATAGAGCCGGATAGCCGCTTCTGCAGAGTCCTCCACGGTTGCATATGGCGACCACAGACAATCAAGCACCGGTTTGGCAGCCTGCAGGGGTTTATCGAGTTCATCAATACCGGCTTGCGCGCAATCAATCTCTAACCCCTCCAGCAACTCGCAGAACGTGCGCGGCAGGGTCATGCAGGGTATTTGGTAAATGGCTTGCAATAACTCTTCCTGCATATGCCTATAGTCCTTGGCTACGCCGGGGTAAAAATTTTTGACTAAATAATTGATGCGGGAATTCTCTATTGCCACAAAGACGCGGGCCGCCAGTAAACGGTCTTCGAACAATGACAGGTATTTGTCGAATGCCGAGCTGCCCGGGACTTCCTCACCATGTATCTGGTATCTCAGGTTCTCAAATAGAGGCGATTCTTTATCGTAGTCAAAATCCAAGGAACCGAATTCATAGTGGCCGATCTGCTGAGTAAGAGCTGACTTATACCAGCCGAAGTTCTCCTCATAGGCGGGGTATTCCATGAAGGTGGCCGGAACCGAAGCTTTTATGCGGCCGTTGGAGGGGTTATCCGAGGCCAGCTGGTTCCACCATAAATGGCGGGGAGCAGTAAGCGGGATACTGCCTGTGGAAATATCCACTTCCCTGCCGGTGAGCGCATTACAGTAGATGTGCAGCACCTGCTCAATAGAGGCAAACTCTATGCCGCAATATCTGTCGCCCTGCTGAGCGGGTTGCTGTAATTGATCAGTTACCTTGTCCATGGCTAACTGCCGTCAAGATATGCTATTCAAAAATCGCGGTAACGACTTCCTTGAGCGATTTTTGTACCTCCAGGTCATCCGTGATCGACCAGACGGCTGCCACCTCGCAGGCGCGGCGTGGTGCTATGCCTTCTTTGATCAGCCGGGCTGCGTAAATTAAAAGACGCGTGCTGATAACTTCCGAGAGGTCCTGGTCCTTAAGGTTGCGTATCTTCTCGCCCAGTCGGGCAAGCCTGTCGGCGACATCGGCGCTGATGCCTGCCTCATGCTGGATAATCCTTGTCTCTATATCTCCCGGCGGATGTGTGAATTCGATCGCTATAAATCTCTGCCGCGTACTATGCTTCAGGTTTTTAAGGATGCTCTGATAGCCGGGGTTATAGGAAATGACCAGCATAAAACTGTCGCTGGCCTCAAGCATCTCACCCTTTTTCTCGATATATAAAGACCTCCTATGATCGGCCAATGGATGGATAAGCACGATAGTATCCTTACGCGCCTCAACTACTTCATCCAGGTAACAGATGCCACCGCTCTTGACCGCCCTGGTTAAAGGGCCGTCGACCCAGCGTGTTGTATCGCCTTCCAGCAGATATTTGCCGACCAGGTCGCTGGCAGTGAGGTCTTCATGGCAGGCGATCGTAATCAGCGGGATCCCGTCGTGAGGGTGGGCTGCTCCTGTTGTAGCCTGGGCGTGAGCGTTTTGGGGGAACAGCTTTTTACTCATGCGGTAAGTCATATATTCCAGAAAGCGTGTTTTTCCGCAGCCGGTGGGGCCTTTAAGCAGGACGGGTATCCTCTCAGCGTAGGCAGCCTCGAAAAGAGCTATCTCGTCTTTGAGAGGAAGGTAAAACGGCTCCTCAACAATATAGTATTCCTCGATAATGTGCGACTTGTAGTCATGCCTTTTAGCTTTTGAGGGCATAAATCTTTACTCCGGCTGTTTAATTAAAGCTCCAAGTCATAATTCTATGACTTGGAGCAAGAGTTGGCAATTATACACCCATGGGCGGCCTCGTGATTGCCGGCAGGCGAGCATTCAAAGGGAGGGATACATGCTAACGGCGGAAAGCATCGTATCCGTATTTACCGACTACGCCTCCCTTGGAAGAAGGGGGAGGGGTGGAGGGTTGAAAGAGGCGGCCGTTGACTCTGACAGGCGGCGTTGCATTGAGGCTATGGTGTTCGATAATACGTATTGGCCTGACGATGTTGGCGGGGTTGCCGTGCTGAACCCCCGGCGAATCCTTAATCGTATGATGAATTATCCTGGGCCCGGGCGATATGCTGTTGCCGCCCGCCAGGGCTTTAAAATAGCCGGGGCTGTTTTCAATGGTATGATGCACGGTTGCGTTGGGCTGTGCCCTGCTGGCCATGGTATTGAGCTGCGGCAGTTGGCGCATGATGTGATGGACCGTCTCTCCCGGCACGAAGGCTTGCCCGGCTGAAACGGGAATTTGTGAAGGCCTGAAAATCTCGTGATGAACTTTTACACCGGGCGGCAGATTCTCGGCCAGCCGCTGTGAAGCGCTCTTGGCGGCCGGCGTGCGAGAAAGGATATATTGTTCCCGGGGTTTGATTTTGATCTCCGGCTTGTTCAGTTCCTTGAGCGGGAGCTGGCCGGGCTGAATGGTGCGCACTTCCCAGGTAATTTCGCGGCCGCGGATGGTATCGACCTTATAGATATAGTCGGGGTAGTTATGCAGCGGTTTGCCGGGTTCATGCTGGGCAGCGCTGCCCCTTTTGCGCAAGAGCAAGCTTATACCTATAGGAGTGGTAAGTGGCTCAGGTGCTACAATAAGCGCAATAGCGACGACATCTAATACCGCGTCTTTGGGAGTGTAATTTAAAGTCACTTGGGTAACCGATATTTAACCCTTCACGCTTATTTTTGTCAAGCCCTGTCCTGCAGCCAGCTGATCCTCGCAGCTACCAGCATAGCGGCGTCTTTCTGCTCCGGCATTTTGGCCAGGTCTTTGGCCAGCTTATCATCACCCAGCACTTCCCTGACCCAGCGGGCAAAATCATTCTTTCCTTCATTAACATGGTGACTATAAGTGTCGGCACTTATCGTCACCATGGCTGTCTTTAAATCATAAATGTTGTTCAGAATTGTACCGTCGTGGCAATGAAAGCGTTTTTCATCCGGCACGTGCTTTAACACCCTCTGTGCATCCTCTTGGTTCCTGATAGCCATGCTTACCTCCTTTCACCCATAAACGTTTGCTTTTTACTTTTATCATACAATCATGCGAAGCTTAAATCAAAACCAGGCGGCCGGAAAAACGGCAACATAAATGTGGATTAATATACACTCGATTTCTAGGGCACAGCATCGGTATAGCGGGCCATGAAAGCCGAGCTATCGTATAGCTGCTGGCAACCGATGTTATGCCTTTCCAACATTTTTTGTATGAAGGGAATGTGCCCTTTAACCGTGTTAACGTGAAAGTGCATAAGTCGGCACATCTGTTGGGTCCTCTGAATGGAGCAGGCCAGCGCCTGCACCGGGCATCTGCCGCCGCAATACCAGTGCACATCACATGTGTAGCAGCCGAGCGTCTCCTTGTATGTGACAAGCGAGCGCAGCTTGTCGCCGGCTATTTCTACATCCCCGTCGCTATTGAAAGCTCCCAAGGATGCAGGCAGATCGGAGCAGGCGTGGACCGTGCCGCCCAGTATGTCATAATTACGTGCCAACTCAACCGCGCAGGCCGTATGGCCGCGATTTTTTTGCTCAAGAAAATACAGGATCAGCTCATTGATGTGTGCAATAGGGAGAATTTTACCTTCTGCGATCCATGAGTCGTATTCCTGCATGATTTGGTCGAGCTCTTCCGCATACCGGCCGGCATATTGGGCGAGATCGTTGAAAGGCTGGTCGGTTTCCGCCCAGTGCCAGAAGAAATGATCGGCCAGCCCGCGCCGGTACATTGTTATGAATTGCCGGTAGCAGTCAAGCAGCGACTGCTCTTCACGCAGGGTGCTCCAGATCAAGATATTGCCGCTGTAAGCCCGGCGCAGAATTTCAAGGCTGTCGAGCGTCCTCTCCAGACTGGTGCCCGGCCGGACTTCCGCGTGTTGAGTAGGGCCGCCGTCCACGGATATGGAGTACAACCACATGCCGGATGTTAGATCCGGATATTTGCCAAGGGCATCGGCGATCAGTTCACCGCTCGTATAAACCATGTACCTGGTCCGCTTCCCAACTTCCGAACCAGCCAATAGCAGCCGGACTCGGTCCATAACATCAGGAGCCAGGAAGGGTTCGCCGCCATAAAAACACAGGGTAATACCCTTGTCACGATATTTTTCAGCTATTTTTACGACCAGGCGGGCATCCCGTTCAGGGTTGCAATCTCCGTCGTTTGGGATGCCGCTGCCCTTACCTCCGAAGGTTATGGAAGAGTTGATGCAGTCTTTGCACCGGGCATGGCAGCGCCGGGTGACAGTCAGGTTAACTATGATGTCGTCGTTTTCTGTATACAATGCGGCTTTATGTGTTTCGCCCCCGGGCGGCTATTTGCCGGGTGGCTCGATTGTGATCGTTCTTTCCTCCGCAACATTTCCAATGGTTCCCTGAGTTTTGAGGTAATCGATCAGCGAATCTACGTCCCTGATACCCAGCGGTTCATATTTCATATACCCGGTAATCCACGACTTTACGCTATCTGTTAGCGGGCCGAGCCAGCCCAATTTATTGATCAAAGGCATGATGCCTTTATCAGCCAGGTAGTCCGTGGTTACGACGGTATAATCGGCGTTGCTATCCAGAGCGGTATAGCTGCCGTCGGCATTCTTGACTTCAATGTCGGTAATGCGTTCACCGCTTTTACGCGTCAGGTCTACGGTCATCTTAAAACCTGAGATTTCGAAGCAGGGCGGGGGCATATTGATCTTAATATGTGAATCTATACCCATCTCCAGCAGCGTTTTCAGGGTGCTGCCCTTGAGAGTTATGGTGACCAGGTTCTGGCGCAGGGGCAACACCATATATGCGTCATTTTCCAGGATGACGCCCTTGAATATATCTGCGCGCACATCGTAAGTATCGTAGAGCGCCAGTTTTACATCAGGATTTACCTTCTGTGCGCTCCACAGGAAGGCATCGGCCACGATCGGTCCGGGGCCCGTATTGGGGCCGCGCATAAGGTTGTCGGTGGCTGTTCCCACCACGGCATTGATCTCCGCTGCAACCTCGTTTACATAGGGTTGCAGGACCTTGTCCATATCCGGGCTGTTCCAATAAATTTTGAACTCGGGGTTTTTGGCTATGACGGACATGATGTCACCGTATTGGGCCATGCAGGGGCACAGATGGTTCCAGCCATTAGCGTCCTGAGTTTTGAACCCGTTGGTGGAATAGATGAAGGGCGAGCCGCTATAGCTCTCGATTTTTCCTTTATCATCGAAGTTAAGCTTGATTTGCCCAAGCAGCTGGTTATCGTCCCAGGCGTGGACGATAAGCACTTTGTCTCCTGTAGGACCTGCCAACTCAGTGGGATAAGGCATCTCAGGCTGGAGACCGATCTGCTGAAATTCAGGCCCTCCCATGAAAGTATGGGAATGGCCGCCGACGATTATATCGATGCCCGGCACCGCTTGGGCCAGGCTGACGTCCGCTTGGTAGCCCAAGTGTGAAAGCACGATTATTTTGTTAATCCCCTGCTCATTGAGCTCAGCTATATATTTCCGTGCGCTGTCTTCGACGGGCAGGAAAACTATATTCTTGCCGGGGTAGTCTTCGAATGCGGTATCGGGAGTAATCAACCCGATAATGCCTATTTTCTGCCCTTCAAATTCAACGGTAGTATAGGGTTTAACCTTGCCGGCCAGGGCCGGTTCATTGGACACATCAAGATTGGCGGCCAGCACGGGGAACTTGATCCTGTTGACCAGGTTGGCCGCTTCATCAGGCCCTTTGGAAAACTCATGGTTGCCGAGCACCATGGCATCGAACTGCAGAGCGTTTATGGCGTCACAGTCGGCCAGGCCGCCGAATTTAGGAGTCCAGATAGTGCCCTCGATGATATCGCCCGAATGCAGTAAAAGTACATTCTTCTCCCTGAGACGGATATCCTGCACAGCCGCCATCAGCGTGGTCCAGCCGCCCACAGTTGCCAGGGTGTCGGTGCCGTTGATTTTTAGCATGATATCGTGAGGTATATCGTAAGAATGCGTATCGCCCACGTGCAGGAGAGTAACGGTAAGGGGAGCACTGGTTATTTCTTTTAAGGGCTTTTCAACCTGGACCGCCGGGGAGCAGGCGGTAATTAACAGCAGAAAGACGAATACTATAGATGCAACGGCATGCCATAACTTCAGGCTTTTGAATTGTGTCATGTTTAATACTCCTGGAGAACGGATGAAAGTATTATATATTTAATTTAGAGCGACTTCCAAAACGTGATCTTATTATCGCCGGGGGAGTAAAAGTCCGGGATGGCGCTGACTTCGATATAGCTGTGGGAGCGGTAAAATTTCCTGGCAGCCTCGTAATTGGGGTTGGAAGAGGTCTCGATGAGAATCAGCCGGCCGCCCAGGTCTTTAATATCCTGCTCGGCAAGTTTTAACAGTGATCCGCCGATGCCCTGGCCACGCAAATCAGAGGTAGTAGCCAGCCAGTAGACATCCCAGGTCCCCCTGGTGAGAGGCGTCCGGCCGTAGCAGATATATCCAGCCACTTTGTCTTGGTGCTCCGCCACGAAAAAATGGTACCCGCAGCCGGACTGGTCTTCGAAATAGCATTCGATAAGCTCATCCGCCGTCTCCACCTCTTCAGGGATGAAAGCCGGTGTATTCCGCAGTATCTCTATGATTGCGGGCTGGTCCGCCCTTGACATACGCCGAATTTTAAAGGGCATGGATTACTCCAATGCGAGGTCCACGATTTTCTGTATCAGGTCTGCGTAGGTCATACCCCGGCATCCCGCCTGGCGTGCTATCCCCAGTTCGGGCGTGAGGTCGGGATTGGCATTAACTTCAATCACCTTTATGGAACCATCCTTGTCCTGCCGCATATCAACCCTGGCATAACCGCGGCAGCCCGCTGCCCTGCACGAGATGAGAACGGCGTTCACCACATCTTCTCTAAGTTTTCCGCTCACCGGGGCCGGGCAGGCCACGCCCGTCCCCTTGTAGTAATCGGTTTCCTCGAACCATTTTGACTCGAAGGTCAATATGCGCGGCAGTTCCGGCGGCAGTGAATAAGTTATCTCGGATATCTCGACCAGCTCGAGGTCGCGGTTGCCCAGCACGGAGGCGTTGAACTCCCTGCCGTCGATAAACTCTTCCACCAGGGCCTGGCCGCGGAAGTTATGGCTTATGTAATCGACCTGTTCGAATAGCTGCTCCATATTATGCACTATGCTGGCTTTGGTGAGCCCATGGCTGGCATCCTCGTCTTTGGGCTTGACTATACAGGGGAAGTTGAGTGTGAAAGTCAGAATATCATGGGGCGTCAGCACCTGCGCAGCCGGTGAAGCTACGTTCGCTTTTTGCAGCACCCTCTTCATTTTGAATTTATCCAGCGTAAGCGCAAGCACGGGTGATGGGTTGCCGGTGAAGGGGATGCCTATCTCTTCCATCATGTAGGTTACCAGCGGCTCCGTGTTGGGATCATCATCGAATCCCTCGAACAGGTTGAATATGAGGTCAGCCTTGATGTCATGTATGGTTTGTTTGACTGTTTCCAGGGGTTTGCGCAATGCAACCTGCTGTACCTCATGTCCAAGCTCCACAAGAGCTTTTTTTACGGCCACCACCTCTTCCAGCACGCCGACGATGGCTTCGCTCTCGCCGTTCTCGTCAGGTGAGTCTGCGAAGGGGTCGTTGTAGATAATTGCTACTTTCAGCGGCATCAAGTATATCTTGCCAGAGCAGCTTCAAATACGGCCCTGATGAGGCCATTATACACCCATCCCATTTTATAGGACATGATAGGGAGATCGCCTGACGACGGGTTGAGGCCGGGCAGCGGGTTAACCTCCAGCAGGTAAGCTGTCCCGTCCCGCCCGACGCGGAAGTCGATCCTGGAAAAATCACGGCAGCCCAGCACACGGTAGGCGGTGAGGCTGGCCCCGGCAATGCGCTTGATGCTCGATTTGTTAAATTTAGCCGGGCATTCATACTCAACCAGATTGCGCCAGTCTCTCTTAACCTCCAGCGAATAAACGAAGGTTTTGAATTTCTTTTTGGGCACGACGCGCATGATACCGACTATGGCGGGCGGCGAATTTCCTACTATGCCCACGGTAACCTCATCACCCTCGATATATTTCTCCATGAGGACAGGCTGGTCGTAATCCTTCAGCAGCCTTCGGGCGACGGCCCTGGCCCTGGCCGCGGTGTCGGCCCTGGATGTCAGGCGTATACCCTTGCTGGAGCCCTCCCAGGCGGGCTTGATGAATGTGGGCAGCGGTATTTTACTGCCTGGCAGGGCTTTGAGGTCCTGGAGGGAGTGGATGACCTGAAAAGGCGGTGTGGGCACGCCAGCGGCCTGTAAGAGCTGTTTTGCAAGGGGTTTATCAAGGGTCACGGACAGGGTCTGGGGGTCCGAGCCGGAGTAGGGAATGCCCAGCATTTCCAGCACGGCCGGGACCTGAGCCTCGCGGCTGCGCCGGGAGCCCCTGCCCTCGGCTATGTTAAAGACGAAATCTACCCTGGCCTTCAGAATCTTTTCGAGGAATTTTCTGCCGCCGCCCAGGCGGACGGTGGAATGGCCCAGGGAGCGCAAAGCGCCCGCGATGGCATTTATAACTTCCAGGGAGTCATATTCTTCGAGGGCGTCTTCAGTGGTTTGCCGGCCTGTCTCGACGTCTTCCTTCAAGTCGTAAGTCAGGCCGATTCTCATGCCGTTCTTTTACGCCGCTACCAGCTCCGGGATCGCCATCTGGAGGTCATTGACTTTGCGGCGCCCGTTGCGCCCGCCGGCGGAGGCCGGAGATTTGGGGTTGCGATAAGTGTAGATTTTGCCCAGGTAGTTCCTGAAGGCCAGCCGGCCTTCGCTGCTGGATAACAGGTAGTTGGACTGCAGGGGCACCTTGCCTCCGCCGCCCGGAAGGTCGATCACATAGGTTGGCACAGCCAGGCCTGAGGTGTGGCCGCGCATACCTTCGATGATCTTCAGCCCTTTTTCCACGGTGGTGCGCAGGTGTTCCGTGCCCTCCACCTCGTCTGCCTGGAAGAGGTAGTAAGGCCTTATTTTGGCTTTAAGCAGGCCGTGGCACAGATCAATCTGTTTTTCCACAGAGTCGTTGATGCCGGCCAGCAGCACCGACTGGTTATTGACCGGGATGCCGTGCCGCAAAATGCGGTCGCAGGCTGCTACGGCTTCATCCGTCAGCTCATGAGCATGGTTAAAATGCGTGTTCATCCAGACGGCCCCGTACCTGGCGAGCATTTCGCAGAGCTCGTCGTCGATGCGCTGGGGCAGAACCACCGGCACGCGGCTGCCGATGCGGATGATATCGACATGCCCGATTTCACGTATTTTGTGCAGGATGCTCTCCAGGTGTTTGGTGGATAGCGTCAGCGGGTCGCCGCCGGAGATGATCACATCCCGGATGGCCGGGTTGCTGCGGATATAGTCCATCATGCGGTCGATCTGCTCGGGAGACCTGACCCAGCGGCCGTGCCGCCACTCGCGCTTGCGCGTGCAGTGACGGCAGAACATGGGGCAGATGTCGGTTACGACCAGGAGGACGCGGTCGGGATAGCGGTGTACCATGCCGGGCAGGACGGAATCCCTTTCCTCCTCCAGCGGGTCCTCGGATAAGATGCCGGCCAGGGCGATCTCATCGAAGTCGGGCATGGACTGCTTGCGGATGGGGTCGCAGGGGTCGTCCTGGTTGATCAAACAGAAATAATAAGGGGTAATCGAGATGGGGAATTTTTCGGTGACCAGTTTCATGTTGATCTGGTCGCGTATGGACAGGGATATTAATTTACACAGGTCTTCGACACTGGTTATGCGATTGCGGAACTGCCATTTCCAGTCGTTCCACTGTTCGTCTGTTACGCTGCTGAAAAACCTTTGCCTGTTCTTCAGCAGGCGCAGGCTTGGAGGCTCTTCTACTTCAATTGCAGGATGGCCTGGAGGTTCCTCTTCTGCGGAGAGATCAAATAAGTCCTTTTGTTTTGTCGAAGTCGTTTGCGCCACCTTGGGCTGTGCCTCCTTAAATGCTTAAATTTTTTCCTATTTGGTGCAATCGTATTTTTATATTCTTTTGTTTTTTATAGCATTAATAAAAAAGCCTGTCAAGTATTTTTGGCAAAAAATTTAGAAATTTTTTCATATTGAAGCTACGATGGATTTTTCGGGACGGTTTTCGGCGGCGGTTTGAGACTTAGGGCATATACGAACATATGTCAATTTCCCCTGGCCAGTGCGTCGTAAAAAGCGCGCCAGAAGGGGTCGACTACGGGGTGCGCCAGTCGGCCTGATTTGCCGTTCTCAATCAGTATCATCCCCCTCGACGGCTCGGTCAGTTCTCCCGTGATGGAAGCACTGATGTTCTTTTTGTGCAGGGCTTTTATAATATCTTGTGCCTTATGCGGGCGGCAGGCAATGATCAGGGTGCCTTCGCTGATCGAGGCGTAAGGATCGATGCCGAAATAGCCACATATTTCTTTGACGCAGTCCTCCACGACGATGGTTTCCTTCTGCACAGTAACGCCCAGCCCGGCCGCCTGCGCTATTTCGAAAAGGCCGCCCCAGATTCCGCATTCAGTCGCATCATGCATGGCGGTCACGCCGTTATGGCGGATCCCCACGCCGACGGCCGTCATGGCATCTTCCACCACGGACATTTTGAAGAAGAGTTCCTGCGCTTTGCGGCTGAAAGCGGCGCCGAACTCTTTTTCCAGCAGTTGGGGGAACATGGTAGCGAATATGCCGGACGCCTCGATGGCCGGCCCCTTGGTGATGATGATCTTATCACCTGGGCGGGCCAGGGCAGGTGTAACGTACTGGTCGAGCTCACCCGTGCCGACCATAGTCGCTCCCCCCACCATGGGATAGTGGCAGTTCTCGTACCTGCCCGTGTGGCCGGTTATGATAGCGATGCCCAGTTTTTGGCACTCCCTGTGCATGGTCTGCCAGACCGTCTCCAGTTGAGCGGCGGTCATCTCCATGGGCAAATTCAGGTCTATGGACAGGTAGCGGGGCCGCAGCCCGCTGGTGGCCGAATCCGAGGCGATGATATGTATGGCGAACCAGGCCGCCCGCTCCCACCCATATTCAGGAACTATAAAAACCGGGTCGGTGGTGAAGGATACAGCCTTGCCTCCGATTTCGATTATGCCCACGTCCACGCCGTTTTGAGGCCCGACCAGCACGCTTTTATCTGTGGCCCCCAGGAAGGGCAGGATCATCTTCTCGAAAATACCAGGCGAGATTTTCCCGATCTCAGGCATCTCAGTCATGCTGTTAACCTCCGTCCATAATTCGCTGATAAAAAATAACCAGAAGCTGGAGAAACTTCTGGCTTATAACTTCCCTACGCTCGCATTACCGAGATCAGGTCATAAGGGTCGTCCCGTGTCGCTGGGACTCTCAGCTTTCCAGCTCCCCTAGTGGATATTCAATTGTCACCCAATTTATCAGGAAACACCTGTAGAGTCAAGAGGAAAACCTGTTTTTCCGCTGCATCTCACCCAAGGCAAAGCAAGAAATATTTTCACTGATAGGTGGTTTAAATATATAATATGGTACGAATTTAACTGAGGAATTAACACCCATGAAATTAAAAAATAGCGGGGCCATATTGTGCTTGGTCGCCCTTTCAATAATCATTGGTCAGCTCGCAGCCTGTGCCGCTGCCCCGGGGCAGTCAACGGGCCCTGCCGGGCAGTCGGCGCCCGGCCCGGCTGCTTCCAGTCCGGCCCTGGGTCAGGATAACCGGACCGGTGTCAAAACTCAGGCCGACCAGGCCGCCGGCAATTACGCTGCGGTTTTGAATTCGGATGCTTACGACCAGGCCGTAGCTGCGGGGCGCTCCGCGCTGGCCGCTTCCGCTACGGAGGACGCCAGGGAAAAACTGGCCGATGCCTATATAGCCCGCGCCTGGTTTTACTGGGATAGGAGGCTGATGCCCTATGCTGTGACCGACCTCTACAGCGCTGTTCAAGCGGCCCCGGCTTACTATAAGGCCTATTATGAGCTGGGACGCTTTCACGATGACCAGTGGCAGTTCAGCCTAGGCACCCTGGATCTCAATAAGGCGATCTCGCTGATGGACAAATTCGCCCCGGCCTACAGCGAGCGGGCTTACTCATACTATAAGGACCGGAATTATGACCTGTCCCTGGCCGATGCCAACAAAGCGATCGGGCTTGATCCTACGCAGGCGACCTTTTATTACAACCGCAGCCTGGCCTACCGTGGCCTGAAGCAGAATGATATGGCCGTTGCCGATTTACAGACGGTCATCAAGCTTTCAACCGATGATATGCTCACCCAAAAGGCCGAAGCCGACCTCCAGACGCTGGGGCCAAGCCCTAAAACTTAAACGAACACGAAATTCCCAATTCCCCAAGCCAAATTCCAGACAAATTCCAATTTCCCGAATTCTAAATAATTTAGGCAAATATCCCTTAGAGACAAGGTTAAAACAGGGAAACAATATATTAGTATTAGGTCTTGAAGACTTTAGCATTCAGTTCGCCTGTATTCATATCGAAGAAGCCGTCTGCCAAGCCTTGTGTTGAGTTTAGCCACGCTAATTCCTTTGAGCCTGTGTGGTAGGTCGTAGAACCCGGGCACCTTGTAGCCGGTCAACTTCTCCCTGCAGAACTTCTGCAGCTCGTCGGGCGTTAACTCATGACTGTTTTATACATAGTTTTTGAATGATTTCAAAAATAACTCCGCCGGTAGCTTGTGTATCAAAATACGCCCAGCCAATCTCCCCGATATGACCTTTTTGCAATACTTTAACGCCATTCTTTTCCCATTTTGCTATCTCACTATCAGCATCATCCACCAACATGGCTACATGATGCAAACCCTCACCCTTCTCTCGTAAAAATTCAGCATAGATATTTTCACCTTCAATGTTTTGTATCAATTCAATCTGAAGCTTGCCGGCCTGAGCAAAAGCGAACTTAAGCTTGCTTGGACTAATCTTACCGCGCACCAGCAGGTCAGGTAAATATTGTTCAAATACATGGAATGGCCCTATGCCCAGGACGGAAGTGTAATAGTCAATAGTCTTCTGTATATCCCGTACAACAATACCAACTTGATCGATGTCAGCAATGGAAATTCCGGAGTTAATGATATCCGTCATAGCAATTACCTCCAGTTATGTATCATCATTGAGGGTTATTACCGTGAAATATCCATTATTTTTTATTCCATTTTAAGCGAATCTACCAGCAATAATGTGCCCGGGCTGGTTATGGTGGGATCAGTCATCACGTTCACACAGGCCGGCTTACCCGAGCTAAGTGCGCGTTTCATGGCAGGTATGATTTCCTCATCCTTTGTCACGAACTCGCCGTGTCCACCCAACGCCTTGACTACCTCCTCATAATGAATAATGCCAAGTTCCGAGCCAACGAGTCTCTGCGGTCCATATGTCATCTCCTGACCGTGCTTGATCATGCCCCACGCCTGGTCGTTGACGATGACGCATACAAACGGCACTTTATGCCGCGCGGCCGTATCAAATTCCATCGCGTTAAGACCGAAAGAACCATCACCGCTGATGACAATCACTGTTTTTTCAGGTCTAGCTATCTTGGCGCCTATGCCCATGGGCACACCTGTTCCAAGGCATCCGAACAGCCCCGCTGAACCTGCTATAATGCCGGACTTCTCCTTTGCTTTCAGTCCCACCAGCGCAAAGTAGGCTGTATCGCCGCCATCCACTATGTAAATCGGGCTGTCCTGCGTCGACTTCCTGACCTGCTCAATGAGACGTATAGGATGTATCGGCATAGTGACTTTTTCTCGCTGCTCGATTTCAGCAGAAATCATTGGCAAATAGGCATCGCGTAATGATTTCATCCAGGCTGTGTGATTCTTTTTCTTTACCAGTTTATTAAGTTCACGTAAGGTGAGATCAATATCGCCTGCCAGCCCGATATCGCAGCACCTGTTCCTGTCCATCTCTGAAGGCTCCAGGTCGACGCGTACTAATTTGGCGTTTGGAAATCCCTGGCCGAACATCAGCAGCCAGTTAAAACGTATTCCAAGTGCAACTATGAGGTCCGCCATGGGCAACGCCGCAAGCAGAGATATTGATCCGCCATCCCATAGTGAGAGCGGATGCTCATCCGGGATGGTCCCACGTCCATTATTCATTAACATGAATGGTATGCCCGTTTTCTTGATGAATTCATCAAGCTGCCTGTCGCACTCGCTGGCTGCGATGCCGCTCCCGCCAATCAATAGAGGCTTCGACGCTTCGTTGATCAAATCGGCCGCCTCCTTAATCGCCAAAGGGTCAGGCATCGACTTATAAACCCGGCAGGATTTCATGGGACAGGGGATATCCTCCTCATTCACCTGCACATTCAATACATCGGGTGGAAGCTCCAGAAACACGGGGCCCGGCCGGCCTGCCGTGGACACACGGAACGCTTTGGCAATGTACTCCGGTATGCGTTTGGTATCATGGCATACTGCATGCCACTTGACGATCGATTTCACCATATCAGCCTGACTCATATCCTGCAATGCGCCCCTCTCCTCATCCCTGATAGGCGACATACCGCTCAGCATTACCACAGGAGCGTTTTCCATGTGTGCATTGACTAGCCCGGTAAGTGAATTGGTAAATCCCGGCCCGGCGGTAACGATACAGACGCCGGGTTCATTTTTAAAAATAGACCAGGCATGCGCCATCATCACCGCCGCCTGCTCATGGCGTACGTCGATAAGGCGGATGCCATATTCATAGAATCCATCGAAGATGCGGTCGATATGCCCACCGCTCAATCCAAATACCGTATGTACGCCTTCCACCTGCTTGAGATATTTGGCAACCAGATGTCCACCATAGATTCTACCCATGTTACATACCTCCTAATATATATATGGTTTCCTTATGGTTCAATCGATTTTCACGTAGATTCAATCATCACGGATCAGACATCCATTCCCGCTTTAAAGCCTTCCTCTATAGCCTCGAATACGCTCCTGGGTTGGACGGCATCGCCTATCAGATAAAGCTCCACCGAACTGCCCTGCAGGGCTTCATAAAGTTTCTTATCCGGCTTGCTGCCCGTGGCAATGACAACAGTATCGGCGGGAATTGTCTGCCGTTGTCCATCCTTGCTGCAGACCTTTACTCCCTCGGCAGATACTTCCTCGCAAATGGTGTTGGTCAGCATGGTGATCTGCTCGCCGTACATCCTCATGAGCATGTTCATCATCCTTAACGTTGCTACATTGGTCATCACCTGGGGCAGGACTTCGACGATGGTCACCTTTTTACCCTTTTCGATCAGGAACTCTGCGGTCTCACAACCGACCTGGCCGCCCCCGATGATTACCACCTTATCGCCCGTTTGGCTGCGGCCGGAGAGCACCTCCCCGGCAAATACGGATTTGATTTTCTCCAGTCCGGGAATCTGGGGGACGGAAGGCGCTTCTATACCGGTCGCCACTATGACCGCATCGGGCTTCAGCTTCCGTACCAGGTCCGCCGTAACGAGCTTTCTCTCGATCTTTACGTTTAGTTTACGCACCTGGTTAGTTAGATAATCCATGAATTTTTTTATTTGCTCTTTGTGTGGGGGTATACCAGCTATTAGCAGTTGGCCGCCGGGCTTTACTCCGGCGTCATACAGTGTGACTTTATGGCCGCGCAGAGCGGCTACGCGTGCCGCTTCCATGCCTGACGGGCCGCCGCCGGCTACTATAATCTTTTTGGATTTGGATGCCTGTTGAAGCGGGTATTTGTAGCCACGGCCCAGGGTGGCATTGACGCTGCATTGTAAGTTCTGGTCTTTAGTTACCCTGTCAAGGCATTTCTGGCATTGTATACAGGGTGTTATTTCGTCGAACCTGCCCTGCTGCGCCTTGTTGGGAAGCTCGGCATCGCACAGCAGTTCCCGCCCCATGGCTATGAAATCTGCCCTGCCTTCGGCAAGCACTTTTTCGCCAACCTCGGGCGTGAGGAAGCCGACTGTAATAACGGGGACATCAGTCGCTTTTTTAAGCGCCTCAGCAAAAGGTACCAGCGCCCCCGCTTCATCGGGCAGGACGCGCAGGCCATAAATGGAAACGTTAATGGCATCACAGCCGGCTTTGACGGCCATTTGAGCCACGGACTGAAGTTCTTCCAGCGTTATGCTTCCTGGCCCCAGTTCCTCGGTATTGATCCGGCACCACAACGGGAAATCGGTTCCTACCTTGCTCCTGATCGCCGCGATAATCTCAAGTAGAAAGCGGGCTCTGTTAGCCAGGTCGCCACCGTAAGCATCGGTCCTTTTATTAGAAATAAGCGATATAAACTGATTTACCAGGTAGCTGTGGGCGGCGTGAATCTCCACCCCGTCAAAGCCGCATTCTTTGGCACGCGCCGCAGCTTCTGCGAACTGGTTTACCAGGCCGTGGATCTCATCAGCAGTTAGCTCTCTGGGCATGTCGCGATGGCCTGTGGGGGAGGGTGAAAGTATAGGTGAAGGTGCAACCGGCTGTAGGCCGGTGACTGATTGCTGTGCCTCCCTGCCCGCGTGATGCAGTTGTATGGCTATACGGGCGCCATGTTTATGGACAGCCTCAGTAAGTCGCCGGTAGCCGGGAATATATTTATCATCATCGATACCGGCTTCATTTATAATGGTTTTACCCCTGGGAAAATCCGGACAAATCACCTCGGTAATGATCAGGCCGACACCACCCCTGGCACGTTGTTCGTAGTGGTCGATCATCAGGTCGGTGACCTTCCCATCATTATCTGCGTAGTTTGTAGCCATTGGCGACATGACGATACGGTTTCTGATCTTCATACTGCCGATCGAGCCCGGCTCGAACAGCTTGGAGAACTTGGTCTGTTTAGACATCTCCTTTACCTCCCTTAATCCCTTTTATAGAAATATAAGCTCGTATCTCCCATATTAACTCGTAGTGAGCTAATGCTCATCACGCTTTGAGCTTGAAACTATATATCTGTTGTATCCGATATTACACCTTGAAGATTTCAGCGTTCAGTTCGTTTGTGCTCATATCGAAGAAGCCGTCTGCCAGGCCTTGAGTTGAGTTTAGCCACGCTAATTCCTTTGAGCCTGTGTGGTAGGTCATGGCTTCCTTAATGGCAAAGCGCCCGTCTGGGGCGGCTATCGAAAGTCCTGAGGCTTCAACCGAAATTAGGTCACCTCCATCTGTGGTGATAACAGCGTGAATATGTAAACGTCCTACACCATCAGGGCGAAACAGCACATAATCTACTCCATCAACCTTTCCGTGTATGCTTGGCCCGCTTACTTCTCCAGTGAAAGGGAGATCAATTCTAGTTCCCTCGGGCACGGGGCCTATGTTCACGGCGGGCGACATCTTAAGCTTCATTTCATACAGTACCTCTCCTTGCATCTAAGTCCTCCTTACTCTCGATTTAGATTATTAGGCCGTACCTGACTGGTAAAATAAGAATACAGCTCAGTTTTAGCTTTTCGCACGAGCTTTCGAGTGCCGGCGCAGGAAGTCCAAAATTATTTTGCTGGCTTTCTCCGTCGAATCAGTGAAGAACATATGTCCGGCATTCTCAATAATCGCCAGCTCGGCATTAGGTATCCTGGAAGCCAACAACTTCGAGTTCTCATACGGCTGTGCACGATCTCCAGAGCCGGCTATGACCAGCGTCGGGGCCTTAATATCAGGCAAACGGTCGTAAGTATCGTTAGTCATGACAGCATCAATCTGGGATATCCATGCCTGTGATGGTGTGGGGTACTCGCAGAAGATGGCTATAAACCGTTCGGCGGCGGCGGGATTATTTTCCACGAATTCCTTGTTCAACAACCATGGAATCCAGGCGTGTGCTTTGTCTTCTACCGATAGTAGTTTGGGAAGTCCCACAACAAATGCCACCGACTCGGCGGTTACCGGAACAGCTTTAGTCCCTCCGTAAGAAGTGCAGCCCAGGATAAGGTTGTTTAAACGCTCGGGATAATTGAGTGCAAACTCCTGTGCAATCATCCCGCCCATTGAGTAGCCAAAAACATTTGCTGCACCTATGCCAAGTACATCCAGCAGGCCCACAACATCTCCGGCCATCATTTTGGCGGTGTAAGGTATTTCCGGTTTATCACTCCGGCCGGTACCCCGGTTATCAGGTACTATGACACGATATTCCCCGGCCAATATATCCTGGATGGCGAACCAATGAGCACCACGTAAACCAATACCCATAATCAGTACCAGGGGTTCCCCTTTACCATGGATCTCGTAATATAAATTGACATCACCAACCTTTGCAACGGGCATCTGCGTACCTCCCTATTATTACTTTGGTATTCAATTTACGTGCTATTTAATGCCGAACGTACCCACCAGTTCACCCATGCCCAGGTCCTGCATGCGAGTTTTCGAGGGCTTGCCGGTGACATTATTCCAATCGCGTATCTGGTAATATTCAGGCAGCATCTTCTCCATATTGGGCACGTGGCCTTGCTGGCCGCTGTCCGGTATAGGGCGCAATACGATTGCGGGAAGGTTATCATCACCGGGAGTAACACCCAGCTTGCAAGTCATGGCACGCATAAGCTGGAAAATGCGCTCGCCGGCCTTGAGCATGGCATCCAGGTCCATATTCCAACCGGTAGAGGTATTTATCATGTCAATAATGGACTGGGTGGACATAATGGCCATCACGCAGATGCCGATGGCATCGGTAAATGATCCCCAGTCCTGTGAGCGCACGACCATTTTGGCCTTGTCATCCCCAAAGCGGTCGCCCGGCACAAGACCGAGGTCCGGCTTGCCCATGCCGAAATCCACCATAAAAGCGCCGCTTTTGTTATGGTCCGCTCCGCGGTTACCGGTGGCATAGACCAGGCCCATGCAGGAGAAAGCCCGGGGGTCGTGCATGGGGATGTCCAGTCCCTTAACCTGCATGGCCTCTTCGAGACGGCCGTACCTGGCAGCCATGCGCTTGGTGCCCTCCTGCAATATCTTGCCGAAACCCTCGTTTTTGGCCATCAGTTCGATGAGCTTGAGCGTGACATCGATATCGCCCCACTTGAGCTCCAGCCCACTGGTATCTTTGGACGTTATCACGCCCTTTTCGTACAGGTAGAAAGCGAAGGCAGCGCTGGCGCCGCTGCTGATGCTGTCCATGCCATAGCCGTTGATCAGCGTATTCATATGGTTGATGGCGCCCATATCGGCGATCATCAGCATTGGGCCCCAGGAGATGAGTGTTTCATATTCAGGGCCCTCGGTCGGCTGTTCAGTCTTGAAGCGGCCCTCCTTGATATGCAGTACCTTGCGGCATCCGATGGGGCAGCCGAAGCAGGCCGTGTTGCCGACCTGGTATTTCTCCTTTTGCACCACGCCGCTGATATTCGTCGCCTCAGGCATGGTGCCTAACGTGTAATATTTCACCGGTGTATCGCCGAAGGCGATTCCGGAATCCACCCAGCCACTGGTGCCGGCTTCATGCATAAACTGTGTGACAAAGCCGGACTTGACTTCCTCCATGGCAGCACGTGCCACCTCGCTGAACTTCTCGGCATCCGCCATCGGTATCCTGGCCTTGCCGCGGACCGCAATGGCCTTCAGCATCTTGGAGCCCATGACACAACCTATGCCGGCTCGTCCGGCGCAGTGACCCTCCTCGGTCATGATGTTGGCCATCAGCACTTTGTTCTCTCCGGCCTGCCCGATGCAAGCCACCCTGATGCGCTGGTCGTCGTACTCCTTACGGATGGCCTCGATCGTATCATACGTGTTCTTGCCCCAGAGCCTGCCGGCGTCTTTCAGTTCTGCCTTGCCATCCCTGATATAGAGGTAAACGGGTTTTGCCGATTTGCCCTTGATGATAATGCCGTCGTAGCCGGAGAAGCGCAACTCGGCGCCGAAAAATGCTCCACAGTTGGCGTCACCATAATAGGTTGTGTAAGGCGAGCGTGAAGCAACCACCCAGCGGCTGAAGCTGGGGGCGCCCGTGCCGTTGAGCAGGCCGGTCATAAAAATAAGCGGGTTATCTGGTCCCAGAGGATCGGTCTTCTCATCGACCATGTCCGCCAGATAACGGCAGGCGATACCTCCGGCGCCTATGAAATCGCGGGCATATTGCTCGTTTAACGGCTCGTCTTTTATCTCCATTTTCGTCAGGTCGACCACAAGTATCTTTCCCATGTAACCGTTCATAACAGACTCCTTAACTTCATTTTAATCCTCCCTTCTTAATTTTGTTGCTGAAAAAGCAGGGTACCCGGGTAAATGCTGTGGCTATCGACCAAAGCCACCAAACTCGGCTCCATGTAGCGATGATAAACGGCAACTTAAGAGCTTTCGGCTCTTGCTTTGAGGTCAGCCAACCACTTTTCGTCGTTCTTTGATAGTCCTTTCTTGACAATAGGGTAGGTCAGAAAAAGTAGCCAGCCGGTCATGGTTTCCCTGGTGGTTGCCCTTGTCTTTCCTTGCTCTTCATTGAATTCCCATCCATGAACGCCTTTGAGACCCAGGTTTTGTCCTACCCAGACTATCTTGTGCGGCCTATCAGCCGTAGTCACAACTATGTTCCATTTCAGGCCACCGAGGTTCGCAATAAAGGTTGAGCCTTCTTTTATTGAGCCGGGCTCAGACAGTTTCACAAAAGGCGTCCCCTGCCAACTTGGCCAGGATTCCACGTCAGTGAGAATATCCCATAATTTCTCCGCTGTGGCTTGCACATCTAAGCTGAATTCGACGCTGATTGCCATCTTGGCACCTCCATTTATCCAGGATTTCCCATTCCAACTGGTATTTTCATATCAAATCCTCTGTAGGCGCTCCCTATTCGAAGGGGTAGTTCTTTCCTGTGGCTTTCCCCATGGCCTGAAGAAGTGCCTTGTCATTGGCAAAAACGGGAGAAGCTTCGTCGGGCGATTTGGCGGCCAGGGAAAGCGATCCCGTAGCACACATTGATACGCAGAGGCCGCAGCCAATGCACCGGTCCCTCTCGATGATTGTAACGTCGTCTTCAATGCGGATGGCGTGCACCTGGCACCGCTCGACACAGATGCCGCAGGCATTGCAATTCTCCACATCATTAACAGCATAGTAGTTGGATTTTGTTATGGCATTCGGATTGCCATACTTTGTGACCTGTTTCATAACCCCGCAACAGCAGCTGCAGCAGTTGCATATGAACATCTTGCCACCTGAGGTGTTTGTAGAGCAGTGTACCAGGCCTTCCTCCTCGGCTTTGAGAAGGATATTCTTTGCCTCTTCCTTGGAAATCGCACGAGCGATTCCGTTCTCTATGTTGTAGGACGCTGCCGGCCCAAAGGACATACAGGCTTCCTGCAGCTTGCCGCAACCGTCCCCAACCATTGCTCTCTCTTTCCTGCAGATGCAGTTGCCCACAGCGAACACAGCATTTGAATCGATGATCTGTGACACCCTTTCATACGATTGAACCGTAGTGTGCCCCTGTATCTCCTTCTCAATGGGAATGACACGAAATCCCACTGGCCGTCCCCGCCAATATGGTACACTCGCCTCCTCATAATACTGTTCATACAGATTGATTTTGTCCTTTGTCAGGTTGTTCACTTGATATTCATATATGCCGACCACCCAGGGCGCTAGGAAGTAATAGAGCTCCGTCTCGGACGCTCGGTAACGTAGTATCAAGCCCCTCTTGGACATGCCATATAGGGTTTCTCCCAGCTCCGTTTCGTCTTTGCCTGCCCTTTGCGCAATGGCAGATACGTTCTCAGGATAAGGCCGTAAGGACAGCGCGATCTCGGCCTCCTCGGGCGTAAAGAGGTCCTTCAGTATTTTCAGCTCAACGCCGCTCTTGCTCTTAGGAAAACCCTGGGGAAACTTGTCCAGCCTTTCACGAAGTCTCTCATAAACGTCAGCCATAACAACCTCCTTTCACTGTTCTCTACCATATTCCGCAGGCAATTGATGCCCTGCCACACATTATTGTGCCGCCTCTTAAGTTAGTGTTGTTGTGGTTGTAACCAACCGATATGATTTGGTTACTTTGCTACCCGATTCCATTCTCAAGCTCCTCCAACTCATGTTGTAGCTTAAATGCACATTTGAGCAGACTTCAACAAGTCCAGGCTTGTCATGAACGACAAGCTGAATAGTTATTCGTTATGATGTTCGTTACTATAATAAAACAAACGTATAATGTCAATTAGGGCTATACAAAAATTTTCCGAAGCAAATATAAAGTAAATATTACGAATATCTTTAAGCATAAATAGATATCTGATATGGCCTGTATTAGAGTTAATGAACGCTGACCCGTTACCATCCATTTTGTAGCTACCTGTTCTCAGGGGATAATTAAGATAATTTATAACCTGGGGTTTATTTATTGTTGGTAGCCTGGAGCCTGGGCTTTGAGGCAGGAATTTGCAGTGGGAGCTTGCGGCTTTTATTCGTGTCTCAGCGATTCTATGGGGTCCAGCCGTGCGGCCCTGAAAGCGGGGTAAGTGCCGGAGAGCAGGCCCGTGCCTATCGATACGCCCAGCGCGATGATGACGATGCTGACCGATATCTCGGGTATGATCGTAGCATTGCCTAACTGGACGTGCCCCATGGCCGATGCGCCGATCAGGGCCAGCGCCAGGCCGATCAGCCCTCCCGTCAGGCTCAGGGTGGCCGCCTCTATGAGGAACTGCAGCAATATATCGCGGCGCTTGGCGCCGATGGCTTTGCGTATGCCGATCTCGCGTGTGCGTTCCGTCACCGAGACCAGCATGATATTCATAATGCCGATGCCGCCCACGATGAGCGATATGGCGCCCACGGCGCCCATGAAGAGCGAGAAACCTGCCAGGGTGGACAGCATACTATTAAGTGTCTCACGCATGTCCCGGATGGTGAAATCGGATGACGCACCCGGCCGGATATAGTGCCGGGCGTTCAAAATGGAGGTTATCTCCGCTATGGCGTTGTCCACCTGGTCGGTGCTTGCAGCTTTGACGGCGATCATTTGCACGTTAGTGCCGCCTACCAGTTTGGACTGCATGGTGCTCAGCGGCATCAGTATATAACCATCGCCGGACATGCCGCCCAGCTTCTGGATAGTGCCTATAACCTGGTATTTCTGACCGGAGACGCGCACGCTCTGGCCGCTCGGGTCCTGGCCGGCGAACAGGTCCTGCTCCGTCTGCCAGCCCAGCACCACCACACTGGCCCTGTTGGCCACATCCTGGTCGGTTATGAACCTCCCCATGTCTATATTGTAGGTCTTTATCTGGGTTATAACCGGAAGTATACCCGTGGCCGGCACAGTGGCGCTGTTATTCCCAAACTGCACGGTTACACCCTTGTTGATCGTCGGCGATACTATACCTATGGAAGGGGCCAGGGCCTTATCGGTCAGCGCGTTGGCATCGTCCAGCGTAAGGGGCCGTACGGTCGTCAGCGTCTTGTCGGTGGAGGTCGATACATACAGGGCGTAGGCGCCCAGGTTATTGAAGGTATTGGTAATGCTGGTCTGAAACCCCTGGCCCAGGGATACCAGCAGCACCACGGCGCAGACGCCGATGACTATGCCCAGCATGGTCAGCGCGGAGCGCATCTTGTTGGCGAAGATAGCCTGGAATGCCGTCCTGACGCTTTCCCAGACGCTCATCTTCTCGTATCCTCTGTAATCTTGCCGTCCCTCACGTGGATGGTCCTTTGAGTGTAGGCCGCTATATCTTCCTCGTGGGTTACGATAACGACCGTGATGCCTTTTTTATTGAGGTCCGTCAGCAGGGCCATGATGCTGTGGCTGGTGGTGGTATCAAGGTTGCCGGTCGGCTCATCGGCCAGTATCACCCTCGGATCGTTGATCAGTGCGCGGGCTATGGCCACGCGCTGCTTCTCACCGCCCGACATCTCGGGAGGGAGGTGATGCGCCCTTTTAGCGATGCCGACCGCTTCCAGCGCCTTCCTGGCGCGCTCGTGCCTGTGGTCCTGTCCCGAATAGATCAGCGGCAGCTCCACATTGGCCAGGGCGTCGATCTTGGGCAGCAGGTTGTAGGACTGGAATACGAAGCCCAGCTTCTTGTTTCTGACACTGGCGAGCTGGTCATCGGTAAGCTTGGAGACATCGTCGCCGTCCAGCAGGTAGGTGCCCGAGGTCGGCCTGTCCAGGCAGCCCAGGATGTTCATCATGGTCGATTTTCCGGAGCCTGAGGCCCCCATAATGGAGACCATCTCGCCCGCCTCGACGCTGAAGGAAATATCGTCCAGGCCTGTGACCTTAACTTCACCCAGGTCATAGATCTTGCTCAAATTTTGCAACTCTATCATTTTCATGGCAGTTATATTTTAGTATACATGGGTTATTTTTCTAAACCGGCCGAGCCTCTATCTCCCGGCGCCTCCCCTGCTGGCGCCGCCGCCGCCATATCCGCCGCCTCCGCCCGGCACACGCAGCCCGCCGCCGCCCAATCCGGGCAGTCCACCCCCGCCGGCCCGGGTGGGAGCGATGGGAGGCGTTACGGCGTTGTCGCTGGCGGGCATGACCCTATCGCCTTCCTGCAGTCCCGATACCACTTCAGCGTACTGGAAGTTCTGCTTGCCCAGGGTGACCGGCCTGTACACCGCCTTGCCCGTAGTATTGTCAACCAGGGCCACGTAAGGCTGTTCGGACGATGTGTAGGCAATGGCCGGCACCGGCAGCAGCAATGCCTGGGGATTGCTGTAGGTCTTGACGGTGGCCGTGGCGCTCATGCCGCCCTTGAGCTCGGGCGCCGGGGAGTCGAGCTGGATTTTCACGTCGAATTTCACTACGGTGGTGGAAGAAATGTCCGAATAGGGAGAGATAAAGGTTATCGTTCCCGAGTATACCTTGCCCGGCACGGCATCCACGGTTATATCGGCATGCTGCCCCTTCTGGATATTCATGATATCGATCTCATCGATAAGCCCGTCGAACTCAATGGTGTTGGTATCCACCAGCTGCAGCGCCGGCCGGGATGAGAAATCTATGGCCGAAAGGACTGCGTCGATCTTAAGGTTCACTGCCGTGATGACGCCGTCGGTAGGGGCCAGGATGACCGTGTTCATAATTTGCTGTTTGGCCTGCTGCAGGGCGATCTGGTTGGCCTGCAGCTGCAGGTTGTACTGCTGGAGCGTCTGCCAGTTAAACCCGTCCCAGAGGAAGACCAGCTTCTGGTTGTCCAGCATATCGCTGCCCAAAGACAGGCTCTCCCGGGCGATATACAGCTTCTTGGTCATCCAAATCGGGTCGGTACCGTTGTCGGCCAGGTATTTATCCAGCTCCTCCAGCCTGCGCTGCGCCAGCAGCAGGAAGTCGCGGCTGGTGGGCGTATCGGTATAGGTGAAGGAAGACTTGCTGTGCAGGTAGACCGTGCTCTTAACCAGGTCGTAGCCCGTCAGCATCTCCTGCCGGGCGGCGGGAAGCTCGCTGTCGAGGTCGCTGTAATTGCCGTGTTGAAACAGTGTCGATATATTCAGCAGCCTTGCCTGGTACCCTTTGAGGTAATCGATGACCATCTTATCGTTGGCGGCGGCGGTGACCGTGGGGTTCAAATTATCATTGCCGAAATAAGGTGAAGTGGTCGGCATGCCGGCGTATTGCTGGGCGTTGAGCCGTGAGTCTATCACGTCCCAGCAGACGTCGATGTCGAAATAAGCCTGGGCGAGCTGGTAGCCGGCGTCCTTGTAGTCAGCGGCCTGATAGTAGGCCAGGCAGCTATCCATGTCATTCTCCGCTTCCTGGAAGATGATCTGGGCGCTCATGTCGGGGTAGCTGTAGGGCACCACGACATTGCAGCTGACGCTGGCGTTGGCGCCGCTCCCCGTTGTATTCTGTGTATTGATGGTGCTTTGCAGGTTGTACAGGGCCGTCTCGACGGCGTTTACCTCGCTGGTATCATCCAGGAAGGCCAGCAGCGACCCTGCTTTCACCTGGTCGCCCTCGTTGACCAGTATTTCGCTGATGATGCCGTTGGTGCCGAAGGCCAGGTTATAGGTGTTGGGCGTATTGAGGTTGCCGTCCGACGACACCACGATGTCGAACTCGCCTTTCTTGATATCGTAGATCGTGCCCGCCGCCGGCCCCGTGCTTTTGCTGCAGCCGCCCAGCAGCATGCCGGCCAGCGCCAGGCCGGTTATGATTATGCTTATTATCTTTATCTTCATGGCATATTACTCTGTCGCCCTCGCTCTAACGGGGAGGAGGACCGCCGCCCCCGCCGCCGGACTGCTGTGTGCTCTGCTGCCCGGGGCCGGGTAAGCTTGTGATTACGGGGGCGCTGCTTTTCAAGGTAATGCTTAGCTGGTCGCCCTCGTTCAGGCCGGATTTTATCTCGGCATACTGCAGGTTCTGGCTGCCGACGGTGACCTTCCTCACCTCGCTCACGCCCGTCTTGGGATTAAGCACCGTGACGGATGAGCCGGCGGCCGTGGTATTCAGGGCGCTGATGGGCGCCAGCAGCACATTCTTTAGCGTATCTATGGCTATATCGGCGGTGGCGCTCAGCCCGCCCTTGAGGGCCACGGCCGTGGGGTCGAGCAATATCGTGACGTTATATTTTACGACGTTGCTCACCGTGTTGCCGTAGGGGGATATGAAGCTGACCACGCCGGTGAAGGTCTTGTTGGGCACGGCATCCACCGAGATATTTACCTTCTGCCCTGTCTTGACCTTGGATATATCGATCTCATCCACCAGCCCCTTGAACTGTATGTCGGAGGTATCGACCAGCAGGACGGCCGTCACCGACGAGTAGGTCTGGTTGGAGAGCTGGTCGTTGGCTTTAACGCCCACGTTGACCACGATGCCGTCCACGGGGGCGATGATGATGCTGTTGAGCAGGGCGGTGTTGGCATTTTCCAGAGCTACCCCATTGGTGGAGAGCTTGACTTTGAGGCTTTGCTCAGCCGGCTGGCTCAGGCCGTGCTGCAGGTCTATCTCGTTGCTGCCCAGGAAGGAGTTGCACAGCTCCATGTAATGCCGGACCATGGTCAGGTTCTCGTAGAACTTGATCGAGTTGATTTGCCCCGTCTGGGAGGAATCGAGCGTTTGGTTCAGGCTGTCCTGCGCCTTAGCGTAAAAATAGTGGCATAGATCCTGGTAGGGGAAGGGGTAGGTGTAATAGAGCTTGATGAAATCGACGTCGCTGTCAACCGCCGAGGCGGTGGGCTGTAGCTGGCTGAAGAGGTCCTGGAAGAGCGGCCCGGCCGCCCCCGTGCCGTTGTCGGAGATCGAGCCCTGGATTTGCTGTATATCCGCCTGCCTCTGCCTGAGCAGGGCTATGGTCCTGCGCAGGTCCAGGATGTTGGAGGCTGCGCCGTTGGCGGGGTTCTGCAGCAGGAAGGTCCAGGTGTTGTTATCCGTCATATAGTGCGCCGTGTTGCCCAGGCCGGACGCCGGGTTGTCCACCACGTCCTGCAGTATCTGCGTGCACGATTCCAGGTCGGCGGCAGCCATGTTCAACTGGGATGCGGCCGCCGTGTAGTTGTCGCTGTAGGTATAGGCATAGGCGTTGTAGATCT
This sequence comes from uncultured Chloroflexia bacterium, assembly GCA_963842805.1. Lineage (GTDB taxonomy): Bacteria > Chloroflexota > Dehalococcoidia > GIF9 > UBA5629 > UBA1162. Next base: position 2,328 of record CAWJIA010000015.1, on the reverse strand, counting down.
CATTCTGCGCCCAGTTTAAAGCCTCCAAGGCGCTCTGGCTGGCGAAATAAGTCGGCGGGTTGGGAGTCAAAACGTTTGGATCTGGCGACCAAGTGTTTGTATATGTAGTCTTGTTGACTGTGACAATAGTTGTCACTACTGTTGTGGGTACGGTCTGTACTGTGATTGGTCCCGGTGGTACAGTCACGGGAGTATTTATGGGTGTTGTTGAGATCACTACATCGGGTCCCGGTGAATGAGTTACCAATGTGGTCGTGACAGTAACAGTGGAAGTGTTTACCGTTTGTTGGAGATACGGATTATATGTGCCCGATGTGGTCTTTGAAGTAGTGTCCACGCTGGGGTTGGGAGTTGGTATTGGGGGTATAGTATCACCGTCCAAATATGTCATCTGTGTGGTTGTAGGCGGCGGCGAATCTACATTAACTACATTATTAGTATCCCAATTGTATCCCGACACCTGCGGTGTAAGCGGTACGGTCTCGTAGAGGCTGCTCAGGGTCTGCTGCAACGTGTTGCTGGCAGTCTGCAGGCCCTGGCGCTCGGTCTTATCATCCAGCGTGGCCAGTATCTGCCCGGCCTTGACGGTGTCGCCTTCCGTGACAAAGATGTCCTTGACCTGGCCGGGGGCGCCGAAGCGCAGGTCGTACTCGTTGGGCATATTCAGGTTGCCGTCCACGCTGACGTTGATAGCCAGGTTGCCGCGCTGCACGGTCACGCTGCGGGTCCTGGCGGCGGCCGCCGGCTTGGCGGCCGAGCAGCTTATAACCGAAATGACCGACAGGCAGGCCAGCCCGACGATCAGAGAACTCTTAACTAATTTACGCATGTTCAGGGTTTCTATTTTTTAACTGGAATATTATATCTTGGTTGCATCCAAAGACGAAATAATTAAAGTTATAACAGTTTGAGCGAGAAGAGCCGCTATATCTGCGGCAGCCCGTCCCTTCAAAACGTTTATCATTATAGCAATTATTCGGCCGGCGGCAATTTTCCCGGGGGCATATCTGCTCTTGCCTTTATAATTTTATTACGGATATCTTAGCCCAATTTAAGTCAGGATATCAATAGAATATTAATATTTTATTAAGGCAGGGGATTAATCCGTCATTGTAGGCGGAAGTCTTCGAATTGAAGGATTGCCACGGCACCCTATGCCTCGCAATGACGTGTTTTCCAATAAAAGGAAAAGCGGCCGAGTTACCCCGGCCGCCCGGCAGGTTCCCTTACAATAACTATTCGAGGTATTCGGTCTTGACCTGGGTCACCGAGTTGACCAGTTCCTGGGCCGCTTTGACGGCGCGCATGATCTTGGCCATGTTGCCTTTCAGCTTGAGCTGGCGCGTAACAATGGCCTGGATGGGGTCGAGCTTCTTTTCAGCCACCCTTCTCCAGGTGGCCTGCGGCGCTGAGAGGACAAACTCCGGTTTATATTCCGCTTCGCTCTTAGCCACAGTTGCCTTGCGGCACTTGCCATGCCAGAGATCGAGATACATGTAGGCGGGTTCCTTAAACGGGCCTCCCGCATCGACGATCATGTAGAAGTCCCCTTCCCAGGTTTGAGCCGCCGCTTCATAAGCTTTGCTGTTATTGATGGCCTCTGCCCAGAGTTTGATCCATTCTTCTGTTCCAAATTGAGCCATAATTCATGCCTCCCATAAGCTATTATTTAGCGTATTCTAAGGGAATTCGTTCCCTGATACAACCCCCTATTAAGAAGGAAGGTGCCTGCCTGGGCCGGCAAGCACCTTCAGAATAATGAGGAGGCGATCTGATAATTAAGTTAACACAAGATTATTAATCAATTATTAACGGCTTACTCTGAAACAGGCACTGTGAAGAAAAAACGGCTGCCCTTGCCGGGCTCGCTCTGCACGTTTATTTCCCCCTTGTGGGCTTCCACCAGGGATTTGGCAATGGTCAGGCCCAGGCCTGTGCCGCCGGTTTGCCGGGACCTGGACTTATCGACGCGATGGAAACGCTCGAAGATATTCTCCAGCTCTTCAGCCGGGATACCCTCACCGGTATCGGTCACGCTGATTTCAACCATGCCATCTTTCCGGGCGGCGCCTATGGTGATGCTGCCGCCGGCGGGAGTATGCACAATGGCATTTTGCAGCAGGTTAAGCATGACCTGTTTGATGCGCAGGAAATCTATATTGACCGGGGGAAGGCCGGCCTCCAGGTCGGTAGCCATGGAGAGGCCTTTTTCGGCAGCCCTGGCCCGGACCGCGGCTGCGGCCTGATCGATCAGTGCGCTTACATCTTCAGGCTCGAGGTAGAGCTTTAGCTCGCCGGCCTCAGCCAGGCTGAGCTCCTGCAGATCGT
>CAWJIA010000014.1:0-14164 GCA_963842805.1 uncultured Chloroflexia bacterium | reverse complement strand
GCGACCCTGCTTTCACCTGGTCGCCCTCGTTGACCAGTATTTCGCTGATGATGCCGTTGGTGCCGAAGGCCAGGTTATAGGTGTTGGGCGTATTGAGGTTGCCGTCCGACGACACCACGATGTCGAACTCGCCTTTCTTGATATCGTAGATCGTGCCCGCCGCCGGCCCCGTGCTTTTGCTGCAGCCGCCCAGCAGCATGCCGGCCAGCGCCAGGCCGGTTATGATTATGCTTATTATCTTTATCTTCATGGCATATTACTCTGTCGCCCTCGCTCTAACGGGGAGGAGGACCGCCGCCCCCGCCGCCGGACTGCTGTGTGCTCTGCTGCCCGGGGCCGGGTAAGCTTGTGATTACGGGGGCGCTGCTTTTCAAGGTAATGCTTAGCTGGTCGCCCTCGTTCAGGCCGGATTTTATCTCGGCATACTGCAGGTTCTGGCTGCCGACGGTGACCTTCCTCACCTCGCTCACGCCCGTCTTGGGATTAAGCACCGTGACGGATGAGCCGGCGGCCGTGGTATTCAGGGCGCTGATGGGCGCCAGCAGCACATTCTTTAGCGTATCTATGGCTATATCGGCGGTGGCGCTCAGCCCGCCCTTGAGGGCCACGGCCGTGGGGTCGAGCAATATCGTGACGTTATATTTTACGACGTTGCTCACCGTGTTGCCGTAGGGGGATATGAAGCTGACCACGCCGGTGAAGGTCTTGTTGGGCACGGCATCCACCGAGATATTTACCTTCTGCCCTGTCTTGACCTTGGATATATCGATCTCATCCACCAGCCCCTTGAACTGTATGTCGGAGGTATCGACCAGCAGGACGGCCGTCACCGACGAGTAGGTCTGGTTGGAGAGCTGGTCGTTGGCTTTAACGCCCACGTTGACCACGATGCCGTCCACGGGGGCGATGATGATGCTGTTGAGCAGGGCGGTGTTGGCATTTTCCAGAGCTACCCCATTGGTGGAGAGCTTGACTTTGAGGCTTTGCTCAGCCGGCTGGCTCAGGCCGTGCTGCAGGTCTATCTCGTTGCTGCCCAGGAAGGAGTTGCACAGCTCCATGTAATGCCGGACCATGGTCAGGTCCTCGTAGAACTTGATCGAGTTGATTTGCCCCGTCTGGGAGGAATCGAGCGTTTGGTTCAGGCTGTCCTGCGCCTTAGCGTAAAAATAGTGGCATAGATCCTGGTAGGGGAAGGGGTAGGTGTAATAGAGCTTGATGAAATCGACGTCGCTGTCAACCGCCGAGGCGGTGGGCTGTAGCTGGCTGAAGAGGTCCTGGAAGAGCGGCCCGGCCGCCCCCGTGCCGTTGTCGGAGATCGAGCCCTGGATTTGCTGTATATCCGCCTGCCTCTGCCTGAGCAGGGCTATGGTCCTGCGCAGGTCCAGGATGTTGGAGGCTGCGCCGTTGGCGGGGTTCTGCAGCAGGAAGGTCCAGGTGTTGTTATCCGTCATATAGTGCGCCGTGTTGCCCAGGCCGGACGCCGGGTTGTCCACCACGTCCTGCAGTATCTGCGTGCACGATTCCAGGTCGGCGGCAGCCATGTTCAACTGGGATGCGGCCGCCGTGTAGTTGTCGCTGTAGGTATAGGCATAGGCGTTGTAGATCTCATTCTGCGCCCAGTTTAAAGCCTCCAAGGCGCTCTGGCTGGCGAAATAAGTCGGCGGGTTGGGAGTCAAAACGTTTGGATCTGGCGACCAAGTGTTTGTATATGTAGTCTTGTTGACTGTGACAATAGTTGTCACTACTGTTGTGGGTACGGTCTGTACTGTGATTGGTCCCGGTGGTACAGTCACGGGAGTATTTATGGGTGTTGTTGAGATCACTACATCGGGTCCCGGTGAATGAGTTACCAATGTGGTCGTGACAGTAACAGTGGAAGTGTTTACCGTTTGTTGGAGATACGGATTATATGTGCCCGATGTGGTCTTTGAAGTAGTGTCCACGCTGGGGTTGGGAGTTGGTATTGGGGGTATAGTATCACCGTCCAAATATGTCATCTGTGTGGTTGTAGGCGGCGGCGAATCTACATTAACTACATTATTAGTATCCCAATTGTATCCCGACACCTGCGGTGTAAGCGGTACGGTCTCGTAGAGGCTGCTCAGGGTCTGCTGCAACGTGTTGCTGGCAGTCTGCAGGCCCTGGCGCTCGGTCTTATCATCCAGCGTGGCCAGTATCTGCCCGGCCTTGACGGTGTCGCCTTCCGTGACAAAGATGTCCTTGACCTGGCCGGGGGCGCCGAAGCGCAGGTCGTACTCGTTGGGCATATTCAGGTTGCCGTCCACGCTGACGTTGATAGCCAGGTTGCCGCGCTGCACGGTCACGCTGCGGGTCCTGGCGGCGGCCGCCGGCTTGGCGGCCGAGCAGCTTATAACCGAAATGACCGACAGGCAGGCCAGCCCGACGATCAGAGAACTCTTAACTAATTTACGCATGTTCAGGGTTTCTATTTTTTAACTGGAATATTATATCTTGGTTGCATCCAAAGACGAAATAATTAAAGTTATAACAGTTTGAGCGGAAGAGCCGCTATCGGCTGCGGCAGCCGGTCCATACAAAACGTTTATCATTATAGCAATTATTCGGCCGGCGGCAATTTTCCCCGGGGCATATCTGCTCTTGCCTGACACTTTGTAATTTTATTAGCGGATATCTTAGCCCAATTTAAGTCAGGATATCAATAGAATATTAATATTTTATTAAGACGGCGACCTAACCGGTCATTGCGCTGTGGCTACTTAACCCGTCATTGCGCTGTACTGAAACACGTCATTGCGAGCGAAGCGAAGCAATCTGTAGGGTTCAGTCTTCAGCCTTCGAATTGAGGGATTGCCACGGCACTGCGTGCCTCGCAATGACATGGTTTGGCAGTGCCTCGCAATGACAATTTAGGAAACACGTCATTGCGCTGTACTGAAACACGTCATTGCGAGCGAAGCGAAGCAATCTCTAAGGTTCAGGCAGCATTCTTCGAATTGAGGGATTGCCACGGCACTGCGTGCCTCGCAATGACGTGTTTTCCTTTAGTTACGGGTCGGCATACAAATCCTTCCAGAGGGGATTTATGCCTTCAATCAATTCGATTTTTTTCTTACGTGAACCAGCTTTAATCTGTTTCTCTCGCAAAATAGCCGATTCGGCATTGCCAGCTATTTCATAATAAACAAGCTTGCCCAGATTATATTTCCTACTAAAACCATCCACCAGTTTTGCCTCGTGTTCATAAATACGTTTTATGAGGTTACTCGTCACACCCGTATATAATACACTGTTATTCTTGTTGCATATTATGTATATATAAAACTGCTCTTTCACTAGGATCTATTATGTCATTGCGAGCAGACGAAGACAATTCAGGAAACCGGTCATTGCGAGCGAAGCGAAGCAATCTGTAGGGTTCAGGCAGCATTCTTCGAATTGAGGGATTGCCACGGCACTGCGTGCCTCGCAATGACGTGGTTTGGCAATGCCTCGCAATGACATGTTTTCCTTTACTATTCCAGGTACTCGGTCTGGACCTGGGTCACCGAGTTGACCAGCTCTTGGGCCGCTTTGACGGCGCGCATGATCTTGGCCATGTTGCCCTTCAGCTTGAGCTGGCGGGTAACAATGGCCTGGATGGGGTCGAGTTTCTTTTCGGCTACCCTTCTCCAGACGGCCTGCGGCGCTGAGAGAACAAACTCCGGTTTATATTCCGATTCGCTTTTAGCCACGGTTGCCTTGCGGCACTTGCCATGCCACAGATCGATATACTGGTAAACGGGCTCCTTGAACGGGCCGCCTGCCTCGACGATCATGTAGAAGTCCCCTTCCCATGTCTGAGCGGCTGCCTCATAAGCCTTGCTGCCGTTTATGGCGTCCGCCCACAGTTTGATCCATTCTTCTGTTGCAAATTGAGCCATGATGCATGCCTCCTATATTGTATTTTAGGCGTATTCTATGTGAATTCGTTGCCGGTTACAAACTCCTGGAATTAGAGGGAAGGTGCTTGCCTGGGCTGGCAAGCACCTTCGGAATTTAAGGAGGACGCGTATTGATAATTAAGTTAACAAAAGACTATTAAGCAATTATTAACAATTACTCATTGATTACACTGCGACAGGCAGCGTGAAGGAAAAGCGGCTGCCCCTGCCGGGCTCGCTCTGCACGCTGATTTTGCCCTTGTGGGCTTCCACCAGGGATTTGGCAATGGTCAGGCCCAGCCCTGTGCCGCCCGTTTGGCGGGACCTGGACTTGTCGACCCGGTGGAAACGCTCGAAGATATTCTCCAGCTCTTCGGCCGGTATGCCCTCACCGCTATCGGTTATACTGATCTCAACCATATCATCCTGGCGGGCGGCGCCTATGGTAATGCTGCCGCCGGCAGGCGTGTGGACTATGGCATTTTGCAGCAGGTTAAGCAGGACCTGCTTGATGCGCAGGAAGTCTATGTTGACCGGCGGAAGGCCGGCATCCGGCCGGGCGGCGATGGATAGGCCTTTGTCGGCGGCCCTGGCCCGCACGGCGGCCACGGCCTGATCGATCAGCGCGCTTACATCTTCAGCCTCACAGTAGAGCTTTAGCTCTCCCGAGTCAGCCAGGCTGAGCTCCTGCAAGTCGTCGATCAGCCTTGATAGCAGCATGGTCTCGTCGTAGATGGAACTGACGGTTGGGGTGTCCGCCTTCATTACGTCATCCCGTATGGCTTCCAGGTATCCCCGTATATTGGTGAGCGGGCTCCTGAGCTCGTGAGCTATATCCGCCACAGTATCTCTTCTCAACTGCTCATCCCTCTGCAGGTCGTGCGCCATTAAGTTAAAGGTCGACGCAAGCTGGCCGACCTCGCTCTTATCCGCTAGTTTTACGCGCTGCGAAAAATCGCCCCTGCCGAGCTTTTGAGCAGCCAGCGTCAGGGCCTTGATGGGGGCAAGTATGGGCCGCGATATGAGAACGGTGAGCATGATGGCGACCATAACCGCTAAAATCGCCCCCAGTATGAAATAGCGGCCTATCTCGTTATACATAAATTGCAGGGCTGCCAGGCTGATCTCGGATTGCGCCGTGGGCGCAAGGTAAAGGTAGCCTACCACCGTCGAGGCTGAGTCTGAGGATGGGGGCGACTGGGCCTGGGATGGGGCGCCCGGCCCCGCTCCCGCAGACGCCGGCGATTGTGAACCGGGGGGCCATCCTAGGGGTGACTCGGGCTGCGATGTCAACGACGGCGGGGAAGCCGGCCCCGAAGATTGGAAGGGATAGGTGACCGTACGTTTGATAAACTTATCGGGGGTTAATTGAACGTCGGATGAATCCTGGGAGGAATCCGCAATGATCTTGCCGTCGACATCGGTCAGCACTACCCTGTGCCGGAACTGGTCGCTTAACTGGACCACCAGGGGTTGAACGCCGTCCCAGCTCCCCTGCTGCGAGTAATAGTTGCTGATTTCGAAGTGGATGCGCCCGCCGATCTCGAAGTCGATGCGGTGGCCGAACTGGCGGACCTGGTCGACGGTGGCCTGCCACATCATTAAGAATACAGCCCCTACAGTCAGCAGGATGACCAGCGTGAAGGCCATTATCAGGCGGAACTGCAGGCTGTTCTTCATATCATCACTCGGAAAACTTGTACCCTGCCCCATATATGGTTTTTATGTACCTGGGATGCCTGGGGTCGGGCTCTATCTTATGCCGCAGATTGAAAATATGCACGTCTATGGCACGGTCGAAGCTTTCGAAATCGTAGCCGAAGGCTTTGTCTATAAGCTCCACCCTGTCGAAGACCCGGCCGGGCTCCTTTAAGAAGGTCGCCAGTATTTTGAATTCCACGGCGGTCAATTTCAGGGGCTTGTTTTTCAAATAGACGTCGCGCTTGGGTAAATTCATCATGAAATCCCCATGCTTGATCTCCGTGGGGCCGCGCTCGAAGGGCAGGCGCCTGAAGAGCGCCCTCACCCTGGCCGCCAGCTCGCCCGGGCTGAAGGGCTTGGTAACATAGTCGTCGGCGCCCGTATCGAGGCCGGTCATTTTATCCCTATCCTGCGTCCTGGCGGTAAGCATGATGATGGGGACATCGGACTCCGCCCTGAGAAGGCGGCATATTTCCACCCCGTCGATGCCGGGCAGCATCAGGTCCAGGACCACCAGATGGGGCAGTTCCTCTCTGAAAACCCGCAGGGCGGACAGCCCGTCGTAGGCAACGACTACTGCATACCCATCCCGCTCAAGATAAAGCTTGACCAGCTCCACGGTTTTGGGGTCGTCATCAACGACCAGTATTTTCTTTCCAGCCATATTCAACACCCGGTAATAAAACTATAAACTAAAATACAATTGCCTTCCAGCGTCGCCATAGCCGGCAGTTTCTTTGTCGCAGTGGAAGGCGCCTCCCGCAATAGGAGTGCGCCTTCCACGTGGTAAAGAGGAGCCGCGTCTGGATATAAAGTAACAACATATTATTAATTAATTATTAAGAGCTTGAATTAATAATAGCTTAATAGTTCCGGTCTAACATGACTGGGTAAAATAATATATTGGGAGGAACAGCATAAATGACAAGACCACTTAAACTTTTATCATTAATATTTATCGTTATCGTTGTCCTGGCGGGCCTGGGCCTTTCGAGCTGCAGCGCGGGAACCAGCTCTCAAACTTCTTCGCCGGCCGTAGAGCAGCCTTCGTCCGCACCATCATCTTCGGGTAACGGGCAGTCCACTGCTCCGGCGGCGCAGCAGCAGGGCAACCCTTCTTCCGGTCAACGGGGGACCCGCGGGCAGGGCGGACAGGGTGGACAGAACATGAGTGCGGTATTGAACAAGGCGGCCGATATACTCGGCATTTCCGAGAGCACCTTTACCAGCGCCTTTAATGATGCGCAGAAGAGCGTCATCGGCAGCCAGCCGTCCGGCAATGGCGGCCAGCCCCCTCGGCCTCCTTCAGGTAACGACAACTGGTCCGGCCGGGGTTCCCAATTGCCTCCAGGCGGCAGCGGCGGGCAACCACCTTCTGGAAATGGTGGTGGTCGGCAGGGCGGATCGGACATGATGACTAAAGTTTACGCTCAAATGGCAACGGCCTTAAATATCTCAGCGGATCAGATTTCCGCCGCCATGCAACAGGCTTTCACGGCAGTAGGTAACCAGACAGGTTCCAGCCAGTAGAGCAATCCATATTGAAGATAAAATAAGGGCGTTTGGCCGCCAGGCCAAACGCCCTTATTACTTTTAATCAAACTTATGCCAGCGGCGTCAGGGTCAGCAGCCTCTTGGCTATATCCGGATATTTGGCGATAAAGAGAAGCTCGTCCTCGGTCAGGGGAGTCTGGGCCTCCACGTTGGCATACCTGACCAGCTCAAGTATCTTCCTGGCCTGGCTGGCATTGGTGAAGGAGATCTCCATCTTGCCCATGATGTGGCTGAATCCGGATATGCCGGAATACTCGCCGGAGCAGATCATGCGGCCGGTTTCCACTAGCTCTGGCTCGCCCCTGCCGAGCTCTTCGAGGGCGTACAGCTCATAATTTTCGGGGTCCTTGAGAACACCATCGGCATGGATACCTGAGGCATGTGCGAAGGCATTTTCGCCAACCCCCGGCTGGTTGATGGGGATGGGCACGCCGAAGGCGAAGCTGGTGTATTTGGCCAGCTTGTAGGCCTTGCTGATCTCAAGCGGCCTTCCCAACTCATACTTAGCGGCAAGGCCCTTGGATTTAATCAGGGCCAGTACACATGAGACCAGGTCGGCATTGCCTGCCCTTTCACCTATGCCGTTGATTGTAGTATTGATATAAGCGTCGCTGCCGGCATCAATAGCCGCCTTGGCGCCTGCGATCGAGTTGGCTACTGCCATACCGAGATCGCCGTGACAGTGTATTTCGACCGGCATAGAGGTCTCGCTGACTATTTTGCCGATGGTCTCGTATATGCTGAATGGGTTGTCGTATCCCAGTGTGTCGCAATAGCGGAACCTGTCCGCCCCCGCATCCCTGGCTTCGCGGGCAAAATCTACCAGGAAACCCACATCGGTCCTGGACGCATCTTCAGCATTCACACCGATGGCTTTGGCGCCCAGGCTTTTAGCCTTCTTGACCGATTCCACCATTTGCTCCAGCAGGTCAACGCGGGATTTCCTGCCCTTGAATTTGCCCTGGATCATCTGTTCGGAGGTAGAGAGGGAGAGGTTGAGGTATTCGATCTCCGGCACCATCTCGAAGGTCCTTTCCACATCCTCGGTGGTCGCCCGGATCCAGCCGCTGAGCCTGATGGGCTTGAGCACGCCTTTGGCGGCCAACTCGAGGTTGGCGCGCAGATAATTGGTCTCGTGCGTCGTCGTGGGGAAGCCGAACTCGGACTGGTATACACCAAACTCGTTCAAGTACATGTTGATCATGGTTTTCTGGAGCTTGGAGAGGCTCAGCCTGGCGGTCTGGACGCCGTCACGGTTGGTTACATCGATAAAATATACTTTGCCCATAGCACCTTTACGCAAAAACGGAGAAAAAAATTTAGCTTTATTATTATAGCATTCTTGCTGTATCAGCGGCTGGCCAGCAGCATGATCAGCACAAATATCAGGATGAGGAAAACGCCCAGGATCACCCAGATAAAAATGGGTATTTCCGTGGTTGGGCCGGGGCCGGGCCCGCTGCCGGGGGTAGTGAAGGAGGTGGCTGCGCCGTAAACCGATCGGGATCCGCCCGTGGGATTCATGGCTACGGCATGGTAATAATAGGTCCTGCCCGGCGCCAGGCCGGTCGCGGCCGAGCTGAAATTGCTCGGACCGTTCATTTGCTGTAAATCGGTGGAGTTGCCGAAATCGGCGGTGGTTCCGTATTCAAACCAGACCTGGGCAAAAGGTGTGTTCCCCAGGTTGCCGAGTGCGCCGTTGAGCACGGCGGTCGAGGCGGTAATCCCGGTTGCAGGTGAAGTTATAACCGAGATATTGGAATTGGATACGGTGGAGAAAACCTGTTGTGAGCCGTACACCTTGGTGCCGCCCTGCGTCTGCGCCATAGCCTGGTAATAGTAGTCGATGCCTGCATTCAGCCCGGTAATTTGGGCGGAAAAACCCTGCGGCATGGTGATGGTCTGATAGGACGTGATCTTGCCGTAGTTGGGCGTCGTGCCATAGTTGAACCAGACCTGGACAGATGGCAGGTTCCCGATGGAACTGACAAAACCGTTCAGGGTGGCCATATTGGTGCCGACGCTGCTGGCCGGGTTGGTGGAGAGGTTCACGGGCACCGAGCCTGCGGTCTGGAAGACACTGTACTGGCCGAAATTGGTGTTCCCGTTGCCGATGCCAACTGCACGGTAATAGTAGGTAAAGCCGGGCTGCAGACTGCCCACATTGAAGCTGAAGTTGCCCGGCATGGTCATGTTCTGCTGGGGCGTCGAGCTGCCGAAGGTGGTGTCGGTGCCATACTCGAACCATACGTAGGCGTTGGGGCTGGAACCGGTCGAGGTCAGGAATCCGTTCAAGGTGGCCGACCTCGGCCCGACGTTGCCGGCGGATGATGTGCTGACCTTGACGCCGCTTGAGAAGCTGGTGGTAAATACGGCATCGAAACCATGCACCGTAACGCCGCCTGCTGTCGAAGGCGCTGCCAGCGCCCGGAAATGGTAGAGGGTGCCTGGATTGAGCCCCTGCAGGGCGCCGCTGAAGGTGCCGGGACTATATTGTGTCTGCATGCCGGTAGTCTGACCGTAAGCGGTGGTGGTGCCCCACTCAAACCATACGTAAGCGTCCCCGTAGTCCCCCAGCGAATCAAGGTACCCGTTGACGGTAGCTGATGTGCTGGTCACGCCGGTCTGTGCGCCCGTGCTTACGGAAAGTGTGCCGCCGCCGGACGTATAGAAAGTGCTTGTATCACCATATACCGGAGCCACGCCGATAACATCGGGCTTGCCGACGGCCTGAAAATAGTAAGTTGTGTTGGGGGCCAGCCCGGATATGGGTATGTTGAAGGAGCCGGGGCCGTACATCACCTGTGACCCGGTAGTATTCTGCATGGAGGCGTAATTTCCCCATTTGAAATAGACTGTGACCGTATTGTAGGGGCCCATGCTGGATAGGTAGCCCCTCAGGGTGGCCGTGCTGGAAGTAATATCCGAAGCCGAGCTGGTGGAGATCTCAATAGGAGCTGTGGGGATGGTATGCTGGGTGGTGAAGTCTACCCAGGCGCCCTCGGCCCGCTGTCCGCCCATTAGATTGGACACGGCGACTGCGTGGAAAGAATATGAGGTGCCCGGGGATAGCCCGGAGAGGCCAATACTAAAACTGCCCGGCCCGCTCATCGTTTGCTGCGAGGTGGACTGCCCGTTGGATGTCTCGAAAAAAACCTGAACCGTGCTGTAAGGTCCAATCGATCCCAGGTACCCGTTAAGGACAGCCGAGGACTCGGTAACGCTGGTGGCGCCGGATGTGGAAACCGCCATGCTTTCCTCTCCGATCGGCCCGGGCATAGGTTCATCCTGGGCAAGGACGGGCGCAGCCGTCAGGGAAAGAAGGATTAAGGCGCAAAACGAAGCGGCCAACCTGTACAACATATTGTCCTCCACAAGCATTAATAATGTGCCTGAAAACCCGGCTCTTTATATGGTGCTCAACCCGGTCAAGTTATGATATTATTGTGCCTTGAACCAGATTTTATTTCAACGCGGTTCCACATTCGGAATCCATGATACCGCAGAGCGGCTATTGATTGTCAGTAACCTTTTAGTATCATTATCGGACAAAGCGGGCTGCCCTCGAAAATTGTACTTGGTTTTGAAGCGGTGCTAAAATTTGTCGAAATGCGGTTCATTGGCTCCGTTTATACTCCCCATACAAATAACATTGAAGGAATCCCATATGAAAATATTTGCTTGGAATAACAGATTTGTATCCCCTTTAGGGCTGCTGCTGATTGTCTCACTGTTGATAGTTTCTGTGGCCGGCTGCCAGCCGGCGCCGCAGGGTTATAAAGGCGATCCTGAGGCCGTCCAGGCGAATGAGGTCGGCATCAAGTTATATAACGATGGGTCATATGGTGCAGCGGTCATTAATTTCGGTAAGGCTATAAAGATCGACCCCGGCAACGCTGCGCTCTGGTTCAATAACGGACAGGCGCTGGATGGGCTTAAGGAATACGATCAGGCCATTGATTCGTATAACCAGGCCATCAAACTGGACCCCAACTTTGCCGATGCCTGGGCCAATAAAGCGCTTTCCTATTATGACAAGGAAGTCTATGACCAGGCGCTGGACAGCATTAATAAAGCCATAGATATAAACGGCAATGTGGCAGGGTACTGGGATACCAAGGCGCTTATTTCATTGATGCAGAATAAGTACAATGAATCAGTAGACAGCTACCAGAAAGAAGTTTCACTGGACCCTGGCAACGCGGATGCCTGGGCGATGCTGGCCAATGCTCAGGTAAAGGCCAACAAGTATAATGATGCAATAGTTTCCTGTGATAAAGCGCTCTTCATTGACCAGGCCAATGCGAAGGCCTGGGGCTACCGGGCCACGGCGCTTTACAAGTTGCAAAGGTACGATGAAGCCCTGATAGCATTCGATAAGGGGCTGGCCATTACACCGAATGACCCGGCATTGTGGTACAGTAAAGGGCTTACCCTTGACTCTATGAAGCGCAACACCGAAGCTCAGCAATGCTACGATAAAGCGAGGTCGCTGGGCTACCAGTTTTAATTCTACACATGCCTTTTTTACTATCCTTTTTTCCTCTTGTCGTGTTACCCTATTAATGGAGGTCCTATGAGAACAGGCGATGCCGCAGGGCAGCGTTCAGATACTAAAAAAAATATGCATATGGATACGCCTGAACCGCACGCAGCTGAAGAGAACGGCCGGAGAAAGCCGGATATCGATATCAGGGATATGGGGGTGGATGATATACCGGCGGTTTTTCACCTGGGCGAGCAGGTCTTTACAGCCGATAAAACTCCCACGCTCTACCGTACGTGGGATGAGTTCGAAGTCGTTTCTATGTTCAATGCCGAGACCGATTACTGTTTCGTGGCTGAGCTCGAGGGTCGGATCATCGGTTTTGCCCTGGGTAATGTGGTGGAAAAAAAGAGATCGGCCTGGAAATACGGCTATATCGTGTGGCTGGTGGTGTCCCCCGAATTTCAGAGGATGGGCGTCGCCGGCAGGCTTTTCAATAAGCTTAGCGATAAAATGGTCGAAGATGGGGTGCGCATGTTTCTGGTGGATACGGAAGCCGACAACCTGCCTGCACTTCAGTTCTTCCGTTCCAGGGGCTTCGGCAATCCGCAGCAACACATTTATATGACCTATAACCCGGCCACTATTGAGCAGCAGAAGGAAAAGAAGCGCGGTTCGAGAGGCAAAAAAAATGGGAACGACCACAGGCGCAACGGCTGAAGTCCGGCCGGAAAGGTTGAAAAAGCTCCTCAAGGATTTGGTGGATATCTACAGCCCCTCCGGCAAGGAGGAGGAGGTACTCCAGTTCACTGAGGACTATCTTAAGGCCGCAGGGCTCAAAGTTAAAAAGCAGACCGTGGACGAGAACCGCTATAACATCGTGGTGCTGCCCCCCAAGACCGATGAGGTCGACCTTTGCTTCGTGGGACATCTCGATACCGTGACGGCCCATGACCTGGACGATTTCGGCTTTTACGAGGAAGACGAAAAGGTCTTCGGCCTGGGCAGCTCGGATATGAAGGCCGGCTGTGCGGCCATGATCGAGGCCTTTAGCGTGCTGGCCCAGAAAATGAGCCGCTTTCCCTCCGTTGGACTGGCGCTGGTGGTGGGTGAAGAGGAGGAGAGCGACGGCGCCAAGACGCTGGTGCGTGAATACCGCTTTCCCTGGGCGGTGGTCGCCGAGCCTACCAACATGGTCCCCTGCCTGGGCCACTATGGCTACCTTGAGGTGCTGCTGCGTACACGCGGCAAGAAAGCACACTCATCCATGCCCGAGTTGGGCCAGAATGCTATCGAGAATATGCTCAAACTGCTGCTGGATGTGACGGGCTATGCAACCTCCGTATCCAGCGGGCTGGTTTATAATATACGGCAGCTTTCGGGCTTCCCGGGCGGCTTCGTGGTGCCGGATACCTGCGAAGCCTGGCTTGACCTGCACCTGCCACCCGATTCCCGCATGGACGTGCTCAAGGCGGAGCTGGAGGAGCTGGTTGAGAATGCAGTCAGGGACATACCGGCGCTGGACGCCTATATCCGCTTCGAAAACACGCAGTCAGGATACCGTATATCGCAGGAGAGGCCGCTGGTACGCAGGCTGCGCGAGGTATGCAAGGCCATGAAAATTGGCTGGGACACGCAGGACTTCCGCAGCCATTCGGACGGCAATGTGCTGTGGGGAGCAGGCGTCGACCCTATTATATTGGGACCCGGCCGGCTCGAAACGGCGCACACGCCGGAGGAATCGGTCAACTTCAACCAGGTGGTGCAGGCTGCTCAGCTATACCTTAACTTCGCCCTGGCGCTGTGATGTGCGGAAGTGATAAAAGTCATTAACTGTCCTGTTAACGGCTGCTATTATATCGGTGGAAATGTTGAAGTTAAGGAGGGATTAGATTATGTCCAAGTCTGAAGATGCGCTTAAGGCGGCGTTTGCGGGAGAATCACAGGCCAATCGCAAGTACCTGGCTTTTGCGGCAGAGGCTGACAGGGAGGGTTTCCCGCAGGCAGCCAGGCTGTTCAGGGCGGCTGCAGAGGCTGAGACGGTGCATGCCATAAATCATCTCAAGGCACTAAAGGGCATTAAGACTACCAAAGATAACCTGCAGGAGGCCATCGGCGGCGAGACCTATGAGTTTAGCAGCATGTATCCCGGCATGATTGATACTGCTAAAACTGAAGGTAACAAGGATGCTGAGATCAGCTTCTGGCGTGCCAACGAGGTTGAGAA
This sequence comes from uncultured Chloroflexia bacterium, assembly GCA_963842805.1. Taxonomy (GTDB): domain Bacteria; phylum Chloroflexota; class Dehalococcoidia; order GIF9; family UBA5629; genus UBA1162. Next base: position 294 of record CAWJIA010000014.1, on the reverse strand, counting down.
GGTGCACGCCGCACTGTATAAGGGTTTGCTGGATACGCTGGGCAAGAGCAGCGAGAACTACTCATATTATGTTTGCCCCGTTTGCGGTTATACGGTTGGAAAAGATGTGCCCGACTTATGCCCGGTCTGTGCCACCAAGGGCAAGCTGTTTAAGAAAATAGATTAATATAAGCTGATTGTCCACAAAAGCATCCGCTTTAAATTCTAAATACTAAACTCTAAGCTCTAAACAATTTCAAAGCTCAAAACCCAAAACATATAGAGCCTAGAATTTTGGGTTTGTTTAGTATTTAG
>CAWJIA010000013.1:0-65306 GCA_963842805.1 uncultured Chloroflexia bacterium | reverse complement strand
ACAGCTCCCCTTTATTGCGCTGCACGATGGCGACAAGTTTGGAATTGGCGAATACCGCTTCACCTGTATCGAAACTCCCGGGCATTCTCCCGGCCACATTTGTCTTTACGAGGAAGATAAGAAATTATTGGTTTCCGGCGATCACATATTGTTCGATATTACACCCAACATTACATGGTACCCGGAGATGCCTAATTCGCTTGAGCGTTACTTGCATAGCCTAGATAAAGTATACCCTCTGGACGTAGAGCTCGTTCTTCCCGGCCACAGGAACCATCAGAATAACCACAGGGCCCGGATCAGGGAGATTCAAGAGCACCATGATATCAGACTGAAAGAGGCCGCAGCCGCGCTGGAAAGCGGCGAAAAGACCGCCTACGACGTGGCCGCCAACATATCTTGGGATATCACATATACAAAATGGGAGGATTTTCCGGTCACTCAAAAGTATTTTGCTGTTGGAGAGACGATCGCCCACCTGCAGTACCTGGCTGATGCAAAAAGGATTAGGAAATACGCGGCTGACGGCAAAACCCTGTACAGTCTTGCCTGAAATATGATCGAGCGCCAGCGTCGCATAATAATATATGCGCGTATCGCAAATAACGATTGACCACAGAGGAGGCGACAGATAATAAAAAAGGCCAATCCGTTCGAGGTGTGCTAGGCTTGAAGCACGTATCGAGGAGCAGAAATTCCCCGTCGAACCCATCTATTATGAATTGGCCAACAGACTCTTTCCCAGTGACAAGGAGATCATGCCCCAGATCATTTCTTACTTCGAAAATTCTAATTAATACTGGACTATAAACAGGGGCAGTGTCAGAGGCCGAAAGGGTATTGACATCCTGTGGGACTGAGTCTAGCATTATTTGAAGATTTAAGGGGCGGGTGGGTTACGGGCGGTTGACTAAATTGTTAAGGAGGATGATATGGCAGAGAAAAGCAGGATGCTAATCAAGGGTGGAACAGTGGTTACGATGGACCCCGCGCTGGGCATATTGGAAAACGCTTCCATATTCATCGAAGACGGGATAATCAGGAGCATAGGGCCCAACCTGTCCGTTGAAGGCGCCGAGGTGATCGATGCGGAGAGCATGATTATCATGCCGGGCTTCGTCGACTGTCATCGCCATATGTGGCAGTCCCAGCTCAGAGCGATAACCGCGGATTGGAGCTTGTACGATTATTCTGCGAGGATCAGGAGCGTGTATAGCTCCTTCTATGATCCGGAAGATGCTTATATCGGCACCTATGCTGGTTTCCTTGAGGCGTTGAACGCTGGTGTGACAACCATAGTCGACCACTCTCACATCATGAATACACCCGACCATGCGGACGAGGTCGTGCGGGCCTTCACGGAGTCCGGCATGCGGGGCATCTTATGCTATGGTATGTACGGCAACGCAAAGCCGGAGGAGAGGCTGACACCGGCAGTCCTGATGAGCCCGCAGTGGCATTATGACGACGCCAGGCGCATTAAGGCAAAATATTTCAATTCAGCAGAGGGCCATGTGCAGATGGGCATAGCGCTGACCGAGGCCGACTTCTTCCCTATGGAGCTCTCGCGGAGAGAGTTGGGATTCGCCAGGGAGATCGGCGCCAAGCGGATTAGCGCTCACGTTGGCATGGGAGCGCAGAACAAGTGGACCCGGTATATCGAGAGGCTGGACCGGGCCGGGCTGATGGGCGAAGATATACTTTTTATACACGGCTGGAGCCTGACCGACCATGAGCTGAAGCTTTGCGCCAAATACGGCGCGGCCGTAATCAATACGCCGGAAACGGAGTTGCAGATGGGAATGGGTTACCCGGTCACCTGGAGGTTGCTTTCCTTCGGCGGGCGCACGGGCATAGGTATAGATATTGTCTCCAACCAGAGTGCCGACATGTTTACGCAGATACGTTTGAACATGGGCGTCCAACGGGCGCTGCAGAACGACGCTTTATATAAGGCCGGAAGGATGCCGAAGGTGATTACCCCCACCACCTTGCAGTTGCTTGAGATAGCCACTATCAAGGGTGCCGAAGCGATAGGGCTGGATAAAAAGACCGGCAGCCTGACCCCGGGCAAGGAAGCAGACCTGATCATGTTGAGAACGGATGATATAAATATGTTCCCTGTGAACGACCCCGTGAACTCGATCGTTATGGCTGCCAACGTAGGCAATATTGATACGGTGATGATAAGGGGTCGCGTATTGAAAAAGAATGGCGAACTGGAGGGGGTGGATATAAAGAGCGTTAGAGAAAAGCTGCTTAAATCTCAGGAGAAGATCATCGCCGGCGGGGCGAAGAAGGGATTCGCACAGGGTGAAGCCATTATGAACAACGTTTTCCCGCTGAACGCCGGCATGGCCTTTATGGTGTGGCTGGCAGCCATGGTGGTACGTTCACCCTTCAAGAAACTTCAGGATGCTTTCATCGAGCGGGCAACCCGCATGGTGCCGTAAACACTCTTAATCACCCTCACCCTGACCCTCTCCTTCGAGTGTTCTGCAATAATCTTAATTGATTGTAGCTTTTAAGGCGGTGCCCTTCCATTAAGGACATACAAACCACGATAGCGAGGGAGCCGCCTAGTAGTTGAATAATTACTGACAGAGGAGGTAATTCAATGCAAGAACATCCGTTGAAGACGATGGAGAAACTCGACCCCAAGCTTCTAAGTCTGGTTGAAGACATAAGACAACTTGCCCTTAGTGATGGAGCTTTACCCAAGAAGTTCAAACTTTTAATTGCGCTAGCTCTAGATGCAGCACACGGTGCCGTCGATGGCGTCAAATCGTTGGCTCAGGCAGCAATGCACGCCGGCGCCACAAAAGAGGAAATTGCAGAAGCATTGAGAGTAGCCCAATACATCAGTGGAGTGGGCAGCGTTTACACAGCTTCTCGGGCTCTAAGGGAATTATTTTGAGTTGAATGCCATGTTTCAACGCTGCAAAGGAAGAAATATGGGGAGGGTTTTTCGGCAGTCTTTAAAAAGTTTGTTCGTTGACGACATAATCAGCCTAAGACGGATGCAGGTTAAGAAAGCCCAGGAGGGCGATGTACCTATTCTGATATGGCTCGATAAGCAATGCCTGGGCCAGTCCGAAAAACACGAACTAAGCGGCCCCGCTGACGGACCGATAAATCAGGAGCATACGCTAAATGACAGCGCCCAAGGACAAGTTCATTAGTGCAATTGATTGCCTCGCTGCCCGACAAGAAGCGATGGGAGATATATAAAAGCCTCAATGTGCAGGATTTCCATAACCTGCTTTATGCCTGGGATTTATGGGCGTGTCCCCTGTCTGGACCAATCAGGTCAAACTGCCTTAAGCACGGTCAGCCATGGGTAAAGACAGCACCCAGACAGATTAAGGGCTTATATCAAGCTCTTAGGGGCCATTTATGCACTGTTCCGGCACTGTCCTGACTTTGAAAAGAACTAAGGCAGCCAGCCGGACAATCTGCCTATTTACCGACTAGTCCATATTATGCTATAAAGGATGCGGGCAGGCCTGCTGCGTCTTACCTGGGGAAGGGTTCAGCGCCACTCGCCTGCCCAGCGCCCCCCGGAAGTTCAGTACCTTCTCAAGCTAACCACGCAAACCATCTTCTTAGTTGCCTCTACTGCTGCTAATGCTGCACTAGATGGAGAAATGGGGGGGATGGGTGGGGCTAACACCCGCCCGGGGCCCGACCAACGCCCTAATCCCGCCCGGACCCCGACCTTACATGCAGTGGACTCGTTGGACCTGGCAAATATTGTGTTGCTGGCATGTAACGAGATATAAAACCCCTTGGCAAATTGCTCTCGAACTTGCCGACGGCCCTTCACAGTCGGTAGAAATGATAAAGCGCCTGGTATACACATCCATGAAATCCGACTTGGTCTTAACTCAAATGGCAGTGGTGGACTTTATGCCGCAGGTCTGCTATGAGTCAGAAGAATTTTTGTATTTCTAATGCTATAATATGCACGCATTTCAAAATGACTTTCCCCGGAGGTCCTGTTGCCATACGAGACCATAAAAGTCGAGATCAAAGGCCATGTTGCCACTCTCACCTTCAACAGGCCTGAAAAACTTAATGCCCTAAACGCAAAGATATGCGATGAAGCAGCCAATGCGATCAAGGACCTCAACGAGGACGACGGGGTCAAAGTACTGATCCTGACCGGTGCAGGGCGCGCCTTTTGTTCAGGTGCCGACCTGTCTGATGAGTCGCGTGCCACGGATCTTAACCAGAAGATAAGCCGCGCAGAAAAGATCAACCCGTTCGTCGGCATGGGCTGGGTGGTCCGGCAGCTTGACCTGTTCACCAAACCGGTCATAGCGGCCATCAACGGGCCGGCCTTAGGGGCAGGCCTTTCTTATGCGCTCGCTGCGGACATCCGCATCGCCTCGGAGAAGGCCATCTTCTCCTCCATCTTTGTCAAGCGTGGCCTGGTGCCTGATATGGGCCTTTCCTTTAACCTTCCAAGGCTGATCGGCATCAGCAGGGCACTTGAATTAATGATGACCGGCGACATTATAGACGCAACTGAGGCTGAGCGCATCGGCCTGGTAAACCGCGTGGTTCCCCATAACAAGTTGATGCCGACGGCGCGTGAACTCGCGGACCGGCTGGCGAAAGGGCCCTCACTGGCTATCGAGATGGCCAAGCGCATGGCCTACACCGGGCTCACAACCAATTCCGTGGTCACACAAATGGGAGTCGAAGCGTACATGCAGGCTGTGGCCTTGCAGACAGAAGATGTCCAGGAAGGTTTAAAGGCCTTCCGTGAAAAGCGCGAACCCCATTACAGGGGAAAATAGATTCAAAACTCCTGGCAAATTCCAATTTTCCGGTGTTTGCCGGTGGACTTAGCCCGGCGGCAATCTGTTGCTTCGCTTGCCCTGGTACCTTGCCGGTGTACCATCATCTGGTAATGGGACCATCATGCGCATCGCACCAGTTCTCCTGCCGCATTTGTGGCGAGGGGGCTACGGGCTTTATGCGAATGCTGCCATCGCGGCAATGGTGACGCACAATGATCCGGCTTCCACATCCGCTTGTGTGGCCTTTATTGACATGCTGTGGCAGTTGCTATACGTAGTTGCGCCACCGGCATCAGACTGGTGGCTACGGGCATTTTGCAAAATTGCAGGCAATCTTGAGGGCAATAAAAAATACGCCCCACGGATTAAGAACATCGACTACTAGAGGCCGCTGCCGTCCGAAGCAAAGAAATGCTTGACATCATAGGATACGTTTCCTTCTTCGGAAGCTGACCCCCGCCCGTGCGCGACCATCCCGATCGCCGCTCCCAGCCCCGACCGACATGCAGTGGACTCCGTGGACCTGGCATATAGATAATATTCTACAGGTCTAGAGAAGACAGGATTTTTCCCCTCGTCTCTTCCGCTAAACATATGCCAACAATCTGGCAGAAGTTGCAAGAGTCTGGTCTGAAAGGCTGAAGGTACTTTCCCAACGGGAAAGTCCAATAAAGAAAGCGCATCTATTGGGTCTACCGCCGCCATTGCCATACCTCCACACGGGGAGGAAGATTCCCGAGGAGGCCACACCGAGCCGCCAAGACCACCACCTTCGAATACTGGCCCAGGATATCGCCCGCACAGATAAAGGCTTATATCAGGTCGACAGTTAAGAGTTAAATTTTACCCAAATATTTGTAATTTATATTACGCTGCTTTTGTTCGCCATTTACCTAGCGCATTTATAGCTAATTCTTCAATGTAAATTTAGGTATATAACTCCTGTTTTTTCCACGGAAATTACACACCGAAAAGTATTGTTTATCTGGATGTTTATAATTGTGCATCAAGTCCCCGAAACCGGACCGATAATATGTTCATGCATAAATGTAATACAGGTTCGGTTATTTGGCGTTAAATGGATAGGTATTGGTCGCCAGCGAAAAGTTTGGTAAATACAGAACGAGTTTTGTAAATTAGCACAAGGGCTCTGATTTATATCTAATGGTATAGCCGGGCAGGCCTCGCATAGAATTAGGAAACCGCTCACTGCAGTTCATATGCGCTATTATAACTTGTTCTTTATAGTGCCTCCAGCATTAGATACAGGATAAAGTTAAAATTTTTGCTAATAATTTGCTAATGGACCAAACGAAATCAGTTGTTATAAGAAGGTATTCTACATACAAAAGAGGATTTTAGGCAATTAACACAAAAGTACTAAATTGAACGTAAAATGACGGTTTGGGACACTCAACGTGAGTTCCGAAGACCGATGCTCTGATCCGCTGAGCTACAGGCGCAGGTAAACAATACTGGTTGGGGAGAGGGGAAAACGTGCAAACTTTATTCTTAAATATGTCCGCCGAACCTTTATTTACTTCATTCTGGGGAGAGGGGAAAAGGTGGGGTGAGTGGAGGGATTCGAACCCTCGATATCCAGGGCCACAACCTGGCGCCTTAGGCCTCTGGGCCACACTCACCATGCGATTACGGGGTGCAATTATACCATAGTTTCGCTGCCACCCCTTATTACCAGCCGACATATGCCCTTTCTTTATTTGCGATAAAGAATAAGCCCTACCTCACCAACGTGTTGCCACCCACGATAGAGAGTGCCTCGTTAGTCCCGTCCTCTATCAGTCCCGCGCGTGCGTCGCGGAATAGTTTCTCTATGGGTAGCTCCTTGCTCAAGCCCAGCCCGCCGAAAATCTGCACGGCCTCGGTTGCTACCTTGTAAGCGGCGTTAGTGCAATAAACCTTGGATGCGATGCCGTGCTGCGGAGAAGGCGGGAATGTCTTGGTGTTGTACACCATTACGCTTCGTGAAAAAGCCCGGCAGGTCTCAACCGTGGAAAACATGTCGAAGAGCCTGGCCTGAATCCAGGCGTGCTCGCATAGCCTCCTGCCGCCCTGGATCCTTTCCTTTGTGTACTGGAGGGCCAGGTCGTAGCAGGCCTGGGCCAGGCCGGTGAAGAATGTTCCCATACCCATGTTGGCATGCGCCAGAGTAAACTCGCCTACAAGCTCATAGGCCGTCTGATCCATGATCATCTGGTCTCCCGGGCATACGACGTTATCGAAGAAGATCTCGCCCTGCGGCAGCTCCCTCTGTCCAAGCTTGTCCAGCGGCTTGCCGCGGCTAACGCCGGGCAGGTTGAGGTCAAGCATACAGCTTCCTCCACCCGCCATGCCCATCTCCGGGACGAGATTGACGGAGAGCATAATATTGGTGGCGACCGGCCCATTGGAAACCCAGGCAGCTTTCTGTCCGTTGATAATCCAGTCCGAACCTTGTGTTACCGCTTTACATTGCTGCGTAATATTCTTGTTGTGATAAATATCCGTGCCCATCATCAGGTTATCAGACCCGTGATCGGGCTCGGTGGCGCCCCAGCAACTAATTATGCTGGCGTCTTTACAGTTAATGAAGGGGGTGTAAAACTTATCGATCAATTTGGGGTTGCCCACTGTCTGGGCGGCCGTAGCGCAGAAAAAGCTGACACCCAGGGCGACGGCAAAACCCACGCTGCCGTAGGCCAGCTCCTCCCATAGAATATGGAGGGCGATCGGGTCCTGCGCCAGGCTGCCGGGATGGCCGAGCAGGGTGGCCGTGTGATATCCGTTCTCATACATTTTGGCCATCGTCTGCCAGTAGAGGGAGCCTTTCTCAACTACCTTCTCGGGCGGCATCTTATCCAGCGCTAAAGCGGCCGGTCGCAGGACTTCAACGGCGAACTTGTGCGCTTCAGCCTTAAGCTGTCGTTGCTGCTCGGTAAGGTTCACGTCTAAATCAAGATAGGCCATTTCAAGCTCCTTCAATAGGAATTATTTGTTTACAGGGTATGGCAGCGGCGGTGTCTTCCATTGGGCGATGGGCTCCCCCTTGTTCAGTCGCGAACGGAAGGAGTCGGTGGTCTGAATGACGAATGGCTGCGTGTTATCCAGGCACAGATCCCTCAGATTGTCGCTCATCCTGTGTTTAGCCGGGCCGACTTTTATCTCGGCAGGCCTGTTCATGTATGTTTTGTATTTGACGTCTACGTTTACGATGGTTTTCAGGATCCAATCGTTCAAATTGGAGTAAGTTACCAGGTCGAACCCGCGCGTGGTCATGCCCTTACCCTTTGAAAGATCAGCTTTGACTGAAACGATTGATTCTCCGGTTGCCGGGTCCAGCGCCCCGAATTCGAAGCCGGTTGCGCTAAATTTGAAAGGTAGGCTGGTCACGAACTTTGGATAGCCCCAAATCTCGCGGCCTGCAGAACGGGCAATGTCGGTAGTTACGGGAAGCTCCAGGACGTAGGCGCTGATGCCTCCGCTGATCATGGGAATGCCGAATATAGTTATCAAGCGGCGCGTTTTATTTTTGGGAGATTGTGGCTGTGCCGTGATGGCCAGGCCCAACTCTTCGTAGGATGAAACACTCGTCCGGCGGTAATTGTAGAAGACCATGCTCACGATCGTTTTGCCGTTGGAGAACCTGATAGGCTCCAGCCCTGTGCCCTCCAGCTTGAGCAGGGCCTTCTCATAATCCACCCAGAAATTTAACTGCCTTACTGATACGTCGAAATACAGTACGGGCAACTCAAGCTCGCCCGCCGAGGTATTTGCGATCGTTTTGGGGACATTGAAGAAATCTTTACCGGCCATGGCCTCTACCTCCCATTATTGCGAATATTTCTCAACAGTTTATCAGGCAAAACGGTTTAATGGAAGGGCGCAAGGATTTCAGCTTATTCCAGGAGCTATTCAATCTGCGGTCAATGCTGCCTCGTGTGGTATAGGATGACCTGTATGGAGAGCCCGAACAGGATAACCAGGATCAAGACTATCAGAAGTCCGTTGGTCGAGTTGTCTTCCGTCTGAATCAACCTGGATGGAAGACCCGGGCCGCCGGCCGTTGTGAACGAGAAGACCGGACTTGGTTCACCGGGCATAGGTTCCAGCGGAGTTACCTGCCAAAAATAAGCCGTCCTGTAGCTCAGTCCCCAGGTCAGGTTGTAAGCTGTCTCTTTGACTTTCTCGTCAATAATGGGTTTAGCCAGCCCCGGGTCTGAAGCCAAAACAAAGCGGTAGGTCGTCGTATTTTGCAGCGGGGTCCATGAAAAGCTGGTGGGATAAACAGGTGCATCCCGGGTCCCGCTTGCGGGCTTCAGAGGCTGAAGGCCGGGGTAGTCTGTTGACGTTACCGGGTAGCCAGGACGTATATTGAAGCTCATGCCATAAGACCAGCGGCTGCGTATGACCTGCCCGGTGACGGCGCGTCTGACGCGTACATGCCAATAGTAGCTACTGCCTGCCTCGGGTAATGCTCCGTCAGTTATATAGTATGATGGATAAAGCAAATCTTCCGGCACATAAAAAGGACTGGTGGAGGGCGCGGCCGTATCTACCACCATGTCGAACCAGCTATCCTTGCCGATCTCGACCTCGTAGGCATCCGCCAGCGATAATTGTTCCCATTTTAGGTCGACTTGCCCGTTGCGTCCGGTAACAGGATCGCACAACACGTAACTGCCTGGTTTGGGCGCTATCAGCCAGGGAGAATGGTTGGCCAACGTATCTTTGAAAGCCCAGAGACGGCCTACCCCGTTATAAGGGTCATAATCGTGGGAATCGATAGCCCACATGGTTTCATCGGCGTATACCAGAGCATCAGGCTCCATCTTGAAAAGGACGCCCGCGGGTAAGCCGGTTGCCAGGGAGTCCCATGATACGTTGTTGCCGGGGATGGCAGTGCGGGAGTAAAGCGTCCTATCGACCCCTGATCTGGCTGGGTTATATGCTGCATATAGGGTGCCCCGGCCTGCAACGCAGAGGCCATAGTAGCTGTTATAGGGCGGACTCATATCGTCCCAACGCTCGTTAATGTCGATGGCCCAACGGTAAAGGCCGCCGGCATCGTCGGCAAGGTAAATAAAGTTGTTGGTTTTGAATTGGTCGTCAAAGGCGACATGTTTGTTTCCATAGCTGTAAGCAGGTTCGGTAATCTGTATCCAATTATCTCCGCCATCCAGGGAATAGGCTGCCGGGCATTGCTGCCCAATGCCAGCACCAACCAGGACTTTGTTTTGCTGAACTTCTATGGTGTGAGCAAGCTTAAGGCCGGTATCGGTGGAAAAGTCCCAGCGCCAACCTTTGGCGCTGTATTTTCCATGCCGGACCAGCCCGTCCGCCTGTAGCACAAGCAACACGTCGCCGCCGGGCGCAGCCATATCCTGCAAGAAGATATCCGGAAGGCAGTCCTGCCAGGTCTGCCCACCGTCACGAGACTGCAGCAGGCGGGTCGTGAGCTGTGTGCCCAGAAAAACCGCCGCTCCTTTCTGATCGTCGGGCGACAGCTTGAGCAACGGCATGGGGCAGTCGGTACACAGCACTCTCTGCCAGGAGTCTCCTATCGGGTCCGTGCGGCTACACCAGGTGCTGTCCAAGCCTCTGTCATTCACCGAAGAAATATATGCGGTTTTACCGTCGCTTGATACTGCCAGCGCCTCAAAGCGGTTTAGCAGGGTATCTATCAGGCCGAGCTGGTTCCAGGAAATACCGTCGTCTTCGCTCTTGGAGAAGGCCGATTCATCCAGTGGTGCTGCGTTCCAGGATGCATCATTGGGGTTTGACCATTTGAGCGGCGTATCCCGGTTGCCCGATCCCGTGCCACACAGTGCGGCCGAACCATCCTCCGTCCAGGCCAACCTGACATTGGCAAAGCCGGAGTTATATCCGCCCGTGGATGCTTTCAGGGGTCTGACCCAGGTTGAACAGAGTCCAAGGGGGTCGGATGTGAAAAAGATACCGGACATGGCTGTAAGCGGGTCGGCAATTACGCTCCCGGCCAGCAATTTGCCAGAAAGTGTGCTCCCGCTGTAGGCAATTGAGCTTAACCTCGGCTTACTCACATTACCCGGCACTCTGAGCCGGGTTACAACAGTGTCGTTGAGGCGGTAAACATCGTCCAACGGCTGAGAAGTGCCAATAGACAACCCATTGGAATCATAAGCGGCGAAGATGACGCGTTTGGCAGAAACGTTGCTGTCGAAGTCAGATGGTAGGGATAAACCGCCGGTGATAATCTTGATTTCGCCGCTGCCCGTACCCCCGGCCTGATCGGGAGCACACAGTTCGACCGGCCATCCGCTATACTGGTTCCACACGCTAGTGTCGGCTGCGAAATCGCGGTAGCCGAGATTTATATACGTCCGCTGTGTGGTGCTGGACATGATGACCAGTGTGGAATCGGTCGTATATGCGGGCGAGGCCAGCAGGGAGATGATATCGCCGCCGGTATATCCCTGAGCCTTCCATCCTCCCATGGCTGGGTAGCTCAGCACGTAGATCTCCCCCTGAGCCAGGCCGTCAGCTGGGTCGCGGCTACCGACTATAATATCATGCAGGGCATTTCCACGGCAGGTGTAAAGTGCCGATATGACGATGCTGCCGATTTGCTCGCCCGGGCCATAAAGCCAGGGGATATGACCGCCATAGAACCAGTTTACTCCTCCGTCTGAGGAGATATAGACTTCCCTACGGTGAGTGCCGCCGCTGTCCATGCAGACGGCAGCTATGAAATCGGGATCATCTGGGGAGACTGAGATATCCGCCACTGGAAAAACCGGAGGGGGTGACGCCTGCGCCAGCCACAGGGTAGGCCTCATGCTCCAGGATATGCCGCCGTCTGAGCTTCTCCAGATTCCTGCTTTGACCAGTGGTCCGTTACTGGCATCAGGTATATCGATGGCGTACACGGTTTTATCGTCGGTGGAAACTGCCAAGTCGCTGATCTCACAGGGAGTTATCACATCGTTGCGCTGAGGATAGCCGCCCGGCGTATCGACGGTGCCCCATTTCAAAACGCAGGTCGAAGGAGTATTGGCAGACACCGGAGAGATGGCAAGGGATGGAGAGATAATCGTTATGGCCGTAAGCAGGCTAAAAGCACATAACAGGATTTCGCATGCTATCTTTGCTGGCTGAGTACTGGTTCTATCCAAGCCGCGCTTCCCTCTGGCAGAGGACTGCCGGATTCCACTCGTAAGATAAATAGGACTTTCTGGCCTGCCAGTCCGGACAAATCAACCGCGTAAGTCGCTATCTCGCCGCCAGAATTTACGGTCACGGGGGGGAAGTAGTTTATAGCACCTCCCTGTGAGGTGCCAAGTATAAATTTAACGTTTGCCGCTGCCGGCGCATCCACGGTCAGCCCTATATTGGCACTGAATTTACAGTCGTGGGGGATAGTGAACGAGCGTAGTTCGGCCGGGTTGCCTACAGGCACCCCGAACGTACCCTGTATCCAACTTCCGCCGGAAGTGGGAGGTCGCATTAAAAGCGCATTCGGGTAGCTGATACTGCTTGTTATCTGGGCTGTAGATATCTGTGCCTCGTTGGCATACATGGGCCAACTCAGCGGACCTGAGCTGCTCTGCCATTGAGCGTTGGCCGAATATTGCAGCAGGTTAAAATTCAAAAGCGGCCCGAAGTTATGTTCAAAGCAATTGTTGGTGTAATCAGCCTCGGGACAGGAACCATCGCCGTTGGCGCACACTTTCATATAGCAGCTGTCACCGTCCGTTAAAGATGCTGAAAAGGACGAGAAACGGGGTGAGAAATGATATTTGGTGAAAGATCCTCCCCTTTCCTCACCCGGTGCAAGAGGCGCCACATAGTCGCTGGATACACGAGTGTTATTCCTGTAAAGGTAACTCTCCGTAGCGCAAGAGGTCAGGTTGCCTATGTTCTTAATGCGGTAGGAAAGCACATTGCCGCTGGTCCAGAAGTCGGTTACAACCAGGTCTGCCTTGTTATTAACCGGCTGCACTACGAGCTTAATATGACTGGAAGTGTTTCCTCGCTTGTTGACCGCCCAAAGAGTGTAGGATGTATCTGCTGTTGGGGCTATATCGATGCTGCCATCGGATGCAACAGCTCCCGGTGACGGCTCTATGCTTAACCGGCCAGCCCCTGCCACACTCCAGCTCAATTTAGATGTCTCTCCCAATACTATTTGTGGTGGCTCGGCGGAGAATTGGTTGATCTGGGGAAGGGAACCTGATGGGTCACTCTTTATGGAGAAGAGAATGGAGATTTGCTGGCTGCCATCGATGTAGAGATCGACCCTGTATTGGCCGCTGCTGAACCCCTCTGCAGGGGCGTTAAGTGTAAAGCCGAGGTAACCATCATAGCCCTGCGTCTTAGTATCCTCGTAGATGATCTTACTTGCCTCTTTCTGCGATGCGCTTTTTTCAGAAATCCAGTGGGCCTGAACGGCAGTATCGGCATGGGCGCCGGAAAGCCTGATCGAGCAGCAGACCTGCGGGCTGTCGATATAGAAGGAATTAGTACTATCCTTTGGACGGTAGTCCGCCTCCAAGCCCGTAGCTATTACCGGGTCGTACAAGTGCGGGCCGAAAAACGGCAAGTTAGAGCAGGAAGTAAAAAAAAGCGAAGCCGATATTAGTCCAGTGATCAGGATAAGGCGGGCCTTCAGGTACAAATTCATGGCGCAATGAACAATGATAGGTTTTCGAGGTATAAGGTGTCAAGGTTGATTGCTGCAAATCGCCATTTACTTTTAGATTTAGACATGTAGATTTAGACATGCATATAATGAAATTGGTGGGGAGAGTATTCAGGGCAGAATAATTTAAAAGGGGGATGCATGACGGATAGGTTAATGTACAGGGTGGAGTGTCTGACGTGCAAAGCCAGGTTCCTGTTGCCCAATTCGATCGATCACATTCCAAAACACCCTCCCCTGGGATCAAGGATTAGGCCGGGCGAGCCGATGGACGAGTGTTCAGGCTCGGGAGTCCGCGGGAAATTGATCGAAACGGTCTATCCTGATTTTACAAGTCCGTCTTCGGGTGAGATACACTGATCCCGATTACCGTCAACCTCTCCTAAATCTCCTGAAATAGGACCGGGTCATATAAGAGATCCATGCCCAGTGTGTTAAGACGTGTGTGCTGAAGAAAATTAGCAGCCCGACAGCCAGCCATTGATGTATTTGTATCCATGTGTGGCGGTCGTAAAGTACGGTTTTTCCCGCCTCGCTGCCTTCAGGAAGGGCAAACCATAGTATAAAGCCGGATACTACAAGCAATAGTAAAATCAAGCCCTCAATGATATCTAGCACGTAATGCAGGCTGGCTTTTCTCATGGAGATCTCCCTGGCATTTGAATTTTTTACCTATTTTTTACAATGAGGTAATACAGATATTACAGTCGCTAATTATACTAGTTGGTTTATGAAAAGTTAAAGCTCGGAAGCAGCGGCGCATTATTCAACCCATTAGTGCGGTGTTTTGTGAACTGACCGCACTTTTGAACCATAATCTGGAGCAGGTATTAAAAGTTGAACACGATACTGGTAGTAGACGATGAGCCGAATATACAGGAACTAGTCCGCCTTTACCTTGAAAAAGACGGCTTGAAGGTGGAGCTGGCGGGGAGCGGCAGGGAAAAACGCAGTTGGGAAAAGCGAAAGCCTGAAGTTATTTGACGAACAATTTACAGCTGGGGCAGACATCTGTCAGTACGCACTTCCGGCATAGCGGATACTGGGCCTTGCAGGTTTTCCTTCCGTGTTCAATTAGCAGAACGTGGTACCGGTATATATTTTTAGCAACGATAAGTTTTTCCATGGCCGGGTGGGCATCGTCCACAGATAATTTGCTGCCGATCAACCCCAGCCGCTTGGCCACCCTGAAGACGTGGGTATCCACGGGAAAAGCCGGCATACCCAGTGAAAAAAGCAGGACACAGCTCGCAGTCTTCATACCCACGCCCGGCAATTTCAGCAGCCAGCGCCGCGCCGGATCAATGTCCATTTTTTTCAGGAATTGAAGGTCGAAGCCGGTTGATTGTTTCTCAAGGGCTGTGAGGGCATTTTTGATATATCTGGCTTTAACATCGGCCAGGCCTCCGTTACGGATGGCGTCAGCTATCTGCTCCATGCTGGCATCAGCCACATTATGCCATTCTCCGAACTCATCCATCAGTAATTTGAAGGCGCGGCGGGAGTTGGTGTCGGAGGTATTCTGCGACAGGATGGTCTGGACCAGTTCACCGACCGGCTCAAGTTGCCGCTTCCATTTGCGGTCGCCGTAGGCGCCGATCAAACGCCTCAGTATGAGATCGACATCCGGTTTAGGCATCGGTTAAGCGCACAATCTCCGGATAATGTCCGTATAGACTTCGGTCCCCTTGATCAGGCTGTCTATCGATAGCTTTTCATCGATTCCATGGATAGACCTCAGGTCATCCATTGACACCTCGGCCGGGCACAGGCCATAGGCCAGCATATTTTTCTCCCTGAAAAAGCGGGAGTCGGTGGTGCCCGTCATCAGGTAGGGAGCCACTATGGCACCCGGGCAATGGTCGAGTAGTGCCTTTTCAATAACGTTATAGCTTTCGGTATACGTATCCGAGGCATTGCCCTCGTTGCCAAGCACGGTCTCGATCTGTATTTCGTCATCGGCCAATTGATTTTTAATGAAAAGCAGCCATTCCTGTAAACCCTGGCCGGGCAGCAAACGTGTATCGATCAACGCCTCGGCGCAGGACGGGATAACGTTCACCCTGTCTCCCGACTTCAACATGTTTAGGCTGATGGTATTGCGCAGCATGGCGCTTATCTGGGGCAGTGCCAGCAGACCATTGTTCGCCAGGGTCTTAAGCAGTGTATCCTCCTGGCCGTCATCGGCATAGGGCTTCAGCAAATCCCATGATTGCGCAAGTTTTTTGAAATATTCGGCTGCAATAGGGGTCACCTTAAGGGGCATTTCATAGTTGAGCAAACGGTTCACAGCCCTGGTCATTTTTTCCAGGCAGTTCTGACTGTGCGGGGTAGATCCGTGGCCCGACATACCCTTCCGGCTGAGTTTCAGCCAGCAGGGGCCCTTTTCGCCAGGTGAGACCATCGCTACCAGGCTGTTGCTATTCTCGTCTTTTACCAAATAGCCGCCCTCGTTCAAAACAAGTTCCGCCTGAAAATCGTCCGGATATTCACGGAGCAAATATTCTACGCCGCAATCGCCGCCCGATTCCTCATCCGCCGTTGCCAGGAATATAAGGTCGCGATGTAGCTTAATGCCCCGTTTTTTTATTTCCAGAAGAGCCAACAGCTGTATGATTCCGAGAGACTTGGTATCCAAAGAGCCCCGACCGCAGATATACCCGTTGATGATTTCGCCGCCGAAGGGGTCGAAGCTCCATTCATCGCCGTTGGCAGGCACCACATCCATATGGTGCAGCATAATTAGCGGTTTTTTCGGTCCTGAGCCCTTGATGACAGCGCGTATGGAGGCCCTGCCTGGTTTTGACTGGTAAGTTTTGAAGGGGATGCTGTAGCTTTCAAGGATGCGGGCGAAAAATTCAGCTCCCAGGTACTCGTTGCCGGGGGGATTGGTAGTATCGAGTTTTATATAGTTTCTGAGTAGCTCTACGGCTTTATGAGTCATTTATTTCCCCCTTCCTCCTGTTGCCAGTATAAAATTATACATTATTTACCGCGCAAGTTGGTTACCACTATATATCGCAGGCGAAGTAATATAAGCTCTTGGAGTTATGGGCGTTTCCGCAGTTGATGCTATAATGATCTAGCATTTAGTCCGGAGGTAATTGTATGAAAAAGTTTGCTGGCCAGGATGAGATCAAAGTCTTTTGCGGCAATGCTCACCCATCATTGGCACAGGCTGTTTGCGATTACCTGGATATCCCTCTTGGCAAAATGGAGGTATTTGAGTTTACCAATGAGAATATCTTCGTGCGTATAATGGAAAATGTGCGCGAACGCGATGTATTCATAATCCAGCCCATCTGCTCACCCGTCCAGCGAAACTTGGTCGAGCTTCTGATCATACTGGATGCCTTCCGGCGAGCCTCGGCGGAACGTATAACTGCCGTCGTCCCGTACTACGGTTATGCTCGGACCGACAAGAAAGACCAGCCGCGTGTGCCGATTACTGCACGCCTGGTCGCCGACTTGCTCACTACGGCGGGTGCGGAGCGCATCCTGACGGTTGATTTGCACGCTCCGCAGATTCAGGGGTTTTTCAATATACCAGTGGACGAGCTTACCGCGCTTTTTATACTCAGCGATTACTGGAAGAGTAAAAATTTGAAGGATGTAGTGGTCGTCGCTACAGATATCGGGATCAGCAAACGCGCCCGTGACCTGGCGGAGAAGCTCAATGCCCCGCTGGCCATCATTGAAAAGCGCCGCCTGGGCAACCACGATTCGACCGAGACACTGAACATCATCGGCGATGTGGCGGGAAAACGCGCCATAACCGTGGATGATGAAATAGATACGGCCGGCTCGCTGGTCAATGCCGTCGACGCGCTGCTCAAGGAGGGCGCCAGAGAGGTCTATTCCTGCTGCACACACCCGGTATTTTCCGGTCCGGCTATTGAGCGCATATCCAAGTCACCCGTCAAGGAAGTTGTGGTGTCCGACACCATACCGGTCAACGGGTCTAAGAAAATTAACAAAATAACGGTATTGCCGATAGCGCCCCTACTGGGTGAAGCCATACATCGCATCCATACCGGGATGTCGATCGGTGCTATGTTCTCGGACTAGGACTGAATATGCCCAACTGGTTTGAAAAGCTTTTTGATTCCAACGAAAAAGAGATAAATCGTCTTAAACCCACTGTAGAGGAGATCAACTCCCTCGAACCCCACTTCCAACAGCTATCCAGCGATGAGCTGAAGGCCAAGACCGGGGAATTCAAAGCAAGGCTGGAGAATGGGGAAACGCTGGACGCCCTTCTGCCGGAGGCCTTCGCTGCCGTTCGTGAAGCATCGAGACGAACTATCGGGCTACGCCATTTCGATGTGCAGTTGATGGGCGGTATCGTACTGCACCAGGGAAAGATAGCGGAAATGAAGACCGGCGAAGGCAAAACGCTGGTCGCAACCTTGCCCCTGTATCTCAACTCCCTTGAGGGAAAGGGCTGTCACCTGGTGACGGTCAACGATTACCTGGCCCGCCGAGACGCCTACTGGATGGCGCCGGTCTATCATGCACTGGGGGTAAGCGTGGCCAGCATCTATCCCGTGCAGAGCGCCGCGGAACATCTGCCGGCCTTGATCTACGATCCTGAGTACGTGGATGAGAAGGACAGGCGCTGGCCGCATTTTAAGCCTGTAAACCGCTATGAAGCCTACCGTGCCGATATCACTTACGGCACCAACAACGAGTTCGGCTTCGATTATCTGCGCGATAATATGGCCATAGACCTCTCGCAGAAAGCGCAGCGTCCGCTGAACTATGCCATCGTCGACGAAGTGGATAACATCCTGATCGACGAAGCGCGCACCCCGCTGATCATCAGCGGCGAGGGCGAAGACCCCACACTGAAGTATTACACTTTTGCCGAGCTTGTTGCCAGGCTCACCCCCGAAGACTACAAGATCGAAGAGAGGGAGAGGCAGATCTATCTTACCGAATCCGGCAGTGCCCGCATGGAGGAAATGCTCAAGAAGAAGGGCATGCTGAAGGCGCCCGACCTTTATGACGCGTCCAACTTGCATCTGACGGAATATATGGATAATGCCCTCAAGGCGCAGGTGCTGTTCAAGCGTGATAAGGAATATATGCTCAAGAACGGCGAGGTCATTATCGTGGACGAGTTCACGGGCAGGCTGATGTTCGGCCGGCGCTATTCCGAAGGTCTGCACCAGGCTATCGAGGCCAAAGAGAGGGTCAAGATACAGAAGGAGAGCGTTACGCTCGCCACCATAACGTTCCAGAACTTGTTCAGGCTTTATTGTAAGCTGGCCGGCATGACCGGAACGGCGGCCACCGAGGCTGAGGAACTGTTCAAGATATATAAACTCGAAGTGGTGGTTATACTGCCCAACCGGCCCATGATACGCCTTGATCACAACGACCTGATCTACAAGGACGAGGACGCCAAATTCAAGGCTATCGCCAACCACATTGAAGAGATGAATAAAGAGGGCAAGCCGGTTCTGGTGGGCACGATCTCTATAGAGAAATCCGAGCTGTTAAGCGACCTGATGATGCGCAAGGGCGTGCAGCACCAGGTGCTGAATGCCAAGCACCATGAGAGGGAAGCCGAGATAATTAAGAACGCGGGTGGTGTGGGAGCGGTGACCGTCGCCACCAATATGGCCGGCCGCGGCGTAGACATTATACTGGGCGGCAAGCCGCCCGACCGTGAGGAGTTCGAGGACGAAAAAGACTACGACAAAAAATATGCCGAGTGGAAGATAGAACATGATAAAGTGCTCAACCTGGGCGGTCTTAACGTCATCGGCACGGAGCGGCACGAGGCGCGGCGTATCGACAACCAGCTTCGCGGGCGTGCCGGCAGGCAGGGGGACCCCGGCAGCTCGCAGTTCTTCGTATCACTGGAGGACGACATAGTCAGTCGCTTCGGCGGCGATCGCGTTAAAGGGGTCATGGAATGGGCCGGCATGGACGAAAATACATCCATTGAGCACCCCTGGATCAGCAAAGCCATTGAAAATTCACAGGTCAAAGTGGAGGCCTTTCACTTCGATATACGTAAACATTTGGTCGACTATGACGACGTGGTCAATAAACACAGGGAAATCATATACGGGGAACGCGACAAGATACTGCAGGGGGCGGATCTGAAGGCCAATATCCTGGATATGATCGATGAGCAGATAGAACGACTGGTTAATCAGCGCTATAACCGCGGGTATGAAGAGCCCGATCTGGACGGCCTGCTGCAGGACCTTTCGGATATCTTCCCGCTGCCCGATAATATAAAGCAACAGGGCCTTGAAAGCTTTAAATCGAAGCAGCTTACCGAGAAGCTGATCGACTATGCCCACCAGATATATGATTTGAGGGAGCAGCAGGTCGGCTCCAACGATATGCGGCTGATGGAGCGTCTGGTTATGCTGCGTGTCATAGACGAAAACTGGAAGCAACATCTGACCGCCATGGACCATCTGAGGCAAAGCGTCGGCCTGCAGTCCGTCAGGCAGATAGACCCGCTGGTGATCTATAAGAAAGAGGGTGGGGATTATTTCGAGAGCCTAATGGCGGGTATCAAGAACGATATAGTCCATTTCATCTATAAAGCCAACCTTGAGAAAAGGGAAGCTCCCCAACGTCCACAGCAGGTGCCTGTAGGAGGGAAGACAGGCCGCAACGACCAATGCCCCTGCGGCTCGGGCAAGAAATACAAGCACTGCCACGGCAAGTAAAAACTCACCTTCGGCGCTGTGGATATTATCGGATTGATTCCTAACTAGTATCGGCTCGTATCTTGGGCGGCTTTTCTATCAGCCTTGATATAATATAGGTTGATGAAAAACTCGGATATAGCGGCGGTATTCGAGAATATAGCCGACCTGCTGGATCTCAAAGGAGATAATAAGTTCAAAATCCGCGCCTATGCCCGCGCCTCGCAGGTCATACATCACCTTCCTCAAGAAATGGAATTAATGCACGAGGAGGGCAAGGACTTTCAAGATATAATCGGCATCGGCGATGCCATCGCTAAAAAATCCATGGAGCTGATAACCACCGGTAAACTCAAATTTTACGAGGACCTTAAAGCTGAGTTCCCACAGGGCATTATCAACCTGATGGATATCCCGGGCATCGGCCCCAAGACCGCCTACCGCCTGGCCACTGAACTTAATGTGGGCTCGGTGGACCAGCTGGAAAAGGCCATAAAGGACGGCCGGGTGGCATCGCTGGAACGCATGGGTGAGAAGACCGCCGCCAATATATTGCACTCCATCGAAGTCTTCAGGCGTAAGGATAGGCGCATTCCTCTGGGCGAAGCCCTGCCCATAGTTGAAGAGATACTGAACTCTCTGCGCCATGTCCCCGGGGTACAAAACCTGATGCCGGCAGGCAGTCTGAGGCGCTTTAAGGAAACGGTGGGCGATATCGACTTGATGGGGACCGCCGATGACCCGGAATCCGTCATCCAGGCCTTTATAAAACTGCCGCAGGTCAGGGAAGTGCTTTCGCAGGGGCCAACCAAGGCTAGCGTGATATTGCCTAAAGGACTGCAGGCCGACTTGAGGATGGTGGAGCACAAGGACTTCGGCTCCCTGCTGCAGCACTTCACCGGCAGCAAGGAGCACAACGTCGCGCTGCGTACCAGGTCACAGAAGCAGGGGCTCAGCCTGAGCGAATATGGCATTACCGATATAAATACCGGAAAAGTGGAAAAATTCGCTGACGAAGAATCGTTCTATCGCTACCTGGGGCTGCAATATATCCCTCCTGAGATCAGGGAGGATATGGGAGAGATAGCGCTGGCCGAGAAAAATGCCATTCCCCGCTTGATAGAGCTAGGCGATATACGAGGCGATCTGCATATTCACACCGTCAGCAGCGACGGAAACGATACGCTGGAGGACATGGCCGGGGCGGCTAAAGCGCTGGGATACGAGTACCTGGCCATAACTGACCACTCGAGCGGACGCAACATTACGGCCGATAAGAAAATAGAACGCCTTGCCGGACAGACCGCCGAGATCAAACGCTTAAACCGGTCAACGGAAGGGATTTATCTGTTGAATGGTGTGGAAGTGGATATACGGGCCGACGGCAGCCTCGACCTTCCCGATGAAGTGCTGGCGGAGCTTGATATCGTAGTGGCATCCGTCCATTCATCCTTTCTGCAGGATAGGGCTACCATGACCAACCGTATCATCGGGGCCATCAAGAATCCCCATGTGGATATCATCGCCCATCCTACGACACGCAAAATAGGGGAGCGTGAGCCGGTAGACGTGGATCTGGAAGCTGTTTTTCGTGCGGCTGTGGCCAACGGCAAGGCGCTGGAAATCAATGCTATGCCGGACAGGCTGGACCTCAGGGACCTGCATGCCTACAGGGCACGTGAGCTGGGGGTGCTACTGGCCATATGCACCGATTCACATGCGACCTGGCATCTGAATATGATGCGCTTCGGCGTGGGAGTTGCCCGGCGTGCCTGGTGCCAACGCAAGGACATTTTGAATGCGCTTCCGCTGAAAGATATGATTGAATTCCTGAAGAGGTGACCATGATCGAATCGAAAGCTTACGGGGAAGTCCTGCAGATCAGGATGAGCCGCTACCCGGATTTCCCGCCCGCCATGTGGGTATGCGCCTATCTGGTCGACGGCCTTTTAGTCGACAGCGGTCCCGCCCATACCGCGCAGGAGCTTACGGATTTTCTGAAAGACAGGGGCGTCAAGACGGTGGTGAACACGCATTATCACGAGGACCACATATCGGCCAATAAGTTCCTCCAGGATGCATATGGGGTGGAGATATTCGCACATCCCCTGGCCATTGATAAAATAAACAAGCCGGCCAGCCTGTACCCTTACCAGGAGGAGGTATGGGGCTATCACGTCCCGAGCCTTGTAAAGCCTCTGGGTGATTTCATTGAGACGGAGAAATACCGCTTCGAAGTGATCCCTACGCCGGGCCACGACCTGGACCACGTCTGCCTTTTCGAGCGATCGCAGGGCTGGCTGTTCACCGGAGACCTATATGTAACCACGCGGCCCATGGCCTCCCGTCCTATGTTCAATATGTCGCAGATTCTTGAGGATCTGAAAAAAATTCGGGCGCTTAACCCGCGCATCATGTTTCCGGCTCCGACCCATGTAGTGATAGATCCGGCTGAAAAGCTGGACAAGGCCGTCGACTACCTGGAGAAAGTGGGCGCCAGGGTAGCAGAGCTTCACAGCAGGGGAATGAATACCGAGCAGATCAGGCAGGAGATTTTCGGTGCTGAGGGCATAATAGCGGAGATGACGCAGCAGCAATTTTCATCCCTGAATATAGTGAAGTCTTTTCTTAAGAAATATGAACGATAACACGAATACCGCCGACCAAAGTGAAGAGAGGGCGGCGGCCCTGGCTGGCGACGCACGTGCCATCCAGCACCTCAAAAATGCGGTGAACGAGGGCCGCAACTGGTACCTGGCTCTGTTGGAAGCCATCTGCCTGTGGCGCAGTCCGGAGGAGCTGTATGATGGCGCAAACTATAAGTATCTGCTGAGTGGCGAGGCCTTCGACTGGCTGCGCCTGGCCGAGCGGCTGTGCAGCGAGATAAGGGATAAAATACCGGAGGAAGAGCTTGTCGGCACATTATTTTACGATAGGCCGCCTGTCAGGATGACCGAAGCCGAGTTCAAGGCCGCGCTGGGCCCAGCCAAATACCGGGCTTACCTGAACTATCTATATGGAGTGCTGACCGAGCAGGCATTGATACTAGCCAATATATATGAGGTGCGGAAACGGAGCATGGTCGCTTTGAAACCTGACGAAGAGTCCGAACAAGCCTACCGCCGTGTCTACAGGATGGGACCGGCCGATCTGCTGCAGGACTTTCAAAAGGAGATGAAATACCCCCAGCGTAAATCCCTGACGCTGACCGAGCTAAAGGAATTCACCTACTGGCTGTTTAAGTATCGTGTCAAGACCAGCGAGAAACCTAAAATCGCCAGCGATACCAAGAAGGCGCTGGCGCTCATGTACCGTAAAATGTCCAACATGTCGGCTTAGCCGAGCTGCTGAAGCTCACTCTTCATCCTGGCAACCTTGTTCTCGTACTCCTGCAGCCTGTTTTTCTCCTTCTCGATGACGGGCGCGGGGGCCTTGGAGGTGAACTGGGCGTCCCCCAGTCGCTGCGTCAGCCGCGCTATCTCGCGCTGCAGCACGTCCATCTCTTTGGCCAGACGGGCTTTTTCAGCATCGATGTCTAGCATGCCTTTGAGCGGCACCACGACCTCGGCCTCCTTTAACACGGACACTACAGCTTTTTCGTCTTTTGACGGCCTCTTTCCCCTGGGCAGGATGCTTAGAGTGGACTTGGCCAGCCTCCCGATGATATCCGTTCTGGCCTTTATCTCGGATAGCAGGCTGTCCGTGTAAACCGTTGCTTCGATCGACTTGCCGATGTCAACCTTATAGTCGGCGCGAGTATTGCGCAGGGAACGCACGATATCCATGACGGCTTCCATGACGCGCTCGGAATCCGGGTCGATGAGCTTCTCATTGGCTACCGGATAAGCAGCCGTGATTAATGCCGGGGACGCCAGGATACCCTGCGGCAGCCTTTCCTTGAGGTTCTGCCAGAGCTCCTCGGTGATGAAAGGCATGAAGGGATGCAGCAGCCTCAGAGATGTTTCCAACACGTAGACCAGCACCGGCATGGGAGAATTCTCCTTGCCCAGCCTCTGTTTGCAGATCTCGATATACCAGTCGCAGAACTCGCCCCACAGAAAATCATGGATATCGCTCTCGGCCTCGCCGAACTGGAAGCCCAGCATTAATTTATCGACTTCTTTAATCAGCCCGTTGAGCCTGGAGACGATCCAGCGGTCTTCGGTCTCTTTCAATTTGTTTTTAGCCACTTTTTCAAGGGCCTGTTTGCTGACGGGCTCTTTCTCAAGCGAGGTCAATACGAAGCGCCCGGCGTTCCAGATCTTGTTGGCGAAGTTCCTGCCGGCTTCCAGCCTGTGCTGTCCCATATTGAGGTCGTTGCCAGGCGCCGTTCCTGTTGTGAGGGCGAAACGCAACGCATCGCATCCGTACTGGTCGATGGCAGTCAGCGGATTGAGCACATTGCCCTTCATCTTGCTCATCTTCTCGCCCTTCTCATCTCGTATCAGCCCGTGCAGATAGACCACGCGGAAGGGAACTTTCCCAGTATCTTCGATGCCCATCATGATCATGCGGGCTACCCAGAAGAAAAGGATATCGTAGCCGGTCTCCATGACCGAGGTCGGGTAGAAATACTTCAGGTCCTGGGTCTGGTCGGGCCAGCCCAGGGTCGAGTGCGGCCAGAGGCCGGAGCTGAACCAGGTATCCAGCACGTCGGGATCCTGCACCAGGTCGCTGCTTCCGCACTTGGTGCATTTGGCGGGTGCATCGATGGAGACGATCATTTCCCCACAGGTCTGGCAATACCAGACCGGTATACGGTGTCCCCACCAGAGCTGGCGGCTGATGCACCAATCGCGTATATTCTCCATCCAGTTCAGGTAAATCTTGTTGAATCGCTCGGGAATTATTTTAATTCTGCCGTCTTTGACCGCCTCGATGGCGGGAGCGGCCAGCGGAGCGATTTTAACGAACCACTGCTTGCTGACCTCAGGCTCTATCACTGTCGAGCACCTGAAGCAATGCGGGATGGCGTGGGAATAGGGTTCGATCTTCTCCATCAGCCCGGCTTTTTCGAAGTCTTCCACCACTTTTTTGCGCGCTTCGAACCGGTCGAGCCCGGCGTACGGGCCGGCATTGTCATTCATGGTGGCGTCAGGGTTAAATATGTGTATGACGGGCAGATGGTGCCTTTCGGATATCTCGAAGTCGACCGGATCGTGGGCCGGCGTAACCTTGACCATGCCGGTGCCGAATTCCTTATCGATAGCTTCATCTGTAATTATGGGTATGGCGCGATTGATGAAGGGCAACACCACCTTTTTACCGATCAGCTTCGTATATCGCCCGTCCTCAGGATTCACCGCCACTGCGGCGTCGCCCAGGTAGGTCTCGGGACGCGTAGTGGCTACGGTGATATAACCGCTGCCGTCCTCGTAGGGATATTTCATATGCCACATATTGCTGGTGAGGTCCTTGCTCTGCACCTCCAGGTCGGAAAGCGCTGTGCGGCACCTGGGGCACCAGTTGATAATGCGTTCGCCGCGATAGATGAGGCCCTTGTTATAAAGGCGTACGAAGGCAGTCTTGACTGCTTTGACCGGGCCTTCATCCAGCGTGAAACGCTCACGGGACCAGTCGCAGGAGGCGCCCAGCCTTTCATGCTGGATTGTTATGGCGGAGCGGGACTTATTGGCCCACTGCCAGACGCTCTCTTCGAACTTCTCCCTGCCTATTTGATGTCGGTCCAGCCCCTCTTTGGCCAGCTCCTTCTCCACCACCACCTGCGTGGCGATGCCGGCATGGTCCACTCCGGGCAGCCAGAGGGAGGGATCGCCCAGCATGCGGTGCCAGCGGATCATAATATCTTCCAGGGTGGCCGTCAGCGCATGGCCGACGTGCAGCTCGCCGGTAACGTTAGGCGGGGGCATAATAATAGTGAACGGCTTCTTTTTTGGATCGATTTTAGGTTTGAAATAGCCGCCGTCCATCCAGAACTTATAGCGCTGCTTTTCAATGGGCCCCGGTTCGTAGGCTTTAGGTATTTCACTCATGTCTTACCCCGGAATTTCTAAATATCTTTTTAGATAGTTGATACTGCAAGAGTTAATATTATACCGCGTCTGATACCGGCTGCGCTGATTGTTTTGTCAACGGCTCTTTGATATGGCTAACAAGGTTACTAAGTGGCATTGGATTCGCGGAATTATTGGAATGGCGTTATGGCGGTAGTATTTTTATGCTAGGGCCATTATAAGAATTTACTTCTCTATTAGCCAAGATTAATAGTTGCAGCGCCTCTATTATATTTTCCCGCACCTCTTTTAGAGTCCGCCCCCGTGTGTTGAATCCAAACACTTTGTCAATATGCCTATGCACGAGTTGCCTTTCTTTTAATCGCGATTTTATGGCAGTCTTTCATCTCATGACAAGAGGTTATCAGAGTGTATGTAACTTGAATTCACTTTTGGGGACAACGACATCTATTTGTATCTTATCGCCTGGCTTGAGATTTTTGTTGAACTCGAACCAATCCTTCAAGTCCTTGATATCTCCGGATTTTTGCTCTTTTTTCAATTTTAAAATGTCAAGATAGTCTTTGCCATTTGAACACCCTACACACGTACGCGCTTTAATGATTCCTATGTTTGTATGGAACTGTATGATATTGTTATCTCCGGGCGGGAAGCAGTTTTCGACGTTTTTGGGAATATGGATATAAGGATAAGTGATATGAGACAATCCTAATTTTATTATGATAGGACTAGCTGATTGATTCTCTGTATCTACAGAAGCAATTAAGTGTGAGTTTTGGGTTGTCGACACCTTATATAAAGGCTCAAAGATATGTGCGTGAACGTTGATGTTATTAACGCCCTCTCTGACATAAGTCTTAAATTCGACCACTGTGGTGGCAAATGGAAGCGCACTCAGCGCTTCCTGTAGGGCCTCAGTCTTCTGTTCAATAATGACGGTGACTGATGGCTGTTTATCGACTAGATCAGTCAGGTATTTATGTAACTCTATTGGATGGATTAACTTTTTTATCTTAATTTTGAGGAACTCCTCCCCGTCAATGTAGTTATAAAACATATCTACCATGTCTTTTTGCGTAGAATGGTTTTTTATTCCATTATTAAATTTGGACATCTGGGTGACAATGTGATCATACAAAGGATGGCATGACAATTCTATTTCAATCACGTGCCAAGAAGGGATTTTGTCGATCACAATCACATATCCGTCAGGGATAGAACCGATTCCTGATTTTGTTTTCATTTTCTGTTTTATATTAATAAATGCAGATTGCTCACCAAAAATCTCGAAAATGTGATCCGTTACGAGTGGTTCAAATTCCTCCTCTTCTTTTTTGGGCACCCATAACTCATACCTTACTCCGTCAATTAACAACATGCGATTTATTCCTCAAGATTTCTTCTTCAGCATCCCAGCTACCCTGTCGAGTAACTTTTCGGCCACTTCATATTTGGACATGAGGGGCAGCTCATCTACTTTCCCCTTGCTGTCGATGATGGCGACGCGGTTGGTATCGGTCCCGAAGCCGCTGCCCTTCTCCGTGATGTTGTTGGCCACGATCAGGTCCAGGCCCTTCCGTTTGGCCTTGTCCGCGGCGTTGGCGATGACGTTATCACTCTCGGCCGCAAAGCCCACACGAATGAAATTTCCCCTGGCCTGTTCCAGTATATCCGGCGTTTTTTCCAGCTTGAGAGTAAGATCACCGAGTTCCCGCCTTTTGATCTTGCTGCCGGATGCCCTGGCCGGACGGAAATCCGCCACAGCAGCCGCCATAATCAGGGCGTCAGCCTTCTTGGTAGCTTCCAACACAGCTTTCAGCATTTCCTCGGCCGTCTTTACGTCGACGACTTTAATTCCTGCCGGTTTGGTCACTGCTGTTGGCCCGCTAATCAGTGTCACAGCCGCCCCTCTGTTGCGGGCGGCCTCAGCTATGGCGTAGCCCATCTTGCCGGATGAGCGGTTGGTCAGGCAGCGCACCGGGTCGACCGGTTCCTGTGTCCCCCCGGCCGTAACCACGATATGCTTACCCGCCAGGTCCCCTTTCTTCCCAAGTACCTGCAGGGTAACGCCGTATATCTCGTCGAGCTCGGTCAAGCGGCCCAACCCCATCTTGCCGGAAGCCAGCCTGCCATATGCGGGCCCCACGAAAATGAAGCCGCGCTTTTTAAGTTTGGCCACGTTATCCTGGGTCACCTGGTTGGCCCACATGTTGTCGTTCATGGCCGGCGCGATTATGACCGGTGCTTTGGTTGCCAGCACGGTGCAGGTGAGCATGTCGTCGGCTATCCCGTTAGCCAGCCTGGCGATGATATTGGCGCTGGCCGGTGCAACCAGAACTACATCGGCCGCCTCGGATAGCGCCACATGCTCTACGCTGAATTCGGTGGACAGCTCCCACATGGTAGTCACCACCGGGCGTCCTGTCAGGTTGCGCAGGGTCATGGGTGAGGCAAATTTCATGGCTGATTCCGTGAATACGGCATCAACCCGGAAACCGTCTTTGGTGAAGCGTGCGGCCAGGTCGGCCGCCTTGTAGGCGGATATGCTGCCGGTTATGCCCAGGACGATCGTTTTACTCTTCGTAGCCATATGTTGCCGGCTCATTAATCCCTGTTCATATTATATATCAGGCGCAGGCCGATCAAGGTTAAATCGGGGTTGATTTCGTCTATGAGGTTGGTTGCCCGCGCCATCAGAGTGGCAAACCCGCCCACCGCCACCACTTTAGCCTTTTCATCCAGCTCGGCCTGTATGCGCGTTATCAGCCCTTCGATCAGGCCTATATAGCCGAAGACTATGCCTGACTGCATAGCTGCCACCGTATTTCTGCCAATAGCTTTTTTAGGCAACGATAGCTCGATCCTGGGCAGCACTGCGGTCCGGGTGAACAGCGCCTCCGTGGCAATTGCGATGCCTGGTGCTATGGCTCCGCCGATATATTTGCCGCCCTTGGCTACGACGTCCATGGTGGTGGCTGTGCCCATATCGATTACGATCACCGGGCCGCCGTACAGGTGGTGCGCAGCAACCGCATTTACTATGCGGTCGGGTCCCACTTCGCGTGGGTTGTCCATATCAATGCGGACGCCGGTCTTGACGCCGGCTTCCACTACCAGTGGGGTTTTCTTCAGGTATCGCTTGCATACCTCTTCGAAGATCAGCAGTAGGGGAGGCACTACGCTGCATATCACCACGTCATCTATTTGCGCCGCCTTGACACCCTGCCTTTCCATGAGCGAAAGCATCAGGTTAGCGTACTCGTCGGGCATGCGATGTATGGCCGTCGAAACGCGCCAGGTGGCCTTTATATGTTCGCCTTCGAACACGCCGAATGTCACATTGGTATTGCCGATATCAATGGTTAACAGCATGGTATTTCATTATTACATAAATAGATGGGAAAGCTCCAAATTATCAATTAATAATTAGAAATCTACCATTGTTATATCCCTGTTTTAAGCTTCTTAATCACCTTGGGCAAGACAGGGAGCAGATCCCCGGCCAGCATACCAGCATCGCCCAACTCCGCCTTGACCGATTCGCCGGCTTGTGCGTGCAGGTAAACGCCCAGTGCGGCAGCATCGAAAAGCGGTATTCCCTGCGCAGCCAGCCCTGAGATAGCCCCGGCCAGGACATCGCCGGTACCCGCCGAAGCCAGGCCCGCGTTGGCGGCCCCGCTTATCCTCACCCTGCCTCCCGGTTCGGCTATGACCGTAAAGGCCCCCTTTAAAACGACTATTTTCTGCCACTGTACCGCAGCTTTGCGGCAAATTTCCAACCGGCTGCGCTGCACCTCTTCGATCGATATCCCCAGCAGCCTTGCCATCTCTCCGGCGTGCGGTGTAACTACCGTGCTGGCCGGCAGCTTCTTCCACCACCTGGCCGT
The DNA here is from genome assembly GCA_963842805.1 of uncultured Chloroflexia bacterium. Lineage (GTDB taxonomy): Bacteria > Chloroflexota > Dehalococcoidia > GIF9 > UBA5629 > UBA1162. The sequence goes on along the minus strand of CAWJIA010000013.1, from coordinate 35,282 downwards.
GCCTGCCAGTATATTCAACGCATCAGCATCCAGCACAAGCAACGGAGGCTTATCCGGCAGCCTCAGTAACATTTTTTTCACGAACTCCTTTGTGAGCGGGTGCTGGCCTAGTCCGCATCCCATCAGCACCACCTTATAGTAGGGAAGTATGTCCGTTACGACTTCGGCCGCCTTCTCTGGCAGCAGCCCTCCGTCAGATTCCGGCAGAGGTGCATAGGTTATCTCCGTCAGCTTGGGTGCCAGGGCTGCCTGCACACTTTTAGCCGTTGCGAGCGTCACCAGGCCGGCACCAACCCTTGCAGCCCCCATGCAGGCCAGGTATGCGGCGCCTATGTAATTTTCCGAACCAACCACGGCAAGGACCCTGCCGAAGGTCCCCTTATTTGCGTACGCTGGGCGTTGTGGTAGGGCTGCTCTGGCCCACTCCTCGGTTATGAGCTCGGTCTGGATATCACGGCTCAGCTCAGAGGGTATACCGATATCGGCTATAACCACCCTGCCAGCCCTGCCCGCTCCCGGGAAATTATAGAGGCCGGGTTTTGGAAGTCCCAGCGTGACAGTGAGATCGGCGTGGGGACAGCTGTGCTCAACTTCTCCCGTATCCGCATTCAGGCCGGTCGGGATGTCGACCGCTACGATCATCATCCCGGGTCGCTTCAGCCTTTCCTGGTTGATCCTGCCCAATGCGTCCTTGAAGGCACCCTCGATCGGCCTGGACCTGCCGGTACCCAGTATACCGTCGATGACGATCTCGGCAGAGGACAGCAGGTTTTTCAACTTCGTGCACTTCTGGTCTTTGGAGGCGAAATGAAGAGGTATCTTCTGCTGTCTGGCCAGCGCCAGGTTCTTGTCTTCCCTGGTGCGGTCGCTCAGGAGGTAGACGCTGACCTTGGCACCCCACTCGTCGAAGTAGCGCGCCGCCACCAGTGCGTCGCCCCCATTATTGCCGGGTCCTGCAAATACCAGTATGTTTTTTGCGGCTATGTAATCTACAAACTTGCGGGTCTCCCTGGCTACCTCCCTGCCCGCATTTTCCATCAGGAATTCCGTAGCGATACCTGCTTCAGCCGCCCTCTGATCGATCTCCATCATCTGCTGGGAGGTAACTATCTTCATAGGTCTTCTCCTTTCTTTTCCTCTTGTAACGATGTCAACCGGCTTAGATTCCCGGACATGGCTTGCCAGTGCGTCCCCTTCCAGTAAATGCGTCCGCAGGAAGGGCACTGCATATATTGATCGTGCTTCTCGTAGACCCTCTCGGGCACCGATCCCTTTACCTCGCTTTTATCCCGGCTGACCAGTGCCGAGTTGCATTCCAGGCAACGTGTAAATGGCCTGTATTGTTTAGTAAGTTGAAGGGTGTTGATTACTGTCGATAATTGCTGGTCCGGCCGGTCGCTGCTGACCAGTACGGCCTTCACCCTGCCTGTGGAGATAGCCCGGCGTTTCATAAACTCGGAATCTTTGGTGAGGATGATGCGTCCCTGCGCTATAGCGGCCTTGACCATCAGCCCGTCGTCCTGTTCGTCAAAGAACAAAGTATCATATCCCATCAGCCGCAGCCATTTGCCAAGCTTGCCGACGTTCACATCGGTGATAAACTTCGGTTCCACTCTCCCCTAAATTCTATGCCCTGCTCAGTCCGCCCGCAAGGGATTGAAGTTGGTGCCGTAGTCGTATTTGTCCATTTTCTCGGTTCGCTTGAGGTGCCCCACCAGCCAATAGGTGAAAGGCGTGGCCAGGGCCTCGTAGGCCGACTTGAAGATCCAGTGCCAGAACATCATGGTCAGGATAACCTCGTTGGGCAGGGTGCCGTAAAAGCCGATTGAAAGAACTATGACAGTATCCACGCCCTGCCCGGCCACTGTAGAGCCGATGGTCCTGGTCCACAGCCATTTGCCCCTGGTCACTATCTTCATTTTGGCCAGCACATACGAGTTGAGGAACTCGCCTGCCAGGTAAGCCAGGAAGGAAGCTATAAGGAAGCGCGGGGCGCTGCCCAGTATGCGGTCGTAGGCAGCCTGCGCATCGAAGACGGGCGCCGCCGGCAGGATGCCGACCAGCCATATGGCAACGACCAGCAGCAGGTTGCAGAAAAAGCCCAGCCATATGACCCGCCTGGCCTGCGCATAGCCGTAAACCTCGGTCAGGACATCACCGAAAACGTAGCTCAGCGGGAAAATCACGATGGCCGCCGGCAGGGTCAGCCCCACGAAGTATATCTGCTTGACGATAAGTATGTTGGCCGCCAGCAGGCAGGTCACAAATAGCGCGGCTACGGCCACGAATCTATACGAGTAATTCATGTTGATCCTTAATAAACGCGTTTATCGACTATCTTTCTGGCGTCTTTAGCGATGGTGCCGGCTTTCACATACTCGATATTGTCGAACCTGACCTTGCAGACGCCCTGGAAGTCCTTCTTAAGCGATTCCAGCCAGGCCTCTTTATCCTTCGGTTCAGCGGCTAGCTCGACCTGAAGCAGCATCTCATCGCGGTTTTCCCTGCGGGTCACGATGAGCTGGTAGGCGGCTACCTCCGGATATTTTGCCATGACCTCGTCGGTCTGACGCGGATGGACGAACATGGCGCGTACCCGGACTGCGTCGCCGCTCCTGCCCATGATCTTGGGCAGGCGGGGTGTCGTCCGGCCGCACGGGCAAGGCTCCCCTACCAGTGATGAGAGGTCGCCTGTCCCGAAGCGAATGAGGGGATAGACCTCGTCAAAGGGAGTCACGACTATCTCACCAACCTCCCCGGCTGAGACGGCCTTGCCCGTGGCCGGGTCGACGATCTCGACTATGAGGTCGGTACTTATGTGCATACCAGCGTTTTGACTGCAGGAGGTTGCGATAACCCCGATATCGGCGGTAACGTAGGTGTCTCCTCCCCGGCAGGCTATGCCGTATTTCTCTGTGAACATTTTGCGTAATGCATCGCCGCCCATCTCGCCGAAGACCATGGCGAATTTCAGGTTGAAGTCCCTCTTAAAGTCGTAGCCCATCTCCTCTGCGTTCCTGATGATGGCCGCCAGGAAGGAGGGTGTGCCCACGAACCCGCTAACTTTCAGATCGTGCATGATCTGTACCTGAAGCTCGGTATTGCCCGTGCCAGCGGGGAAAACCGTAAAGCCCATTCCCCTTAAAACTCGGTCCATAATCATGCCGGCTGGCGTAATGTGGTACGACCAGGTATTCATGACGATCTGCCCCTTGCCGGTTCCGGCGGTATCCAGGCTCGCCCTGATCTTCCTTTGCGGATCGAACAGGGGGCCGGGGGACTGGTAGATACGCTCGACCTCGCTCAGGGGTACGGCCAGATATCCTCCGAAGGGAGGATTTTCCTTTTGTAACTGGATCAAATCATCTTTGCGCAGAACAGGTATCTTTGGCAGGTCGGCTATGGACTTAACATCCGCCAGCCCGATGCCCGCCGCCTCCATGCGTGCTTTGAAGCCGGGGGCATTTTTAAAAGCGTATTCAATAAGCTGCCTGAGCCTCTCATTCAGCTTCTTCTCCCTTTGCGGGGCCGGCAGCTTCTTCGAGCGAATTATCGTGCGGGAACATGTCCGCTTTGTCTGGCAAGGGAGCCTCCCTAAAGTTTTGGAGCAATTATATCAAATGTCACGGCTTGAGGTGTTATTTATTTAGGATTGACGTTTATGCGATGGATAGTTAACGCTTAGCCAGATTATCATCGCACTGAGTGGGCAACGCAAAAGTCGTTGCCTATCGACGAACTTTTGCCAGGCAGGTAGTAAATCGCTGTACTTTTTAGAGTAAGCATATAAAAGATGTCAAAATAGCTAGTGCAGGACCAAGCTCAGCGTGATGGCAATTAGCACAAAAGCGGTTATAACGGTATATCTGATATCCTTTTTCCAGACAAAATAAAGTATAGATACAATCACCCTCATGTAAATAGTGAGAAGCAACATCGCAATCCCCAGTGATATGAATAGGATTGCATTGTTTTGCGTGTAACGACTGGAAAACAGATCGTAAATAAAACTGAAGAAGTTCTGTCCATGGATATACAGAGAACTGTCATTCAGGGATATACCAAGGTTGCCGTACGAGTGGTAGAAAAAGACCAATCCGACGATGATCAGCGCTAGGCTAACAGCAATACCGGCTATAAGCAAATAGCTGATCGCTGTTTCGAGCTTTGATTCGCCACTGCCTAAACTAATCATATTGCAGTTATCCCTTTGTACAGCATCTGTACTATTAGTATGGCGACTATGACAAAGAAAAGGACCCTGACGGTTTTATCGTTCAGCCTGTTTAAAAATCTTGCGCCCAGCAGTGAACCCACTGTAGTGCCAATGGCAATGGGGGCCATCAGGGTTAAATTTAAAAACCCGGAAAAAAGGTAGACGCTGGTTGCTGCCAGGGCGGTCATACCTATGATGAAGTTACTGGTAGTGCTGGATACCTTGGGCGGGAGCTTCAGGATATGCTCCTGGACGGTTACCTTAAAGGCGCCCGCTCCTATTCCCAGCATGCCTGCTGCCAGCCCTGCTACCGCCATCCCCAATCCTCCGAGGAGGGAGTTGGTCGCCTTGTATTCAACGACTTGTTTTCGAGCTTCATCGAAATAGCTGCCCTGCAGTTCAAATGCTGCGGAAACTTTATCCTGGGTATGTGCGGCGGGAACGTAGTCCTGGGCAAACAGGTGTACCCTGGAAAAAGAGGTGAGCAGAAATGCGGCAAAGAAAAAATAAAGGAATACAGGGGCTATGAAGGTCGTTATAGTTGCGCCAATAATTGCACCGGTGATGGTGAATATCTCCAGGAACATGGCGATTTTTATATTGGTGATGCGGTCCCTGATATAAGCCGAGGCCGCGCCTCCTGAGGTGGCAATGATGCTGACCATGGAAGAAGCTATGGCAACCTTGACCGGGACACCGAACAGTGTCAGTACAGGGATAAGTATGCTGGCCCCACCCAATCCTGTGAGCGCACCCAGGAAACCAACAAGTATTGAGATAATCCCCAGTGAAATCATGCTGATATCTATATTATGGCCCCCACATATCTTGGAGATCTCAGGTAGCGGTTATTTTCGCCCCCGGGTAGTGAAACTTAATACCCGTTTGGTGCTTTCACCAGTTCTGATGTAATCCTTACGCTTGGTCCTATTTCATTGGAGTTGGTCAGCTCATTACAGATGTGCAAATCATTCTATCACAATATATGCTGATACTGAATCTTAATGTCTTTGCGAACTACGTGCATAATCTATCATATATTACTAGATACTTTTTCCTGCCCGTGATTTGCGCTAGCTTACCCCTAAGCACGTAGTCAACTGTTATAGGGCTTAATTCTTCGGATATTTCCACATTCGAAAAAACCCCCTCATTTTTGATCCCGTTTCTTTGGAATGCATTATACGTGGTAGACTTAGTTTACAAATATTGGAATTGCCAGGTATTAGTTTATGAAAAGGATGACGTTAACTATTCTAGCTTTACAGGAGCATCCCAAGATAGGTTAGTTTTAGGGGAAGAATTTATGATAATTGTTAATGTCAATCCAGTAGTTTTTTCCATCGGTTCCATAGCCGTCCACTGGTATGGCTTGATGTACGTGGTGGGCATTGTGGCCGGTCTGCTTACAGCCTGGCCTTATGCCAGGTCCAAAGGGTTGGCTCAGAGTCAGATGGAAACGGTCGTCTATTGGGCCGTTCTAGCCGGTCTTATCGGCGCCAGACTATACTTCGTCCTCCAGCAACCTCTGGGACCGTATCTAGCGGAGCCGTGGCGCATCCTGGCGTTCTGGGAAGGCGGGATGGCTTTTTATGGGGCCATCTTTGCCGTGGTCATTGTACTGCTGATAGCAGGCTGGCGTATGAAAATCTCAATCTTGAAACTCCTGGATGTCACTGCACTCTTTGCTGTAGTCGGCCAGTTCTTCGGCCGTATTGGTAACTTTATCAACGGGGATGTTATCGGCTATCCCACTAATCTTCCTTGGGGAGTGGTATACGCTAACCCCAATTCATTCGCTCCTCGACACGATATAGCCTATCACCCAGCCGCTGTTTATGAAGCTTTAATAGACATACTGCTATTCGGTCTTCTCTGGCTGCTACGGAACAAGCTGAAGCCGGGTATACTATTTTTTATCTACATACTTGGCTATTCTATGAGTCAAATAATCGTGTTTACATGGCGAGACAATGAGGTGGTATTCCTTGGCCTTAAACAGGCACAGTTGACCGCCATAGGAGTCATAGTAGTTGCCGTTGTTATTTTCTTTGCGCTGTTCAGACGGCAACGTAACCTAGTATCTAGAATAGATGAGCAGACATAGCTGCTATTCCACATGAGTATTCATCGTCTAATGGTAATGACTTCTGCAGTTATAAAGGCCGACTTTCCACCGGTAAAGATACCCGCCGGATAACCGGTACTAGTAGTTCAACACCGCTTTAGCTTCCAGCACTTCCTGGACAACTTTTCCTGCCTTAACCAACTGTGCCTTGTCAATCAGTAAATCAGGGGTTATCTTCCTGGACTCAATGCACGGAATGCATACGAAAATCTGGCCGCCGAACTCGATGAAGCTGTCAACCATTTTCTTGACTGAATCGAAACCGGATGCGTAGATGTGATCGTAGCATCCCTTTTTGGCAAGCATAACGCCCATTGATTGAAGCACTATAGTCACCTGGACGTCCATTGCCAACGCGGCGTTACCCACAACAAAGGGCAACGTGGCCTTCTCGGGGTCTTCACCTCCATGAGTCGCAAAAATTACCATTTTCTCTGCCATAGTCTTCTTGTCTCAACCTCCTTAATGTTTTATCGCTTGACTGAAATTGTGAAGCTAATTTTATGGATCCCTGCCATTCCTCATTTCCCCTAATCATAAGTCGGGCATGCAGTAACCGTTAACAAGATGTTCAGATATATCCTTGATTTCCAGTGTAGTATTATTAGCCACACGCTTCAAATTGGCCATGCATATTGGACACATTGTCACAATGCTGTTGCCGCAGTCCGCTAACTGGGCCACGCGTTTCCCGGCGACTTCATAGGCCTTACCGGGGAATAATGATTCCAGGGGGCCGCCGCAGCACTGCGTTAACCTTCCGGATAACTCAGGCACATGAATCGTTGCCCCGGCAGTTTTCAGCAAACGGCGCGGTTCATCAACTATACCTTCGTGCCTTGCATAGACACAAGAATCGTGGACAACGAGTTCCAAAGGAATCTGTTTTCTGCATTTCAGGTCTTTTTCTGCGAGTATTTCCAGGTAGCTCTTTGTAATAAGGTCATACCCATTGATAATTTTAGGGTATACGCTTTTCAACATATTGGTAGTATGAGGGTCCACCGTGATGACCTGCTTAACGCCATTCTCTTTGAATGTCCGGTATACCCTTCGGGCATGCTCCACAAATGCGTCGTCAAGCCCCTCATCGTAGACCAGTGCTCCGGAGTACAGCTCCTTTCCATATAGATAACTGAATTTCACCCCGGCCGTTTTAAGCAGGATGGCAATGTTCTTCAAAATGTTGTCATACACCCTTTGCTCTTTGCCGGAACCGAGAGCCATTAACCATGAGATATTTATAATTCTATTCATGATGCGGCCCATGCCGAAAAATCGAGTAACCCATGAATCTTCGAATTTGGCCATCACGGCGGACATCGAATTTATCGACGGTATCAATTGATACATCTGGCCAGTGTAGATAACGGTATCCCCGCCAAAGGGTATATCCAGTCCGCGGGTCCAGGCGTCAACTTTCCCCGGGGAAAGAGGGATAACGCCTTTTCTGTTCTTCAGATTATCTGAGAGTATTCCTAAAATGTTATGTATCGGTAACGGCATGAATTAACCTCTTGAGAGCCGAAAAACATCCCGGTTGATATAGCTGCGTAGCGACCTGATATTTTCGGCAATTGGCACGTCCGCGGGACAATTATCCTCGCACATTTTGCACAAAAGGCATGAGTAGATGTTGGCAGTATTTTGCAATACTTTGTCCCGTGCTCCAATCAGTACGTAGCGGAATAGGGTCCTGGGGTGCAGATCGATACCCAGGGGGCAAAGCGCCGTGCAGGAACCGCAGTTGATGCAGGCGAAGGCATTGAATTCAGTGCCCGCCTTCACGGATTCAACAAATTGCGTGTCTGTTTTTATCATTTTTCTTCCTGGTCCCGCAGTTTGTAATGATAATAGTCATCGGCCCTGGCCTTGGGCATTTCTGTGATAACTCCATATCGTCTCATAGCCATGACCCATTTGAGCACTTCATCGGATGGGTAACCAAGTTCACCTGCAATCTCCGATATGGTTTTGGGACCCTCTGCCAGGATTCCGATTATCCGGTCACGCATATACATTTCGTCCCGCAGCACCTCGGCGTTATCGCGCGCCGGTTTCCTTTCCATCAGGCAGCCTCCCTCGCAAGAGCTTCAATCATAGACTCAATCTGCTTATTTGTGTACCCGGCAACATCTATGGCCTGTTTGGGACAAACCGGGACGCATGCCCCTTCCCCTTTGCACAGGACGGGGTTTATGTCTGCGATTTCTTTGCCGTCGCAATTGATATGCTGGACCGCTCCGTACGGGCAGACATGCTCACAGGCGCCGCACCACACGCACAGGTCTGGATCGACTTTGGCTATAAGCGGCTCCAGATCAATATATCCTTTAAGCAGAAGGCCAGCCACCTTGGCTGATGCAGCCATGGAACTGGCCACGCTTTCGGCAAGCGTCTTTGGGCCCTGCGCCGCTCCAGAGATGAAAAGCCCGTCTATCACGGTCTCAACCGGCTTCAATTTGGGATGGATTTCATTGAAGAAACCGTCTTTTCCCACCGGGAGTTTGAGCACGTTAACCAATTCGGGATTGGTCCTGGGAACCATACCTGTGACCAGTACTACAAGGTCAGTGGCAATTTCAATTTCTTCTCCGCCGGTGAGGCGGTCTTTAACTCTGACTTTCAGGCTGCCGTTCTCGAGGGTTACCACCGGAGGCTCGCTTTCTTCATAGCGCAGGAAAACAGAGCCCTTTTCTAAAGCCTCGTCGTAAAGCACCTCATATTTGCCGTAGGTGCGCATATCGCGGAAAATGTGAAACTGCTGTGCCCCGGGTGTCAATTCAGCGGTGCGCAGAGCTGCGTGCACGCCGGCAGTGCAGCAATAGCGGGAACAATAAGCGTGAGGGTTATCCTCCTTGAAATGCTCCCTTGATCCAATACAGTATATGTAAGTGACGGTGCCGATATCTCTGCCATTATATTTCAAAGATCCGGCCGATTGGGCGAGCAGCTCTTTATATTCAGGCAGCGTTATCACACCAGATAGTCCAAAGCCGAATTCACCGCTAAGCGGAGCGTATGGGTCAAAACCGGTAGCCACAATTATGCCGCCTACAGTGAGGGGAATCGTATCCTTATTATTAACTAATAGCTTTATTGAAAATTTTCCAACATTGCCGGATTTCTCGATTATTTTCGCGTTGACAAACAAGTTGATGTTTTCACGTTCGCGGACTTTCTTCACCAGTGAACCAATAATATCTGAGCCCTTCTTTCCGTTGGGGAACATCTTTCCCCATTTCCCTACCATTCCACCTGGCTGCTCTGCCAGTTCGACTACATGTACAGATATGCCCATATCAGATAGTGCAAGGGCGGCACGCAATCCCGCCACCCCGGCGCCTATGACCAGTGCAGCAGGCGTAGTATCGACGCGCAGCCGGCTGAGGGGCATTGACAACCCTGTGCGGGCGATGCCCGCCCGGACCAATTTGATTGCTTTGTCCGTTGCTGCATCCTTTGAATGAGTATGGGCCCAGGAACATTGTTCACGGATATTCACCTGGGTGTACTGATAGGGATTGAGACCGGCACGCTCCGCCATCGCTCTGAATGTATTCAGGTGAAGCTTGGGCGAACAGGAAGCGATCACAATCCCGTCTAATTTCATTTCCTTAATTTCCGAGATCATGTCCTGCTGTGCTGCATCAGAGCAAGTAAATATGTTGGTCTTGACCGTGACCACATCAGGCTCTCCCTTAACTGCGTCCACCACCTTTTCCACGTTCACGTAGTCGGAAATATTGCCGCCGCAGTGGCAAATATATACGCCCAGTTTTCGGTCTGTCCTGTCGGTCATGAGCCGTCCCTTGATCTCTTTAGATAGGCAGCCACCTGTGCCGCAGCGGCATCCGAATGCAGAATAGAATCAGGTATGTCACGCGCAGCAGCCGCTGTCCCTGCAACGAAAACGCCGTCAATACTTGTCTTGCCCGGTTCAAGGTCTTCGTCCACTTCGCGGATATAGGAATAGGGGTCCGCTTCCAGCGAGCCGTCTTTGAACAGGCATAGGGCGCCCTGCGTGGGAAGCACTCCAACCGACAGCACGACAAGATCATGCTCGGCCTGCTTAGTACCTCCATCACCTTCGATATCCTCGTAAAATACCTTCAGGTTCTGCTCAGTCGTTTCTTCGATTCTGGCTACCTTGCCTTTGACAAAATAGACCCCCATCCCTTTTGCTTGCTCATAAAACTCGTCGTAACCTTTGCCGAAAGCGCGTATATCGATGTAGTAGATTGTGATATCAGCCAGAGGTAAGGCGCCCATAAGGAGCTGCGCCTGCTTAAGAGAATACATGCAGCAAACACGCGAGCATATACGGTTATTGACCTTTTGATCCCTGGAGCCGGTACATAGAACAAAGGCTATATTGCTGGGGGCTTTTCCATCAGAGGGACGGATTACCGCATTGTATGGCCGTGTAGGGGCCAAAATACGGTCCATCTGCATGGCATTGATAACATTAGGGAACCTTCCGTATCCCAAAGCCGGTTTGTTGGCGGCGTTGAAGATATCGAACCCCGTTGACAGCATTACAGAACCAGCAGTTACATCCTCCATCTCTGTCCGCATGTCAAAGGATATGGCATCGGCCGGGCAGATACCTACGCATTGCTGGCACTGCGAACAACCGCCGCAATCAAGACAACGGTTGGAGCTGTAGCGGGCCTCATCCTCAGTCATGGTTATCTCATATTCATCAAACGAACGTGTCCACTCCTCAACGGGTTTAAGCTTGGGGGATACAGGTTTTCTAACAGAGATATCACCTGCTGGTCGGCTGAGGACGGACTCTTTGTCTACCATGGGCAACCGTTCATCGAAATGGCCTGAATTCATAGGCATTCCCTGCAGGTAACGATCTATGTAATAGGCGGCTCTCTTGCCCTGGCCGACGGCCTGTACTATCATGGCCGGTCCTGTTACGGCGTCTCCGCCGGCGAAAACCCAGGGTTTCGAAGTCTGTAGCGTTTCCTTATCAGCGCAAATGGTCTTGTTACGGTTCAATTCAAGCTCATTCGCGAATGGAGAAGTATTTGGAAGAAGGCCGACGGCCATTATGACCATGTCGGCGTCGAAAGACTTCCTTTTGGACTCGTCGAACGAAGGGTTAAATTTTCCGCCGGCGTCAAAAACAGATGTGCAGCAAACGAACTCAACCCCTTTGGTTCCTCCAACGTCACTGATAGATTTGGGGCCCCATGAACAGTTTATGGCAATACCCTCATCAATTGCCTGTTCAATCTCCCATCTATGGGAGGGCATTTCTTCACCGGACTCAAGGCAGACCAGCTGTACCTCACGTGCGCCCAGCCGGAGAGCACTGCGTCCGCAGTCTATTGCGACATTGCCCCCACCTATCACCACCACCTTCTTTCCTTTTATGTCTGACCTGCTTCCGGAATTACAAGCTTTCAGGAAATCCATGCAATCGACAACTCCATTCAGATCCTCTCCCGGGATAGATATGAGGCGTCCCCCGGTATTGCCGACGGCCAGGAATACCGCGTCAAAGCCGTCCTCCTTCAGATATTGCGTGCTGCCGACCTTTGTGCCGGTGGTGATCTTCACGCCGAGGGAGGTGATGTTCTTGATGTCGCGAGTTAATATGTCCTTGGGTAATCGGTAGGACGGTATGCCCCAACGCATGATGCCGCCCGCTTCCGGTTCCGACTCAAAGACGGTGACAGAGTATCCTGAACGGACCAGGAAATAAGCTGCAGATAGACCGGCAGGGCCCGATCCGACGATTGCTACCCTTTTGCCGTTCAATTTGTCGGGGATGCCGTATTCTGGTTCCGGATGGCCGGCATAATAACGGTCAACCATAAAACGCTTGATCGCCCTTATGGGAACAGACCCCTCCAGCTGTCCTCTAGTGCACTCTTCCTCGCAGGGAGCGTAGCATGCCCTGCTCAGGCATCCGGGAAGTGGGGCATCCTCCAGGTGTAAGCGGAATGCTTCATCGTATTTTCCTGCTCTAACCAGTGAGACGTATCCGTGGGGTTTTACTCCTGCAGGACAGGTAAATGAGCACGGCGATGTGCCCTTGCGGTCTATAATTGCCTTCTTGGGTACAGCCTGGGGAAAGGCGATATGGGCCGCCCTTCGTGCTATCAAATCCGAATTGAATTCGTCGGCAATGGCTACGGTACAGGCGGTTTCACACTGTGCACAACCCGTGCATTTTAGCGGATCGACAAATTTGGGTTTTCGCCGGAGAGCAATGGCAAAGCTGCCGTCTTCCTTTCGTGATATTTCATCGATCTCCGAATATGTGGATACTTTAATGTTTGGATGATTGGCCGTGGCTGCCATTTTGGGTGTGGAGATGCAACTCGAGCAGTCAAGCGTCGGAAATACTTTGCTTAGCAGGATCATTTTCCCGCCTATGCTGGCTTCCTTTTCCACAAGCAATACCCTGAATCCCATGTCGCCCAGCGTCAGAGCCGATTCCATACCTGCTATGCCAGCCCCTACAATCAGGGCATCATAATCTACGTTAGAGTTTTTTTCCATGACAGTTCTGCTTAGCGCACCTTATGTTTTAAGCTCGCTGAGTGCCTTATGAAATTTATCCATATGTGACACGAAGGATTCGGAGCAGACCGAGCAAATGGCAGCCATTTTTAATCTTCTGGGATCGAGGCCATGTTCTTTGATCAGGTCTTGCGCCTTCTGAACTATAGATGCCGTACGGTCGGTGCAGTCCGGCAGGTAAGCGCAGTCAGTCCCATCGGCGGCGATGAAGACTCCATCGAACCCGGCTTCAAGCGCATGTAATACCCATGTGGGATTAATACCGCTGGAACATGGCAACGCTATGACCTGGACGGAAGTTGGATAGTCCATATGTGAACTTCCCGCCAGGTCGATACCGGGATCGGATATATTGTTAGTGGAGAAGACCAATATCTTCGGACCACTGCTTTGGGACGAACTGTGTGAAATCACTACTTGCCTCTTTTGACGAAGACCCTCCAATAACCCGCTTCCTCGATGGTTCCCAGATACTGATGTCCAACCTTGTTGGCCCATAGGGGAAGATCCTCAGTTGTGCCGATATCGGAAGACAACACTTCAAGTATACCGGCCATGGGCACTGCCGCCATGGCACGTTTAGCTTCCAGGAGCGGACCAGGGCAAGCCGTGCCGCGGGCATCTACAGTTTTGTCTGTTTTCATGTTTTTCAAATCGATTTCGGTCATCCTTTAACCTCCCGTGATAATTCAATTCTATTTAATATCCTGTATGAGCGCTCTTCTTTTTTCCAGGTCTTCCACGATGGCCTTCCGCACTAGTTCACAGCATTCCGCGAAGATAGGGGTCGTAAGCTCATAATAGACCGTCTGACCATCCCTTCTGGCCGTCACTATCCCACGGGCCTTCATGATACGGAGATGTTGAGATGCGTTCTGCATCTCGATGCCAACCTGCACAGCAATTTCTCCCACTGTTTTTTCCCCTTTGCCCAGTACTTTGAGTATCATGAGACGTTTTGGATTGGAAAGAACGCTTAGCATCTCCGCCTGCAATTCAAAAATGTGGTTGGGATTTACTTCCATATTCTATGCTCCATAACAATAAAACAATACGTACTATCGACCTATATAAATAAGGTCGTCCTGCTATCATCGGCGCTTGCCATGAACTTACCTACGCCGCCGAATTCGACGCCCGGCAGAAGCTCTTCCTTTTTGAAACCCATAATATCCATGGACATCGTGCAGATTATCATCCTTATGCCCTGATCACGAGCCTCTTGAATCAATTTGGGCAAATTATAGACATTCTTCTTTGCCATTTCATTCTTCATCATCATTGTCCCCATTCCTCCCATGTTCATTTTGGATAGCACCAGCTTATTGGGCCCCCTGGGCATCATCCAACCGAACATTTTCTCCATGAAGGTCTTCTTTTCCAGAAGCTTGATCGGACCTTCACGCCGCATAATATTCGTCCCCCAAAACGTAAAGAACATGGTCACCGGGATATCCATGGCAGCGGCTCCGTTGGCAATAATAAAAGCTGCCAGTGCCTTATCCAGGTCGCCGGAAAAGACGACCATTGATAGGCCTTCTATTTTCCTCTCAGCTTCATGACGTTTCTCTTCTGTAATAACTGCCAGGTCAGCCATATTTGCTCACTCCTTTTTGTTTTTATTATTTAGTTAGTCCCGATCCTTCGTTTGCAGTAAGGGAACCTCGCAAGTAAATGGCGAAACGTAGTCGGGCAATTCATTCAATTGCAATATAATAGTTGCGAACTATTGCAAGTATACAATATATTTTGTCCCCTATCAAGTTGTATCCACTTGACAGAATATAATAGCTAAAATATAATTGTTATGAGCATATGCACAAAATACAAGGATGCTGTTTACATGCCTCGACCCAAGAAGAGATGTAGGGTAGCTTTCCTGCCGGATACTACTTACTTTAAGCCGGCTGGTGTGCCTCTGCGAACGCTGGATGAAGTCTGCATTACTATTGAGGAAGTAGAATCCCTGCGGCTGCGGGATATTGAGAATTTGGATCAGGAACAATGTGCCAAATACATGAATGTTTCGCGAGCGACTTTTCAGCGAATACTTGAGTCGGCCAGGAAAAAGATAGCTGTAGGTCTGCTAGGTGGCAAAGCTATAAAAATAGATGGCGGCTCCTTTGAATTGGAGGCACCGCAATGTTGCTGCAGGATTGGTTGCAACCTGGATTTGCCTGCAGATATGTTGGCCAGGTGGTCGACTGAATCCTGCTCTATTTGCCACAAGCTATGCAATGACGCGCTGGTGCCTGTGGCAATCAGTGGAGGTATGGCAAGTGAAGATCGGAATAGCCTTGAGCAATATAACGAAATTGAGATAAGGAGAAAAACTGGTATGAAAATTGCAGTTATTACAGACGATGAGATTACTATAAGCCAACATTTCGGACGGGCATCCTGGTACGTCGTTTACACGGTGGAGAATGGCAAAATAACCGGCAAAGAGAAGCGGCCAAAGATGGGTCACAGCCACTTTGCATCTGCTGAGGGCCCACATTCAGCTCATGGAGCCAAGCACGGTTTTGACGCCGCTTCCCAGCAAAAACATGCAAGCATGGCTGAGGCGATTAAAGACAGCCAGGTGTTAATAGCTGGCGGTATGGGCATGGGTGCCTACGAAAGTATGAAGAGCTATAAAATAGAGCCCATAGTAACCGATATCACGAATATTGACGAAGCGGTTAAGCTTTATACGGAAGGCAAACTGCCCAACCTGATCAACAGGTTGCACTAATTGTAGAACAGAGTGGTCGATCTGCCACCAGGGACCGCTGATGCTCCTCTCGCCGTTTTGCAATCGCTGCCAATCTCAGGTGTTATTGTTGTCTTTACACCTCAGGATCTGACGGCTATGATCGTAAGGAAGGCAGTAAATATGGCTCGGCAAATATTGATGTGAAACATAGCCAAGGAAAGGAGGATATATCGTGGAAATTCGAATAACCACGTTAAGTGAGAATACGGCAAATTATGGTTTTCTTGGCGAGTGGGGCCTAAGTATATTAGTCGAAGCGGATGGGAAGAAAATCCTTATGGACACCGGGATGAGCATATCAACAGTTTATAATGCTGACCTCATGGGTATCGATCTTACAGGGATCCGTATCGTTGTATTAAGCCACGGTCATGTAGACCATACCGGCGGCCTTTTCGAAGTTTTAAAAAGAAATAAAAACGTTGATGTAATTGCTCACCCGGATATTTTGACTTCTAAATTCGCCGAACGTAATCGAGATGATTTTCAGTATATAGGCATGCCCTTTTCGCGCAAAGAATTAGAAAGCTGTGGTGCCCGTTTCATTTTTAGTGGGAAACCGGTTTCCATTGCTGAACACATAACCACAACTGGTGAAATTGAGATGCTCACGGATTACGAGAAAATTGACGGAAATCTGTTTGTTAAAGATGATGGACAGATGCTGCCGGACAAACTTGCTGATGATCTTGCATTGGTGATCGATACAGAATATGGCTTAGTAGTCATTCTCGGGTGTGCTCACCGTGGTTTAATTAATACTTTACGTCACTCACAGAAAATAACAGGTAAAGAATTTATATATGCCGTGATCGGCGGTACTCACCTCTTTCGTGCTAATGAGGAGCGTATTGAAAGGACCATCGCCGGTCTAAAGGATATGGGGATTCAAAAATTAGGCGTTTCTCACTGTACAGGCTTTGCCGCCTCGGTGCGACTGGCTCAGGAGTTTCCGGATTCATTCTTCCTTAATAATGCAGGCACTAGTTTTGCATTGCCGGATTAATTCTTGAATGATGATATTCGTACGTAGTCTTTTAAAAGAAGGCTATTATATAGACAATAACCTATGGAACAAGTTCAAAATCAATCAGCCGACAAGGCACCTTCTCTTGCCAGGTTATTCCTGTCTTTTCTCCGGTTAGGGGCTACCGCATTTGGCGGCCCTGCCATGGTGGCCTTCATTCGCAAGATGGCCGTCGAGCAAAAGAAATGGATGGATGATGCGTTATTCCGCACTGGTGTTGCTTTCTGCCAGATGGTGCCTGGGTCTACTGCCATGCAGGTTGCTGCCTATGTGGGGCTAAGGGTGAGAGGCAGGGGCTGCGGTCAGCTTCATAGGCTTCGGTTTACCTGCATTTTTGTTCATGATGGTCCTCTCGATTTTTTATATGCAAACCCTGAATTTACCGATGATGATATCCGCATTTAATGGGTTGCAAACCATTGTGGTGTCCATAGTAGCTAACGCAGCTATTACATTCGGCATGGCGTCTATTAAGAACTGGAAAGGTGCGGCTATCGCAATTGCTGCCGGTATTCTTTTTGGCTTCGGGGTAAATCCATTCTTTGTAATACTACTATCTGCAATTGTGGGAATCTTGCTTTACCTTAGGGAACCATCGCCCTATCGTGTAACGCCAGCTAAACGAATGACCACATACCGGTCTGTGCTGATTATAATATTGGCTGCCATAATAGGATTCATTATTCTCTTCTTTACTGACCGTAGTCTTTTCAACCTGGCCGCGCTTATGGCCCGTGTTGACTTATTTGCCTTCGGAGGCGGTTTCACTTCCGTTCCTCTCATGTTCCATGAGGTAGTGAACGTAAACTCCTGGATGGATAGTAAGACATTTTTGAATGGAATTGCCCTGGGGCAGATAACACCCGGCCCTATCGTAATTACTGCTACCTTTATTGGCTATATACTTTATGGTCTTTTAGGAGGAATTATTGCCACGGTCAGTGTATTTTTACCTTCTTTTCTGATCGTGGCAGGTGTCGCCCCCTATTTCGATAAGTTGCGCGGCTTTCCCTATTTTAATAGAGCAGTAAGAGGTGTATTAAGCTCATTCGTCGGTCTTTTATTAGCTGTTACCTTGTTATTCGCTTTAAAAATACCCTGGGATTTATTGCGCATAGTGATATCACTGGCCGCCTTTGTTGCCCTGTTCTTAAAGGTAGAAATCTACTGGGTAGTAATAGTAGGGATTATCGTTTCTATAATACTATTGTAAATTACTGGCTACACATAAACTATCTTTAGCACAAACGTCAGCAAAAGGTTCTGTCGTTATGGTACCATTGATTCCTTGATAATTGTGGAGATATCCTTTACCTGAAGTTTGTTTTCCAGGTTTTCGGCTTTGACGGCGTCCTTGAACATCACCATACATCCGGGATCGAGCCGGTTGTTTCCGGCAAAGCTGTTTATATAGTGCCCGGCCGGGGTGAGAGGCAGATAGGTATGGCCGCCGACGACGAGATGGCCTTTGCTTTGCCCACAGCAAAATTGCAGGATCTTCTTGCAGGGCTCAGGGAAACCGATGAAAAGGGTACCAGGTATCCTATTCAGCCCTTACTGTTCTTTGAGCCGCGCTATAATAAGGCCGTCTCCAAACTTATCAAGAAGATAAAGTTGAGCTGAGGATTATATTTGCCGGTTCAATGCTGCAGTTTAAGGGCAATTCCATTCAGGAACGTCCGGCTGTCTATCCAAGAGTGCGCATTACTTCAATGGTCAATTACGATTCTTCCGTTATGAGCCTGTCATATACATTTAAATGGCACAAATGGACTCACAGGATTAGTACGGGTTAGCTTACCAATATTGAATCGTACTGCTTCAACTAATAGACTTCAGTTTGGGGTGAAAATTTTTCCAGCTTCATTAATATATCGTTGAATAGGATAATTTTCATAGTTCAGTGGGTTTCTCACAGCCCTAAGGATTTAGAATTTAGAGTTTCGCCAAAGGTAGGGGCGTAGACTTGTCACGGCATCCGTAAACAGTTATATTTATCTGTAGCTATGACTATACTGGGGAGGGATAATGAAGAGTTTGACGATCGGTAAGATACGGGGACTGCAGCAAATATCCAGAAAACCGGGCATCTTCGTCATGTGCGCTATGGACCACAGGGCCGGGTTGATCTCGATGATCGAGAATGCGCAGCACGGCGTTCCGGATTACGCGGAGCTGGTTAATATGAAGCTGGATATGTGCGCGGCCTTCGGTCGCCATGCCAGCGGCGTGCTGCTCGATCCCGAATACGGCGCCGCGCAGTGCATAGCGGGCAATGTTCTGGGTGGCAGGGTCGGCCTGCTGGTCAGCGTTGAAGCCACCGGCTATGAGAAAGACCCCATGGGGCGCCTGACCGAACTGCTCAAAGACTGGGGTGTGGAAAAGATTAAGCGCATGGGAGCCTCGGCCGTAAAGATGCTGGTCTATTATCGTCCCGATATCAAGAAACTAGCCGATAAACAGCTCAAGACCATCGCCAGGGTCGCCGATGAGTGCATTAAATATGATATCCCCTTCCTGGTCGAGCCCAAGACATACCGGGTAGAGGGCGAAAAAATGGATTCCAAAGAGTTTGCCGCCAAGCTGCCGGAGATGGTCGTGGAGACCGCCAGGCAGATCACGGCCCTGCCCATCGACGTGCTGAAGGCCGAGTTCCCGGCGGATATGAAATATGACAAGGATGTCTCCGAGCTGGGTGAATATTGCAAACAGCTCGACGCGGCCTCGCGGACTCCCTGGGTCATACTCAGCGCCGGCGTGGATTATGAGACTTTCAAGGACGAAGTGACCATCGCCTGCAAGGCAGGCGCGTCAGGATTCCTGGGCGGCAGGGCCATCTGGCAGGAGGCCATGCAGATCGCCGACAGGCAGAAGAGGATCGAATATTTCAAGACAGTGGCGGGCAAAAGGCTGGAGGAACTGGCTCATATAACGGAGAAATACGCCCGTCCCTGGTATGAAAAGCTGGGCTTGCAGCCGTCGCACCTGGTCGACGTCGATCAGGATTGGTATCGAAGATATTAAGGATTCCAAAATGCCAAGAAGTAAAAAACCAGCTCCGGAATTCGTGCCGGCGCGTAAAACGAAAATAGTCTGTACTATCGGCCCGGCCAGCAACTCTGCCCCGGTTGTAAGGCAGTTACTTGAGGCGGGCATGAACGTGGCGCGCATTAACGCCTCGCACGGTACACCGGACGAGCATCTGCATTATATCGAAACGCTGCGGCAGGAAGCGCAGAAGCTCAAATTGCCGCTGGCCTTCTTGCTCGACCTGCCCGGCCCTAAGGACCGCACGGGCAAAGTCAAGAAGGGCGGGATAAAGCTCAAAGACGGCGCCGAATTTATATTGACGACCAGGGATGTACTGGGCGATGAGACGCAGGTCTCCGTGGACCTCCCCGAGCTCCCGAATCATGTGAAGCTTGGACAGGACATTTTCCTGGATGACGGTCTCATCAAGCTGGAAGTGGTGTCCATCAGCCATCATGATGTTAAGTGCAAAGTCATCACAGGCGGCAGGCTTTTCGATAACAAGGGAGTAACCGTCCCGGGCGTGACCTGGGACGTGGATGCTGTAACCGAGGAAGACTGGCAGCACCTCTATTTCGCTATAAAACACGAAATCGATTTCGTGGGGCTTTCCTTTGTAAGCAAGGCCAACGATGTCATTGAAGTAAGGCGGTTCCTGCGGGACAAGGGTTCCCTGGCCAAGATCATCGCCAAGATCGAGAGGGTGGAGGGGCTGAATAACTTCGATGAGATACTGGCGGCGGCCGACGGCATAATGGTGGCGCGCGGCGACCTGGGCGTTCAGATACCCATACAGAAAGTCCCTGTCGTCCAGAAAGACCTGATTTGCAAAAGTAACCATGCCGGCAAGCCGGTTATCGTGGCCACGCAGATGCTCGAGTCTATGGTTGATTCGCCCATGCCTACGCGTGCAGAGGCTACGGATGTGGCTAACGCCATCTTCGACGGGGCGGACGCGACCATGCTTTCGGAGGAGACGGCGATTGGACATTACGTCGTGGAGGCGGTCAAAATGATGTCCCTCATAGCTGTAGAGGCGGAGGGCGCCCTGCCTTATGACGAGAACTTTGCCAGCAAAGGCAAAGACCTTCAGCCGCTTACTGATGACGCCATCAGCTACGCCGCCTGCCATACTGCGCGCCAGCTCGGCGCCAAAGCCGTTATTGCTTATACAGCCTCGGGCAGCACGGCCAGGCGGGTCTCGAAATACAGGCCGCGTACGCAGATACTGGCGATTACGCCTGACGAATCTACGCAAAGGCAGTTATCCCTGACCTGGGGAGTGATTGCCCTTAAGGTGCCCGAGCCGAGGTCCATATTGAATATGTTTACGCAGGCTGCGCGGGCGGCTAAAAAGTTGGGTTGTGTACAAAAAGGGGACCTGGTCGTGGTGACGGCGGGTATCCCCATCGGTAAGGCTGGCACGACCAATATGCTTAAAGTGGAGAAGATCTAAGTGATATCGACAGTGACGATGAACCCGTCGCTGGACAGGCATGTAGCAGTAGAAAACCTGGTGCTCGATGATACTAACCGCTGGGTAAGCTTCTCATATATGCCCGGCGGCAAAGGGATAAATGTGTCTCGGGTCGTCTGCCAGATGGGCGGCGATACCATGGCTTACGGGTTCCTGGGGGGCCTTGACGGAGGGGTTCTGAAGACCATTTTGAAGCAGAAGGATGTGCCCTACGATTTTACGCCGATCAAGCTGGAGATCAGGAGCAATTTCATAATTACCGACCTCAAGACCCGCCAGCAGACCAGAATATCTGCACCCGGACCTGAGATATCTCCCGGCGAACTGAAGAAGCTGGTCCATAAGATCACCCATCTCAAGCGCCGTCCCCGCTACATGGTTTTTGCCGGCAGCGTGCCGCCGGGGGTCCCTGACAATATCTACCATGTGCTGATAGATAAGATGAAAAGCCAGGGGATAGTGACGGTGCTGGACTCGGCCGACCAGTGGCTTAAAGAGGGAGTGAAGGCCACGCCGGATATCATCAAGCCCAATGTCAGGGAGGCGCAGGGCCTGCTCGGCACGGAGCTTAAGACCGAAGAAGATATAATTTACGCTGTAAAAACGCTGGTCGGCAGCGGTATCAAAATAGTCTGTATTTCAAGGGGCCGGGACGGCATGATCATCGCCGACAAAGACGCCGTCTATAAAGTGGTGCCGCCCGATGTGCAGATCTTGAGCACGGTGGGCGCTGGTGACTCGGCGGTGGCTGGCCTGGTGCTCAAGCTTAGCCAGGGCGGTAGCCTGGAGGAAGCCTCACGCCTTGCCGCTGCCTGCGGCACGGCCGCTACCCTGGCGCCGGGCACCGAGCTATGCCATAAGGAAGATGTCGAGAGACTGTTGCCGGATATTAAAGTTGAAAAACTTCCGTTTTAGATATGGGATTGCCTGATATTAAACCGGGTATTATTGTCCCTCTATTGCTTCCCACACTATTTCGGGCAGCATTTTAACGTCGATATTTGGATTCCCGCCCAGCTTGGCTTTGAGAGCGTAGTAACAGCCGGTGCAGATGTTAACTACCGTATCGCTCTTGATCGAACCCGCCAGTTGTTCCATATGCGGCGGTATGTTGCAGCATAGTTTGCCGTCCAAAGGATTTACCTCGAGTCCTTCGATCTTGTCCATGATACTCATGGCGGCACTGGTGTCTACAGGGATATCGGTTATGCGGCGGCGGAAACGATAGCAGCCCGCGTAGAAATCGATTTTCCTTTTCAACCTGCCGCCCTGGAAATAGCGGTCGATAAGCTGGGGGTAGGTAATAACCTCAAGGTCGGGTAAACCCTTGTAGTTGGTGTAATTGGGCTCGCAGGCGCTGCAAAAGAGTACAATGGACCGGGCGCCCAGCTCTTTGGCCTGCTTGAAGTTCTCTGCCAGAAACTCCGGGGAAAGCTCTTTGAACCTGGCTATGTCCTCTTCATTTTTGGTTATCACCGCCATCTGGCCGAAAGCCAGCCAGCCGCAGCAGTACTCTTTATCAAGCAGCGTATAGTCCACCCTTAAATGGTCCAGCACCTTCTTGAAGGCGTGCAGGACGTGCGGCATCCCTTCCGGTTGAAAGCACCCTGCAATAATGGCGTATTCCGCTTTTTTATTGATGGGAAAACCTATCTCGTCTACCAGTATCCGTCTTTTCCTCTCACCGGTACCCACCGCACAACCGTATTGCCTTACATTTTCAATGGCCTTTTCGTCGATCATCACAGCACCCCTTTAACTACAACTTAAGCGTAACATTCCATCATATTGCGGTCAAGCAAATATCGGTCTCGGCGGCCGTTTATTTATGCTATAATCGTACGTTCCTATGTCGGAGGACAAGATGAAATTAAAGCTATATTTTCTGGAGACGAGGCCGCAGTTTTTAATCCTGGCGGTTGTCCTGGCTATATTGGGCACCTGCATGGCCTGGTATGACGGCTATTTCAATCTTGCCAATGCCATCATCGCCGGTATAGGGCTTGTTTTGGCCCACGCCGCCTGCAACACCCTCAACGATTACTTCGACTATAAAAGCGGTGTGGATAAGGCTACTGATGTGACACCCTTCAGCGGCGGGAGCGGCATGCTCAAGGCCGGACTGATCAAGCCCAGCGAGGCGCTCTGGATCGGGATTATCTGCCTTATCATAGATGTCTTCATCGGCGCTTATTTCGTGTGGGGCAAAGGCTGGATGCTGCTGCCCCTGATTGTAATCGCAGCCATATGCATTATTTTTTACAGCCCGCTGATCCTGCAGGGATACTGGCCTGAATGGTCGCCCGGGTTGGGCCTGGGCGTCCTGCCCGTGCTGGGTATCTATTTCGCTCAAACCGGCATGTACACCTTGCCGGCCTTGATCGCGGCCATACCCTCCGGGATTCCTCGTGCACAACCTGCTGCTGCTCAATGAGTTTCCGGATGTCGAGGCCGATAAGATAGGTCGCAGGAAAACGCTGCCCATAACCATGGGAAGGCGCAATGCGGCTATTTTTTACACCGTTTTCACGGTGCTCGTCTATGTGTGGATCATCGGCGCAGTGATATTCAAAGCCATGCCGGTATTCTGCCTGATAGCAATATTCACGCTGCCCCTGGCTATAAAGGCCATCCATGGCTCGTTCAAATCGGAAGATATGGGCAAACTGATGCCGGCCATGGCGAACAATGTGATGGTGGTGCTGCTGACCCAGCTTCTGACGGGCATCGGCTATATCCTTTCGGGGATTTTCAAGGTCTAGGAAATACGTATGGCGGAAAATCAGCCCCCTCAGAAACCCAAACCGCTGTACCGCATATTCACCGCTATCCCCGAACGTTATGACCTGATCAACCATGTCATCACTCTGGGAATGGATACGAGCTGGAGGAAGCAGGCCGTCCTGGCATGCCTCTCCTCATGGCCGGAGCGCATTTTGGATATCTGCTGCGGCACGGGCGACCTGATGATCGCCATCGCCCGGCTGGCAGACTATAATCCGGAGATCATAGGCGTCGATTACAGCCAGCCCATGCTGGACAAGGCTGCCGAAAAAGCCGGGAAGTTGGCCAGAGGCAAGAATATCAAGTTCATCAACTCCGAGATAGCCCAACTCCCCTTCCCAGATGGCTGGTTCGACTGTGTGGGCATCTCGTTCGCCTTCCGTAACCTGACCTATAAAAACCCGCTCGTTCAGGAATACCTGGATGAGGTGCTGCGCGTGCTCAGGCCGGGCGGGAAATACGTTATCGTGGAAAGCAGCCAGCCGAAATCAGCCTTAATCCGCAAGCTGGACCACCTCTACCTGCGGCTGTGGGTCTTCCTCTCGGGCCTGCTGATATCCGGAAATAAAGCAGCCTACAAATACCTGGTGGAGTCGGCCGAGCACTTCTTCTCGGCGGAAGAGGCTCAGGAGTTCCTCATTAAGGCGGGATTCAAACAGGCTACTTTCAAAAGGCTGTTCTTCGGCGCCGCCGCAGTTTACGTGGCTACCAAATAGCGGTTTTTACGACGTTCGAAATCAAATCCGGTGGTCTTCGCGGATGATAACGCGCGGCCCCCCGCTCAAGCTGGCGCCCCACTGCTTGGGCATGGATATCTTCTCCAGTTTATCGAGCTGCCCGATATCCTTGAGCCTCTTATAAATCAACTGCCAGGCACAGGGACGCTCGGGATTCACTTCACATCGGTCCTCACTGCGAACCTCCGCAGGGGCCGTTAAGCAGATGCTTGGCGCAGCGCGTTACGGGGCAGATGCCGCCGTAATCGGCCAGAACGCACTCGCCGCACTGGGCGCATTTCTCGGTCCAGGTGCCCCTCTCCTCCAGGATGCCCAGGAACTTGGTATTGAGCCCAGCGTAGACCGGCTTCTTGGCGAAACGCTCGGCTATGGCCTGTACGCCTGCCCCGCAGCCCAGGGATAACACGGCGTCGGCCTTCTCAATGGCTTCGGCGGCCTGTTCGATAAAGATGTTGTCGCATTGACGTTCGATAGTCAGCTCGCTGACCTTGAAACCCAGGCTCTGGGCGCGGGAAGCGATGCGCAGTGCCGAGGCCATAATGCTGACCTCGCGCTCGCCGCCGGCCAGGCACACGGTAACGCAGGTGCCGCATCCCAGCACCAGTATGTTTTTATGCCCCTTGAGTATGTCGACTATTTCGGGGATGGTTTTTCTCTCTGCGACTATCATGACTTTATCTCCTGTCGTCTTTTGGCTTTGTTGAGCGGGCTGGGACCCAGCTTGCGCACCGTCTCAACCATATCTTTAATGTGGTCGGTAAGCTGGCGCGCCATGGCGGAGCTGACGTTGACCATACGCAGGCGCTCCGGCTCAAGGCCGCTCTCCTGCAAATATTTGCGCGCGTAGTTAACGCGGCGCTTGGCCACCAGGTTGCCTTCCTTGAAATGGCAACTGCCCTCTTCGCAGCCGGCCACCAGCACTCCATCGGCGCCGCTCTCGAAGGCCTTGAGGAAAAACTCGACTTCCAGCCTG
This sequence comes from uncultured Chloroflexia bacterium, assembly GCA_963842805.1. Classification (GTDB taxonomy): domain Bacteria; phylum Chloroflexota; class Dehalococcoidia; order GIF9; family UBA5629; genus UBA1162. The sequence goes on along the minus strand of CAWJIA010000013.1, from coordinate 9,606 downwards.
CCCGTGCAGGGCGTGCGAACGATCCTGACATTGGCCGGATACTGAAGGCGCATGGAGCCGGCCAGGTCGGCGGCCGCGTAGGCACAATACAGGCAGCAAAAGGCAACGACGGTGATTTCTTTATTATTCGTGTTCATTTCTAAACTTCTTTACTGCGGCGCTCCGACCGGCTCAGTAGTTTCTTCCTCATGGACACTGAAAAGCTCGTCCAGCATGGTCTTGAACTGCCTCGATTCGAAATGGTTCAACTGTATGGCGCAGGCCGGGCATTCGGCGGCGCAGATGCCGCAGCCCATGCATTTGGCTGCGATGATCTCGGCCTTCCTGTCGGCGTTCACAGTAGGAGCTCCATAGGGGCAGACCTTGGTGCACGTCATGCAGGAGATGCATTTCTGCTGGTCGACTTGCGAGACCTGCACTCCCACCTCGAGCAGGGTCTTGGAAAGCACGGTGGCGGCCCTGGCTGCAGCGGCACGCGCCTGCGAGATATTCTCGTCCATCATCTTGGGTGAATGGGCCAGGCCGCACAGGAAAATGCCTTCGGTAGTGAAATCCACCGGGCGCAGCTTCAAGTGCGCTTCTACGTAGAAGCCGTCGGCGTTGAGCGGCACCTTGAGCATGTCGGCCAGGCGGCGGCTGTCCTTGGGCGCATCCACTGCGGTGCTGAGCACCAGGTTGTCGGCCTCTATCTCCACGGCTTCCGGGAAGTCGGGGCTGTTGACTGTAACCGTCAGACTGCCACCGTCGGATACCACCGGCGGCGTGTTTCGCTCATAGCGGATGAATACCACGCCCGCCTCACGCGCCTGCTTGTAATATTTCTCCCTGAAGCCGTAGGTCCGGATATCCCTGTATAACACATAAACATCAGCGGTAGGGTCCTGCTGCTTGATCTTGAGGGCGTTCTTGACCGCCATCGAACAGCAGATGCGGCTGCAGTACGGCCTCTCGTCGTTGCGTGAGCCCACACACTGTATCATGACTATATTACGTCCCTTAAGAGGCATAGCCTGTTTGGCCAGCTTTTTCTCCAGCTCCACCTGAGTGAGAACCCTGTCGGACTTCCCGTAGAGGAACTCTTGGGTCGCTGCCGGTCCGGCGCCGGTAGCTACTATGATGGCCCCGCATTTTACTTCCTTGTCCAGGCCTTCCCTGGAAAGGGTAACTTCGAAAGAACCTATGAAGCCAGCCACTGCGGAGACCTCGGTCTCCATGTGCAGGGTGATGTTTTCATGGCTTTCGATCTGTCCGGCCAGTTCTGAGACGAAGCGTTGGACGTCGTCGTGCTCCAGCGTATAGTTCAGGTCCAGGGCATTTCCGCCCAGCCTCTCCGATCTCTCTACCAGGTGCACCTTGAAACCCTGGTTGGCCAGCGCCAGAGCGGCGGTCATACCGCTGACGCCGCCCCCGATAACCATGCCCGTCTGGTTGACGGCAAAGGAGGTGCCGATGAGAGGTGAAAGAAGGCGGGAGCGTGCCACGGACATCTTCATCAATTCGATGGACTTTTGCGTAGCCTTTTCGGGCTCTGCCGAGTGTACCCATGAGCACTGGTCCCGGATATTGGCCAGCTCGAAGAGATAGGGATTAAGCCCCGCCTCGCGCAGTGTGTCGCGGAAGATGGGCTCGTGTGTCCTGGGAGTGCAGGATGCGACCACGATCCTGTTGAGCCGGTGCTCATGGATCATGTCGCGGATGTTATTCAAATTGGAGTCGGCGCAGGTATACATGGTGTGTGTGGCGAAGACCACGTTGGGCTGCTGCGCAGCCACCTCAGCTACATGCTCTACGTCCACTACCGAGGCGATGTTCTTGCCGCAGTGGCAGATGAAGACGCCGATCCTCGGCTCCTCATCGGTTACATCATGCTCGTTGGGGTACACGCGCTTGGTAACCAGCGAGTTGCGGGCCGATGCCAGCAGCTCCATTGACATGGATGCAGCAGCGCTGGCCTGCGTGACCGTCTCGGGGATGTCTTTGGGCTCCTGGAAGGCCCCGGCTACGAATACGCCCGGTTTGGAGGTCGAAAGCGGACTAAAGCGGTCGGTGGCGCAGAAACCGTATTCATTCAGGTCGATGCCGATACGCCCTGCACTGGTCCTGGCCGCCGATCCAGGCTCCATGCCAACCGACAGCACCACCAGGTCGAAATCAGCTTCCGCCAGCTTGCCTGATTCATCATAATATTGCAGGCGCAGGTCTTTCGACCCGGGCACCTGCACCACCCTGGAGGGCATGCTCTTAATATAATTGATATTTCCCTGATTCCTGGCGCGCTCGTAATACTGGTCGAAGTCCTTGCCGTGGGCGCGTATGTCCATATAGAAAACCGAAGCCTGCAGGTCGGGTGAATGGTCCGAAGCAATCAGTGCCTGCTTGGTCGAGACCATGCAGCAGACCGATGAACAGTAGTCGTTACCGCATTTGGAATCGCGCGAGCCGACGCACTGTATCCATGCGACACGCCTGGCCTCTTCCCCATCCGACCGCCTGATGACGTGCCCTTCGAAGGGGCCGGAGGCGGAGAGCATCCTCTCAAACTGGACGCTGGTCATCACGTTGGGATAGCGGCCGAAGCCGAACTCGCCCTTTCTCTCGGCGGCGAACTCTTCGAAACCGGGGGCCAGAATAACCGAGCCCACATCCAGCCGGACAGTCTTTTCCAGCATAAAATGGTCTATAGCGTTCTGCTCGCAGGCAGCCACGCATTCCTGGCACTCCGAGCACATGGCGCAGTTAAGGCAGCGCTCGCATTCCGCCAGCGCCTGCTCTTCGCTCAGGCCGCCCTCGACTTCCACGAAATTATGATTCCTCTCTTCGGCGGCTATATTGCCGGGCACCTCCCTGGCTTTCTTCTCCTTATCGTTCGTGGTGGGGAGCAATTCCTCCGGGACCGGCCTTACGCCGTCGCTGAAACGGGCGGGCCTCATGTCCTCGCCCTTCATGTAGCGTTCGATGGATTCAACTGCGCGTTTGCCGGCAGCCACGGCCTGTATGATGGAAGCCGGGCCTGACACGCTGTCGCCCCCGGCGAAAAGCCCTTTGACCGATGTCTCGAGGGTGACCGGGTCGGCCTTCAGCACGCCCCGCTCGACGGCCACATCTTTGTTATCCAGGAACCCTTTGTCCAGCGACTGGCCGATGGCGATGATCACCTGGTCTGCCTTGAGTACGGTAAGGGTGCATGTATCGTAAGTGGGGCTAAAGCGCCCTTCTTTGTCGAAAACGCTGGTGCAGAGCTTAAATTCGATACCTTCGACCTTGCCGTTGCCCAGTATGCGCTGGGGTCCCCAGCCGTTATGCACCGTGATTCCTTCTTCAACCGTTGCCTCTACCTCTTCGGGCAGTGCGGGCATCTCCTGCCTCTGCTCCAGTGAGACCATATCGACATGTCCTGCGCCCAGGCGCAGGGCTGTGCGGGCCACGTCCACAGCGACGTTGCCGCCGCCAATCACGATGACCCTGTCCTTGACCTCTGGGGGATTATCTTTGTCCCCGGCCTGTCTGAGGAACTCCACGCCGTAATTGATGCCGGCTTTGTCCTCGCCTTCCACACCCAGCTTGCGGCTGGTCTGCACGCCTACTCCTGCAAATACCGCCTCGTTGTCACGGCGTATCTGCTCCAGGGTGATATCCCTGCCGACATTGCAGTTATATTTAAATGTGACGCCCTTGCGCCTGATCAGCTCAATCTCATAATCGAGTATATTCTTGGGCAGCCTGTATTCCGGAATACCCCAGCGCAGCATGCCGCCCGCCGCCGGTGCGGCTTCATACACAGTCACCGCGAAGCCGCGGTCCGCCAGATCCGCTGCGGCCGTGAGGCCGGCGGGCCCTGCGCCGATTATCCCGACCTTCTTTGCGCTGGCGGGAGGGGTCTTTTCCTCCGGCAGTGCGATAAGGCCTGCCTCAACCATCTCCATCTCCTTATCGGAGGCAAACCTCTTGAGCAGCCTGATAGCGACCGGCGAGTCGACGGAATTGCGTGTGCATGCGGCCTCGCAGGGATGGTTGCAGGCACGTCCGCAAATGGCTGAGAGTGGATTCCTCTCCCTGATCAAATTAACGGCCTTGACGTATTCCTTCTTCTTGATGAGCTGAATATAGCCCTGTACGTTTATATTGGCCGGGCAGGTCACCTTGCAGGGTGCGTGCCCGTTCTTGAGTATGCCGAAGATATTGGGTGTGGCCTGTGCGTAGTACTGGGCGATGGCCTTGCGCGTGCTCATGTTGCGGTCGAAGCGGTTGGGCACGTTGACCGGGCAGGCGTCGGTGCACTGTGCGCAGGCGGTGCATTTCACCTCGTCCACGTAGCGCGGGTAGCGTTTGACGGTGGCCTTGAAATTGCCCGGCTGGCCTTCTAAATCCACCAGCTCGGAAAGCGTCAGTATCTCCACATTAACGTTGCGTGCGCATTCCACCAGCTTGGGTGAGACGATGCAGGTGGCGCAGTCCCCGGTGGGGAAGGTCTTGTCAAGGTGGGACATCATGCCGCCGATGGCCGGTGAACGCTCTATCAAATAGACTTTGAAGCCTGAGTTGGCCAGGTCGAGGGCAGCCTGAATGCCGGCTATGCCGCCGCCCTGTACCAGCACCGCTCCGGTCTTTTTATCAGTAGTCTTATCCATATCGGTAACCTTCTTAAACTTAATGTGAGGATGCAGGCTGCAAAGCCTTCAATACTCCCGCCGGAGATACCATCAGCCGGTTGAGTCCCAGCTCTTTTTCGGGGATGCCCAGGCACAGGCCCAGGAGCTGGGTGATATAAAGCACGGGCATATGGTGTTTTTTGCCCGTGGCCGCGTCGATATCCTTCTGCCGGAGGTCCAGGCTGGCCTGGCACATGGGGCAGGCTACGGCGATGCAGTCCGCTCCGGAGGCGGCCGCCATCTCTACGATGCAGGCTGAGAGCTTGACCGCTACGTCGGTGCGGGTCAGGTTGAGCCCGCCGCCGCAGCACTCGACCTTGTGCGGCCAGTCGATGCCTTCCCCGCCCATGGCCGTCACCAGCCTATCCAGCGAGGTGGGGTTCTCCGGGTCGTCGAAATGCGTAACATTGCCGGGGCGTACCAACAGGCACCCGTAGTAGCTGGCGACCTTGAGTCCGTTGAGGGACTTTTTGAAACGCTTGCGCAGCTTATCGATGCCGACGTCCTCTAATAAAATCTCCACGAAATGGCGTACTTTGACCGAGCCGTCATAAGCCTGTCCCACGGCGTCGGCCACTGCGGCGCGCATGTCCGCCGAAGAAGTAATCTCGTGGTTGGCGGTCTTCATGCGGCTGTAGCAGGCTGCGCAGGTGACGACGGTATCCAGCCCCATCTCTTTGGCCAGCAGCAGGTTAGCGGCCGGCAGTGAAGCGGCCATGACACGGTCGGTCTGGTGAGCTGAGGTAGCTCCGCAGCAGGACCAGCCTTTCATCTCTACCAGGTCGATGCCCAGCAGGCGTGCAACGGCGTCCGCCGATTCGTGCATGTCACGCGCCGTGGAATGGGCCGAGCAGCCCGGATAATATGCGTATCTCATTTTTTCTTTCCTTTAGCCTGTTTGGAACGGTCGAAGATCCTCTTAACGACCTTTTTCTCGGCGCCCGAAGGCGGGAGCAAGGCCATCTTGCCTTTGGCCAGCATAGACGGGAATTTCTCCACGTCATTCATCAGTGAGCCGGAGCCCAGCTTATAGCCCATGATCATGGAGAGGTCGTAGGAACGGCCGTAGGCTTTAACCGTGTCGAGAAATTTGCGGTTGAAGAGCGGCATGTCGCCCTTGGGCGATTTGGCCCCTTTCTCTATAGCCAGGCTGCGCAGGGCGTCGATGACCGCCGGCATGTTGATTTCCATGGGGCAGCGCCCATAGCAGGTCTCGCAGGACAGGCACATCCAGACCAGGTCGCTCTCCAGCAGCTCATCCCCGGCGCCCAGGTGCAGGCGAAGGATAATCTCCGAGGGTGGCGACTGGGTGTATTTGGTGACAGGACACCCGCTGGCGCATTTCTTGCACTGGTAACATAAGCTCATGTCGACGCCGGATATTTCTTCCACCGTCTGCCTGAGGCCTTTTCCCGACTGTTTCTTAATCTTTATCGTCATAGCTCTTCTCTTCTTTATGCTGATTCGCCGTCCGATACACTAAGCGCCTCGACCTCGCTGACGGGCTCAGCCATTTTCTTGCCCAGGGCGGCTACCATGACGGGTGCCACCTTGCGGTAGACGGCCGAAGGTTCCATACGCCGGCCATTGACCGTCAGCAGCTCCTCTACCTTGATGCCGAATAAACGCTCGTTTTCCTCAAGGTAGGGCAGTATCAGGTCCCACTCGGCGTCCGTCAACCGGAAGAACCCGCAGCCGTTCAGTTGCTGCCAGACCAGACGCTGCTCCGGATCGCGGATGTAGATGGCGCCGCCCGAGGCCAGCGAGAACAGGTTGCTGCCGGGATAGGGTTCCTGTAAAGGAACCATTTTGCCCTCGTCATCGAACTTGACACCGTTAAGGATGACGAAGCCCCCGCCGTTGAGCACGTCGCCAGCCATGAATGACTCTCCCAGGAAGTCCAGGCAGGTGCCGTTGATGACCACCTTGGGCCTTCCCACCGAGTTGATGAGCGGCCGTCCCGCCCCGTTGCCCATGACATAGACGCTGCCGCCCTTGGCGCCGTACATGAAGGTCTGTCCGAAATCCCCGTGTATCACGAGTTTGCCGGTCTTGATGATCTGTCCCACCTGGTCCTGGACATTGCCGTGCACCGTAATGGTCAGGCCGTCTATACCTGAGGCCAGGTAATCACCGGAGCTGTCATATACATCGATAGTCACGCCCTCGGTCTCCGGCCCCAGACCACAGCCGATGAAGCGCTGCCCGATGCAGTTATAGCTGATGAAATGCTTCCAGCCCTTGAGGTAGGCGTCCATCAGCAGCGAGGCATCGCAGTGGTCTCCCTCCGCGTCGAAGCCTGTTACGTTGATGACCAGCGTAGTCTCGGAACCGTGCGGGGCACGCAGCAGGTCACGGGTAGCATGATCTATCAGGCGGTAGGTGTTCTCGCTATCGGCCGAATCCAGTTTGGGCAGGCCGCCGAACAGCCGCCTGAGGGCCTCGCGAACTATGTATAAAATATGATTGCGTTTCTTGGCGCCGCAGGCGTACCTGCGGTCGTTGAGCAACGTGAGCGCCTCTATGGCTGCGGCCGTGTTCCGGGCGTCGGCTGCCATCTCCACGATAGCGCCGCAGGCCGTGCGTATATCATCGTAGGACCAGTTCTTCATATTGACCGAGACATAATCGAAAACGGAGGCTGCGCTCCCGGTCTCGAAGCACTTCTGGATGCTGCCGCCGATATTGCCGTTGGATTTGCTTGTGGTGGCTGTAAAATCGCAGGCCTCGGTGCCGGAAGGCATGGGGACGGCCGTGCCGAATTTGTCGGTGCAGGTCATGCGCAGCTTGCCCTGGGCGTTCCTCTCCAGGTCGAAGATGAAGGCGCCGCCGTCGGTATGGCTGCCGCCCCTGGCGTTCCAGTAACGGTCGGCGATGGGGCAGATGCGCGGGTCGTCTTTGTGCAGGCTGAGCAGCGTGGCGTCGATGGCCTGTTTTTCCGAGGCGATCAGGCCGACCTGCACCTCGCCGTCGCAGAAGGCGAATACCTGCGGACGCAGCATGGCGGTATCCGTGATGCCCATAAGCTGGAATTTCTTCTTTTCGGGTATGCTGCGGGCGATGATGAAGAACCAGGGGCCGTCGGGCGAGGCGTGGATGTGCGCTGCCTGTACAGCCCTGTAAATGCGTTGTTTGTCCGTGGGGAGGCGGTCGAAGTCCAGCTCCGAAGTGGGCGCCAGCGCCTCGATGATGTATTCCAGCGGATAGTGGTAGACCCGTTCCAGCAGGTCGAACATCAGGATGGAGACCTCGGTATCGGTCAGGAACTGCGGGTAGATGTGCCGCTCGGCCAGGTATTCACATACCGAGTAATAGTTGGCGAAGTCGCCGTTATGCACCAGCGCGGCGTTGATGCCGCCGAAGGGATGGGCGCCGCCCGGATGCCAGACGCGTCCTTTGGTGGGGAAGCGCTGGTGGGCGATCCACACATGGGCGCAGAGCTCTTCTATCTTATAATATTTTACGATGGCTTCGGCGTAGCCTACCACCTTGAGTATCATGATATTCTTGCCCTCGGACATGACGAAGGCCTTCTGCTCGCCCAGCGAGGCATAGTATTCCTGGTTGAGCTTGATGCTGTTCTGGTTGATGAACTCGGCTTCCGCCTCGTTCAGGCTCAGGCCGGTGAACTTGTTGGCGGCAATGAATGAATCGAGCACCGCCTTTTTCACGCGCACGAAATAGCGCCAGACCTCGGGCGGCTTGGCCTCCAGGCCCTCCACCTTGGTCCAGTCGTCCAGTGATTCCAGTTTCTGAGACGAGCTGATCTCGAAATGCGGGGTGATATATTTCTTCTCCAGGGCCGGGCGTACGGATGGGTCCAGGAAGGCCACGTGCAGCATGTAATAGTTCTCCAGCACATCCCGGCTCACGCCGAGCTGTTCCGGTTTAAGGCCCGCCGCAGCGATGCCGCCGCCCTTGCCGTTGCCGCGGTTGTGCATCTGCCTGGAAGGCTCGTAAATATGCCTGGCTGCCACCGGCTCGGTGCAGCAGAAGCCCACAACGCCGCAGCCGCCCTCCTCCTCCAGCTTCCTGTCCGGCGTGGCCGGCTGGAGCGATTCAGAGAGGTTTTTGCGGGAAAGCAGAAGCTGTTCTATCCTATCGCCGTTCATTTCTTTGGCTCCGCTTGGTTGGTGTAATCCAGGTGCATCAGCAGGTCTGTGCGTCCGCGCAGCTCGGCCACACTGCGCAGTCCCAACTTCCTTAAAATATTGACCAGTTCGATGCGCCAGGCGTTGTAGAGGTTGATGATCCTCTGCGAGCCCCAGTCCACGCTGATCTGTTCGGCCAGCTCCTCGTCCGTGGTAGCGATGCCGCGGGCAGCCCCGTCCGCTCTCGCAGCGGCTGCAGCGCAGGCAGCCCAGCGCCACCAGCTCGCCGGTCCCGACCACCACGCCGTCGGCCCCCAGGGCTATGGCCTTGGCTATATCGTGGGAGTTGCGTATGCCCCCGCTGGCGATCAGTGTGACCTTATCGCGGACGCCCTCCTTGACCAGGAAGTCGTGGACCTTGACGATGGCGTACTCGATGGGCATGGCGATATTCTTCTTGGCGATATCCGGCGCCGCGCCCGTTCCGCCGTAGCCGCCGTCCAGGTGCACTATGTGCGCCCCGGCGGAGTAGCTGCCCACGGCCACCATGTCCACGTCGATGGGCGTCGACACCTTGGCCGATACCAGGGTCTTTCTATTTATATGCTTGATCCAGTCCATATGTTTCTTATGGTCTTCGATAGAGTAGACGCTGTGGAAGGGGAAGGGGGAGAAGAGCGAGATGCCCAGCACGGTCTCCCTCATGCGGGCCACAGCCGGTGTTACCTTGTCGGCCAGCAGGTGGCCGCCCAGTCCCGGTTTGGCGCCCTGGGCATATTTAAATTCAACGATTCGCACGCGCTGGATGGTCTCCTCGCGCACGCCGAACAGGCCGGTGGCGACCTGGGTGATGGTGTGGTCGTCGT
>CAWJIA010000012.1:0-350739 GCA_963842805.1 uncultured Chloroflexia bacterium | reverse complement strand
GGAAGGCCAGTATGACGGGAGCTGAAAATAGTGACCTGAGAAAGGACTTGCCGGAGCCTTTTTTTGTCTTCTGCGGACCTCTATGGTTTCCCCTGCCGTTCTTAGAGGGCATAGCTTATTCTACTATACCTCGATAGCAGTTGTAATTATCATGGGGCGGCGCTTGGTCTGCTCGTAGAAAAAGCGGCTCAGCATCTCCTTGACCTGGGTGTGTATGGCGCTGTGCTCATGGTGTCCCTTGCCAAATGCAACTGCCACCAGCTCCTTGCCCCGGTCTATAACGCTGCCGTCGTGCTCCACATCGACGAAGCCGCGTGAGACTATATCCGGCTTGCCCACCAGCCTGCCCTCTTTCTTATCCAGAGCCAGGATCACCACCACGATGCCGTCGCGGGAGAGCAGCTTGCGGTCGCGCAGTATCACCTGTGCATAGCGGCCCAACACCAGCCCGTCCACGTAGACATTGCCGTAGGGTATCTTGCCCGCAATGCGGCCTTTCTCGCCGTCGATCTCAAGGACGTTACCATTGTCCATGATGAAGATGTTGCTCTCGGGTATGCCCATGCTCTTGGCCAACCCGGCATGCATTACCAGGTGGCGGTACTCGCCGTGGATGGGAGCGAAGAACTTGGGCTTGACCAGGTTGATGAGCATCTTCAGCTCCTCCTGGCTGCCGTGGCCGTGCACGTGCACATTGGAGCGCTCGCCGTAAATAACATTGGCGCCCTGACGGAAGAGGTTGTCGATGGTGCGGTTGATCAAAGATTCATTGCCGGGTATGGGTGTGGCCGAGATAACCACCGTATCGCCGTGTAGTATGCGTATCTCGCTGTGGTCGTGGTTGGCTATGCGCACCAGTGCCGAGGTCGGCTCGCCCTGGCTGCCCGTAGTAATCAGGACGATCTGATTATGCTGGTATTTTTTAAGGTCCTCCACGTTGCAGATTAGGCCCGCCGGGGCATGCAGGTAATCTATTTCCATGGCCATCTTTACGGTGTCCCTCATGCTGCGGCCCACGATAAATACGTGTCGGCCGTGCTTGACGGCTGCATCGATGACCATCTGTATGCGGGATATCAATGAGGAGAATGTGGCCAGTATCACACGGCCCGGCGCCTCGCCGATGATGCGCTCGATGGTCTTACCTACGATTTTCTCCGAAGGAGTGTAGCCGGGCAGCTCGGCATAAGTGGAATCTGCCATGAGCAGCAGTACTCCCTCGTTGCCCAGCTTGGCCAGCTTGGAGAGGTCGGTAGGACGGCCATCGACAGGCGTGTAGTCGATCTTGAAATCGCCGCTGTCTACCACGGCTCCCAGCGGCGTATAGATTATCAGCCCCACAGCATCGGGGATGCTGTGACAGACCGGGAAGGCCTCAACTTTGAAGTTGCCCACCTGGAACTTGACGCCCGGCGTTATCAGCTTGAGCTTGGCTTTAATCAGCGAGCGGTGCTCCTTGAGCTTTACGGATATCAGCCCCTGCGTGAGCTTGGTGGCGTATACCGGAACGTCGATTTGCGGCAATATGTAGGGCAGGGCGCCTATATGGTCCTCGTGGCCGTGCGTGATGACGATGCCGCGCACCTTGTTTTTGTTTTCCAGAAGGTAGGTGATGTCCGGGATGAGCAGGTCGACCCCGAGCATCTCGTCCTCGGGGAACATCATGCCGGAATCGATAACCAGGATATCTTCGCCGTACTCGATGGCCAGCATGTTCTTGCCGATTTCACCGAGGCCGCCGAGGGGTATTATTTTAAGCTTGTGACGGATCATTCTTGTTTTAGAAAAACTTAAGCTGGGCGGGCCTGTCTTTTTCTTCCTCCATTTTTCCTGCTTCGACCAGAACGGCCGGCAGCTTTAGTATGTCGGCCTCTATGACCTTGCGCAGGTTTCCCTGGTGCAGCGCCGCTGCCGGATGGTACATGGCGAAATAGATCGTGCCCCCGATACGTTTGGCCCTGCCGTGGACCTTGCTGATACTTTCGCCCGGAAAGTATTTTGACATGGAGTAGCGGCCGAGCGTCACGACTACCCTGGGCTTGATTATCTCGAGCTGGCGCTCGAGGTAGGGGCCGCAGGCCTGGATCTCGCCGGGCATGGGGTCACGGTTCTCCGGCGGACGGCATTTGACCACGTTTGTGATATAGACCTGGTTGCGCTTGTACCCGATCATGCCTATGAGCTGGTCGAGGTACTGGCCGGCGGGGCCGACGAATGGCCTTCCAGACTGGTCTTCGTACCAGCCAGGCGCTTCGCCTATGAACAGCAACCCCGCATTCTCCGGGCCTTCACCGGGCACCGACTTGGTGCGGTGCCGGGATAACTCACATTTTGGACAGCGTTCTATTTCAGCGTTTATTTCTGTCAGAGGTGACATCTATTCCGAATAATAACACAGGCGGTAGGCAGGGTCAATTTATTTTAATAGCAAAACGTAGCTGGCCGTCAGCATCAAAACCAGTACCACGCACACGATGAGCGGCTGTTTTTCGCGGGTCGCAATGAAATGCGCAAACGATGTTATCAGGATAACCGCCGGCAACAGCAGGATGATGACGAGTCCGGCCGTGACGAAGGCGGCCGGGCTGAGCTTCAGGAGGTCGGGTAGCAGCAAAGAGAGCGGGGTCAGGCCGGACATATGAGGAGTGTTGATGACGACGGATATAACGATACCCGTAAGAACCAGTGCTAGGCCGATGCCGATGCCGATACGCAGCGCCAGGCTGACGTGCCTATTCAGGGATTGCAGCTTAGCCAGTGGATTATTTATCGTTTGCATAATATTATCTCAGAATATATTCAGTGCCCGCAGTATCATTAAGACCGAGGTCGCCAGCAGGAAAATTATGAATATCACCATCAGCGCGGCACCGCGGACATGCCGGGCGATGCTGGTGCCCAGCCTTGCTCCCAGGAAGATACCCGGGATGAGCGGCGCTATGATATAGGGCATGACGTAACCGTTGTAGGCGTAGATCATGGAACCGGTCATAGTGGTGAAGCACAGCAGCAGGCTGCTGGTGGCGATAGCGGCCTTGATGGGCACCTTCATAAACAGGTTCAACACAGGCACGTTGACGATGCCTCCACCCACGCCCAGCAGGCTGGATATGACCCCGCCGAAAAAGCCGGTGGCCATCCCTGTCACGGGACGGTGCGTCTGATAGCTGATCTCCTCTTTAACGGCCGGGTCATAGTAGCTGCCGTCCAGCCAGGCATGCGGCGCGTGCTTTTTCTCGTGCGGATCTCTTGAGGCTTCGAATTCGGCTGCACTCAGCCTGCGCGGTTTCCTGGGAATGAGCGTGTAGCAAACGTAAATCATGAGCGCCCCGAATATCAAGCTCAGCACCGGTGAGGAAAGTTTGGAGGCCAGGAAGGCCCCGGCCACCGCCCCGGGGATCATGGTGGTGGACATCAGCAATCCTAGCTTGAGATTGGTCACGTGGTTATCGATGTATACGCTGGTGGCTGTGCAGGCGTTGATGACGATCGAGACCAGGCTGCTGCCGATGGCGTACTGGATGGGTACTCCCATCCACAGCGTAAGTATAGGCACCATCATGATGCCGCCGCCCACGCCCAGCATGGAGCCGAGCGTCCCTGCTACCAGTCCGGTCCCGGCCAGCGCCCAGATATTTACATCAGGCATGATTAATTTAAAAGGATAGCATATTTGAGACCGTGAAAAATTCCAAATTCCAAAACGGGGCTTCAGCCTTCGATTGCAGGATTGCCACGACACGATGTGCCTCGCAATGACAATTCAGGAAACCGGTCATTGCGAGCGACAGCGAAGCAATCTCTCAATCAAATTCCAAGCAAATTAGTAAAATTTTAAAATTAAATAATTGTTTGGAGCTTGGAGATTTCCTTTAACTGGGCATTGAACGGCGTTTGTTCCTTTTGGATAGAGGATGAATCATGAACCTATAAAAACAGGTATCAACACGATGAAATAAACAAGCATCAGGGCCAGTCCCAGAGGGACTCCTATCAACGCCCACTCCCGCATGCTGATCCTGAGGCGGCCGGCCACAACTATATTGGGGATATTGCCCGGTAGAAGTATGCCGCCAGCAATCAACAAAGCCATAACTGCGCTTACTATCTGGGAGAGCTGCAGGCTCGGATTAATCTCTATGGCGGTAAGCGTGGCATTATCCAGTATGGCGGAGATAATGTTTATCCAGTAAAGCGCCCACGAAGGCAAACGGTAGAGAAATAGTTCGAATAGCGGCCTTAGGCCTTCGCCCAGCAGGATGAGAGCGGCGATGAATACGTAGACCTTCACAGACCTGATTAGTATGCCCTTAATGCTCTCAGAATATCCTTCTACCTCTTGATATTTGACGGTGGTGCGCCTGGCGAAGATCCATCCTGTTACAGCCAGGAGGATGATGCCGGGGATGATATATATGACCAGGTGCTGCGCCAGGAAAAAGAAGCCGGCATGGTAGGGCTCTCCCGCCAATTTATATACCATGATGGTGGATAGCGGCTCCCCTATGGGGGTCAGGCCGGCACCCAGTCCAATGGCGAAACAGGCTATGATAGCCATCCTGGTTTTATCTTCTTTGCCGATGGGAATCACCATAAAGACTTCAGAAAGTATAACAGCCGTGACTATCACTGAAAGGATGCTGGAAAACAGGCCGAGCAGCAGTATCAGCAGAAAGAAAAAAACTTTGGCGTTCAGCCTGGCGTATGCCCTTTCAATGAAGCTGTAAATCTGCCTGTTGAAATAATGAATCAGCAGGCCAAAGACGAGCACGACCTGAAAGATTCCGATGGGTAAACCGCCCACGGTAAGCGGCGACTTGAGCGCCTCGATTATCAGATCTCCTGACCATCTCCAGGACACGGTCATTGCAGCAAGGCCCATAGCCATGAAGAAGATCTCTATGTGGTCGTTAACCTTCTTGAGCATAAAGGGCAGGATAAGCGTAAGCACAGTTATGAGAGTCAAACCGATAACCGTGAAAGGAGAGGCTTGCTGCTGGAGGTATGCTGCTTCCATTAAATCAACGCTGCTGACCCGGACGGATTAGAAGGACCGGTATATTTGAAGAGTTTATTATCTTATCGGCTATGCTGCCTACAAGCCAGCGTGAAACGCCGGACCTGCCGTGCGTGGCCATGACGATGAGGTCGAAACCCTTAGAGTCTGCATAGTCAATCAGGCTGTCGGCTATTTTACCGGCACGCACGGTCGTATTGACATCGATTCCCTTTGATTGAAAATATTTCTGTTTTCTCTGCACGTAGTCTTTGGCCCTCCTCTTCGAATATTGCTCCAGCTCCCTGAGGCTGTCTTGATCGAATACAACTCCTCCGTGCAAAGGTATTTCGTAGGGCTCCACCACCATGGCCAGCTCGATTTTCGAATTATTAATGCGGGCAATTTCCGCTGCATATGGAAAAACGCATTCGGCAGTATCCGATCCATCGAGCGGCACTAATATTTTACTGAACATTTCACGGCCTCCCTGAGAAAAATAGTTACCACGCTAAATAAAATAATAACAAATTATTTGCTTCAAAACTTGCGTGCTCGCAGCGGGTCAGGTTTAGATGCTATACTTGCGCCTGAATCGATAAGGAAGGTATTTAAATGGCTAGAATAGACGGGCGAGGCAATGACGAGCTAAGGCCGGTGAACATAACACTGGGATACCAGGACTATCCCGAGGGCTCTGCGCTGATCCAGATGGGCAATACGCGTGTGGTATGCGCCGTGAGCGTGGAGGACCGGGTACCGCCCTTTCTCAAGGGTAAGGGGACAGGGTGGGTAACCGCCGAGTATGGCATGCTGCCGCGGGCTACACATACCCGCAGCGCACGCAACCCGGACCGGCAGGGGGGACGTGCACAGGAGATTCAGAGATTGATCGGCAGGAGCCTGCGTGCCGCTGTGGATATGGACGCTCTCGGTGAAAGGACTTTCACAATCGACTGCGATGTATTACAGGCAGACGGGGGGACACGTACGGCCAGCATAACGGGCGCCTACGTGGCGCTTTTCCAGGCAGTGGCCAAGCTGAGGAAGCAGGGGGTTTACAAGGTCATGCCGGTTAAGTGCGCGATAGCGGCGGTCAGCGTGGGCGTGGTCGACAGAGTAAAGATGCTGGACCTGTGCTACGACGAAGACTTCCGCGCCGGCGTGGACTTCAATGTGGTTATGACCGACAAAGGCGACTTCGTTGAATTGCAGGGAACGGCAGAGGGCAAGCCCTTCTCCAAGGAAACCGTGGACGGGCTACTTGTACTAGCTGACAAAGGCATTAAACAGCTATTTGAAGAGCAGAAAAAGGCTCTGGATGGTTTAAAACTCTAGAGTCTAAACAAAAGGATTCTAAGTCCGCTTGCCCATGAAAACAGATGATCGGCTTAATACTTCCAATTGGGCAAGCGATTCCTCGGGCAGTATATCTGCTATCCCGCGTGCATCGTTAGGATACTTATTTAGGTAGTTGTGTATCGATTGATGATACGCTGAATATAACGATAGACGCCATAATGCATAAGCTTGCTTCAAAAACAGAATCCAAATGTCGAAGGAATGGTCAAGGAATCTTGGTACATTATCCCGCCCTCGCTGCAGATCATATAATTCCATGCCACGACCATGAGCAAATGATGAAATTTTCCAATAGAAATCCTTCAATTTTTGCTCTAGCGATATAACTTCGTTTGCTTTTTTGAAGGAAAGTTCTGCGGATAGTAGGTTCAGAAGCTTACTCCATGAAGGCGATTGCTTATCGCCTCGTTTCCATTTTTCAAATTCTGAGTCATTTACCTCGTAGTTGCGGCCATAGTAGATACCGACAATGGTCAACTCGAGCCATGCTCTAAGGCAAATCAGGGCTTGGCGATAGTAACCACCTAGGGCAAGATAGATGGAGCCATGAAGGTCAGTCTCAGATTCAAACGCGATGTAAGGCGTAGGATGCTTAATGCCAAGTTCCACAAATAGCGCATAGTCAATGTAGCAAGTGCACTCGACCACCTTTTTTACATAAGTAAGGTCATTGACCCTGTGTTTAAAAGTTTTACTTCTGACAGAGTCCTCCGTGAATTGGTCAGAAAAGTCTAAGTCAAATGCATTCGCCAACTCGTCGATTATCTTCAGACAGCTTTTCTTTCTGTTCATATCAGGATGCTGCCCCCAATATGGGCAAAGCAACGACTACTACGGTCTAACCTGTCCGTTACCCCGGATGCACCATTTGTAACTTGTGATCTCACGTAAAGCCATCGGTCCGCGCGCGTGGAATTTCTGTGTGCTTATCCCTATCTCGGCGCCCATGCCGAACTGGCCTCCGTCGGTGAAACGGGTGCTGGCATTGGCATAGACGCAGGAGGCGTCCACCTCGTTCAGGAAGCGGTCGATCGAATCTTTATCCTCGCTGATGATGGCCTCTGAGTGGCCGGAGCCGTAGCGATCGATGTGCTCCAGCGCCTCGTCCAGAGAGCCGACTACTTTTATAGATCCCACCAGGGCCAGGAACTCATTGCCCCAGTCCTCCTCTACGGCAGGATGGACATTTAAACCATGTATGGATTTCAGTATTTCCAGTGAGCGCTGGTCGCAGTGCATCTCCACGCCTGCTTTGTCCCATTCTCTGGCCATGGCGGGCAGGAACGCGGCGGCGATGTCCTTGTGCACCAGCACGCAGTCCAGCGCGTTGCAGACCGTGGGGCGCTGCACTTTGGCATTGTAAGTGATAGCCACGGCTTTAGCGATGTCGGCAGTTTTATCCACGTAGGTATGGCAGACGCCTATGCCGCCCGCCACCACGGCCATGGCGGCGTTATCCTTCACGAATTTGATCAGTGCCGCTCCTCCTCGGGGTATCATCAGGTCGATGCTCTCCTTCAGCTTGAGCATATTATCGACCAGGCCGCGGTCGGTGGACTCGATAAACTGTACGGCCCCGGCGGGTATACCGGCTTTGTAAGAAGCTTCCTGGACGGTGTTCGCCAGCGCCAGGTTGGAGCGGTAAGCCTCCTTGCCGCCGCGCAGCATAACCGCATTGCCTGCTTTGAGGCACAGCACTGATATATCAACGGTAACGTTGGGCCTGCTCTCGTAGATGGCGCCGATCACGCCCAGGGGCACGCGACGCTTGCTCAGCAGAAGGCCGTTGGGCAGGGTGCGCTCTTCTATGACCTCACCGATGGGATCGGGCAAAGCGGCAACGGTCTGCACGTCGTCGGATATGCCCTTGAGCCGGGCGGAGTTGAGCATCAGACGGTCGAGCATGGCTTCGCTCATGCCGGAAGCTTCGGCCTCTTTATAGTCCTTCTGGTTGTTATGAAGGATCATATCTTCCCTGTCCAACAGGGCTTGAGATATGGCCGCCAGCGCATCGTTCTTTACTCCGGTGGGAGTGAACGCCAGCTTTTTAGATGCAACTTTGGCTTGTCGGGCTTTTCCCACCAGTTCATTGATATCTGCCTGCATTGAATTTACCCCTTGGTTTCCCATCCTTCATATTTAAATCAGTACCAGGTTGTTGCGGTGAACTGCCTCATCGCCGTACTCGTAGCCCAGGATGCTGGTTATCTCGCTCGACTGAACCCCCTTTATACGTCCCAGCTCGTCCGAGCTGTAATTGGTAATACCGCTGCCCACCTGGTTACCGCCGCCGTCATAGATATCGATTACATCGCCGCGGTTGAATCCGCCCTCCACCTGCACGATGCCAGCGGGGAGCAGGCTGCGGTTCTGTTTGCGCAGGGCGGTTATCGCTCCCTTATCGATGGTCACCCTGCCCATGCAGCAAAGGCCGGATAGAAGCCAGCGTTTCCTGCTCTCGATCTTGCTGCTGCGGGCCTTGAAGAAAGTACCCAGGCTCTTGCCCGAGGCGACCTCGGTTATTATATCGGGGTGCGAGCCATCTGCGATAATGACGGGGACACCGGAGGAGGTAGCCAGTTTAGCTGCCTCCAATTTGGTCACCATCCCGCCCGTGCCATGCGAGCTGCCGGCTCCGCCGGCCATCTCCTCGATCTTCTCATCTATTTTCTCAACCACCGGTATAAGGCTGGCTTTGGAGTCCTGCTGGGGGTTGGCTGAATACAACCCCTTTACATCCGAGAGAAGTACTAGCAGGTCAGCGTCGACCAGGTTGGAAACCATGGCCGACAGGTTATCGTTGTCGCCGAATTTAAGCTCACCCAGTTCGTCGGTGCAGACCACGTCGTTTTCGTTGATGATGCAGATCACCTTAAGGTCTATCAGGGCGAGCAGGGTATTGCGGGCGTTCAAATATTGTGAGCGGTCGCTCAGGTCGGCCCGGGTGAGCAAAGCCTGCGCCACATTGATATCGTAAATGGAAAAAAGCTCGTCATAAATATGCATCAGGCGGTTCTGTCCTACTGAAGCCATGACCTGCTTAAAAGGGATATCCTTAATTTTATTGGCCATCCCCAGTTTTTCGCGACCGGCCGCTACTGCTCCCGATGAAACCAGGATTATCTCATGGTCTTTGTGATGAAGCTCTGCAACTTGCCGTACCAGATCCTTCATTATTTTGCTGTCGAGCCGGGGGCTGCCGCCTGTCAGCAGGTTGGTGCCCAGCTTAATAACTATGCGTTTATACTGCATAACGGTTAGATTATATCATAGCTTCGTCCTCCTACCCGGCCTTCTTAGAGAGCTGCACCGGTAAAATCACTATAGCGACTATCATAAACTCTGTTTTTACGTTCGCGGCCTGCGGCTTTAGCGGCCTCGGAAAGGCCGTAAAATACTTTACAACCACGAGCAGCAAGGCTATAATCTTAGCTTGTGTTCGAAATCGATGCGGATTTGATGGGGATACTTACCAAGCTTTCACCGGTATGCACCTTTCCCGAATGCAAAGCCTACCTGGTCGGCGGTTTTGTACGCGACTGGCTGGTCGGGAGAGATACCACAGACCTGGATATAGCTGTCAGCGGCGATTCACTGGCAATTGCTCAGGAAGCTGCCGAGCTGGTGGACGGCACCTATGTCATGCTGGACGAAGAGAACAAGGTCGGCCGCATTGTGGTGGCCGGCGATGATCAGTCCTGGCAGATTGACATAACATCCTTTGCTGGCAATATTGACCGTGACCTGCTGAGGCGGGATTTCACTGTGAACGCTATGGCGCTCGACCTGGAGACCTTCGTGTCGGGTGATGTTAGGCTGCTGGACCCCGCCGGCGGAGAAGAGGACCTGAAGAAAGGCCTGCTCAGGCAGGTCAGCGATATGGTCTTCCATAGGGACCCCTCACGGCTTATGCGTGCGGTCAGACTGGCCAGGGAACTGAACCTTGAGATCGAGCCTATCACCGAAGATACCATACGCCGCAACTGCAGACTGGTGCGCAAAGTGGCCAGTGAAAAGATCAGGGAGGAGTTGCTCAAGATACTGTCGCTGCCTTATGCCGGGAACTCCCTACGATACCTGGACGATTTCGGATTACTGGGTAAAATAATACCCGAGATGGAAAGCCTTAAGGGCGTGGGGCAGCCCAAAGAGCACTACTGGGATGTTTTCGATCATTCCATCGAGGCCATTGCCGCACTGGAGTTTATATTAAGGGAGAGCGATTGGGTATATGGCAGCCGCGAGCTACGCGCCTTGGTACCCTGGTCGGATGAGATCGAGGAGCATTTTAATGAGGAAATAGCCGGCGGCAGCAAACGCAGGACGCTTATCAAATTGGGACTGCTGCTGCACGATATCGCCAAACCCAAGACAAAAACCATCGAGGACAACCGGATCAGGTTCCTGGGGCATACTAAGGAAGGGGCAGCTATGGCTGCTTCGATACTGGAACGTTTGAGGTTCAGCAACCGCGAGATACGCTACATCGAAAAGCTTGTCTATCACCACCTGCACCCCGCACAGATGTCCAATGAGGGGCTGCCCTCGCACAAAGCGATCTACCGCTACTTCAGGGACACCGAAGGCGCCGGCATCGATGTTATCTTCCTGGCGCTGGCGGATTACCTGGCCGTGGCCGGGCCGCGGGTGAATGTTGACGAGTGGCATATGCATATTGAACAGGTCAAGTATATAATTGATGTCCATAATCAGCAGGAGAGCGAGATGATGCCCGTGAGGCTAATAAGCGGAACGGACCTGATGCAGGAGTTCAAATTGAGCCCTGGGAAAACCATAGGCAGGCTGCTGATTATGGTCAGGGAGGCCCAGTCGGCCGGCGAGATACGAACGAAGGAGG
The DNA here is from genome assembly GCA_963842805.1 of uncultured Chloroflexia bacterium. GTDB lineage: Bacteria > Chloroflexota > Dehalococcoidia > GIF9 > UBA5629 > UBA1162. The sequence continues at coordinate 339,523 of CAWJIA010000012.1, read as the reverse complement.
AAGCGCTGAAATACGTAAGAAAAGAACTAGATAGAGGCTCCTGTTGTGCTGCCTGAATAGGAAAGCCACGCCGGGCCGTAATTTGTTGAATGAAACTTAGGAGGGAGAATAGATAATTGAAAACGACTAACATCTGGCTGCTGGTATTTATCCTGGCCATATTTATATTCGGCCTGTGGACCGTAATACCGCTGGATAGTGACAAGTTTGGGCGGCAGGGGCTTACGCTGGGCCTGGACCTCAAGGGCGGAGCGTACCTGGTCTATCAAGCTGACATGTCCAAGAAGGACCCGTCTCAGACTACCGACCAGGTCATGACCAGCGTTATCAATAAGATCGAACGGCGCGCCAATACCTTCGGCGTTAAGGAGCCTATCATTCAGCAGCAGGGTGAAGACCGCATTCTGGTCCAGCTTCCCGGCGAGAAGAACATCGATGAGGCCAAGAAGCTGATCGGCCAGGTGGCCCTGCTGGAATTCAAGGAAACTACCAGTGATTCCAGTGGACAACCTACGAGGGATGCCAATGGCCAGACTATATGGACTATCGCCAAGGCCAACGGCAGCAACGGGCAGCAGGAGGAGTTAACAGGCAAGTACCTCAAGCCCAACTGCAAGGTTGTGCTGACGCCCACCACCAACCAGCCCGAGGTTGCCTTCGAGTGGAACGACGAGGGCGCTGTGCTGTTCGAGCAGATCACCCAGAAGAACCTGCATAAGCCGCTGGGCATTTTCCTGGATAACCAGCTTATTTCAGATCCCACTGTCAACGGCGTGATCAAGGGCAGCGGCGTCATTGAAGGATTGACTCTTAAAGAGGCGCAGGACCTGGCGATCCAGCTCAACTCCGGCTCACTTGATGTGCCGCTGACGGTCATCCAGGAGCAGACCGTGGACGCCACGCTGGGTGCGGATTCGATCCGCAAGAGCATCATCGCCGGCGCCATCGGCATATCGCTGATAGTCCTTTTTATGCTGCTTTACTACCGCGGCCCCGGCCTGGTGGCCGTATGTGCACTGGGTATTTACAGCGTTTTACTACTCACGATTTTCAAACTGGTACCGATTACTCTTACATTGGCAGGTGTAGCGGCCGCCGTGGTATCCGTGGGTATGGCGGTGGACGCCAACATACTGATTTTCGAGCGCATGAAAGAGGAGTTGCGGGCGGGACGCACGCTGGGTGCGGCCGTGGATGCAGGGTTCAGCCGTGCATGGCTCGCAATACGTGACAGCAACGTCAACTCGTTCATAGCCTGTATCGTGCTCTACTGGTTTGGCGATACCTTCGGTGCTTTCCTGGTGAAAGGCTTTGCCTTGACGCTGTTCGTAGGTGTGGCGCTGAGCATGTTCTCGGCCATCACCATCAGCAGGATATTCCTGATGCTGGTCATCAGGATCGTCAAAAATCCCTGGTTTTACGGAGTCAAAATATGATAGACATAGTAGGAAAACGTAACTGGTTTTTCCTGATATCCCTGATAATCATCATCCCCGGAATCATATCCCTGGTTGTTTCTGGCCTTAAGCTGGGCATTGACTTCAGCAGTGGTACCACCATGACGTTGCAATTCACCACACCTGTCGACCAGGGCAAACTAAGGCAGGAAATGTCCAACCTGGGGTTCTCAGAAGCATCAATCCAGAAGACGGGTACCGGCGATTACCTCATCCGTGTAAGGGAGATTTCAACGGATGAAAAAAATGGACTGATAAACGGCCTGAACAAAGACCTGACCGACAACGTGACCATCCGCGACTTTTATGCGGTTACACCCCTGGTTGCCGGAGAGGTGGCCCGGAATGCCGGCATAGCTATCATAGTTACCTCGGTTTTTATGGTTCTCTACATTGCCTGGGCCTTCAGGAGGGTCCCCAACCCCTTCAGGTGGGGCACATGCGCAGTTATATCGCTGTTGCACGATGTGCTGATCGTACTGGGCATTTTCTCGATTCTGGGATGGGCAGTTGGGATGCAGGTTGATTCCATGTTCATCACGGCCATGCTGACTGTGGTCGGCTACAGCATGCACAACACCATCGTGGTCTTCGACCGCATCCGTGAGAATTTCGGCAGAGGCATCAGCAAGGACTTTGCAGTTACGGTCAATGCCAGCATCCTCGAGACCATAGCCCGCTGCATCAACACCAGTCTCACTGTTACCCTGGTTGTGCTGGCAATCTTTCTGTTCGGCGGCGCTACAACAAAGGAGTTCATGCTGGCCATGCTATTGGGCGTGATTGCAGGTACTTACAACTCCATCTGCATCGCAGGTCCGTTGCTGGTTCTCTGGGACAGGGGTTTGGCCAAATCCGAGCCTAAATCCAAGCCGCAGGCGGCGCCGACCGCAGCTTGAGCTTAAACCTTACTGAAAATAAAAAGCGGGGCAAAAGCCCCGCTTTTTTTATGGCTTTTAGTATGAGTAGCTTAGTCCTGCAGTTGGTGGATGCGGCGCACCATCTTGATGAAATTGTCCAGCTCGCCAGATGAAAAGACCATGGGAGGCTCGCCGAGGGGATCTATAACTTCACTGTGGCCCATCAGGACCTCGAACGTGGCCGCCACTGAGTAGGCCAGGGCGGCGCGGTTATAGCCGCCTTCCAGCGTAAATACCAGCCTGTTGGGACAGCATTTATCCGATATGCCCTTGACTATCTTAGCCAGCCGTGCAAAGCCGGTGGTTGTCAGGTTGATGTTGGAGATATCGTCCTTCCAGTGGGCGTCGTAGCCCGCCGATACCAGAACCAGGTCAGGGTTGTAGCGCTCGGCTACAGGCACCAGCACTTCGTTGAAGGCGCGTAGATACTCACGGTCTCCCGAATCGGCTTCCATCGGCACGTTGACATTATAGCCTTCTCCTCCTCTGGCGCCGATCTCATCAGCACGGCCGGTGAATGGGTACCAGGGGTATTCGTGAGTGGAAAAATATAGTACCTGTGAATCGGTGTAGAACGAGTCCTGTGTGCCGTTTCCGTGATGAACGTCGAAATCGACGATCAGCACCCGTTTGATATTATAGTTGGCCAGTGCAAACCTGGCCGCAACCGCAACATTATTGAAAAGGCAAAACCCCATCTGATGCTGCCGGGTTGCATGGTGACCTGGCGGCCTCACCAGCGCAAAGGCGTTGTTGTATTTTTTATTCATTACCCCGTCAACCGCGTTCATTAAGCCTCCGGCTGCGAAGAGAGCCGGCTCCCACGAGTTAGGCGAAACGTAGGTATCGGGGTCAAGCCAGCCTCCCCCGCCGTCTATCTCGGCTTTAAGCGTCCGGATATAATCACGGTCGTGCGTGGTGGCTATTTCCTCTATGGTGGCAGCGCGAGCAGCAATCGGTGCAAGCTGGTCTTTGATTTTGGTCTTTTCTAGAATGGTATTGATGGCGGTCAGGCGGTCTTTGCCTTCAACATGGTCATTGGTATCATGCTGAAGGTAGATTTCATCATTTACATAGCCGATAGACATGCTGATCGGGCCTTCTTTCCGGGGGATTGGGGAGTTAATTCAACTAAATGATAACACCGTAATCGCAGCAGGGCAAAAGCTGGGAATTTCGATCTGATTGTTAGCCTATGGATGCCGTGCTATACTAAGGCTTCCAACAACCATGACGCTTGATATCACACAGGTCTACAGTCAGATCGAGGCTATGGCGGGGGATTTAAAGTCGCACCAGTCTGACTACGCCCAAAAATTAGAGTTGGCACTGACTACCTTAAAATCGATACCGCCTCACCAGGACAGGCTAAAGAAGAAGATAGAGGATGCCAGGGTTACCTGGCTGGTGGCCGGCCTGAAAGAGGATATGAGTCTGCACAAGGCTGCGGTGCCATGCCCCGTAAATTTCATGGTCGTTGCCAGCGATGGGTCGCACATCGACGTGGACCGACATCATTCCACACGGCTCTTCCTGCTGAATATCGGGCTGGTGGAACTGCAATACGGCAGTAAGCCGGATGCTGAGCTGTTGAGCCTGCCAACCCTTTACTTCGGCGATGAGATGCAGACCATCAGGTCAAATGACGGTAAACAGGCCCTTATCGAGGGGCCGCTGCTGGGCATAAAACGCGGGGTAGAAGAATGCCGCAGCCTGGCCGACCGGGTATGCGGCAGTGAGACTAATTTGCCCGTAGTCGGGCTGGTCGACGGCTCATTAATCATGTGGGGCCTGGTCGGACAGCGCTACGACGATTTTATCGTGCAGCAGTTGTTGGATGAGGGTTGGCTCAAACAGTTCGATCGTTTTTACGAGTTGAACAGGAAAAAGAAGGCGGCTATCGCCAGCTATATCAGTTTCCCCCGCAGCACCGACGTAGTAAATGTGCTGCGGCTGCAAGTATGCCCTTACGATCCTGTGGACTGCGACAAACACTGCAAGGGTAAATTCGAGGGCCGGGAATGCGATGTGGTGGGCGGGCCGCTAGATAGGGCTGTCTTCGCCGGGATGCTGTCCGAAGGCGAGAGGTCGGCGGTATTCAGCAGCCGGTCGTCGATAATTGAGAGATACGGTGTCCATCAAGTCTGTTTTTTCTATATTAAACTGGATGAAGAGGTGGCCAGGGTGGAGGTCCCGCTCTGGGTAGCTGATAACAATGAGCTGCTCGATCTTGCACATGCAGTGATAGTAGACCAGTGCCATAAGGGCTTCGGTTACCCGGTTTCGCTGAGCGAAGCTCACGAACAGGCGGTGGTCACGGGCGCCGACCGTGAGCAGTTCTGGGACCTGGTAGACCGGGTCATGCAGGAGGGCAGTTTGACAGTCCAACAGTCCTTGAAGCAAAGGAGCAAGAAGATAAAATGGGTGTAGAACAGAAGATCGCCGAGGTAATCGAAACCAGCAATTCGGAATTCCTGGCCGAATGTTACGACCTGAATAACGTTCCGGCGCTGGGCAGTATGGTCAAGACGAAAGGCAAAGACTGTCAGATATACGGCATCGTGTACGTCTCAGCTACGCACAGCATAGAGCCGGGCAGGCGGATTGCGGCCCGCGGAAAAGCAGCCACTTCGGAGGCCGATGTTTTTAAGGCCAACCCGCAGCTGGCTAAATTGCTGTGCTCCGATTTCAAGGCCCTGGTTGTCGGCCATATCCAGAGTAAGGCCATTCGCCAGTACCTGCCGCCATCCCCGGCATCGATTTATTCCTTCGTCTATGCCTGCAGTCCAGCCGAAGTGAAGCAATTCACGCAGTCTTTGAATTTTCTGAATTTGATAATAGAAAGCCGGTCGACCGTTGCACCGGATGAGGTCATCGCCGCCTTTCTGCGCTATGCCAGCCTTATGCAAACCGAGCCGCAGGAATTCTTAATTAAGGCTGGCAAGGAGCTGGCCTGGACCCTGAGCAACGATATAAGGAGGCTGGACTCCATTTTGAAGAGGCTACAGCCATGACAGAAAACGAGAAAGGGAATTTAAGGCTGGGCACGGTAATCTACGGGTCCCTGACGCAGGGCGTGCATGTGAAGCTGGACCCAGCGAGATCGGTAGAGGACGTAGTGGTAGGGCGCTATGTGGCGATACAGGGCGAAAAGAAGCGCTTCTTCGGCATGATTACGGATATCAGCCTGGAGGCGGTGGACCCCCGCGCTATGGTCATGCCCCCCGATATATCCGACCCTTTCATAGCCAAAGTAGTATCCGGGACGACCACCTACGGCAAACTGAGCGTTTTACCCATGCTTACCATCAGCGGCATAGCCGGGGCTACTGAAGGCCCGCAACCCGCCAAAACGGTGCCGCCTCACTTCGCCGGGGTGGAGCTGGCCTCGCAGTCCGACGTTGAAATGGTTTTCGGTAAGGAGGATAAACAGCGGTTCTATGTCGGCACTCCGCTGGATATGGAGACCCGCATTTGCCTGGATATGGAGGAGCTGGTCAAGAGGTCCAACGGCGTTTTCGGCAAGAGCGGCACCGGCAAGACCTTCCTTACACGGCTTTTATTGATCGGCATGCTGCAGAAAAGCCGGACCACCAGCCTGATCTTTGATATGCACAATGAATACGGCTGGGAGGGCACCAGCGAGAAGGACCACAAAGTCAAGGGTTTGAAGCAGCTTTTCCCGGGCAAGGTGGCGGTTTTTTCCCTGGACGAGAAATACGACCAGCGCAGGAAGGTAAAATCCGATTTCGTCGTCAAGATAGGCTACGATGAGATCGAACCCGAAGACATGCAAATGCTCCGTAGCGTGCTCAACCTCACCGACCTTGCTGTGCAGGCGGTCTACGAGTTGGCCAGGTATTTCGGGGACGATAAATGGCTGCAGTCAACCCTGGATTTATTTGAAGGCGGCGACAAGGAATTTGCCGGCAAGCACAATATTGCTGAAAGCACCTGGAAGAACCTGCAGCGCGGGCTCACGATGCTGCAGCGCTTCAAATTTCTGGTGCCGCACGCGCCGGAGGATACCGTCAAGAGCATGCTGGACTACATCAGCCACGGCAAGAGCGTGGTTCTTCAGTTCGGCGGCTATGACGATATAGCTGCCTATGTGCTGGTGGCCAACCTGCTTACCCGTCGAATCTACAACCTCTACAGGGAGATGGTGGATATCGCAACCTCGGCCGACAGCAGAAAGCCGGATCAGCTTGTGATAACCATCGAAGAGGCACACAGGTTCCTCAATCCCGAGATCTCTTCGCAGACCATCTTCGGCAAGATCGCCCGTGAGATGCGCAAGTACAACGTGACCATGCTGGTCATCGATCAGCGGCCCAGCGGCATCGATGAAGAGGTGATGTCGCAGCTTGGCACCAAGATTACCTGCCTGCTGGATAATGAAAAGGACGTGGATACGGTGCTGACCGGCGTATCGGGTAAAAGCGAGCTTAAAGCGGTTCTGTCCAAGCTTGAGTCGAAGCAGCAAGCCCTCATCTTCGGCCACGCTCTACCCATGCCGGTGGTGGTTAGGGTCAGGGAATACGGCTCGGCTGATTCCTATAAGGAACTCGGCCCGTCGTCATCGGGCGATAGCCCGCGCAAGACGGACAATCTTGATGATCTCTGGGGATAAAAAAGAAATTATTTTTTTAGTACGGGGCCATGGCCGATAACCATCTCGCCCTTATAGTAAAGATTATAGATTTCCTCGATGGCCTTGCTCCACTCGTAAGCCCCTTTATTCTTTCTGAGTGTCAGGCTATAGACCTTGATATTGTGCGGGCGCAGCGATGCTTTATCGGCGCAGGGTGCAAGCTTAACGCAGGGGAATTCGGCACACTCGCAGCAGAACTCGACTCCCTTTTTCTTTACGCACAGCCAGGTGGCGCATTGCTCCGAGATTACGGGGCAGAAACCGTCGATCTCCCGGCAGCCCGGGCAGACCACCTTGTCGGGCGGCATATTCAACCGCTCGGCAAGGCGTTTCCTTAAGGCCTCGTCCGTAATTGCTAGATGCAGCGGGCACAGGCCGCAGTGAATGCCGCAGGGAGCTTCCAGCGCATTTTTGTTTACCATCTTATTGTCTCCTTTTTATGATACAGGCTAAGGTTGTCCCAGTGTCACCAGTTTGAGGTGGGGCACCCCCAGCGGATCGATGTCATAACCATGTACCCGCGGGTTAACCAGGACATAATTTTTGCCGAACCAGAGTGGCAGCACCGGCGCCTGGTCGACCACTAGCTGCTCTGCCTGCTGATAAAGCGCCATGCGTTTGCCCTGGTCCATTTCCACCGCTGCACGATCCAGCAGGGCATCCAGGTCCTTATTGGAATAATGGCTGTTATTCCATTGACCGCCCGTGTAGAACAGCGTATTGAGGAAGTCCTCGGGATCGGGATAGTCGGCGATCCAACCCAGGGCGAATATCTCGTCTCCTTCGTCAAGCAGGTGGTAATTGAATACCAGAGGGTCAAGCAGCCTGACGTTAACGGTCACGCCCAGGTTCTGCTTCCAGTCCTGCAAAATTGCGCCCAGGTAATCATCTATATTGGCTCCGGCTCCCGGTATGGTCATGGTGATGGGGGGCAGCTTGTCCGCCGAGCCATATTTTGATTTAGCCAGCAGTTCTCTGGCCTTGACCGGGTCATAGTTGATTCCCTTAACGTCCTTGTTATAGCCAGGCATGCCGGGTGGTATGATGCCGCCGGCCGCGGACACCATGTTCTTTTGCAGCACGCTGATGATGCGGTCCTTGTTCACGGCATAACAAAAGGCCTGTCTGACGTACAGGTCATCAAAAGGCGGTTTGCTGGCGTTGAACCCGATATATTGCAGGCTGAACTCGGGGTAGACATGAAGCTGGTCATAGAAAGGGCCCTCTTTATCCAGTGCGCGGTCGATATTGTTCTTATAAACGTCCACCACGTCTATTTTGCCCGTCTCATAAAGTGACATTGGCAGTCCTGACAACAGCTGAAAGGCCACGTTGACCGTACCTTTCTGGCCGTAATAGTACTCATTTGGCTGTAAGAGTATTAGTGATCCCTCATCCCATTTTGTGAGCTTATACGGGCCTGTCCCGTTGGGCTTCTTCCACCAGTTGGCGCCGGATTCCACGTTTTTCTTATCAACGGCAAAGGCAGTCGGGTAAGCAAGCTTGGAGAGGAAGTAGGCCTTGGGGGCGTCGATGGCGATTTTCAGCGTGTAATCGTCCACTATTGTTACCCCGCTTAAATTGTCAGCTTTCCCGCTGATCATTTCAGGGGCGCCCACTATGTCATTCAGGTAAGTGGAAGCTGTCTGAGAGCCCGTGGCAGGGTTACAGGCCCTCTCCAGAGAAAACTTAAAATCCTGCGCCGTCAATGGCCTTCCATCGTGGAATTTCACATCTTTACGCAGGTAGAAGATATAGGTTTTGCCAGCATCGCTGATATCCCAATGATCGGCTATATCGGGGACTGGCTTCAGGTCGGAGTCGAATCTTACCAGGCCGCTGAAAATATGCATGATGTAAATTTGGGACGACATCTCGCTTGAGATAGCCGGGTCGAGCGTCAGAGGCCCCTGGTCCCACAGGTTCAGGGTCGGGCCCGAAAGTTGCTCTAGAGGTATATTTTCGGTGGCTTTCGTTAGTACACTACAGCCGGGTGCCGCAGCCAGCAGGCAAACTACGATGGTAATTATACCGAGAAAGTTAAAAAGTTGTTTTCTGAACATACATTGACCTCAAATTAAATTCCTTGATTTCAAGCTTGTGAAGTCTTTATCGCAGACTATGATATGGTCAAGGACGGGAATGCCCAGCAGTTCACCCGCCTCAGTCAGACGTTTGGTAAGATTTATATCCTCTGATGACGGCTCCAGGTCACCGGAGGGATGGTTGTGCACGAAAATAACGGAGGAAGCCAGGCATGAAATGGCTGTTTTAAACACCTCCCGGGGATGGACGATGCTGCTGTCCAGATTTCCCACTGAGATCTGGTCGACATTGGTCACATGGTTTCTGGTATCCAGGCAGAGGAGATAAAAATGCTCTTTTTTCTTACCCTTGAGCGTGCTCCTGATAGATGCTACTGCTTCCTCGGGTGATTTTACAGGTGCGCTTTTCTTATAATCCGGGTCATCCACCCTTTTGGCAAGCTCGAGGGCGGCCTTGATCTGGCAGGCCTTGGCCGGGCCGATGCCCTTTATTTTTGATAGCTCTTCTATCGATGCCGAAGCGATATTTTGCAGGCTGCCGAACCTGGCGAGTAACGTTTGAGCGGCCATCATGACCGGTTGTCCCTTGGTCCCTCTGCCCATGATTAGCGCCAGCAACTCCGTTGTGGAAAGGGCTTCAGTGCCGTGTTTCTGCAGCCTCTCACGCGGCCTCTCGGACCTGGGCAAATCGTGCATGGTATATGATTTTTCCATGTGTTTTAAATTGCTCCCATGGCAACTTGGACTTGCTGCTGGTTTACGAAGAATATGCCGATGGCTATAGGAGTGGACGGCAGTTCAAGCCGCATGAGGTTGTGATGAACTTCATTACCGTTCGGTGAGGGCAGCATGTATTTAAGCCAGGCGGAGTCAAGGTCATCCAGGTTAAACCCGTATACATTCGTCAATGCATCGTCCATTGAAAAGCCGTTGTTCAGGTTGACCAAAAGCAGGTTCATATTGTCATTGCCGTATTTATTTAACAGGAACTCAACAATGCTCTGGCTTTGTGCATAGTCAAGATAAGCCTCCTGTGGATCGGCCGAAAAAGGGCTTGAGAGCGTCTGCAGGGTAGCTATATTGCCGGCGGAGATGGCGTCTTTCAGTAAAGTCACATCTGAATCACTTTGTGCCCCCTCTGCGTGCATGGCAAGTCCCTCGTCCAACCAAGGTGGCAAGGTGGAACCGTAGGGACTCGATGTTATCTGATGCGTCACCAGGTGGCCCATCTCGTGAGCTACTGCTTTCTCCCCCCAATCCAGATCGGAGGGGGAGATGGACAGCAAAATAATGTTAAACTCCGGCCGGGCCCTTCCTCCTGTCCATTCCTGAGCCGATATCATGGAGCTTAGAAGGTCCTGTTGGCTGCCGTATATATATATGTTTACCGGCTTGCCGACCAATGCGCCGGTATCGTGCTCCTGCATATTTTTAGCGGTGATAGCGGCTTTGAGCAACCTGTTGCCAAAGTCAGTGTTGCCCTGGTACCAGTGGACGGATATATTATCTTCGCTGACTTCCATCCACTTGTGGTTCGTATCATCGAAGGAAACAGCCTGTTGTGGGGTGGTCAACGTGTTTCCAGAGCTGTCTTCGATGACCCACCAGTAATTAACCCCGGCGCCCGGCGGCAGGTCGCCGGTACGCATGTCCCAGGTCCAACTCGTGGAGACGCTTGTATCCGGTTTAAAATCGGGCCACACCTCTGCGAAGGTGGGCGCGTATGTCATCTGCTGTACCGCATAGCGCAGTCTGATATGGGTTATCGGCGCCTGGCTTTCGGCCTTGATGTTAAATGTCAGCGAAGAGGGGAAATCCAGCTTTGTATCAGAGCTGATCAGTTTGATGCTGCTATCAGCCGAGACTGCTACCGGTATCAAAATTGCCAGTATGACGATTAATATAATTGAAATTTTCCAGGTCATTTATCTTCTCCAACTTTCGAGCGCAGGTAGGCGCTCATGAAATCATCTATATATCCGTCCAGCACCGCCGTGGTGTTGCTGGTCTCATATTCCGTTCTATGGTCCTTGACCATTTTATAAGGCTGCAGAACGTAGCTTCGTATCTGGTTGCCCCAGCCGGCGTCTATACGTTTACCTTTGATCTTGGCCTGCTCAGCCTCCCTTTTTTCGATCTCCACTTCCAGCAGGCGGGCGAACAGTACCCTGAGGGCGCTTTCCTTATTCTGGTGCTGTGACCGCTCGCTCTGGCAGCTTACAACCAGCCCGGTCGGTATATGTGTAATTCTAACCGCGCTGCTGGTCTTTTGCATATGCTGGCCTCCCGGGCCGCTGGAGCGGAACGTGTCGATCCTTATGTCGTCGGGGCTTATCTGAAGGTCTGTCTTTTCCTCGGCCACCGGCATGACTTCCACCAGTGCGAACGACGTATGACGCGCATGGTCGGCGTCGAAGGGAGATAACCGTACCAGCCTGTGGACACCATGCTCGGATTTGAGGTTGCCGTAAGCGAAATTCCCCTTGATTTCGATAGTTGCGCTCTTAATGCCGGCCTCGTCGCCGGGTGATACGTCGAGAACGTCGGACTTGAATTTACGTCGTTCGGCCCAGCGCAGGAACATGCGCATTAGCATCTGTGCCCAGTCCTGTGACTCGGTCCCTCCGGCGCCGGCATGAAAGGCAAGGATGGCGTCCCTGTTATCATACGGCCCATCCAGCATGAGCTGGGTCTCCATTTCGTCGAAGCGCGCTGTGAGCTTGTCGATTTCCTTTTGTACATCATCTTTAAGCGAATCATCGTTTTCGTCCAGTGCGATGGAAATAACTTCGGAGAGTTCGGAGGATTTCTTACTGATTCCGTTCCAGGTCGATATGCTGTCCTTAAGTGCTCCGATCTGCCTCATGGTGATCTGGGCTTTTTGCTGGTACGACCAGAATTGGGGGTCGGACGTACGTGATTCTAAAGATATCAGCTCCTTCTCTTTGCCTGCGATGTCAAAGATGCTCCATGATCGCAGATATTCTGCGATGCAACTCTTCGATGCGGTTCTTTTCTTCCAGCATAGTTTTTCCTGTTGTGCTAACGCATGAGTTTTTTAGCTACCAATGCCCCACCGGCTGCCATATGTGCCAGCCTGGTAGGCTCCGGCAGACGAAAGCCGCGGCAGCAGTTAAGTACATACGATATCGAGTCATCAAGACCGATTTTATGGCCGATCGAGATATAAAGCGGATTGACAGCCAGCTTCGTCCTGACTGCCGCCCCTATTGTCTCGTCACCGTCTATTAGAGGCTTGTAAGCTCCCCTCTCCGGCGGTAGTGGGTCATGAGTGCCGGTCAAACGGGATTTGGCGCAGCCTATGCTGGTAATATCCAGCAATAGTCCCAGGTGAGAGGCGATGCCCAAGCGGCGCGGGTGGGCTATGCCCTGACCGTCAACCATGATCATATCAGGTCTGCAACTTAACTTTTTGAAGGCTTTAATGATTAGCGGCGTTTCCCTGAATGAAAGAAGCCCGGGGATGTAGGGGAAATCGATTTCAGCTTCAGCCGTGGCCATGTCGACCAGTTCCATGGAAGGATAACTTAAGACGACCACAGCCGCCCGTCCCAGCCTGGAAAAACGGGATACCGATACGTCGATTCCGCCGATGGTCTGGGGTCTGATGCCGGTCTTTGAGCGGATTACCCTGAGGGCTAGTCTGGCCTGCAACTCGCGTGCTTCTGCGGTTGTAAGGTCCCAGCCGTGCAACACGGGGATTTTCATAAAGCTGATTATAAAGGCTGGATACTTCATAATACAAATAACGCCTGTTAATTTACAGGGTTGCATTTTACAGGTAATATTTCCCTAAAAACATTGCCGGCGGTTAATTATGGAACTGAAACAAAAGATCAAGAAGATAGCCCTGGAAATGGGGGCTGCCTATTTCGGCATGGCCGATCTTGAACCGGCCAAAAACGGACGGACGACCCCCTACGAGGAGAAGTTGATTTCCAGATATAAAGCGGCGATATCGATTGGTTTTCCGCTATTGGATGGAATAGTCGATGCTATTAATGATGTCGGCGATCTATTTGCGCTTAGCAATTACAGGTATCATGTATACGAGGTTGTAAATCCGCGGATCAACGATATCACGTTGTCGGTCGCTGGTACGGTATCAGAGGCAGGATATCAGGCGCTGGCTGTTCCGGCCAGCCACACGGTGGACGCCCCAAACCTTACTGGACTGTTTTCACATAAGATGGCAGCCAACCTTGCCGGGTTGGGATGGATAGGCAAGAGTTGCCTGTTGATAACTCCTGACCGTGGGCCGCGCGTCAGATGGGGTACTGTATTAACGGATTTTGTCGGCCAGGCAGGAATGCCTTACACCGGAAAAGGGTGCGGAGGCTGTGATCTTTGCGTTTCAAGTTGTCCTGCCGGGGCCTTCACCGGGCGAAGTTTCGACCAGCACGAGCCCAGGGAAGTCAGGATGGATGCCCACAAGTGTTTACGGTACATATGGCAGGAACGAAAACAAAAGGTGGGGATCGAGGCCTGCGGCATCTGCGTTCAAATATGTCCCTTCGGTCATAAATCTAAAGCTAAAAGATAGATCTCCCCGCAATGTCGGGCAGCATCCGCACACGTACGAAAATTGAAAATTAATATTGTTGGTTCTAAAATTACATCGGGACAATTAGATAGCAACGCATTGAAAATGTAGTTTGGAGCAAATAAATGAAATCGATATCGGCTTTAATGATCATTATCCTTGCAGCTTTATGTATCCTTTCGGCATGTTCGAGCGCAGGAAGTGCCCCTCCAGCCGCTAAGCCCAGTAATTCAACTGTCACCGCCGGAGTTATGACAACCTCAGTAGATGACGACTCCATGCCGACCGGCCCTGTTAAGGCCTCCTTTGCTACCGACACCAAAGCGATTTACTGCTCTTTCAAAGTGTCCGGAGTTGTTCCTGAAGATATGATTAAAGCCAGCTGGTATTATCTGAAGGGTGAAGCAGTTGGAAAAGAGAACACTTTGCTGAATGAGACCGTCACTATTGCACAGAGCACAACTGATAACTATTACCTGGCATTTTATCTGGACGCGCCTAATAACGGCAGTTGGGACAAGGGCGACTATAAGGTGGTCATATCGGTTAACAGCGCAGAAAAACTGTCTATCCCCTTTAATGTGGAATAAAACGGGTTTTCATTTCGGAAACTTATATTATTTCCAGTCAAAATGAGAGAGGAGCAATCGGTGATATTGTTGACAGGTACATATGCTTCATGCATAATAGCGGATAAAAACGGAGGACTAATTAAGTTAGACTGAAATCATGGTAAAAATCAGGTTAAGAAGAATAGGCGCCCGACACAAACCAGCGTACAGAATAGTAGTAGCTGACAGCAGATCACCTCGGGGAGGCGCCTTTATAGAAGTTATCGGGAATTATAATCCCCTTAACGATCCCGAAACTATAAATGTTGACGATGAAAAAGCTCTGGCATGGTTGGAGAAAGGTGCTCAGCCGAGTGAGACAACGTATAGATTGTTGTCCAAAGCCGGGGTTATGGACAAATTCAAATCGGCTCATCCATCCAGGAAGTTCAGGCAGGCGGTACAGAAGACTACTCAGAAACAGAAGAAAAAATCTAAATCTAGTACTGAGGTGAAGTCATGATGAAGGAGTTAGTCGAATACATTTCCAAGTCCATCGTCAGCGCACCCAATGATGTCAAAGTTACTGAAGAGACTGACTCGGGTGGAGTAGTTATCAAACTGGAAGTCAATGTGGAGGATAAGGGCAGGGTGATAGGCAAGCAGGGAAGGGTTGCCGAAGCTATGCGCACCCTTTTGCGTGTGGTTGCCACCAAAGAAGGTACCAGGGTTAGGCTAGAAATCGTCTAAACAAAATCCGGTTAATTTAATAAAAAAGCCAATATCGATCGCATGGTCGATATTGGCTTGTATTTTTTATATTTAGCTTATACTGATGTGCCGCTTGGCCTGTATCCGGGAGTCCTGCGGCGTTTTTCGACAACACGCAAGCGGGCCATAGACCGTCTTAAAGCTGCCTCTGCCCTGCTCTGATCGATCTCGGTTGTCAGGTTCTTCAACCTTTCCTCTGCTCTGCGCTTGGCTTCCCTCGCGCGCTCAATATCGATCTCATCGCTGCGCTCGCAGGCATCCGCCAGTACGATTACCTTCTCCGGCCTGACCTCAAGGAATCCGCCGCTTATAGACATATACATCTCTTCGCCGTCTTTGCGGATAACGAGTTCACCCGGCGCCAGCATGGTGATCAGGGGGGCATGCTTGGGAAGAATAGTCATCTGCCCCTCTATGCCCTCGGCAATGATGGTGGTCACGTCCTCGGAAAAGACCTGGCGTTCAGCAGTGACAATCTCTAACTTTACAGTCGGCATAATTACGCCCCTATTTTCTGAGCTTTCTCGGCAGCCTCTTCGATGGTTCCAACCATGAGGAACGCAGATTCAGGCAGGTGGTCCCATTTGCCGGCCAGTATCTCGTTAAACCCTCTTACCGTATCTTTGATCGATACGTATTTGCCCGGGATGCCAGTGAAGGGCTCAGCCACGAACATGGGCTGTGACAGGAACCTCTGGATGCGGCGGGCCCGGTTAACGGTAATCTTATCTTCTTCGCTCAACTCTTCCATACCGAGGATGGCGATCACGTCCTGAAGGTCCTTGTAGCGCTGAAGCACCTTTTGTACACCTCGGGCAGCCCGGTAATGGTCTTCGCCGACCACGTTCGGGTCAAGGATGCGGGAGGTGGATGACAGCGGATCCACTGCGGGGTAGATACCCAGTGCAGCGATGGACCTTTCGAGGGAGACCACGCCGTCAAGATGGCCGAAGGTGGTGACGATACCGGGATCGGTATAGTCGTCGGCAGGCACGTAAATGGCCTGGAACGATGTGATCGAGCCTTTCTTGGTGGAGGTGATGCGGTCTTCCATCTCGGCTACGTCCGTGCCCAGGGTCGGCTGATAACCTACTGCCGAGGGCATGCGGCCGAGGAGCGCTGACACTTCCATGTTGGCGAGGATATGGCGGTAAATATTATCTACGAACAGGAGGACGTCCAGCCCTTCAGTATCACGGAAATACTCTGCAAAGGTAACACCGGTAAGCGCCACGCGGGCACGCACGCCGGGCGGCTCGTTCATCTGACCGAAGACCATGATGGTCTTTGCGATCACACCGGACTCTTTCATTTCACGCCACAGGTCGTTGCCTTCCCTGGACCTTTCACCCACGCCGGCAAATACCGAATAGCCGCCGTGCGCTGTAGCGATGTTATGGATGAGCTCCTGGATGATAACCGTTTTGCCCACGCCTGCGCCGCCATAGGCGCCGATCTTACCGCCCCTGGTGAAAGGGGTGATCAGGTCAATAACTTTGATGCCGGTCTCAAGCATCTGGATGGTAGTTTCCTGTTCTGCGAGCGTGGGAGGGTCACGGTGAATGGGCAATCTATCCTTGGATTTGACCTCACCCAATTTATCAAGTGAATCGCCGAAGACGTTGAAAAGCCTGCCGAGCGTAGCTTTTCCCACCGGCACCGAAATCGGAGCGCCTGTATCCACAGCCTCGGCACCCCTCTGAAGGCCCTCGGTAGGGCACATGGCCAGGCAGCGCACCCAGTTGTTGCCGATATGCGCAACCGTCTCCAATACGATTTTCTCTCCATCCTGCATGATTTCGAGCGCGTTATAAATCGCAGGCAGTTCTTCCTGGGGGAATTCGACATCAACTACCGTGCCGATTATCTGTATCACTTTACCTTTTGCCAATGTGCACCTCCTATTTGAGACCTTCAACGCCTGCGACGATGTCGAGTAGTTCTTTGGTGATCATTTCCTGCCGGGCCTTGTTCATCGTCAGCGTTAGTTCAGCAATAACATCATAAGCATTGTCGGTGGCATTGCGCATGGCCATCATGCGTGCCGATTGCTCGCTGGCAACTGCTTCAAGTACGGCATGGTATACCTGCATTTCGACGAACCTTGGCAGCAGTTCGCCTAGAACATGCATAGCGTTGGGTTCGAAAATATATTCCGGGCTGACAGTTTTGGGCAGTACTGCCGGTTCGACCGGCAGCACCAGTTCTAGAGTAGGTTTCTGGCTCATTAAATTGACGAACTTGGAGTAGGCGATATAAACGCGATCGTACAATCCGCCGGTATAGTCTTCAATCACTATATGCGAGATTGGCATGGTATCGTCCATCTTGGGCCGGTCGCCCAATTTGACGAACTCGGCGCGTATATCCCGCATAGACCGGCGCATGAAATCGCGGCCTTTGGTTCCGACTGTGATAACACTGACCGGTACTTTCTGTTCCAGGATGAAATTACCTGCCAGCCTGTTGAGATTGGTATTTAACCCGCCGCAGAGGCCGCGGTCGCTGGTAATGTGGACGATGCCTATTCTCTTCACAGGGCGGGCAATCAGCAGCGGATGTACCGCACCACCGGCAGCGGCCTGCGCAGACAGGTCGGCAATGACCTGCATGATTTTATTGCTGTAAGGTCTGCCGGCAATGGCCATGTCCTGTGCTTTTTTCATTTTCGAAGTGGCGATCATCTCCATGGCACGGGTAATTTTAGCCGTGCTCTGAACACTGCGTATCCGGCGTCTAAGTATTTTTGGACTTACCATCTAATCGCCTCAATAAGCAGAGCTCTGTTTAAATTCTGCGATTGCCTTCTTGAGTTCTGCTTCAGTTTCCGGTTTCAACTGTTTGTCGGATGCTATCTTTTGGCAGACCGCAGGATGGCTGTTGGCCATGAATTTGTAGAATGCATTCTCGAAGGCGGATACTTTTTCGACGGGGACGTCATCGATGAATCCGTTGGTAACAGCAAAGAGTATCATGACCTCATTTTCCAGCGAAAGCGGTGCATATTGCGGCTGTTTGAGAATCTCGGTCATGCGCTTGCCGCGTTCGAGCTGTGCCAGAGTAGCTTTGTCCAGGTCCGAAGCGCCGAATTGTGCGAACGTTGCCAGCTCGGCATACTGGGCCATATCCAGCCTGAGTTTGCCGGCAACCTGGCGCATGGCTTTGGTTTGTGCATTGCCGCCTACGCGGGATACCGAAAGACCTACGTTCAGCGAAGGACGGATACCGGCATTGAACATGTCTGTTTCCAACAGTATCTGGCCGTCGGTGATCGAAATAACATTGGTGGGGATATAAGCCGACATGTCGCCGGCCTGGATTTCGATGATAGGCAGGGCGGTAAGGGAACCACCGCCGAGCTCTGCGGAGAGCTTGGCAGCGCGCTCCAGAAGCCTGGAGTGCAGATAGAACACATCGCCAGGATAGGCTTCACGGCCGGGCGGTCGGCGCAGGATCAGAGATACCTGCCGGTAGGCCCAGGCATGCTTGGAAAGGTCATCATATATGATTAAGGCATCCTTGCCCTGCTCCATGAACTCTTCGCCGATAGCGCAGCCTGCATAGGCCGACAGGTATTGCATCGAGGCGGGATCGGAGGAGGTGGCAACCACGACCACGGTGTGTTCCATGGCGCCGTATTTCCTCAATGTTTCTACGACATTGGCGACCTTGGCCGTTTTCTGGCCGATGGCCACGTAAATACAGATCAGGTCTTTGCCTTTCTGCGCAATGATAGTATCGATCGCAACCGCCGATTTGCCGATGGAGCGGTCGCCGATGATAAGCTCGCGCTGTCCGCGGCCGATAGGTACGAGCGCATCCACGCATTTTATACCGGTATGAACGGAAATGCTTACCGACTGCCTGTCTACGACGTTGGGGGCGATACGTTCGACAGGGCGGGTCTTGGATGTCTTGATGGGTCCCAGACCGTCCAGCGGCTGGCCCAGCGTATTTACTACACGGCCGATGAGCTCTTTTCCAACCGGAACTTCGACGACGCGACCGGTGCAATGCACTTCATCGCCTTCTTTAAGATGGCTGTATTCACCCAGAATAACTGCGGCCACATTATCTTCTTCCAGGTTGAGTGCCAGCCCCATTATGCCGTTGGGGAAGGCAAGCAATTCATTATTCTTAGCTTTGCGTAAGCCCTGGATGCGAGCGACACCGTCGCCGACTTCTACTACGGTTCCAACGTCTACCATGGTGGCAGTGGCACCGAAGTGCTCAATTTGTTCTTTTATTACCGATACTATGTCTTTTTCCTGGGATTTCAATCTGCTCACCCCCTTAAAGGTTGTTTATTTACTAGCCTCTACCAGGTCTCTCCTAAGCAGGTCCAGCTTGTTGCGGACACTGCCATCGATTAAGGTGTCTTCGATTCTGGCGACCATGCCGCCGACTATAGATGGGTTGACCTGGAGCTTCACTGATACTTCCTTTCCGGTTATTTTTTCTAGCTGGCTTGCAATCTTCTGCTTTTCAGTTTCGTCGATAGCGACGGCAGTAGTTACCACGGCATGCTTGATGCCGCGCCGCTCATCAAGCAGTCCCTCGTATTCCTCTGCTATCTGGTCCACGTTCTTTAACTTGTCCTTTAAAATCAGCAGGGAGCACAGGTTAAGGACAAGCTCGTTTGACGTATTAAGCTTCTGTTTGATCAGCTCTGATTTTAGATTGAACGGCACTTTAGGATGATCGATCAGGTTAACGATCTCACGATCTTTCATGAGCTTGGCAAGCTTGTGGAGCTCTTTTTGCCATTCATCCGGGTTCTTATTCGTCTCTGCGATCTGGAAAATCGCTTGAGCATAACGCCTGGCAGAAATCGTCGATATCATTTATCTATCCTGTCTAATTTCGTTTAAAAGTATTGCTCTGGTCCAGTACCTCATTGATAAGTTTGCGGTGTTTCTGTGCGTCTAGTGATTCCTTAATTACCTTCTCTGCTGCGAGGACAGCAAGGTTGGAGAACTCTGATCGCAGCTCTGCAATGGACTTGTCACGCTCCAGTTTGATCTCAGCTCTGGCCTTGTCGATGATAGCGTCTGCTTCCTTGCGTGCTCCGTCTTTGGCCTCTTCCTTTATTTTCTCAGCAATCTGGGAGGCCTGGGCAATTATCACTTGCCCTTCTTTGCGTGCAGCTTCAACCGCTGCTTTGATCTGCTCTTCGCTGCGGCTTGTCTGCTCCTTTATTTTCTCTGCCTGTTCAAGGCTTTCCTTTATCTTAGCCTGTCTTTCGTCCAGCATCTTGAGGACCGGCTTGTACAGGATTGCGGTGAGAAGGCCGAACAAAACAAGGAAGTTGACCAGAAAAGCAACCAGCAGTTGCCAATTAATGCCGATACTTTCCATATTTACCTCAAACTTCCATTTTCCTGTATTTTCTCATGCGGTGCCAGCTATAATTTCAGTCACCGGGCGGGCGCGCAACCAAGTACGTGCCCTGCCTTTCAAAGTTATTAGACGACCATGGCGAGAAGGATGGCGATAATCAAAGCGTAGATGCCGATTGCTTCTGCAAGAGCGCCGATAAGGATCATATTGGTCAGAATGGCGCCTCTGGCCTCCGGGTTGCGGCCTAACGCCTGCATGGCGCCAAGTCCAATCAATCCGAGGCCGATGCCAGGTCCAAGCATTCCCAGACCACCGGCAAGACCAGCACCTAACATTTTCATAGTTTGAGCGTCCATCTAATTCCTCCTTTTTACTTGTCCGTAATTATTAATGTTGTTCAGCACCCTCTTCTTGGTGCGAGGTTACTGCCATTACTCCGAATACCAGTGTTAACCCGGCAAAGATCATAGCCTGCAGGAAACCGACCAGGGTTTCAAGTCCGTAGAACGGGACGGGAGCTATAAAAGCTACCAGGAAGGTCATTACGCCGAGCAATATTTCACCGGCAGTCATGTTGCCAAATAGACGGAAGGTAAAGCTTACTATTCTGATAAAGTGGCTTAAAATTTCCAGCAGCCCTACATATATATTGATGAAACCGAAAGCAAAGCCGCTGATAAACGATTTGCCGTCGCCTTTGAAAAGCTTTCCGAAGGCTTTGCCCAGCTCGCTGAACTTGAAAAATGAATCGATATACTTGAGCGGGCCGATCTTGCTGAAGCCAAGGTATTCAATAAAGCAGAAAGATATAAGCGCAATAGAAAGCGTAAGGTTAATATCGGTATTGGCTGCCCGCAGGAACGGGACGATAACCGTGCCCTCTGCGCTGTGTTCTATCGGTCCCCAGGTACCCCACAGAGGAATAAGGGCTAGCAGAGCGTTGGTAACGACATATAAAAATATGGTAGTAATCAACGGGAAAAACGTACGCACGTGTTTTTCTCCGGCTACGCCCTCAATGGTATTATAAATGCCTTCGACCACCACTTCGGCAAAACTCTGCATCCTTCCCGGTATGAGTTTCATCTTCCTAGTGGCAGAGAAGAACAGCAGGAATAGCACCAGTATGGTAATCCACGATGCTATAACGGTGTTGGTGATCTTGAATCCGCCTATGTAGAAAATCGGTTCGGAAGGAAGCTGTACGAAGGGTTTGGATACCTGCAGGTCCTTGGGGACCTGGATATTGAAAAACTTGCTGCCGAGCGGTCCCATGACAAACGATGTCAGGAAGAGCGCAAGAACTATAATGCCCAAGATGACCATTAAACGGCTGGAGCAACCTAGTTTACTCACTGTCCTGCTCCTTTATCAAGTTCTTTTTAGCGTCCATGTCTTTTTGCTCTTTTATTAACTGGCGCAGCATACGGTACAGTCCATATCCCGCTACCATGGTTCCCGTTACAAACCCTATTAACGTGCATAGTGGTCGGCTGTTCAATCTCTCGGGAGCATCCAACCACAGACCAATTAGCGTTGGCACAATCAGGCTAAGTGCGACGTACCAACCTACATTAAAAAGAAACCAGATTCCTCTTAGCAGCTGTCTTTTTTCTGATTTCTGTTCCTTATCTTGTCTAAGCACAGGCATTATAACAAGTCCAACTTTTATCCGTCAACGGAATTTTCATTGATTTTTTAGGGTGTTCCAATACGCCTTAGCAATTACGCATTTTAAGCAATGCCGGTGCTTACAATTGTAAAGTCATGCAGAGGTCAACTTATTTCAGGAATTCAAGGTCTAACCCTTTTTCTTGCCGAAATCATCGAGATCGAGTCCGTTGATGAAATCATAGAAAGCGGAAAGCTTCTTCAATTCCTGCTCGTCAACCTGCTCCTGCTGCGCGGCGTTAGCCACGTCAGGCTTGGTCTGCGGCGAAATTTTACCGGTTTCTGCATCGAGGATGATGCCGGCCTTATCCAGGACTGATTCTTCGGCATAAATGGGCGCCGTTACCCTGACTGCCAGAGCTATGGCATCGCTCGGGCGTGAATCCAGCTTCATTTTAGTTAGCAGCCAGCGTTTGTTATGCTCGTCGTAGAAGACTTCAAACATCCACCCTTCACCACCGTCAACTTCCATGAAGTGCTTCTTGGCGTCCACCCATTTGCGCACAATTGTGGATTTAAACTCCCGACCCTGCCATGTGAGCGAAAGCCTGGAATCGTTCTCGAAGTCACGTACCTTATTGCCGCCTCCCTGGGCTTCAATTTCAATCACCGGGGGGCCTTCGTTGAACTCGAATACAATCTGGGCATAAAAGGTGTCGGAGCGCAGGTCGTTGACCACGATCCTGTTGATGGTCGTGCCGGATAGAGACTCGAGAGCAAAAATAGTATTTTTCAGCAGGTCATGCGTCATCGGCCTAGATACATCTACGTTCTGAAGCTTCATGGAAATGGCATCCGCCTCGGCGGGACCTATCCAGATGGGAAGATAGCGGTCGGTTTGCCTTTCCTTGAGGATTACCACGTGTTGGTAATTCATCAGGCTGACCCGTATGCTGTCGATTTGCATTTCTTTCATAAGAGATCTCCAGAGCAGACGGCTTAAATGTGATTGTAGCCCAAGCCTCCTGGGGTGTCAATCAGATGAAATACGAATAGCTAACCCCTGATGGGATTTATAAGCCGGTGCTTTGAGCCCGATAATATTAGCACCATCAACTTTTGTTTACAATCATCCGATTTACTACAATATTGCCGGCAGAATTGCTGGAGGAATATTGTGAAAGCGCTATTGCAAAGGGTAACAGAGGCAACCGTCACGGTGGATGGCAAGGAATTGGGCGGGATAGGGCCTGGGTTTGTGGTCCTCCTGGGTGTAGCTGCGGACGATTCGGAAAAAGATGCCGATTACCTTGCGGATAAGATTGTGAACCTGAGAGTTTTCAGCGATGCCAAAAGTAAATTTAACCTGTCTGCGCTCCAGGTCAAGGCCGGGCTGCTGGTCATAAGCCAGTTTACGCTGCTGGCGGATACCAAAAAAGGCCGCCGCCCCAGCTTTGCTTCGGCAGCGCTGCTCGATAGGGCCGAATCTCTTTACAACTATTTTATTAATAAGGTTAGCGAATCCGGGCTCAAGGTTGAAACAGGTAGCTTCGGCGCCCATATGCTGGTAAAAATTCTCAATGACGGCCCGGTTACCATACTGCTGGACAGTAAAGACAAACTGGCTGCATAAGCAACCACTATCAATTGCGACTAATTGCAATTACATCTTTTCTCTGCCATAATAGTTGCATTATGAGTTGCACAAAAGCTTTATTAGAGAAAGGGTACCGGCTTACACCGCAGCGCATCATGGTAGTGGATGCGCTCCATGGGGCCAAACGCCATATCAGCGCCGAAGAGATTTTCGAGCGTGTTCGAGAGAAATACCCCTATGCCAATATTTCCACAGTCTACCGCACGCTTGAGTTGCTGAAAGAGCTCGGATTGGCTGCCGAAATAAGCATGGGTGACGGCGTAGTGCGTTACCATGCCAGGGAAAACAGCAGGCATCACCATCTGGTCTGTACCAAATGCGGCAGCATGTTCGATCTGCCGGAATCCGACCTTGAGCCGCTGAAGCGGTCTCTGATTAAGAATCACGGGTTTAAAGCCGATATCAATCACCTCGCTATTTTCGGGCTGTGTTCGAAGTGCCAGAAAAAAATCTAATTTAAAACCACCAGGAGGATCCCCATGCATATACCCGATGGTTACCTCAGCCCTGCCACGTGCGGGACCATGTACGTTATCTCGGCACCTTTTGGGTATGTAGCCGTTCAACGTGTGCGTAAGGTCCTGACTCACCGGACTGTTCCGGCGCTGGCCATGTTCTCTGCCTTTTCCTTTATATTAATGATGTTTAATGTTCCTTTGCCCGGAGGCACCACCGGTCATGCTGTAGGCGGAACACTGGTAGCGATAGTGCTTGGCCCGTGGGCGGCGGTATTGAGCGTGTCGGTTGTGCTGGCCATCCAGGCTTTATTATTCGGGGACGGCGGCCTGACAAGTTTCGGCGCTAACTGTTTCAATATGGCCGTGGTTTTACCCATGGTCGGCTATTTTATATATAAGGTGATAAGCGGCAATTCGGATGTTAACTCCACACGCCGGCTGGTGGGCGCCATCGTCGGCAGCTATTTAAGTATAATCGCCGCTTCTTTAGTGGCAGGACTTGAGCTCGGTATTCAGCCGCTCCTATTTCACACGGCGGACGGCACTCCCCTGTATGCTCCTTACGGTCTGAACGTGGCTATACCTGCCATGGCAATCGGCCATCTGGCTATAGCCGGCCCCGTTGAAGCCATTGTGACCGGACTGGTCTTCTTCTATTTGCAAAAGTCTCACGTCGCTCTGCTCAGCAGGGAAGCTTCGCAAAAGAGCGAGGGCAAGCTGTGGTTCGTTTGGGCAGGGGCATTGGTAGTTCTGGCATTTGCCACCCCTCTGGGGTTGCTGGCCGCTGGAACAGCCTGGGCCGAATGGGGAGCAGATGAGCTAAAGGAGATCTTAGGATATATACCGCAGGGCCTGGCTAGTATGTCGGAACTCTGGCATGCTCCGCTGCCGGACTATACTGTTCCGGGGACAGGGGATATCGTGGGATATATTATCTCAGCTCTGGTCGGCATTGTCATTGTGGGCTTGCTGCTCTGGTTACTGGGCCGCTGGATCAGCCGCAAGAATATAGCCAAACAAAACCCGGCTTCCAAGGGGGTATCTGAGGCGTGACCGGTGGAGGTTTTCTCGCCAGGAATATCGCCGGCTTTACGCAAGCTTTGGAATCGATAGTTGTAACTGAAGATCTCTGCCACGCCCCTGGATTAATGCAGGGCCTTGATCCAAGGATAAAAGTGGTAACTTTAATGCTCTTTATTATCCTTGTCGGGATGGCACAGGATTTCCCCATCTTAATAGTCTTTTTTATCCTGTCCCTGGTTTTGGTCCTGTTATCAAAAATACCGATGGCATTTTTTCTCAAACGGCTATTAATATTCATGCCGATATTTACTGCTGTGATTGCCATCCCGGCACTTTTTATTACACCGGGTGCTCCGCTCGTATCCATAGCCGGCAAGGCCGTGATCACTGTACAGGGGGCGCGTACCGCAGGGCTCCTCATTATGAGGGTTGTTGATTCCCTCTCCCTGGGCTTGCTTCTAATTTTTACCACGCCCTGGACAAAATTCCTGGTGGCCTTGCGCTGCCTTCGTTTGCCGTCGCTAATAGTGGATGTCCTGGGAATGACTTATCGCTATATATTCCTGTTGCTGCATACCGCCAACTCCATGTTCCTGGCAAGGCAGAGCCGTACTATAGGCGGCTTCTCTGGAGCGGAAAACAGGTGGTGGCTGGGGCGGGCCCTGGCTACAACCTTGGTCAAATCACAATATTTGAGCGAGGAGGTCTACCTGGCCATGCTGTCACGGGGTTACCAGGGCGAAATACGTGTCTTAACCGAACTTAGTTTAAGGGGTCGGGACTTTATCTGGATGGCTTTTAGCCTCGCTGCCATATCATTTGCGTTATGGGGTATTTACCTGTGAGTTCAGTGGATAGTACCTTTATCTATAGGGCGAAGAACCTGGACTATGATTATCCCGGGGGTATTGCAGCTTTAAGGGAAATATGCTTTGATATTGGGGCGGGCGAGCTTGTGGCCATGGTGGGGGCCAATGGTTCCGGTAAGAGCACTCTGCTCAAACTTCTTGACGGGCTGCTATTTCCCACTTCCGGCGAGTTGCTGGCGTTCGGGGTGAATCTATCTGAGAAGGTATTGGAAACCGGAGATATGGCTGCCGGATTTCGCCGCCGCGTCGGGCTGGTATTCCAGGACCCCGATGTTCAACTCTTCTCCCCGACAGTCTGGGACGAAGTAACCTTTGGCCCTCTGCAGCTGGGCATTCCTAAGGATAAAGTGATATCCAGGGCCAATGAAGCACTGGAACTGCTGGATATAAGCAGCCTTAAAGAGCGCCCTCCCTATCTGTTATCTGGTGGCGAGAAAAAGAAGGTGTCACTGGCCTCCGTATTATCGTTGCGTCCTCAAGTGTTGCTGCTCGATGAGCCAACTACAGGCCTTGACCCCTGGAGCCAGGGAAATCTTATTGATTTCCTGTTGCAGTGGGCGGACAAAGATAAGACACTGGTCTTCAGCACGCAGGATTTAGACGTGGTAGAAGAGGTTGCTACCCGCATAATAGTTATGGGAGCCGGCCATCATATTGTAGTTGACGGAAAGCCGGAAGAGTTCCTCTCTGATTCTGATTTTCTTCTGCGCAACAACCTTGTCCATGAACATTCGCACAGGCATAAAGACCTTGTGCACCGCCATCTGCACTTACATGAGCACAAGCATGAACACTGAAGATAAACAAAATAGTAAAATAGTCGCTGCTCTTATACTTTGTAGCTTAAAACTCAACTAATTCGAGGCTGATGTCCAGTGCCCGGGCGGAATGTGTCAGTGCCCCCACCGAAATCCAGTCCACTCCCGTTTCCGCAATTGCACGTACCGTATCGAGGTTTACGCCTCCCGAGGCTTCCAGGATTGCTTTATGATTTACCAGTTCTACGGCTCTATGCATATCATCCAAACTCATATTATCCAGCATTACGATGTCTGCACCAGCGTTGGCTGCTGCCACGGCATCCTCGGGATTGGTGGTCTCTATTTCAACCTTGATATCTGGGGTTACTTTTCTGTGCGATTGCCGGATGATCTCTTTGATATCCAGGCCGCGTTTATGAAGAATGGCTATGTGGTTATCCTTGATCAATACCAGATCGCCCAGGCCCAGGCGATGATTAGTACCGCCGCCCACCGAGACAGCGTACTTTTCGAGGGTCCTCAGGCCCGGAACGGTTTTTCGGGTGTCCAGGATTTTCACCGGCAACCCTTTTACCAGTTCAACATACCGGGCTGTCAGCGTGGCAACACCGCTGAGATGCTGAAGGAAGTTCAAAGCGGTCCTTTCGGCCTTCAATATATAGGCGATATTCCCTGAAACGGTAGCCAGGACATCGTTCGGTTTTACGGCAGCTCCGTCAGCAATAAGTACTGAGAATTTTAAAAAGGGGTCTACTTTGAGAAATACCATGCCGGCCATTTCGATGCCTGTCAGTATCCCTGTAGACTTGGATATTAAGCTTGCTTTGCCCTTGGCGTGCGGCGGAATTAACGAATCTGTGGTGATGTCGCCTGCGGCCAGGTCTTCTTCGAGGGCCCTATCGATCAGGTCCTCAATTTGGGGCAGGTAGTCCTTTAACTTGACCATCTAAGCATCTTTACCAGCGAGATAAGTGCAGTACCCGTAGCTAACAGGTCCCGTTTTGGTCACTTCACAGGGAAAATCAGAGCATTCGAAGCAGAGCCTGAAATTCTTAACGAAGGCGCAGGAAGCTATTTTGCAGAAAGGATTTTCCCTTGGTATGCAACCTGTTTCTCCGTTGGGACAACTGCCTTTGGTCACCCTGGGACATTTTTCACAAGCTATTCCACAAACGCCGATTTTCATAAGCGTCCGCTCCCTAATATCAGGGATTCAACAGATAGAACCAGAAGTTGAGCACGGTAGCGTAACTTACCCATAGAATATAGGGGATCAGCAGCAATGATGCAGTTTTTGAGACCTTGTAGAAATTAAGCATGGTCAGAAGGATGGCCGTCCACAAGGGCACAATTACCAGAAGTCCTATCAGCGGTGATTTTAAACCGAAGAAGGCGTAAGACCACAGAGCATTTAGAAATAATTGGACTGTGAAGATTATTATGCTTTCCCTGACCTGGAACTGCCGGAAACCTTTGCGCCAGATAAGGAACGCAGAAATTCCCATAAGTATATATAGCAAGAACCAGACAGGCGCGAACAACCACGAGGGAGGAGTAAAGGATGGCTTTTGCAGCAGCGAATACCAGGTGGGGATCGATCCGCGCGTGAAAAGAGATCCTATCAGCCCAGCCCCTATACAGACGGTTAGGCTTATGAGAAGTTTTAACCCGTCGCTGAGTCTCTTATCCGTTATACCTTTATCCAGACAGTTCATCGAACTTTCTTTTATTCCTGATAATGCATGCGGAGTCCAGCAAATAATATACGAATCCGTGTTTTAACTCAAACCGGCACGCAAAAAACCGACTTTTCTCCCTTTGTTACCCTGTAAAAGCTATGCTAAAATCGTATCGAGGGCTGTCCCGGTTGGGGACAGCCCCGTATGTGTTTGACTGTGAACTTATATTACTTAAGCAATATAATTCAAAAGCTGCCGGACTTCAAGCGTATCTCAGACCAGCTGCAAAAAGATGCGCGGAGCAGGCTCACCCTGCGCCTGCCTGAGCAGGCATACAGCTATTTTGCCGCTTCAATTTACAACACGCTTGGCATGCCCGTGTTGCTGGTTACCGCCCATCCCGATTCGGCGGCCAGGATCTGCGAACAGACGAAGCTCTGGTTACCGACTGAGAGCGCCGCAAGCTTTTTCCCTGAAATCGGTTTACTGGGTGGAACATCTGCATTAGATCCTGTAATAACTTCGGATCGCATGAAAGTGTTGGCCCTTCTTTCTGGTTATGGCAGCGAAGGTGATAACAGCAAGAGCCCATTTGTAGTTACCAGCGCGCTGGCGCTGGCCGTCAAGTCTGCCGGAAAAGATGAGATTCAATCAGGTCACCTTGCGTTGGAAAAGGGCAGCCGTGTACGTCAGGCAGAGTTGCTTGAGCGTCTGCAGTCCATTGGCTACAAATATGAAGAAGTGGTTGAGATACCCGGCACTTTTTTAAAACGGGGTGGCATCGTGGATGTCTACCCTGCAGGCCGTGAAATGCCAGTGCGCATTGAGCTCTTCGGCAATGAAGTGGACAGCATCAGAGAATACGATCCCAGGACGCAGCGCTCGCAGGCGCAACTTGCATCGGTAACCATATTGCCTTCACAGGATGTTTCTGCATCAGGTAATGCCAATATTCTGGATTATCTGCCAGAGAAGGCCATTTTGATTCTTGACGATCCCCAGCAGATTGAAAAAGAGATAAGGAGAATTGAAGAAGAAGCCCGCGATTTGAAGTCCTCCGACGATCATGAAAGCAGCGAAGCTGGTGGGGCGACAGCCTATTTTGTCTGGGAAGAGATAGCGGCCAGGATAGAAGCCCTTAACCGGGTTATCCGGCTCCGCGTCTGGGATGACGTCGAACTGAGCGGTAAAGATTACGCTCTACCGATTAAACCGGCGCCCGATTTTGTAGCCAGGTTCGCTGCTTTTGCAGAGCGCTTAAACGATTTAAGACGTGAAAGTAAGAGGGTTATCATTGTAAGCCAGCAGTCTGACCGGCTAAAAGAGCTTCTTGTCGAGCATAATATCGAGGTTGCTCCCGCAATCTATCTTGCAGAGACGCCGCTGGAAGGTTCGCTAACACTTATACATGGGTCCCTCGGAGGAGGGTGGCAGCTTGACGAAGAGTTTCTCTTGATGACCGACAGGGAACTGTTCGGGATCGTAAAGCAGCGCAGGGCGGTTAAATCTCGGCCCGTACCGCACCACCTGTTATTGAGTGATATTAATATAGGAGACCTGGTCGTTCATATCGAACATGGGATCGGAAGATTTGCAGGGGTAACCATGCGAGTCAGCACTGGCGTTGAGAAGGAATACCTGATGTTTGAATATGCTGGTGGTGACACTCTTTACGTTCCGGTAGATCAAGTGGCTCGTGTGAGCCTCTATATAGGGGGAGGAGAACGGACCCCATCTCTCAGCCGTCTTGGGTCCCAGGAATGGAACAGGGCTCGACAGAAGGTCAAGGAATCAGTTGCCGATGTAGCTGGTGAGCTGATCGAACTTTATGCCACCAGAGAAGCGGGAGGCGGATTGAAATTTTCACCCGACACGCTCTGGCAGCAAGAACTCGAAGCATCTTTTCCCTATGTTGAAACGACCGACCAGATCGATGCCCTGAAGTCGGTTAAAGCTGATATGGAGTCTTTGAAACCTATGGATCGTCTGGTATGCGGTGATGTGGGCTATGGCAAGACCGAGGTCGCTGTGCGGGCTGCCTTCAAGGCGGTAATGGATGGCAAGCAGGTTGCCGTCCTTGTGCCGACCACTATCCTGGCGCAGCAGCATTTAAATACCTTCACCGAAAGGTTGAAGGCTTTTCCCGTCAAAGCTGCTGCACTGAGCCGTTTTTGTACTCACAGGGAACAAATGGACGTTATTGCAGGAATCAAAGAAGGGACAATAGATATATGTATAGGAACGCACAGGCTGCTGCAAAAGGATGTTGTTTTCAAAGATTTAGGCCTGGTCATTATCGATGAAGAGCAGCGCTTCGGGGTCGCTCATAAAGAGCATTTCAAGAAGATGAGGCGGTCAGTAGACGTGCTGACCCTCAGCGCCACTCCTATCCCCCGCACGATGCACATGGCGTTGTCAGGCATCCGGGATATGAGCACGATTGAGACACCGCCCGAAAACCGAATGCCGGTTAATATTTATGCGGGCGAGTTCAATGACAGGTTGGTTCGTGAAGTCGTGCTGCGTGAACTGGAACGTGAAGGTCAAGTATTTCTCGTACACAACCGGGTGCACAGTATAAATGAGCTGGCCGTCAAGATAGCCAGGCTGGTGCCTGAAGCCAGAATTTCAGTGGCACACGGGCAGATGGATGAAGAGAAACTCCAGCGTGTTATGAGTGATTTTGTGGACAGCAAAAGCGATGTACTGGTTACCACGACTATAATCGAATCCGGTTTGGATATGCCCAATGTCAATACTCTGATTGTGGATGGCGCCGATAAGATGGGATTGACACAGCTTTACCAGTTGCGCGGCAGGGTCGGAAGGGGCGCCAATGCAGCCAGCGCCTACTTTTTATTCGATCCGGGCAGAATGATGACGGAGCAAGCCAGGGAGCGCTTGAAGACGATTGCCCGTGCCACTGAACTCGGGGTGGGCTTTGCCATAGCCATGAAGGACCTTGAAATAAGGGGGGCGGGCAACCTGCTGGGTGTAGAGCAAAGCGGTAACATTGCGGCTGTTGGATTTAACTACTACAGCCAGCTTTTAGCTGAAGCGGTCGAAGAAATCAAAGCTAAGAGGGAGGGGCGTGAGGTAGTGAAGAAAACCGAGGAACCGACCGTATCGATCGAGCTGGCGCTGCCGGCTTACATCCCCCAAGACTACATCGGTGAGACACGCACCAGGTTTAATATCTATCAGCGGCTGGCTAAAACAATTTCTCCAGACACTATTCGTGACATTGGTGAGGAGATGGTCGACAGGTTCGGCGAACAGCCGGAAGAGGTCGTGAACCTATTATATATTGCCCAACTCAAGCAAGCAGCCATGTGTGCTGGTGTAGAATCCGTCAGTATGAACGAGGATAATATTACCATTTCATTCAATAATCAGGCTGTGGCCGACGGCCGGCTCTCACATGTGACCAAAAGCAGGGCGTTTAAAATCGGAAATAGGCAAATTAAGATCGACATGGATATAGCGGGAGAAAATTGGCGGACTATTCTGAAAGCTCTGCTTGACGAAATCGATGTTGCTGTAGCACAACAGTTGAATTAATACCCGGTTTCAATCGTCGATCCCGGCTTCCAGCAGGTAATCCACCAGGTTCTGTACGGTGATAATATTATCGGAGTCTTCCTCGGGTATCTCCAGCCTGTTGCCCTGCTTGCTGAAATTATCTTCAATTGTAGTAAAAAACTCGGCCAGGTCATCCGGATCCATATTAAGGTCATCAATAAAGGAAGCCGAAGAGATGATAGCTGTTTCATCCACACCCAACTCATCTACAAGTATTTTCTTGATAGTATCTAATATTTTGGCCAAATGATCCCTCGGATAAATTATACGATGTGCAATGCGTATCTATCAATTCATTTTTGCGCTATTTTGGCAATTCTGAAATGGCTGAACCCAACACGCCGTTAACGAATTTGGAGGAAGTATCGGCACCGAATTCCTTGGCCAGCTCCACCGCCTCGTTAATTGCCACCTTGGGAGGCGTCTTTTTATTTACCATGATCTCAAAGAGGGCCAGCCGCAGGATATTGCGGTCCATGGGAGCCAGTTGATCCACAGGGAAGGTGGGAGCATAGCGGGCTATAGTGCTATCCAGCAACTGCTTGTTATCGATTACACCATGTAAAAGCAGGGCGGAAAAGTCAGCCGCCTCCCCTTTAAATTCCTGCTCTTTGACTGTGCGTTCCAGGATGCTATCGGGGCTATTGGCCGCGAATTCCAATTCGAATAGTGCTTGCAGAGCGATGATCCGTGCACGATGCCGTAGACCCCTGGACATAAGATTACCGGAACGAATTGAAGATAGCTCAGGAATTGAGCCTTTGGCTATCTACCACCCTTTCGCCACGTAATTATTTCGCTGGTAGTCTGGGCATTGCTTATATTAAAGGTAAGAGCACCCGGGCTTATGTTCTTAATGTACTTGGTTAATACGTCGCCAGGCCCCACTTCAAAAAATGTCGTAATGCCCCTGGCCAGCATGCTTTCTATACTTTGCTGCCACTTGATGCAATGAGAGATCTGACTTATCAACTCTTCTTTGATAGGTTCAACTACATTCATGGGTTGGGCTGTCACATTGGCTACCACCGGGATGGTGGGCGCTTCGTATTTAAACTGGGAAACTGCGTTAATCATGCCTTCCAATGCCGGTTCCATCAGGGATGAGTGGAAAGCACCGCTGACTTTAACCGGTACCATCCGCCTTGCACCTTTGACCTGCGCCAGCCTCCTGGCTTTGGCCAGCTTCTGTTCTTCACCGGCGACTACGATGTTGTTCGGGGAGTTGATGTTCGCGATCTCGACGCCGGTGGTAAGGCAGATCCCCTCTACCGTATCTCTATCGATATCCATTATGGTCAGCATGCCACCCGGCCTGCGTCGGCCGGCTTCGTTCATCAACCTGCCACGTTCACGAATTAAGCGGACTGCATCGCCCAGCTTCATGACTCCGGCTGCCACCAGAGCAGCATATTCGCCGGCGCCATGGCCTGCGACCACAGTCGCAGCGGGCAACGTAAAATCGCTGATATTCTCAACTGCCCTCAGACAAGCGACGTCAACGGCCAACACGGCCGATTGTGCGTTGATTGTTTGAGCGAGATCTTCCTCCGGCCCTTCAAAGCAAAGGCGTGACAGAGGAAAACCAAGCGCTTTATCTACCTCGTCGAAAACTTCCTTGGCCGCGTTATAGTGGACGAAAAGGTCTAGTCCCATGCCGACCTGTCTGGATTCCTGGCCCGGAAATACATAGGCAACTTTTACTTCCTCGACCATTTACTTCCCTCCTTGAAATGCCTGATCAGTATACTAATTGAGCGGGGTTATTTCTTCTTCTTTTGGCGCTTTTGATTTCGATGACTTCCCTGCCGTCGTATGTTCCGCAGGTTGGACATACCTGGTGAGATAATTTCAAGCTGTAGCAGCGCGAGCATTCGATCGTCGCCGCGGGGCTCTTTGCCAGATGACTGCGCCTCTTACCCTGGCGCGCTTTGGGGTATTTTTTCTTTGGAAGTGGTGCCATTAGACTTTGCTCTCCTTTTCTAGCTGTACTAACTTATCCCAACGATGGTCGTAAGGTTTATTTCTATGCTCGCAATCACCTTTTGCGAATTCCTGGCCGCAAACCGGGCAAATGCCAGGACAATCGGGCTTGCAGAGCAATTTAGTCGGGGTTGCCATTATGATGTACTGTCTGATAGCTTCATCCAGATCAAGGATGTGGTTCTGGTCGATGGTCAATTCGTCGCCAGTTACCTCCAAATGCGAGCCTGAATTGATATCGATAACGGGGAAAAACTCATCCTCCATATTAAATTTAATAGTTGTAACCGTCGGGCAAAGGCACCTGGAGCAGAGCCCTTTAATTTGAGCGGTCAGCTTGCCGGTAACCAAGATGCCGCGACTGGTGCGTGTGAGATCGATATCACCAGCTACATGAGTATCACTATTCTCGCCGGCCAGTTCATAAACTTTATAGTTGCGCTTTGCTCCTACCGGCTCCTTAAGAAGCTGTGCAACATTAATTTGCATAATAGTAGGTACGAATATAAATTTGGCTCATTATATGTTGAGATACGTTTAATGTCAAGCAAATGAACGTATTTTTGCGCTGTCAATTAAAGGTGATAGATATATTATAAACGAGTGTGAATGTTAGCGTATATAACCTTGTGCCTGACCTTGACTATAAGCCTAAAAACGATTTAAACTGTTGGCCGAGGGGAAGCAGGCAAGGTCTGGAAGTTAAAACACCATGATGGTTCACCTGGCGCCAAACGATTTCCACCACGGGTAACTCTCCACAATAGCCGCAAACGGTAATAAACTTGCGCAGTAGCTGGGCTTAATTTTATCGAAAACAACGTAATCAAAGGGGCGATTTAGGTATAATATTAACCACCACAGAAAGCAACAAGATAAATAAAGGAGTTTGATTTCAAGTCATGAAAGTCGTATTTATTGAGGATGTGTCGGCCAAGGAGAAAAAGGGCGATATTAAAGAGGTATCCGATGGCTACGCCAGGAATTTCCTTTTACCGAGGGGGCTTGCCATGCCGGCAACGCCGGGTTCTGTAAAAGCGGCACAGAAGATAGCCGAAGGGCGCGAGAGAAAGCGCGTGCGCCAGCACGATGAATATGTAGAACTTGCCGGACAAATTAACGGCCAGGAATTGCATTTCAAAGGAAAGGCCAGCGCCAAGGGCACGCTGCATGGCTCCATTACCAGCGCCGATATTGCCGAAAAGTTGTCCAAGCTCGTAAACGTCGAAATCGACCGGAAAAAGATCGCACTTAAAAATACATTACATAAAGTTGGAAATCACGAAGTCGAAGTTATTTTCTCCAAAGATGCCATTGCTAAAATAACAGTTATAATTGAAGAGGAATAACTGGAGTTAAATGAAAGAGACCCTTCCTCCTTATGATCTGGATGCTGAAGAAGCAGTCCTGGGATCGCTTCTCATAGACAGCGAAGCGATCCCGGAGATCGATACCATCATTGGCACCGAGGACTTTTTCAGCGAACAAAACCAGCTCGTTTATAGCGCCTGCCACAACCTCTCCCTGCGCGACGAGGCCATCAACCAGATAACGGTAGCACAGGAACTGGTGCGCCATGGCAAGCTCGATGAGATCGGAGGAGCTTCTTATCTGAGCCACCTCGTTTCCATAGTGCCGACCTCCCTGCATGTGAAGCACTACGCTCAGATCGTATTCAGGCTCTCGACTATGCGGCGCCTGATAAGCGCGGCCGGTCAGATTGAATCGATAGGATATAAAGCCGATCCGGATGTCGACCTCGCTTTGACGAGGTGCGAGGACATCATTTTTAAGCTCAGGAACAAGCAGGGCCGAGGCGAATTCGTGCCCATTCAGGATGCCTTAAACACCTATTTCGAAGAGGCGGGCAAGACCCCCTACGAAAAAGATATGCAGAGCTTGAGGACCGGGTTTAACGCCATAGACAATGCCCTGGGCGGGCTTCAGCGGTCCGAGTTGGTTATACTGGCGGCCAGGACCAGCATCGGCAAGACCAGTTTAGCTTTGAATATAGCCCGCAATGCGGCTATCAATCAGAAAGCTTGTATCGCTATCTTCAGCCTGGAAATGTCACGCCGTGAAATTATACAGAGGATGCTCTCCAGCGAGGCCAATATCGAATCGCAGCATTTCCGCAAGGGAAGGTTTTCCGACCTGGAAGAGAAGCTGCTGCACCGTGATATTATCCCCCGGCTAGCCGATACTTCAATATATATCGACGACACGCCCAATATGCGTATCAGCGAAATCCGCAGCAAGGCCAAAAGGCTGCATCTCAGGCGTAATGTGGACATGGTGATCCTCGACTATATACAGCTGGTGCGCGGCGATTCCAGGAATGACAACCGCGTGCAGGAGATTACCGAGATCACTCAATCGCTCAAAGCCCTTGCCAGGGAGATCGATGCCCCAGTTCTGGCTTTGTCTCAGTTAAGCCGCAACATCGAGCACCGCCAGGAGGGCAAGAGGCTAAAGCAGCAGGTGAAGCCCCAGCTATCCGACCTGAGGGACAGCGGCAGCATCGAGCAGGATGCCGACGTCGTCATGTTCATACACCGCTGGGACAAGATTTATCCCACCGAGGCGGACTGGCAGCGGGAATATGGTGACCAGGAGCCATATCCCAAAGGGATTGCACACATTTTAATCGCCAAGAACCGCAACGGACCCACGGGTGAGGTACCGTTGAGGTTCATACAGGAAATGACAAAATTCGATAACATGATCGTGGAAGTCGGCGCCGTCACATAGTTATTTCCCGGGGGATCAGACTATGAGCGAAAGCAGTTTCAAGGGTTTTCCGGCCAGGGCGGAGGTTACACCGCTGCCCAATATTTTTTTCACCGAAGTGTTGCCGGGCATTGAAAACCTGGCCGAAGCCAAGGCGGTTATGCAGATATTCCTGTTGAGCAGAAGGAAGGGTTATCCCCGGTTTGTCGCCTATAAGGAGTTAATCAACGACCCAGTATTGATGAAGGGACTGTTCTCTTTGCCGGGCAAATCGGGCGACCTGCTGAGGGAAGCGCTTGACCTGGCGGTTAAGCAGGGCATCCTGATTCATGTCCCGATAGAAGAAGGCGGCCAGCATGACGATGCCTACTTCATTAATAATCAGGCCGACAGGGAGACCATAGCGAAAATAGAAAGCGGCACATTGAAGATCCCCAACATAAATATAAGGAAGATAGATGAATCCGTACGTGAACAACTTTCCGATATATATAATCTCTACGAGCAAAATATCGGGATGGTCACGCCCATTCTTTGGGAGGAATTGCAGGAAGCCGAGCTTAAATACCCGGCGGACTGGATACAGGAGGCTTTCAAGGAAGCCATCAGGGCTAACGTACGAAATTGGAAATACGTCCACAGCATTTTGAAGAGCTGGGAAAGAGAAGGGAAAAAAGATGGAAAACATCTCGGAGATTCTCGGAAAGAAAGAGATCCCGACAGGTACATCAGGGGAAAATACGGACACATGGTCCAGCGATAGTCCTGACACACCGGCCGCAGGCACTGAAAAACAGGGCGAGTGCCCCCAATGCCACGGGACCAGGTTCATCCATCCTTTGATGCCTTCAGGCGAACCTGACTACGGGCGTCTGATACCCTGCGTTTGCGCCAGGCAGGAATCCGCCAATAAGCGCGCCTCCCGGCTTCAAGCCCTAAGCAACCTGGGGAATCTTTCCAAGCTGACCTTCGATAATCTTCTGCCTACCGGGCGCAGTAATTCACCGGTCTCTCAGAAGCTTTTCCAGCTTGCACTGGATGAGATACATAAGTTTGCCGAAAACCCGCAGGGATGGATTGTTTTGGTCGGGCCGGTCGGCAGCGGTAAAACCCATATGGCCTGTGCAGTAGCCAACTTCCGCATAAATCAGGGCTATCCGGCATTCTATATAACCGTCTCCGAGTTACTCGACCACCTGAGATCGGCTTTTAATCCCAACAGCGAGATTGAGTACGATGAGCTTTTTGAGCAGATTAAGGATAGTCAACTGCTCATCCTGGATAATTTAAATTATTCCGGTACCACGGACTGGTCCAAAAGCAAGCTTGACCATTTGCTTGAGCATCGCTTCAACAGCAGGCTGCCTACCCTGATTACCACCAGCATGGCCGTCGAAGAGTTTGATAATGATTATGCCGGGCATATCAATGATCCCGAGGTCAGCAAGGTGCTGATATTGAAGAAAGAGTCTTCCAGCCTGCAAAGCCTTGATAGCCTGGACCTTGAGCTCTTAAAAAACATGAGGTTCGAAAATTTTAACTGCAAAGGGCTCAGTGTGTCCGAGGACGTTCGGCAGAACCTGGAGAAGGCCTTCAGCAATGCGAGCGATTTTGCCAAATCCCCTCAGGGTTGGCTGGTATTGCAGGGGCTGAACGGCTGCGGCAAGACGCATCTGGCGGCAGCCATTGCCAACCAGTTGCGTGAATCGGGAAAGCAGGTACTTTTTATCGTGGTTCCGGACCTGCTCGACCATCTAAGGTCTTCCTTCGGTCCTGAAAGCCGCGTTTCCTATGATGCCCTTTTTGAAAAAATTAAGAAGATACCTGTTTTGATACTGGATGATTTCGGCGAACATTCGGCTACGCCGTGGGCTCAAGAAAAGCTCTATCAGTTGATCAACTACCGCTACAATGCACGGCTGGCCACTGTCATCACAACCTATTTTAACCTCGATGAGATAGATCGGCGTATTA
The DNA here is from genome assembly GCA_963842805.1 of uncultured Chloroflexia bacterium. Taxonomy (GTDB): domain Bacteria; phylum Chloroflexota; class Dehalococcoidia; order GIF9; family UBA5629; genus UBA1162. Next base: position 300,894 of record CAWJIA010000012.1, on the reverse strand, counting down.
GCTCCCGCATGGTTGATCCCAGCATCAGCCTGGTCTTTGAAATGATTGCGACGGACTACCGTGGCGACTTGAAGACCAGCGGGCCCACTCGCAACCGCTCTAAGACCAGGAACTAGCAAATCAACTCGCCTTTTTTGAGGCTGCTATTATTTCCTGTTAAAATATTTTCTGACACGAAAGTGAACGATACTATTATTAACCAACCTGTTTTAGTTTTAAATGAGAACTACCTGCCTTTGAACATTTGCAGAGTTCGCAGGGCGGTGGTGCTTGTGCTGGTAGGCAAGGCGGAGGTGGTGGAGAATGGGCGCGGGTACTTTGCCGCCAGCTCAGCTAGTTATGAAATACCCTCCGTAATCCGGCTGATATATTTGGTACGCAAACATTCCCATCCCCGCAAAATGACTAAAATGGAGATATTCAACAGGGATAAATATACCTGCCAGTATTGCGGCAGGGAAGGTAAAGAGCTGACGCTGGACCATGTTATTCCCAGGCGGCGCAAGGGCGAGCACACGTGGGAGAATATTGTGGCCGCTTGCATACCCTGTAACAGGCGCAAAGCCGGCAGGACACCCACCGAGGCAAGTATGCCGTTGCTGAGGCAGCCTAGGGCGCCTGGCAACGTAGGTTTCTATATACCGTATCAATATTTAAGGGCCCGGGAAGAATGGCAGAAATATCTGCCGCATGCCAGGTAGGCTGAAGCAGACTCTTAAGTCCGTGAAGGGTTTATCAAGACTGCTTCATTGATAGGGACTTCAATCGTTACGCCGGTTTCAAGTTCGGCCATAAAAGTTGCCTTAATTACGTTTCTTCCGACTATCTTGGCCCTTCCCATCTTAGTCTGAATTTCCTGGCCGATGTCGGGCAATTTACATTTCATATCGCGGTATTGATCGTATTCATAGCCCAGACAGCAAAGCAGGCGGCCGCACAGGCCGGACGTCTTCATGGGGTTGAGGGCAATATCCTGTTCCTTTGCCATCTTGATAGAAACCGGCACAAATTCGTTCAAGAATGACACGCAGCATAGCTGGCATCCGCACTTGCCCACCCCGCCGATCAGCTTGGCCTCATCTCTTGCACCGACCTGTCTGAGCTCTACGTGTGTCCTCAGCTCGTGGCTCAGCTTGCGCACCAGTTCGCGGAAATCCACCCTTTTCTCGGAATAGAAAAATACAATGAGATGGCCGCCGTCCAGATTGTATTGGGCGTAGATGGCCTTCATCGGTAGATTTAGGCTTTCTATCAGCTCCTTGCTTTTAGACAGCGCTTTTTTGGCCCGCCCTCGCTGGTGTTCCGCCTGTGAGATATCTTCCGGTGTGGCCATGCGGATTATAGGCTTGTACGGCTCGGCGTTTTCCTCAAGTGTCACCTCTTTGGCGGCTACTACTACCTTTCCCAACTCCTGGCCGCGATTGGTTTCGACAACTACCATCTCATTCAGATTGAGACTCAGGCCGGCCGTATCGAAATGGTATATCTTCCCCGCTTGGGTGAAGCGTACTCCAACTATAACTGACATTATTTATCTTAGCGGGAGGAATTGATTGCGTATTCGCCCCGCTTCTCCTTTCTCGGCATGTCGAGCATGATTACTTCAAATAACAGGTGCAGGTTCATATTGCGATTTAGATTGATAGTGGACATGTTCAAACAATCGATAAATTCCTTTATTTCAGGAACGGTCAACATATTGGCCCAGGCTTTAAGGTCCTCTACACAGTCTATATTAACGACCGCTCCATCACAATTATATTTTATCAGCAGAACATCGCGACACCATAATATCCACAGCTTCAGAATTTCTTCGGCACTATTCCTATCGGAAGGCAACTGCTGCACGTATGATAGTCTCTCGCCCCAGTTCTGTCCTATAAGTGAAATGAATTCAGATAACCTGTCTTTGCGGTTCATAAGATATCCGTCATCGTCCAGGGCGTTCAAAGCCCAGCCCAAACAACCCCCGGAAAGCTTGGCCAGCAGCTTTATCTTTTCTGCAGGGATACCTTCCCTGCTAGATAGCCTTTCCTCTATTTCCGGTATGGATACGGGTTTAAGTTCGAACCTCTGACACCTTGATAGCACGGTTGGCAGCAGCTTATGCTCTTCGGTTGTAAGCAGGATAATCAGTATATAGTGGGGTGGCTCCTCCAGTGTTTTAAGCAGGCAGTTGGCGGCTTCTTCCGACATTAAGTCGGCATCTTCTATGATGAATACTTTGTATTTACCTTCATAAGGAGGCAAATTGGAGCCGCGCTGCATCATTTCCCTGATGGTATCTATGCTGATTTCAGTGGCCTTTTTACGGTCCTTCGGTTCGCGGCCGACATTTTTATCGATAACGATTACGTCGGGATATTTACCCTCCCCGATGCGCTGGCAGGTGTGGCAAGAGCTGCAGGGGGGTATGCCGCTATGGCAATTCAAGGCCCTGGCTAGGTCGAGAGCCAAGGTCATCTTGCCCACGTGAGCCGGGCCGACAAAGAGATAAGCGTGTGCCAGTGAGCGGAGCTTGATGGAATCCCTGATTATTTTAATAATCAGGTCCTGGCCGGCGGTTTGCCACATTTATGCTTTACTCATGACGTCGTATTTCATAAGGTCCGCATACTTCTGCCTTTTGCGTATGATCCTGGCTTTTCCATCTTTGAGCATGGCGATAGCAGGGTGCGGGACCATATTGTAGTTGCTTGACATAGGGATGCAGTATGCGCCGCATACAGGGATGGCTATTATATCGCCGGAAGCTGTTTGTGGCATATCTATATCTTTTATCAACAGGTCTCCTGATTCGCAATACCTGCCGGCAATCGTAACTTTATTAGACAGGCGAGCTGTGACCTTATTAGCTAGGACAGCCTCATATTTAGACTCGTATAAAGCCGGCCTGATATTATCCCCCATGCCCCCGTCAACGCAGACATAGGTCCGCACTTTGGGTATTTCCTTGATTGAGCCCACCGTATATAGGGCTACCCCGGCTCTGGCTATGATGCTGCGTCCCGGTTCGATGATCAGCCTGGGCCTGGCCAGCCCCAGCCGAGAAGTCCATAAATCCAGTTGTCCTGTGATGGTTTCGGCATAGGTGGAGATCGGTGGGATCTCAGATGCACAAGTGTACTTGACAGCGAACCCGCCGCCCGGGCTGAAGTCATGCATAATAAATGAATAGCGTGATTTCATTTCAGCGGCGAACTTGAGCAAAATTTCTATCCCCTGCCTGTAAGGGTCGGTATCGTCAATGGGGGAACCCAGATGGAAGTGCAGACCCTTCAACGAGATATTTTTCATGGACATGGCAGACTTGACCGCTGCCTCGGCCTGGCCGGTACCGATGGGGAAGCCGAATTTACTGTCCAGTATGCCTGTAGTCGTATGACGGTGCGTATGCGGGTCCACGCTGGGATTCAGCCGCAGTAAAATGTTCGCCCTTACATATTTATCCATGGCCAGCCGGTTAAGCAGCTCGAGCTCGTAAAAATTGTCTACTACGATGCGGCCTAAGCCCCAGTCCAGGGCCATTTTGAGCTCGCTTTCGCTCTTATTATTGCCGTGAAAAAACACCTTATCGGCCGGAAAATCAACTGATTGGGCCACGCTTATCTCTCCGCCGGATACCGTGTCCATGCCCAATCCCTCTTCTTTTAATATTTTAGCCAGCGGCCTGCTGGTAAAAGCTTTCGACGCGTAGGCTACCACGCAATTCTTGTGGCGTGAGCCGAACTCACCCACAAATTCCCTGCAGATACTTCTTATCGTAGCCTCATCGAAGACGTAAAGGGGCGAGCCGTATTTTTTCAGCAGGTCCGTGCAGTCGCAGCCGCCTATCGTTAGATGATCACTCTTCTTGCCTATCTGAACCGTCAGTGGAAATAGTTCAAGCCTATTTACTGTCATATGATTATTCTGCTATCATTTATATATATGCTGACGGTATTATACAACATAGGATACTGTGGCTGTCATATTAAACCGGTCTGCCCCGATAAAATCCAATCCAATCGAATGTATTAAATAGTAATGATTCTTCATTTGACAAAAAAGAGAATTATTGATATACTAAAAATTTGCGATCATGCCATTCCAACCTATTGACAGTAATATTAGTTCCCGCATAAAAAATCCACGCGTTTCAATTGTTAATTAATTTGGCAATCAGTTCGCAACCGATCGGGAATTTGCACGACAGGAGAAGATATGTCCGTTTCTGCAGCCAAAGAGAATCAATATTTGCCCATAGTTAAGAGTAAGAACTACGCACGTCTGCCGCAGGTGCTGGAGATACCCAACCTTATTCAGGTTCAGTTGGACTCATTCAGGTGGTTTATGGAGGAGGGGATCAAGGATCTGCTGCAGGAAGTATCGCCCATTAAAGACTTTACCGGCGGTAAAATGGAACTTTCCTTTACGGGATACGAGTTCCGTCCTCCTACTTACGATGTGCCCGAGTGCCGCCAGAGGGACATGACTTACCAGTCCAATCTTTATGTCCGTGCCAGTCTATTAATAAAGGAAACGGGCGAGATTAAGGAGCAGGAAGTATTTCTGGGTGAGATACCCTTGATGACGGAGAACGGTACCTTCATTATCAGCGGCGCCGAAAGGGTAGTGGTAAACCAGTTGATCCGTTCGCCAGGTGTGTACTTTACCACAACCATGGAGGAGAGTGGACGTCGGCTGTGCTACGCCAAACTGATACCCGAACATGGCGCCTGGCTTGAATTTGAGACATCCGGTAAAGACGTAATCTGGGCCAAGATCGACGGCAGAAGGAAAATAGCCGTCACCACTTTGCTGCGCGCTATAAGTGGCGAGGGTGATCCGGAAGATGCTTTAGACTGTGAAACAGATGAAAAGATTTTGGACCTTTTTAAGGATGACGATGAAAACCCTGACCACAAATATATTCAAGCGACCGTAGATAAAGAGCCGGAATCGATAAGGACGAAAAAAGAATCGCTAATTGATATCTACAAAAAGCTTCGCCCGGGCGAGCCGCCTGACGGCGAGAGTGCCAAAAGCCTTATCATCAATATGTTCTTCCACCCGCGCCGCTATGATCTGGGGCGCATCGGGAGATTCAAGCTGAATAAACGGTTGGAGTATGAAGAGCGTGGCTATCATGTGACTTCGCGTGCGCTCAAGCCGCGCGACATGGTGGAAATAATCCGCAAGATCATACAGATAAACAATGAAAGAGTGCAACCGGACGATATCGATCATCTGGGCAATCGCAGGGTGAGAACGACCGGACATTTGATTCAGAACCAGTTCAGGGTTGGCCTCATCCGTCTGGAAAGGACCATCAAAGAGCGTATGAGCCTGCAGAGCGATGATCCTACGCCCGCCAACCTCATTAACAACAGGCCTATTATAGCTTCCATGAGGGAATTTTTCGGCGGTTCACAGCTGTCGCAGTTCATGGACCAGACCAACCCACTGGCGGAATTAACGCACAAGCGCAGGTTATCGGCCATGGGCCCCGGCGGTTTATCCCGTGAACGCGCCGGCTTCGACGTACGCGATGTGCACCATTCCCACTATGGTAAGATTTGTCCCATTGAGACTCCCGAAGGTCCTAACATCGGTCTTATCGGTTCACTTGCGACCTATGCCAGGATCGATACGCTCGGCTTTATCGAGACGCCCTACCGCAAGGTTCATAATGAGATGGATAATGATTCGAAAAAGCTTGTGGGCAGGATTCTGAAGCAGGATGTCAACGACAGCAAAAAGAAAAATATCGCCCGTGCGGGGACCCTTGTGGATGAAGTTCTTGCCAAGAAGCTGGCGGCTTTAGGCAGGACTAAGATTAAGATTATCCCGTACGTGTCGGACGAGATTGAATATTTCACCGCTGACAAAGAAACCAATAAATGTATAGCCCAGGCCAATGCGCCGCTTAATATACGCGACGAGTTCATCGAAGAACGCGTAGGTGCTATCCGCAGCGGAAAGTACGTGATGGAACCGCCGGAGAAAATCGACTATATGGATGTTTCACCCAAGCAAGTTTTCAGTGTGACTACGGCGCTCATACCCTTTCTGGAGCACGACGATGCCAACCGTGCCCTGATGGGTTCGAACATGCAGAGGCAAGGTGTTCCCCTGATAAAACCCGAGGCTCCGCTTATCGGAACTGGCATGGAGAGCGAAGTGGCCAAATACAGCGGCCAGGTTGTCTATGCCAGGGAAGATGGCGAAGTCGTGGCCATCGACAGCCGGAAGATCGTAATTAAGAGCGATGGCAGAAAACATGAGTACCCCCTAACCAAATTTTACCGAACTAACCAGGGTACCTGTATTAACCAGCATCCTATAGTCAAGCACGGCGATGTTGTTAAGCAGGGGCAGGTTATTGCGGATGGAGCAGCAACGCAGGAAGGCGAGCTTGCGCTGGGGCAGAATGTGCTCTGTGCCTTCATGACCTGGCGCGGATATAATTTTGAAGACGCTATCATAATCAGCGAGAGGCTGGTCAAGATGGATAAATTCACCTCCATCCACATTGAAAAATACGAAGTCGAGGCACGTGAAACCAAGCTAGGCAAAGAGGAAATTACCAAGGATATCCCCAATGTGGGAGAGGAAAGCCTGAGGGACCTCGATGAAGAGGGTGTGGTCAGGGTTGGCGCCGAGGTAGGCCCCGGTGACATACTAGTCGGCAAAATTACGCCCAAAGGTGAGACCGAGCTAACGGCGGAAGAGAAACTACTGCGGGCTATATTCGGCGAGAAGGCTAGGGAAGTTAAAGATACTTCTCTGAGGGTTCCGCACGGAGAGGGCGGCAAGGTAATTGAAGTAAAAGAATTTTCTGGTGATAACCATGCAGACTTACCGGCCAATGTAATTAAACTGGTGCGTGTATGGATTGCCCAGCGCCGCAAGATATCGGTGGGAGATAAGATGGCCGGACGTCACGGGAACAAGGGCGTCATATCCATTATTCTTCCCGAAGAGGATATGCCATTCCTGCCTGATGGCAGGCCGGTTGATATTGTGCTTAACCCCATCGGTGTGCCTTCACGTATGAACATAGGCCAGATACTTGAAACTCATCTCGGCCTGGCCGCCGACATTTTCGGTGAGAAAGTTATCAACCCCATTTTTGACGGCGCTGACAACCTGGCTATCGAAGACCAATTGGGCAAGGCATGGATCGTGCAGAAGTGCCGTGAACAGGGCGTCATCAATCAGGATCGCCTGGATGCCCAGGGCATGGCCGCTGTTAAGCAATGGCTGGGCGAGCATGTGTTTAATGCCGACAAAGTCTTGGATAAGAGCGGAAAATATCGAGGCGAAGCCAGAAGGGCCAGTCTAATTCTTTGGCTTGAGCTGGAAAGGGGCATTGGGATGCCTACCGTAGACAGAAATATTAGCAACGAGGACCTGGATGATCTGGTTGAGAAAGTCTATCTGGAGAAAAAGCTGGTGCCTCCCACTTTCGGCAAAATCCAGCTTCGCGATGGAAAGACCGGTGATCTCTTCGATCAGCCTGTAACCGTGGGCGTTATCTACATGATGAAACTCATACATCTTGTGGATGACAAAGTGCACGCAAGGTCGACCGGACCGTACTCATTGATTACGCAGCAGCCTTTGGGCGGCAAAGCACAGTTCGGTGGACAGCGCTTCGGCGAAATGGAAGTCTGGGCTCTTGAGGCTTACGGCGCCAGCCATACCTTGCAGGAGCTTCTGACGGTCAAGTCGGACGATGTCCAGGGCAGGGCCAAGGCCTATGAAGCGCTGGTCAAGGGAGAGGATGTGCTACAGCCCGGCGTGCCTGAATCGTTCAAAGTGCTCTTCATGGAGCTACGCAGTCTGGGGTTGGCTGTCGAACTGCTCAACGAAGAAGACCAGAGCATACAGCTTTTCGAAGATAAGAAGAAAATTATTAACATACCCAAAGCTTTAAGATAGGGGTAAAAAGTGTTTGAAATAAACGATTTTAATGCAATCCGCATATCCCTTGCATCGCCCACACAGATTGAAGAATGGTCTTACGGTGAAGTAACCGAGCCTGAGACCATAAACTACAGGACCCTTAAGCCGGAGAAAGACGGACTGTTCTGCGAAAGAATATTTGGTCCGGTTAAAAACTATGAGTGTTATTGCGGCAAGTACAAGAAGATCCGCTATCGTGGCGTGACCTGCGAAAGATGCGGCGTTACGGTGGAACATTCCAAGGTCCGCCGTGAACGCATGGGGCACATTACTCTGGCGGCACCGGTAGCGCATATATGGTTTGCCAAGGGTGTTCCGAGCAGGCTGGCTCTATTGCTGGATATTTCCCCGCGCAACCTGGAACGTGTGCTTTATTTTGCACAGTACGTGATAGTCTCCGTCAATGCCGAAGCCTGCAAGCAGAGGCTGGAGGAGTACCAGACCAACAAAAAACAGGAGCTTTTGAAGGCGCTGGGCGAGGTCGAGACCGATGCCCCCAGCGGCAAAGCCGATTTAGAGAAAAACGCCGACAAAAAGCATGATTTGGAAGAGAAACTGGCTGATCTTGACAGCGATAACAAAGTCGACCTCTCCGAAATCGCTAAGCTGCCGCTGCAAGTCCTGAGTGAGAGCGAGTATCAGCATTATAAGGAAAAATACGGCGATGCTTTTGAGGTGGGTATGGGTGCGGAAGCTGTATTGAATATCCTTAAGTCCATGAACCTGGAAGAATTAAGGCAGAAGCTGGTAAAGGATATCAGGTCCAGCGAAGGCCAGAAACATAAGAAATTAAGCAAACGGCTGCGGATCGTAGAAGCGTTCTGGCGCAGCGGCAATAAGCCGGAGTGGATGGTGTTCACAGTTCTGCCGGTCTTGCCGCCCGAGCTGCGCCCCATCGTTCAGCTTGATGGTGGAAGGTTTGCCACCAGCGACCTTAACGATCTTTACCGCAGGGTCATCAATCGCAACAACCGCCTGAAGAAATTGATGGAACTGGGGGCGCCCGAGATTATTGTTCGCAATGAGAAAAGGATGCTCCAGGAAGCTGTTGATGCCCTGATAGATAACGGCAGGAGGGGCAGGCTGCCCAGCGCCGCTAGCACTCACAAGCTTAAATCGCTGTCGGATATGCTGCGTGGTAAGCAGGGCCGCTTCCGTCAGAACCTGCTGGGTAAGCGTGTTGACTATAGCGGACGTTCCGTTATCGTAGTCGGGCCGGAATTAAAGCTGCATCAGTGCGGTTTGCCCAAGCATATGGCGCTTGAGCTGTTCAAGCCCTTCGTAATGCGTAGATTGATAGAGCAAGGCTTTGCGCACAATATAAAGAGCGCCCGCAGGCAGGTCGAGCGTGCCAGGTTGGAGGTGTGGGATATACTGGCTGAAGTGATCAAGGAGCGCCCCGTGATGCTGAACCGCGCCCCAACGCTTCACAGGCTCAGTATCCAGGCCTTTGAGCCGATACTTATCGAGGGTAGCGCCATACAACTTCACCCGCTGGTCTGCTCGGCGTTCAATGCCGACTTCGACGGTGACCAGATGGCCGTCCATGTCCCGCTTTCCCGATCGGCTGTACGTGAAGCGCGTGAGCAGATGCTCAGCGTGCACAATATGCTGCTGCCGAGCTCCGGCGAGCCGGTCATGACTCCCACCCTGGATATGGTGCTGGGCTGTTATTACCTGACCAACATGAAGCCCGCTACAGACGGGGCACCCAAGATGTTTGGAAGTCCCTCCGAAGCTATCCTTGCCTATGAAATGTTTAATATCACCGGCGAGAGCACATACCCTGCATTGCATGAAGAGATCATGGTTCGCATCAAGGGTACTGAGGTAAAAGAAGAGCAGCCCGTTATGGAAGAAGTTAGCGAAGCCGCGGAAACTGCCGAAATTCCAGCAACCCCGGAAACGGCGGAAACCATGGAAACCGTCGAACAGGAAGAGGAATTACGCATGGCTGGTCCGGAGAGCCGGATCATAAAGACCAGTGTCGGCCGCATAATTTTCAACAGGATTGTACCCTGCGATTTACGCCAGCACGAGCCTTATAATGGATTCTGCAACTTCGCCACCAGCAAGGGCGACCTGCGCAGGCTGGTATCCGAATGCTTCCGCTGGTGCGGCCGCGAAAAGACCGTAACCATGCTCGACGAGCTAAAACGCGTCGGCTTCGAATATACTACCAAATCGGGCACCACCATCTCGGCCAGGGATATCGAAGTGCCCAAGACCAAGCCCAAGATCATTGCTAAGGGTGACGAGGATATCGCCATATTACAAAACCAGTTCAACAGGGGCCTGATCACTGATGAAGAGTACGAAACGCAGGCCATAGATGTATGGACTAAGGCGACCAACGACATTGAAAACGAGATAAAGAGATCGCTGGATAGGTACGGCGGCGTTTACATGATGGCTTTTTCGGGTGCCAAAGGTAATATTTCCCAGATAAGGCAGATGGCCGGCATGCGTGGCCTGATGACTGATCCTTCGGGACGCATCATCCCGTTCCCCATCAAAGCAAGTTTCCGTGAAGGCCTCTCGGTCATGGAATATTTCATGTCGACCCACGGGGCACGCAAAGGTCTGGCCGATACAGCCTTGAGGACATCCGATGCAGGTTACCTCACCAGGCGCCTGATCGATGTAGCCCAGGAGCTGATCATTCTGGAAGAGGATTGCGGATATTCCGGTGACGGCTTTGAATTCTCGGCCATAATGAACGAGAAAGAAAAAGGTTTGCTACCGGCCTTTGACGAACGTATGAAAGGTCGCCTGGCAGCCAAAGATATAGTGGATCCTCAGACGGGTGAAATCATCGTCGCCCGCAACGAGATGATCGACGAGGAAAAAGTTAAGCTGATCCTTCAGGCGCAGCTCAAGACCGTCAATGTCAGGTCGCCGCTGATCTGCAATTCCAAGCGGGGTGTCTGCCAGCATTGCTACGGGCGTGACCTTTCATCGACGGAGATGGTCAAGATCGGGACCGCCGTCGGTATTATAGCAGCGCAGAGCATCGGTGAACCCGGTACTCAGCTTACATTGCGCACATTCCACACCGGTGGTGTGGTGGGCGCAGATATCACTACGGGTCTGCCCCGCGTCGAAGAACTTTTCGAAGCAAGGGTGCCTAAGGGCAAGGCCGTCCTGACCGAGATCGACGGAACGGTGAATATGAATGAAGTGGTCGAGGACGGCAGTTTGCAGCGCCGTGAGATAACCATCACACATGTTGAAGCTTATCCCATAGAGCACGAGATTCCGCCCGGATATAAAGTAGTCACTGAGAATAATATACTCGTCAGGCGTGGCGATGTCCTTGCCCAGCCGGGCAAGGCCGTTATTAAAGGTGACGTAGAAAGCCATCCACTGGTCGCACGTGTCGACGGTATGGCCAGGGTGGAAGCAGGTAAGGTCATCATAACCTACGAAGATAAAGACGAGCGCAAATACGAAGTGCCGGTTACCAGCCATGTTCTGGTCAGGCAGGGAGATTACGTAAGGGCCGGAGACAAGCTGGTTGAAGGCGTAAAAGACCCGCAGGATATCCTGCATATCAACGGGCGCAACGATGTACAGCACTATCTGATCGGCGAGGTACAGAAGGTATACCGCTCGCAGGGCGTGAGTATCAATGATAAACATATTGAGACCATCGTCAGGCAGATGCTGCGCCGCGTGAGGGTGGAGTTCTCGGGCGATACCGACCTGCTGATCGGCGACCTGGTCGACAGGCTCGACTTCGAAAATATCAATGCCAAGATGGAAGCTGAGGGAGGCGACCAGGCGGTGGCACGTCCCGTGCTGCTGGGTATCACCCGCGCTTCGCTCAATACCGATAGCTGGCTGGCGGCGGCTTCCTTCCAGGAAACCACCAGGGTGCTGGCCGAAGCGGCCATTTGGGGCAAGACCGACAGGCTGCATGGTCTCAAAGAGAACGTAATTATCGGCAAGCTGATACCTTCTAACAGTACCCTTACGCAGAGATTGGGCAAGCCGTCCAATTTATTGCTGGATGATGGCCCCATCGTCTTTTCGGAGCCGGTGGAGAACCTGCTTGAAGTCTCCGAGAGCCCGGTTGCCGTTGAAGATGTCACCTGATACCAGCGGCGAGCAAGAGTAGCTCTCTTCAACAATAACGCACTAACAATAGGGTCCCCGCTTAGGCGGGGACTCTTCATTTTGGAATCTGATTGCTTCATTTGTGTTAAAATCCCTGTGATATAATGCTACTAAACCCCGATTTAGATATAGCTGAAATGCAGGAAGAGGAATCATCAAGGATAGTCTCAGGCAAGCTGAGCCCGGAAGACAATTCGCTGGATGCCAACCTGAGGCCCAGGCGGCTCTCCGACTTTATCGGTCAGCAGAAGGTCAAGGACAACCTTGAGATAGGCATCAAGGCTGCTCAGAAGCGCGGCGAAGCCATCGACCACATTCTGCTTTACGGACCGCCCGGCCTGGGGAAAACGACCCTGGCTTTCATCATTGCCGGCGAGATGGGCGTGAATATCAAGGTAAGCTCCGGTCCTGCCATCGAGCGGCCGGGCGACCTGGCGGCCATTCTCACCAACCTGCAAAAAGGCGACGTACTTTTCATCGATGAGGTCCACCGCTTGAGCAGGATCGTAGAGGAGATACTCTACCCGGCCATGGAAGATTATGCTCTGGACATCATCCTCGGCAAAGGTCCCGGCGCCAGAAGCCTGCGTTTAAATCTGCCCCGCTTCACCCTGATAGGCGCTACTACACGCTATGCAGCCATGAGCTCTCCCTTGAGGGACCGGTTCGGCTCCGTGCACCGGCTGGATTTTTACGATGTGGAATCTATCGCCGCCATTATCAAACGCTCGGCCGAGATACTTAAATTGAAGATCGATAAGGACAGCATCGAGCTTATCGCCTGCCGTGCCAGGGGCACGCCTCGTGTGGCCAACCGACTGTTGAAACGTATCCGTGACTATGCGCAGGTCAAGGCCAACGGGGTGGTAGACAGCAAGGTGACGCTCGAAGCTATGGGCAAGCTGGAAGTTGACAAGCTGGGGCTGGATGAGATCGACCGCAAGGTGCTGAAGACGATCATTGAGAAATTCGACGGCGGCCCGGTTGGCCTGGACACCATAGCCGCATCCATCAGCGAAGAGTCCGATACCATCGAAGGCGTCTATGAGCCCTATCTGCTGCAACTGGGGTTCCTGGAAAGGACGCCCAGGGGACGTGTGGCCACGCGCCTTGCCTATGAGCACCTGGGCATAGCTTATAAGAAAGGTGCGACCCCGCAGGGCAGCCTCTGGTAATGCACTCAAGCGAATGTAGATAAGCTTGTTTTCCTATTTGACAGAGCGTAAATCTTGTTATAAACTATATTCCATTAAGTCCTCTGGTGGTTAGAGCGAGGCGGCACCACCCGTTCCCATCCCGAACACGGAAGTGAAACGCTTCAGCGCAGACGATACTGAGGGAGGGATTCCTTGGGAAAATATGCCACTGCCAGAGGCTTTTTTTATGCCCTTTTTCTGACATCTCCCCGTCCTTGATCTTGTTTGAAGCTGCCACTCTTTGACTTCAAGTATGGTTAAACATATAATTCATATGAAAGAGTGGATTGACAGACCAATCTGATTACACTTTTTCGAGGTAGCTATGGCTAGTAGATTTGAGAAGTTTTCTGAGCGTGCACGACGGGCGCTCACTCGTGCGCAGGAAGAGGCGCAACACTTCGGTCACAATTATATAGATACCGAGCATATATTGCTCGGCCTCATCGCGGAAGAAGACAGTGTCGCCAGCCAGGTCCTCGCCAATCTGGGGGTAGCTGTGAGCAAAGTCAGGTCGGCGGTGGAGTTCATAGTAGGTCGCGGCGGCCGGCCGAATACCAGTGAAGTGGGTCTCACGCCCAGGGCCAAGAAAGTTATCGAGCTGGCAGTGGATGAAGCCAGGCGTCTGAACCACAGCTATATAGGTACAGAGCATCTGCTTCTGGGACTTTTAAGGGAACGTGAGGGATCGGCGGCGGGTGTGCTGGAGAGCCTGGGAGTGACCCTCGATCGTGTAATGACTGAGGTTAACAAGCTGCTCAATACCGGCAGCGGCCAGGCCAGGGCCGTCACCAAGGAAGGCGCCAGGACGCCTATTCTCGATCAACTGGGTGTCGACCTGACCGGTCTGGCACGCAACGGCAAACTGGATAATATCGTCGGCAGGGAAAAGGAGTGCGAGCGCATCATCCAGATCCTCAGCCGGCGCACCAAAAATAACCCCGCCTTGATAGGCGAGCCGGGTGTCGGCAAATCGGCCATCGTGGCCAAGCTGGCCCAGCAGATCGTGACGGGGGATATACCGGAGCCTCTCAGGAATAAACGGCTGGTGACCCTGGATATAGGATCGCTGGTAGCCGGCACCAAATACCGCGGTGAATTTGAAGAGCGGCTGAAGAAGGTAATCGATGAGATAAAAAGCGCAGGCAACTGCATAGTCTTTATAGATGAGCTGCATACCATAGTCGGAGCAGGCGCAGCCGAGGGCGCGGTTGATGCTTCCAACATCCTGAAGCCTTCGCTGTCCAGGGGTGAAATCCAGTTCATCGGCGCTACCACCCTCGACGAATACCGCAAATATATTGAAAAAGACGCCGGACTGGAAAGGCGCTTTCAGCCCGTGATGGTAACCGAACCGACGGTGGAACAGACCGTGGCCATCTTGAAGGGCATCAGGCACCATTACGAGGACTATCACAAGCTGATTATTACCGATGACGCCCTTCAGACGGCGGCCTCCATGGCGTCGCGCTACATATCCGACAGGTTCCTGCCGGACAAGGCCATCGATATTATGGATGAGGCGTCCTCGCGCGTCAGGATCAAGAAGGGGGTTGTCCCAATCAGCATCGCCGAGGCCCAGAAAGCACTGGAAAATCTGCGGCGTGACAAGGATAATGCCATCGCATCACAGCAATATGAGATGGCCGCCGAGCTTCGCGACAGGGAAGTCCAGCTCCAGAACAAGGTCAAGAGCATGGAGCAGGAATGGCAGGACACTAAGAAGAAGGAAACCCCGGTGGTGACCGAAGAGGATATCGCCGAGGTTGTCAGCATGTGGACCGGTATACCTAAGGACAGCCTTACCACGGATGAAAAAGAACGCCTGCTCAAGATGGAGAAGGCGCTGCATGAAGATATCGTGGGCCAGGATGAAGCGATCATAACCATTGCCAGGGCCGTACGCCGCGCCAGGGCCGGCCTGAAGGACGCCCGGCGTCCCATCGGCAGCTTCATTTTCCTGGGTCCGACCGGCGTGGGCAAGACCGCACTGGTGAAAGCACTGGCCAAGTTCATGTTCAAGAGCGAAGACGCTATGGTCAGGCTGGATATGTCCGAGTTTATGGAACAGCACAACGTCGCCAGGCTGGTGGGAGCTCCTCCGGGATATATCGGCTATGAAGAGGGAGGCCAGCTTACCGAAGCCGTCAGGCGCACCCCCTATAGTGTAATCCTCCTGGACGAGATTGAGAAGGCGCATAAGAACGTGTTCGACATCCTGCTCCAGATCATGGATGACGGTCACCTTACGGATGCCAAAGGCCGCAGGGTCGACTTCCGCAATACCATCATGGTTATGACATCCAACGTGGGCGCTGATGAGATCAAGAAGAATAAAGGGCTGGGCTTCAACGTTAACGCTGATGAGGTAAAGACCCGCCAGGGCGCCTACGAGAAGATGAAAGACATCGTGATGCGCGAGATGAAGAACAAATTCAGGCCTGAATTCCTGAACCGCATCGATGCTTCTGTGGTCTTCCACGCTCTCACCAAGGAGCATATCCGCCAGATCGTCGATCTCATGTTGCGTGAGGCTGTTGCCTCCATGGGAGAGAAGAAGATCACGCTGGAGGTCTCCGAAGCCGCCAGGGATTACCTGGGCGAAAAGGGATACGATCCGGAGTACGGTGCACGTCCGCTGCGCCGAGTGATCCAGCAGGAAGTAGAGGACAAGCTTTCCGAGAACGTGCTGCGTGGCGAATATGAGAGTGGATCGAAAGTGCTGGTGGACTATGACGGCTCGCAGATAGTTATTCATAAGCTTGAAAAAGCTGTCTTGCTGAGTGGTGAGAGCAAGCTATTGCCCGGCGAAAGTAATCATTTGCTCAGCGACAGTAATCCTTAAATAGAGTTGGTTACCGGTAAGAATTGAAGGGGGTGGGGCCAGTTTAACAAGCTGCAGTCCCGCCCTCTATTTTTTACTCCGATATACGGTAAGGGCAAGTTGCGACTATTTTTGTTATTATTGGCTGACCGATGTCCGTAAGCGTTATATAAAAAATGGAAAAACATAAAGTTAAGACTATTTATATTTGCCAGAACTGCGGCAGGGAATGTCCTAAGTGGGAGGGGCGCTGTCCCGGTTGCCAGGAATGGAATTGCCTGGTAGAGAGTACTGTGGCCGTGACCAAACACGCGGCGGGGAAACCTGCTGATGCCGGCAGTCCCCTGCACGAATTGGCCAGTGTACAGAGGGATATATATGCCAGGATGGCTTTCCCGATTGAAGAATTAAACCGTGTACTGGGTGGCGGACTGGTAGGAGGATCGGTCGTCCTTATAAGCGGCGACCCGGGCATCGGCAAATCTACGCTATTGCTCCAGGTTTCCGATGCTGTGGCAGCCAAAGGGGGCCAGGTCGTTTATATTTCGGGTGAGGAGTCGTCGCAGCAACTGAAGATGCGCGCCGACCGTTTGAATATCAGCGGAAGCGGGCTCTTTATCTACCCGGAAACCAACATGGAAAATGTCATGGCCAGGCTGGAGTCCACCGAGCCCAGGCTTGTTATCGTCGATTCCATTCAGACCGTTTACATGGAGGATATCAACGGCGCCCCCGGCAGCATCAGCCAGATCCGTGAGTGCACCCTGCGTTTGTTGAGATGGGCCAAGAAATCCGGCGTGGCCGTTTTTATCTCGGGACACGTGACCAAGGACGGCGCTATCGCCGGCCCTAAGGCGCTGGAGCATATAGTGGATGTGGTGCTTTACCTTGAAGGCGAGTCTTTCAACAGCTATCGTATACTGAGGAGCGCCAAGAACCGCTTCGGTTCCACCAATGAAGTCGGCGTGTTCGAAATGAGCGGCGCCGGGCTGATGGAAGTGCCCAACCCGTCGCAGTTCTTCCTGGAATCATATATGAACGGCACCATCGGCGCTGCCGTCGTCCCCACGCTTGAAGGCAGCAGGCCGCTGCTGGTGGAGATTCAGGCGCTGACCAGCCCTTCGGCTTACGGTCCTCCTCGGCGCATATGCAACGGCGTGGATTTCAACCGCCTGCTGATGATATCGGCTGTCCTGACCAGGCGCGCCGGAGTGGGCCTCTACAATCAGGATGTCATCGTGAACGTGACCGGCGGCATTAAGATTTCAGAGCCTGCTGCCGACCTGGGCATTGCCCTGGCTATTGCGTCCAGCTTCAAAGATACCAGGTCTATTCCCGGCACGGCGGCGGTTGGAGAAATAGGGCTGAGCGGCGAGTTGAGGTCGGTTACGCAGATCGAGAGGCGCATTGCTGAAGCCGCCAGGCTGGGCTTCACTCGCTGCATAATACCCGGCATGTCTAAAAAGGCCTTTCAAGGCATCGACGGAATTGAGATAATCAAGGCTGATAATGTAGCCGTGGCCCTCAAGTTGGGTCTGGAAAAGGTCGTAAAGAAAAAAGAGCAGGAATTAGAATAGCGTGCCGAAAGTAGCTGCAATCGTGGTAAGCGCCGGCGCAGGGCAAAGGATGGGCTTGGATAAAACCTTTCTGAAGCTGGTAGATAAACCTCTGATAGCCTGGCCGGTCGATGTCTTACAGGGTAGCAAATCGATCGACCGCATTGTCCTGGTTTTACAGAAAGATAAGTTGGACGAGGGCAAGCAAATGGCAATTGGCCGGCAGTGGTCCAAAGTTTCCGGCATATGTGCCGGGGGAGAATTGAGGCAGGACTCGGTGAAGAACGGTTTAGCACTGGTGGATGACTGCGACTGGGTGCTCATACAGGATGGCAGCCGCCCTTTCCTTACCGAGAAACTGATAGCGGACGGCATCGAGGCGGCCGGTCCGACGGGGGCTGCTGCCCCCGCGGTAGTAGTTAAAGACACTATCAAACAGGTCGATGAGACGGGGACGGTACTGCAAACCTTGCAGCGCGATAGTTTAAGGGCCGTGCAGACGCCTCAGGTGTTCCGGACTGCTATTCTGAAAAAAGCTTATGGCACGATTAAAAGCCGGGTCACGGATGATGCAGGAATAGTAGAGCTGGCCGGATACAGGGTAAAATTATATTCCGGAGAATACGAGAATATTAAGGTAACTACGCCGGAAGATTTGCTCCTGGCGGAAATGATTGCCGGGAAAAGGTTTAAATCATGAGGACGGGAATCGGCTATGATGCGCATGCGCTGGTAGCGGGCAGGCCGCTTATACTCGGCGGGGTCGAGGTCCCCTTTGATAAAGGGCTTGACGGCTATAGCGATGCCGATGTCCTGGTGCATGCCATTATGGATGCCTTGCTGGGTGCTGCGGGGTTGAAAGACATCGGCAATCAATTCCCGAGCGGCGACACTCAGTTTAAAAACGCTTCCAGCATCGGGCTGCTCGAGCAGGTCAGGCGCATGGTTGCTACTAAGGGATATATGATAAAAAATATCGACAGTGTGTTGATAGCCCAGGCGCCCAAAGTCGCTCCTTATATAGATGAGATGCGGGCCAATATAGCGGCCGCTTTGAGAATCGACGATGACCAGGTGATGGTCAAGGCGACCACCACCGACGGGTTGGGCTTCACTGGCAAAGGAGAAGGCATGGCGGCTTATGCCGTGGCCATGCTGGAAGAATGATCATACTGAACTAGAGGTGTTTCATGAAGATATTCAGTACCCTATCCGGCCAAAAGGAAGAGTTTGCCCCCCAGGATAATGAAGTAAAAATGTATGTTTGCGGGGTTACCGTATATGATGTCTGTCATTTCGGCCATGCCCTAAGCTACATTTCATTCGATGTCATCAGACGTTACCTGGAATACCGCGGCTATAAGGTTAGATATGTGCAGAATTTCACCGATATCGATGACAAGATCATCAACCGCTCTAATGAGAGGAATATACCCTGGAAAGATCTGGTGCAAAAATATATCGGCGAATTTTTCATCGACATGGATGCCCTCAATATCGAGCGGGCCACTATCTATCCGCGGGCTACAGAAGAGATACCTATGATCATCCAGGTCATTCAAACGCTTATGGATAAGGAGCACGCATACCGGGCCGGCGGCAGCGTATATTTTCGCGTAAAGAGTTTCCCCGGCTATGGCAAATTGACACACCAGACCGCCGACGATATGAGGGTTACTGAGACCTCCGAGACAGAGAAAAAGGAGGACCCGCTGGATTTTGCTCTCTGGAAAGCGGCCAAGCCGGGTGAGCCGGCGTGGCCCAGCCCCTGGGGTGATGGGCGTCCCGGTTGGCACATCGAATGCACAGCTATGTCTATCAAGCATCTGGGCAAGACGTTGGACATACACGGGGGCGGGCAGGATCTGGTGTTCCCCCATCACGAAAATGAGATAGCCCAGTCCGAATGCTTCACCGGGGTAGACCCCTTTGTGCGCATCTGGATGCACAACGGTTTTCTGCAGCTCGGGGCGGACAAAATGAGCAAATCCCTGGGCAATCTGGTCACCATCAAGCAGGCGCTGGAACGCAACAGTGCCGATGCCATCAGGCTTTTCATCATAAGCTCCTACTACAGGATGCCCCTGCGCTACAGCGAGGAAGCGCTCGATGCAGCGGAAGCTGGAATACGCAGAATGAGACAAGCACTTTCAGTAAAAGGTAAACCGGGTTATGAAGTTCTTGATGCCGAGCCATATATAACCAGGTTCATTGAGGCTATGGACGATGATTTCAGCGCCCCGCAGGCTGTGGCTGCTATGTTCGAGCTGGTGCGTGAGATCAACCGTGGCAGCGAGAAGGGAATGGATATCGGCCAGGCCCAGCAGGTGCTGAAAGAGCTGGCCTGCGTGATCGGCTTCACCTTGAAGGAGACCAGGAAGCTCGATCAATCGCAGGAAGGGAAAATTATGGAATTGATCGTCCGGCGCAACAAGCACCGCAAAGCCAAAGAGTGGAAACAGGCTGATGAGGTGCGCGATCAGTTGCTCAAGATGGGTATTGCCATAGAGGATACGGCCAAAGGAACCGCCTGGAAGATAGCCAAATAGCCGTCAGCGCGGCAGGGTGCTGAGGATTTTAACCGTATCGCCGATAGTTATGTCCAGAAAAGCGGCCGCGTTGCCGTCTTTCAATGAAAGCTCGAGATAGTCACTGCTGCCTATGATCGCCATCAGTCCTTTGCCCTGCGCGTAATAGCTGCTGGTGTTGGTTATCCTCTGATTTTTTATTTCCACCGCCGCGCCAGCCGCCGGTATATCGCGGCTCTTCAGGTTGGTTATGAGGTTGCCGAACCTATCTATATGTAAGATCTGTCCGATTATATGCCCGGTGGCATCCTTGAAGGGGACTGGGACATGGAAGGCATTGAGGCTTTCAATGCTCTCACCGAATTCTTTGACAGGCAGGTCCAGGGAGAGGTGTGCTGCCACCGGGGCGAAAATGTCGCGCCCGTGGAAGGTGGAGCTTACCGGCTGTCGCCAATATTCCTGCTTGGTGATAGAGACCGCCTCGCACCCCTCGGGCAGCGCTCGCTTGGCAACCTGGTCGGAGAAGGGGACAGCCTGCGCTGCTTTTTCGACTGAAAGCTCGTGCAATATATAGCTGAGGGTGCCATTGTCAGGTGTAACGAAAGTCGTAGTTGGCGTTTTCAGAATGACTGCCCGGCGGTGGCTGCCCACGCCGGGGTCGATTACGATGACATGGATGGTGCCTTCAGGAAAATAGCGCCAGGATGTATGCAGGATGAACGAGGCCTCCCGGATGGATTGGGGAGCTATGGCATGTGTGATATCGACGATCTTAGCCTGCGGATTTATGCCAAGTATGACGCCTTTCATACTGGCAACATAACCGTCGCTGATGCCAAAGTCGGTCGTCAACGTGACAACCCGTGACATGCTGATACCCCGAAGTTACGAAGCGCTGACCCTGACGATAACAATCGAGAGTGCTACAAAGATAACTGCCAAGACTATGGTAACCTGAAACAGCGTTTTTTCAACGCCGCGCCTGGTCCTGTAAACGCCGTCGGCCTGGCCGAAGATACCGCCGAGGCCGCCGCCTTTAACTTGTAAAGTCAGCACAGCGATAAGCGCAAGTGCTATAACTATCTGTGCTAAGATTAGATAAGTTGGCATATTAATTTCCTCCGAGTTTGTCGACGATCAATTGTCGGACTACCGCTGGGTTGGCCTTGCCCCTGGAAGCTTTCATGACCTGGCCGATGAGGAAAGTCAAAGATGCTTCCTTACCCGCCCTATAGTCTACAACCGCCTTTTCGTTATCTGCAATTATTTTATCTACAATTATAGCAAGTTCTCCGCTATCGCTGATTTGCACCAGACCTTTCTCGGCTACAATCGTGCTCGCCCTTTTGCCGCTGTTGAACATCTCTTCGAAGACCGTTTTGGACAGCGGACCGCTTAAAGTTCCCCTTTCAACCAGGTCCAGCATTTCCACGAAATTGGCCTCCGGTACCCTGTTATGGGCCTCCTCCGCCTTAACGTTTTTAGCATTAAGCAGCCGGGTGAACTCGCCCAGCATCCAGTTGCTTATGGTCTTGGCCCTCTGTTTCACGTTGGCAGATGTCTTTGTTCCCAGTTCCATGCTGTTCTTAAAATAGGCGACATAATGTTTGGATTGGGTTATTAGCTCCGCGTCATATGGCGGAAGGCCGTATTTAGCAATCAGCTCATCATAGATCTTTTCCGGCAGGTCGGGCAGCCCGGCTCTGATTTTATCCACCATCTGCCGGCTGAATGATAGGGGGGGCAAATCCGGCTCGGGGAAATAGCGGTAATCGTGGGCATATTCCTTGCTGCGCTGGCTTACCGTGATTTCCTTGTCATCAACCCAGCCGCGCGTCTCCTGGACGATTTTTTCACCTTTAGCTATGGCTTCCCGCTGCCTCTGAGCTTCATATTCCAGCGCGTGGAAGACGGCGCGGAAGCTGTTCATATTTTTGACTTCGACCTTGGCCAGGTATTCTTTAGTGCCCTCGGGCCGAATGCTGATATTGGCGTCGCAGCGGAAGCTTCCTTCTTCCATATTGCCCGTGGAGACGCCCAGGTATTGTAGGATCGATCTCAGCTTGACCAGATAGAGACGCGCTTCCTCGGGTGAGGCCATATCCGGTTCGCTCACGATCTCCATCAGTGGCATGCCGGCACGGTTGATGTCCACCAGGCTGTAGCTTTCGCCTTCCGGTGAGGTTCGGTGAGTGAGTTTGGCCACGTCCTCTTCAAGGTGCACACGGGTAATGCCTATTTTCTTTTTCTTGCCGTCGACGTCGATTTCCAGCCAGCCCCTGACGCACATGGGCATGTCATATTGCGATACCTGGTAGCCCTTCATCAGATCAGGATAGGGATAATTTTTCCGGTCGAACTTGGCATGTTCGGGGACGCTGCAGTTGAGGGCCAGGCCGGTTTTCACCGTGAAAATAACCGCCTGCTCATTTATGGTGGGCAGCACGCCCGGCATACCCATGCATACCTGGCAGACGTGGGTATTGGGAGGGTCGCTGGCATAATCTGCGCTGCAGGAACAGTACATCTTGCTGCGTGTCAGCAGTTGCGAATGTACTTCCAAGCCGATAATAGTCTCGTAGTCCACAATGCCGCATAGTATAGCAGCATCAAACGTTCGAGGGCAAACTTTGACATATGCTGAAAAAAGTTATATAAATAGAACAAATACCCGACAGTCTATTTCAATATCAATGGCAGCGAAACCTGAAGACTTAAAGCTCGATAGCATAGTGGACAACCTGTTAATATTTCTTCCTCTTTTTTACCGTAAAATATTCCAGGTTGCCCATGCCAAAGCGGGCGTAAACCCCGGCAACATGCAGTTCCATGTGCTGGCTATGATAATGAGACTGGGCACTTTGCAGACCTCAGAGATAAGCCGCAGGCTTGGCATATCCAAACCCAATACGACCTCTTTGCTGGACAAGCTAATAGAGAGGGGTTATGTTCAGCGGGTACTTGACAGCAGCGATAAAAGGGTTAAAAAAATAAGTATAACCGAAAAGGGAAGGCGTTTCGTTACAGGCAGGAAAAAGATCATGCGAAACGAGATCAGAAGAAGCCTGTCTACCCTGGATATGAATGAGTTGCTGACCCTTTCCGGCGCGCTGGAGTCCTTTACCGATATTGTTAGTAAGGTAGATTATGGCTCGTGATTTAACAGGATTGAATATAATTGGCCTGTTCAGCATAAGTTTAAACAGGGAGTACCACTAATATGAGTAAAATATGGCTTGTTAAGATGGCAACAGTCGTACTGGCGGTGTCCATTATTGCAGGAGGATGCAGCAGCGGTCCCGTAACCCAGCAGCAGACGGTAGCCGCCGTGCAACGCGGCGATTTGGAAGTAACGGTCAGTGCCAACGGGGATATAGAGATGCCTGAGGCCGTGAATCTCTACTTTGATACGTCGATGTTCAGCTTAACCCAGCCCTACAGCGCCCAGATTAAAAAGATTTATGTACAGAAGGGAGATATGGTTAAGGCCGGTGCGTTGATAGCCAAGCTGGACGATTCAGCCCAGAAGCAGAATGTCGAGACAGCTCAGTACGGGCTGGAATCGGCCATCAATAACGTAGTGCAGACCGTTTGCTGCGGTTGCACGCGAGTGCCTTCGTTCTACAGTGATGCCGTTGCCCTTTACCGGTTTGATTTTGCCACAAAGGAGATGGGAAAAGCTCAGACGCTCTTGCAGACGGGCCAGTATGGGGATGCGGCCGAACAGATCTCGCTGGCCAACTATGATATAGATGCAGCCAGGAAAATCTACAGCGACCCGGCATTCAACAGGATCAGGCCGGACCTTATAAATGATGTCGGGCAGGCCATAAATAGCAGCCAGGACGCTGCCACGGCCATTCAGCGCCTGTCTTCCGAGATGGATGTAATTTCCTCCATCCAGCAGCAGGTAAAAGACGGAAAATACGGGGATGCCGTCAGCACCATCCAGGATATGCTTACCGAGATGTCCTCTACCTACGATGTGGTCAAAAGGATTACCCACCTGCCGACTGATGCGACATCCGTCGACACCTGCACGACCTATACTGTGGTCAACGAGGTGCTTGCCTCGCTGGATAAGCTGCAGACTATGGCCGCGCAGAAGGACGTCGATCTGGTCGCCTTTGCCCAGACTCTGAGCTCGGTGCGCCACGACCTGGAATTAACCAACAAGATACTGGATGAAAACATCTCCACATACAGGCAAGGGCTAAATTTGAAAGCCCTGCGTGATTACAACATAGGGGTACAGACTGCCATTATCAACCTGGACCGCGCCAAGCTTTCATTGCTCAAAACGGAGCTGCTGGCCCCCTTTGACGGACAGGTCGTGGAGGTCAATTTGAATGAAGGGGACATGATTACCCAGAGGTATTCTGTGACCGGACTCCCCGTCGATTCTTACGTGGCACGCCTGGCCAATACTTCCTCTATCAGGATGACCGGGATAGTCGGCGAAATCGACGTGCTCAAGATTGCCAGGGGGCAGAAGGCCTTAGTTTACGTCGATGCTGTGCCCGGCAAAGCCTTCCAAGGCCAGGTTGCTTTTATATCACCCTTTGGAACGCTGGGTACCGGCATGGCCAGTTACAAGGTTGAGATCTCGCTTGATCCCGCCGACGCCGCTTATTTGGCGGGTGGCATGACAGCCACAGCGGAGATATCGGTAGATAAGCATACTGACGTATTGCTGGTGCCTAATGCTGCTATAAGCGGTCAGAGCAATGACTATCATGTGCTCGTCTGGAAGGATGAAAAAACCAATATTGTCGAGCAGAGGCC
Source organism: uncultured Chloroflexia bacterium (assembly GCA_963842805.1). Taxonomy (GTDB): domain Bacteria; phylum Chloroflexota; class Dehalococcoidia; order GIF9; family UBA5629; genus UBA1162. Next base: position 275,936 of record CAWJIA010000012.1, on the reverse strand, counting down.
GGTGAAGATCGGCCTTCAGGGCAAGACCCAGACCGAGATAACATCCGGTTTGAGCGAAGGGGAAAAGGTGTTGTTGGGAAAAGGCTACACACCGCCCAAATCGTTGCAGCTTACTAAGTAGGAATGTTGGACTGTTTATGATGGCCATTTCAAATTCAAACGGAGGCAACATCTATGGCGAATAAACTTAATGATAGAATGAAATCGATTTTTGCCAACACTCGCAGCAGGGTTATATTTATAGTTGTGGCTGTGATCGTGCTGGGCGGAATAATTACCGGCTCATATCTGGGTTACCAGAACTACGAATTTGTAAGCACGGATAATGCCCAAATATCGGGGTCACGGGTTGATATTACTGCAACTGGCGCCAGCCAGATGATTACTCTGGATGTAGACTATGGTAGCTATGTCGAAAAAGGACAGAAAGTCGCCACGGTGGGAGAGCCGCGCCCCGCTAACGCACTGGTGGCAGGGATGGGGCTTAATGATACGCCGGTCGGCAGGGCGGCCATTGAGTCTCCTATTAATGGATATGTAGCTGCCGTCTGGGCTTACCCGGGGCAGGTCATGGGCCCGGGAACACTTATTGTAACGCTCTACGATATCTCCGACACATGGGTGATAGCCAACCTATCTGAGGCTGATCTGTATAAGATCGAGCCGGGCCAGCAGGTGGATGTAGTGGTGGATAGCCTGGGAGGATTGAAGCTTAAAGGCAATGTAGTAGGCATAGCGGCGGCCAGCGCCGCCACCTTTTCGCTCTTGCCCGCCAATAATACTACGGGTAATTTTATCAAGGTCACACAGCTTGTGCCCGTAAAGATATCCGTCGAAAATCCCGGGCATTATATCCTTATTCCCGGCACATCGGTAGAAGTTAAGATATCCGTAAGGTAGTGAGAAAAGCTACCTATGCCGAGAACCAGCGAGTCCAAGGTACTGCTTATCGCCATCGCCGGCACATTCATGGTGATTCTGGACCAGACCATCATGAATACGGCGCTGCCGCATATCATCGCTGTTTTCAATGAAACCGCCGACCGGGCGCAGCTTGTTATCTCCGCCTACCTCATGGCATCGGCCATTACCACGCCCACCGCCGCATTTTTGGTCGAACGCTTCGGTATAAAACGCGTTTACCTGTTCGCCCAGGCCGGTTTCCTGTTCGGCTCCATCCTTTGCGGCCTGTCATGGGATGCTGGTTCACTTATAACATTTCGTGTGCTGCAGGGGTTGTGCGGCGGACTTCTTAGCCCGCTGGCCATGACCTTCCTTTTTACTACGGTGCCTCCCGAGGATCGCGGCGAGGCCATGGCTATCTTCGGCATTCCCATGATGGTGGCCCCCGCCATCGGGCCCACACTGGGAGGCTACCTGGTGGACTCCTGGAGCTGGCGGATGTGCTTCTATGTGAATGTGCCCGTGGTGCTCCTGGCTATCCTCATGGGATTGGCCTGGATCGAAGATACTCCCAAGAGCGAGGTTACCTTCGACTATAAAGGGTTTACGCTGGCGGCCGTGGGGTTTAGCGCCTTATTGTACGCGCTTTCCTATGCACCGACCTGGCACTGGAATGACTGGCGTATCGTCAGCCTGATATCAGTGGGCGCCATTTGTATCCTTAGCTGGGTACTGGTCGAGCTCAACGTAAAAAGGCCCCTTTTGGACCTGCGTATGTTTAAGAGATTCGGCTATTCTCTGGGCATAGGGCTAACTTTCGTCACAACCATAGGGTTATTCTCTCTGGTTTTCCTGATGCCCCTTTTCCTGCAAACCCTGCGCGGGTTCACCGCTCTGTTGAGCGGGCTTATGATCTTGCCCCAGGCCATCGGTGCCATGATTACCATGCCGTTTGCAGGCAGGCTCTATGATCGGTTGGGGCCGCGCGCGCCCGCTGTAATAGGGCTGGCCATGACCGGCTTTGCCACATTATCTCTGCAAATGCTGGACCTAAATATGCCGGATAATACCCTGCGCATGATCCTCTTCATCCGCGGTATGGGGATGGGCTTCGCCATGATGCCCATCATGACCTATGCCCTCTCCGCCGTGCCCCAGCGCATGACGGCGCAGGCTTCATCGCTGCTCAATGTTTGCCGGACCATCTTCGGCTCGCTGGGCATAGCCTTCTTTGCCACCATGCTGGAGACGTTTCAGAAACAGAATGTGGCCTCGATCATCCAGACCGTCACCCCCGACTCCTCCGTGGCTATGCATTGGATTTCTTATGTCCAGACAATTCTCATGCAAATGGGGTTCAATTTGCAGATAGCACATAATGAGGCCATCACTTTCCTGTATCAATATGTCAGTTTAAGGGCCGATATCACGGCCTTTCAAATGGATTATGTTATCAGTGCGGTCATAGTGCTGTTGGGCGTTATACCGGCCATGTTCCTGCCGTTTGGCCGCATCAAGAAAGCGAATGGAGCAACAGGAATGCCGGCCCTGACTGACTAACTGTCTAAATCCATTTTTTTCTGTGGAAATAGACCACCATTACGTCATCCCAGCTACATTCACGGCTTGAGGCATGTCCGTGCGATGATCTCTTCCTTGGCCGCATCCGGTAGGTCGTCGAAGTAAGCACAGTAACCGGACACCCTCACAACAAGGCCGGGGTATTTGCCAGGATGGCGCCGTGCATCCTCAAGCATGCCTGGATCGAGTACGTTGAACTGTACCTCCATTCCGCCCGACTCGAAAAAGCCCCGCGTTAGCGCCATCAGTGTCTCTGTACCCCTATTGCCCGACACCGTCGATGGATCGAAGCGCAGGTTCAGAGCATAACCGTTCGGCGACAACCTGGCATCCACACTGGCCGCGGAGTTCATGATCGCTGTAGGCCCGAGGCGGTCGCATCCGTTGCACGGACCCAGACCAGGAGCAAACGGGGCACCCGCTCGCCTGCCGCTGGGCAGGGCGCCAGTCTGCTCGCCGAAGGCCACATGACACGTGACTGTATAATAACCGGGAACATAGGGACCGCCACGCGTATTACGATGTCTACCAAGCTCCTCATGAAAAATACCGGCCACCATGTTGGCGTAGCCATCCGACAACGGGTCATCATTGCCGTACTTGGGTGCACGTTTCAGTTCGGTCCACATGACAACGTCCCTAGCGAAATTGTCCTTGAGCGCCCTCAAGACTTCCGCCATTGAATACCTATGCTGCACAAAGACCAGCGTCTCCAGAGCTGCCAGAGAGTCGGCCACATCTGCTACGCCTACTCCCTGGATGCCGCTCGAGTTGTACTGCGCGCCGCCCTCGCTGACGTCTTTCCCTGATTCTAGGCAGCCGTCCACCAGCATCGACGAGAACGGTGTCGGGTGATAACGCGCATTGCCTTTTTCCACAATCTGGAGATCGCCAATCATGCGGTTGACCATGAAATTCACCTGAGTTCTGAAAGCCTCGATCACCCGCCCAATATCCTTGAATTGCTTAGGGTCCGGTGTATCCGCTCCGACGCAAGGCCCTCCCTTCATCCTCCTCCCCCTATTGAGCGCCAGTTCCATGCACATGGGTAGGTTGAAGAGCCCGGCATCTGTTGAGAAGAAGCTTTTTCCCGGCAGAGCCAACTCCACACAGCCAACTACCCCATAGTTACGCGCCTCTTCTAATGGGTACCCGTGCGCAACCAGCGATTTTACGGATGCCTCGTCGCCGAACAAAGCGGGCACTCCGTTGCCCTTCTTGACCACCTCACAGGCGCGTCTCAGAAATGCTTCGGGTGAGCCCTGGTGCACTCGTACCTGGTAGTTTGGATCACGCAGTCCCGCCTGTTCCATAACATCGAGAAAAAGGTAGGACAGGTCATTGACGGCATCGTTGCCGTAGCTGTTCATGCCGCCGACCACAGCAGCCTGCACCACCAAGTAGCCCCCGTGATACTGGCTCAGCTTCTCCGACATGAGGAATACATGCTCGGCGCACTTGGCGGTGAAGCACAGCAACAATTCCCGCGCCTCCTCCGGCGTAATTAGGCCGTACTCCATATCACGCTTGTAAAACGGATATAAATACTGATCTATTCTGCCGAAGGAAATCGCCGAGTTCAGGCTCTCCAGGCAAACCGCCATGTGTGTAAGCCAGAGCGACTGCAGCGCTTCACGGAACGTCTCGGCAGGCTCTAAAGGCACTTTGCGGCATATCCGGGAAATCTCCTTGAGCTCGTGGTACCGTAGCGGGTCTTTCTCATCACGGGCCATCCGTTCCGCTTCATCAGCCAGTCGCCCTCCATGGCACACTATGCCATTACAGGCAATACGCGCAGCATCGTAGATAGCACCTGTTTTGTCGGAGAAAAGGTTAAGATATCCCGTAACGCCCAGGTTAAGCATCTTCTCGTAGTTGGGCAGAAAGTGCCCTATGCCGCCCGCCTCGTTTATTAGGTAATAACGGGCATTGAGCTGGTCGGTCACATAATGCAGCAGCCTGCCCATATCAGGCATGAAAGCCTTCACCGGCATATTGCGTATAAGCCAGTAAGGAAATATGTTGAATAAAAGACTCAGACGGTCCTTCCAGAAGCATTGGAGCGGCGTAGTCTTACGACGGTCGATGTAAAGCAATTCCGTACCCATGAAAACGCCCGCCAGTTCGGGTTGGATCAGCGCCGAAATCCGGTGGCTTCCCATGTTGCCTACGATAAGCTCGTCGGAGTAAATATGCACGGACTTGTTTTCCAGGATGTACTTGAATGCCTCCGCTTTACGAACCAGCACCGGCTTTTTGAGGTTGCTGTGCCGCTTAAAGAAGTCCGTGACCAGGTAAGCACGCTCAGGGCAAAGATATACCCTGGTAGAGAGCAACTCTTTCTTTATGCGGCCAAACCTTGCCGAACCGGGCCTTCCCTCGGTTGTCAGCCTGCCTTCCATCATTTTGCACCTCCCGGGACACCTTAATTTACCACACGCAACGTTTAATTGAAATTGTCGGGAATAATTCACTGGCCAGACCCGCAGTGCATATCGTTATTGCTGTGTTATTTTGCGTCATTTATTGTTGCAGTATGTGTTCATACTTGGCTAAGCAGGAAAGCACTCATAAGGTATTTTAAAAGAGCGGATATGAACCTCTGCCCGTGCGGAATGTAGTTACAACGATTGAAGACGAGGTTCAGTTCGAGCGGTTCAGGGCTGAAGAGGACTTTAGTAATGACGTGGCAGACATTACCGACGCCGAGTATTGCGCACACTATCACCGGATGGTGACGGTCTTGAAATCTGTACTGTATCGGCCAAAGCGTTTTCTTACGTTCGGATTAGAACTATGGTTTTCCAAGAGTGGCTGTATGTAGTCAGCGGAAGTAGGACACTCAAGCCTGGAAAATAACTGACACTTTAAGGGCTGTTGCTCCTTTTCCTGGCACCTCCATTATAGGCCATTCTTGCTGTTAAAGTCTTGCTTTTAGCCTCCTTTCTTTTTTCGGATTATTTCGAGATGTTTGCCAGTATAGACATCATAGGGTGTAATGTTCCCCAGCCCTTCATGATAACGACGGTAATTGTAGTATTCAATAAAGGCTCTAATAGCTTCCTTCAACACACTCGGTATCTCATAAGGCACCTGGCTAATTCCCCCTTTGAGTGTGCGATGGTATCTTTCAATTTTGCCATTGGTCTGAGGATGGAAGGGCGAGGCTGTACTGCCAAATAGGTTCTTTATTCGTAGACCTTTTCCTCCATGGCCTCCCTCTCACTGAGGGCAACATCAGCTTCAAAATCCCTCTCATCAGTCACTTTAGCAAAGAGTTCTTTGTAATATTCGTGCTGGATAATTAAGTTCATGATATCATTGGTTCCGGTCCAGATTTGCAATAGTCTGGTTTCCCTCACCGCTCGTTCAATAGGGAAAACCCTGGTGTATCCGATGCCGCCAAGAATTTGCATAGCTTCATTGGCCACTTCCCACTGCATTTGGGTTGAGAATTTCTTAAGCTCAGAGGCTATTCTTCTTTGGTAACCAGCGGTACCCACTCCCTCGTCTACTGTTCGAGCCACGGCATAGGCCATGGCGCTGACAGCATCAATCTTCGTTATACACTCCGCTATCCTGAAACTGACGGCCTCAAAATTTTTTATCGGTTGTCCAAAAGCTTTTCTTTTGCTGGCATATTTAGCAGCTATTTCCAAAATGGCCCGAGAGCCGCCAACAGTACCAGACATCCTTTCGGGCACCATCATTTGATAGAATATCTTGGAACCTTCATTTTCCTTCCCGAGTAAATTTTCCTCCGGCACGCGCGTATCTCTGAATACTAATCTTCCAGTGCCAGTACCTCGACTTCCCATCAAGCCATACACATGCTTCACCTCCACCCCCATATCCCTTTCAACGATGAAGGCACTGAGTGAGTTGCGGCCAGCTCCGGGACTGGTCACTGCATATACTATAAAGAAATCTGCCCCTTCAGCTCCTACAACAAAACGTTTCTGACCGTTAAAGATATAATGCTTGCCTTCCTTTCTGGCATTCGTTGTAGCACCAAAGAAATCTGACCCGCCCCTGGGTTCAGTAAGCGCTTCACCCGCCCACAATTTTCCTGCAACAAGCGGCTTGAGATATTTCTGCTTTTGAGCCTCGGTTCCGAACGCATTCAAGACCTCACCAACAATAGAGACTAAACCAAAAACACATGTAAGGGGGACCCCTAGTTTACTGATCTCATCCATGACCACGATTTCATCCACCCACTTTAACCCTCTTCCACCATACTGTTTCGGTGCTCTAACTGCGAGAAGATTTCTTCTTCCTGACTCTTCAATCCATTCCTTAGGAAATTTAATTTTTTCGTCATCCATATCGAGAATGAGCTGCCGAGGTATCCACTTGACCAGGTCCTGCGCTTCCTTCCTGAGACTCCTCTGTTCTTTAGTTAAAAAAACCTCAATCATTTTTCCTCCTTTATTGCTTGCCCTCAATAATGGTTTAACAGGTAAAATCTATGCTAAATCGTACATATTTGTAACCCCTAAACATAATAAGTTTTAAAGAACGACAGCAGCTATCTAAAGTGTCTTCAAAGAGCAGCCGGCACTGCATCGCCGATATAAATTCATCGGGGCCCACCTGACAGTATTTGAGCCTGGGATAGCCTGCCGCATGTACAGTCAGAACAAGGAGCATTGAAATATGTTCAGAGTTCCATTTCTTTGAGATCGGGCGCAAAAATGAGTTTCGCCCCTGTCAAGGCCTGGATCTCTTTAGCCGACCAGCCCGGAGCCGTCTCCTTGAGAACAATTCCCTTGTCAGTAATTTTCATTACTGCAAGGTCCGTGACAATCATGTCCACGCATTTTCGTCCAGTTGCCGGTAGAGTCAATTTTTTAACAATCTTGGGCTCGCCGTTTTTGGTTGTATGGATCATGGCCACGATGACTTTCTTGGCACCCCAGGCCAGGTCCATAGCCCCTCCGATAAACACGTAAATATCGGCCTCGTTGACGGTATGGTTGGCAATGTCACCATTTTCAGCCACCTGAAGTCCTCCAAGTACTGTGGTGATGCGGCCGCTTCGAATCATGGCGAACGATGTAAGGAAATCGAAATAGCTCATGCCCGGTGCATCCGAGAAGAACCTGCCCCCGGCATCCACGTTGCCATAGTCAATCTGTTGCCAGGTATCCTCAGTCAGCAGTGGCCCATAACCCAGAGTGCCGTTCTCTGCTTGGAAACGGACACCCTCAGGGACGTATGCGGCACAGAGTTGAGGCAGTCCCAAACCCAAATTGCAGCAATCGCCAGGCTTCAATTCACTGGCCGCCCGCATAGCAACTACATCTTCGCTTAAGCGTTCTTTCATTTTTCGCCTCCTTTTTCCTGCACCCCCAAAAAGACTTTGCGCAGTATTGCGTCCCCCATGACAAACAGCATCAGGTCCTTTTTCTGCTTGGCGCTGCCTACATCACCTTCTTTTATTTTCACAATCCTGTCCACATAGACGCCAGGCGTCACAACCATCTCCGGGTCGATCTCCCCTTCCTCCACCAGTTCATCTACTTCCACAATTGTCAATTTGGAAGCCATGGCCACAATTGGATTTGATCCTCGCGAAGCTTTGTAATATACGAGATTGCCAAAAGTGTCCGCTTTGTGGGCCTTGATAAAACCGACATCTGGCCGGATAGATTTCTCAAGAACGTATTCTTTGCCGTCTATAGTCTTTTTTTCTTTGCCAGTCTGAACGCTGGTTCCAACGCCCACAGGATCATAGAAGCCTCCAAGTCCCATTGCGCCGGAGTGCAACCTTTCTATCCATACCCCGTGCGGGATAACCTCCGTTTCAATCTGTCCGCTCTTGACGGCATCGTCCAAGAAGCCTTTGTCATCTGTTCCTATGGCACGGGCTCCGCCAATTGCCGGCGTAATAACCTTTTTGAGTTTGGGCAGCAATGAAGCGGGTCCGGGCAGGTGCTTCTCAAGGTTACCCACCGCGATAAAATTGGGGCAGAGCAACGTGATATCCTTTATGTCCGTGCGCATAAGCGCGGCGAACAGGTGAGAAGGGGTCCCGCAAAACCCCCAGGTATGCGCCGCAAGCACGATACCGTCGGGAATGCCCGCCAGGGCCTCATCAGCGCTGTTGTATACCTTGCCGTAATCTCTCATACTACCTCCCCTTTATTATTTGTGGATTTGTGTGACTTTCCCTTAGATATATTGGTTTTCGTTTCTCCTGGAATGCGGTTACAGCTTCCCTGAGATCCTCTGTTCCAATCATGAATTCTTTTGCATAGCTAACAGCGCTTATTGCTCCTTCAGTCTAGCGTTCTCGTTGCTATTAATGGCCGCTTTGAACCCCCTCAATGTCGACCATATAGCTGCCTCCCGATAAGCAATGGGATTCTCTTACTTTCAATACATAATGTCAAACACTGGTTTGTTTCTGCGCTCCGAAAATTTTATCGCAGAGCAGACACTATGTTTGGATAGTGATGGCTCTGCCGATAATACATTCGAGATGAAAAACAAGGAATGGAGACGGCCACCTTTTCATTTTACTGAGGACCATTACTCTCTACCTCCTTCTCCAATACCTATGTCTGGTTGCGAATCAAGCTCTTCCTTTATTGATTTATATAATCCAGCAATAGTCCTATCCGAGCTGCTAACAACTGTCCGCTTGATTCTATCCAGTGGTGGAGTAAAATCCGAAGGAGCTGTAGAACACCATAAATAAACTGCATCGCGAAGATGAAAACTAGGAAGTAATTTGCCTCTTTGTTTGTCCGGATCTGGTAAACGACTGATCATGTCAAACAGAACTCCAGACCAATATTTATGGACATCACCAAAATATTTACCGAATGCGGGAGGCAACATGAAAAACCAATTGCCGGCGAGCAGGGCATCATCATATCTCATTGTTATGCCTTTTTCATAAGTTCGAACCGGATCTTGCCACCATTTCAATGAAGGATAGGCATTTACAAAGAGGGGGAACCAGTCTGCCGAAGCCGCATCATTAAAAAAAGCCTGCAATTCAGCCAATACGCCAACCAACAACTTGCGTACTCTTTGATGATAGGAACTTCTGGATGACTTGGACATATAAGGGCGATACTCATTTGCCAATGTGGCTATCTGGCTAAGCGACGGGCTCAATATGTCATTACCAATAACTGGAAATCCTGCAATCAGAGTTCTCCAGGGTTGAGGTACTTTAGACAAATTGCTATCCACGTAGGAACCGATAAACTGAACAAGCCTAAAATTACCAGATTCCCTTGCCTTCTTGAGATCTGATAGGATTCGCCCGATACTATTTTGACTGAAACCACTCTCCTTCAACTTAATAGCATTTACTTCATTTTCCTTGTAACCCAAAATGCGTTTGACATCACTTACACTCAATTGTGTATTATTGGCAATATCGGACAACCTACTAATCTCTATTTGGGGAACAAATCGAATCGAACTCTCTAACCCGATTTTCATACGGAGCTCGTGGTCTCTTTTCCAGTTTCTCAGTAGGGCAGAGCTATAAGCTTCTGAATTCTTATCAATCATATCTGCGCATTTAAGACAAAGCCAGATGCCATTATTAACTGAAGATCTTTCTTCAGGAGTCATATTGGGATCGAAACGTGGACCGCCAGGCGCCGCCGCCGTAATGTGACATGCTTTACCTAATTTCAAAGACTTCCCAGCCATTCGATGAGGCCCACTCGTACCCATCAAACAATGAGAACAAAAATAGCCCGCCCTTTCAGCTAACAACCGCTTTATTTTCTCTGGAAATTCATCTCTCTTTGACATTGACTTTACTTCGAGAGGATCAAAGCGTGCTATACATCTGATCAAGTAGTTTCTGCTTCAATTCTTCCTCCGCTAGATAAGCACAACGACTGCGTACTTGCTCGCAATTCTTCAGAACTTCCCAAGGCAGAGCTAAAATATGGTCTTCGCGAAAATTCTTGATAACACCTGAAGTAAAGTGTCTTCGATAAGATGGTTGGTCCGGAAGAAAAATATACGTTTTCTCTCTAAGTTCCCGTTTTATTGATACGAGCTGAAGCTCCCGATAAATGCCCGGTTGCTTCTCAGGTGGACCAAGCACTAAAGCTACAATGAGATCCGCTTCCAGTGCATGTACTACCTCTCTACTTCCTGCCTCAAGCTTCTCAAGATCGCCACCCCCTGAAATCCCGACCCCATCTAGGATATCCTCACTCGTCCAAACCTCATAGTTATTGTTCAATCTTCGAATATGATCAATGACTTTCAACCGCTTCTCATACCAATGTTGCTCCTTTACCTGTTTTCCAGGTCCCCATACTAAAACATATACTTTTGCACCCAATTGATTTTGAGCCCGTAGGACCCTCTGAGGAAGTGTCTCTTGGGGCATGCTCATCAAAGCCCCTTCTCTATTTCCTGGTTCTCAGTGTCTAATCTCGCAAGATAATTACTCACTTTCTGAAGAGCTTGGGAACCCTCTGGGGTAACCCTGACTCCGTTCTCTAAAGGCTCAACTAAATATGCACGTACCAATATCGCCAATTTGATCCACATTTCAGTAGTAAGATTTTCAGCCAATTCTCCGAACTCAAACAATGGCTTTTTTGTGAGACTCTCCAGTAACCCAATTGCCTCAGGATCGAAAAGGGCACTGGCCTGTGCTGCTCGAAACTTGGCCATCACCGCATCATATTCACTGAACCTTATATTTGAGCTCCGAAGTGTACATGCCATCTCCCCCATAGTAATTTCTGATTGTTCTTTGACTAAATTACGACTATCAAACTCATTGCCTACAATGGCATAGTTTGCAGTTTGACCAGTCTGAGTTTCAATGTTCGCGTTGCCAAGCGACCCACCGCTAGTGACCATATCAGTTAGTTTATTGGTTGTCATAACTCAACTCCTCTGAGAAGAGGCTGCCCATACTTAACTAGTAACTCTGTATGAGTCTCAATTGCCTTACTCATTAACTTTTCAAAATCGTTTCTACGAAAAGCTGGATCATCACTTCGCTGTCCTAAGTCAATGTCTAAAATTAGGCCATTACCACTGTAAATGACCGGATTGACAGGGCCAGGCTTACTAACAATCCAACGGAACCTCAGAATTACTTCCATATCATTGAAGACGAGGGGAATTTCCAGATTCGTGGGGATATCCAACCTCCGATTCGCTATTAATTCCGCAATAGGGGAAGATACTATTTTCCGGCTTACAACTTCCGCAGCTTTAAGAACATCTTTTGTCATTATGAAGTAGCTGATTCTAACCCCATAACGGTTAAACTTTTGCATCTCCAGCTTCTCAGCTATTGACTTCATCAAAAACGGGGCAGTCTTTTCTATTTTCTGAGGAGCATCAATCCCCACATAATGAAGCCATATCCGCACTGGTCCAAACTGCACGTCGATAGGATCTTTAATATCAACAGGATCTGAAAGGCCGGTCCCTTCAGGGGAGATCAGATTAACTTGCTTATAACGGTCGGATAATATATTAAGTACAGTCCCAGTTAAATCCAAATAACGATAGCCATGTATCACGTTAGCTTGAACAAAGACATCATGCACAGACCAGATTGGCAAAACACTATCAGCCATGTCTAACTCCTCGCATCACACACATTAGTACGCTCATCTTAAAGAGTGACAAACCAACTCACCTGAAGGAACGAAAGACTTTGCACTTTCTGCTTCAAATACAGCACATAAAATATAAACATTCCCCTCCTAAGTCTTTTAAATCCCAGAAAATTATAACATCCGTCTGTTATATCCGAAATTCAATCAAGTACTAATTTTAGATTACAGTGCAGCATGCTCTTTTCTAAAATGCAGCGAACCTAATTTACTCGATAAAAAAGGTTCCTTTTTTAATTGATCATTTATACGTAAATTTCATATCTGCCGATGCCTGCATTTGGAGCGATTGTTTTTATGACTGCCTCTTTACAATAGTCTGGAAGGTGCAAACAGGAAATAATTCAGTTGACCAAGCTAAAGGACAATAAAAAATGTTGTGCATATTGCACGCTCAGGCCCAGCGTAAAATATTTCTCAAGAAATAATCCAAGGAGTCATATCATGGTCAGAAAACTCACTGGACGCCCAACTGGATGGCCTAAGATTATCAGCGACTGTTAAAAACTAGAGTTTGGCTGTCAAATACAGGCCACGAAAGAAGAAATATGCAAATGGCTAAACGTATCCGAAAAGACTTTGGACGCCGAGTATAGCGCACACTATCACCGGATGGTGACAGATCTTCAGGCAGTCGTGGACTTAGATCAAGTGCAGCCAGTCACAGTGGCGCGGCTATAGACGGTGCCAGTGCCATTTCTCAGGAAGATACCTCTGCTGGAGGGCGAATGGTTGGACCGGCACGTTGTGGAACTGGCAGAGTATGGCTGACCGCTCCGGTAGTGCCGGACACGTTTGAAGCAACAAAACGATGTTTTGTTCAGTAGTGTTGACTGACAAACGGGATTGCGCTAGACTCACGTTCATTGTAAGTAGTAGGGAGAATCAAATTAGGATAAGAACGTTTATATTGTTTCTGGGTGCCATCGTAATGTTTGCTGGCGCTTGTGCTACGTCACCCATGCCACAGAAGCCGGAAGAAACACCGACCCCGAGCCAACCTCCTCCTGCTGCAGAAGAACTACTTCCCAAGCCAATATTTACTGATAACTCGGTTGAGCTTTGCCTGAATAGCAGGTATTCAGAGCATAGCCTTGGCGGTACCGCCAGCAACCAGCAAATAGCTAATATTTTATGGGCTGCGGGGAAGGCTCCGGTCACCGGGTCATACCGGGATATCTACGTATCCACACCAACCGGAGAATACTCATACAATCCAGGAACACAATCGCTGAGCCGACATTCAGACCAGCGTGTGGCGGGTGGCGCTTTCGTGATTAACTGCGAAAGCGATCTCCCTTTTGATACGGGCGTTGCCTATATATTGGCAACTCTTTCGTCTGTCTCCTTGTGGAAGAGCAGCGAATCATCAGTGGCGAGCTGTCCGAAACTGGCGAGTTTGTATTTTGGAGTACAAGAGGTGGCGGGATTAACATCCGAGCTCGTAGCTCACTGTTCCGTGCCGCAAGGCGAACCCGGATGGCTGCCGGACCCGTCAACTAACGGGCAGGACAAACTCGAAGAGGTACTTGCTGATTTAAAGTACGTCAATAATTTTTCCTTAGAAGACTTGACACTGCAGCAGATATCCCAGCTCTTGTGGGCAGGGTATGGCTGTACTCCGCACGAAGTAGGATTTGGGAACAAGAAGGGTTTAACGGTCCCTTCGGCCATGGCTGAATACTTTCTGACAGGGACAATTTACCTGGCCAATGAGAAAGGCGTGTACCGGTATCAGAATAGAAATCCCAGCACAGACCTGACCACCAGAGACCATAGAATCGAACCGATAAACCCTAGCGATGTACGGGCTGATATGAGAGTTGCCGTCAATGGTCTACCTCAGGCACCCTGCTATGTAATAATCTGCCTGGGAGGAAAAACCGCTGCGGATACTGAGGTGAAAAACTGGGCTCTGGAAGAGGCTGGGTTTGTTGCAGGTGATATGCTAGTCCAGGCGTCGGCAATCGGTTTAGGATGTCACTTCGAGGATAATCTAACCCCAGACGAGCAAAAAAGTGTTCAAAAAGTTATTGATATACCTTCTTCAGATGTACCTCAGGTAGTTATCAGTATAGGTGGTGTGGCCAAATAAGAAGAACCTTAATGAAGGCAGCCAGTTTGGTCAAGTTGATAGTGAAGGGGGATTGGGCTAAATCGGAAAGGTGGTCGAGCCTTTAGACTCGGATTGTTTTTACTTTTTGACTTAGTGTGTACGTCTTAGGAAAGGCGTATAATTTTAATACGAGCATAAGATCTATTCGTGGAGGTGAAAGGGGTGCCAATTTATGAGTATTTTTGCTCCAAGTGTAAGATAGAGTTCGAGTTGATGCGTCCCTTCAGCGAATTTGATAAGTCCGCTAAATGTCATAAGTGTAATGCCGAGGCGCAAAAGCTGGTGTCAAGCTTTGGCTCCAAGACAGGCTCCTCTATACAAGCATCATCAAAGCCCTTCAGGACAAGGGTGACTGAGAGAGTGAAACAAACAAAGAAGTCACAGAAGACGAGAAGAGGAAAATATAGCTGAACTGTAAATCATTCCTTGACAATCAAATAGTACAGGCATAAGATACCTTCCGTAGTAAAGATACGAAATACGGGGAAGAGGTTCAGGCTGTGGAGCCACAAATAGGTTTTTGCACCAATCCCGACGGTGGCCGCATTGCGTATGCCACACTGGGGAAAGGGCCAGCAATGGTTATTCCCCCACATTATTTCCATTGTATCACCCCTTATAAGACATTACCGGAAGTTCGCTATGTTTTGGATAGCTTTGCACGTTATCATACTGTAGTGGTCTATGACCAGGTCGGTGTTGGGTTATCTGATCGCAATAGGACTGTCTTTACGCTGGAGTCAGAGCTTCGTGATCTGGAAACTGTCGTTGATCACCTTAAACTGGATCGTATAATACTCTATGGCGTCAGTATGTCCGGCCCTATTGTCATCGCTTATGCTGCCAAGTATCCCGAGCGTGTTACGCACCTTATCCTTTACGGTTCTTATGCAAACCATGGAAAATTTCTTACGGAGGAATATAAAGCGTCTGTAGTAGCATTGCTCCGTCAGCCTGATAATTGGCTTGGTAGAAAGGCCCTAGGCAGCCTTTCTGGGCCATCGGTCGACGTGAATTATATTGAATTGCTTATCGGGCTCTTGAAGGAGAACACCACGCCTGAGATCGCTGCTAATCTTATGGATATGGCCTATAAACTCAATGTGACGCATCTCTGTCCCCGTATTAAGGCCCCAACACTTGTTATGCACCGCAAGGGAGATACACTTGTTGATTTCAAAATTGGCCTGGAGCTGGCATCTTTGATACCGAACGCGCGCTTTGTTCAGTTGGATGGTACCATACACCTCTATATTTTGGGAGATACCGAATCGTTTCTACGTAACATATTCGAGTTCCTTGGTGACCCGATTACCGACGACAAAGCTGCGAAAGCAGCGCGTTCGACAACGAAGAGATCAGGCCACGATGTATTTATCAGCTTTGCTTTTGAGGATAAGGAATATGCCTCTAAAATCTATGCCCACTTGAAGGATAGCGGCATATGCCCATTCTGGTGCGAGGAAATAACCGCAGGCGGGGATTATCCGCAACTGTTGGGAGAAGCTATCAGGAACAGCAAATCGTTTTTATTGGTGTTATCCGATTCTTCAGATAATTCAGCAACCGTTAGAAAAGAAACCACCATAGCCCACAACAATAAAAAAACTATTATACCTGTACGTATTAAGAACATATTGCCTAAAAACCTGGAGTATTTGATTGCAAACAGCCTCTTTTTCGATGCTTTCCCGCAACCACTCGAGCAGTATCTTCCCAAACTAACAAGCGATGTTAAGAAGGTAATTGACAGCAAAGCCGATAAAAAAGAGAAGATCAAAAAATAAATCCGGAAGTATCTGCCGAGCTATATATCATAGCCACTTTCAGCCATCCTATCCCACCTCGGAAACATCGGTATGTATGTTCATCCATAATAAAAATTATAGGTCTGAGTTTACTACAGTCTTATAATCGCTTAAATAGTTTTTTTAACCTCGAAAATTATTCGTGGCGGCAAAGGAATCCTATACAGAATATGGTCTGTCTTTGACGCTGCGTTGGAAGGCGGCCTTCTTTAAGCTGCCCCTGGACTTGGACATGATCTGCTTGATCCTGGGAATGTACATGAAGACCTGTATCAGTATAAGAACGACTGAGTACACGATGAGCATGGTGTACTGCGTAGGGTCGGCGGCCCGTGAGCTCATCCTGGCCAGGCCCGGCAGCGTTGTCTGCAGCCAGGTATCAACTGGCGTGACCCATTGCACCCAAACCACGATAGGAAAAGACAGAAAAGCAAACGCAAAGCTGATTGTGAGATAGCGGGTAATCGCCAGCATAATAAGCAATAGCACAATGAAGAACAGTATCCCCATCGGTATCAGATAGGCCAGCACGCCGCTCGCCGTCGCAGCTCCTCTGCCTCCGCGGTGGAATCCAAAGAATACCGGGTAGTTGTGGCCGGCAATAGCAGCAAGCCCGCATGCCAGTTGCACGACTATTAGTGCCAACGCCGAGGGATTGGATAGCTGGGACAGAAGAGTCCCCAGGTAGACGGCCAGCGCGCCCTTTCCCACATCGGATACCCCCACAATCAGGCCGGGCAGAAGTCCGACCTCATAGATAGCATTCATGGCGCCCATGTTCCCGCTTCCCGTTTTGCGTATGTCAATCCGTTTGAATGCGCGACCGACAATGTAGGCGGACGGAATCGACCCCAGCAAATAGCTGACAATTACAGCAACAACAGCGGTCACGTAGATGTTCATGATTCCCGAAATTATAAGAACTTCTTTATCAACTTACTATACCCCAGTGGGCGGGCATAGACAATACGTGCGGATACTTATTTGACAGACATTACTACGGTCGTAGTGAATTATGCTCAGCCCTGTGCTGTCCTGTTCAACCATTTTATTTCCTCGTTTAGCTCCGTCTTTTCTTGATATGAAAGCGAATATATCACCAAAACGAAGAAGAGTAAAGAGAATTGATGATATTTGTTAGCGGTCTGCTTTGAAGCGTGCCACCTGGGGTTGTTTTAACAGTTCCCATTTGCCGGTAATGCCGCAGCTCAGGGCGCCCAGTTCGATATGCAGCATGGCAATGCCGCAATCCAGCCGCTTCGATACGTTATACTGTGGGCCACTGCCGCTTATCGAAACCGTGATGCTGTCGTCCCCGATACAGAAGGACCACGGCTGGCGGTTGGTGGCAGAGGGGGCCAAACGTGCTGCTTCCACTGCTTTCTCGGCCCATTCCGGCCGGTGCGAGCTGTCGAGGCCGCTGACCATGCCGGCCAGGGGCTTGCGCCGGCGGTTGGCGCCGAAGGCTGAGAATACGTTTTCGCCGAAGGTCCAGGCCTCGGTGGTGTAGCCTACCGGGCTGACGGCCAGCAATTTTTCGCCATCCTTCAGCTTCAGCATGGACAAGGCCGATTTGGAGCGGTAGGTCAGCGCCACCCAGCAGGTTCCCAGCCCCAGTGAAGTTGCTTCCAATATTATGCCTTCGCCGGTGTAGCCCATTTTCTCCTGTACATTGCCGTCGGACATGTCGCCAATGAAGGCCAGGAAGGCCCGGGCGTTCTTAATGTTCCCATAAAAACCCAGGGCACGGTAGAAGATATCGTCGGGCGGCTCCGATACGAATTCCACTCTGGCAGAGGGATATGGCCTGAACTCGCTGCAGACCTGCTGCAATTTCTCCCGTGCATCCTTTTCGATCGGCCTGCTTTTATCGTAGCTTCGCCGGGAGCAGCGTACAGTGATGGCGTCATGCCAGCTAAGCGGAAGTGCAGTCATGGAATTACTCCTATACGTTTATTACTGGAGACCTGTATTGTGTTAAATTTAGATTCTTGTGCACTAATTGTCAAGACGCTTTACCGCGGGTATTTTATTTTGCACGCGACCTGCTGGATGCTATAATCTGGTCAAATTCGATCTCATGGCGTAGTTTGATATAGCGAGGTAGACCATGGAAAGTTCAAAAAATACTGCGGTTTCAATTGCTGTACCGTTCAAAGGCCTGTATTTCGGCGATTACAGATTGTATTTGTTTTCAGCGGGCATGATCGCCCTGGCTATTGCAATGCCCTGGTGGACGCACCAGTTCGGCGCCCTTGGCGCATCGCTGCTGCCCATGCCATTTTTTATCCTCCTGGCAGGCTTGATGCTCGGCTGGCGGGCCGGGTTGCTTATAGGCCTGATCAGCCCCGTGGCCAGTTATCTATTGTCGGGCATGCCCTTTATAGCATTGTTGCCTCAAATTACGCTTGAGAGCATAGCCTTTGGATTTGCAGCTGGTCTATTGCGCGAAAGGTTTAACCAGAGCATCATCAAATCGCTGGTCCTGTCTATGTTATGCGGCTGGCTGGTATTGCTGATCGCAGTGACGGTTATTTACTGGGGCCGCAGCATTCCGTCCCCCTTGACGTTACCATGGGTGGCCGGTATGCTTCCGGCGGGTATCTCACCTCTGTCCTATATCGCTGCAGCGGTATTGACGGGCTTGCCCGGCATTGCTATGCAACTGGCGCTCATCCCGTTTGCGGCCAGGGCAGCTGATCGCTGGCTGCAGAAGGTCTGAAAGCTTTGGAACCCTCCTGGATTGAGGAATTCCTCAATAGCGCCGATACACTGCGTGTTTATAGAGGTGCCAGCCTTATCTTCAGTTCTACTAAAGACCGCCTGGCTCCTCTGATTGATTTCTTAAGGGATTTTACTTCTGCCGGAGGGCAGTTATATTTTTTGGACAGGGTTGTGGGCAACGCGGCCGCCCTGCTTTTGGTTAAGGCCCGTTGTTCGGATGTGTATTCGGAGATAGGCAGTGAATTGGCGGTGCATACACTGCGTGATGCCGGCATAGGATTCGAATTCAAGCTGAAAGTCCCGTTCATAATAAACCAGCGTGGCGATGATATGTGTCCCATGGAGAAGCTTTCGCTGGGCAAAACGCCGGAAGCCTTTTGGGACGAATTGCTGTCCCCCAAATAATCGGCATTCGCATGTGCTGGTGCAAGCGGCAAAATATAGTTATAATGCGGCATACCAATTAAGGAGGTAATACCATGGCTGATGGTTATCCGGTAAGCGTGGTTATCGATTATCCCGATCGTAAGCTCAACAGGTTGACCAGTTTCTTCCGCATCTTTACGATTATACCCATCATGATCGTATTCTTGGCTCTTCTGGGTTTTAGCTATAGGAATCTCGCAGCGTCACCCGATGCTGGATGGGTCGCCGGCATGGGCTTCTTATTCTTTCCCGTCTTACTAATGCTCTTATTCAGAAAGAAATATCCCAGGTGGTGGTACGACTGGAATTTCAACCTGATCGGCTTCTGCTTCAGGGTGGATGCTTATTTCTACCTGCTGACCGATGTCTATCCCTCCACGGACGAGGAGCAGTCCGTTCATCTGGAGTTGCCTTATCCCGATGCTGCCACCGAGCTGAACCGCTGGCTGCCGCTGGTAAAATGGTTCCTGGCCATCCCGCACATCTTTGTATTGATCTTTCTGGGGCTGGCCGTCCTGGTTGTTACCCTCATTGCCTGGTTCGCCATACTTTTTACCGGCCGCTATCCCAGGGGCATGTTTGATTTTGTAGTGAATGTTCTTAGATGGAGTTTTAGGGTGACGGCCTATGCTCTTATCCTTACTACAGATAAGTATCCGCCTTTCAGGCTGGGTGTATAAGTTTTACGAAACGGGCACTTAAGAAGTCAATAACTATAAAAGGAAGCGCGGGGATTGGCTCACTGTTCGGGTGGGCGGTTCTCACGCTTGTTTTCATACATAAACTTATCGGCGGTATCCAGCAATTCGCTGAGATTGCACGGCTCGCTGGATGGGCTGCAGGCTATGCCGAAGCTCATGGAGAGATCATAGGGCTTCTTTTCATGTGCATTATAATCTTTCAGCTTGCACTCAAGACGGTTAACGATCGCCTCGGAATATGCCTGGTCCGCCCCTGCCATAAAGACGGCGAACTCATCACCGCTTATGCGGCCCACAATATCAGATTCACGGAAAGTCTCTTTGAGCATCCTGGAAGCGTTTACCAGCGCAGCATCGCCCTCCAGGTGCCCCATGTTATCGTTGATCCATTTCAATTTGTCTATATCGGCGAATAGCAGGGTCACACCCCTGTCCATGCGGTAGCTCAACTTTAGCTGCTGGTTGGCCAGCGTAAGGAAACCCCTCCTGTTATAGAGGCCCGTAAGGTCGTCCACCAGAGAAAGCGACCTGAAGAGGTCCTCGTTCTGTTTACGCTCCGAAACATCGACGATGGTTCCGAGGGTGGCCTGACGGCCCTCATAGTGGATAGAGGAAACCGATTCCATAAACCATTTGAGTTTGCCGCTGGCCGTCTTGACGCGGTAGTCGTAGGTCTGGAAACGGTCTTTGGGCAACTTGAGCGCTTTGATGGCTTCCTGGCGGACCCGGGCCGCATCTTCCGGTAACACCAGTGAGAGAGCTTCCTGGTCTATGAGCTCACTTTCTGCGAATCCCAGATAGTTGCGGAACTGGGTATTGACCAGCCTGAACTTGCCGTCCTGGGCGATGTACATGCCGATGGGAGACCGGCTGAAAATGGCGCGGAAGAGGTCCTCGGCCTCTTTGCGTTCTGTGATGTCCTGGCCGGAACTGAAGGTACCCACGATCTTGCCTTTTTCATCCTTGAGTAGCTCGTTATGCCAGGTGATGATCCTTTCCTCGCCGCCCGAGGTCATTATCGGCCTTTCCTGATATCTTTCCAGATCGGTCTGGCCGGACATTATACTTACGTAATCATTTTTAATGGCCTGCCGTATGTTGAGCGGGAGGAATATGTCGAAAGGCCTGCCCACGATATCAGTCTCTGGCGCACCCAGGATCTCCCTGCCTTTGCGGTTTATCATCGTGACTTTATGCTCGGCATCCAGGGACAGAAGGATCGATTCCTCCAGGTCGAGTATGTTCTGCAATTTATCACGCTCTTTTTTCAGCAGGCCGGTGCTCTGAGCCAGGTTATAAAAGAGGATGTCATAGGGCTTTAACAGGTGCACTACGACGAGGGCCCGGTAGATCAGCAGGAATGAGATTAGGTAAAACAGGTATCCCAGTATGCTGAACTGGCTGGTGGGGTCCTTGTACAGCATGAAGCACGACTCAGCTACAATGCTGAACCCGATTGAAAGCAATAAATAAAGCAGTACGTCGCGGTCGAATTTTTTACGTGAAAGCCAGAGCATCCCGGCCGCCATAATGAAAAATGCACAGACCACGAATTCGCTGACGATGTAAAACAGGGTCGGCCCTTCGCCCCATATGTAGGCCACCGGGAAGATATTCCAGAGAAACATGGATAGCAAGATGAGTAATGTTAAGGCAGCGAGGACTAACAACGTAAAACCTGCTTTGAACCTGCGCTGAATAAAAAGTGGTGCTACCAGCAGGGCAATGCTCTGAAGATATCTGGCGGCGACCCATAGCTGTGTATCCGTATTCGAACTATAGGTGAGGAATAGAGGCATACCCTGGTAGGTCAGCGTATGCATCAGCTCCAGTATGCCCACGTAGAGATAAGCGATGCCCAGGAAGGTGAAGTAGTGGTTATCTGTGTAGCGGCGGGAATTCCAGGCTATGATGAATATGCTGAAGCATACTACTATGCTGCAAATCTCTATTATGGTGTGAAACAGGAGATAGTTGTACATACTGGTCAGATAAATGGCGGCCAGGATAATGATGCCTGATAGCACGCGCCAGGTAATTCCGAACTTGGTCAAATGCCTCCCCCGGCTAAAATCGATGGGACTGGCAAATAAGGTCTGCTATTTCGGACATGATTATAACAGACTTCAGCCAGCCGTTAACAGCGGTTTCTTGCTAAATTTTTATCAATTTATGACATTTTGCAGGATTTCCACGTCTGCATGTTTACCCTGACCGGCCTCGAACCGCACGGCCACGAAGTCGAAACGCCAGTTCTCATCGGGCTTTCCGTGTGCATTCAAATAGTCCAGTGCCGTCGAAACCAGTCTCTGTTTCTTGCTGCTGGTAACCGATTCCTCCGGTGACCCGAAAGATGCGCCTGTCTTGCTACGGACCTCGATAAATACCAGTGAGTCTTTGTGACGGGCTATGATATCTATCTCTCCGTAGCGGCAGCGGTAGTTTTGCTCAATAATGCGGTAGCCCTTCTTTTTCAGGGCTGAGCAGGCCAGCTTCTCACCGGCTTCGCCCCTCTCCTGTTTATTCATATCATCCTGGCCAGGCCGCGCACCGGCGCGAAGGTCCTGCGGTGAATATTGCATGCGCCATAACGCTGCAGGCATTTCAAATGTTCGCTGGTGCCGTAGCCCTTGTGATCGTGAAATTTGTATTGCGGATATTTGACGTCCAGCTTCATCATTATACGGTCGCGCGTCACCTTGGCCACCACCGAGGCGCAGGAGATTACCAGGCACGAGCAATCGCCTTTGACTATGCCCTTTTGCGGTATGCGTAGCCGGGGCAGCAGCACGGCGTCTGTCAACAGATAATCGGGTGGTTTTTCCAGCCGCTCGATGGCCATCTTCATAGCCTTTTTGGTGGCGTTTAAGATGTTGATATTGTCGATGATTTCCGGGGAAATTATGCCTGCGCTGAACTCCAGCCCCGAGTCCTGCATGAGTGCGAAGATATTTTCACGCACGGTCTCTTGGAGCTGCTTGCTGTCCTTGACCATCGCCAGCCAATGGTAATCGGCATCTTCGGGCAACACCACCACCGCGGCTACCACGGGTCCGGCCAGTGCTCCCCTCCCCGCCTCGTCCAGACCTGCTACGCGGCGGTACCCGGCCGCGAAAAGGGCTTGTTCCTCTCTGCGGTCCGGCCGGGCTTGAACCCGCTTTATAACTTTCTTCAATAGTAACCCCGGGGCTGATGAATCGGTGCAGCGTAAAATTGTTTTATAGCTAGTGTAAGGCATAAGTCGGATATTTTTTTTGCAGGGCGGGCAGCAAGCTCTCCCATACCAGGCGGCTGATTTCCTCGGGAGGTTGCAGGGCCTGCATGATGCGCCACCTCTCGGGCTGGAGCTGCGCCGATTGCAGATAGCCGTTGCGTATTTTGTGGTGAAAAGAGATATTTTCCGCTTCAAAGCGGTCGTCCCTGCTGTTGCGCTTGCGCCCCAGGCCGATTTCCGCCTGCGCATCGAGCAGAACTGTGATATCCGGGCTCAATCCACCCGTTGCCAGTTCATTGACCTCTTCGATCATTTTCAGATTCAGACCCCGGCCGTATCCCTGGTAAACAAAGGTCGAATCGGAAAAACGGTCGCAGATCACTATCTTGCCCGAGGAGAGGGCAGGCCGGATGATGTCTGAGACCAGTTGAAAGCGGCTGGCGGCAAAGAGGAATAATTCCGTTTCGGCTGCAATATGGAAATCACGCTTTACCTTCAATATGTCCCTGATTTTATTTCCCAATGGCGTGCCGCCCGGCTCGTGTGTCAGGATGCAGGGCAGGCTGTGCTGCCTGAGGATATTATAAAGAAGCCGGGCCTGGGTGCTCTTGCCGCAGCCTTCGCACCCTTCGAAGGTGATGAACAAGCCGGGATACGGACTCATAACTAAACAACAAATATAACGCGGACTCAGTTATTAACTATTTTAACGTGGCGCGCCGGTTCCCTGCCAGTGCTCTTGGATGCCACGTCGTGCCTTTCGGCTAGCAGGTGCTGCAGCCGCCGGATGAAGGCGTTCTGAGGGCTTAACTCAACTTCCTTTCTGCCGTTTTTGACCTGTTCGATGGCATTCATGGCCTCGTCGAGGGCGGTATCCACGAACTGGTCCCGTGGCCCCGTATAGATCGTATCCAGACAGTGGCGCAGTTGCTGAAGGCTGTTTCCCCGGATGGCGTATACCGGTATGCCCAGCAGCTCGGCGTCCCTTAACTTTTGAGGTTTGCGGCGGAAGTAGTTTTTAGTGGTTATCAGCAGGTTGGATTTTTTCAGGTCGTCGGTTATATCGATATTCATCGCCTTCTCATGGGCCGCTTGCTCCAGGATGGGGCGGTTGATGCCGAAAAGGTAGACATGCAATTTCTGCTTTTTTGATTCGCTTTGGCCGTGCGGTTCGTGCAAGGCGATGCCCTGCTCTTTGACTACATTGCCCTCCCGGTCCATCCATCGTATCTCCGACTGGCTCTCGCTGCCGTGCAAAATTGAGTCAACTGCCGCTGCCACGTCCGGATGCACCAGCACCTTATAGCGCTCCTGGATCTCCACCACGATATCGAAGGTGGGCGGCGCTTTGCGTTCCAGGACGGACTTCTGAGTATGGCGGCGTCGTGCTTCCTCGTCGCCCAGCGTGACGGTCTGTATGCCGCCGACTAGGTCGGAGAGGGTGGGGTTCATCATCAGGTTCTCCAGGCTGTTGCCGTGTGCGGTACCGACCAGTTGCACGCCGCGCTCGGCGATGGTGCGTGCGGCCTCGGCCTCCAGGCTGGTGCCGATCTCGTCGATTATGATCACCTCAGGCATGTGGTTCTCCACCGCTTCTATCATCACGGCATGCTGCAAAGTAGGGGTGGGGACCTGCATACGCCGGGCATGGCCGATGGCGGGATGAGGGATATCTCCGTCTCCGGCGATCTCGTTGGACGTGTCAACCACAATTACGCGCTTTTTCAGATCGTCTGCCAGCACGCGGGCGGTCTCGCGCAGCATGGTGGTCTTGCCGATGCCGGGAGGCCCCATGAGCAATACATTTTTACCCGTTTCAACCAGGTCCTGGATTATTTTAGCCGTTCCCATGACCGCCCTGCCCACCCGGCAGGTGAGGCCCACAATCTTACCTTCCCTGTTGCGTATGGCGGAGATACGGTGCAGGGTGCGCGTCAGTCCGGCGCGGTTGTCGCCGCTGAAGCTGCCGATCCTTTTGACAACAGACTCGATGTCCGCCTCGGTGATCTCATGATCGCCCAGGAAAACCTCACGGTTGGGGAAGCGCGCCTCGGGCGTGCGGCCCAAGTCCATGACTATTTCCAGCAGGTCACCGCTTTCAAGCTCTTTCATAAGTTGGTCGGAGATATTATGTGGCATAACAGCCAGCAGTGATTGTATGTCATCGATATTTACTGTCTGCACAATAACCTCCTTAAGTAGATTTTATCGAGCCTTGGGGGAACCTGCGGATGAACGGGGATCAAGTGGGGATGTGCGCAAAGCTTTAGAAAAATTGAAAAATCTTTAGTCTGCCTTTTTATCATATAACGGTGTCTACAGCCTCATAGGCTCAGAACACGATTTTAGATTACCATCCTCTGGTGGCCAGCAGGCTGTCTTCCGGGATGGCCTTGATGTCCAGGCCCGGCATG
Source organism: uncultured Chloroflexia bacterium (assembly GCA_963842805.1). GTDB lineage: Bacteria > Chloroflexota > Dehalococcoidia > GIF9 > UBA5629 > UBA1162. The sequence goes on along the minus strand of CAWJIA010000012.1, from coordinate 250,420 downwards.
GCGGCGCCCAATGCCTTGGAGACTTCTGCGATGATGGCCGGGTCTTTATAGTGGGTAACCGCCTTGACAACAGATATGGCGCGCGCTTCAGGATCGCTGGACTTAAAAATACCGGAACCGACAAACACACCCTCGGCGCCGAGCTGCATCATCAGAGCCGCATCGGCGGGTGTAGCTACGCCACCGGCCGCGAAATTGACCACGGGTAGTTTGCCCGTTTTATGAATTTCGATCACAAGATCCAGCGGAGCGCCCAGCGCCTTGGCCTCAGCCGGCAACTCGTCGTCAGACATGGATTGTAGTCTGCGCATGGCCGACTGGACGGCGCGCATATGGCGCACGGCCTCCACGATATTGCCGGTGCCGGCTTCGCCCTTGGTGCGGATCATGGCCGCTCCTTCAGAGATGCGGCGCAGCGCTTCTCCCAGGTCGCGGCATCCGCAGACGAAGGGGACTTTGAAATCATGTTTCCAGACGTGATGGTTCTCATCGGCCGGCGTCAGTACCTCCGATTCGTCGATGAAATCCACTCCCAGGGCTTCGAGCACCTGGGCCTCGACGAAGTGTCCTATGCGGCACTTGGCCATCACTGGTATGGTTACCGCCTTCATGATAGCTGTAATTACAGTTGGATCGGCCATGCGTGCCACGCCGCCGGCGGCGCGGATATCGGCCGGCACGCGCTCCAGCGCCATTACGGCGCAGGCCCCGGCGTTTTCCGCAATTTTAGCCTGATCCGGCGTTACCACGTCCATGATAACCCCGCCCTTGAGCATCTGAGCAAGGCCGGTTTTTACTTTCCAGGTTCCTGTGTCAGTCATTTCAGTATCCTCTTGAAGTTCAGTAGATATACGATTGATTTATAGCTGTAAGTGAATTATAGCATTTATCTGAAGCGATTTGAATTTGTTATAATGTTGGATCGGCGGAAGTCGGATGGGCATGTAGGCTCAAATTAGTCCCCGTTGATAGCGAAAATAATGCCTGAATATCAGAAAGTCACCCTTGGAAACGGCCTGGGCATGGTAACCTGTCCCATGCCGCATACGCGTTCCGTTTCAGTCCTGTTTTTCGTCCGGGCCGGAAGTTGTTACGAAAGGGCTGACGAGGCTGGCATCTCGCATTTCATCGAGCACATGTGCTTCAAAGGCACGGCCCGGCGGCCGACCTCGCGTGAGATCAGCGAGGCCATCGAGGGAGTGGGCGGCATCATGAACGGCGGGACTGACCGGGAGCTTACCTCTTACTGGTGCAAACTGGCCAGCCAGCACCTGGAAACGGCGGTGGATGTGATTGTGGACCTGCTGCGCAACCCGCTGTACCGTGAAGAGGATGTCGGTAAAGAGCGGCAGGTAATCATTGAAGAGATCAACATGAGCCTGGATTCACCCCAGCAGCGGGTCGGCATGATCTTCGATGAAATCATGTGGCCCGACAGCCCCATGGGAAGGGATGTGGCAGGCAGCAAGGAGACGGTCTCGGCAATCAACCGTCAGCAGATGCTGGGTTTTATGGGCGGCTATTATACGCCGGACAACATGCTTGTCAGCCTGGCCGGGGATTTCGACCCTGACCAGGCGGCGCGGATCATCGAGCGCTCAACCGCAGGCTGGCAGCGGGGCATCAAGCCCGAATACTTTTCCAGCAGTCCGGGGCAGACGGGACCCAGGGTACGCATTGAATATCGCGAGACCGAGCAGGTCAACCTGGTGTTGGGTGTGGAGGGCGTATCGTTATTCCATCCGGACAGGTTTGCCATAGACCTGCTCAGCATGATGCTGGGCGAGGGCATGAGCAGCAGGCTCTTCACGGAGATCAGGGAGAAGCTGGGCCTGGCCTATGATATTCACAGCTATGTCGAGCACTTCCTGCAGACCGGAGTTTTCGTCATTCAGGCCGGGATCGACCCGGGCCAGACCCAGAAGGCAACCGGGGCCATACTGGAGCAACTGGCGCGTGCCCGGGACGGCGTCTCTGAGATGGAGCTGCGCAAAGCCAGGGAGATGGCCAAGGGCAGGCTGTTGTTGAGCATGGAGAACAGCCGCAACGTGGCTGGCTGGTACGGGGCGCAGGAAATGCTGATGGGCCGCATCATGAGCGTCGACGATGTCACTGAGATCATCGAGAATATTACGGCGGACGATATCCAGCGCGTAGCTGGGGACCTGTTTGTCACGGGTAAGCTCAACCTGGCCGCCGTGGGCCCCATCCAGAATGAAAGCGCCCTGGCCGATCTCTTGACCATATAATATAGATGTAATAAAAAAGGCCGCTTTTACAAGCGGCCTTTTTTTATTTAATTCGCCTTTTTTAATTAGTACTCAGGCATGGGTGGCATGCCAGGCATCTTTTCTTTCTCGGGGATATCGCAGACCAGCGCTTCGGTTGTCAGGATCATGCAAGCGATGCTGGCAGCGTTCTCCAGGGCGGTCCTGGTGACCTTCAACGGATCGATGATGCCTTTGGTGACCATATCGGTATAATCGTTGTTGAGGGCATCGTAGCCTACGCCCTTCTTGCTGCGCCTCACCTTGTCGACCACCACCGAGCCTTCCTGGCCGGCGTTAATGGCGATCCAGCGCAGGGGCTCTTCCACAGCCTTCTTGATGATCTCGATGCCGGTCTTCTCGTCGCCCTCGACCTTGAGCTTGTCGAGCACGGGGCTGGCGTTGATAACGGCCACACCGCCGCCGGGCAGTATGCCTTCCTCAACGGCTGCCCTGGTGGCTGAGAGGGCATCCTCGACGCGGTGCTTCTTCTCTTTAAGTTCCACTTCGGTGGCGGCGCCGACTTTAATCACAGCTACACCGCCGGCCAGCTTGGCCAGGCGTTCCTGCAGCTTCTCCTTGTCGTAGTCGGAGGTTGTCTCCTCGATCTGGGCCTTGATCTGCTTGATGCGGGCTTTGATGGCCTCATCCGAGCCTTTGCCTTCTACGATGGTGGTATTGTCCTTATCGGAGACCACCTTGCGGGCGCGGCCCAGGTCGGCCACTGTGGTGGAATCGAGCTTGCGGCCAATCTCCTCGGAGATGACCTTGCCGCCGGTCAGCATGGCGATATCTTCCAGCATGGCCTTGCGCCTGTCGCCGAAGCCCGGGGCTTTGACGGCCAGACAATTGAGCGTGCCCCTCAGCTTATTGACCACCAGCGTGGCCAGGGCCTCGCCATCGATATCCTCGGCAATAATGACCAGGTTCTTGGATACCTGCAGTACCTTCTCAAGCACGGGCAGGAGGTCGGATATGGCCGAGATCTTCTTATCGGTAATCAGGATATAGGGATCTTCCAGCTCCGTCTTCATCTGATCGGCGTTGGTTACGAAATAGGGGCTGATGTATCCGCGGTCGAACTGCATGCCCTCGACGAAATCCGTCTCGAACTGCAGGCCTTTGGACTCCTCTACCGTTATAACGCCGTCTTTGCCCACCTTGTCCATGACCTCGGCTATCAGGTTGCCGATCTGCTCATCGGCTGCCGAGATGGTAGCCACCTGGGCCACCTGCTCTTTGGTGGTGACGGGGGTAGACATTTTCTTGAGCTCCGCCACCATGGCCTCGACGGCTTTTTCGATGCCGTGTTTGAGCGCCATAGCGTCAGCGCCGGCGGCGATATTCTTAAAGCCCTCGGTAACTATGGCTTGGGCCAGTACCGTGGCGGTCGTGGTGCCGTCACCGCATTTATCGTTGGTCTTGGTGGATGCTTCTTTGACCAGTTGCGCCCCCATGTTCTCGAAAGGATCGGGGAGCTCGATGTCTTTGGCGATGGTGACGCCGTCGTTGATTACGCTGGGCGGACCGAATTTCTTATCCAGGGCCACGGGGCGGCCGCGGGGTCCCAGTGTTACTTTTACGGCGTTGGTCAGGGAGTCGATGCCGTTTTTCAAAGATCGGCGGGCATCCTCTCCGTATTTAATCTGTTTTGGCATTTAACCTCTTTCCTCCTAAAAATAATTGGTTTTTTCGATTCAAATCGGTCTATTTCTTCTTGGCAAGGATGTCGGCTTCCCTGAGGATTATCAGCTCATCATTGCCTTCCTTGATCTCGGTTCCGCCGTACTTGGCATAGATGACGATGTCGCCGACGGCAACATCCATCGGCAGCCTTTTGCCGTCGTCGGACATCTTGCCCGGCCCGACAGCCAGCACCTTACCTTCCTGAGGTTTCTCTTTGGCAGTATCCGGTATATAGATACCGCCCTTTGTCATCTCCTCTTTTTCAAGAGGTTTTACAACCACTCTGTCGCCCAAGGGTTGAATTTTTACAGCCATTCTTACCTCCTAATAAAATTAGCAATCTCTTTACGAGACTGCTAAATATGTTAGCACAAAAAATTATCACTGTAAAGAGTTGACTGCTAAAAAATGAGTGCGCTACATATGGGGGAGCTAAAAGTTGTAGCCCGCCTTCTTGTAATCGTCCATGGCCCTGTCCTGCAGGCCGGACTTGTCAGCCAGCTCCGCCGCATGGCTCCACATGCCCTGCGACTCGTAGTCCTGCAGCTTGTTTTCCAGGGAGGCCGAGTCCGCAGTTTCCACAGCGCAGGCTGAGAAACGCGATATTACACGCCTGACACCGGACCCGCACTTGGGACAGAGGGTGATGGGGGCATCCGACATTTTCTGCAGGATGTCGAAGCCCCTGGTGCAATAGCTGCACCCTTTCTCTATTGCCCTGTATTCATAGATCGGCATATTTCTTCTGCGGATTTATTTTGCCACCGTCCCTGTCCGATGTCTAGCACACGGTAAGAACCGTCGGAGCCTCAGGCTATTACTAAATACCTATTGATACGCGCATCGCTGCTGTTATAATAGGTGAGGGTGACTTATGGATATCCAACTGATAAATGGAATAGTGGGCGTTACGTGCCTGGCATTTGCCGCCATCGGCACATTCCTGCTGGTGCCGGACCGCGAGCTGTCTGTGAGGGAAAGGATAGGAATTCATACTATCTTCTGGTCGTTCATACTCTACGCTATGTGGATAATCTACACGCTGGCTGGTCGGGAGCAGGGTTGGGATAAATACTTCCTGCTGGGCTTCCCCTTCCTGTTGGGCCTGTTGCTCAGCCTGCTGTCGGAATTGAACTCCAGGCAACCTCCATTTAACATCACTGACCCGCAAATTAAAAAGATCACACTGGACACCTGGAAAAGGCTGCCCAACAACGTGAAAAGAGGATTGCAAAAGACTGTCATGAATGTGCAGTCCATCCCTGAGTGGAGCGCCCTGGACCGGGAGGGCTTCAAGCCGGAAAAAATAAAAGCCGCCAGATGGTTCCCCATCCTGCCGTACCCCGCCAGGGGTATCATCCATATCGCTGCCAATGATTGCAAAGGCCTGTCCGCCCCCGTAATTACTGGTACGCTCGCTCACGAATTCGCCCTTGCTTACCAGTCAACGCGAACGCCTTTTGACAGCGAGGCGATCAACAGGGCGGGCGACGAGCTTCCGCTTAAATGGGGCTTAAAAAAAGAAATCATGGCATTGGCGGATCAAAGAAAGACGGACGCCTGACTCATTGCCCATAAAGAATAGTCTATCAATTTGAAATCCCAAGCCCTTGACAATGCTTGAGAGGTACAGTACCTTAAAACCATGGAGATATTGTATGCCACGAGAGGTTGAACTAGATCGCTTCATAGCCAGAACTGATGAAGGCAAAGAATACACGATCATTGAATACCAAGAGTATATTCCAGACAGGAATTCAGATGCAGAAACAATAGGTCTAAAAAGATGGACTACTTCCGAAGAATTACATCTTCACTACATCGACCCCAAGACATTTAAAATCTTCGAGACTGGCGAGATAGTCAGGAGAGTCTGAGGGTCGAAATCACGGCCTTGGCAGATCAAAAGTAGATAAATATAGGCATATTTCCCCGCGGATTTATTTTGCAACTGCCCGAAATAACCTTTTCCCCTCTTCGAACATAGCGCTAATCTTTATAAAGCTGATCTTATAGTTGTCTGCGCCGGTGTCTAAGGCAAGCTTGAGATCATCAAGGAGGTCATAAACTGATGCGTGCCATGAGAAAATACTAGCGTTTAGTCCCTGCTGCACCAGCATTATGGCAATGAGCAGCGTATTTGAGAGGACGGAGCGATAATCAGGGAAAGTGGGTATGGGCTTTAAACCTGTTATCCTATAGAAGTCTTGGTCACCGTCATCCGCCATCGGATGCACATGAGTTGAGCAAAAATCATAGTCGAAACGGTATAAGAAGTGCATATCCATGCCCTTCGCAACGTCTTCTGCCCTTGGCCTGAGCCAAGTAAGCCGTTTCTTAATAAGCGCTTTAGCTCGCTCCTTCTGATCGGAGGTCAGGTTGAATAGTTTGCTTTCGCGGGCACCGCTAAACTCCGTATCACTACGTACTCTATTAATTGCATTGTATTTCTCAAGGAATGACCATTCTTCGAATACTTCAAACTCATTGTATTGTTGCAGATGCCACAGGTGAAACAACCGATCGAGCAAACTACGGTGTAATACCCAGCAGCCTTGATAGTCCCAGGGATCCCAAAGGTGGAATACAGATTTCGCTGTCATGTCCGTACGCGCGATAAAGTTACGGATGATGATGTCGCGGGTTTCTTTCTTCCCTTGGGCAAACTCGAAAAGCAGCATTAAGGCGGCTGCGTGGAATGTCTCCAATACATCCCTATATTTTGTCACGGATAAGTAGTCTTTAGCATCGAATTTCGGCATAGTTCCTCCGTCCCTTGATAGGGTGGCTAACCTGTAATTGAAGCCAAGATGTGGCTACGGAGATTGTAAAAATCCTGTTTATTTAATATGTATGCAGTCCAATTTTGTAAATGAATTCTTATATCCAATTATGGACCATACTGCTTGAACCTTAGATCCAGCGAAATCTATTTTTTCTATATCATCTTTGCAGCAACCAGGACGCAGATGGAGTTCTATATGGGGAGAACATTCAACATATTGTCCTGATTCTATCGGCACAACGCCCCCTACATTAGCATCATCCAAAAAACAGTATGGCTCAAAAGTGGCAACTTGTTTTAGCTTATTATCCAATTCCTTAGGAAATCTTATCGATACAAAATTATTTATGTTCACTTTCTCTCTTGAAGTGAATGCTAGCGTCAAATCTATGCTAGGGTTATCTTCAAGGGTATTAACAAGTAAGATAGATGTTACTACCAACACGGGATGAGAGTTCTCATGTAATCTAATACCAAATGAAACAAGCATGAATATGAACCCGGCCACGAAGAGAAGGCCAAAAGTATAAGTAGGGATGAACGGGAAGAAATTGGCTAACAATGTTGCACCGCCCGCAAAGGCCACCCAAGCAAGAGAAAATTCCCAGACTAGTTCTGAGTTCTTTTTCATGTGTTCTTATTTTACCATTCTCCACATGCATATGGGTTTGCCTTAGTAAAAATTCAAAATGATACACCACCTGGTACAGCTAAGCACTGATGGTCATAAGATGTATTTTTACGCCGTAGATGAGGCTTTTAAGGATACCGAGATAGACTTCGCCATGATAGTTAAACACTACGGTACGCCGTTTGATGTACCACCTGGACGCTACAGCCCTGCAACAGTCAGGAATGTAACGACCAAGCGGCTACGGGGCAATCCTGACATGAATAAAGTATCTACTAGCTATGTTGAAAGGCAGAACCTTAGTATGCGCATGGGTATGCGGAGATTTACCAGACTGACTAACGGCTTCTCAAAGAAGATCGAGAATCATATTTATGCTATCGCCCTGTATTTTATGCACTACAATTTTGTTAAGACGCACAGAACGCTGGCTAATCCCTATCCTAGAACTCCAGCCATGGCAGTAGGAATCAGTGACCATATTTGGTCATTTGAAGAGATTGTTGGATTACTTGTTGCGTAATTCTGCCAATAATTCTTGGATAGCCACAGCATCTTTACATACGAGCCGCATACAATTTCTGTGTATTTCAGATTTGATATCATTGCCTACCTGTATAGTGAAAAGACCCTCGGTACTGCGAAAACTCGCTTCATAGTCTTGTCCCACGTTCTCGCCAATGTATAGTCCTATTTTGTTGTGCCAATCAGCGACCTCTTCGTACGCCAAGGGGGTACTTTCATCGAGACATTTTACTTGCAATTGTATAGTTTCCATTAGATAGATACCAAGCTGATTTCTAATCGCAAGGTTCTTATCAGGCTTTTGAAGTTCCAGAAGCTGATTGTTTACATCAAGGTATTTTCTTTTATATTTCCCAGCCAAATTAAATGGGACAACAAGAAACAAAAAAACAAGCCAAATTCCTAGAGGAATTAGCCAGCTAAGGTTTGTCACAATATCCCTCCAACCCTGAGGGATATTTTCCTTAGGAACGTTAACAAAGATAAGGAAACTGATAAAAGTGATAAGCGGTAGAAATATAAAGAGAATGCGATCGGTAAACTGCCAAGTTCGGTTATCGGGATTCCATAACTCCGACCACCACTCTCGCAAATATTCCCTAACGCCCACGTACCTATTCTACCCCACTTCGCATGAGAGTTGAAGGTTAACAGGAAAAATTTGTCTGGTAGTGAGTAGTTATTCAAATTGATACATTACCTGTTAACGTGTAAAATAGGAGATAATGGATAAGAGCAACAGGGGTGAAAGCTGGGACTCCAAGCGCATCAGGGCCCTGCGCAGGCACCTGAAGCTTACCCAGACGGGGATGGCCGGTGAGATGGGCACCAGGCAGCAGACCATCAGTGAGTGGGAAAAGGGTCAATACCAGCCGCGGGGCGCCTCGGCCAGGCTGCTCTCCATCATAGCTGACCGCAGTCATTTCGAGTACCGGGCCGGGCCGAAGTAAAACCTTATTATTTTTTTACCTGTTATTACACGCTAACGTGTAGAATTCGATGGAAAGGATAAGCGAAAAGAACGTAGCGGGCCTGTGGGGGAGCGGCCTTATCTCCAGTCTGGAGGATGACCTGGGGAATTATATACAGGTTGTCCATCCCGGCAGGGGCAGCACCCGGGCCGGCTGCGATTTCCAGGATGCTGTTATCGAAATGAACGGGGAAAGGATAGTGGGTGACGTGGAGATACACGTGACATCCGACCTCTGGCTCAAGCACGGGCATGGCGCCAACCCGCTCTATAACGGCATAATCCTGCATGCTGCCATGTGGCAGCGGGGTGGCCTGCCCGTAAGGCTGCAGAACGGCAGGACCATCCCCACCGTGATCCTGCACAAATATATCCCCGGCGATGCAGCAGATATCTGCCTGGCTTCGAATATGTCCGCTCCAATCTGCCTTCACAGCAGGCGGCGGGTCGTCCGGAATAAATTGCATCTTATACTGGCCCGGGCCGGTATGCAAAGGTTCATCCACAAAGCGCAGAGATTTTCGGCCTCTCTGCATAGCAACGATGCTTCGGAAGTACTATACAAAGCCATTTGCAGGGCGCTTGGATATTCCAGGAATACGGCGCCCTTTGAGAGGCTGGCCGGGGTGCTACTGCTTTCCATGCTGGAAAGATACGCCGCCGGTGATCCGCTTAAAAGGCAGGCCTGCATCTTCGGCGCCGCAGGGCTGCTGCCGTCGCAGAGGCCAGGTACCGGCATCATCCCCGACGATGAAGCATGTATCATGGAAGAAAGATGGCGTGCGGTCGGGTGGCCCTCCTCCCCGATGGCCGGGGCTGAATGGAGCCTGGCCTTTGTCAGGCCGGGCAACAGCCCGTTCAAGAGGCTGGCCGGCTTGAGCCATCTGCTTTACAGGTTCCAGGATACGGGGTTATTGGCCGGATTGGCCCTGCTGGTGGGAGCGGCCCCGCTTAAACAGGCATCCGGCATCCTGGAAAATTGTCTGGCGGTCAAAGGCGATGGCTACTGGTCCCACCACCATGATTTCGGCCGAGCCCATGATTGCAGCACGGCTTTGATCGGGAAAGGTCGTGCCCGCGAGATAGTTGTCAATGCTATCTTGCCTTTTTTCCTGGCCGGTGCACGCAAGAAGGGCGATGAAAATCTGGAGCACAAAATATCGGCTATATACAGAGGCTATAAAGCCTTGCCGGGCAATGAGTTGACCAGGTATATGCAGCACGAGTTATCGATCGAGAGCCAGAGGGGTTTGACTGCTTGCCTGCAGCAGGGGTTGCTGCACATCTACCACTCCTGGTGCCGCGTTAAGGACTGCCAGGGCTGCCCGGTATCTACAGGCCGAATGCCAGACAGGGTATGACGTCCAGCCCGTCATTGTCCGCATGCCCCGACATAAGCCGGTAGTAGCCGCAAGAGGCGATCATGGCGGCGTTGTCCGTGCACAGGATGGGAGGGGGTATCAGCACGGGCAGCGGAGAATCGGCCAGCATGCGGTTGCGCAGCGCGCTGTTGGCGGCCACGCCGCCAGCCAGCAATATCCCCTTGACGCCGTGCCGTTGCGCCGCCCGTATGGTCTTGGTGACCAGCACGTCTACGATGGCGTCCTGGAAGGCGGCCGCCGCCTCCCTGGTCCATTTCTCGTCCCGCTCATTTTGGGCCTCGGCCATATGCAGCAGGGCCGTCTTGACCCCGCTGAAGCTGAAATCATCGCTATCCTTCAGCCAGGCGCGGGGCAATGAAATCGAGGTGGTCACACCTCTGGTGGCCGCCTGGATGGCCGGCCCCCCGGGATAGGACAGGCCCAAAATCCTGGCGCCTTTATCGAAGGCCTCCCCGGCGGCGTCGTCCCTGGTGCTCCCCAGCTTCTCAAAGAGGCCGTGCCTCTGCATCAAGATCAGGTCACTGTGGCCGCCCGAGACGATCAGACACAGGCAGGGCATCTCGGGTGGGACTTCGCAGAGCCAGTTGGCGTAGATATGCCCTTCCAGATGGTTAATGCCGATCAGTGGCAGTTTGTTGGCCAGCGCCAGTGCTTTGGCGAAGTTGACTCCCACGATCAATGAGCCGGCCAGCCCCGGCCCTTTGGTCACCGCCACGGCATTAAGCCGGCCCTGGTCGATACCTGCCTCTTTGAAGGCCTGTTCGCTCACCGGCACGATGGTCAGCATATGCTGGCGCGAGGCTACTTCCGGCACGATGCCTCCGTAGCGGGCATGAATTTCCACCTGCGAGGCGATCACATTGGAGAGAATATTGCTGCCGTCCTTTACGATAGCCACCGCAGTTTCATCGCAGGATGTTTCAACGGCGAGGATAATCACGGCAGGGATTATAGCACAAAGCTAAATGCATAAACGCCCGAAAAATTAAGCCCTATAACAATTGACTACGTGTTGAGGAGTAAACTGTGGCAAATCACGGGCAGGAAGAAAGTATCTAGTACCAGGTGACCAATGAGGTTAATAGCTCTTTGAGCATGGATCACGATTGCCACTACCCTTTCCTTCTGTATTTTACCTCTGACCCGGCGTATCGCAAGTTCAAAAAATAGAACCATAAGTCTCGCTAAAGTGAGCCGGCTGGCAGCAGATTTCCTTGTCGCAAATCCTATAAGATTAACCTATCAACAATGGGTATATTTAACGTGGCAACCGGCGCGCTGACCAAGAGGAGTAAGGTACATGAGGACACACACTGAGAGGAAATTGAAAAACGTCCTCGGTTCGGTCTCGGCCGACATATCCCGCGTAGAAGAACTTAAGGATAAGCTGTCACAGACGGAAGAAAGATACCGCACCATACTTGACCAAATGCAGGACTCCTACTACGAAGTAGACCTCGCCGGCAATTATACTTTCGTCAGCGAATCCGCAGGCCATAGCCTAGGTTATTCATGCGAAGAGATGATTGGTAAGAATTATCGCCTTACGGCGCTCAAAGAGGATACCGAGAGTATCTTCGCTGCCTTCAACGAGGTATACAGGACAGGGAAACCAAATAGAGGCTTCCCCCACAGGATCCGTCACAAGGACGGCAGTATAATATTTTCAGAAGTGTCGATTGATCTTAAAAGGGATAATAAGGGAGAGGTTAACGGGTTTAAATGCGTCAGCCGTGACATCAGCCAGCGCAGGCAGATGGAGGAGGAGTTGAGGGATAGAGAGGAGCAGTTCAGGACCCTGCTCGAGAACGCCCCTGACGGAATCTATATGAACAATCTCGAGGGGAATTTCCTCTATGGTAACCGCAAGTGCGAGGAGATAATAGGCTACCAGCGTGAGGAGCTAATCGGTAAAAACTTCCTGGAGTTGAATATCCTCCCTGAAAGCAGCCTTGCCAGGGCTGCACATTTATTGCAGGATAATATAAATGGTAAATCCACTGGACCCGATGAGCTGGAGCTAATCAGGAAAGACGGCCGCCATATACCTATAGAAATCACCACCAATATCGTGCCGCGTAAAGGCCAGACCATCGTGCTGGCCTTTGTCAGGGACATCAGTGAGCGCAAAAAGGCAGAAGAGGCGCTGCGTGAGAGCGAGGAGCGGTTCAGGGATATGGCCAGTTTACTTCCCCAGGCAATATTCGAAGCCGATGAGAAGGGCAAATTCACCTTCGTCAACCGACAGGGGCTTGAAATATTTGGCTACAGCCAGGCGGAAGCTGCAAGGATGAATGTGCTTGAAACAATTATACCTCAGGACCGGTCCAGGGCGGTGGAAAATATAGCTGACCGCATTAAAGGGCAAGATTTCCCGCCAAGTGAATATACGGCGATAAGAAAAGACGGGAGCACATTCCCGGTCACGATTTATGCCTCCCCTATCATGCTCGACTCAAGGTATGCGGGCATGCGCGGCATATTGATAGATGTCACCGAGCGCAAGCAGACAGAGGAAATACTGAGGGAGAGCGAGGAGAAATATCGCTTGCTTGCCGAGAATGCCAGAGACATCATCTGGACTATGGATATGAATTTTCAGTTCACCTATATGAGCCCATCTGTTTTGCAAGTCCGCGGCTATACCGTTGAGGAAGTTATGGCCCAGTCTCTGGAGGAGATCTTCACTCCCTCCTCCCTTGAGATTGCGTTGAAAGCATTCGAGGAAGAACTAGCCTTGGAAAGCATGGAGCCAAAGGACCTGTCCAGGATGCGGACGCTGGAACTGGAGCATATTTGCAAAGACGGCTCTACGGTCTGGGTTGAAATCAATACCTCTTTTCTGCGAGATACGGATGGCCATCCTATTGGTATTCTGGGGGTCTCACGGGACATCACAGAGCGCAAGATGGCTGAAAAAAACCTTGCGAAAAGCTACAAATCTTTGAAGAAAACCTTGAATGACGCTATCGAGACCATGGTCAAAATCGTGGAAATGAGAGATCCCTACACTGCAGGCCATCAGCGTAAAGTGGCCGACCTGGCAATTGCCATAGCCAAAGAGATGAAATTTGAAGATACTGAAATCGAGCAAATCAAAATGGCGGCAATAATTCACGATATCGGGAAAATATATGTGCCGTCGGATATCCTCAACAAACCTGGTAAGCTTTCAGAAATTGAACTTCAGCTCATAAAAAGCCATTCTCAATACGGCCATGATATTGTCAAAGGCATGAATTGCCCCTGTTCTGTATCGCAGGCCATTTTGCAGCACCATGAAAGGCTGGATGGCTCAGGATATCCCAACCGGCTAAAGGGCGAAGATACGATATTAGATGCCAAAATACTGGCAGTTGCCGATGTGGTTGAAGCTATAGCTTCACACCGTCCCTATAGGCCGGCTCGGGGTGTACATATAGCAATGGAGGAAATATCAAAGAATAAGGGCAAGTTATATGATCCCGATGTAGTGGATGCCTGCCTAAAGCTCTTCACTAGCGGTAAGTTCGAGTTTAAACCTGTTTGATACCTGCTGGCTGCCCGCAGGATCAAATCGTACGTCCAGCACTTAAGAAGCTTACCATTGAACAAACATCGGTAAGTATGTTAATCCATAATAAAAATAATTGGGCTAAACTACCTGCTATTATTTCAGTTTATTAATCAATTATTATAAGGGTTGTATATCGGATGCATCGCGGCTAGAAATTGAGCTTGAGTTACCTCTCATTATATTTATTACGGTTTTCGTCCATAAGCAAGGATAATGTCATCCGTAACAATATTTTTCTTATTTTTATTGAAGTATTCTCGTACTTTCTGATAGTCTGCTTTACGCTTTTCGGCAGGATATTTGGAATATTGCCATGATGAAGAGATCGCCGCAAAAAAGTCCCATGCGTCACCTCCTGACGCATAGTTATTTCGCCAAATTACCCTTCTGGTCTTAATATCTGATAAATCTGCTTTGGCCATCATATTCCGAACTTCTATTTCAGTCCTGGGCCAAAATTCCGGGCGGTATCCCACTAGGTAAAGTATATTTGTAGACCTGATAAAGGCATCCATTGGCTCCCAATAATGCTCAGGCCCATGAGCGCCAACAGAAATGGAACCACCCTGTCTTACAACACGAGCCATCTCCTTTATCGCTTTTGGCTGATCGGGGAATAATCCAAATGACATTCCTGTCACAACTACATCGTAGCTATTCTCTGTGAAAGGTAAAGATTCTGCATCCAGTACCCGGAAATCTATCCTGTCTTCTTTAAAACCCATTTCCATTGCTTTTTCCCGGCACTTGTTGAGCATATACTCAGATATATCTCCGCAAGTTACCTTCTTTGCTCCTTGTTGAAGCAAGAGGAACGATAAAGCCCCGGTTCCCGCACCTACATCTAATACTTCTTTTCCCTCTATGCTTAGTCCCTCCATCTGTAATTTGGCAGCTTTTATTTGATTTTCCAGACCTAACTCATCATAAAGCTTCACGGAGTCAGTAATATTACCATCGTAACCTGATTTGATACGCTCTTTCATAGCATCGACATCTCCAGCACTGCCATTAACCCATGCCAGTATACTGTTGATGTTTATAAGTAGTTTCACCGGCAGTGATAGCTTTCCTGTCCAGAATAACGACGGCATCTTCATAACCTCCCCAAATACAACAGTATAAATTATAACAGTTGCTAAGCATTTGGGGATAAGCAGTGGCACAAAACTTCTATCAAAACTCAACTTATCCGCATCACGTCAACATCGGCATATATGTTAACCCATAATAAAAATCATAGGTTTAACGTACCAATTATTGCAGCACTTTCATTTTAGTATTGTACCTATTGAGCTCTTCAACATAGCTATTTATGTCATCCCTTATCTCAGATTAACCGATTGATGTTTTTTACCTGTGTTGCTACAATTAAACCCCGGCCTTCGCGGCCGTATAATAGTGAGGTTAGCATATGGATATTACCTGGTTTGGACGCTCGTGTTTCCGCATAAAAGGCAAAGAAGCAGTCATATTGACGGACCCGTGCCCGCCCGAGACGGGCTACACTATAGGGAAAATCCAGGCTGATATCGTTACGGTCAGCCATGCACATCCAGGCCACTCCTTCCTGGATACCATACAGGAAGGCTACCATCTAATCAAGGGTCCGGGAGAGTACGAGATAAAGGACACCTATGTTACAGGCGTGGCCGCCTTTCATGATGACACACAGGGCAAGAAATTGGGCAAGAATACCGTCTACGTCATCGAAATGGAGGGTGTGACTTTGTGTCACCTTGGTGACCTCGGGCACAATCTTTCCCCCGAGGTCATCGGCGAGCTGGGCAGCATCAACGTGCTCTTTCTGCCGGTGGGAGGCCATTCAACAATCGGGGCGGCCATGGCGGCCGACCTTGTAAGGAATCTGAACCCGGGATATGTCGTTCCCATGCATTATAAAACGGCTGACGAGAAGGGCGATGCCGAATTCCCCGAAAGGTTCCTCAAGGAACTGGGCATCAAGGAGTTGGCCATGCAGGCCAAGCAGGTGGTAACGCGCAGCAACATACCCAACAGCACCCAGGTCGTCATGCTGGACTACAAGCATTAAACCTGTATGTTTTGACATATAAATTACTCTGCCGTAGAATTGCCTTCTATGAGCCTCGCCAAGCGCGTATTTGAGCTTCAACAGATCGAACAAGCTATTTTAAGCCAGCGCAACCAGGCCGATGAAATTGATTTGCGTTTGAAACACAATTCAGCTTACGAAAAAGCCAGGGAAGAGCTGTCTGTAGCTGAGCAGGGCAAAGCGGACCTCGAAAGGCAGTACAAAGAGCTTGACGCCGAAGCCGAACAGCTTCGCAACAACATACAGCAGATCAATGATAAGCTTTACGGCGGCAAGATCAGGAACCCCAAGGAGTTGTTGAGTTTTGAGCAGGAAGCTGCCATGCTTAAATCCAACCTTGTCCCCAAGGATGACCTGCTGCTGGCCATGATGGAGAAGCTCGAGTCCCGCAAGACCGAAGTCCAACGCCTGCAGGAGTCCTGTAAGACCATCGAAGCGGCCTGGCAGAAGGAGAAGCTGGACCTTAAGGTGGAAAAGAATAAGGTGATGGGCGAGCTGGCGGAGCTGGAAAAGAAGAGGAAGGAGATAGCCGGAGAGATCGACAGTTCGGCCCTGAACACCTACGAAGGCATTAAGGGCAGGCGGAGCCAGGCTGTGGTGCGGGTGGAGCAGGGTAGGTGCATGGGCTGCCGTGTGACGCTATCCGTAAGCGAGCTCCAGCGGGTGCGCGGCATCGGCATTGTGACCTGCAGCAACTGCGGGCGCATCTTATATCTCAGCTAGATCATTTGACCTCTCAGCACACAAGTTGTAGAGTAGGTTAGCCAAGCAGGCCGGACGGCCGCTGCGGTCTTGAAAATCGCAGAGGAAAGTCCGAACTCCACCAGGCAGGGTGCTGGGTAACGCCCAGGAGGGGTGACCCTACGGACAGTGCAACAGAAACATACCGCTTGTCGTAAGATGGGTAAGGGTGAAATGGTGAGGCAAGAGCTCACCGGCGGCCGGGTGACCGGCTGGCCGTGCAAACCCCACCCGGAGCAAGACCTAATAGGGGGATATGGCACGCCTGGGCCGACCCCGGGTTGGTCGCATGACTGCGATGGTAACATCGCAGCTAGATGGATGGCCGCCGCTCCGGTTTTACCGGGGCACAGAATTCGGCTTACAGGCCTGCTTGGCAAAAATATTTCGATGGAATGTTTGAAAGAGCTATCATATTAGCTATATAATTTTAGCCTTATTGGCTGACTTCCATAATTCAGAGCTGGAGATAATTAAATGACTGTTAAAAGAAACACCGTCCTGAGCATCTTGCTGGCAGCGGCAGTGCTGATGATGAGCCTGCCTCTGCTTGGATGCGAATCCAAGTGGACTATCAGCGAGGCTGACAATAAAACGCTGCAGGGGCTGCCCTCTCAGTTCAGCGAGATAAGCCAGGCTTACCAGATCTTGCAGCAGTACTATGTCAATAAGCAGTCGCTCGATGCCACCAAGCTATTGCAGGGCGCCATCAAAGGCATGGTGGCTGCCGTGGGTGACAACTACACCGTTTATTTCCCGCCTCAGGTCTATAGTCAAACCGAAATCGAGTATACCGGCGTATACCAGGGCATCGGAGCATACATCGGTAAGAAGGATACTCAGATTGTGATCATCGCCCCCATCCCCGGTTCGCCCGCTGCGGCTGCCGGCATCCAATCGGGCGATGTGATATTGAAGATTGACGGCCAGCCAACCGACCAGATGAGCTCGGATGAAGCCTCCCTTAAAATCCGGGGACCGGCCGGCACCAAAGTTGTCCTGACCATCGGAAGGAAGGATGTCAAGGACCCCATCGAGCTCAGCATCACCCGGAGTGAGATAACCGTAGATTCGGTGACATCCGCGATGCATGATCAGATAGCCTACATAAGGATCACGCAGTTCATCCTGCCAACCACCAATGATTTCAAGCAGGCGCTGCAGGACTCTATAGATAAAGGTGCTAAAGGTATTATCTTGGACTTGCGCGACAACCCGGGAGGGATCCTGGACCAGGCCGTCGATGTGGCCAGCCAGTTTTTACTGCGCGGAATAGTGGTAAAAGTCGATGATAATGAGGGTAAGGAGTCGGTATACAAGGTCATTCCCGGAGGCCTCGCCCTGAATATGCCGCTTATCGTGCTGGTCAACGGCGGCAGCGCCAGCGCAAGCGAGATCGTGGCAGGGGCGCTGCAGGATAACGGCCGGGCCAAGCTGGCCGGATCGCAGACTTACGGCAAGGCCAGCGTGCAGAATATCATCAGGCTGGAAGATGGGGGAGCCATCAAGGTGACGGTGGCCCATTACTATACACCGAATGGCAGACTGATCAGCGGGACCGGACTTACTCCTGATTATCCCTCGGACTTGAAGGATGACGAGCTGGTCAAGTGGGCCGAAGACTATCTCAATAAGATCATTGCCCAGCAACTGGCGCCGGCCTCAGTTAAATAGTTTCGGGATTATATACTTGACACAATGGCTTAGATATGCTATTGTGTTTACATGATAAGCTATTTATTATCTTTTTCATGGGCAACCTTCTTTACGTGGTCAACTACTTTCTTTGGAAATAGTTTCTTTACCACTTCTTCTGTTGGCTTATTACCTAATCGTCGCTTTTTCTTAGGCATAGGAGGCCTCCAATGAGTAAAAAGACTGTCTTAAAACAGGATATAAACTTGGTAGCGCTAATAGAGCGTTATGGCAATGAGGATAAATGCCGTGATTACCTAGAGGAATTACGCTGGCCTGATGGCGTAATATGCCCTCGGTGTTCATCGAGTGCCATTTCAGAGATTGCCGAACGGGGCCAATATCATTGCCTATCATGCCAATATCACTTCTCCGTAATGTCGGGTACTATTTTCCATGATAGCCATCTTCCGTTGTGGAAATGGTTTCTTGCTACATACATGATGATTGAATCCAAAAAAGGCATTTCCGCTAACCAGATCAAGCGTACTCTTAATATCTCTTATAAAACATCTTGGTATCTTTGCCATCGAATCAGAGCGGCCATGATCGAAGTCAACCCAAAGCCTCTTAATGGCATTGTTGAAGTTGATGAAACATGGATAGGTGGCAAGCGTGAGCACGTCGGACACGGTTACAAAGGCAATAAGACTATTGTGGCCGGGGCCATCCAACGCGGCGGTGATGTGCGCTTGGAAACGCTCAAAGGGCTTGACAGAAAGGCTCTGCATGACTTTATACACAATCATACTGCACCGGATACAGAAGCCATCTACACGGATGAATGGCCTGCATATAACGGTATTGCAGATGCCGATACCAGACATGAAACCGTAAACCATAGCAAGGAAGAATGGACGCGCGGTGACGTTCATACTAACTCGGTTGAGAACATTTGGAGCTTGCTTAAACGCTCCGTTGTAGGCTCTTATCATAAAGTCTCGATTAAACATCTTGATGCTTACCTTGACGAACTAGAATGGAGATTCAATAATCGTGAGAATCCGTATTTGTTCCGAGATACACTCTTGAAGCTCATACATTCTGAAAATCTCCGCTATGAAAATTTAATTGCGAAATAAGTGTCTGTTTACTTAGAAGTCGTATTATCAGTGGTTATATTGACGAAATATTTGCCTCCAGGTAATGTAAATACTATAGGTGGCTTATTAACGGATTCACCACTTGGTAACGTATACGGCGTGAATTTATATTTATGATCGATATCGCTTGAATTTGTTTTTACTTCTGGAAATACCGGCGTCGTATCTATATTATCGCTTCCACTCGATCTAAATTCCGTTACTGGTGTCACGGTAGGGGAACTTTGCTTTTGGTTTAAACCAAATAAAATGACTGCCAGAACCGCCAAGATGAAAATGCCTATATAGACTATAACCCTACTCATCACACCTTTCTATATATCTCATCCATTTACAAATTGTCAACTGCCTTAAACTAACATTCCGTTACTTTTTATCTTGGCTTTTTAAGTCATTTAATATGCACTTAAGGCAATCCCTTCCCTTCTCGCAAGCCACAATCAAGTCTTGGGGAGTAGAGATTTTTGATATATTACCTATACTGTCATACCATAAGGGATATTCGTCAGGCAATTTGTCTTGCAAGAAATTACTAATATCATTACTCCATTCTAATAACATCTCTACTTCACGATTTGTAAGGGCCGGGGATTTCAATTTAACTGAATGTCTTTTACCTTCTTTTATAAACTCTCCTATATAAGAGAGGTTATTCAATAAAATACTATCTTGTTTTTTGATATGAGCATCTTGTTCAGCAATAGTCTTTTCGATTTTGGCATCCATTTCTTTCGTTTTCCTTTGAACAATGCGGTAAGCACCTTCAAATGTAACCACCATAAATAAGATGATGCCAACCCCTACCCACAAGTAGTAACTCCAGTTAGGCAAAATAGTGCTAAGTGGTGACCATGAAGATTGATATTCGCCCCGAATAAAATCGTAGAGTCCTGCTAGCCCATAGGGGAGGCTCCAAATTACGGGCACCACCCACCTCCAACCCAAGATGTAAAGTTCTTTTGCAAAAGAATGCTTGTCTGATATAATTTGCCACAACCTTCCCACGTCCCTATTCTATCACAAGTTCTTGTGTCAAGTATATAATCCCGAGTCTATTGAACACTTTCACAGCCTGGAGGCCAGGGCCAAGGAGGAGGGAAAAGGGGACACGGTAGGCATGGGCAACTATGCGGACAATCCCATGGTGAAAGATTTTTCTGAAGCGGCCAGGATGGCAGGACTGGATTTCAAGATAGATGTCGTCGTCAACGGCATGGGAAAAGCTTGCGCAATCTTCTGCGGTGAGGTCGGCTCAGTTTACCGTGAGGCTGTCAAATATGCTGTCCCACACTATGCAACGAAACCTGTGCCTGCAACTGACATAGCTGTGGTAAATACTTACAGCAAAGGTAATGAGGCCATCGTCGGTATGATCATTGGCGTAACCCTGCTTGTGGAAAAGGGCGGTGACCTTGTCCTCATCATGGACTGTCCGACAGGGCAGGTCGTGCATTACCTTCTCGGCAGCTTCGGCAAGGCCATCAGAGGCCGCCGATTCCAATCAGTCAACTTCACGTTGCCCTGGCTCAAACGCGTCATTGTCCTGTGCCCGCAGTTTGAACATTCCATGGCCGATTGGCTGGCCGTGCCCGGCACTGTGTGGGTAAAGACCTGGAAGGATGTGCTGTGTACGCTACGCAAAGATTACCCGGAGGGGGCAAAAGTCGCAGTCGTCCCCGACGGCACAATACAATATCTTTCTTCCGGATAGTCCGACAGCGCCAACAACGAAATCGTTGAATGCGGTAGTGCTCAGCGCCCGCATATCTCCAGGAAATACCCGTGGAAGCGGGTATCATCGGTCAGCTCCGGGTGGAAGGACGTAGCCAGCATTTTGCCCTGCCTGGCTGCCACAATTTCACCATCAGATAGTCGGGCCAGCACCTCCACCCCCCGCCCAACCTTCTCGATATAAGGTGCGCGAATGAACACGCCGGGAAAGGGACCATCCGGCAACCCTGTTATTTGCAGGCCTGTTTCAAAGCTGTCCACCTGTCTGCCGAAGGCATTGCGCATAACGGTGATATTCATGAATCCCAGCGTCTCCATGTGCGTGGAATCGGGATTGCGTACTTTTTTGGCCACGCATATCAGGCCTGCGCAGGTGCCCCAGATGGCAACATGATCTCCTGCAAGCTTCCTGATAGGCTCAATCAGATCGAAGCTTTGCATGAGGTTCATCATAGTGGTGCTCTCGCCGCCGGGGATCAGCAGGCCGTTTACGCCCTGCAACTGGCGCGGCAGCCTGATCTCAATTGCCTTCTGTCCCAGCCTTTCGAACATTTTCACGTGTTCGATGAAGTCGCCTTGTAAGGCCAGTACGCCTATCTTCACGCGATTTCACCCGATATATTTGTTATAAACATTTCTTACGACTAAGTATATCCTTCGGGACGCATTAGCATTAAATCGATATGCGTCACCTGCGGAGCAGGTGACGCAATCTATCCCAGTCTATTTCAGCTACTGGAAGATTACAGGATGGGCAAGTATTTTTTCAGCTCATACTCCGTAACTTGCACCCTGTATTGGTCGTATTCCACTTTTTTGTTCTGTATGAAGGCGTTGAAGAGGTGGTCGCCCAGCGCTTTCTTGACCAGGGAGCTTTTCTCCGTAAGGGCTATAGCATCGTCAAGGCTGCCGGGCAGGGTCTTGATGCCGCGCTTCTTTCTCTGCTCCTCACTCATCTTATAGACGTTCTCCTCGACGGGAGTGGGAGGCTCCAGTCCCTTTTCAATCCCGTCAAGTCCGGCGGCCAGCATTACACTGAAAACAAGGTAGGGGTTACAGGCTGGGTCGGGAGAACGGTATTCGATGCGCGTGGCCGTTTCACGGCCGGGTTTGTATTCGGGCACCCTGACCAGGTCGGCGCGGTTGCGCCTGGCCCAGGAGACGTAAACGGGCGCTTCATAGCCGGGCACCAGGCGTTTGTAGGAGTTGACCCACTGGCTGGTTACCGAGGTGATATCGGGGGCATGCTTGAGTATACCGGCGATATAGTTCCTGGCGATTTTGGACAGGTGGAAGGGGTCGTTTTTGTCGAAGAAGGCATTGCGTTCACCTTTGAATAACGATTGATGCACGTGCATGCCGCTGCCGTTTTCCCCGAAGATAGGCTTGGGCATAAAGGTGGCATAGACTCCGTTCTCCATGGCGACCTGCTTGACCACCAGCCGGTAGGTCATGACATTATCAGCCATGGTGAGGGCGTCGGTATACCTCATATCGATTTCATGCTGGCTGGGCGCGACCTCATGGTGCGAATATTCAACGCCGATGCCCATTTCTTCCAGCGCCAGTACCGACTGCCGCCTGAGGTCGACCGCCATATCCAGCGGCACCAGGTCGAAATAGCCGCCGGAATCCAGGGTTTCCGTGCCTTTATTATCCTTGAAATAAAAATACTCGAGCTCCGGGCCGACATAGAAGGTATAGCCCAGGTCTGAGGCGCGTTTTAAGTTCTGCTTGAGGATATACCTGGGGTCGCCCTCGAAGGGCTGGCCGCCCGGCATATAGATATCGCAGAACATGCGCCCGACCGATTGTTCCTTGGGCCTCCAGGGAAGCAGTTGGAAGGTGTCGGGGTCCGGCAGGGCGATCATGTCGCTCTCATCGATGCGGGCATAACCCTCGATGGACGAGCCGTCGAAACCCATGCCTTCTTCCAGGGCTTGTTCCAATTCCTCGATGGTGATGGAGAAGCTTTTCAGAAAGCCGAGGATATCCGTAAACCACAGGTTCACGAATTTTACATCGTGTTCCCTGGCCAACTTGAGGACGTATTCTACCGCATCTGCCCTGTCTTTGGTCGTCATATTACCTCCTTGCGCTGTGTTTGTATTTGGCTAATCAAAACACAATTTACAGGCAAAGTCAAAACACTCGCCTCCTTATATTATAGAAAACAGGGCGGCACGGTTCATGAACCGTGCCGCCCTAAAGCTAAGCCGTGATTGAGGTCTAGATATCGAAGTACAGGTAGAACTCGTGCGGATGCGGCCTTAGCCTGATCTCGTCAATTTCCTTGGTTCTCTTGTAATTGATCCAAGTATCGATTACGTCCTGGGTGAAGACGCCGCCCTTCAGCAGGAACTTATGGTCCTTTTCCAGGACGTTGATAGCCTGTTCCAGTGAACCCGGAACGGTCTTCAGTTTCCTGGCCTCTTTGGCGCTCAATGTGTAGGTGTCTTTGTCGAACGGCTGGCCCGGATCGATCTTGTTCTCGATACCGTCCAGTCCGGCCATCAGTAGAGCGGAAAGCGCCAGGTAGCCGTTGCAGGTTGAATCCGGGGGCCTGAACTCGATCCTCTTGGCCTTAGGGTTCTCCGAGTACATGGGTATGCGTACGGCTGCGCTGCGGTTACGAGCCGAATATACCAGGTTGACCGGAGCTTCAAAGCCGGGCACCAGCCTCTTGTAGGAGTTTGTCGAAGGGGCGCAAATGGCGCAGAGCGCTTCAGCATGCTTTAGAAGGCCGCCTATGTAATACTTGCAGGTCTGGCTGATGAGCGCATAGCCTTTGGGATCGAAGAACACGTTTTTGCCGTCTTTGAACAGGCTCTGGTGAACATGCATGCCGGAGCCGTTATCCTGGAACAGGGGTTTCGGCATGAAAGTCGCTACCTTGTTATGTTTGCGGCAGACGTTCTTGATGACGTATTTGTACCACAGCATCTGGTCGGCCATCCTGAGCAGGTCCTTGTATTTCATGTCGATTTCGCACTGGCCTGCAGTGGCAACCTCGTGATGATGTACTTCGATTTCAAGGCCAACGGAAGCCATGACCTCAACGATCTCGGACCTGAGGTCCTGCAGTGAATCGGTCGGCGGTACGGGGAAATAGCCTTCCTTGTACCTGGGCTTGTAGGCCAGGTTCGGCTTCTCGTCTTTGCCCGAGTTCCAGTCTGCTTCAACGGAATCTATGAAATAGTAGCCGCTCTTATGGTCCTGGTCGAAGCGGACATCATCGAAAATGAAGAACTCTGCTTCGGGGCCGCAGTAGCAGGTGTCGGCTACGCCGGTGGATTTCAAATGCTGGACGGCTTTCCTGGCTATGTACCTCGGGTCCCTGGAATAGGGTTTCTTCGTTACGGGGTCATACACATCACAGATAATGCTCAATGTGGGATGCTCGCAGATGGGGTCGATGATGGCGGTTCCTGCGTCGAGCATCAGGATCATATCGCTTTCCTGTATCTCCTGGAAACCACGGATGCTGGAGCCGTCGAAGCCTATGCCCTCGGTCCAGATTCCCTCTTTCGACCCCTCCGGATCGTCTATTCCAATTTCGCCTGGAGTGATAGTGAAATGCTGCCAGAGACCGGGCAGATCGAGGAATTTCAGGTCGATGAATTTAATATTTTCATCCTTGACCCTCTTGAGAATTTTTTCCGGTGTCATTTTGTCGGGTGCCAATACTTTCCTCCTTTATTTTGGTGTATTTTAAACAGATTTTGGTGTGAAAATCCCCTGAAACTCACAAATCCGTCTGTTTATTCATAAAGGTCAATTTAGCGCCGAAATGTTACAAACAGATTAAATAATGTCGAAATTTTCAAAAATCGGGCCGAAAATTTTAAACATGGGAGGGGTCGGCGGCGGTTTTTACCGCCCCCACCCCCGATTTTCGAGGATTTTCCCCAAAGTGAGCGCCGGTTTCAGGAAAGCCCGCCGTAAGCCCTTTCGCCGTGCTGCGATATATCCAGGCCCACCATTTCCTCTTCGTTCCTGACACGCAGGCCGAAGGTGGCGTCCACCACCTTGGCGATAACCCAGGTGGAACCGAAAGAGTAGCCGGCGGTGGCGGCGATGGCTACCATCTGTATCAGCACCTGCATGCCGTTGCCGTCGATGAGGCCTGACTTACCCCCTATGGCGGCGGTTGCCAGGATGCCTGTAGCCAGCATGCCGACCGTGCCGCCGATGCCATGACAGGCAAATACATCCAGCGATTCATCGATCTTATTAGACCTGTTCCTCCAGAGCATCACGTAGTAAGAGATGATGGCGGTTACGATGCCAATGGGTATAGCGGCCATAGGATGAATGAAGCCGGAGGCCGGCGTTACGGTTGCCAGACCTACCACCGCCCCAGTAGCGACGCCCAGCACCGAAGGCCTGCGGTATATCCAGCCCAGGATAAGCCAGGTTATGGCGGCTGAGGCGGCTGCAAAGTTGGTGGAGGCGAAGGCGCTGGCGGCCAGGCCGCCGGCGCTGAGTGCGCTGCCGGCGTTGAAACCGAACCAGCCGAACCAGAGCAGGGCCGTGCCCAGCACGACGTAAGGAATGCTGTTGGGCTCCATGGTCTCCCGTTCCTCAAAACCCCTTCTGGGACCGAGCACCATAGCGATGGCCAGCGCCGCGAAGCCGGCGTTGATATGGACCACCGAGCCACCGGCGAAATCCAGCACACCCAGGTTGGCCAGCCAGCCGCCGCTGCCCCATACCCAGTGGGCGATCGGACAGTAGACCACCGTAAACCATATGGCGGAGAAAATCAGCAAAGCGCTGAACCTGATGCGCTCTACTACCCCGCCCGTAATAAGCGCCACCGTGATAATGGCAAAGGTGGCCTGGAACATCATGAAAAGAAAATGTGGAATGGTAGTTGCGTAAATACTGGAAGGGGCCATGCCCACATTCATCAGTCCCGCCCACTGCAGCCCGCCGAACAGTCCTTTAAAGTCAGGCCCGAAGCTTACACTGTAGCCGTAGAAGGCCCACAAGATGGAGATCAAACCCAGCATCACGAAGCTCATCATGAGGGTGGAGAGAAGATTTTTTGGCGGACCATGCCACCGTAGAAGAAGGCCAGTCCGGGGGTCATCAACATCACCAGAGCTGTGGCTACCAGCATCCATGCTGTATCGCCTGAGTTAATCTGCACATTAACCTCCTATTCAGTTTATAAAACCAAATCAGAAGCTAATCTGCACATCAGCTTCCTTTCAGTTTGTTAAAATAAATATATAGGCTAATTGTTACAATTATATTACAGTATAATTCACAGATAGAGAGGGGATGCCTGGTGCAGCAGGCATCCCGACTCAGGATGGCAGCGCGCTATTTAACGTTTACGCACGTCTCACCGGCGTCGCTGGTCCTGACCCTGTAAGCATTTTCGACCGGCAGGACGAAGATCATGCCGTCGCCTTCCCTGCCTGTCTTGGCCGCCCGGGAGATGATATCGATAGCCGGCTGGCAATCTTCATCCGCCAGCACAAGCTCGATCTTGACCTTGGGCAGGAAGTCCACCCGGTACTCGCCGGCACGCCACTGAAGTGCGATTCCCTTTTGCCTGCCGCGTCCGTTGACGTTGGTTACCGTCATGCCCAGCATTCCATGATCAGCCAGGGCGTCCTTGACCGCGGCCAGTTTTTCGGGACGGATAATAGCTTCGATTTTTTTCATTATGAGATACCTCCATAAGCGTTTTCACCATGCTGAGATATATCAAGCCCGACGGACTCCTCTTCTTCTTTGACCCTGAGGCCCATGGCGGCTTTAAGGGCTTTGGCCAGCAGCCAGGATACGACGAAGGCATAGGTCATGGTGGCTGCGATAGCCGCTAACTGAATAACGACCTGCTTCCAGTTGCCGTCGATCAGGCCGGAGCCGGCGGCATTGACGGAAGTTGTGGCGAATATGCCGGTCGCCAACGCGCCCCACGCCCCACCCATGCCGTGGCAGGCGAAGACGTCGAGTGATTCATCCACCCTGTTGGCCTTCGATCTCCAGACCATGACGTAGTAGGAAATGATCGAGGCTATGGCACCGATGGGTATGGCAGCCCAGGGCTGCACGAAGCCGGCGGCCGGTGTGATAGCTACCAGGCCCACCACCGCGCCGGTGGCAGCGCCCAGCACCGATGGCCTGCGATGTAACCATCCCAGGATCATCCAGGTGAAGCCTGCCGCCGCCGCTGCAGTATTGGTAGTGACAAAGGCGCTGGATGCCAGTCCCCCGGCCGTCAAAGCGCTGCCGGCGTTAAACCCGAACCAGCCGAACCATAGTAATGCGGCTCCCAGCACAACATAGGGTATATTGTTGGGCTCCATTGACTCGCCCTCTTTAAAGCCGTGGCGGGGCCCCAGCACCCAGGCCAGCGCCAGGGCCGAGATGCCAGCGTTGACGTGCACAACCGTGCCCCCGGCGAAATCGAGGGCCCCAAGCTGCGCCAGCCAGCCGCCGCTGCCCCATACCCAGTGTGCGATCGGGCAGTACACGAGCGTAAACCAGAGTGCGGCAAAGGCCAGCAGTGCACCGAATTTAATACGTTCCACTACGGCGCCGGTCCACAATGCTACGGTGATGATGGCGAAGGCGCCCTGAAAAGCCATGAATGCCAGGTGCGGTACGGTAACGGCATAGATTGTGGAGGCGGCCTGGCCTACTCCCATCAGTCCGAACCAGGCAAAGTTACCGGTCAGGCCTTTAACATCCGGCCCGAAAGCCATGGTGTAGCCGTAAATTACCCAGAGCACGGAAATCATGCAAAGGATGGCAAAGCTCATCATTATGGTCGAAAGAAGGTTCTTTTTTCTGACCATCCCGCCGTAAAAGAAGGCGAGGCCGGGCGTCATTAGGATCACAAGCGCTGTGGAAATGAGTAACCATGCAGTATCGCCCGAATTCATAGCACACCTCCTTGAAGTTTATATGAGGAAGTTTAAAGGAGGCCTGTTTCGGGATTATTACGGGGATGTTAACTTTGTGTTACAGGATGGGTTAGCTCTTGGTGGGGGAATCTTTGAACTTGTAGCCTATATTCCTGACGGTATCAACGAAGGCATGTTCCGGGTCTTCTATCTTGCTGCGCAGCCTGCGGATGTGGACGTCCACCGTGCGGTCGCCCCCATAATAGTCGTAGCCCCAGATTTCGTTGAGCAGCGCTTCACGCGTAAACACCTTTCCCTTGTTGGTAGCCAGCAATTTCAGCAGCTCATATTCCTTGAAGGTTAGCGCCAGCAGCCTGCCTCCCAACTCCACTTCACACCTGATGGGGTCGATGGTCAGGTCCCCTACCTTTATTATGGTCTCTTCGTTTTCCCTGTTGACCCTGCTGACCAGCCTGCGTATCCTGGTGGAAAGCTCATCCAGGTTCCAGGGTTTCATGATGAAATCGTCCATACCTGTCTCGCCGATCACTGTGTGCAGGGTTGGAGTTGAGATGAGGGCGATGACGGGAAGCAGACGTCTCAGCTTAAGCTTTCTGAACCATTTCCAGGCCGAATCGCCGTGGGCCGAGATGGCGGATACGTCGATTAGCGCTATATTGAAGAACTGGCGCTGGTCCTGCTCGATAACATCATCGGCGTAGACGCAGGCGGTGCAGGAAAAGCCCAGGCGGCTGAGACCTGCGCTCAGGTCCCTCACGCGGTCCATCTCGTTGGTAACTAATAAAATGTTATACATAAATAAAGGTATTATATCAGTGTGCTAAACGAGTCGCCTCTTTCCCAAGCTAATTACGGATCGGGATACCTCTCCCGGCCAGATATTCTTTCACCTGTTTAATCGAGTATTCACGGTAGTGGAATATACTGGCGGCCAGCACCGCATCTGCTTTGCCGATAGCCAGTGCTTCGTAAAGGTGCTCGAGCGTTCCGGCGCCGCCGGAGGCAATGACCGGGACGTTGACCATCTCGCTGACGGCTCGGTTCAACTCGTTGTCGTAGCCTGCCTGGTGCCCATCGGCATCCCAGCTTGTCAGCAATATCTCACCGGCCCCCATCTCGACCGCCTGTTTAATCCACTCCAGCGCGTCGATGCCGGTCGGCTTGCGGCCGCCGTGGGTGCAGACTTCCCATCCCGGTTCGTCCTTACCCCGCGTGCGCTTGGCATCCACAGCCAGCACCATGCACTGCCGGCCGAAGATGGCTGCACCTTCCTTCAGCAGCTCAGGCTTATGCACCGCGGCCGTATTTATCGAGACTTTATCGGCTCCCGCCAGCAGCATGCGGCGCATGTCGCTGATCGAGCGCAAGCCTCCACCCACGCACAGCGGGACAAATACCTGTTTAGAAACCCTGTGAACGACTTCAACCATAATATCCCGTGCCTCGGGTGTGGCGCCGATATCCAGGAAGACCAGTTCGTCGGCGCCTTCCTTGTAATAGAAATCCGCCTGTTCTACAGGATCGCCGGCATCGCGCAGGTTGGTGAAGCTGGTGCCTTTGACCACGCGGCCGGCAGTCACATCCAGGCAGGGTATGATGCGTTTGGTTAACATTTCATATACCTTATTATTATTGTCCTCTTACGACGAGGCGATTTTTAAAAAATTGGAATACATCTTCAGGCCGGGTTCGCCGCTTTTCTCAGGGTGAAACTGGGTAGCAAAGAGGTTGTCCTTGATTATCATGCTGCAAAACTCCAGCCCATACTCCGTTGTACCCGCTACGACCGACTTATCCCGGGGATGTGCATAGTAGCTGTGGACGAAGTAAAAGTTGGTGTTATCGGGTATGTCCGTGAAAACCGGGTGCGACATCACCTGTTTGACCTGGTTCCATCCCATGTGGGGTATCTTTAATCCGGCGGGCAATTTCTTGACCTCGCCGGGTATGATGTCCATGCATTGGCAGTGGCCCCCTTCCTCGGTGCTGGATAGAAGGACCTGCAGCCCGACGCAAATTGCGAAGAGGGGCCTTCTCCAGGCCACGAGTTTCTTCACGGCGTCGGCCATGCCTATGGCTTCCAGTCCTTTCATGGTGTCGCCCGCCGCACCAACGCCGGGCAGGAAAACGACATCGGCTTTGAGTACCTCAAATACGGAATCGGTTACCAATGGTTGATATCCCAGTCTGGTAAGCGCGTTTACCACGCTGCCGAGGTTGCCGGCTCCATAATTTATGACGGCAATTTTCTTCTGACCTTTACGCACGAGCGGCCATTCCCGGTCCCATTGGACCTTTGCAAATAGTGATAACCCTTAATAACATCGATCCATCTCGATTTAGCTATCCCTGATTTAATCCTGCCAGTATACGGAAACCATTTGCCGTAATTAGCATGGTAGCATAGGCATATATCACTGTCAAAAGCCTCTACCGGACGGAAATATTATCCGCATTGCCTGGATAATGGGAAAAGGCCTGACCGGATTAAGTGTAGCATAGACTCAGTAGCCACCGGCAACTGGGGTGAAGCAAGCCCCGTCAGGTATGGTCTGTATCTTCCGGGAGATGCGAGTCCTTCTTGCGCAGCCCCGGCTCGACGAGCTCGAAGAGCAGGAGCGTGAAAAGCGTGATAAGCAGCAGCAGCAGGAGGGTCTCAAGGAATTCTTTGTGTACCAGGAACATGATGATGAATATCTCCAGCATCAGGACGGCAGTCTCGATGATCTTATGCCTCACCATATTATCGACGATGAAAGAGAACATAATGACCTCAACCCAGCCTTCGGCAATTACGCCGATGGTGATGGACTCCCAGGTTAGTGTGCCTGGCGGCAGATGCACCGACATATACTGGAGGAATCCGAAGGTGAAGAGCGACTCCGGTATATAAGACAGGTTAATGGCCAGGAAAGTCGGCATGCGTCCTCTCAGCAGCCCGCAAAAAAGCCCGGTCAGGGATTTGCCGAATATAATGGCCAGGCCGTAAACGGGCCCGTAGATACCGAAAACCCCCAGGTGGAAATAGGGGAAAATCGAAGTCAGGGCGGCGGCCAGCCAGCCGTACCAGGGGCCAAAGGTGATGGCGACGGCGAAGGTAGCCAGGTGTGAAAAATCGAAGGTCACCTGAGGGTTCAAGGGGGTGAGCTGGCTGGAGAGGAAAGAGAGCAGGTTACCCAGCGCAGCGGCGGCCAGCGTAATTGCCAGCTTTCGCGTCCTTTCTCCCATAAATATACGCATATCTTTCTCCCGTTAAGTGATGGGCCGTGCCTCAAAGTATAACATTTTATTATTCGTATAATCCGCGCTTGCGGTTTTCTTCCAATATGCGGTGGTACTCACGGTCGACATCTATGCCACTGTCACGCAGCACACGCTCCATCATTTCGACCGAATGGTATAGGTCCAGAAAACGGTTTAGCCAGACCTGGGGGTGGTCGGGTTCCCGGGAGAAGTCGGCGGCCAGTTGATTGTATTCCTCCGTAACCTTGGCGAATTCCAGCTGGGGTTCGAATTTTCCCTTGACGCGGGGGAATTTGAAAAGCTGTTTGACCTTGCCGAAATGGCGCTGGAATATATATTTATCGATGTACCAGAATATGCAGGCCAGCAAAAGCTGGTTGAGCAGGAAAGCCGGGAAGTCCGGTATGCTCAGCCGTTCCCTCAACAGAACTTGTAATAAGGCGCCGGCGATGCCCGACAGCAGAATCCAGCGGCCAAAAACATATATGAACCACTCCCTGGAAAACATGGCAACCCCCTGCGATTTTTTTCTTGGACTTTGATTAAATACTATCATCGCACCTGAGGGCTGTCTAATTTATCGGGCTGAGCCTGCATGGCCAGTGGTATAATTGAGCGTAGTATGGCTGTCTAATCCGGGATCGGCCATATCGGAGGTTTGCGATGAAAGTGGTCTATCATGAGCGTTTTACCCAGGTATACGAAAATGACCCCGCCGCGGCACCGGGGCGTATGGAGGCCATTATTCAGAAGCTCAAGGGTTTTGACATCATTGCACCGGAGCCGGCGGGCATCGACGATATCCAGTTGTGCCATACCGAATACCATATCAGTTACGTGCAGCGCTACGGCTCCGTATATGAGATGGCTTTGCTGGCAGCCGGTGGAACGCTGAGGGCGGCCGGGCTGGCATTAGAGGGAGAACCCGCCTTCGGCCTGATACGTCCTCCGGGGCATCACGCCAGCGCCGACAGTTGCTGGGGTTTTTGCTTCTTTAACAATATGGCTATAGCCATAGCCGGGCTGAAAAATCGCAAGAGCATAAAAACGGCCTTTATCCTGGATTTTGACCTGCACTACGGGGACGGAACCGCCAATATCTTTGAGGGTGACTCTAATATAACGTAT
This sequence comes from uncultured Chloroflexia bacterium, assembly GCA_963842805.1. Taxonomy (GTDB): domain Bacteria; phylum Chloroflexota; class Dehalococcoidia; order GIF9; family UBA5629; genus UBA1162. The sequence continues at coordinate 218,016 of CAWJIA010000012.1, read as the reverse complement.
TTTCATCCTGAAGACGGCCGCAGGCAGGATTTCGTGGACCATGTTGCCCGGGTTTTGGAGCAAAATAAGGCCGATATAATCGCTGTCTCAGCCGGGTTTGACCGCCATATTGAGGACTGGGGTGGGTTGCTGACTACCGAGGACTACCGGACCATGGGGCAGCAAGTTAAAAAATATGCGCTGAAGAACTGCGATGGCAGGCGATTCGGCGTACTGGAGGGCGGCTACAACCATACTGTCCTGGGGGATAACGTCAAGGCATTTCTCGAGGGCATGGCCTGACTAAACATCCGCTTGGTCGGGCTATTGGCTGGTGACCGGTGCCGATGGGGCCTGAGGCATCCAGGCCTGTGTGGGGCCGCTGGAGAAAACTCCCTGTTCATTGCCGGCGACAAAGGGTCCAGCGCGTAGCCAGCAGGTTGTGCATCCCTGCCACCATCCGGTGCGCCAGCCATTGCCCCAACCGTAGTTCACGCCGTCGTTATAGCCTTTGGTGTAGCCTATCTGCTGACCCTGCGCCTGACCCTGTGCCTGTCCCTGCGCCTGGCCTTTGGACAGCCCCTCGGAATATCCTTTGTTATAACCGTTTGTTTCGCCATCCAGTTTGCCCTGCTTATAGCCCGCATCCTGGCCCTTGTTATAACCGTCTTGCGTACCCTTGGCATAGCCGTCGGCGTTGCCCTTGGCATATCCAGATTTGTATCCGGCATCGCTTCCCAACTGGTAGCCGCCGAAACCGGCTATGCCAAGTCCGGCAATGAATAGAATAACTATAGCTATGATCGCGCCCGTCCCTAGTTTCATCCGGTGCCTCCTCGTTACCAGGTTTAATTATGTTCAGAGCCCTGAGCCTTTGCGAAGATACGGCCCGTCATTCCCCCTCCAGTGCTTTGTAACCCCGTGCTCATTCAAAACTAACATACCGAATAACTATTTTCAAGACCGTGTATGGATAATTGACATGTGATATGTTAATATTTCGAAAACGTAGCATATTGCTCTTCGAGTTAGACGCCTAAACCGCTACGGCATGACGTCTAACCGGCAGGCCGAAAGGCCTCGAGGGTGCAGGCAGAAATGGCTGCGCCTCCCATTTTGGAAAGGAGGGTAAAATGGCCATCTGATATATTCTTCTTTGGGCTGCCGTTTAATTACAATCTGAATTTTTATCGCTTAAGCTTCGTAAATAACGGCGTATCCCTTACCTGCTTTATTACATTTCCCGGTATAAAAGTTATCTTAGCCCATTAATGAAAATTTAATGCACAAGGAGGAAGTGGATGAAAAACTTCAAGCAATTTGCATTACTGGCTGTCACGGTTCTGATGCTGCTATCCATCGTTGCGGGTTGTACACCGGCCGGCCAGGTTACGGAGAATAAATCCGCACAAGCCCAGTCGTCGCACGCCACGCGTTTCAAAATAGCTACGACTACCAGCCTTAATGACACCGGGTTATGGGATTACTTAAAGCCCGTATTTGAGAAAAAATTCTACACCGCATTGGATGTGGTGGCTGCTGGCACCGGCGCCGCGCTGGATTACGGCAAACGCGGCGATGTAGATGCTGTCACCGTGCATGATCCGGCCGCTGAAGCCCAGTTTATCTCGGATGGCTATGGTATCAACAAGCGCTCGTTCGCCTTTAACTATTTTATCGTTGTCGGGCCGGCCGCTGATCCAGCGGGCATCAAAGGCCTGTCGCCTGAAGATGCCTTCAAGAAAATATATTCGGGAGGCATGGCCGATGCAACCAAGGTGAAGTTTGTTTCACGCGGCGACAATTCCGGGACCTATTCTAAAGAGAAGCTGATCTGGCAGGCCGCAGGATTCAACTACCCGAATGTGGAGAAATCCGGGAAATGGTATATTGAGGCCGGCAAGGGCATGGGACCTTCACTGGTTATGGCCAGTGAGCAGGGCGCCTACATCCTTACAGACGTATCCACCTTCCTGGCTTATGGGAGTAAATTGAATCTTATACCGGTTGTTGAAAGTGGGCAGATATTCCTCAATGTTTACGATGCCATAGCTGTCAATCCGGCCAAGGTCCCGACCGTTAAGATGTTTGCCATGGCCAACAATTTCATTAACTGGTTGATTTCCGACGATGTGCAAAATCTGATCGCCACCTACGGTGTGGACAAATATGGCAAACCCCTGTTCAACCCTATGAAAGGAGGGGGCTGCAAGAACCCGGGCTGTCCCAGGGTCGAAGACTATACCGTCCCGGTTAGCTGATAATAAAAATGCAGGAGTTATGGGAAGGCCTCGTACAGGCGGTTAAACTCGTTATAAGCCTGGACCCGGAAGTAATCGAGATTTCAGTGCGGTCGCTGTATGTTTCAGCGGCCGCCATACTTATTGCAGCGGTCATATGCGTACCCATTGGCGGCCTGATAAATTTCCACGATTTCAGGGGCAAACGCGTATTAATTAATGTAATACAGACATTTTACAGCCTGCCAACTGTGGTGGTGGGCCTGTTTGTGTTTCTCTTCATTTCCAGGGCCGGGCCTTTGGGTGGCATGGAACTACTGTTTACGCCCGGGGCAATTATCGTGGGGCAGGTCATACTAATCATGCCGATATTGACCGGCATGACCATATCGGCGTTGAGTGGGGTGGACCGCTCGATCAGAGATACCGCTCTGGGCGCGGGCGCAACTAATTCGCAGGCCATATGGACCATCATCAGGGAGGCCAGGTTCGCAGTAGCCGGGGCGATGATTCTCGGCTTCGGCCGCGCCATATCCGAGGTCGGCGCAGCCATGATACTGGGAGGCAATATCCGCGGCTATACACGGGTCCTGACGACCGCCATCTCGCTATATACGCAGGAAGGGGAACTCGCGCTGTCCCTCGCCTTGGGGATCATCCTTATCGGAATTGCCACCGTCATAAGCGTGGCGGTTAATATCCTTTTACAGAGGTATTGATGGCCTTCTTAAAGCTGGTTAATCTGGAGCAGCGCGCCGGCGACAAATTCCTGCTGAAAAATATCAACCTTGAAATAGAAAAGGGCGAACTGTTCGTAATCATCGGCCCTACTGGTTCGGGCAAAACCACCCTGCTGAGGTTGATCGACCTGCTGGACCGTCCCTCTTCGGGCGATATCTATATCGGCGGCTTGAATGCAACGGCTTTGAAGGGTGACCCTATCGGTATAAGGCGCAAAATGGCCATAGTATTTCAGAAGCCGGTGGTTTTTAACGGCACGGTCTTTGAAAACATCGCTTACCCTCTAAAAATGCGTGGACTTAGAAGCAGAGAGATCGAGCCTCGCGTCAGTAGCCTATTGGATACAATCGGATTAAGCGGGTATGGCAGGAGGAAGGCCAGGACTTTATCAGGCGGCGAGGCACAGAGGGTGGCGCTGGCGCGTGCCATCATAGCGGATCCCGAGCTGTTGCTGCTGGACGAAGCTACGGCCAATCTCGACCCGCTCAGTGTGAAGCTCATCGAGGAGCTGGTGAAAGGGTTTAATAAATCTAAGGGTGTTACAGTTGTGATGGCTACCCATGATATGCAGCAGGGCCGGCGCCTGGCCAGCCGCGCTGGGGTATTGATGCAGGGAGAACTGGTGCAGGTAGGTAATCCTGCGGCGATATTCCAGTCTCCCGACAGCGCCAGGGTTGCCGGTTTCGTCGGCATGCAGAATATCTTCAGGGGCCGAATAGTGGCTAGTGATGGCGGCATAGCCCGTGTTGAAATCGATGGAAGTGTTATCGATGTAGTTTCGGAATCCAAGGTAGGCGCAACTGTCGATATATATGTCAGGCCCGAGGACGTAGTATTGTCGCTTTCCGGTTCCACCAGCAGCGCCAGGAATAACCTGCAGGGAGTCATCAAGGCTATTCATATTACAGGTCCCGTGAGCATGGTCGTGGTGGACTGCGGCCTTATACTCGAGGTTCTGGTGACCGTCAAGTCGGTCGAGGAGATGGGGTTAAGGATGGGGCTGAAAATCTTCTGTTCGTTTAAAGCTGCCGCCGTGAAGGTTTTACCTGTGAAATAAGGCCTGCCCGGCGCTAGTCAGGCTATATAGGTGCCACTCTTGCCGCCGGTCTTTTTTACTAGGTAGAGATCGGTGATGCGCATGCCCTTATCCAGCATTTTACACATATCGTAGATGGTCAGGGCTGCTATGGCTGCTGCCGTCAGGGCCTCCATTTCAAATCCTGTTTTCCCTTTGCCCTTGACCGTAGCTGTGATTTCAATAGTCGTGTCCCTGCTGATCAGGTCGAAATCGATGGCAACGCTGTTAAGCAGTAGGGGATGGCACAGAGGTATAAGGCCGGGGGTCTGTTTGGCCGCCATGATGCCGGCTGTCTGTGCGACCGCCAGTACGTCGCCTTTGGGCACTTTATTTTTCTTAACGAGGTTGAATGTATCGCGGTTCAATTCCAGGCGGGCTCTGGCGATGGCCAGCCTGCTGGTCTCTCGCTTGGCGCTGACGTCTATCATGCGGGTTTCGGGCCTCTCCATCTGCTATCCCCCTATGCTGGACATATTTTTGTCCACCGTGTTGTGCGAATTCAGTTGATGTTTCTTGGGCTTGGCACTAATGGCTGCAGTTATAAGGCTCTTCAAATCTTCAGGCGACGCGCCCTGGCGAATGGGCGTCTTGATATCTACGCCCTCGGAGGAAAAGAGGCATGGCAGGAGCAAGCCTGTAGAGGATAAACGCAACCTGTTGCATTCTTCGCAGAAAGGTTCCGACATGGGGCTGATGAAGCCCAGGGTACCTTTGGCCGACGGCAAACGAAAATAGCGTGCCGCCCCGTTACCTGCTATGCCCCGAAAAGGTTCCAGCGGTCCCAGAGACTCGATCTTCCTGCGCAACACCCCGGACGGGACAAACTCAGCAGTGCGGTTCATCGGCATGAGCTCAATAAAACGGACATGCCAGCCGGCCTCGATGGTCATCATGGCAAAGTCGATGATCTCATCATCGTTTAATCCCTGCATGGGGACCATGTTTATCTTTACCGGGTTCAGACCTGCCTGTATGGCGGCTTGAATGCCCTTCAGGGTATCCGACAAGTCTCCGGTGCGGGTGATCTGTTTGAAGCGGTCATATCTAAGGGTGTCGAGGCTGATATTGATGCGATGCAGGCCCGCATCCACCAGTTTCTCGACATGTTCAGCCAGCAGCGTGCCATTGGTTGTCATCGAGATGTCCTTGATGCCCTCCACCGCCGAGATCATGCGCACCAGGTCGATAATGCCCGACCTGACCAGAGGTTCCCCGCCTGTTAAGCGCACTTTATTTATACCAAGATCGCGGGCCGTCTTAACGACCAGCAGAATCTCCTCGAAGCTCATTATCTCCTGGTGGTGGACGAGGGGCACACCTTCCGGCGGCATACAGTAAACGCACCTGAGGTTGCAGCGGTCAGTGACTGATATCCTCAGGTAGCTTATGCCTCTCTGGAAGCTATCGCATATACCGGCCATAGTAAATCCTTTTTAAGGATGGTCGCCCATTCTGCCCTGCAGGGTCTCGATGGCATGAGGGATCACCGGCATTAACAGGTCGAGATATTCCTCGACGGCCCTAGGATTGCCCGGCAAATTTATTATAAGGCAATTCCCGCGAACTCCGGCAATAGCGCGGCTTAATATAGCTGTCGGTGTTTTATTATAGCCATCGGCTCTCATAAGCTCAGTAATGCCTGGTATTTCCTTGTCCAGAATAGACTTCGTCGCTTCCGGGGTAACATCACGCGGGCTGATACCCGTGCCTCCCGTCGTTACGATGAAGTCCACTTCGCCGCTGTCCGCCCAAAGGGATAACATTTTGGCTATGGCCGGCTCCTCATCGGCTACTATCTCGTACTTCGCTACATCTATATCCAGTCTGAGGAAAACATTGACGATATAATCTCCGCTGGTGTCGATGCGTTGGCCCCGGGAACCTTTGTCGCTTATGGTCAGGACGCCCGCATTATACATAGCTGTTTCCCATATGGAGCAGGCATGCCTACTCCTTATTTCTTATGGATATAATAACACTTCTTATGATACCTACATTTTTCAAGGAACTGATCATAGCTATGATGGAGCTGGCGATGATGTTTTTGACAAAGGGCTTCATAAAAATCTTCTTGCCGTTCACCACCACCTCGATATCAGAAGGCGTTTTGCCAATTATTTCCTTCTCGATAAAATCGGCGATTTCCTTGATATCGTCGGGGCGGAATTGCGGGATTTTATAGGGGAGCTTTGAATCAGATATCACGGCGGACAGGTCGGATTCACGGCAGACCATCTCCTTCCCAGCCGTACCGCTGTAAACCTCTATCTTGGGCGCCTTGCTCTTTTTAAATCCTTCCACCAGTACTAGATCACAGCCTTCACCTATGGACATCAGCGTTTCTTCTAGGGAGGGATCATGGTCGATGCTTTTAAAAACGGTTATTTTAGATGGCGAGCATATCACCGTGGTCAGGCTGCCTGCCTGTGAGAAACGCCAGGTATCTTTGCCAGGCACGTCAAGGTCAACCGTTTCTCCGGTATGCTTGACGGCCGCCAAGCGGTAACCCCTGGCCCTGAGTTCCATGATGAGCTTCTCGATAACCCCGGTTTTACCGGACCCTGAATTGCCCACTATAGCTACTACGGGTAACATATTTCTCGATCTACCACAGACATTCGCTGCCTTCCAGCAACTGGACTTTAATCTTTTCCCCTGCCCTGACCAGGGGGCAGTCCTCGGGGACAATGGCCAGTCCGTTGGCCGCCGACATGGATGTAAGTATCCCTGAACCCTGCGGACCCGTCAATGAAGCGTGCCAGCCTTTCTCATCTTTGGTAAGACGTACACGTGCGAAAATGCGCCGACCATCGTTATTTTTTATGGCCTGATCAAGTATGGCTATAACGGTCGGCCGGGCGAAATCGTCTTTGCCCATCATTTTCATTATGGCAGGCCTGGCAAACTGCTCGAACGTTATCATCGAACTGACCGGGTTGCCGGGCAATCCAAGGTGGGGCACTGCTCTTATCACGTTGTGTTTTTGTTTTTTAATCAGGCCAAAGGCCAGCGGCTTGCCGGGTTTCATACGTACGGTCCAGAAATCGATCTGGCCCATCTGCGACAGCACGTCTTTGACGATATCGTAGTCTCCCATCGATACGCCTCCCGAGGTAATCAGCATATCAGCATCCGCCCCATGGCTGATTTGAGATTTCAATGGCTGCATCGAGTCACGGGCGATGTCCAGTAATTTAGGTATGCCTCCGCACTTGAGCACGCTGGCAGCAATGGCATAGGAATTGCTGTCATAGATCTTACCCGGCAACAGGGGTTGATCGACTTCACACAATTCGTCGCCGGTCGGAAGGATGGACACGATGGGACGGCGGATGACCTTGGCACGTGATTTCCCCAGCGATGCCAGCACGCCTATTTCCGCCGGCCTGAGCGCGGTACCCTTCTTAAATACGACTGTGCCGCTTTGAATGTCCTCTCCCCTGGAGCGGACATTCTGCCCTTTCTTGGCTGCTACGAATATACCGATTTTGCCGCGGCGTTTGCTTTCATCCCTATGTTCGAGCTCGTCGCTGTCTTCGAACCGTACCACGGCGTCGGCACCGCCGGGCAGGGGTGCGCCCGTCATAATACGGATGGCCGTGCCTTCCGCTACATTTTTAGTTGAGAGATGGCCTGCGGCCACTTCATCGATTACGTCCAGATATACTGGTCGTCCTTTAGCCGCGCCGGTTGTGTCCTTTGACCTTACGGCATAGCCATCCATGGCTGCATTATCATGGGGAGGAATATCTAATCCAGCATATACATCCTCGTCAAGCACCTGGTCCAGGCACTCGAGGATGGGCTTCTCCTCCGGCTCCAGCCTGCTGACGGCAGCCAATATCTTTTCCAGGGCTTCTTCAACTGAAATCATGGGGAATTCACACGTGCAAACTGGTAAGTATTATGTTGGCAGCGAATATAAATGTCAAGAGAAAACAAACCTGTAAATATATTACAATATTAGGCGGTATAACCCTATCAGCGCATTTTTAATGCCATTGCCGTTGCTCGGAGGTAGTCTGCATAATGATAAATGTGTTGGAGAGCCCTATGCAGGGCATAATAAACAGCGTGCACGTCAAGGTTGGGGGATCAGGTGAAAGAGGGCGACCTGCTTTGCCTGCTTGAGACCATGAAGATGCTGACACCCTTGGAATCTCCTGTGAATGGCAAGATCGTCGCCATCCACGTGATGGAAAAACAGCCGTTGGCCCGCGGAGAAAAGCTTATAGAAATCGAATATTAATTCAGGAATTAAACGGCTAAGCTGACTTCTGCTTCTCCATTTTGCGCAGCTCGGCCCTTAATAATTTCCCCAGCATGTTCTTGGGCAGGGTACCGACGAACTGCACAGCCTTCGGGACCTTAAATGTTGGTAGCTTTTGCCGACAGAAAGCGATTATCTCTTCACTGTTGACCGTCTGGTCTTTTTGTAGTACGCAGAAGGCTTTTATCTCTTCACCGTAGACCTTATCGGGGATGCCGATCACGCCTACATCCAATATTTGGGGAATCTGTAACAAAACCTCTTCGACTTCACGCGGCGATACATTTTCGCCGCCTCTGATGATGATATCCTTCTTACGGTCTGTAATATAGAAGTAACCATCATCGTCCATATAGCCGACATCGCCTGTGTGCATCCAGCCGCCGCGCAATGCGTCTTCAGTTTCTTTGGGCAGGTTCCAGTATCCCTTCATAATGGTGGGGCCTTTGATGACTATTTCGCCTATTTTGCCGGGAAGCAGCTCATGGTCCTCGTCATCGAAAATTGTCATGGTATCAGCTTTGATCATGCATTTGCCGATGGAACCGTATTTGGGCGTGACACCTGGTGCGTTTCCACAGGTGGTGGCTCCAGTCTCGGTCATGCCCCATCCTTCGAGGATATCCGTCCCGGTTTTTTCCTTCCACAGCTTGCCCACGTCGGGAGGAAGGGGAGCTGCGCCGCAGCCGCATTCACGCAGGGAGCTTAAATCATACTTATCGAAATCGGGTTGGCTTAACATCATGATATACATGGCAGGAACTCCGGAGATATTGGTGACCCGGAATTCCTGTATCAGTTTCAAGGCCTGCTCGGGATTGAACCATTTCATGACGATACCGCGGCCGGCGTAGAGAATACCCATGAGCGAAACTGCCAGGCCGTAGGAGTGCGAGAGGGGCAGTACAAAAAGGCTGAGTGCATCGCGGTCAGTCCCCGTCACCTGCTGGCGTACTTGTGTCACCTGGTGCGTACGGGAATTCATATATTGGAAGTTAGCCTCCAGGGTAGCGCTCAGGTAACGCGAAATGAATTCAGAATAGCCCAGCGCAGTCATATAGAGGCTGAAGTGTGTGTGCATTACGCCTTTGTTGGGGCCGGTAGTCCCGGCAGTGTAAATCATGGCTGCCAGGTCATCGTTGTCGGTCTCTTCTATCTGTAATTCATCAGACTTGTCCGGCACCAGTGTGTCATAGCCAGTAGTACCCGGTATGTCGTTCTTCTCTGTAACGATGACATGTTTCAGATCGGAGGCCTCTTTTTGCGCCGCCTGTATCCAGGGGATGTATTCGGGACTGGTGATTACAGCTTTGGCCCCGCAATTTTTAAAGATATATGCCGACTGGTCCGGCCTGAGCAGGGGATTCATCGGCACAGCTACGGCGCCTATCTTGTAAATAGCTGGAAACGACCACAGTACCACGGGGCTGTTGGGCATTTGAACAGCCACACGGTCGCCCCTTTGAATGCCCAGCGATTTTAAAGCGTTTCCCAGCCGGTTGGACTCGGCATCCATCTCGATATTGTTATACCACCTCCCCTCAAAATAGGTGCTGTCATATTTGCCGAACTTTTGGATGTTATCCTGGCCAAGGCTGCCCAGATTCATATCAACCTCCCTGCAAATTTATTTATGGTATTGAGCCATTATAACAAAATATCAGGGTTATTTTAATGGTCTCTTGTATAGATGGGGACGTTCGACCGTATGATCATTACGAAACCGGGTCGACCCCGGCTGATGCTTTAGAACTGTGTGGGATTGGGGAGCTGGAAGCATTTCCAGTAAGGTCGAAGGTTGCTTTTGATCTCCGCTTCAACCAGCTTGGTCTCGGCATAAGCCGGGTCCTTGTGGAATTTCCTGGTAACCGGTTCGGGCTCCTCCACCTCTATGTTCCACCCGGCCAGCCCGGCGATGAGTGCCAGCCAGGCGTAAGGCAAAACCCCCTTGTTGTAGCCCGAGGCGATCAAATCCAGCTCCTTGCCCTGGCAGACTTCATCGGCAATCTCCCTGACCCTCTCTCCGATCATGTGGAAGCCGCGAACGGGCAGGCCGAGGTCGGTGAGGCCATCGTCGGGATGAGGATCGGACCCGCCGTTGCGTATAATCATTTGAGGCTTGAACTCCCGTACCAGCGGCTCCACGATTTCGCAAAATACCCTGTAATAGGAGTCGTAGCCGGCATTGGGTGGCAGGGGTATATTGACTTTGAATCCCTTACCCTTGCCGTCGCCGATATCCTTGGCAAAACCCGTGCCCGGGTAAAGTGTGCGCGGGTCCTGATGAAGGTCGATCAAAAGCACATGTGGGTCATCGTAAAAATATTCGTAAGTGCCGTTAGCTGCATGCGCATCAGTGTCCAGGATCAGGACACGCTCCAGCTTGTAATTATTAATGAGGTACTTGGCAGCGAAAGCCACATCGTTGTACACGCAGAATCCCTCGCCGAAGTTGGGCTTGGCGTGGTGCATGCCGCCGCCGATGGAAACGGCCTTTTGATAGGTGCCTTTCTGTACCAGGTCGCACCCCAGCTTGGCCTGACCTATTATCAGTCTGGCGGCTTCCTCGATACTGCCGGGCGTCTCGAACGGCATGTTATCCATGCTCTGATAAAGGCCGAACTTAATGTGGTCAAGCTGCCCGGCATGGGCGGCCTTATAGTAATCATGCGTGAACTGGATGTATTCCTGGCTGCAAATGGTGAGCAGGTCTTCTTCGGTAGCCGGATTGGCTTTCACAAAATGGTAGTTATCGTCCTCCGGAACCCTTTCCTTTAAAAATCTGGGGAAAATCTCATAGCGATCACCGCGAAATGGATGCCCCGGCCCGAAGTCATATTCCAGGAGCTCCTCGCGGTAAAGTATTGCAATAGCCAAGGTTTCCTCGTTGCTATTAAATAAAAAAACTGAATATTGATGAAATATTACACCTCCATTCAAAGATAGACAAGGATTGCTAAATTCCTGTCCGGTTTTTATAGTGAACGCTTGTTTTTTAGATACCGGTAAGATAATATGAAACCACTTGATTTTTACATGGTTGAGGGGTAGAACAATGAAAGAAGACAAAAGCAGACTGATCGCCTCACTGGAGATTGTGACCGGCGTCGGTATTTTGCTGTTCTGGATCGCGTTCTTTACAGTAGGCACGGCGCCAGAAAACGCCGGCCCTGCATATTTTGCGTATGAGTATAACTTCGTTGTGGCGGATATGCTGGTGATAATCTTGCTGATAGCGGCGGGTATACTGTTGATGAGAGGCAGACGACTGGGAATAGTTTTATCCCTGGCAGCTGCCGGTGCGCTCATCTATCTGGGCCTGGTGGATATGGCCTACAACTTACGCAACGGCGTTTACCTGGCTTCAAGTGTCGATCTGGTGGTAAATGCCGCCATTAACCTGTGGTGCGTCGGCTTCGGCATTGCGATGATCGTTATAAGCCGGAAATTAGATTATTAGCGGTTTTAGGGTCTTTTATCCGTATCTATGGTTGCAAGAGGGTTGCACGTCAGTTTAGATAGGCTTTTAAATCTGAGTGCACCCATGTTGCATAACCATAAAAATTAGACTGCCCGGCAGGAGGTTGCCGGCGAAAGTCAGTCTATGCTGTCCTTGGTGCTGGGTATGCTGTCAGAGATGCGCGGATCGATGCGTGTAGCTGCATCCAGTGCCCGTGCCAGCGCCTTGAAGAGCGCTTCAGCCTTGTGGTGATCGTTATTACCCCGCATAACCTGCGCGTGAATGTTGATCCTTGCTTCAGAAGCAAAGGATACGAAAAAATGGTTGATGAGGTCCGAGTGCATCTCGCTGATAAATGCTTCTTTAATCGAGTCCTCGATTACCGCCTGACCGCGACCGCTGATGTCCAGGGCTACCATGGCCAGGGCGTCATCCATTGGCACGATGGCATGGGCCATCCTCTGGATACCCTGTTTATCGCCCAGCGCCTGGCTGAAGGCTCTGCCCAGGGTGATGGCTACATCTTCCACTACATGATGCTGGTCGGAGCCGTTGGCTGAGATCTTAAGGTCGAAGATGCCATGCTGCGCCAGCTGGCAGAGCATGTGGTCGAAGAAGCGGATCCCCGTAGTAATCTCGTATTTACTGCCGCCGTCGATATTGATTTCTATCTTTATCGACGTCTCCTTGGTACGGCGTGTTACAGTGGCTTTGCGTTCGGCCATTTTCAACCTCTTATATCTGAATTCAAGGCAAAGATTATCACATATCCTTCAGCGCGGCAATGACCCTGGGCGTATCTTCCGGCTTGCCCACACTGATGCGGATGTAATCTTTTAGTTCGGGCGTTTCAAAGTAGCGTATGAAGATGCCCTTTTTCTGCAGGCCCAGGTAAACGCCTTTGGCGCTGCGGTCCCTCACGGCGCACAGTATAAAATTGGCCTGGGACGGGTAGGGTTTAAGCCACCTGATCTTACATAGAGCCTGATAAAGCCGGTTCCTTTCTTTGACCATGGCCTTTACAGTGCTTTGCAGATAATCGGCATCCTTTAACGATGCAAGAATGGCAACGTGTGCAGCCAAATTGATATTATACGGTTGTTTTATTTTGAGCAGATACGGGACTAAATTGGTGGGGAAGATACCGTAGCCGGCGCGCAGCCCTGCGATGCCCGCCCATTTGCTGAAGGTGCGAAGCGCTATAAGGTTGGCATAGCGCGGCACCATTTTTATCAGTGATTGGCCGCTGAACTCTACATAGGCCTCGTCTACAACTATGATCAGGTTCAACTCCAGCAGCTCCTTTATTTCAACTTCGTTCGCTTGGTTTCCGGTCGGATTGTTAGGCGAAGCGATGAAAATCAGCTTGGTTTTTTTATCCGCAACCTTCTTTATTGCCGGTATATCGAGAGAGAAATCTTTTCTGCGCAGAACCTTTACAACGCTGCCGCCGGCGATCTCGGTGCAAAATGGGTACATACCGAAAGTCGGCGGGCAGTTGATGACTCTGTCTCCCGGCTGGATGAACAGGCGCAGGATGATATCTATCAGATCGTCGCTGCCTGCTCCCGCTACGATGGATTCGGCTTTCATGCCGGTATATTTGGCCAGCGCTTTGCGGACCTCACGCTGGTCGGGATCGGGATAGCGGTTGTATTCCCTGTATTTCGCCAGGGCCTTCTGAACGCGAGGCGAGCATCCATAGGGGTTTTCATTGCCGTCCAGTTTAAGGGTCTGACTGGCAGTAACTTCCGATCGCTGCGTCAGCACCTCAGCCGGGTCCACCGGCGTGTAGGCTCCCATAGCCTTCAGGCCGGAGCGTATCATATTTTCGACGTCTTTCTTATTTAGCATCTTTCTTCTTCTTTTTTAATCTGATCTTGATCGCATTGGCGTGTCCAGTCAAGCCTTCGTTTTCTGCCAGCAGCAAGGCAGGCGGCCCCAGCTTTTCAATTTCAGTGTCCGCCAGCGCTATGACGCTGCTGATCTTAAGGAAATCCTGTACGATCAGGGGTGAACTGAAACGGGCGCTTCCCCCTGTGGGTAGAGCATGGCTGGGGCCTGCTATATAATCGCCCAGAACAACCGGAGAATACTGCCCGGCGCAGATACAACCAGCGTTCTTGATCTGACCCAAGTATTTTGCCGGGTCTTTAACCATCAGGGACAAATGTTCCGGGGCGTAAAGGTTAGCAAGTTCGATCGCCTCGCCCAGGTTTTTTACTATCACCACTTTGCCGTTGGCATTGAGGGCCCTGGTGGCAATGGCGTTGCGTTTTAATTTCGCCACCTGTTTCTTGATCTCGGCCTGTACCTTGGTTGCCAGCAATTCCGAATTGGTAATGAATATTGAGCTGGCCATGGAGTCATGCTCCGACTGTGCTATCAGGTCGGCCGCGCAGAACGAGGGGTCAGCCGAGCTGTCTGCTATAACCACAACTTCGCTCGGACCCTGAAGCGCGTCGATATCCACCACTCCGTATACCAGTTTTTTAGCTGTCATAACATATATATTGCCCGGTCCGCATATTTTGTCCACACGTGGAACGGATCTGGTACCGAAAGCCAGCGCGGCCACCGCCTGTGCGCCCCCTATTTTGAAAATCCTGTCCACGCCCGCGATATCCGCCGCCGCTAATGTATTGGCAGGCACTTTGCCATCTTTGCTGCAAGGAGTTACCATGATGATCTCACGCACTCCGGCCACCCGGGCGGGTATGGCCGTCATCAGCACTGTTGAAGGGTAGGCTGCTGTGCCGCCCGGCACGTAGATTCCCACGCGGTCCAGCGGAAGCACCTGCTGTCCGAGGCCGTCCTTGAAGAAACCTTTGCCGCATTTCTGCATGCAGGACTTGTGGAATTTGCTTATACGGTCTGCTGCAAAGCCGAGCGTGTTTAAGAGATAAGGGTCAATGCCCTCCAATCTGGCGGCTGCCCTCTCCCTGGCGGTTACTTCCAGCGATTTCAGCCTGGCTCCATCGAAGCGCAGTGTATATGCCAGGAGCGCCTTATCGCCCTCCTTCTGCACCTTTTCGATGATCTCTTTAACGGAGGCTTCAATTTTGCTGTCTTGTGCGGACACACCGTAGGGAAGCGAGCGCTCCAGCACTTTCCTGGCCTGTTCAAAACCTTTGATTATTTTCATCTTGTTCCCGCAGCCTCCCGCAAGATCTTTACCAGCCTGGCTATTTTAGCTTTCTTGCTAGCCTGAGCAAGACTATGCTTGTTGCCGATAAGGCAAGCTGTCGACTCGAAAAGCGTATCTAATATCTTGAGCTTGTGCCTGGCAAGCGTCTGACCCGTCTCGGTATTCTCGATAAGCATATCAGCATCCTCGGGCAGGTAGACCTCCGTCGCTCCCCAGGTGGGTATAACGCGGTAGCGCGCCACATGCTTGTCACGAAGGTATTTGTCCGCGATATTGACATACTCGGTAGCTATGCGTAAAGGTGTCATTTTACCCTTGTCAATTATCCTTTTAAGGCCTTCTATGGAATCGGCAGGCACGTTTTCGCAGACAACCGCCACGACCCTGACCAAGCCGAAGCCAAGGTTCACCAGCTCCGTAACCGGGCTCGAGGGAAATTGATAGAGATGGTCGAGCAGCCAGTCGCGCCCGGTTATGGCCAGGTCGAAATTACCGTTGGCTACCTGCTGCGGCATATCCTGCGGACGTATGACTTTAAAGTTGACCCATTCGAGGTTGCAGGAAGGCCGGCGGCGCAGGCTGTCTCCGGAGTAACCTTCCATCTTTATTCCCGTTTTTTCCAGGAAGGCGGCTGTGTGTACCTGCTGGTGGCCGTCGGCCAGGGCCAGCCAGATGCTGTCATTTTCGGTCTTAGGCGTAAGATCGTTATTTATAGCCGGTTTAGCCACTTCACGCTGCTGCCAGAGCTTTCCCTTCAGTTTGGAGCCCGAAGTCAAGCGCGCTAACAGGCCGCTGTAGTTTCCTTTCTGCAGGCTGTCACTATTGGCTATTATGCAGGCGTTGCTGTCGCAGAGCTTGCCTACGGGAGTCAGGTTCAGTGATCGAAGGGCATTTTCATCGCCGGCACGCAGGACGGCAAGCTCGGCATTCTCCGGCGGATAGGCTTCGGCCAAGCCCCACAGCGGGTAAATGCGGAACTTTTTAAGCCTCATTTTGTAGGCGGCGGCTTCGGCCAGTGCGGGATACTCGGTTACAATGCGCCACATAACCCCGCTTTTTGACAGGTCCCGGCGCGAGATCGTGGAGGCGGCTGAGCCGGCCATGAAGATTCCAGATTCTTCAAAGCCCAGGTCGGCTATTTTAAAAACCCGGCTGGCGGGGTATCTGGCCTGGAGTTCCTGCAGCCAGTCGGAAGTGCAAATGCCGAAATCATAGTTTCCAATGGCTACCTGAACCGGGATATCCCTCTCATTAAGCATCTTGGCGGAAAGGGATGGCATGGCTTTGGAACACATGCGGTAAATGCGCGTCTTCGAGTTGTAGTCGTCAAATCCCAAACCGACCGCTTCGAGGAGTTCGGCAGTGCGGGCCAGCATCCCGCCTTTCGGCAGGGCCAGCCTGGTTATAGCTGTAGCTCTATTTGCCAACTTTGCCGAAGCCCCCGATGATATTAATGACATCATTTGCCGATTTGACCTTCTTCTGAACGCTTTTACTCTGGTCTTTGATAATGAAGGCTCCGGATTTGTCCATTACCGTAATCTTCCAGCGGGCCGCCATCTGGCTGCCGCGGAAAGCGAATTCAGCTACCAGCCCGGCGCGGCGCAGGGCAGCCGCTAATTCAAATGAGGCCTTTATGGTGGTGGGTGTTTCTCCGCCTGTCTGGATAAGGACGGTTTTATCCGCTTTCTGCCGCGACCACGGCTTTACAAGTTGCACAAGCTCATCGAGCAAGAAGGCAAACCCGCAGGCAGCGGTCTTTTTACCTCCCACCAGGCCGACCAGGTTGTCATACCTGCCGCCGCTGCAAATCTTCTTATTGCCTGAAATTATCTTAAAGCACAGGCCGGTATAGTATTCAAACCCTTTTATGGATGTGAAATCGATTGAATAGCTATAGCCCAGCGTATCCAGCAGACTGCTTACAGAAGCGAACTTATCAATCTCATTTTTCAGGTTGCGTGAAAGGGAAGGCAGGGATTTAAGGTTGGCCAGAAACCCGCTGGACTTGCCCTTCAGTTTCATCAAAGCGGCTACGGTTGCTGCAATATCCTTATTGCTGCTTTTAATTCCGGCCAGTGCCTGCCAGTTGCCGTCCAGGATCTCGTCCAGCAGGGCTTCCTTGGCCCCGGTGCTCAGCTTCAGCTCCTCTATAAGGGCTTTGAGTATGCCGGCATGTGACAGCTTCAGATCAACCCGGGATATACCCAGAGATTTCACTATCTCCAGGGCCAGGGCGATGATCTCAGCGTCGGAAGTTGGATCCGAGTCGCCCAGCAATTCTACCCCGCACTGCCATTTTTCCCTGTTCTCCTTGCCCGTCTCCTCGAAGGCAAAGATATTAGTGATATAGCAGAGGCGGCTGATCTTCTGGCCGGCCATATTTTCGTTATAAAGGCGTACGGCGGGGATGGTGCCGTCGGGACGCAGCACTACGCGCTCCCCGCCCCAGCCGTCCCAATCCAGGAATGAATAGACGCGACCGAGCATAGCCGGCGTGAGGGTGCCTGCCTGGGTGAACAGGTGTATGTATTCCAGAGTAGGGGTCTTGATCTCGCGGTAGCCCCAGTTGAGGCAGGAGTTGAGGAAGGCCTCTTCAGCCTGACGGAACCTTTCCATATCCAATGGAAGAAGATCGCGTGCCCCTTTACATTTTTGTGTTTCCATCTTGATTTAAATCCCCTTAAAGCTGGATTATTCTACACTAATAGTAACATAGCTACAATTACACTACGAAAACAGCGCATACCCGCTATGGCTGCCGCTGTTTCTGTTATACAATGTAGAGGCAGTGTCCAAACAGATCTTAAGGTTTTTTTACATCGGCCTTTTTCTGCTGGGTCTGGCCCTTTCGGTAAGCGGAGGGAATGCCCGTGCCGACGGGGGTGATGTACGCGTCCTCACCGTCAAAGGCACTATTGTGCCGGTGGTGGCCGACTATATCAACAGGGACCTAAGTGAAGCTGAGGACAGCGGCAGCACCGCTTGCATTATTGAGCTGGATACACCCGGGGGACTGCTTGAATCGGCTCAAACCATTGTCACGCGCATCCTTAACGCCCGGATACCGGTCGTAGTCTACGTAGCTCCCCAGGGAGCCTGGGCCGCGTCGGCGGGCACCTTTATAACCCTGTCTGCTCATGTCACAGCCATGGCGCCTGCCACCAGTATCGGCGCCGCACACCCCGTAAGCGCCCAGGGACAAAATCTATCGGATGTCGAGGAGCAGAAAGCCACGGAATATACTTCCGCCTGGATTAAGAGCATAGCGGAGAAGCGCGGGCGCGACCCGTCCCTCATGGAGGTGACGGTGAGGGAGAGCAAGTCTTATACGGCCAGTGAAGCGGTAGCTCTGAAGCTGGTGGACTTTACAGCCGATGACCTTCAAAGCTTGCTAAAACAGATAAACGGCAGGCAGGTAATCTTATCCGACGGGCGGCAGGTTACTATCAATACCAGCGGTGCTGCCATAACTTACGACAATATGACGGGGCTGGAAAAATTCCTGCTCATGATAAGCAATCCTAATTTAGCTTATATATTGTTGTCGCTGGCCTCTATCGGTTTGATTACGGAGATTTCCAACCCCGGACTGATCTTCCCCGGTGTGGTCGGGGGACTTTGCTTATTTTTGGCCTTTTATTCCCTGGGCGTATTAAATGCCTATTGGGCGGGGGTGTTGCTCATTATCCTGGCCTTCGGACTGTTCACTACTGAGATTTTTGTACATGCCTATGGTATACTGACTTCGGGTGGAATCATCTGTCTTATATTCGGCTCATTGATTCTTTTCAGCGGAAGCGACGTTTCCATGGAATTCAATACAGGACTTATTGCTGTGGTTGCCATAGTTATGGCTGTATTCGTCGGCCTTCTCGTCTGGGCGGCCATCAGGGGCCAGAGGCGAAAGGTGACCACCGGCCATGAAGGGATGATCGGCCAGACCGCAATAGTGAAAACACCATTGATACCCAAAGGTATGGTTTTGGTAGAAGGGGAGTTGTGGACGGCGGAATTGGATAGCGGGACCGCCAAGCCGGGAGAAGAGTTAGTCATTCAAAAGGTGGATAACCTTAAGCTATACGTGACTAAAAAGAAATGAGAGGTGAAATATGGTTCCAGTGATCATAGTTCTGGCGGTTTTCCTTTTTATCATAATCCTGGCAGCGGTCAGAATTGTCAATGAGTATGAGAGGGGTGTGGTCTTCCGCCTGGGTAGATATGTGGGTGTCAGGGGTCCGGGCCTCATCCTGCTTATCCCGTTCATAGAGCGCATGGTGAAAGTGGAATTGCGCGTGGTGACCATGGACGTGCCGCAGCAGGAATGTATTACCATGGATACGGTAACCGTCAAAGTGGATGCCGTAGTCTACTTCCGCGTTATGAAGCCGGAATCAGCGATACTGAATGTCGAGCAATATATTAGAGCCACCTCGCTGCTCTGCCAGACTACCCTGCGCAACGTGGTAGGCCAGAGCACCCTTGAAGACTTACTGGGCCACAGGGACAAGGTAAATGAGAAGCTGCAGGTGCTTATCGATGAAGGCACCGAGCCTTGGGGCATTAAGGTTAGCATGGTAGAAGTAAGGGATGTCCAGCTTCCCGAGACAATGCAGAGAGCTATGGCTGCACAGGCAGAGGCGGAGAGGGAACGCCGGGCCAAGATCGTCCATGCCGACGGTGAAGCCCAAGCGGCCGAAAAGCTGTCCGAAGCCGCTAAAATTATGTCGTTATACCCGGCGGCCATGCAGTTACGTTACCTGCAGACCCTGGTTACAATTTCAACTGAGAAAACCAATACCATAGTATTCCCTCTGCCCATGGATCTTATCATGCCGATGCTGGACAGAGCGGGCGGGGAACAGAAAAAATAGCCTTGATTAATGTATTTCGAATATTAAAGGCGGGTTATAAGTACCCCGCCTTTTTAATTCTATTGATCTCTTACGTGGGCTACATCTCCGGCTGTTATCTCCTGAATTGAACCCCCGTCCAGGCGCAATAGCAGATTGCCGGATTCGTTTACGTCGAGCACCACGCCTTCGATTGTCCGGCTGCCGAGGCTTACCCTGACGCGTTTGCCCAGTGTCTCCATATGGGAGGCCCACTCCCTGATAACAGCCTCCTCCTCTCCAATTCCCGCATACAGCTTTTCAAGCTCGGTATAAAGCTGCAGCGCAACGTCTTCGACAGGCATGTCTTTGCCAGTCTCCGTTGAAAGGCTGGTGGCTATATCGGCTATTTCTGGAAAGGTGGAGGTATCGAAATTTACATTTATGCCGATGCCGATCACAGTATAGCTAAGGTCGACCTTGTTGAAGCCGTTTTCGATCAAAATGCCGCAGACTTTTTTCCCGGCTATAAGAACGTCATTTGGCCATTTAATATCCGCTCTCACACCCATATTGTTGAGGGCATGGATGACTGCCAGGGAAGAGATCGCGGGTATCAGACGTATTTTTTTTACCGGAGGACGCAGGACGATTGAAGTCGCCAGCCCTCCCACAGGGGACAGCCAGGACCTGCCCAGCCTGCCGCGGCCGATGTTCTGTTTTCCGGCTATGACGACGGTCCCTTCCGGAGCATGCTTTTCCGCCAGCTCCCTGGCGATGTCCATGGTGGATCCGGTGACCTCGAAATAGTGAAGCCGCTTGCCAATGCAGTGCGTTTTGAGATTTTGCCTTAAATAGGCAGCTATATTTGCCATATCCCCTCTAACTATAATATAACAGACGTATTTAAACCGTGTATAATTTATTATTGTAGCCGGGTCAACCGAATAAAGGACGTTTTCAATGGATAATAACGATATTGAAAACAAGGCAGAACAAATAGCCGAGTTGATTATAAATGCCCAACGCACCATCGTTTTTACAGGTGCGGGCATCAGCACCGAGTCCGGAATCCCCGATTTCAGAGGAAAGGATGGCATCTGGACTAAGGTCGACCCTGAGGATTTTACTATACAAAGGTTCGTGGCCAACCCGGAAATCAGGAAGATGCACTGGAAGATAATGGCCGAGGGCGGCATGGTCAAGGATGCCAAACCCAATGCTGCACACTACGCTGTTGCCGAGTTGGAGAAGCTGGGCAAGCTGGACTGTGTCGTGACACAAAATATCGATAATCTTCACCAGGTAGCGGGGAACAGTCCTGAGATTGTTTTCGAGCTGCACGGCAACGTGCAGTATGTGCGCTGTCTCAACTGTCGCAAGCGATTTCCTATGGCCGACATCATTGCTCGCCTGACCATGGAGGAAGTACCTGAATGTGAGTTCTGTAAAGGTATGTTGAAGCCGGACGCCGTGTTTTTCGGTGAGGCTTTGCCGCAGCTCGTCTTGCACGAGGCTGCCAAACGGGCTAATCAGTGCGACCTTTGCATTGTGATAGGCTCTACACTTGTTGTCTATCCTGCGGCCTATATACCTTTGTATGCACGCGATGCTGGAGCCAAGATCGTGATAATAAACATAGGTTCAACCCCCATGGACTCGACGGCAGCCGTTCGTATAGAAGCCAAAGCGGGAGAAACCATGACCAGGGTAATACATCATGTCAGGGCGAAGATGGGAAATAAATAAATCCTATTGACAAGCTTTAAATACAATGTTAGATTGTGATTAACAAGTTGTTAGAGGAGGCATAGATTTGAAATACGTGGCTATAGCTATCCTGATTCTTGTGGCATTATTTACAGGATGCATGAGGCCGGGTATTGATACGAAGACCCCTCCTGTGGCAATTATCGATTCTGTTTCCTCGTCTCAGATTTACACCGGTGATAGTGTAAAATTCACAGGGCATGGCATTTCCTCGACCGGGCAGATTATAGGTTATAACTGGCGGTCAAGCATCAACGGGGATATAAGCAAGCAGGCCACATTTGACACAACTACTCTGTCCGCCGGTTCTCATACGATATGGTTTAGCGTTCAAGATAACTATGGCAACTGGTCCCAGGAAATCGGCACCAATGTCATCGTGCTAGCACACGGCGGTCCCACCAAGATGACGATCAATGTTTTTACAGCTTCCCCGCCTACGATTACCGAAGGAGATTGGTCCACTTTAACCTGGGATGTTTCCGGTGATGGCATGGTGAGGATTGACCCTGATGTAGGAAACGTTGCTTTAAGTGGCAGCAGATCAATTCAACCCATGCAAAATACCACCTACACTATATATGCCACCAACGACGTAGGCGTAACCACGACGACTGCTCAGGTAGCTGTTACTCCTATTCCGCTTCAAAAAGTAGTGCTGTACTCTGTATCTTCTGAAGGCGGTACAATCATGGTAAACAGTGGGGCTGTCAGCTATGGCCCGGTGCTGGTAGGCGAGGACAAAAACCAGCAGCAGATGCAGGGCCTCCTCAGCTTCGACATCTCGTCGATACCCTACAATGCCATCATCAAATCAGTGCAACTCGATCTATCAAGGGCGTTTATATACAACTATCCCATACCCTGGCAAGGCGACCTTTTTATATACAATCTCAAATATGGCTTATCACTCAATGATCAGAACCAGATGACCTTTGTGCCTTCTACTTATATCTACCGCTGGGGCACCAATACCCAGCTTACTCAGATGCCTACTGCACCATTTTCCTCTTTGGATCTAGTCACTGCGGTTCAGAGGCAAATCGATGCCCACAACAGCCGTTTCCAGGTGCGCATGCAGTTCGAAAAATATTACCATTACAATGTCTGGGATCTATCCAGCACCACCAACCAGAAGTGGAGTCAGCCCAGCGGAAATGTTGGTAATTACATCGATATAGGTGCAGGCAACCCCACTTTAATCGTAAGTTACCTGCTGCCCCAATAGCCCTGGTGCTGGCGTGCCATCTAAACCAACCCGGTATTTTTTCGTTATTCATAATTGAGGTATGGTTCAGGGATATTATCGTGGGCTGAACTGAATGAAATGGTTATGAAGTGGAGCCAATCCTGTGTATAAGATAATTTTCGTATTGCTGGCAGTTTGCATCGCAATGACCGGTTGTATCATCGTCTACACGGATAAGCCGTTGCAAAACGATAATAATACACCGAATATACAAAATGACAATTATAGCGGCGCAGTATATATTGGAGATTTACCTGCGCAATCGCAATCGGAGCAAACAGCCACTTTGAATATGGTCGCCGGCGAAAGCGGTTCGCTGATCAAGAGCGCTGCGACTTATATGAAATCCAATTCGGCCTGTGCAGGAGATACGGATGCCAACTTGGCTAGCAGGGCCTTCCTCAGTTTTGATATAACATCCTTGCCCAAATCAGCGATAGTCAGCGAAGCTATACTTGATCTAAGCAACTACACGGTTATCGGGTCCCCGACTTACAGCAAATCCAATTGGGGTAATATGGGGGCATTGGAGTTCTATCAAGTGCAATACGGCTCATCCGGGGATATTGGACGGGTTGATTACGAATCAACGGTTCCTCTGGTAAGCTCGGTTAAACTTACAAATTTTACGGGTACGCCGCTCAAGATAGATGTTACGCAAGATAACAGCGGTAATAATGTTATACAGCAGCAGCTGGCCAAAGGGGCGGCCAGGTGCCAGTTCAGGTCTCAATTCTTTACCTCGACCAACTGGGATTCCAAAGCCGACCTGATATGCATGGACGGCATGGTATTAAAAATAAAATACACTGTACCGAAATAGAGGCTGTCAGGCTGACTGGATCTCTTCCATCTCGAACCGGAACTTCTCTATGACGGGGTTAGCCAGAAGCTTATTGCACATATCCTGTACCTGGTTGCTGGCCTTTTGTATATCGTTTCCTTCAACTTTGATTTCCAGGTATTTACCTGCCCGCACTTCCTGTACTGCTCCGAAGCCCAGTGTATGAAGCGCGCCCTTAATGGTCAGGCCCTGCGGATCGTTAACCGTTGGTTTTAGCGTTACATATACTTTAGCTAAAAACATTTTTCAGCTTCCTCCCTGTCAAGAGCATATAAGCATCCCGGTAACGCTCTGCTGTTGCTTCAACGATATCCGGCGGCAGCTCCGGCGCAGGCGCCTTCTTATTCCAACCCGCTGCAATCAGCCAATCACGTACAAATTGCTTATCGTAGCTTGGTTGCGAATGGCCGGGCCTGTATTCGCTGGCATCCCAGAACCGGCTGGAATCAGGGGTAAAAACTTCGTCGATCAGAATTAGATCGCGGTCGTGATAGCCGAATTCGAACTTGGTATCGGCAATTATGATATCTCGTTCGATGGCATAATCGCGAGCAAATGTATAAAGCAGTATGCTCTTTTCTTCTAAAGCACGAGCAGCCTCACTCCCAATGAGATTAACCAGCGCCTTCTGGCTTAAAGGCAGATCATGGCCCGCTTCGGCTTTGGTAGTGGGCGTAAAAATGGGTTCCGGCAACTGCTGGCTTTCTTTTAGTTTGCCCGGCGCCTTCTTTTTATTGATCGTTCCGGATTTTTTATATTCAGTCCATGCCGAGCCGCTGATATAACCGCGCACCACGCACTCTACAGGTATCCGATCTGCTTTTAAGGTTACCATAGAGCGGCCGAAAAGATAGTCGGGCAGCGGCCTTTTGCCAGGTGCATATTTCAGCAGGGCCCTGCGGCTTTCCACAGATTCGATCATGTGATTTGGCATCAAATGGAAGGTTTTAGCAAACCAGAAAGCGGATATCTGGTTTAGCACGATCCCCTTATCCGGTATGCCGGTTGGCAGCACGACATCGAAGGCGGATATGCGGTCGGTGGCAACTATGAGCAGCTTATCACCGACCTGGTAAGTATCCCTCACCTTGCCCTTGCCAAAAAGCGGAAGCTTTAAAGAAGTTTCAAGTACAATAGCCAATCTATTACTCCTATCTTTTACTAGACAAACGTCTTTTATTTAACAGTCCCAGGCGCACGAAAACATCGTCAATATATTTAAGAAAACGACGGTAATCGAAAATCGCCTGAAGTTCCTTGGTGTTGAGATACTCCATCACATCCTTATCTTCTTTCAGCAGCTTTATAAAGGGGGTTTTGGTTTTCCAGGCCTTCATGGCGTTTCGCTGGGTCATTTCATAAGCCTTTTGTCTGCTGAGCCCTTTCCCCACCAGCGCCAGCATCACGTTTTGAGAGAAGACCAGTCCCTGTGTAAGCTCCAGGTTGCGTCTCATATTATCGGGATAGACCTGTAAACCTCGCATTACGCCGGTGAAGATGTCCAGAATGTAATCGAGTGCCAGGCATGCGTCCGGCAAAATAATACGCTCGTTGGAAGAATGGCTGATATCGCGTTCATGCCAGAGCGCCACATTTTCCAGAGAGGTAAGGGCATTTCCCCTGATGAGACGTGCCAGTCCGCATACACGCTCGCAAAGCTCCGGGTTGCGTTTGTGAGGCATGGCGGAGGAGCCGGTCTGTCCAGCCGAAAAAGGCTCCTCAGCCTCCAATATCTCGGTCCTCTGAAGCCCCCTGATCTCGGTGGCGAACTTTTCCAGTGAACTGGCCACGATAGCCAGGGTGGTGACAAACTGCGC
The DNA here is from genome assembly GCA_963842805.1 of uncultured Chloroflexia bacterium. GTDB lineage: Bacteria > Chloroflexota > Dehalococcoidia > GIF9 > UBA5629 > UBA1162. Next base: position 192,588 of record CAWJIA010000012.1, on the reverse strand, counting down.
ATGGCGGTCACGCTGGATAATCTGGTTGGAGATAGGAGCAGGTGCCAGCCCCAGCCTGGCGCAGGTCTTCTCTTCGATATCGGGGGAAACTGTGGCATATGTGCCTACAGCGCCGGAAATTTTGCCTACGCTGATTATTTTCCGGGCTTCCTGGAGCCTGTTTTGATTGCGCTTCATTTCCTGCGACCACAGGGCCATCTTCAGACCGAAAGTTATAGGCTCGGCATGGACGCCGTGCGTGCGGCCTATCATGAGCGTGTCCTTATTGGACAGCGCCCGGTCTTCCAGCACTTTTATCAGAGCGTCCACATCGTCCAGCAGAAGGTCGGCGGCATCTCTCAATTGCAAAGCCAGCGCAGTATCCATTACATCTGATGAAGTCAGTCCCAGGTGAATGAAACGTGACTCATCACCGATAGTTTCACCTACGGCATTTAAGAAAGCGGTAACATCATGGTGAGTTATCTTTAACAGCTCTCCCATGCGCTCGAAGTTTAGCGTGGCTTTTTTAATACGCGGAACTGCCGCCTTGGGTATGCGGCCCACATCCGCCCATGCCTCGCAAACAGCTATCTCAACCTGCAGCCATTTATCGAACTTATTCTTGTCCGACCATATTTTTTTCATTTTGGGTCGTGAATATCGCTCTATCATATTTTTTATCCTTAAGACTCGGCCTGTTTACGTTTATAGGCTTCGAAGATTCTGCGGATGTTATCGTATTTAAGGCCCAGTATCTGGCAAGCAAGCAATGCGGCATTTTTAGCGCCGGCAGCGCCTATGCCAACGCAGGCAACCGGCACGCCCCCCGGCATCTGCACAATGGAGTAAAGCGAGTCGATGCCCTTCAGGTCGCTGGTCGGCAGCGGCACACCTATCACCGGTATGGGGGTCCATGAAGCAACTACGCCCGGAAGGTGTGCGGCCGAGCCTGCTGCTGCAATAATAACTTCAAATCCCTTCGATCCGGCTTCGATTGCATACTGGCGGACCTTGTCGGGCTTGCGATGCGCCGAAAGTATGGCCAGCTCATAGTCGACCTTGAACTCCTTAAGGACGTCGATCGCCGGCTGAATAAACTGCTCGTCTGTTTTACTGCCTATTAATATACCCACCAGAGCCATCAACTCACCTCCCTTGTTGCAATGTCTTTACGGTAATGGCAACCTTCAAAATTTACATGTTTTATATTGCGGTATACCTTATCCCTGGCATCTTTCATGGTTCGACCGGTGGCTGTAACAGTCAGGACGCGACCACCGTCGGTCACGATCTGACCCCCATCCCCCATTTTTGCGCCAGCATAAAATATATGGATACCTTTATCAATCTTATCAGAAACGGTAACGGGAAATCCTGTGTGGTATTCACCGGGGTAGCCTCCGGACGCCATTACTACGCCCACGCAGGGGTTACTATCCCACTCGATCTTGATTTTGTCCAGGTTGCCGTTGACCACCGCCAGCATAATATCCACCAGGTCTGTCTTGAGCCTGGGGAGAATGGCCTGGGTTTCAGGATCGCCGAAGCGGGCATTAAACTCCAGCACCATTGGTCCCCGGGCGGTTAATATCAGTCCCGTGTAAAGTACACCTTTATAAGGCGTGCCTGCTTCCGCCATGGCCGCTATAGTGGGTTTAATAACCGATGCCAGTACTTGCTGAATCATCTCTTCGCCGAAGAAACCGGGCGGACTGTAGCTTCCCATCCCTCCCGTATTGGGGCCTTTATCACCATCAAAAACACGCTTATAATCGCAGGCCGGGACCATGGGTACTGCTGTCTTGCCGTCGCTGAAGGCCAGGAGGCTGACCTCTTTCCCAACCAGGCATTCTTCAATGATGACGCGCTCACCAGCGGCGCCGAATATCCTGTCCTGCATCATAGAGTTCAAGGCGCCAACGGCTTCACCGGTTGTATTAGCAATGATGACCCCCTTGCCCGCCGCAAGGCCATCGGCCTTAACGACTATGGGGACGGCCTGGCTTTCCACATATTGGGTGGCTTCAGTGCAAGTGGAGAAGCATTGTCCGGAGGCGCAGGGGATGCCTTTTTTGTTCAGCAAATCGCGGGCGAATACCTTGCTGGATTCCAATTGAGCTGCCTTCTGTGAGGGGCCGAAAACGGGTATGCCGGCAGCTTCCAGCCGGTCCACCAGCCCGGCAGCCAGAGGAGCCTCCGGGCCGACAACAACCAGATCGGCTTTAAGTTGAGCGGCTTGGTTAACGATGGAAGTGATGTCGGAAACGGAGATATTGGTATTGTGTGCGATACCGGCTGTGCCTGCATTTCCTGGAAGGGCAAAGATTTCCTTGACGCGTTGGCTCTGCGCTATCTTCCATACCAGTGCATGTTCGCGCGCACCATTGCCGATAACCAGTATTTTCAAGCTGGTATCTCCAACCTTAACTAAGCAGTTATCTTTTTTACTATGTTGCGCTTACTGCTCTTGGATTTTCCACGGTTTTTCTTGGCTGCCTTGAGCTTGGGTTTGTGTGCCATTTTAATTTACCTTAATTCTTTATCAAATTTTTCCGCTTGAACTGGGTCAAGCAATTTCAATAGCCTTATCAACTTGGCTACGTGCACCTTTTTATCTTCCAGGATTTGTTCAATAGCATCGGCTGCATCTTCGCTATCGAGCATCTCAACCTGTGCTTCGTACTCGTTTATCGATTTAAGTTCGGCAACCAGGTCATCCCGGATCATTTCCAGGTCCATCGAACCTTCGATTTCCTCTTCTTTTTCAAATGGGTTATAGGCCATTAAAGACTCCGGGGGAATCTCCGAGAAGCAATAGAAATGGGGAATATAGCCTATTGCCTTCTAGGAATCGCTTAAAAGTATATAGTTTCAGACCTTTAAAATCAAGGAAAAAGTCCGGCGGCGGATACGGTTGAGGTTAAATTTACCAATCAGGGTTTCAGGTATTTGCGGCGCCAGGGTTCCTTTTTAAATGCCAGATAGTCCCTCAGGGCTGCTTTCAGTGTATCGACTGCAAGTTTGGCGCAGGTACAGCCTTCGCCCGGCAGGCCATCCAGGGCGGAATCGATATCCTCGGGCGTCAATTGGAAGGCCGCGGCCAGAGGCTTGCCTTTAACCATTTCCGTTACCATACTACCGCAGGCAATAGTTGTGCCGCAGCCTTCGGTCCAGAACCTTACATCGATGATATTTTCATCATCAACCTGCAGCCATATCTCCATGGGATTGTCGTCATGGTCGTGAAGGGCAGCGAAGGCGTTGGCTTCTTCCATGTTACCTGCGTTCCTGGGACGCAGCGCGTGCTCAAGGAATATTTCGGAGTATTTGGCCTGCGCATTTCCCAGCACGAACTCGTCAAGTTTATCGAAGCGTTTTTCCATGTCTTCTACTTTTTAAGGGAGGATACTATTTTCTCCAGCGCCCCAGCATAGGATTGTAGTATCTCGCCGTCGTAACGCTCGAGATGGCCTTCGTCGCAAAGCGTAGCCAGCTTGGGGTCTATGGGTATTCTGGCCAGTAAAGGCGCTTCAGCGGCGCGTGACATCTCATCGCCTTTGCTCTTGCCAAAGACCTCAATCTTTTTCTTCAGTTCGGGGACATATAGGTAGCTCATGTTTTCCACCACGCCCAGCACCTTTTTATCCAGCTGCTGCGCCATCTTAACGGCCTTCTTAACGATCATGGTGCTCAAGTCCTGCGGCGTGAAAACGATGATCGCTCCGTTTACAGGCAGTACCTGCAGGGCTGTCAGCGGTGCGTCAGAAGTCCCGGGCGGAAGATCGACTATCAAGAAATCCAGCGAGCCCCACAGCACGTCTTCCCAGAACTGGGTAATGGCCTTCCCTATCAGCGGCCCCCTCCAGATAACGGCATCATCGGTGCTGGAGAGGAAGAGGTTGATTGAGATGATCTCGATACCGTTGGCTGATCTCACCGGCAGGATACCGCTGTCGCTGCCCTGCGGTCGCAGGTTGGTGCCGAACATCTTGGGGATGCTGGGCCCTGTTATATCGGCATCCATAATGCCAACGTCGTAGCCCTTTTTATTCAGCAGGATAGCGGTCAGGCCTGCCACCAGCGATTTGCCTACGCCGCCTTTTCCGCTCATTACGGCGAAGACGTTCTTGATCTTATTCAATTCAACCGGCCTTTTTTCCACGAAAGCTACTTCAACTTCCGATTTAGCGTCCAGACTTTTCACTGCGTTAACCGATTTTTCATGCACCCAGCTCTGAGCGTTTTCATCCAACGCCGTCGAGGCCAGCGAAATCCTGACCTTTTGACCGTCGATTTGAGCCTCTTGGATCAGGTTCATACTTGCCAGGTCCCTCTGAATGCCGGGCACAAGTATCTCTCCCAGGGCCGCCAGTATATTTTTTTCAGTCAGCACAACATTCCTCCGTGAAATAAGGGCTCTTTACTAAATAATAATGACAAACCGGATCAGGGGCTAATCTATCTTAAATAGAGACCCGCGTGTCGTACTGCTCTTCTTCAATCAGGGCGCCGCAGTTCAAACAATGCTTATAGGAAGACTTATTGACAGCGCCGCACGCTTTGCAACTGGTATTGTTTTCAGTTTGCGGCACCAGGCAGACCCCGCATGCCGGGCAGAATTTGGCGCTTCGCACGCAGACATTCCCGCAGGACGTGCATCGGGTACCATCATCTTGACTGTTCAGGGTGTTTTGCACGATTTTCTCCGCTGTCCAGTCAGCAATCGGCCGGCCGCTGGAGTATAGCGTTGTGATCAATGTGAACAGCGGCCACAGGGCGATAATAAAAAATATAAGTGGATATGACCAGGCAAACTGGAACATCAAAGGTCTGACTGCGGCCTCGAACATGGAATAGGCCGTGATTATGATGCCCAGGATAATGGCCGATGAAGCAATGGTTGCCGCCTGTGGAAAACCGCTAAAATACCGGCGCACCATTGGGACAAAATCCTGCCTGAAGCCCAGCAGCACGCCTATCATTATGATACCGATGACAAAGGAGATGACAGCTGGTATGGTGACCGGAGACCCCGGTATGGTTATGGCTTTCAGCATGGGCAGCTCTATCAGGATCAGGTTTATCACTAACAGTATGAGGACCTGAACGATCAGCCGGACCAGAAGGGTAAAAAGGCCGCGACTATCGGGCAGCATGTTCACTTAACAGGCCTGCCTTGAAAGCGGTCTATTTGGATTTTTGCGAGGACTTTTTAAGATCTTCTTCATTGAAACGTATGATAACCGTATCACCCACGGTCACTATATCATCCAGCTTAATCTTATATTTAGTGCTGAAGCCTGCGCTGATTACGGCGTACTTGACCCGGGCCGATACTACATCGATATCGAAATCTGAAATTTTCCCGATTTTATCGCCGTGCGATCCGATGACTTCTTTGCCTATTATCTTTTTAATCAGCATTTTACCTCCACTTCAGCCAGGATGCGGTACTGCATTTCCGTCCATTATTATACAATTATAGGCGGTTTATAAAAACAGACAGCATATATCGGAGAAAGATGTTCTACATTATATACGGCGATGATAACTACCGTTGCCATGAGGCGCTGAGCGGGATCAAAGCGCAATTGGGCGGCGAGGACTTAAGCCAGATCAACACCAACGTGCTGAACGGCAAAAAGCTAAGCGCCAGAGAGTTGAGCGAAGTTTGCGACGCCGTGCCTTTTTTGTCTTCCAGCCGGCTGGTTATCGTAGAAGGCCTGCTGAAGCGTTTCCAGGCGGGGGAAAAACAGTCACGTTCCAACGGAAACGGTGACGATAACGGGCAGACACTCAAGGAATGGCAGGTAATGGCTGATTATATAAAGGGTATGCCCAAGACCACCGCGCTGGTCTTATTCGAGTCGGATATGGACCCTAAAGCAGGCAACCCCCTTTTAAAAGCGCTCAGCCCGCTGGCGGATAAAGTATTTCAGCTCAATGAGATGAAGGGGAAGGAGCTGACAGCATGGATAAAGGACTGCACTGTCAAGAATAAGGGCAGGATCTCCGCTTCGGCAGTAAGCCTGCTGGCCGATTATATTGGAGGCGACCTCTGGCTATTAACCGGTGAGCTGAACAAATTGATAACCTACTGCGGCGACCGCGAGATAAGCGATAAGGACGTGAGGGAGATAACCAGCTTTGCACGTGAGGATAATATCTTTGCGCTGGTGGACTCCATCCTGGATGGCAGGACCAAAGAAGCGCAGATCATGCTGCACAGGATGCTCGGATACGGGACAGCTGCGCAGCAAATCCTGGTTATGATCGAGCGCCAACTGTCAATTATCCTGCGGCTCAAGTATATGGGGCCAAACGTGAATCAGCAGAAGATGAAGGAACGCCTGGGTCTGCATCCACGTTATCCCCTGGAAAAGACCCTGCGTCAGTCCAAAGCCTTTCCGCTCCCGCGCCTCCGCAAAGCGTTTCACTGCCTCCTCGATACGGACATAGCCATTAAAACAGGTAAATATGAGGACGACCTGGCGCTGGACCTCATGATTCTGGAACTCTGTAAGAACTGAGGGCTTGCTTTACAGTGTTCTCAGCCGATAACCGACGCCCGGTTCAGTGATGATAAATTGGGGTCTTGTGGGGTCGGGCTCAACCTTACGGCGCAGGTTGCTGACATTTACGTGTAGTATGTGGAATTCCTGCTCATAGCCGGCTCCCCAGACCTCCCGCAGTAATTGATTATGGGTCAATACTTTTCCGGCATGTGTGACCAGCATCTTGAGCAAATCATATTCGGTGGGTGTTAACTGCACCTCGTGGCCCGCTACTGTTACCAGCCTTTTCTCAAGGTCTACGGTGAGGTCACCGTTTATAAAAATTTGCTCAGCTGTGGGTTGAGTGGAGCGCCGCAGATTGGCTCGCAGCCTGGCCAGCAACTCCCCCACCCCGAAGGGTTTTGTGAGGTAATCATCGGCGCCGGCATCCAGAGCGGCGATCTTATCGTTTTCGGAACCGCGTACGGATAGAACGATAATGGGGATCTTGGTAACCTGGCGGAACAGCTTGGTAACATCGGTGCCGTCGATATCCGGCAATCCCAGGTCCAAAATTATGATATCCGGCCTGCAATTGGCGGCGGCATTCATAGCTTCCATACCGGAGCTTGCCTCAAAGACCTCGTATCCCTGCGACGTAAGCGCTACATGCAGGAACCGCCTTATGGCCTGCTCGTCGTCTACAACCAGTACACGAGGTCCGTTCTCGCCCATTTTATTTACTTACGCTCCAATAGCCCGTGATAAAGACAGGCTCAGGCGGATCGTGGTACCTCCGCCCGGCCGGTTTTCCGCCGATATGGTCCCGCCGTGCGCTTCAACAATTCCCTTGCAGATGGACAGGCCCAGTCCCGTCCCCGTCACGTTATCAGGGCTTTGTACCCTGTAGAACTTATCGAAAACCCGTAGCAGGTCCTGTTCTGGAATGCCGATGCCCCTATCTGACACCGCTATTTGAATACGGTCATCTACTTGTCCTGCGGTCACTTCGACCGTCGATACCGGCCTTGAGTATTTTACGGCATTATCCAGAATATTTATCAGCACCTGTACCATAAGGCTGAAGTCTACAGGAACGAGCGGCAGCCCTTCGGCTACGTTGACATTAACCTTTCTGTCGCTGTAATGGCCGTTTATGTGTTCCAATGCTGCCCCGATGACATCCTGTATGTCGGATGGGCGCAAGTTCAGTTTCAGGGCGCCGCCTTCAATTTTGGATACGTCCAGCAGGTTGGTTATCAGGTGGTTGAGCCTTTCGGCCTCCTCGCAGGCAACCTGGACCAGGTTTATTTTGGCTGTATCGTCGAGATGCACGCTCTTTTCCTGGAAGCTGGTGAGCACGCCGATAATGGACACCAGAGGTGTGCGCAGGTCATGTGATATCGAATTCAGTAGTGCTGTTTGCAATCTTTGTGAGGCTTCAAGTATTTTCACGCTGTTGGCTGCCTCGCTTAGCTGTGCACGCTCGATTGCCATGGCCGCCAAATCGGCGAAAGCCTTGACCAGTCTGTCCTGCTGGATGGTCAAGCGATCTTCAGCTTCAGAAGGCCATAAACTCAATACTCCTATTATTCCGTTGGCCGTTATCAATGGTAAGTAAATCGCTTTCGCATAGGGTAGGGTATCGGTCCCGTAGCCGGCGGGCTTTTGATTCTGATAAGACCATGCCGCCACGGCGGCTTCATTTTCATCTAGGGTGGGGGAACCGCCTTTAGAATAGTGTTTAAGCCTGTTCCCATTTTGTTTATCCGGTAAAAAGACCAGTGCATTCTGCCTGAATTTTTCGCCGGCGCTGTCAATGACCGAATCGAGGGTAGCATCCAGGCTTGTGCTCATCGACAGATATTTGCTCAGCGAATACAGCGTGGCGGTCTCATTTTCCCGGAGCTGGGCGGCCTCCGACTGTATACGGGTCCTGGAAGCAAGATAGCTTATCACCACTCCTACCCCGAGCAGCACCGCAAAGGTAAATAAGTAGTGCAATTGCGACACGGCGAAAGTAAAGTAGGGCGGTACGAAGAAAAAATCGAATGCCAGCAGGCTCAATATCGAGGCCACTATAGACGGTCCGAAACCGAAGTAGACTGCCGCCACCACGATGCAGAGTAAGTACAGGATTATTATATCTACAGGCGGAAAAAACTGTTGAAAGCTAAATCCGATCAGAGTGGCTATCAGTACCATGCCCAGGCTAACCAGATAGGTCCACCAGCGGAATGACGGTTGCCTGACCGTCAAAGAACTTTTTTCCATCGGTTGGCCCTTTCCGCTGACGATGTAAACATCGATATATTTACTGTGACGCACGATTTGATTGGCCACCGACCTGCTAAACAAGCGGCGCAGGTGCACATCGCGTGGCTTGCCCAGGACGATTTTGGTAATGTTATTCTGGTAGGCGTATTCTAATATCCTGGCGGAAACCGATATGCCTTGAAGGATCTCTACGCCGGCGCCCAGCTTTTCGGCCTGCCTCATCAGGTTGGTTAATTGTTCCTGCTCCTCCGCCGAGAGGTTGGCGCTGCCCGGCGTTTCAACGTAAACGGCCGTCCATACGGCGTTCAACTGCGAAGCGAGCCTGCGGGTGGTGTGCAGCAGGCGGTTGCCCCAGCGCCCGGGCGTGATACAGACCAGCAGGCGCTCGGTAGTTTGCCAGGGCCCGTGGATGGTATGGGCCGCCCTGTAGTCCTGGACCTGGTTATCGACGCTGTCTGCGGCGATCCTCATGCTGAATTCGCGCAGGGCCGAGAGGTTGCCTTTGCGGAAAAAGTTGGAAACGGCCTGTCCGATCTGATCCCCAATATAGACCTTGCCCTCCTGCAGTCTCTGCAAAAGGTCGTCGGGAGGAAGGTCAACCAGCTCGATTTCCGTTGCTTCATCGATAACAGAATCAGGCACTGTTTCACGCATCCAGACGCTGGTTATCTGGGCCACTGAATCTCGCAAGCTTTCCAGGTGCTGGATGTTGAGAGTGGTATAAACATCGATGCCGGCTGCCAGGATTTCCTCAACGTCCAAATAGCGTTTAGGGTGGCGGGAGCCGGGGGCATTGGTGTGTGCCAGCTCATCTACCAGCGCCAGCCTTGGCCGGCGTGCGATCACAGCATCCAGGTCCATCTCGGGGATCATCAGGCCGCGGTATTCAACCTGCCTGCGCGGGATAACTTCCAACCCGTTTAGAAGGGCCTCGGTTTCGGTCCGGCCGTGCGTTTCGACATAAGCCACCACCAGGTCGGTGCTGCTCTTCTGACGCTGTGCAGCCTCCAGCATGGCATAGGTCTTGCCTACTCCGGCAGCGTAGCCGAGGAAGATCTTCAGTTTGCCGCGCCGGCTCTTCGCTTCATCCGACTGTATCCGGGCTAATAGCCTGTCGGGGCTGGGGCGGATAAGCCTGTCGTCCATTCTAAATCTACCTGATCACATTCTACTACTTCTAGTTTAGTGGGGGACCTGGTCCAGGGCCAGGTTGAGCAACAGGACGTTTACACGCGGTTCTCCCAGGATACCGAACTGCCGGCCCTCCGTATACTGAAGCACCAATGACCTTACCGTTTCCTCGCTCATGGAGCGATATCTGGCCACACGTGGCAACTGATACTCGGCGGCAGCCAGGCTGATATGCGGATCGAGCCCGCTGCCCGACGAAGTAACCAGGTCTACGGGTATCGGGCTGATGTTGGAAGGGTCAACCGCCTCAAGCGCATTTATCCTCTCATTAGCGTTGTCTAAAAGTGCCGGATTGGAAGGCCCGAGGTTCGATCCGGATGATGAAGACGCGTTATAGGGGAAGGGGGAAGTTGCCGATAGCCTTCCCCAGAAATAACGGGGATCGCTGAAAGGCTGCCCTATCAGTTCGGAGCCGTAGTTTTTGCCGTCTTTAACTATCAAACTGCCGTTGGCCTGGTGATTGAAAACAAGCTGGGCGATGCCGGTAACCACTAACGGATAGATAATGCCCGTGATCAGCATAAACAGCCCCAGCATTATCAGAGATATCTTCAGTTGACGGCGCATTGCATTCCTCTCTTTAATCTCTCATCAGGCCAGCTTCAAGGCTACCAGCAGCATATCTATCAGTTTAATACCGACAAAAGGAGCAACCAATCCTCCCAGCCCGTAGGTAAACAGGTTATTACGGAGAAGCGTGGCCGCCCCCACCGGCGTATAGGGCACACCCCTCAGCGCTATGGGTATAAGGATAATGATAATCAGCGCATTAAATATTACGGCCGACATGACTGCGCTCTGGGGTGTGGCCAGCGCCATGAAGTTCAGCGCCTGCAAGGCAGGGTAGGTGCCGGCGAAAGCTGCCGGTATTATGGCGAAATATTTGGATACGTCGTTGGCTATGCTGAAGGTGGTCAGCGACCCGCGTGTCATCAGTAGCTGCTTGCCGATCTCCACAATTTCGATCAGTTTGGTGGGGTTGCTGTCCAGGTCTATCATATTGGCCGCCTCACGGGCCGGCTGTGTCCCGGTATGCATGGCCACTGCCACGTCGGCCTGCGCCAGGGCGGGAGCGTCGTTGGTGCCGTCCCCCGTCATGGCCACCAGGCGGCCTCCCGACTGAGAATCGCGTATCAACTTTAGCTTTGCTTCCGGGGTAGCCTGGGCCAGGAAGTCATCCACGCCGGACTCGGCCGCAATGGCTGCCGCCGTGAGCGGATTGTCACCTGTAATCATTATGGTCTTAATACCCATCCGCCGCATCTGCATAAAGCGTTCCTTAATGCCGCCTTTAACGATATCTTTCAAATAAATGACACCCAGTGCTTCCCCGTTGCGTGCAACCGCTAGGGGAGTGCCGCCCCTGCGGGAGATATCCCCTACAATTGTTTTCAACTCTTCGGGCACGGTCTCGCCCGAGCTCTGGATATAATCAATAATGGCATCGGCGGCGCCCTTGCGGATGCTTAAATTTTCTATATCCACGCCGCTCATGCGGGTCTGGGCCGAAAACGGGATATAGCTCATATTGGATAATTGTCCGGCCTCGGTGCTGCCACGCAGACCGTATTTTTCTTTGGCCAGCAGTACGATGCTGCGCCCCTCCGGAGTTTCGTCCGCCAGTGAAGCCAGTTGTGCCACCTCCGCAAGCTCGACCTCGCTTACCGTCCCCACCGGGATGAATTCCACTGCCTGGCGGTTGCCCAGTGTAATGGTGCCCGTCTTATCCAACAATAGGACATCGACATCTCCGGCCGCTTCCACAGCGCGGCCTGAGAGTGCGATTACATTGCGTTTGATCAGGCGGTAAACGCCGGCAATGCCGATAGCAGGAAGCAGGCCGCCGATGGTGGTCGGGATGAGGCATACCAGCAGAGCCACCAGCACCGTGACGGTAATAGGAGAACCTTTGTGGCTTACCTCGACGCTGTAAAGGGAAAAGGGCAGCAGGGTCACGCAGACGACCAGGAAAATAATCGTAAATGCCGCCAGCAATATATTGAGCGCAATCTCATTGGGCGTCTTCTGCCTCTTTGCCCCTTCCACCAGGCTGATCATGTGGTCCAGGAAGCCCTCCCCAGGGTTGGCCGTTACACGCACCACCAGCCAATCGGACAACACGCGTGTGCCTCCCGTGACTGCGCTGCGGTCTCCGCCTGATTCACGGATAACCGGTGCGCTTTCACCCGTTACAGCGCTCTCATCCACTGTAGCGACGCCTTCTATCACCTCGCCGTCTATGGGAATCAAGTCCCCGGCTTCCACCAGCAAAACATCGTCCTGGCGCAGGATAGTGGAGGGAACTTCATCGTATCTTGCTCCGTAACTTGGATGCGCCAGCTTTTTGGCCTTGGTTTCCTGTCTTGCGTGTCGCAGCGCCGCGGCCTGGGCTTTTCCCTGTCCCTCCGCCAGAGCCTCCGAGAAGTTGGCGAATAGCACAGTGAGCCACAGCCAGAGGGATATGGCCCCGATAAAGCCGGCCGGGGCTTCGCCGTGTCCTGCCAGCGCCTGTATGCATAATATGCTGGTCAATACACTGCCGACCTCAACCACAAACATGACCGGATTGCGGGCCATGACGACCGGGTTCAGCTTAATGAAAGAATCGACTATGGCGCGGCGGTAGAGCCCTTTCCTTAGACGGGTCTCCTTTTTAGCCGGGTTCTTGCCTGTCAGGTCGGGTTGTATCGACATCTGCAATTACCTCAATAGGAGCTGCTCCACCAGCGGCCCCAGCGACAGGGCCGGGAAGAAGCTCAATGCTCCCACTATGATGACGACCGTGATCAGCCAGCTTATAAATAAAGGTGTATGGGTCGGAAGCGTCCCCGATGTCACCGGCACTTTTTTCTTGCTTACCAGGGAGCCGGCTATGGCCAGCGCGGGGATTGCCAGCCAGAAGCGCCCCATAAGCATGGCGATGGCTAAAGCGATATTGTAGAAAGGGGTATTCGTACCCAGCCCGGCAAAGGCGCTGCCGTTATTGTTGCTGGCTGATGAGAAGGCGTAAAGCACTTCGCTGAACCCATGCGCTACGGGGTTAAATACCGCCTGTTTGGCTTCCGGTATAGACACCGCTAGAGCCGTGCCCAGCAGGACGGCCATTACCGGTATCAGCACCATAAGCGAGGCCATTTTCATCTCAAAAGCCTCTATCTTTTTACCCAGGTACTCCGGTGTTCGGCCTATCATCAGGCCGGCTATGAAAACGGCTATGATCACGAAGGCCAGCATGCCATAGAGGCCGCTTCCGACCCCACCATAAATTACCTCCCCAAGCTGCATAAGCCACATGGGGACCATGCCTCCCAGCGGCATAAACGAATCGTGCATGGAATTGACCGAGCCGTTGGAAGCGGCTGTAGTGGCCGTGGCCCACAGCGCCGAGTTGGCTGGTCCCAACCGCATCTCCTTGCCTTCCATGTTGCCCCCCGGCTGCAGGTCGGTCGGCGCCTGGTCTACGCCCAGGTGTGCCAGGATGGGATTGGCCGATTCCTCGGCCCACATCGCCACCCCCAGCAGGGCTATAAAAATGATGGTCATAGCCGCCAGGATGGCCCAGCCCTGGCGTGTGTCGCCCACCATCCTGCCGAAGGTATAGCATAGGGCTGCAGGGATGGCCAGGATGGCCAGCATTTCCAGGAAGTCGGAAAATGGGGTGGGGTTTTCGAAAGGATGCGCAGAATTGACGTTGAAGAAGCCTCCCCCGTTGGTCGCCAGCTGTTTTATGGCGATCTGCGAAGCGGCCGGCCCCACTGCTATTACCTGGTTGCTCACCGTGGAGTTATCGGAGGCCTGCACGGATTGCAGGAGGGATGCCGTCTGGTAGTTTTCGAAGGTTTGCACCACGCCCTGGGAGACCAGCGCCAGCGAAAGTAAAAGCGATATCGGCAGCAGTATATAAAGTACGCTGCGGGTCAGGTCGACCCAGAAGTTTCCTATGGTGGAGGCATTGTGCCGGGTGAACCCACGTATCAGTGCCACCAGGATAGCCATGCCGGTAGCGGCGGAGAGGAAATTTTGCACCGTCATCCCTATCATCTGGGTAAAGTAGCTGAGGGTCGTCTCTCCGCTGTAGCTCTGCCAGTTGGTATTCGTTACAAAGCTGACGGCCGTGTTGAAGGCCAGGTCGGGTGGCACCGCCGGCAGCATCTGCGGATTGAGCGGAAGGATGAACTGAATGCGCTGAATGATATATAAAAGCAAGATGCCGGCCACGTTGAAAACCAGCATCGCCACGGCATAGGACTTCCAGTCCATTTCCTCTGTAATATGACCGCCTGCGGTGCGATAAATGAAGCGTTCGACCGGGCCGAGTACCGGTGTGAGGAATGTGCGCTCGCCCAGATAAACCCTGGCCATAAAAGCTCCCAGTGGTTTGACCAGCAGCAGCAGGACCGCCATGAAGAGCCCGATTTGCAGGAATTCAAATAGCATTATTTGAACCACTCCGGTTTAAGCAGGGCGATGACCAGGTATATCAAAAGCAGCAGCGCAATTATGGCCGAAATAACATACAAAATATTCACCAGACGCTACCTCAAAAAGCGTTGAAAGGCGTTGATGAGACCCCAGCTCACCAGGAAAAAAACCAGGATTATGATAACGAACAGCAAATCATTCATTCTAAGTCCCTCGATTCTTAAAACCTCTGGCCGGCAGCCGCTGTAAACAGCCAACATTTTAGCAGACATGATATCAAAATTTGATCAGGTCATAGGCCTTTTGTCTCAAGAAAATATCAAGAATTTGAGAATGCCGGGTCTCAGATACAAAACCGTAGGTATCGACATTTATTTGCTATTTGGCTACAATTGGAGAAAGGTGGAAGTCTCGGATATGAAGAGGGTCTTAGCCGTAGTCCTGGCCGGTGGGGCGAGCGAGCGCTTGAGCATACTGGCGGCCGAGCGTGCCAAGCCAGCCGTGCCCTTCGGCGGCAAGTACCGCATTATCGATTTTACCCTCAGTAATTGCTCAAGCTCAGGCATTTATAATGTTGCCATCCTGACGCAGTTCAACCCGCGGTCTCTGGTGCAGCATATCGGCGTGGGGCGGCCCTGGGATATGGACCGTGAAATGGGAGGAATAGTCATCCTGCAGCCCTTCCTCAGCCGGTCCGCCAGGAACTGGTACAAGGGCACAGCCGATGCCGTGTATCAGAACCTGTACTACATCCTCGACCAGCGCGTCGATGAGGTGCTGATATTATCGGCCGACCATATCTATAGCATGCGCTACGACCAGATGCTGGCGTCGCACCGCAACCGCCATGCGGATGTCACCGTGTCCGTCTGCGAAGTGCCTGCCGAGGAGACCTCGCGCTTCGGCATTATTACCCTCGATCACAACGAACGCATCGTCCATTTCGAGGAGAAGCCCCAGACGGCCAAAAGCCGCCTGGCCTCTATGGGCATTTACGTATTTAACAAAAAGGTGCTTATCGAATCGCTGGAGGAGATTGCCGCCGGCCAGGCAGGGCATGATTTCGGACATGACTTGCTGCCCAACCTTATCAGCAAATACCAGATTTACGGCTACCGTTTCCGTGGGTACTGGCGTGACGTGGGCACCATCGAGTCCTACTGGCAGGCCAATATGGACTTGATTGTAGACCTGCCTGAGCTGAACCTTTACAACCCCGAAAATGAGATAAGGACCATCGTCCAGGGTTATCCGCCGGTCAAGCTGGGCCCCAAGGCCCAGATCAGCCGGGCGCTGGTTTGCAACGGAGCCATCATCAACGGAACGATCATCGAATCGATCATTTCGCCCAAGGTATTTATCGAAGAGGATGCCGTGGTCAAGAACTCCATAATCTTCGAGGACTCGACCATCGGGAGGGGCTCTATCATCGAAAACAGCATTATCGATAAACAGGTCTGGATAAGCCGCGGCTGCCATATAGGCATAGGGGATGATTTCACCCCCAACAAGGAAGAGCCAGAGTATCTGACTTCCGGCATAAGCATTGTAGGCAAGGGTGCGCGCATTCCTTCCGAGGTGATGATAGGCAAGAACTGCAAAATCGAGCCCTGGGTGGAGGCCTCGGATTTTGCCTCCACCAGCATAGCCAGCGGCGAGACGGTCAAAAGCAAGAGCCCGCGCAGATTCCTGGTATGATTAAATTCCATGGCGTATATTGCAGCCAAGCGAGATTGAACCGGGATTGCTCAGCATGAAAGTTTTAATAGCTGCAGCCGAAGTGGCGCCACTGACCAAGGTGGGGGGGTTGGCGGATGTGGTCGGCTCTTTGCCCGTTGAGCTTATCGGCCTGGGGCATGATGTCAGGGTCATCGTCCCGAAATATGGTTTTGTCGATTACTCCCCGTACCAGATGACCACCGTGGTAAGCGGCCTGACCGTCCTATCTCTGCAGGAATACCGCAAGGTCAGCGTGGAGCAGACTACGGTGGGCGATACCGAGGTATACATGGTCAGCACCGAAGTACTGGCCAGGTCCGGCAGCGTATACGGCGAAAACGAGCTGGAGAAATTCTGGGTATTCTGCGAATGCGTCAGCGGGGCTTTGCCCTACCTCAGCTGGCAGCCTGACATCCTGCACTGCCACGACTGGCATACGGCTTTGCTGCCCCTGCTGGCCAGGGTAAACAAAATGCCCTGCCGCACCGTTTTCACCATACACAACATTAAATACCAGGGATATTTTGACGAAAGCTTTCTTTCCAGGTCCGGTTTAAGGCAATACTGGCTGGCCGGCATGCCGCGCCTGCCCCAGTTGCCCTGGAACCTGATGGCCCAGGGCATCCTGTGGGCGGATGTTATCAACGCGGTCAGCGAAAACTTTGCGCGCGAGATACTGACTTCCGAATACGGGTACGGCGCGCAGGACATCCTTAACTTCAGGAAGGAGCGGCTGTTCGGCATCAGGAACGGGCTGGGTTACGAAGAGTATGACCCCGTCGGCGATAAGCTGATCATGGCCAACTATGATTCCTCCGATATCAGCGGGAAATGGGCGAACAAGAAGGAGATACAAAAAAGGGCCGGCTGGAAGCTGACCCCGGATATCCCGCTGGTGGGGATGGTCTCACGGCTGGACGAGCAAAAAGGCCTGGATTTAATCATCGAAGCCATTCCGCAGATACTGAGCGAGTTGAATGTACAGTTCGTTTTCCTGGGTCGTGGCAAGGAATATTACGAGGCCATGCTGAAAAATCTGGAAAAAAAGTTTCCTGCCAACATTAAGGCCTTTATCACCTTCGATAGCGCTATGGCGCATCTGATATATGCCGGGTCGGACATGTTCCTGATGCCCTCGCAGTGGGAGCCCTGCGGGCTGGGGCAGTTGATCGCCATGAGGTACGGGGCGCTGCCCATTGTGCGCAAGACGGGCGGCCTGGCCGATACGGTGTCCAACCTGTCTGCGGATATGAAACGTGGCAGCGGATTCGTCTTCAAGAATTTCGACTCAGCCGAGCTGGCTGTGGCCGTTAAAAAGGCGGCCGGCGCCTTCGAGAACAAGGACGCCTGGGAACGCGCCGTGAAACGCGTCATGGAGCTGGATTTTTCCTGGCGTGAGCCCGTGAAAAAATATGAATCTCTCTATCAACGCGCGCTGGAGTTAGGTATCGATGGCCCACTCTGACAGGCCAATGGTGGCCGTCGACCTGGGCGGGACCAAGTATATTGCCGCTGTTATAAGCCCTGATGGGAAGATACTTTCACGCCTATACTGCCCGACTTTGTCCCAAGAGGGTCCGGCCAGGATAATCGCCAGGCTGGCCGGGTCGGTCAACCAGGTGGTGAAAGAAGCCGGGCTGAAATTGCGCGATACGTGCGGGGTAGGCGTTGCCGCAGCGGGCATCATCGATATCAATAAGGGACTGATTACCGCAGCCCCCAATTTACCCGGGTGGCGTAATATCCCCTTGAGGGACCTGCTGATGGACGAGTTTAAAATACCCGTTTTCGTCTTGAACGACGCCAGCGCAGCCGCGCTGGGCGAGCACCGCCTAGGCGCCGGCCGTGGACTGGATAACCTCATTTATATGACTGTCAGCACCGGCATCGGCGGGGGTATGATTATTAACGGTGAGCTGTATAACGGCACCGACGGCAGTGCGGCGGAGGTGGGGCACATGATAATTCAGGTGGACGGGCCCTTATGCCACTGCGGCCACTACGGTTGCCTGGAGGCTATGGCCTCCGGGACAGCCATCGCCCGCATGGCCCAGGAACGGTTACGCAGCGGATGGATGAGTATGCTTTCCCGAATGGTAAAAAAAGGTAAGGGAAGTATAACCGCCGAAGATGTCGCCGTTGCGGTCAAAAAAGGCGATGCGCTGGCCAAAGGTGTGATAGATGATGCCGCCGGGTACCTGGGTGTGGGCATGGCCAACCTGGTCAACCTCTTCAATCCCCAGATGATCGTGGTGGGGGGCGGCGTCTCCGCCATGGGGGAGAGGCTGCTGCGTCCCGCCAGAAAGTCCCTCAAACAGCATGCCTTTAAGCTGCCGGCCGGGACGGTGCGCGTGGTCAGGTCGGCCCTGGGGGCTGACTCGGGCCTTACAGGCGCGGCCATTTATACGCGGCAGCAAACGGGAGGTAAGCCATGATTTACTGGGCGCCGCTGCTGCATTTTTACCAGCCTCCCACACAGACTCCGGCCGTACTCATGAAGGTCGCCAACGAATCGTACCGGCCGCTGATGGATGTTTTCGAGGCCTACCCTCATGCCAGGGCCACCTTCAATATCAACGGCGTGCTGACCGAGATGCTGGGACTATACGGCTACAGCGATATACTGGGCAGGATGCGCAAGCTCGCTGAAGGCGGTCAGATAGAATACACAGGGTCGGGGAAGTTCCATCCCATCCTTCCGCTGATTCCCAGGGAAGAGGTTGAGCGGCAGATACGGCTCAATATCACCACCAACCGGCAGTTCCTGGGTGACTCCTATAAACCCAGGGGTTTCTTCCCGCCGGAGATGTGTTACTCCCGGGAGATAGTGGAGCCTGTGATAGACTCGGGCCACGAGTGGATAATTATGAGCGGCATCGCCTGTAACGTGGGCTGGCCCATGGATATTGTCCACAGGATAGAGCATGTGGGGGAAGGACCGGCTGTATTTTTCCGTGATGATATATTGAGCAATAAGATCAGCTTCAAGGACCTGGACGGCCGCAGCTTTATCCAGCATTTGAAGGAGCTGCACCAGGGCCGGGGCGATGTATATGTAGTGACCGCCATGGATGCCGAGACCTTCGGGCATCACATCCCGCACTGGGAAAAGCTGTTCCTGTCGCAGGTCTACGAGACGCTCATGCCCGTCGTCGACCCGCCGCACGTCATGCGCCAGCAAAAGCCGCCCGCCGACCAGCATCGCAGGCTCTTCGGGTATGAGAAAACGCCGGACTCGGAGGAGATAAAAATAGTCACCATCAGCCAGCTGCTGGATATCTTCCCGCGCGGCGAGGCTATAAGCCCCAGGCCGTCATCGTGGAGCACCTCCGCCGATGATATTAAGATGGGTAACTTTTACCCCCTGTGGCAGGATAAGAACAATCCCGTGCACAGCATGCAGTGGGAGCATCTCGACCTGACCATTGACGTGGAGCATAAAGCCGCCGAGGTGGCCGACAGCCCGCTCAGTCTGCAGTTTGCCACCACGGCCAGGACTATTCTGGATGCCGCCCTGCATAGCTGCCAGTTCTGGTGGGCCAGCAAGCGTCCCATGTGGAACATCAACATGATCTACCGGGGACTGACCGAACAGCGCGAGGTGCTGCTCAATGCCTATAAGGCCATAACATTGAGTGACTGCAAGCCCCAGGTCAAAAGGGAATATTATTACCGCGTGGTGGCAGGCCGGCATATTTATGACCGCATAACCGACCGCCTGTATACGGACGAATAAGTATCAAGTCTGACCCGCAGCAAATTCAATAAGGAGGACAAAGCAGATGAGATCACGGGAGTTGATCGGCAAAGAGGTGATAGACGCCAATGCCAAAATAATCGGCCCGGTCAAGGATGTCGAGCTCGACCTGAAGAAATGGACCGTGACGGCCGTGATCGTCAGAGCCGGATTCATCAAGAGGTTGACCATACTGGCGGACGACATAGATAAGATTGGCGACAAGGTGGTCTTGAAAGTAGCCGTCGACAAAATACGGAAGGCTTGAGATTGAAGCGCATATCCCTCGGCCTGGCATTACATAATCATCAACCCCTGGGCAATTTCCCCTGGGTCTTCGACGATGCCTATCGCCATGCCTATCTTCCCATGATCGAGGAGCTGAGGAAGCATCCAACCATACATGCCTCCCTGCACTACAGCGGGTGCCTGATGGACTGGCTGGCAGCGGAGCGTCCCGAGTTCCTGATCATGCTTAAAGAGCTGGCCCGGAGGGGGCAGGTCGAGATCATGGGTGGCGCCTACTATGAGCCCATCCTGCCGGCCATCCCCGACCCCGACAAGCACGGCCAGATCCTCAAGATGAGCGGCTTTATCGAGAAGGAGTTCGACGCCAGGCCGGACGGCATGTGGCTGGCCGAACGCGTCTGGGAGCCCTACCTTGCCAGGGTTTTATCCGAGGCCCGCATAGACTGGACGCTCATCGACGACACGGCTTTCAAGATGGTGGGCAAGGCTGACGAAGACCTGTTCGGCTATTTCCTGACCGAGGAGCAGGGGCATTACCTCAAGGTATTCCCCATCAGCAAATACCTCCGCTATTCCATACCCTGGCATGAGGTCGGCAGCGTTATCGAATACCTGAAGAGCCATGTTTCCGATGAGGGCGATAAGATAGCCGTCCTGGGCGATGACGGAGAAAAATTCGGCATCTGGCCGGAGACCTATGAGCACTGCTGGGAAAGGGGCTGGGTCAGCGATTTCTTCAAGGCCGTAGAGGACAACAGCGACTGGCTGAGCACCATAAAGCTGGGTGATTACATAGACAGGTACCCCCCGGCAGGCCACATCTATCTTCCCTGTGCCTCTTATGACGAGATGATGGAATGGTCGCTGCCGCCGCAGCTTTCCTGGGAATACACGCATTTGAGGCAGCGTCTGGAAGATGAAGGCCGGGCTGACATGCTGCGCTACCTTTACAGCGGCTTCTGGCGCAACTTCATGGTCAAGTACCCCGAGGTCAACCGCATGCATAAGAAAATGCTGCTGGTGCACAACAAGGTGCACAGGGCGCGCAGCGTAGATGAGGCAGAGTGCGGCCTGGATTACCTGTGGCGCGCTCAATGCAACTGCTCATACTGGCACGGCGTCTTCGGCGGCATCTATCTCACCGATATCCGGGCTTTCACCTACAGCAACCTTATCAAGGCGGAGAACTGCGCCGACGAGCTGCTGTTAAAAAAGGATAAAGGCTGCAATTTATATATGGCGGACTATGACGGCGACGGCAAACAGGAGGTACTGTCCGACGGCCGGGAGTTTAACCTCTACCTGAGCCCGCATGAGGGCGGCAGCATCATTGAGTGGGACCTGCGCAAGAAAGATTTTAATCTCCTGAGCACCATGGGCCGCCGGCCCGAGGGCTATCACCGGGACCTGCTGGCCAAACAGGGTGAGGCGGGCGACTCGCCCGGCGATAGCGGCATCAAGAGCATTCACGATCATATAAAGGTGAAAAGCGCATATACAGGCGGGCTTCCCGTCTACGACACCCTGCCCAGGTCCAGCCTCATCGACCGCTTTATCAGCGCCGAGGAGACGCCGGAGAGCTACGAGAAGAATACCTTCGTGGACACGGGGGACTTCGCCGGCCTTCCCTACGAGTGCAGCATCTCTCAGGAATCCGATACCTGTATAAATTTGAAGCGGAGGGCCTGTGTGCAGACCGGGATGGTCCTGACCGAGGTTATCCTGGAGAAGACCATCACACTGGTGGAGAGGGAGAGCAGGTTGGACATCGCCTATAAGTTCATCAATGCCGGGAAAACGACGCTCAATACTATCTACGGCAGCGAGTGGAATATCAATTTGCTGGGCGGCGGGCACAATGAGAACGCCAGCTACCGGGTCGAGGGCCGTGAGATCGGCGACTCGCACCTGGATTCCCGCGGCGTCATCGAGCGCACACGTGAGCTTGCACTGGCCAACAAGCTGCTGGGCATCCGGATGCTGCTCAATCTGGACCGCCTGCTCACTATCTGGCGCTATCCGGTGGAGAGCTTGTCCAACTCGGAGGGCGGTGTGGAGCAGGTCTACCAGTGCAGCTGCCTTTTAATCTTATTCCCGCTGCACCTGGAGGCTGGGCGGGATGTGGGGTTCCAGTATAGTTGGAGCCTGAAACCGTACGGCTTGTGATTTTTTGCCGCATGGCTAATAATTGAAGCCCGGAATTTAAAGATATGCCCGTGACCCCTCTCAGGAAACAGTATCTCCGCATCAAGCAGCGCTACCCGGAGGCCATCGTCTTTTTCCGCCTGGGCGATTTCTACGAGACCTTCGACGATGACGCCCGGGTAACCTCGCGTGAGCTTGAGATCGTATTGACATCCAGGGAGATGGGCAAGGGCGTCAAGGTTCCGCTGGCCGGCATCCCCTACCATGCCCTCGAGAATTACCTCTCCAAACTCATCAACCGCGGCTACAAGGTGGCCATCTGCGAGCAGCTTACGGAGCCGGGCAACGGGTTGGTCGAGAGGGACGTCATAAGGGTCGTCACGCCCGGGACGGTCATTGAGCCGGGCCTGCTTTCCGAGAAGAGCAATAACTACCTGGTGAGCGTGGTTGTGCGCAAGGGACAGGCCGGCATCGCCTATGTAGATATAACCACCGGGGAATTCGCCGCCGCGCAGGTGCCTGCCGAGCAGGCCGCCGACGAGGTCGGCAGGCTCAGCCCGGCCGAGCTCATCGTCTCCAAATCGGATGATTTCAACTCCGACGGCCTGGCACGCAACACCACCAAACTGGAGGATTATTATTTCGAGCTGGATACGGCCGAGCGTATATTGATGGAGCAGTTCCAGGTGGCCTCGCTGGAGGGCTACGGCTGCGCAGGTCTGCCTGCCGCGGTCAGCGCCGCCGGGGCCATCATCGGGTACCTGCGTGAGAACCAGAAATCGGTGCTGGGCCTGCTGGACCGGCTTTCCACCTACTCGGTGCAGTCCTTCATGACGCTGGACATGCACACGGTGCGCAACCTGGAGCTTTTCAGCAGCCTGCGCTGGGGTGGCGCCTCCGGCTCCCTGCTTTCGGCCATCGATAAGACCAGGACCTCCATGGGCGGGCGGCTTCTCAAGAAATGGGTCGGCCAGCCGCTCTTCGACCTGGGCAGCCTCGCTCAGCGACAGGAGGCCGTCGAGTGGTTTTACCAGAAGGCCATGCTGAGGGGCACGGTCATTTCGCTGCTGGGGGATACTCCCGACATGGAGCGCATCATCAACCGGGTCCGCAGCAACAACGCCTCCCCGCGCGACCTCATGGCCTTGAGGACGGGCCTGGAGAAGGTGGCCGATATACAGATGGCGCTGCTGCCCGCCAATGCCCCCTCGGTTTTGAGCGAGCATTTGAAGCAGTATCCCGATGTGGTAGAACTGATCGCCAGGTCGATCGCCGACCAGCCCGCCGCCAGCTTCGACCATGGCGGGGTCATCAGGAAGGGTTTTTCCGAGGAGCTGGATAAGACGCGCTCCATCGCCTCCGACGCCCGGCAGTTCCTGGCCGGTCTGGAGAAGCAGGAGCGGGAGCGGACGGGCATCAAGTCCTTGAAGGTCGGCTACAACCGCGTGTTCGGGTACTATATCGAGATTTCCACGGCCAACCTGGGCTCTGCGCCGTCCGACTATATCCGCAGGCAGACGCTGGCCAACGGCGAGAGGTTCTACACGCCGCAGTTGAAAGAATACGAATCGATGATACTGAACGCGCAGGAGAGGGTGGTGGAACTGGAGAAGTCCCTCTTCGCCCAGGTGTGCCGGCAGGTGGCCGAATCGGGCGAGAAGATACTCTCCTCGGCCAGGGCGCTGGCGCAGATAGACGTTTACTCCGGCCTGGCGGAGGTGGCCGTGCGCTACAACTATGTCAAGCCGCATCTCAACGATGGCGATGCCATCGTGATAAAGGGAGGCCGGCACCCGGTGGTGGAACAGGCGCTGGGGTCCGGCGGGTTCGTGCCCAACGACATCCGCCTGTCTAAAGAAGACCAGCTTATCGTGTTGACGGGTCCCAACATGGCCGGGAAATCCACCTATCTCAAGCAGGCGGCGCTCATCGTGCTGCTGGCGCAGATCGGCAGCTATGTTCCCGCCGATGAAGCGTCCGTGGGCATAGTCGACCGCATCTTCACGCGCATCGGGGCGCAGGAGGACATAGCCGCCGGGCAATCGACCTTCATGGTGGAGATGATAGAGGTGGCCAATATCCTCAACAACGCCACGTCGAGGTCGCTGTTGATACTCGACGAGGTCGGGCGCGGCACCAGCACCTATGATGGCCTGTCCATCGCCTGGGCCGTTATCGAGTATATCCACAACCATACCAGGCTGAGGTCCAAAACGCTCTTCGCCACGCACTATCACGAGCTAGTCGAGCTGGCGGGCTTCCTGCCGCGGGTCCGTAACTATAACCTGGCCGTGGCGGAGGAGGAGGGCAAGGTCATTTTCCTGCGCAAGGTCATCCCGGGCGGCGCCGACAAGAGCTACGGCATCCATGTGGCCCAACTGGCGGGCCTGCCCAAGACGGTGATACACCGGGCGGAGGAGATTTTGCAGGAGCTTGAGAAGGAGCAGCTTGAACGCAAGGAAGGCGCTAAAAGGAAGCCTGCCGCTGCACAGTCCTTACAACTTCCCATCTTCGGCCAGGGTTCGGCCATCGAAGAAGAGGTCAGGTCGCTGGATGTAGACTCCATGTCGCCCATCGAAGCCATCAATAAGCTTTACGAGCTGAAGAAGAAGGCGGGGTACAATGATAAAAGGTAGGGGCATTCTTTAATGATGATTACGTGTTGTCTGAACATAAATGATAATTCGGATATCCGGATATAAATCCGGTACCATCGTCAAAAATATTTTATTTCAGCAGTATAATTGTCAAAGATAAATAATTTAAAATTAATATGGCGTCCTTCATGTGCTCCTAAATTCTTTACAAACTCGCGCCATTCCCTATCAGTTTTACCATGTAGCGTTTTATACGGACTACCTATATAGAAATGTTTACCCCATCTCGAATCATCGTCATATCTATGAAAGGCGCCATTTATTTCATTATTTAGGATAACTAAAATTCCCTCTGGTTGTACACGATGAGTAACTGGATAAATGGACATTGGCAAACTATCAGTATTATTTACGTATAACGGATTTAGCCGTTCATCCATATCAGGGTGTACAAATTCCCATTGACCAGGGGTATCGGATGATTCTTTTAAAGTAATCTTAAATTCCAAGGGCCAAGCTATGTTTTGATTTCTTAATTCTTCCATAAATTATTTGACCTATTACTAATGATCAGTAGTATATAGGTTTTATCATTATCTGCAAAGCCTTCTGGATAACTTTGAATAGGAGATGGGTTTAACCAACGCTTAAACTACATCACATCGACTTCGCTCCCCAAAATCCCACACTCCACTGGGAAACTAAGGAATAAATTGAGATAATCAAGGAGAGCGAGAAGTAACCTGCCGATTGCAAGTTTCTAACTCGTATACAAATCCTTGAAACTAAATTGTGTTTAGAGTATATTCATACCAATAACTCGTGAGCCCGCGAAATATATGTTATTGTCGGCGAGCCACGTTCGGAGCACGGAACGGCATCATGCCAGACAAACATTTGGAATTCAGCGTTGATAGCCAATTGCTGGGCGAACTGGGGGAACATCTGGTTACCCGAAATTATGTTGCCCTAGCAGAGCTCATTAAGAATTCGTACGACGCTGATGCCACAGAAATCATGGTCCAATTCATAAATGCAAGAAAAAGCCATGGGGGCAAAATAGTTCTTCAGGATAATGGAACGGGCATGTCATTCGCCGAGGTCAGAGACAATTGGATGCGAATAGCGACAACAAACAAAACACGAGAGCCAATTTCATCAATATACGGAAGGCGAAAAACTGGAAACAAGGGGCTTGGCCGTTTCGCGTGTCGCAGGTTGGCGCACATACTCGTCATTGAGACAAAGGCCAAGATTCAAGGTTCGAGCGAGCTTGAATGGACAAGAGTCGTCTTTGACTGGGCGGATTTTGTGCCTGGCACTTTGCTTAACACGATTCCCTGCCATTACAGCACTAAACGGATGGCCGTGGGAAAAACGGGGTTAACAATGGAACTGCTGAATGTTACCGGAGTATGGACGGAGAGTGAATTCAATCTACTGCGAAGGCAGGTGATGAGTCTTTCTATTGCGCGGGGAACCAGGCGGGAAGGATTTGAAGAAGATCCCGGATTTGAGATAATTTTTGACGCCCCTGAATTCCCCAAATGGGAAGGTTTCTTAGCGGACCAATTCATGGATGCGGGCTGGGGTAAACTCGTTGGAAGAGTAACCGATGATGGAACCTGCAAGCTTACCTTAGATGCAATGGAAATTGGAATCAAGAAACATGACCTGAGTCCATCATTCGATCTTCTAAAAGGCATCGGATTTGAAATAGCCTGGGTTCCTACGCATGCCAGGGAATATCTACGTGATCCGAAAACCCTTACAGTCGGTGTTGCGAGGGAAGTGATGAAAGAACAAGGCGGTGTAAGGGTCTATCTTGACGGATTCAGAGTATATCCCTATGGTGATGCTCAAGATGACTGGTTGGGCATAGAAGCAGATGTCGCCAAGCGAGCTGGACCGGTGGATGATACTCTCCGAGACTTAGCTGTAAAATTGAATATTGATCCGGTCAGAGCCATGCTTAATCACCCTCGTAATCTAATGCTAATTGGCAAAGTCCACGTTTCTTCCCGAAAAGATCTTCCTTTCGACATCAAATTGGATAGGGAAGGGTTCATCAGGAACAAGGCATATGATGATCTTGTTCGTATGATACGTCTTGCCCTGCAATGGATGGTTCTCCACTATATTAATTTTCTTTTCGTTATAGGGAAGCGCGAAGCTGAATTAGCTGAAAGGGAATTTGAACCCTATTTGAAGGAAGTGGCTGAGCCAGAATCAGAGAATTGGCCGGGGATACCAACAGTGGCTAAGGCAGTCAATTTGATTACCGCAGTTGCAAAGAGTTCAACACGGGCGCTTCCTGACGATGAACGAAAGAAATCTGAGGCCAAATTAGAATCAGCAAGGGAGTTGATTCAGCGTTCGTTTTCGGTGACAGAGACTTATTTGGCTATTCTACGCGGCGTAGCTTCAACCGGCTTCTTAATGTTCAATTTTTCACATGAAGTTAAGAATCTAATGGCAAGGTTGGATACCCACGCTAGCACGCTAGACAGATTGGCCATAAAGCTTCCGCAAGAGGAGAGAGATGAGTTCAGCCAGTTCGCACAATCCATGCGGAAAACAAGGGACAGGCTTGACCAACAAATACAACTCTTTGGCACCCTTGCTCACTCTGTGTCAGAGAAAGATAAAAAGTTGATCCCCGTTCGGAGAGTATGCCAGGAGGTAGTGCAGGGTTTTCAATTCTTGATTCAAGAATATGGGATGAATCCCATCAAGACGGACGTTAGCAAATCAATATTGGTTGGCCCGATGATGGAAGTTGAACTATATTCAATAATTATGAATCTTGTATCAAATGCCATAAAAGCCAATCTCGCTGGTCATGGAACGGATATTTTAATTGAGGCGGAAACCAGGGATACTAGCACCATACTGAGAGTGTATGATAATGGAATTGGTATAAAAAAAGTCTATTGGGAGCAGATATTCGAGCCGCTAAATTCCGATCCTGATGGACAGATTTACGAAGGCCTTAAAGCACGAGTAAAGGATCAGGATCTCGCGGCCCTAGGTCGAGGTAGTGGCATTGGATTAAGCATAGTTAAAAGCATCGTAGAAGCCTGTGGTGGGATGGCCCGCTTTGTGGATGTTAAATCACCGTGGAAGACATGTGTTGAGGTTGGACTGCCATGCAAAGTAAAGTAAAAGCTCTTTGGATCGATGATACTGATCGCAGCGAGGACGCAAGGAATCTTCAAAACGCATCATTATTAGTTGAATATATTCGTCCGGAGAATCTCGAACGAAAATTGCCCATATATATAAAGGATAAAAATAGTGCCCCCGACATATATTTAGTTGACTACTTTCTTGGTTTAATTTCGGGCAACAATAACCAAAAGTTCAAATATAACGGACTCACAATAGCTGCCATAATACGCGAGCATTATCCTGAATATCCAATCTATTTGGTGACTGCCGTGGAGCATGAGACCGCGGACACTAAATTGTCTCTCTGGGCTCAAGCGGCAAATGTATCATTTGATGAGATATTGACTTTGAAGGAGGTGCAGCGAAATGGAATGAATTTTCTATATTTCGATGCGATGGATTTCAAGGCCATTAGAAAAGCAACAAAAGCGGATATAGGTACTCTTTTTAAATTGTTAAATGCCCACAAAAATATACAAGAAAAATTAGCGCTTGTTTTGCCAGATGAACTCAGGTCAGGACTGTCTTCCGGCGTGGGAACTAGTCAAAGAGGCAACGCAATTGCATTCGCTAAATGGGTACGCGGTACGCTCCTAGTCAAAGCAGGATTCCTGTATAATCGGTTGCGCACCGCAACATATCTAGGAATGAATATTGCCAATTTTAATAAGATCGCCTCGAGTTTCTCGAAAGCTCTATATTCCGGAGTATTTTCACGAAGCCATGAATCACTTTGGTGGGTTTCGGAACTTGACCTTAAAATATTCTCATATGCAAAGGCCCAAAGAAACCTAACAATAAATCCTTGGGAGATAGCTCCATCTTTGTTCAAAATACCAAATAGTGGTACGACTAAATGTGGTGTATGTGGGAAAAGGCATCCGGAAACCGTGGGCGTAAATGTGGATGATAATCAAGATTATAGACCTGTACATTACTGTTGCAGCGAGCCCTACTACAATGAGAAAAGAGAGCCGTATTTTGACGAGCCCAGATCTTTCAAACTTAGACCGTAGCCTCGAGTTTTATTAAAATGCCCAGAAAGCAAACGGAAAGTGAAATAGCCTGGAAGATTATTCTAAATACTCTCGGGTATATTAAGAATAATTCTGATTTCGCCCAGTTGTCCGCAGCGTATTATGGGGCCATCATCCCAGATCAAATCAGGACAGTTCAGGCTGCACATTCGAGACTATTAAGTAGTCGACCTGATAAATGGCAAATTTCGATTCCCATTTTGGATATACCTATTAAAGATAACCAGTTAGTCGATCGTCATAATGCAACGGTGCTGCTTGGCGGAGAAATTGAAGCGCTAAATGGGAAAATCATGCGATCATGCATGTCAATTTGCATAACGTTTACAAGCGCAAAAGGCGCATACGTTTTGTCGCCAGCAGATTCAAGCCGCAGCCTAAATATCCAGTCCTGCTGTCAGCATCAATGCATCGATGTCAAGAGGGTTGTGAGACGTTTTCATTTTGATTATCAGCCGGGGGATTTGGGTATTCCCATTTCACATATGCAATATGGCGGAAAATTTCCTGACAGGGTGGGACTAACGTCCAACTGGCATTATTGTTTGGAGCATTTTTTAGAGAATCCGCGTTTGCATTATCCTCCCATGGATTTAGCTCTCTTACTCGATTTGGCCTTGCGTGAATTCAAAACGCCTTTAAGTAAATGGACAAAACAGGGACAATGGAACAACCTAGTTCTTAATAGCCAAGGTTTCTGGTGGCGGCATTATTGGGAAAGCGTAGGAGATCACCTAAAACGGGATAGCACGCCTACTTTCCATCAATTTTTTTACGGAAACTAATGATAAAGGCAGGCCACCAAAAAAATAACGGCGTATACCATACACCAAACGAGCTAGCCCGCTTTATTGCCTCCATTTCCATAAAAAAGGCCAACACAAGAACATTAGACCCTTGCTACGGAGAAGGTTCTTTGCTTCTGGCCGCGCAGGAAAGAATGAAGAACTTGGGATGTAATAAGATATCCGAAAATGTATTTGGTTTCGATATTATCCATCCGCCTCCAGCCATATTAGATCATCTTTCGCTCGCTGTCGAATCAGGAAATCTCGTCCAGAGAGATTTTTTCTGCCAGAATCGCGATGACGTCAAAAATTTTGATCTCGTTCTAATGAATCCGCCATTTGTTAGACATCATCTTCTTCCCAAAATGACTCAGGACAATTTGCGTAGAACTATTGAAAAAATTTATGAGCTACCTCGAAAAAGTGACCTGTGGGCATATTTCATCGTATACGCTACCAATTTTGTACGGCCTAATGGGAGTCTGGCCGCGATATTGCCATGGACCTTCCTGCACGCAGATTACGCTAAACATGTCAGAATCTTTCTTTTAGAAAAATTTGGCTCAATTAACGTTTTCATAATCGGTCGGCGTCTCTTTGAGGGAACCGAAGAGCGAGTCATTGTATTATTGGCCAATGAATTTGGACATAATTCATCGAACATAAGTGTTAGTCATTCTCTCGATATTCCTTGTTTACCCGTTCATTGGCATTTTCTGGCGAAGGATACATGGATTGATACGCCGTGGAATGCATTAACCTCCAATGAGGCTCCCATTGTTTTATCAAGTGCTACTAGATATTATGGATTTGAGCCGCTAGGTAGGTTCGCCAAAATTCGAATAGGGACTGTTACCGGAGCAAATGGCTTTTTCACTCTTGAGCGTAGGAAAGCAGAGGCAATGAATTTACCAGGTGATGTACTGGTCCCGATCGCCAAACGATCAAATCAGTTGGATAGATTCATTGTTTCAACTAAGGATCGGATTCATGATGTTATGCTACTGATCCCCGAAGATTATGTTCTTCCTCGTAAATTAAAATCGTATATTGCGGAGGGACAAGGCCGCGGCTTAAATAATCGCTATCATACGGGCAAACGTGCCAAATGGTATTGCGTTAATAAAGAAACGGCCCCAGATGCGTTTCTTCCTTATATGACTAAAGAGGTTCCTTTTCTTGCAATGAATCCCGAAAGGTGTCTAAGTACAAATACAATACATGGCCTATATTTTGCGGATACTGTATGTGCCGAAATGAAGCAATGGATACAAATGTCGATGTTAACATCTCCTTCGCAACTTTCAATTGAGATGTCGGCAAGAACATATGGAGGAGGTGTACTTAAAATTGAGCCGTCCGATGCTGCACGAATTTTAGTATACACTGGTAATGGCAAAATGCCTCCTGCCTATTTTTACAATAAACTGAACCGTCTTTTGATAAAAGGGGAACGCCTTGCCGCGATTCATGCGGCGGATGATTGGTTTGTCACGAACGGCCTACTATCGCAAGAAATTGCCGAATCGGCTAATAAATGCTATACCACAATGAGGAATTTGCGATTGGCATAATCTGCAGATCATTTTAGGATAATCAGTTCCTGCCGTTCTGTCCGGTGAATGAGCAGCGCTGCAAAGCGGTTTAACTATCTGAGCAAAAATTCTACATGAACCTCAAAACTAATACTCTTACATAAAATTGCTATGTTCTTAGCTTCATGAAAGATAAGGTTATAGTGATCAGGCAGGGGACGGTGACTTCGCCCAACCCTAACGGGCGTATTGGAAGCCGGCATCAAGTATAAAGAACGCC
This sequence comes from uncultured Chloroflexia bacterium, assembly GCA_963842805.1. GTDB lineage: Bacteria > Chloroflexota > Dehalococcoidia > GIF9 > UBA5629 > UBA1162. Next base: position 160,965 of record CAWJIA010000012.1, on the reverse strand, counting down.
TCGACGTGGGCGTGCTTTATTCGGACTAGCAGAGCTATTAGCATGCAATTTTGTCTAAATCCTATAAATCTGTAACATATTCGAGCCGGATTTTATAACTATTTAATTAACTTCGGCGCAAAATAACTAAAGAATATGTTCGGATAGAAAAGGCCAAGGATAGATTAAGGAGGGAGAAATGGCACGTTATGCATTCATCAACCCGGTGGTTGCAGGAAAAGTGGAGGCATGGAGAAGCTATATTAAGGAGATGACCGGACCTCGCAACAAAGAGTTCAAGGAATTCAGGAAAAAGGTAGGACTTGCCGTGGAAAGGGTCTGGCTCCAGCACACTCCCATGGGCGACTTTGCGGTGGTCTATTGGGAGGCCGAAGATATCAGCAAGGTCTTCGAAGGGCTCATTAAGTCTGATGCGCCGTTTGCTAAGTGGTTTCGAGATAAGATACTCGTTGAAGTTCACGGAATGGATTTTTCCAAGCCGCTGCCGATGAATGAATTGATGCTGGATTTTAAGGCCTAGAATAAAGAATGGTTCGCCGGAAATGCCGGGGAAATCGCCATGACAGGCGACATCCCCAGAAATCCGGAACCAATGCCTTGGCCTCGGTCGAAGAGCCATTATATGTGGTGTATGGTTGCCCCCTCAGTTGAGGGGTACGTGCCGATGTTTGTAAATTGGTAAGGGCTCAATTCGCATAGCTCTTGTTCAACAGCGGTTTTCTTCTACGCATGCTGCCCGGAAGCCTGCTTTTCAGCACATAACCAATTGCTATGGGTCTTAATTCTTCGGACGTTTCTGAGATAACGGATGGCATAAATAGCTATGTTGAAGAGCTAAATAAGTACAATATTAGAATGAAAGCGCTACAATAATTGATACGTTAAACCTATGATTTTTATTATGGGTGAACATTCATACCGATGTTAATTCACAGTGACAAATATTTACTCCCCTATCGGTCCAGTGCCATCGATATACCGGAGAGCCTCAGGGTGCTGAGGAGGAAGCGAATAACAGCAGGAGGATTGAAATGATTCCGACAATCATCGTTAAGGCGGATTTGTGTTCCAAATGCGCCATGTGTGTTCAAGAGTGTCCGGGGAGACTATTTATCCAAGTATCCAAAGATTCCGTTCCTGAAGCTCATGATTTAGAATTCTGTAATTCTTGCGGTCATTGTGCAGCTATTTGCCCCAAAGAAGCGATTGTTCACTCGGGATTTCCCCAGGACTATTTACAACCAGTTAATCAAAAGAACTTACCGTCTCAGGAAGGGGTATTGGAACTATTAAGGACTCGAAGATCAACACGAGTCTTTCAGGATAAATTTGTCGAAAAACAGCAAATTGAGCGGATAATAGATGCAGCACGATTTGCCCCAACTGCTCATAATACGCAGACGACAGGGTATATTGTAGTCCAGAACAAGAAAACATTAGAGGAAATGGTACGGGCTACTACGAATCTAATCTCCGGTTCGGTAACTCAGGCGCGTAATCCATTGATGAAGCCCCTGATTTCAATGAGTCTGGGGAAGCATTCTGACACTTTTTTTAAAAGTATTCCTCAACTGAAAAGACTGATTGCTGCAGTTAAAAGTGGCACGGATCGTATTTTGCGCAACGCCCCAGCTGTGATAATATTCCACGCGGATGAGCGGTCTGCTATGGCGGATATCAATGCTCAGTTAGCCATTCAGAATGCAGCTTTAATGGCCTATTCATTGGGATTAGGTAGCTTCTACACTGGATATCTAGTGGTGGCCTGCCAGCGTGATAAGTCAATCTGTCGTATGATCAATCTTCCCGAAAACCATAAGGTCTACGGTGGTCTAGCCATAGGCTATCCCAAATTTGAATTTAAGAAATGGATAGAGAGGAAGACCCCTGAGGTTTCTTGGCTATAAAAGCAATTAGCGGATTGATGATTGATGGTCGTTTATAGGGCTTAATACTTCGGGCGTTTCAGCACTACTTACGGTTCCTGTGTTCTTATAGCGGACAGGCTATTACCCAAAACTAGCAGTATTACATAAAAAGTGCTATATTCCTAGCTTCATGAAAGATAAGTGTGTGGAGCGGGGGCCACGCTAAACGGCAGTGCGCGCAGCATCGGTCTCCTCAGCACGCCGCCGCGCCGGGGGACCGAAACCGGCAATTGCGAAATATCCTTTTACTTGAATATGGGCTTGCCGAGGGGCAGCACAAGTTTCCCGGTCAAGTATAACATGAAGGTAGCCGTGCCCACGTAAAGGTTGATCACCCCCGTTGCCAGCAGCATCCAACCGCTTGCATTGGCCCAGAAATTGCTTATTATACCGTCTATGCCCGGCTGAATGCCCGGCTGTCCCAGGAAATTCCATACAGTCAACGCCACCACGGCCAGGGTGATAAACCAGATCATGGCGCTTATCAGCCAGCTCAACCTCCCACCGAGATAACCCAATATGGCAATGAAGATAATCAGCGGTATATTGAAGTAACCTTCAACAAGTACGGGAATATGCCCGGCGCTAAGTATCCCCAGGACAGGGGCGCCCAATGGAAATCCTACAAACTTGGTCAGCAGGGACATCCAGTTCGCCGAACCGAAGAAAATGGCGCCGATCAACAGGTTGACCGTAGCGCCGTATAGCTCGTTGTTGCGGTACTGTATGATGCTGACAATGATCAACACCAGGCTGATGCCGCAGAACCAGGGTATCATCAATATCGAATCCACCGCAGGTACCAGGCCGGCCAGCAGAGCACCCAAACCGAACACGCCCACAGCCTGCGCATACAGCGATGCCGGAGTTGGATTTGCCCATGAATTCTGTTCGCTCATTAAGTACAACCTCCAAAATAAAATAATCGCCCTAACCCGAAAGCTGGAAACACATCCTGAGGACCACCGCCGGCCCATACTATTTATCTCTTATGCCTGCACCTCCCTTTCAATTCGTTGTCATGACCGCCATCCCGATGGAAGCAAATATATGAGACTGTTCCTGCCACCTGACGAACGGGTGGCAGGAACGAGACCGGCTTATTTCAGTGCCGTGGATATGCCGGCGCCAAACTCAGCCATCTTCTTGTACTGCTCGACCTCCTTGATCGATTCATAGTAAATGGTCATACGCTGTGCCTGGAGGGAGCCCTCCGCATGCACGGCCACAACCTCATTTTCCACCCGCATCATCCTCCTCATCAGCTGGAACATGCGAAGCCTCATTTCAGCCGTCGCACCGGCCTTGCCGCCCAGGTATTTCTTGACGTAGTCCCCGATCTCCGGGCTTTCAAAGTCCTTGTAAGTGGGCGCCGTGACCAGCAGCCCGCCGGCTATATCCTGGACCAGCTTAATGCAGGTATGGAAATTGGTGGCAAAATGATATTTGGCCATGTTGGTTAACACGGGGTTGGGAATAGGTATGCCGCCGTGCGTAACGAAATCGATGCAGGAAGCACGGGCCAGGGATTTCAGCGTATTAATGTAAATCACCAGGTCGGTGATCTCTTCACGTATGTGCGGGACTTCTTTTATCCCGTTATATTCCGCCATGGCGGCCGCCGCGCCCAGCATGGCTTCAGTGCTGGGAATGCGGTAGCTGGCTGCAGTATGACGGTGCAGGTAGGCAAAGTTGTAGACCAGCGGCAGGGCGAACTTCCACTCTCCGCACAGGAATACCCTGTCCCACGGCACGAAAACATCGTCAAAAATGATCAGCGAGTCGGTGTGCGTCCTCACAGGCAGGTCCACGGGGAAATCCAGGCTGCTCCTGTGGCTGGCAGTGGGATGACAGATCTGTATAACGCCCCTGGTGTTGGCCGGAACTGAGAAGGCAACGGCATAATCCGCATCCTCCTCGGTCATGGCCCTGCAGGGGACAACCAGGATCTCGTTGCAGTAGGCGGCGGCGGTAATATGCGCCTTGGCGCCCCGCACCACAATGCCCTTATCATCCTTTTTGACCACATGCACATAGTAGTCGGGGTGATCCTGTTTGGGGGAAGAAGGCCGTGCCATCCTGTCCCCTTTGACGTCCGACATGGCGCAGGCCACGCTGTAGTCTTGCTTTTGCAACATGGCCCGGTAGTTCTCAGCCCGCTTTACATAGTCCTTGTTTCCCATCATATTGGCTGTGATATTGACGGCGTTCATAGCGTCGGCGCCGATATCGTGGGAGAACGGGATGACTCCCGAGCCGAGCCTGGTGGCCACAACCATCAACTCATGCCGCTTCAACAGGTCCTCGGAGTTTTTGGGCGTGTAGTAGTACCGGCTGACCGGTTCCCCGGATGGCAATGTAACAACCGCCAGGTCCCTGTATTCCGCCATCTCAGCCATCTCATAGTCTATGGCTGCCGTATCCACACACACTTTCAGGGCAGGATGCGTGGTGACATCAGCCACCTTTTTGCCCTCGTAATATACAATCCTCCCATCCTGCAAGCTCTTTTTGTATTCGTGCGCCGTCATTAATCCCATGAAAAGTCCTCCTTACTAAATTAGTATACTCTTGAACGTCCCGCTACGGGTTTAGGGTCTGCCGGCTTCAACAGTATATCAGCCCGGCCGGATAGGCTACCAAAACGGATATACTTTCTGCTCTTTCCCGAAAGATGCGAGCGTTAGTATCAAGGCCGGTTCAACATCCGAGCGCTCGCCCTAAAATTTCACGACCATGTTATTACGAGTTTGAGACATTGTCAAGGCTGAAGTGGAACCCATTTCCGTTGTGCTACATTCCGCACACACGGTTCTTTTGCAATCCGAGGTATTGACAACCACCATTGGGAGGAGTAGGCTAGCTTAATCTGATACGAAAAAAGTCCACGAACAATATAAGTCAGGTAGAGGAGCCAGGTGGATGGAACAAGGGCACTGGAATCGCCGTTTAATAGCGATTACCAGTGCCCTTTTTTATTCACGCTGTATGGATGGTATTGTGAATTCCCCAGGCATTGTCGTTCACGAACTCTTTATAACGGAGGCTATGTAAAATGAAATGTCTGAAGTGCCAGGCCGAAAATCGTGAAGGGGTTAAGTTTTGTGAGCAGTGTGGGGCCAAGATGGAATCGGTTTGTCCCAACTGCGGAGTGAATATCCCCCTGGGCAAGAAGTTCTGTGGCGATTGCGGCCACGATTTAGCTATCTCTTCGCCCCCACTGCCAAAAGTCATCTCCTTTGAAGAGAAGCTGGATAAGATCCAGCGTTACCTGCCTGGAGGGCTCACCGAGAAGATACTGTCGCAGAGGGGAAAAATCGAAGGCGAGCACAGGCAGGTCACGGTCATGTTCTGCGACCTGAAGGGATTTACACCTCTTTCCGAGAAGCTGGGCGAGGAGAAGGTGTACTCCATCATGGATGAACTCTTCGAGATGATGATACATAAGGTACACGAGTATGGCGGCACGGTAACAAGGGGACAGGTGACGGCATCATGGCTTTATTCGGCGCACCCATCGCCGTGGAGGATGCTCCGCAGCGGGCCATCCGTTCTGCCCTGGCCATTCAGCGTGAGATGGCCAAATTCAGCGGCACGCTAAAGGGGGAGACTGAGGTACCTCCGCTGAAAATGCGCATAGGCATCAACACCGGTCCCGTTGTGGTCGGCACGCTGGGTAACGACCTACGTGTAGAGTTCACAGCGATGGGGGATACGGTGAACCTGGCTTCCAGGATGGAGGGGTTGGCGGAGCCGGGCACGGTCTACGTAGCTGAAGATACCTTCAAGCTCACCGAGGGCTTCTTCCGGTTTGAGGCGCTGGGCGAGAGGCAGGTCAAAGGAAAGGAGCTACCTATCAAGGCATACCGTGTGATAGCACCCAGCACCAGAAGGACAAGGTTCGATGTCAGCGCCGAGCGGGGGTTGACTCCCTTCGTGAGACGGCAGAGGGAACTTGAGCTGCTGCTGGATGGACTTGAGAGAGCGAAGGCAGGCAAGGGCCAGGCCTTCTCCGTCATCGGTGAGGCCGGCGTGGGCAAGTCCCGGCTGTTATATGAATTCAGGAAGGCAATCGGCAGCGAAGATGTAACCTTTTTGGAGGGCAAGTGCCTGTCGTATATCCGGGGTGTAGCCTATCATCCCATCATAGATATTCTGAAGTCGACCTTTGGTATCAGGGAAGGTGACGAGGACTACCAGGTCAAGGACAAGGTCAAGCAGGGGCTGAAGCAATTAGGGGTAGACGAAGCCTCCACTCTCCCCTATCTCCTGGAGCTGCTGGGAGTCAAGGATAGCGGCATCGACAAAATACCCATGAGCCCGGAAGCCAGGAAAGAACGGATGATAGAGGCGGTAAAGCGAATCAGCCTCAAAAGCTCAGAGATAAGTCCGCTGATTCTGGCTATCGAAGACCTCCACTGGGTGGACAGGACATCCGAGGAGGTCATGAAGTACCTGCTGGAGAGCATAGCGGGGTCCAGGATGCTTCTGATATTCACCTACCGGCCCGAGTTCGCGCACACCTGGGGCGGCAGGTCATATCACAGCCAGGTGACCCTGAACCGGCTGTCCAATCGCGAGAGCCTGGCTATGTTGACCTGTCTCTTAGGTACAGAGGAGATAGAGACACAGCTTCAGGAGCTGGTACTGCAGAAGACGGAAGGGATTCCCTTTTTCATCGAGGAGTTCATAAAGTCTCTCAAAGATCTCAAAATAATTGAGAAAAAGAATGGCGCTTACCATCTTACCAGAAATATTCGGGATGTAACCATACCGGGCACCATTCAGGACATCATCATGGCCAGGGTAGATTCTCTGCCCGATGCCGCCAGGGGGGTGCTTCAGACCGGCTCAGCCATCGAGAGGGAGTTCGGCCACGAGCTGATAAAGAGGGCGATGGGTATACCGGAACAGGAATTGCTGTCCCACCTGTCGGCGTTAAAGTACTCGGAGCTTCTATACGAGAGGGGGATATACCCTCAGTCAACCTATATCTTCAGGCATGCCCTGACACCGCGAGGTGGTGTACGGCTCCATACTGGCAGCCAGTAAAAAGAAGCTTCACGTGGCCATAAGCAATGCCATCGAGCACATATATAAAGACAGCCTGTATGAGCATTACGAGGTATTGGCTGAGCATTATGTTGCGGGGGAGGCCTATGAGAAAGGGGCTGAGTATTGCCGGCTGGCGGCAAGGAAGGGTGAGAAAGCCGCCTCTCTTAACGATGCGATTGCGTATAGTGAGAAAGGAGTGGCCTGCCTGTAGAGACTGAATCGCACCGAGAGCCTGGAGAAGAAGATTATCGATACCAGGACAGCCCTTGAGCTGTATTACAATCAAATGAACTGTATGGTTGAGGCCAGAGAGGCTGTCTAGCCGGTGGTTGAGCTGTCTTTAAAGCGTGATTATAAAAAGAGGATTGCCCAGATATATACCGTATTGGGGACATGTAGCTTATGGGTTGAGGAGTATTTTCCCGCGGCCTTCAAGCATCTGGGAGAAGCCCTCAAGATCAGCGGGGAGTCTAATGACATTGTCTCGTTAGTCCTCTCAACCTATTGGCTGTGGCTTGCCCATGCATGGAATTGTGAATTCGAGAAGGGCCTTCTGCATATGGAAAGAGCACTGTAGTTCAATGTGGCGGCAGGTAATCTCTGGGGAATGGCATCAATTAAGAGTAACATAGCTATGTTTGTTTATGCCGTTCAAGGAAAATGTGACCTGGCTTATCAGACCGGTCAAGAGGCGGTAAGTCTGGCCGAAGATAGCGGCGATACGTATTCAAAGGCTCAGGCGTACGCCAGTCACGGTTTTACCTGTTTAATTAAAGGCTTCCTGGATGAAGCCGAGCAACATCTGTTCACAGCGGTTGATTTCGGTGACAGGATCAACTTGTTGGCGTGGTCTGCTTCAGCAAATGGCATTTTGGGCCAGGTCTACTGTGAGAAGGGAGAATATCAAAAGAGCCAGCTGTATTATGGCAGAGCAATTTCGGTGCTGAAAAACGGAGGAATTTTGCCCTCTGTTATGGACTTCTACAGAATTGGTCTGGCCCGAGCGAAAGTAATGAATAATGAAAAGGACGTCGACTTGAAGGATATCTGCGAGTCTTACCCGGGGAATAGGAACAAGACGATTAGAGGCCTGGTGGCAGAATATATCGCGGAGATATTGCTCAATATTGATGACCGTCATATGTCCGAGGCAGAGGACTGGATCAAGAAGGCCATCGAAGCCGATAAGAGTGACAGCATGAGATTCTACCTGGGAAGGGATTATGCCTCTTATGCCGAGCTGCTGAGGCGCAAAGGAGACCTGTCAGAGTCAAGAGACAACCTCAACAAGGCTATCGAAATCTACCAGGAATGCGGCGCTGATGGCTGGCTTAAGAAGGCCAGGGAGGAACTGGCAGCGATTGAGAAGCCCGGGAAGCAATCTAAGCGGGCGAAAGGTTAGAACCATCACCAGACCTCAGCTCCCACGAAGAGAAACCCTCAGCACGCTCGCCAATGCACCATAGTCCTTAGAAGCGTCGAGGCTATTGTTGACAATATGATTACATATATTCTTTCCATTGTGAAGGATTTGGAAACCCGGCTATCTTAATAAACTTAACAAGGCAACTACCTGCTTCTTCGTGATAAACAAAACTAGCAGTATTACATAAAAAGTGCTATATTCTTAGTTTGAAATTAAGTATAGCTGTAGTAGATCAAGCAAGGGATCTGACCTCGCCCAACGGTTTCCTGGCGGGCGCGGTGGAAGAAAGTTGAGGATAAGTAGAAGTTTACTTTTTAGCGCGACCGGCCGCTTTGTATGAGCCTTTCCGCTCTTTAATAAGAACTTCTTCACGGCCTACCTGTTTTGAAAGCGCGGAGAGCATGTACTGATTGAGGCTGATCCCTTCCATTGCCGCCATTCTCGCCAGGTCTTCATGCACAGAACTGGGCAGGCGCAGCACTACCCTGCCGCTGTAGTGGCCTGTTTTGAGGGGCTTGGGCATCTTGTTGCCGAGTTTTAGATAAAGCTCTATGAATTCAGGTTTTTCATCCTCCAACTCTGCGAGGGCTTTGTCTGGAGTGTCGCCGGTCATGATTAGACCGGGCAATTCTATTACGCGTGCCACATAGTAAGGCCCCCGGCCGTCGTCCCATTTTTCTATCGTGGTCGTGTAGGGCAGACTAAGGTAGTAGTCAACCTGTTTCTTCAAATCGGTCTTCTTGACACCCATCTCTTCCTCCTGGTTGCCGAAGGGCATGTATCAGGGCAAGCACCTGCAATACGTATACTCTGTCAACTGGATTTCTTCTCTTATATGAAAGCATTTCTTTTCTGATGACCACTTTCGGATGCTTGCTACCTTCGAAGATGTAGCCATATTGCCTGACGAGCGCCTCGAAATCTTCCAGTGAAACATTTACCGGATTGGCTCTGATCCGTTGCTCCCGCTTTTCCTTGCTACCCATCCGTTAGCTCTGAGATATAGTATCATATATAGTACTATCAATCAAGAGATAATAAAAATAATTGACCAAAAAATATCCCCGGTATTCCCTCAAAACTAGCATTAAATTAGTACGATGGATTTGAAATGGTGGGCGATACTGGATTTGAACCAGTGATACCCTGTGTGTAAGGCAGCTGCTCTAATCTCTTGGCAAGTCATCCCAAACTGGCAGTATTACATAAAAAGTGCTATATTCTTAGCTTCATGAAAGATAAGATTATAGAGATCAGGCAGGGGACGGTTACCTCGCCCAACGGTTTCCTGGCGGGCGCAGTCGAAGCCGGCATCAAGTATAAAGGACGCCTCGACGTGGGCGTGCTTTATTCGGAAGGGCCGTGCTCCGCCGCCGCCGTCTTCACTGCCAATAAGGTCAAGGCCGCCCCCATCCTGGTCAGTATGAAGCATATTGCAAAGGGCAAGGCCAGGGCCGTGGTGGTCAACTCCGGATGCGCCAATGCCTGCACCGGCGAGAAGGGACTCAAGGACGCAGCCGGGATGGCCGCCCTCACAGCCTCCAAACTGGGCATCAAGCCGGACCTGGTGCTGCCGGCCAGCACCGGCGTCATAGGCATCCACCTCCCCATGGACCGCTTCAAGGCGGGCATCGGGAAACTGGAGCTGGCCAAAAACGGCGGCCATAAGCTGGCACGCGCCATCATGACCACCGATACCAGGCCCAAGGAAATCGCGGTCCGGGTGACGGACGGCGCCGGGCAGTATGTTATAGGCGGCATCGCCAAGGGCAGTGGCATGATACATCCCGATATGGCGACCCTGCTCGGTTTCCTGGCTACCGACGCACGGGTCGAGCCGGACTTCCTGTGCAAAGCCCTCAGAGCTGCCGTCAACGACAGCTTCAATATGATAACCATTGACGGCGATACAAGCACCAACGACATGGTCTCCATCCTGGCTAACGGCGCGGCCGGCAATACGATGATCAATGATAAAAACGGCAGGGTTTTTCAAGAAGCCCTCAACCATGTCTGCCGCTTCCTGGCGCGCAGCATCGCGGCCGACGGCGAAGGCGCCGATAAGCTGATCGAGGTCTGCATCGAAGGCGCCAAGAATGCTTCAGAGGCGAAGAAAATTGCCAAGACCATCGCCGGGTCGCCGCTGGTGAAAACGGCCGTCCACGGCAACGATCCCAACTGGGGACGCATCGTGGCCGCCCTGGGCAGGAGCGGCGCCGCCATGATCGAAGAGCGCCTGGAGGTCTACCTGCAGGACGAGCCGGTCATGCGCAAAGGCGCCCCGCTGCCCTTCGAGAAGGATAAGCTCAGCCGCAGGTTGAAGGCAGACGTTGTGAAAATAAGGGTCTGTCTGAATATCGCCGGTGGGAAAGCCACCGCCTGGGGATGCGATCTCTCGCAAGAGTATGTTACTATAAATAGCGATTATACTACTTAACCTTCCCCGGAATTGCTAATGCTAGGATCGAAAATCGTAGTCGTAAAAATCGGCGGCAGCACGCTCGGCCAGCATGACACCACCCTGGAAGACCTGGTTGCACTTCAGAAAAGAAAGTTTCCTATCGTGGTTGTCCACGGCGGCGGCAACGCAGTCACGGACTGGCTGACCAGGCTGAATATCCCCACGCGCTTCGTCCAGGGATTGCGTATCACCGACCTCAACACGCTGAAAGTGGTGACGGCGGTGCTGGCGGGATTGGTCAACAAGGAGTTGGTCTCCGAGATAAACCGCCTGGGAGGCAGGGCCATCGGCCTGAGTGGCGTGGACGGCTCCATCGCCAGAGGTAAGAATAAAAGCCGCGAGCTGGGGCTTACGGCCGAGGAGCTGACCATCGATGCGCACCTGCTGCGCGTGCTGCTCAACAGCGGCTATATGCCGGTGGTGGCGCCCGTCTGTATGAACTGCGCCCTGACCGGCCATGAGGAATCGAATATGCTGAACGTCAACGGCGATACCATCGCCGCACAGATAGCGGCCGCCCTGAAGGCGCGCAAGCTGATATTCCTGACCGACGTGCCGGGCATCTACGATAACTCCAAGCAGGTGGTTTCTCAGATGGATGCAGGTACGGCCAAGTACATGATCGAGAACGGCACGGCCACCGGCGGCATGATTGCCAAGCTGGAGGCCAGCCTGATAGCTTCGCAGAAGGTATCCCTCACCCGCATCATCGACGGGCGCATCGACCATGCGCTGCTCGATGAAATAGAAGGAAGGGGGAACGGTACCACCATTGTCAACTAAGAAGAACTGGCAGGAAATAGAGAGCAAGGTCTTTATGCAGGTATTCAAACGCATACCTGTCACGCTGGTGCGCGGCAAGGGCACCAAAGTCTGGGACGACGAGGGCAAGGAATACCTGGACTTCGTGGCCGGCCTGGCTGTGGTCAGCCTGGGCCATTGCCACCCGGTGCTCGTTAGGGCTATAAATAATCAGGCTAAGACGCTCACGCAGACCTCCAATATTTATTACACCATACCGCAGCTTCAACTGTCCGAGCTGCTGGTCAGGACCAGCTGCCTGGACCGCGCCTTCATCAGCAACAGCGGGACCGAGGCCGTGGAAGGCGCCATCAAGCTGGCCCGCCGCTACGGCAAGGTCAAGCTGGACGGCGCCTACGAAATAATCACGGTGACCAATTCCTTTCACGGCAGGACTCTGGCAGCCACCGCCGCCACCGCTCAGCTCAGCTTCCAGGAGCCCTTTACCCCGCTGCCCAGCGGGTTCATCAACGCGGCCTTCAACAATATCGAGGCCATTATGGCCGCCACCAACAAGCTGACCTGCGCCGTCATGCTGGAGCCCATCCAGGGCGAGGGCGGCGTCAACGTGCCCGACCAAGATTACCTCAAGAAGGTGAGGGCCTGGTGCGATGAAAAAGGCCTTTTGCTGATACTGGATGAGATACAGACCGGCATCGGGCGCACCGGCACCATGTACGCTTATGAGCAGTACGGCGTCGAGCCGGACATCATGACCGTGGCCAAGGGCATGGGCAGCGGCATACCCATAGGGGCCTTCCTGGCCAAGGAAGGTGCCTGCGTATTCAAAGCGGGGGAGCACGGCTCGACCTACGGCGGCAACCCGCTGATGTGCGCCGCCGCTTTCGCCGTACTGGAATATATCGTTAAGCATGATATCCCGGCCCATGCCGCCGAAATGGGGCAGTATCTGCGCGCTGGCCTGAATAAACTGGAGAATAAATATAATGTAATTGCGGAAATCAGGGGCAAAGGCCTGCTGCTGGCGATGAAATTCAAGGAGGAGATTGCCGAGCCGGTGGGAATGGCCTGCCTGGAGCGCGGGCTGCTGGTCAACCGGGTCAAGCCCGATGCGCTGAGGTTCATGCCGCCCCTGACTGTATCGCCCAAGGAAATCGATAAGGCGCTGGATATACTCGACAAGGTATTAAAGGAGAGACGATAAGATCATGGCTAAAAGAGAGAAAGTAGTCCTGGCCTACAGCGGCGGGCTGGATACTTCGGTAGCCATCCAATGGCTGGCCGATAAATACCATATGGATGTCATAACGCTGTGCGTGAATATAGGCGGCGTGACCGACGTTGAAGGCATCAGGAAGAAGGCCCTCAAGCTGGGCGCCATCAAGTCCTTAGCCGTGGATGCCAAAGAGGAGTTCATCCGGGATTACGTCTTCCCGGCCATAAAAGCCGATGCGCTCTACGAAGGCCAGTATCCTCTGGCCACGGCGCTGGGGCGTCCCTTAATGGCCAAGTGGCTGGTGGACACGGCGCATAAAGAGGGCGCCGGCGCCGTGGCGCACGGGTCGACCGGCAAGGGCAACGACCAGGTGAGGTTCGACGTCAGCGTGTTCGCACTGGGCCCCGAGCTGAAGATAGTGGCCCCGGCCCGCGAGTGGGGCATGACCCGCGAGGAGACCATCGAGTACGCCCAGAAACACAAGATACCCGTGCATGTGAAGAAGTCCAAACCTTATTCCATCGATGAAAATCCCTGGGGACGCGCCATCGAGTGCGGCGTGCTGGAAGATCCCTGGTGCGAGCCGCCCGAGGATATCTACGCATGGACCAAGTCGCCCACCGATGCCCCGGCAAGACCGGAGTATATCGAGCTGGGCTTTGAGAAAGGACTGCCCGTAACGTTAAACGGCAAGCGTATGGACGGGCTGATGCTGATTGATAAACTAAATGTAATAGCCGGGCGCAACGGCATCGGCCGCATCGACCATATCGAGAGCCGGCTGGTGGGCATCAAGTCCCGGGAGACCTACGAGGCCCCGGCGGCGCACGTGATACTCAAGGCGCACCTGGCGCTGGAATATATGACCATGACGCGGCACCAGTTGAGGTTTAAGGAGATGGTGGCTCGCGAGTATTCGGACCTGGTCTATAATGGGCTGTGGTTCTCGGCGCACCGAGAGGACCTGGATGCCTATATTAACAGCTCGCAACGCTATGTAACCGGCTCCATCCGGGCCAAGCTGTCGAGGGGCAATTGCATCATCGTGGGCAGAAAGTCGCCCTACTCGCTCTACAGCTACAAGCTGGCCACCTACGATAAAGAAGATGTCTTCGACCAGAGCGACGCCGTGGGCTTCATCCGGCTGTGGGGCCTGCCCCTCAAGATACAGGCGCAAGAGCAGTGGGCTAAAAAGCCGCTGGCTAAATCGGCCAAAAAAGGCAGGAAAAAAAATAAATACACCTATCCCTTGACTGCGCAATAAGAGGAAGTAAGAATGGATACCACGGGCTTGATTATATGGGTAATGGGGACCTGAAAGTCGTTGCCATAATCTGGATGGCAGTTGGAGTGCTGATTTACATTGCGGTCCTCGTGGCGCGGTTTATGCTTAAAGCTTAAGGGGATAATGACGAAAAAGAATAAGGTATAAATGATGGCTGAAAAAAAAGAGTCCATGTTACGCGGCAGGTTCAAGCAGGAGATCAACAGCAAGGTACAGCTCTACCTGGCGTCCATCCCCTTCGACTGGCGTCTCTACAGGCATGATATCGAGGGTAGCCTGGCGCATGCCGAAATGCTGGCTCACCAGAAGATCATAACCCAGGACGAGTTCGGAAAGATCGAGAGCGGGCTGTTGTCCATCCTCGATGAGATAGATAGCGGTGATTTTCAGTTCAAACACGAGCTGGATGACATCCACATGAATATAGAAAACCGCCTGTTCGAGAAGATCGGCGCTACGGCCGGCAAGCTGCATACGGCGCGCTCCCGCAACGACCAGGTGGTCCTGGATATGCGTCTCTTCGCCAGGGAAGCCTCCTGGCAGGTGATAAAAACCCTGCAGAAATTCAACTTTCAACTGGTGGATATGGCGGAGAACAATATCCGGGCCGTGATGCCGGGCTACACACATCTTCAACATGCACAGCCGGTGCTCTTCTCTCATCACATAATGGCCTACTTCCATATGTTCAGCAGGGATATCCAGCGGTTCGAGGACTGCCTGAAGAGGATAAATGTCATGCCGCTGGGGAGCGGCGCCCTGGCGGGCGTACCCTACCCGGTGGACCGCGAGTTTGTGGCCGGCAAGCTGGGGTTTGACTCCGTGAGCGCCAATAGCATTGACTCGGTATCGGACCGCGATTTCATCATCGAGTTCGAGTCGGCCGCCGCTGTGACCATGATGCACCTTTCCAGGCTGGCCGAGGAGGTCATCCTGTGGTCGTCCCGCGAGTTCGGCTTCATCGAGGTCGGCGATGATTATGCCACCAGCAGCAGCATGATGCCGCAGAAGAAGAACCCCGACGCCGCCGAGCTGGCCAGGGGCAAGACCGGCCGCGTCTACGGCAACCTGATGGGCATGCTGACCGTGATGAAAGGCCTGCCGCATGCCTATAACCGCGACCTCCAGGAGGACAAGGAAGGGTTTTTCGACACATACGACACCCTGATCTCCAGCCTGGAGGTGATGTCGGGCCTGATAGGCTCGGTCACCATCAACAAGGCCAGGATGAAATCAGTCATGCAGAGCTACATACTGGCTACGGACCTGGCCGATTACCTGGTGCACAAGCACGTGCCCTTCCGTGAGGCGCACAGCACCGTCGCCCGGCTGGTGGCCTACGCCATGGATGCTAAAAAGGAGCTGAATGAACTCAGCCTGGCGGAATACAGGAAATTCTCCAAGCTATTCGATAAAGACGTAGCCGAAGTCACCCTGGATACATCCCTGGAAGCCAGGTCATCGAAGGGAGGCACGGCCACGGAGCAAGTCAGGCACAGCATAGCCGAAGCCAGGAAGAGCATAAGGAAATATGCCGCGTAAGAAGATCAAGATAGCCCCATCGATACTGTCGGCGGACTTCAGCTGCCTGGGGCAGCAGGTCAGAGAAGCCGTCAAAGCGGGCGCCGACTATATCCACGTGGACGTGATGGACGGCCACTTCGTGCCGAATATCTCGATCGGCATCCCTGTGGTCGAATCCCTGCGCAGGATAACCGGAATACCGCTCGATGTGCATCTGATGATCGAGAAGCCGGAGCTCTATCTTGAGAAGTTCGCGGAGGCCGGGGCGGATATCCTGACGGTGCACGTGGAGGCCTGCAACCACCTGGACAGCACCATCAAGACCATCAAGAAGCTGGGGCTGAAGGCGGGCGTCTCGCTCAATCCCGCTACGCCGCTGACCACCATCGATGAGATATTGCCGCTGGCCGACCTGATACTGCTGATGACGGTCAACCCGGGGTTCGGGGGGCAGGAATTCATCGGGAGCATGGTGGACAAGATAGCCAGACTGAGGCGGATATTTTATGATAGGAAAATCAAGGCGGAACTGGAGGTTGACGGCGGCATAACAGCCGTGACAGCGCCTGTAGTTACCAGAGCAGGAGCAGACGTGCTGGTGGCAGGTTCAGCGATTTTCAACGCGAAACTTGGTATCGGCGCAGCTATGAAAGAATTGCGGAAATCTATATGTTAGCGGGATACCTTGTTCCTGGTCCTGATGCACCTGGTGCACAGGTTGGCGCGGTAGGCCTTCCCGTCGATCATAAAAGTCGTAGGTTGAACGTTCGGAAGCCAGGTCCTGCGGGTATGCTGCTTGGAATGGCTTATCCTGTTGCCGAAGCGCAGGGTTTTTCCACACGTATCACATTTGATTGCCAATATAGAACCTCTTTGTTTGATACTTTACCAGTAATTAACAACAATGGTATATAATACCACAATCGTTTTGATGTTTAAAGGAGACCGATGAAGCAAACGAATTCCTGGAATGGCAAAGACCTGAGAGACATGTTTGCCGCAGGAAGCAACTGGCTGGAAAAAAGCGTTGCAGAGGTTAATGCCATCAATGTCTTTCCTGTGCCCGACGGCGATACCGGCACCAATATGCTGCTGACGCTGCGGTCTGTGATAGAGGAGGCCGACAGGGCCGCCGACAACACCACGTCGGTGATGGCCAAGGCCATGTCGCACGGCGCACTGCTGGGCGCAAGAGGCAACTCCGGTGTCATACTCTCACAGATTTTCCGCGGCCTATCCAAGGGGTTCGACGGCAAAGATAATTTCACCGGCGGCGATTGGGCCAAAGCCTTCGAGCAGGCTGCCAGGACGGCGCGTGAGGGCCTTTCCAACCCTGTCGAAGGGACGATTATAACGGTCATTCACGACGCAGCCGTCACGGCCAAACAGTATGCCGAGAAAAATCCGGATGACCTGACCGGGATAATGGACGCCGCCGTTAAAGAGGCCAGGGAATCCGTGGCCCGCACCCCGACCCTGCTGCCCGTGCTGATGGAAGCGGGTGTGGTGGATGCCGGGGGACAGGGCCTCTATATTTTGCTGGACGGCGCCCTGAGGTTCCTCAAGGGCGAACTTGAAGACCTTCAATTCAGGAAGCCGCAGATGGTGAGCGCCAATATTACGGCCACCAAGAATTTTAGTTTAACGGCCGCCGAGGAAGAGGAAGCCTACGGTTACTGCACGAACTTCCTGGTGGAAGGTGATACGCTGGACCCGGAGAAGATAAGAGGGAAGTTGGAAGGCAGGGGGCTCTCCCTGGTCGTGGCCGGCGACGAGACGGCCGTGCGCGTGCATATACATACCTATGACCCGGGCAGTATCCTGGCCTACGCCACCACGCTGGGCAGCCTGCACCAGATACAGATACAAAATATGGACGACCAACACGTCGGGTTCAAGGAGATGCAGCGTCAGAAGGCGCTGTCGGCTGACATCGCCGTGATAGCTGTGGCTTTCGGCGAAGGCATGAGCAAGGTTTTCGAGAGCCTGGGCGCCATAGTGGTGAAGGGCGGGCAGACCATGAATCCCAGCGTCAAAGAAATTCTGGGAGCGGTGGAATCCGTCGATGCCCAGAAGATCATCTTATTGCCCAACAATAAAAATATCATATTGACTGCAACGCGCATCAGGGAGCTAACGCAGAAGGCGGTGGAAGTCATCCCCAGCAGGACCCTGCCGCAAGGCGTGACGGCGCTGATGAGCTTCAACTACGAGAACACCCTGGAAGAGAATATCCAGTCCATGAACGATGCCATCAAGGGGGTCAAGTCTGTGGAGATCACCACGGCGGCGCGCTCCACCCAGTTGCATGGCATGAAGATCAAGCAGGGACAGGCCATCGGCATCATCGACGATACCGACCTGGTAGCCTGCAGCGACGATGTCACCGAAGTGCTGATGTCCAGCCTGAATACGGCGGGCATCGATGCCGTGGAGCTGGTGACCGTTTACTACGGCGTGGATATCAAGGCCGATCAGGCCGAAATCGTATTAAACAAACTGAAGGAGAAATACCCGGGGAAGCAAATAGAGATGGTTAGCGGTGGACAACCACATTATTTTTATATAGTGTCACTGGAATAAGGATTGGGAGGAATTAGCCGTGGTTAAGATCGTAACCGACAACACTTCGGATATACCGGCGAACGTAGTCAAGAAACTCGGCATAAGTATTGTGCCCCTCAATATCATCTTCGGGACTGAGAGCTACCGCGACGGCGTGGATATCACGCCCGACCAGTTTTACAAGAAGCTGGCGGAATCAAAGGTCCACCCCACCACCTCGGCCCAGGCGCCGGGCTATTTCTCGGAACTTTTCACCAGGCTGTCCAAGGAAACGGATGAGATACTGGCCATCGTAATCTCCAGCAAGCTGAGCGCCACTTTCGAGAGTGCCACCCAGGCCAAGGCCCTGGTAGGCGACATCTGCAAAATCGAGATTGTCGATTCGCTGCAGACCTGCGGTGGGCTGGGCCTGCCCGTCATAAGGGCCGCCGAAGCCGCCCAGGCGGGGGCCAAGCTGGCGGACCTCACCGCACAGGCTAATGACTGGTGCTCTAGAGCGCATGCTTATATGGTCTTCGACACACTCGAATACCTGCTCAAAGGGGGCAGGATCGGTCATGCACAGGCCCTGCTGGGAGGCCTTCTGAAAATTACCCCGGTGCTCACGCTGAGGGAAGGCATCGTAACGCCTGTTCAGCGCACGAGGAGCCGGGTGCAGTCCATGGATGCACTGATAAACCTGGTAAAAAGCGCTAATGCACTTGAAGGCCTGATGCTGGAGGATGCCACCACGCCCGAGGACCTGGAAGTACTGGCGGCCAGGATGGCCGACCTGTATCCCAAGGAAAAAACTTATCGAAGCACGGTCAGCCCTGTGATCGGGACGCACGTCGGACCCCATGTGCTGGCCGCCTGTTTCATCGAGGGCAAATAATGGCGATTAAGATTGTTACCGACAGCGGCAGCGATATACCTAAAGATATAGCTGAAGAGCTGGGCATCACCATCGTGCCCCTGTACGTCAGGTTCGGGGATGTCAGCTACCGCGACGGAGTTGACATACAGCCCGATAAGTTCTTCGAAATGCTGAAACAGGGTGGCGTATATCCAACCACGTCGACCGCTTCCCCCGGCGATTTCGCCGAAGTATATCAGAAGCTGTGCCCCGGCAGCGACGGTATAATATCCATCCATCTTTCCAGCAAGGTCAGCGCCACGTTCCAGGCCGCTTTGACGGGCAAACAACTGGTATCGGATTTGAAATGCCCCATCGAGGTGGTCGATTCCCGCCTGGTCACCATCGCGCTGGGATTGGTAGGCATGGCCGCCGCCAGGGCGGCAAAGGCCGGAAAGGATATGCACGAAGTGATGGAGCATATCAACCAGGTGATACCGGCCGTACATGCATATGGTTTACTGGATACCCTGAAATATATTGCCAAAGGCGGGCGCCTGGGCCAGGCCGTGACCAGGCTGGGCTCTGCGTTGCCAGTTAAACCCATACTGAACATCAAAGACGGGGTGATAAGCCCGGTGGGCGTGTCCCGCACCCGCACCAGGGGCATAGAAAACCTGCTGGAGCGTGTGAGAGCCGTGCGCAACGTCGAGGAAGTCGGCATTTCCCACAGCACCAGCGAGGATGAGCTGGGTTCATTCATGGAGAAGCTTAAGGCCATTCTGCCCAATATCAAGCCCACTATAGCCAAGCTGGGCCCGGCGCTGGGAGCGCACGGTGGACCCGGCACCATCCTGGTAGCTATGCGGCAGGAACTGGGCAAGACGGATGCGGATTTGGCGACGGGTAGAAAACAGATGTCCTTGCCGTCGATGCAATCTATTAGAGATGGGATCATGCAGCATTTGCCCAAAGACACGTCGCATCCTTTCAGCTATCAATGTGAAGCCGCTCAAGTGTAACAAATGACTGCGCCAGCAACCGGTAAACCTGCATTTTTGGCCGTTATCTTAAAACTGGAGACCAACAACGGATATAGCGACCGGGCGGTCATAGGCGGGCTGGATAAATTCCTGCACAAATGGGCGGCCGAAAACCTTGCGGACAAAAGCGCCTCTCCTCATGTTGCCCGGTTGAAATCGCTGCTTTTTGAGGGTGCAGGCTATGCCGCTAAAAGCACTGCCGAGCGCCGGGAATGGATACAAAAGGTGCTTGGCGAGCTGGATAAGAGGGAAGTGGGTGGTGGGAAGCGGAAGGATGAATTGAAAAGTCCTCCCAGAACAGGCAGTCAACCTGCGGCGCAGAAGATCACCAGTGGCCTTTCACTCGATACTCCTGTAACGGCAATCAAGGGCGTGGGCGAGAACATCGCCCGCAGGCTCTCCAAACTGGGCGTCGACCGGATCAGGGACTTGCTTTACTACTTCCCACGGCGGTTCCTGGATTTCAGCCTCAAGCGGACGGTCTCCACGCTCGAGCTTGGCAAGGAGCAGACCATATTCGTCAATGTCTGGGAGGCGCGCGTTATCAGGCTTGGCCGCATGAAGAGCAGCGAGGCTATCCTGGGAGACGAGACCGGCAATATACGGGCGGTGTGGTTCAACCAGCCCTGGCTGGCAAAGCAGTTGAAGACCAACTCACGCATCGCCGTCAGCGGCAAGGTAAGCGAGTTCAACTATGAAAAAGTGTTCGAAAACCCTGAATGGGAATATATAGAGGAAAAGGAACTGATGCATACCGGCAGGCTGGTGCCCGTCTATCCCCTGACGCAGGGCCTCTACCCCAGGCAGGTGAGGGCCATCGTTAAGACCGCCCTCGATGCATGCGCCGGCGGCCTGCCGGACTTTCTGCCCGCCGCCATACGGGAACGTTGCGGGCTGATAAGCCTGCGCCAGGCCATCGTCAAAGCACATTACCCCGCCGATTATGCCGAGCAAAACCTTGCCAGACAGAGGCTGGCCTTCGACGAGCTTTTCATGCTCCAGCTTGGCGTGCTCAGCAAAAAGAAGGAATGGCAGGAAGACCAGCCGGGACATAAATTAATCATCGATGATGAGAAGCTAAGCCGCTTTATCTCCAAGCTGCCCTTTAAGCTGACGGCGGCGCAGGCCAAGGTGACTAATGAAATTTGCGGCGACCTGCGCAGGGAAGTGCCCATGTCGCGCCTGATGCAGGGCGATGTCGGCAGCGGGAAGACGGTAGTGGCGACACTGGCTCTGCTGGCCGCCATCGAGAACGGCTACCAGGGGGTGCTGATGGCGCCCACCGAGATACTGGCGGAGCAGCATTTCTCCACCCTGTTCAAGCTGATCTCGGCCATGGGGACCGCCTGCAGCCGGGAGTCCAATATCTTTACATTCCAAGACGTCTTCCCCTTCGATTTGAACATAGCCCTGCTTACTGGGAGCCTGAGCCCCAGAGAAAAGAGGGCCACCCACGACAAAATAAGGCAGGGCGAGGTCAACCTGGTGATAGGGACGCACGCCTTGATCCAAAAGGAAGTCAAATTCAAAAACCTGGGCCTGGTGGTAATCGACGAGCAGCACAGGTTCGGCGTCCTGCAGCGCTCGACCTTAAGGCAGAAGGGCTTCAATCCCCATCTGCTGGTCATGACCGCCACCCCCATCCCCAGGACGCTGGCTCTGACGCTGTACGGCGACCTGGATATATCTACCATTGATGAGATGCCCGCCGGGCGGCAGGTCATCAAGACCCGCTGGTTGAAACCCGGCGACCGTGAACGGGCCTATAATTTTATACGCAAGCAGGTGCTGGAGGGCAGGCAGGCCTTCATTATATGTCCGCTCATCGAGGAGTCCGAGAACCTCGAGGTAAAGGCGGCGGTCGCTGAATACGAGCGGCTGTCCAGCGAGATATTCCCCGACCTCAGTCTGGGACTGCTGCACGGCAAGATGAAGGCGGCTGACAAGGAAGAGGTCATGCACTGCTTCAAGGAAGGCCAGCTGGACGTGATGATTTCCACGTCGGTGGTCGAGGTGGGCATCGACGTGCCCAATGCCACAGTTATGCTGGTGGAAGCCGCCGACCGCTTCGGCCTGTCGCAACTGCACCAGTTTCGGGGCAGGGTTGGCCGGGGCGATAAGCAGAGCTACTGCATACTGCTCTCAGAAAACCCTTCCGAATACGGGCAGGAGCGCCTCAAGGCCATTGAAGAGATAAACGATGGATTCCTGCTGGCCGAGAAAGATCTGGAGCTGCGGGGCCCGGGCGAGTTCTTCGGCACCCGGCAGAGCGGGCTGCCGGATTTGAAGATGGCCCGTCTAACCGATACAAAAATTTTAGAGTCGGCTCGACGCGAAGCCCGCATATTATTTGAAAAAGACCCGGCCATGAAGCAGGCCGAACATGTCCTGCTGGTCGGGGAGTACGATAGAATCTGGCATAAAACGGTGGAAAACAATTAAAATAGTACTTTCTTGTTTATTTAATAGAAGAAAAGGATTAAAATCTTCAAGTTCTAGCACGAGGTAGCATATGTCATTCAGAAAACAGCTTGCAGACACACTGGAAAAAGCCTTTATCAAGGCCAAAGAGAAAGGCCTGATGGGCGATGCCAACCTGCCTGAGATTACCATTGAGAGGCCGGCCAAGCCCGAACATGGAGATTTCGCCAGCAGCCTGCCTCTGAAGCTGGCCCGCCTGACCGGCATGAAGCCCATGGATATCGCCGAAACCCTTATCATGAATATTACGTCGGCCAAAGATGTCGAACAGATAACGCCGGCCAAGCCCGGATTCATCAACTTCACCGTAAGCAAGGAATGGTTGAATAAACAGGTGGACGTCATATGCAAGGAGGGAGAGACCTACGGCAACGTTAAGCTGGGCAACCAGAAAGTGCAGATAGAATTCGTCAGCGGCAATCCTACCGGCCCGCTGCACGTGGGGCATGGCAGGGGAGCGGTGCTGGGCAGCACGCTTGCGCACGTATTGAAGGCTGCGGGCTACAAGGTTTTCACCGAATACTACATCAATGATGCGGGCAGCCAGCTCGAAGCCTTCCACCAGTCGCTTTTCGCGCGTTATCAGCAGGCTCTGGGCAGAGAGGCGGAGATACCGGGCAACGGCTATCACGGGAACTATATGATCGGCCTGGCCAAAGAGATAGTTGAAACGTACAAAGACAAGTTCCTGCAGATGCCTCCGGAAAAGGGCGTCGCCGAAATCGGAAAGGTCGGCATCGAAATGGTGATGGGGATGATAAAAGAGGACCTCAGGATACTGGGGGTGGAGTTCGATGAGTGGTTCAGCGAGCAAAGCCTTTTCAAGAGCGGCCAGTTCGATAAGACCATGAAGATGCTCAAGGACGGGGACTATATAACCGAGCGTGAGAATGCCACCTGGTTCACCTCCTCGACTATGGGTGATGACAGGGACAACGTCCTGATCAGGAGCGACGGCACGCCGACCTATTTTGCCTCCGACATCGCCTACCACTACAACAAGTTCGTTTCCCGTAAATTCGCTAACGTCATCGATATCTGGGGCGCCGACCACCAGGGGCACGTGTCTCGCATGAAGGTGGTCATGAACGCGCTGGGACTCGATCCCGAGAAGCTGGAGATCATCATCTGTCAACTTGTGACGTTGCGCCGTGGGCAGGAGGTGGTCAAAATCTCCAAGCGCAGCGGCGATATCATCTCGCTGCGTGAGGTGCTGGACGAGGTGGGTCCGGACGCCTGCCGCTTCTTCTTCCTGTCACGCTCGGCCGACAGCCAGATGGATTTCGACCTGGATCTGGCCATCAAACAGTCGGCCGACAACCCGGTCTACTATGTTCAGTACGCCCACGCACGCATAAGCAGCATACTCAAGAACGCCGCCGAAAAATGCCTGAACTATGAGGGCGGCAGGGTTACGCTTCTGACTTCAGAGCCGGAATTAACCCTGATACGCCAAATGGTGCGCATATCCGAAGTCATAGAGACGGTAGCCACCACGCATGAGCCGCATTATCTGCCTTTTTATGCGCAGGAACTTGCTACGGTCTTCCATTCTTTCTACAAGCAGTGCAGGGTTATCAGCGATGATGCCGACATGACATGCGCCCGGCTCAAGCTGGTCAAGGCCGCACAGATAGTGTTGGCCCGCACGTTGCACCTGATGGGAATGACGGCGCCCGACAGTATGTAACAGCCTCGGAGCCGCCCATAATTTGAAGCTGGCCTGTATTTTATGATAAACTCTTGCGCCTGACCATGAAACAAAGAGTATTTTCCGGCGCCCGTCCCACGGGCCGGCAGCACATAGGCAATTACATAGGGGCCATTGAGAACTATGTTAAGCTGCAAGAAAAGTTCGACTGCATTTATTGCATAGTCGATATACACGCGCTCACTACCATCGAGAGTACCTCCGAGCTGCAGCAGAACATTTTTGAGATGACGCTCGACTGGCTGGCGGCGGGCATCGATCCCAAAAAGTCCATCATCTTCGTGCAGTCACACGTTCCTGAAGTTACCGAGCTGTTCACCTATCTGGGAATGGTTACTCCTTTAGGATGGCTTTTACGGGTGCCGACCTTTAAAGAGAAGGCCAGGATGCAGCCGGAGAACATCAACTACGGGCTGGTCGGATACCCCGTCTTAATGGCCTCCGACATCGTACTTTATAAGACCAACGTCGTGCCGGTGGGCGAGGACCAGTTGCCTCACCTGGAGATGACCCGCGAGATAGTGCGCAGGTTCAATTTCCTCTTCGGCGATACCTTCCCCGAACCGCAGGCCAAACTGACCAACTATCCACTGGTACTGGGGTTGGATGGGGTGCAGAAGATGGGCAAGTCCTATGGTAACCATATCGAGCTGGCTGCTACTCCCGAAGAAACGCTGGAAAGGGTGAAGACTGCAGTCACCGACCCGGCCCGGCAGAGGCGCCATGACAAGGGCCATCCGGAAATATGTAATATCTTCAGCCTGCATAAATTTTTCAATATAGACAGGACGCAGGAAATTGAGGTCAAATGCAGATCGGCCGAGATCGGCTGTGTGGACTGTAAAAAGCTGCTGGCAGAGGGAATTAACCATGCGCTCAAGGATTTCCGTGCCCGCAGGGCGGCACTGGCCAAAAACCCCGACCATATTTATGATGTACTGGCCGACGGTGCCCAACGCGCACAGAAGATAGCCGAGGGAACCCTTCACGAAGTTAAGACGAAGATGGGCCTTATCCGGAATGCCTGATCGACATCCAACAGCCCTTCCTCAATCGGTCCACCATAAATCCGCCTATGCAGTAGCCAGGCATGCTGCTATCGAAGCGGGCAAAATACTGAAAGGACGCTTCGGTATGCATCACCAGATGCAGGTCAAGGGCAAAGGGAACCTGGTCACGGAAGCGGACCTGCTGTCTGAGAAAAGAATCATTGCCGTCATTCTTGAGGAATTTCCCGGTCATGGCATCCTGTCGGAAGAGGCCGGATCCTGTAAGAAGGGCAACGAATACATTTGGATCATCGACCCGCTGGACGGCACCAACAACTACTATTTCGGCATCCCCTTCTTCGGCGTTAATATAGCCCTGGCCAAAAATAGTGAAATCATTCTGGGCTTGACCTACGACCCCATGAGAAATGAAATGTTCCATGCCATAAATGGGAAGGGCGCTTTTTTGAACCGGAAAAAGATTCATGTTTCAAAGCTACCGTCGCTGGATGGGGCGGCGCTGGGTGTGGACCTGGGCTACCAGGCTGAGCGCAGTATCGAACTATTGGCGCTGGCAGAGAAGCTGTGGCCGCACGTACATTGTTTAAGGCTGATGGGCTCCTCTGCGCTGGGCCTGGCCTACGTGTCGGCCGGCAGGTTGAGCCTGTATTTTCACAAGTACGTTTACCCCTGGGATATAGCCAGCGGCCTGCTGCTGGTGCGCGAGGGTGGTGGGGAAGTGGTAACCTTCGAGGGCAGGGCCGTGACCACCAACGATCAACAGATAATCGCTGCCAACCCAAAGCTGATTAACAGCTTCATGAAATCAATCAAGAGGGGCTAAGCTATTTATGGTGTTTGGAGATGAATCTCCCCATGCGTTTTAGCGCTTCCTCTATCTCCGGCATGGAAGTGGCGTAGCAACAACGGATATAGCCTTCGCCGGACTTGCCGAAGACGGACCCCGGCACCACGGCCACTTTCTCCTCTTTGAGCAGTCCCTCTGCGAATTCCTCGGAAGTCATGCCCGTAGATTTGATGGATGGGAAGGTATAGAATGCGCCCTTAGGCTCGAAGCAGGAAAGTCCAAGGTCCCTGAACCCTTTGACCATCACGCGCCTGCGCCGGTCATACTCGGCCAGCATATCTTCGACTTCCTGGTTGTTGCTTTCTTTGAGCGCTTCAACTGCGGCGATCTGTCCCATAATGGGCGCACACATCATAGTATACTGGTGCACCTTGAGCATGGCCTCGATAAAATCGGGGTTGGCGGCTGTATAGCCAACGCGCCATCCCGTCATGGCAAAAGTCTTTGAGAACCCGCCGATCAATATAACGCGCTCCCTCATGCCCGGCAGCGTCGCCACGCAGGTATGCTCTACACCGTAGACCAGACGTGCGTAAATCTCGTCAGAGATAACGACCAGATCGTGTTTAATGGCCAGCTCGGCGATCTGCATCAGGATGTCCCTGGGCATGACCGCACCCGTTGGATTGGATGGGTAGCTCAACAGGATGGCCTTGGTCTTGGGCGTCAACTTCTTCTTTATATCTTCCGGCATGATCTCGAAGTTGTTTTTTTCGTAGGTGGGGACGGGCACCGGTATGCCGCCGGCCAGCGACACGCATACCGGGTAGGCTACATAGTGCGGGTCGGTCATGATGACCTCGTCTCCCGGGTCGACGATAGCCCTGCAGGCCAGGTCCAGCGCTTCGCTGCAGCCCGTGGTGACCAGTATCTCCAGGTGGGGGTCGTACTCTATGCCGTAGAAGTCCTGATGATATTTGGAGAGGGCCTCCCTCAATTCGACCATGCCGCGGTTGGAGGTGTACATGGTAAAGCCCTTTTCAATGGCGAAGATACCGGCTTCCCTCATTGGCCAGGGTGTCACAAAATCGGGTTCGCCCACCCCCAGCGAGATAGCGCCCTCCATGGATGAAAGCAGGTCGAAATATTTCCGGATGCCGGATGGTGAGATCTCCCTGGCTTTCCTCGATAGATAGTCACGATGTGTTTCTGTCTGTTTCAAATGACACCTCCTGCAGAAGCACGGGGAGGGAAAATTAAGCTACCAGACCCAGGCGCCTGGGTTCCCCCTCATCCTCGAGGATCACGCCGTCTTCCTTATATTTTTTCAGGATGAAATGTGTGATGGTACCCTGCACGGTCTCCATGGGCGCCAGCTTTTCGGAGACAAATAGGGCGATTTCCTGCATGGTCTTGCCGGCTGTCAGGATAGCCAGGTCGTATGTTCCTGAGGCCAGGAAAACGGACTTGGCCTGAGGGAAGCGGTATATACGCTCGGCAATAGCCCCGAAACCCACATCCCTTTGCGGCACCACTTTCACCTCAACCAGTGCCCAAACCTGCTCCTCGCCCACCTTGCTCCAATTGATAACGGTCTTATATTTTACGATGATTCCTTCTTTTTCAGCCTTTTTGATTATTTTTTGCACCTCAGCAGCCGGGACCCCGGTCATGTCGGCTATCTGGGCCACTGATAGCCTAGCGTCTTTTTCAAGCGCTTGAAGGACTAATTTTTCATTCTCCATATCATCGCCTCGCATACCTTTATTATCGGGTAATCCAAATTATAGCAAAATATATAAAGTAAATCGTTTTCCATTTGCTACAGTAAATTGCCGGGTTTGACGGTTAAGCTAGGGAAGGCTTTTTAGTGTGCCAGGAAGTTGCCTGCTCATAGGCATAGGCCACGCGCAGCAGCATTTCCTCTGAAAAGTGCTTGCCGATGATCTGCATGCCTACCGGCAGACCGTCCACGAAGCCTGCCGGGATGGAGATGGCCGGCACGCCCGCTATATTGATGGGCAGGGTGCATACATCGCTCAGATACATCTGCACCGGGTCGTCGACCTTCTCGCCTATTTTAAAGGCCACGGTCGGCGATACGGGCGTGACCAGTACATCGTATTGCCCGAAAGCTTTCTCGAAGTCCTGCTTGATGAGAGTGCGCACTTTTTGCGCCTTTAAATAATATGCGTCGTAGTACCCGGCGGAGAGGGCGTAAGTGCCCAGCATGATCCTTCTCTTTACCTCAGCGCCAAAACCGTACTGTTTGGTCTTTTCCATGGCTTCCCACATATTGGTGGTGTCGCGGTAAGAAAAACCGTATTTCACACCGTCATAGCGCGCCAGGTTAGCGGAAGCTTCAGAAGGGGCCAGGATATAGTAGGCCGCAAGGGCATACTCTGTATAAGGCAGCGATACATTGCGGTCGACTTTCGCACCGAGTCCCTCCAGCTTTTCTATGGCTGCCTCGATCGTTTGGCGCACGGCCGACTGCATCCCCTCAACAAAATATTCGCGCGGAATGCCGATGCGGACGTTCTTGATGTCCGTTTTCAGGGCTTTGGTGTAGTCCGGGACTTCGTAGGGTACGGTGGTAGAGTCCCTTTTGTCGTGGCCCGAGATCGTATTCATGACCAGTGCACTGTCGGTTACGTCCTTTGTGATGGGGCCTATCTGGTCCAACGAACTGGCGAATGCCACCAGCCCGTAGCGGCTGACCCTTCCATAGGTCGGCTTGAGGCCGACCACGCCGCACAGGCCGGCAGGCTGGCGTATGCTGCCGCCGGTGTCCGAACCGAGGGAGTATATGGTCTCGTCGCTGGCCGTGGCAGCGGCCGAGCCGCCACTGCTGCCGCCCGGCACACAGTCCAGGTTCCAGGGGTTATGTGTAACGAAGAAGGCTGAGTTCTCGGTGGAGGATCCCATTGCGAATTCGTCCATATTCGTCTTACCGACTATCACGTAGCCGTCAGCCTTCAGTTTTTCAATGACGTTGGCGTCATAGGGCGGCACAAAATTTTCCAGCATCTTGGAGGAGCAGGTGGTGCGGATACCTTTGGTGCATATGACGTCCTTAATCAATGCCGGCACACCGGTCAGGGGCTTGATATCGCCGCCGGCGATAGCCCGGTCGGCGGCCATAGCATACTCCATAGCAAGCTCGTCGGTGATGGTGACACAGGCGCGGACCTTGCCCTCGACCTTGTGCAGGTGCTCGAGGACGGCCTCAGTCAGTTCGACGGAAGAGACCTTTTTTTCTTTAAGGAGCTTATGCGCTTCATGGATGGTAATCTTATGCAGGTCGCTCATCGGCTACTCCAGCACGGCATTGACTTTGAATGAACCATCTTCCTGTCCCGGGGCGTTGGCCAGCACATCTGAAGGAGGCAAAGACGGGGCTGGTTCATCCAGCCTGTAAATGTTTTCCAGGTTTACAGACTGGGTGGTGGGCGGCAGGCCGGTAGTATCGACCTGCTTCAGGATCTCGAAATTCTCCATGATATCTGAGAGCTGTGTTCTGAACTTCTCTACTTCGTCATCGCTGATGCCCAGCCTGGCCAGCAAGGCTATATGTCTGACTTCATCTGCGCTTAAATCCATATTTTTAATCCCGGCTTTCTATCTGCCTTTATATTCAAAATAGCTTGCGTATTATATCACAATGGGGAGTACAGACATTAGCCGACCGCTGCGGACTAATATACGTTGATGGGCGAATATTCGTCTGCAAACTGCTTATACCAACTACGATTAGTAGCCTTTTGGCTCACGAAGTTTATACCTGCGTTACTTTTCCGGGTGGGCAGGGATTGCCACAATAGAGGGAGATTAAATGGGCAATGGTGGGAGTTTTTCAGATTATAAGACTGAAGCCTTTGATAGGCTGCAGTTCTGCGCGCAGAAAAAGAATAGGGTGCCGGATATAGAGACAGCCAAAAGGGAAGAGATATGAGGCAAGTCAATTCGGTAATCAGGTCTATATTAAAGTTTTTCTTCTACTCGCTAAAGGGCAAGCTGATAGTCTTTGCCTTGCTGGTCGGCATTATCCCGGCCATGACTATCGGAGCCATTAGCTATTTCGTATCCGGCGACAGCATGAAGAATGCCGCGGTGGAGAAATTACAGGTTGCCAACAAGCTTACCAATCAACGACTGATTGCCTTTTTCGATTCGCTGTCACAGCAGGTTGCGCTCGTTTCTGCGGGAGGCCTGGTATCCGATGCCGTTGTCGCCTATGAAGACGCTTATAATGCGGACGGAAAAACACTGGGCGCCAATTGGTCGGCTGCAGATTCGAAGTACGGCAAGGGGATTGCCGCCTTGAAAGCGGCCCACGGCTACCAGGACATTTTGCTGGTCGGCAGCTTCGGCGATGTCGTTTATAAAACAACTAAGTCCCCCGAGCTGGGCAAGAACTTGCTGGAAGGTACCTTGCAAAGAAGCCCGGCGAGCCAGTGCATGTTAAGCAGCTATACGTCCACGGGCATCTCCGATTTTGAGCCATACGGGCCGGCCAATAACCAGCCGTGCGGCTTTGTCGGCTCCCCAATCAAAGATAAGGATGGGAAGCTGGTTGGGATATTCATGATTGAGATACCCTATCAGCAGATCAATGCCATCACGCAGAACTCCACCGGCATGGGTAAAACCGGCGAGACCTACGTTGTCGGCGACGATAAAAAGATGAGGTCCGATTCACGCCTGGACCCGGCGAATACCGTTTCCAATTCATTTGCGAACAATAAATTAATTGATACGGAGTCGGTCAGGAATGGGATTGCCGGGAAAGAGGGCGTAGCTACTATTGTAAGCTATTCGGGCAATAAGGTGATCTCCGCCTACTCTCCGTTAAGCTATCACAGCATCAGGTGGACCACCATATCGGAGATAAGCGAGGCCGAGGTAAATGCCACCACCGATTCATTGCTGAGAATGTCGTTGATAGCGCTGGCCATAGTTGCTGTGGTTGTAGGGGCGGTGGCCTTCCTGGTCAGTACCCTGATCGCCAAACCGCTGCTCTCCCTGGTGCCGGTCGCCATGGCCGTTGCCGAGGGTGATATCAGCCAGGAAGTAAAGGTAAAAACCAAAGATGAAGTGGGGAAAGTAGCTCGGGCATTCTCACAGGTGATCGCCTACATGAAGGAGATGGCCGCTTCGGCTGACAAGTTGGCCGTGGGCGACCTCAGGGTTCAAATCGAACCAAAGTCGGAGAATGATGCGCTGAGCAAATCTTTCATTCAGGTCGTGCAGAACCTCCGGGACCTGAGCTCGACTGTTGAGAAAATAACGGGAGCCGCAGTCGAGGGGAACCTGGATGAGAGAGGAGATGTCAGCAAATTCAGCGGTGACTACGCCAGGATCGTTACAGGGATCAACGATACTCTGGATGCGCTCATACGTCCGTTGCGCCTGGCAGCTATCTGTATCGACAATATTGCCCGTGGCATCAAGCAAAATCACATCGATGAGGCCTATAGCGGTGAGTTTAAAACGATTATAAATAACTTAAACCAGTGCGTTACCGCCTTCGATGCCCTGGTAGAAGAGATGCTCATGATAATCGAGTCTGCCAGGGAGGGCAGGCTGGACCAGCGCGCCAATGCAGAAAGGTGCGAAGGCGTGTACAGGAAGATACTGCTGGGGTTCAACAGCACACTGGATTCCATCACCATTCCTCTGGCGGAATCGTCCGGCGTCCTGTATAAGGAGGCTGAATACGACCTGACCACCAGGGTAGTCGGCGAATATAAAGGTGAACTGGGAAAATTAAAAAATGCTTTGAATGATGCCTTGGATAACCAGATCAACATAGTTATGGAGCTGAAAAAGGTTTCTCAACAGCTCGATAATTCTAGCAGCCGGTTGACCGGCGTTGCCGAGCAAGCCGGGCAGTTGACGCAACATATTGCAAGGTCCAGTCAGCAGGTGGCGCAGGGCGCTTCCGACCAGGCGAACTCCATGCGGGAGTCATTGAGAGCAGTTGAGCAGCTATCTCAAGCCATCGAGCAGATCGCCAAGGGCGCTCAGGAACAGGCCCGTATGATCGAGAAAAACGTCCAGGTGGTCAACCAGGTATCGGAGTCCATTAAGGAGATAACTTCCAATGCGCAGCGAGCTACCGACGGCGCCAAGGCTACCGCCGACTCTGCAGCCAGGGGCGCCGAGATGTCGCAGAACATGGTTAAGGGCATGGAGAAAATCAAGCTGACCATGGACCAGGTGTCGGAGAAGATCAACGGACTGGGCAGCCGTTCCAAGGAAATAGGCAAGATAGTTTCGGCCATCGATTCTATAGCCGACCAGACGAATTTGCTTGCGCTCAATGCCGCAGTTGAAGCGGCCAGGGCGGGTGAGCAGGGCCGTGGATTTGCGGTTGTGGCCGATGAAGTGAGGAAATTGGCGGAACGGGCTTCGGCGTCGACCAAGGAAATCGAAGGGCTTATCAACAGCATACAGGATGGAGTTATCGAGACCGTGTCCGCTATGGCCAAGGGGACTAAGGAGGTCGATGGTGGATATAAACTGGCCAATATGTCCGGGGGCGCTCTTGAGGAAATAATGGAGCGGTCACAGGAAATGGGTACCCGTGTACAGCAGATTTCCAGTGCAGCTGAGCAATTGAATAAGATGAGCGCTGAGATGGTCATGCTGGGAGACAGCATCAGCTCCATCGTGGAAGAGAATAACGCAGCTACCGAGCAGATGGCGGCGACGGCCAAGCATGTTTCCAAGTCGGTTGAAGAGGTTGCCGGTGTTGCCGAGCGGAACAGCGCTGCAACCGAAAGCGTGTCAGAGGCGGCCAAAGAGATCAGCGGCCAGGTGCAGCAGGTCGTCGAGGCAGGCGGAGCGTTGTCACAGATGGCTGATGCCTTCAAACGGCTCGTGGAAAAATACAGGGTTAACGGCAACGGTCATAAGGTGGCTCCGGGTGTTGCCCCAAGCGTGAAGACGGGGTCGGCGGTGCCAAAAGCCTCCAGTAAAAACTAGAATACGTTTATTTATAACAGGGCGGTAAACTAGTGTGGCGTTGCTTTATAGCAGACCCAGCATAGTATCTCGCAATCTGAGGGAGTATCGTAGTGCTTCCCATTGACACTGCGGGCTTCCCAGCCTCCACTTCCCTCCCTTCCTCTGGCTTCCCAGCTTACCGGCCTGGTGCAAGGGTTTCTGCCATGGTCATGCGAAAGGTGGGGACATCCGCATTTTCCATGTGATCTGTTCCAGGCTTGAGAAACGACAGATTCGGAAAATGACATAATCAACCTCCTCCCACAACGCTTGTTATTCAAGTATAGCAAGGATTGTCAACCGGCAGGGGTTATGCAGCGAGTCCGTATTTGAGCACATTTTTGATCCGATGCTATAATCTGTGCTGAATCCATCAGGAAATTGAACCGGATATGTTTGAAAAACTCGAATCACAAGAAAAACGCTTCGATGAGTTGAACGGGCTGATCTCACAGCCTGAAGTCTATAATGACTTTCAGCGTGTGCAGACCCTGTCGCAGGAGCGCGCCCGCATAGAGGATACGGTTAATAAATACCGGCAATATAAATCCGTCCTCAAGTCAATCGACGATATCCAGTCCATGATCGACGGGGGCCTCGAGCCGGACATGCTCTCAATGGCCAAAGACGAGATGACCGAGCTAAAGGAAACACAGGAAAAGCTGGTGGAGGAACTAAGGATAGCCCTGATACCCAGGGACGAAAATGAAGATAAAGACGCTATCGTGGAGATCAGGGCCGGGACGGGTGGAGACGAGGCGGCCCTGTTTGCCTCCGATTTATACCGCATGTATTTCCGCTATGCCCAGGTAAAGGGCTGGCAGACCGAGATCATCGACAGCAATCAGAACGAGGTGGGTGGTTTTAAAGAGGTGATCTTTGAGGTTAAAGGCAAGGGCGCCTACGGACATTTGAAATACGAGAGGGGTGTGCATCGTGTACAGCGTGTGCCGGTGACAGAGGCTTCGGGCAGGATACATACCTCTACCGCCACCGTAGCAGTACTGCCGGAGGTCGAGGACATTGATATCCGGATCAACCCCGAAGAATTGAGGATCGATATATTCCGCAGCGGCGGGGCCGGCGGACAGAATGTCAATAAGCTCAGCACCGCAGTGCGCATCACACATATCCCCACCGGGATCGTGGCCGTTTGCCAGGATGAAAGGTCGCAACTGCGCAACAAAACCAAGGCCATGGCTGTGCTGCGCTCCAGGCTTTACGATATAGAGCAGAGGAAGCAGCAGGATGAGGTAACGGAGGAACGCCGGTCGCAGATCGGCAGCGGCGAGAGGTCTGAGAAGATACGCACATATAATTTCCCCCAGGACAGGCTGACCGACCACCGCATCAACCTTTCACTGCACGGCTTGCAGAAGATACTGGATGGAGACCTGGACAAGCTGATAGACGCGCTGGCCAGCGAGGAGCAGTCGAGGCAGCTACAGGAAACCGCGCTGTGACCATTGCGGATGCGCTCCGTAAGTATACCTCCAAACTTAAACAACAGGGCATCGGTGAAGCCGCCGGCGAAGCCAGAATCCTGCTCGGTCATGCTCTGAACCTGAATTCTGCCCAGCTCTTCTCACAAATGGATAGGGTCCTTACCGCTTCCGAAATAACTTCCTTTGAAAGCCTGGTCGACCGTAGGCTTAAGAGGGAGCCCACAGCCTATATTACCGGTCATAAAGAATTTTACGGCCTGGACATTTACGTTGATAGCCGCGTACTAATACCCAGGCCCGAGACTGAGATACTTGTTGAAGAGGCCATTAAGTTTGGACGCTCCTGGATCGAGCGGAATGAGAAGGCGCCGCTGATAGCGGATATAGGGACCGGGTCCGGGGCCATTGCCATCAGCCTCGCATTAAATCTGCCTGATTCACATATTTACGCAGTAGATATTTCCGAAAAGGCGCTGGAAGTGGCGTCGGTCAACGTTGAACGCTACCGACTCAAGGAGAATATAATGCTCGTTCACGGCAATTTACTGGAGCAAATATCTGATAAAATAGCCCTCATAGTGGCTAATCTCCCCTATATAGCGGGAACAGATGTAAGAGAACTGCCGGACGAGGTGGCGAAATATGAGCCGCAGGTGGCCCTGGATGGCGGCTCAGGTGGCATTGAAGTAATTCATCGACTGATTGTGCAATCAGTCGACAAGATGGCTCCGGGGGGCGCCCTCTTAGTGGAGATAGGGCTGGGACAGGCCGATGGCATTGTAAAGCTGATAAAGTCAACGTGGAACGGGGCACATTTATCTGTGACGGCTGACCTTGCAGGCATAGACAGAGTTATAAAAATCGAACCCCCCTTTTGACAACGATATACCTTTCTTGTAAAATTCCCGATTGGTTAATTTTGTTAACTAAATCTCAAAACAGAGGTGAATCGCTACCATGAACATGATCGTTTGCTGTAAACAGGTACTCGATCCCGAGGCAGCTCCCTCCACTTTCAAACTCGATGCTGCCAATAACAGGATGGTCCAACCGCCCGAAATCAAACCAGTGGTCAACCCCTACGATGAACAGGCAGTTGAGGCTGCACTCCGCATCAAGGATAAAGACAAGGCCGCGAACAAGATTACCATCATTTCACTGGGCAACAATCTTGTACGTGATGTTGTAAAGAAACCGCTCTCCATGGGCGCCGATGAGCTTATTCTGCTTGAAGACCCTGCATTTGAAGGCGGCGACAGCTTTGCAGTCGCCAGTGCGCTTGCAGCAGCTATCAAGAAAGTCGGGCAATTCGACCTCATCTTTTGCGGCAGGCAGGAATCGGAATGGGACGATGGTCAGGTAGGTTCCGGCCTGGCCGAGCTGCTCGGCATCCCCAGCGTTACCGTCGCCAAGAAAGCCGAAGTCATGGACGGCGGCAAAGTCAAGGTTGAAAGGGTAGTAGCCGACGGCTACCAGGTGCTGGAAGTCAGCACCCCGGCCCTCATCACCGTCAGCAACGAGCTTGGCGAAGCCCGCTATGCAACACTGAAAGGCATTATGGCTGCCAGCAAAAAGCAGCCTGTAGTCTGGAAACCGGCCGATATCGGCGTGGACAAAGTCGGCGCCGCTGCCAGAAAGTCCAAGATAGTCAAGCTGTTCCAGCCCGTGAAAGAAGGCAAATGCGATATAGTCAGCGCCGATTCACCGGCAGAAGCAGCATCCCTGCTCGCACAGAAACTGCGCGAGAACAAGGTCATTTAACGATATACTCAGGATAAATATAGGAGGATACAATGGCTGATAATAAAGGTATTCTGGTTGTCGGTGAAGTTGTTGAAGGTAAATTACTCCCGATTACTGCTGAAATACTAGGCGCCGGAAGGCGTCTTGCAGATGAACTGAAAGAGCAGGTTACCTGCATTTTGATAGGTGAGAAGATGGGCGATGCCGGTAAGGCCGCTGTTGCCGCCGGCGCAGACAAAGTCCTGGTGGCTGACGATGCTCAACTGAAAGCTTACGAGAACAGCACTTACATGCAGGTAATGGAGAAGGCAGTGGCCGAGGTCGCCCCGAGGATCATCCTCATGGGCCAGACTGCCAACGGCCGTGACCTCGCACCCAGGCTGGCATTCAAACTGGGCGTCAGCGCTGTTATGGACTGCCTCGAACTGGCTATCGACCCCGCCACCAAATCTATGCACTGCACCCGCCCGGTTTACGGCGGCAATGCCAAGGCCATATTTACCACCGAAGGTTTGCCCCAGATAGCCACCGTCAGGGTGAAGGCCAGCTCACCCATAGCTCCCGATGCAGGGAGGGCCGGTGAAATTGTAGCCTTCGCAGTGGCGCTGGATGCCGCCAGGATAAAGGCCAAAGTGCTTGAGACCGTCAAAGAAGAGGTCGCAGGCATTAAGATCGAGGATGCCGCAGTAGTCATCGGAGGCGGCCGCGGAGTGGGTGGACCCGAGCCGTTCCAGAAAGAGTTGGCTGAGCTGGCCAAGGTGCTCAAGGGCGCAGTTGGGGCTTCCAGGCCCCCGTGCGACAACAAATGGGTCCCCGACTCGATCCAGATCGGGCTTACCGGCAAGATAATAGCGCCCGAGCTCTACATCGCAGTGGCCATTTCCGGTTCGAGCCAGCATATGTCCGGCTGCTCCGGCGCCAAGTGCATCGTGGCCATCAATAAAGACCCCGAGGCCAATATCTTCAAAGAAGCCCGCTTCGGCGTGGTCGGCGACTGGAAGGTCATCCTTCCGGCCTTCACAGCCAAGGTCAAGGAACTGGTTCAGTAATCTACTGCACAAAATACCAGATGAATGAAAAAGCCCCCCGTCAATAACGGGGGGCTTTTAATTTAACCTTGGAAATGTTTATTACTGTGCCGCTGCTTTGTGCTGGGCAATGATCTTCTGGGCTATGAGCGCAGGTACTGACTCGTAGTGGCCGAACTCAATGGTAAAAGTGCCCCTGCCCTGCGTCATCGAGCGCAGGTCGATAGCATACCTGAGCACCTCGGCCAGCGGCGCCTGGGCCTGGATCACATTCATGCCCTGGTTGGGGTTCATACCGCTCACGCGGGCGCGCTTGGTATTGAGGTCGCCGATAATATCTCCGGTGAAGCTGTCCGGCACGGTGACCGTGATATTCATGATCGGCTCGAGTAATACCGGCGACGCATCGTTCATGCCCTTTTTGAAGGCCTGCGCGGCTGCGATTTTAAAGGCCATTTCCGAAGAATCTACCGCATGGAAGCTGCCGTCGAAAAGCGTGACCCGCATATCAACGGCCGGGAAACCGGCAATTACGCCCTCGACGCGTGCTTCTTTGATGCCTTTGTCGACGGCTGGTATATAGTTCCTGGGCACGGAGCCGCCCACTACCTTTGACTCGAATTCGAATCCTCCGCCGGGCGGAAGCGGTTCCATACGGATAAGCACATGGCCGAACTGGCCATGTCCACCGGTCTGCTTCTTATGTTTGTATTCAGCCTCAACCGAAGCTGTGATGGTCTCCTTATAGGGTACCCGCGGCACTTCCAGATTGACGTCCACACCGAATTTGCGCTGCAGCCTGCTGGCGGCGATCTCAAGGTGAGTATCGCCCATGCCGCCCAGAGTAAGTTCGCCCGTATCTGCTTCGCGCTGCACTTTTAAGCTGGGGTCTTCTTCACATATCCTGGCAAGTCCCGAACTCATCTTATCGAGGTCGGCTTTGGATTTAGGGTGAACAGCCTTGCTCAGGATGGGCGCGGGGAAATCGATGCCGGCCAGTTTAAGCGCATGTTCCTTGACGCCCAGCGTGTCGCCTGTAACCGTGTTGAACAGCTTTACGACCAGGCCGATATCGCCGGTGCCTACCTGGGTGACTGACTCCTGGCCTTTGCCCTTGGGCATCGCTACCTGCCCGACCCTCTCGATTGCGCCCTTATTTACGTTCCATACCTGTGAGTTGCTGGATAGGATGCTTGAATAGACGCGGAAGAAGCTTATTTTTCCTACATGCGGGTCTGTGGTTGTTTTGAATACCAGGGCCGTCAACGGTGAATCCGCTGCAGGTTTGACAGGCTCCTCGGCGCCCGAGGCATTGGCCGCTTTGACGGGGCCGGCGGCAACCGGTGAAGGCAGGTAATCCACGATGGCGTCCAGCAGTCCCACCGCCCCGTTGTTGGTGAGGCCGGAGCCAGCCAGCACTGGGATGACCTTGCCCTGCCGGGTGGATTCCGCCAGGCATTTATAGATCTCTTCGGTGGTGGTTTGGCTGCCGTCGAGGTATCTGGTCATTATTTCGTCATCTATCTCCACCACCGCTTCGATGAGCTTCTCCCTGGCGCTGTCGATATCCGCAGCCATGTCCGCCGGCACTTCGATCTCCTTAACCGGCGAGCCTGCGAATGCTTTTTTAGTGATAACGTCGATTACGCCTTTAAAGCTCTTTTGAGAGCCAATGGGTATCTGGATGGGGAGGCACCTGGCGCTCAGCTTGCTTTGAATCTGGTCGAGCGTGGATGCGAAGTTGGCATTTTCGCGGTCCATCTTGTTCATATAAATGAGGCGTGGAGTATTGCTCTTGGATGTGTAATTCCAGACCTGTTCGGTGCCTACTTCTACTCCCGAGGCGGCGCAGACCAGTATAACGGCGCCTTCGCACACCCTCAAAGCCGACCTTACTTCACCCACAAAATCCGGGTAGCCCGGAGTGTCGATGATATTTATCTTGGTGTTCTTCCAGGACACCGGCAGTATGGCCAGGTTGATGCTGATCCTGTGTTTGATTTCATCGGGGTCGTAGTCGGAGGAGGTGGTCCCATCGGCGATATTCCCGATGCGGGTGATGGCGCCGGCATCGAAGAGCATGGCTTCAGCCAGGGAGGTTTTGCCGGAACCGGAATGCGACAGGAGGGCTACATTGCGGATTTTGTCAGGACTAGATTGCTGCATGTGATTACCTCTATATTAAATCGGTCGGCAGGAAATACAATAGGGCATTGTAGCAGTGTATGAGTGTAAACGTCAAGGAAATTTGAGGTAATTGAAATCGAACATGAACTTGAACAGCCATTTTAATGAGCCAGACCTTTAAAAATCCTATATATAAACCATCTTAAATGACTGGACAGCTATTATATTTCATAAATTATAGCAAACAAATTCATGATATTTTCATATTTCATTGTTATTGTTACGCTTACTTTAGCTCAGATAAGTTCAGACGATTGAGCGCTGTATGCTAC
This sequence comes from uncultured Chloroflexia bacterium, assembly GCA_963842805.1. Taxonomy (GTDB): domain Bacteria; phylum Chloroflexota; class Dehalococcoidia; order GIF9; family UBA5629; genus UBA1162. The sequence goes on along the minus strand of CAWJIA010000012.1, from coordinate 121,190 downwards.
AATCTGTGATACACCGTCCGTTGTCCCGTGTTAATTAACATGATGCTTCGTTATGCGATCAAAGAGCTGCTTAAAAGATACAGGTCGTATCTGCTGAACGTCATTGTCATAGGCCTGGTTACCGCCATGGTTATTACCCTGAGTTTTTTGGGAGCTGCTTATAAAGAAGCAGCACGTTTACCGTTTAAGGATATCCAGGGCACCATTATCGTGCAAAAAAATGGCAATGTTCCCGAAAATGTTTCGGGCGTTCTGTTATCCTGTTCCCTTGCGCCGATTCATCAGGACGCGGTCACTGCTATCAATAAAATCGACGGGGCACAGGATATGTCCAGCGCGCTTTCCTTATGGGTATTTGATCCCGATCATTTCAAACGTGTCCTGGGAGTTAACTGGCAGGATAACTATGGAAAATCTCTGTCTTCCAGGGTAATTGAAGGCGCTACACCTGCTACAGACCGGGAAATCCTGGTTGATAAGACATATGCCGGTAAAAATGGTTTGAGCGTAGGTTCAAACGTGGCTATCGCCGGAAGTCAGTTCAAGGTCTCCGGCATCATCGGCATGGCCGGAAATGAAATAGTCGCCGCTGACGTCTATCTGAATCTAGCAGTAGCACAGGACATGGCTTATCAATCCAAAAACCTGCAGACAGTCGAAAGGGTTGATAAGAACGACGTGAATATTATATTTGTTAATGCGGGACAGCAGGATCTGGCACTCGTAACTCAGAAGATCAAGCAAAGCCTTAATGACCAGGATGCGAATGCAGGCCAGACTCCTTTAGGTCAGACCATCGGTACATACAATATTTATACCCCGGACACCTTCGAGAGTCAGATATCAACAGTATTGAAATTGTCTGATCAATTGACCTGGGTCATTTCCCTTGTGCTCTTTATCGGCGCCTGTTTAATAGTCGCCCGGAATACGCTGCGTATGATCCTGGAGAGACGAAAGGAATTCGGCGTTTTAAAATCGGTGGGCTATACGGGCCGTGACATTCAAAAGCTAATCGGTATGGAAACCGCCTTGCAGATCCTCGCCGGGTTTGTTGTCGGCTTACTGCTGACCGTCGCCGCAGTTTTCATTTTGTCAAAGACGACAGTATCGATAGCGATCCCGTGGGAATTGAGTGCCTACCCCCATTTTCTGCTTGCCAACCCGGAAGATGCCAACGTTGTGCAAACCCATCTTTTACCGATCAGGTTCGAGCTGCTTCCCGTGCTCGTCGCATTTCTGGGTGTGCTGATTGTCGGGCTTGTGACCGCGTTTCTTAGCACCTGGCAGATAAACAAACTAAAGCCCATGGAGATTCTCAAGTATGAATAAGATCTTGACTGTTGAACATTTATGTAAGACCCTGGGTGACGTCCGGGTAATTGATGATGTATCGTTTGATGTGGAAAAAGGCGAGTTTCTTGCTATCCAGGGACCATCGGGATCCGGCAAAACTACACTATTGGCCCTTATGGCTGGCCTTGAAAAGGCGGATGCCGGCAGCATATCCGTAGGCGGAGAAGATTTGACTTCGATGTCCGAGGACCAGCTTGCACTTTTCCGCAGGAACAATGTCGGTTTTGTCTTCCAATCCTTCAATTTGATACCTACACTTAATGCTGTGGAAAATGTTGCCCTCCCCCTCTTCCCGGCAAGCGTACCTGCCAGAGAAATGTTCGACCGATCCACCAAGGCGGCCGTTGCCGTTGGCCTTGGCGAGCGTCTTAAGCATTATCCCAACGAGCTTTCGGGAGGCGAGCAGCAACGGGTAGCTATAGCCAGGTCCTTGGTCAACAACCCGCAGGTTATCTTTGCCGATGAGCCAACCGGTAACCTGGATACAAAGACAGGTGAGAAGATAATAGAGTTGCTCCGGCAGCTTAACCGGGAGAAAAAACAGACCTTTGTGCTGGTGACGCACAATGACCGCATAGCCGGAGAATCCGACCGCATAATTAGAATAGTCGATGGAAGGATTGGAGAGTAAAAAATGTCATATAGAATGATAAGTAGGATAAAGCTATTTCTTATTGTTTTGCTTGTAGTGAGCGTCGTAATTTCCGCAGCATGTTCGTCATCTGCGACGAAACCCATTGAAACACCCAAATCTACAGCAGGCAACAGCGCTTCCGGCGCAGCCGCTTCACAATCCAGCGCTCCCGTCTCAGATAATACCACGGTAGCACAGCCCGCCTCTGCTGCAGTCGCATCAACCCCCACCGATGTGGTCGTGGCAGGCTATATAAATCATGGGCCTTTACAGCCTACTGTACAGGCAATCAAGGATGTCCTTTCCAAATATGGCGACAAGGTCAAAGTTACTTGGATAGATCTATCTACTCAGCAGGGCCAGGACTATTTTAAAGCGCACCAGCTTACCGCTCATATGAATGTGATTATTAACGGCACCTCGAGGTACGAGGTCAACGGGAAAACCGTAGATTTCCTATGGTTTGAAGGTCAGCAATGGACCAGGAAAGACCTTGATACGGTGCTGGCCGGCTTGATCAATAAATGAAGATACCCCTTTACCGGAGACATACTCCAGGCGTTTTTTCTTGAAAATGTTCCAACCGAATTTACGTTACCTTATAAGAGAGCTTACCAGGCGAAAGGCACGGTTATTTACCAATCTCCTGGCAGTTGCCATTCTGGTAGCAATCTTCGTAGTTTTAACTTCTATTATGAACGCCTACACAGATGCCGTATATTTGCCGTTCAAGGACATTGGCGCTGATGTAATAGTGCAGAAATCGGTCGTAAAACCGTCCGATAATCTTACCGGCGCCATACAATTGCCTTTCGGTAAGGGGCTTTTTGATCAGGCCAGCCTGGACAAGATAAGCGCCCTGCCTCATATCAAAGATGTCTCTAAGGCGCTGGTAATATGGCGCTATGATAAGGGGAAGTTCATCACCATAGAAGGTTTTGAGCCTTATAGCTTCATAGGCGCCAGGTACAACTCCTGGATCACTTCCGGCCGCCCGCTTAACGCCGGAGAGCAAAATGCGGCACTGGTTGAAAAGCACTTTGCCAATTTTTACAAACTCAAGCCGGGCGACAAATTGCAGTTGGGCAGCTCTAATTTTCAAGTGGTCGGCATTGTTGCTGTAGAGGATAAAAGTCAGGTTTCCGCGACCAATGTTTACATTAGCCTGCCGGATGCTCAGGCACTCCTCGGGACCACGGGTTATAGTCAGCTTTACGTCAGACTCGACTCATTATCTTCGGAAAAAGCTGTCCGGTCAGAGGTCACCGGGGTTGATAAGGATGCGGTGACCCTATCATCGAGTTCAATAGCCGCATCGCTTGGCAATTACATGGATATATATGAAAAATATCAATTGCTTGTTTTGTTTATCCTTGCCTCAATCCTGGCACTGGTACTTTTTCAGGTCAATACCGCGTCCCTTATGGAAAGAAGAAGAGATATTGGGGTATTGCAGACTGTTGGCTGGACAAAATGGAATATCAGCGCCCAGATAGTCAGCGAGGTTTTCGTGCAAACTATCCTGGGGTTCATATTGGGGCTCGCTGTAAGTGCGTTAATTCTGGTAGCTATCGGGTCTATTAGTCTGCAAACCAGGCTTTCAACAGGCCTGGGTAATGACTTGACGACCCTCTCTGCTCCTCTCCAATTATCCGTCATTGCCGCCGGGGAGTTTTTCCTTCTGATGTTGATCATCTCAGTTGCGCTGTCTTTCTTCCTGTCTGGAAAACTGGCCGGCATGAAGCCGGTGGATAATCTGAGAAAGATATAAAGCTGTAAAGTCAGCTGAAGACGGCTTATCAATTAGCGAAAGTGTTAGACAACTGTGGCAGATATCTGTCAGAATCTGTTGAACAGTGGAATAAATGAAACATGCAGCAATCTCCGTCACCTTATAGCCCGCCATCTTTAGGCAGGCTTTTCCTGTCTTTTCTTCGGCTCGGGGCTACCGCATTCGGCGGTCCCGCTATGATTACTTATATTCGCAAGATGGCAGTTGAGCAAAAGAAATGGATGGACGACGTATCGTTCCGCGATGGGGTCGCGTTGTGCCAGATGGTGCCGGGAGCTACAGCCGTGCAGGCTTCGACGTATGTGGGATTAAGGTTGCGGGGTGTGCCAGGGGCTGCGATTAGCTTCATAGGTTTTGGGCTGCCGTCCTTTTTAATCATGACAGTGTTATCAGCCCTTTATGTGCAAACCAGGGATTTGCCGATGGTAATATCGGCGTTCAACGGCTTGCAGGCTATCATCGTTTCCATTGTCGCTAGTGCAACGATTAGTTTCGGCAGAGCATCTATTAAGAACTGGAAAGGCGCGGTTATCGCTATTGTGTCAGGCATCCTATTCGGATTTGGGGTTAGTCCATTTCTGGTAATTCTACTGGCCGCAATTGCCGGTATTATGTTGTATCTGAAGGAGCCAACACCCTCTGTCACTTCGTCGGGCAGACGCATCTTCACATATCGGCCGGTGCTGATTATCATAGCGGCTGCTGTAGCAGGATTTATAACTCTTTTTTTCGCCGACAGGAATCTTTTTAACCTGGCTGCTCTTATGGTGCGCATTGATCTATTTGCATTCGGTGGCGGTTTTGCTGCCGTTCCCCTCATGTTCCATGAGGTTGTGAATGTAAATCATTGGATGGACAACAAGACATTCCTCGATGGGATTGCCCTGGGCCAGATCACGCCGGGACCGATAGTGATTACGGCGACTTTCATAGGCTACTTACTTTACGGGCTTATGGGAGCGGCTATCGCAACTCTAAGTGTATTCTTACCGTCTTTTCTGGTTGTGGTAGGAGTCGCTCCATATTTTGATAAATTACGTGGTTACCCCTACTTCAATAAGGCGCTCAGCGGCGTATTAAGCTCATTTGTCGGTCTTCTTCTATCCGTGACGGTCCTCTTTGCTCTCAAAATACCATGGGAATTGTTCCGTATATTGATTGCCGTTGCTGCATTCATAGCCTTGTTTCTGAGGGTAGAGATCTACTGGGTAGTTATTGCCGGTGTAATCGTCTCGATCCTGCTATTCCAGATACATTGAGATAGAGGCCGAGCATTAAGACGGGTATAATGATGGCGGCGCAGTACAGATCCGGAATTAGTTTAGAGGAGGACTGATATGGGGATTCAGAGCCGGTCGATAACTGGCATTACCTCAAAAACTGTATAATATGTTCCGGACACCGCGCAATTTTTTCGGCATATAAAAACGATTTAACTACAATACAGCCTCAAAAAAGCGTGTTCTTATCTGCGGGATAACAATAAAAATATAGAGAGGAGCTTCTATGATTAGATCAAGATTATGTGACCTGGTTGGGATCAAATATCCTATTATACAGGCTGGAATGGGCCCCTTCAGCAACAATAATCTTTGTGTTGCTGCAGCAAACGCAGGTGTCCTCGGACTGCTTTCTACAAGCGGCGTTTTTGACAAAGAGATTCAGCCATGGATTTACAAAGCCTTTGTGGAAACCGCAGGCGCAAATTTCGAAGACGATATAGCTACCGTCATGGAAAAGGTGCTGAAACGGACATACAAGCTGGTTAAAGACAAAAACGGCATTTTCGGCATCAACGTGATGGTCTCAGCAGAAGTTCTAAAATATTCGCACGTCATAATTGATACGGCCATCAGAGTCCGCGAAGAGAACCCTGATATGAAGAAGCATTTCAAAGTGATTTTTACGTCCGCCGGCGACCCTCTCGGCTGGAAAGACAAAATAAAGGGAGCGGGATTTACATGGATGCACGTTGTTCCATCTGTCAAGGGAGCTTTGCGCTGTAAGAAAGCTGGTGTTGACGTGATAGTAGCTTCCGGCCATGAAGGCGGTTTCCATACCTCGTGGGAGCCGGTCCACTCAATGATTCTGCTTCCAGCCGTGGTTGAGACGGCGTCCGACAAGGAGACTCTGGTTGTCGGCGCCGGTGGGTTCTGCGATGGCAAGACATTGGCGGCCGCACTGGTTATGGGCGCAGACGGCGCACAGATGGGAACCCGCTTTCTGGCAACACAGGAGAGTGATTTCCATCAGATTTGGAAAGAGGGGGTGGTAGCCGCAGGTGATAGAGCAACCCTCGTGGCGCGTGGCTTTGTCGGGCCTGCCCGTTGGTTGAAAACACCCCGCAGCGATGAACATGCCAAAAATACTCTCCAGAAATCGCCCGGCGTTTTCCTCGGTACTCCCGATGATTTTACCACGATGGACATGTCTTTGATTAAGTTTGAGATAGAATCAATAAAAGCTGTCTTCGAAGGAAATAAGGAAAAAGCGCTCATGGCTGCCGGTGAAGCGGCTCAGCGAATTAAAGATATGCCCAAAGTCGATGATATGGTGCAGGAAATTGTCAGGGAAACGGAAGCCATTCTGAGGGATGTTCCAAAGCTTTTAGCCTAGGCTTTTCTCGGACTATCCCCCCGGCCATTGATCTGGTGGCCGTAGTGGACGTAGCGCTTGAAAAGAAATTCCGGCAGACGCTAGAAACCATCGGCAAGTCGTACAACATCAAGGCCACAACGCCTATCGTCTGCAAAATGATCGACCTGGCCAACGGGGATTCAGAGCCGGTCGATAACTGGCATTACCTGGCCGACATCTTCGGCCCGAAGGCTGCCAACTGGCTGGCAAAATAGGATTATGATGACGAATAGGTATTGTCAGGCTGTGAGATGCTATGATGAAGTGGAGGCGCATAAGAGGTTCAGACCGGTGGATGGATTGAGGTAATATAGGGATCGGATGGTTTAAGGATTGGTTATTTTTAGTGAAATATACCGTCAATAAGCGGAGAATCTTAGGACAATTAATTAAATGCGATGGATTGGGCAGCGGTTAAAAAGTGTGGTTATTTATGAGGGAAATGGGCAAGTAAGTCTAAACGGATTTGAGCTATACCATGATTGTTAGCGATTGAGACTTAACTATTTTCTTGAGGTGAACTTAATATCGAATCGTGTTATCCAGATAATTACTACTCCCAGTATTGCAATAATGGCACCCGGTGCAGCATTAGAAATGGTACTCTCCAGGCCAGAAAATTTTATAGTTAAATTCTCTGAACCACCTATACCTTGGAAAAAAAGTATGATTCCGCCTATGGATAAAAGCAATCCAATAAATAGCCCAAGGATGGAATAAATAATCTGAAAAATGAATAGAATTTTAACAAGGCCACCCAGATTCTTGTTTTCAGGTACATCTACGTCCAGAAAATATATTGGTTTGTCGCCCGTGGTCTCTTTATCTTTTTGCTCACCGCTCATAGCTGCCTCCTTGCCGCTTGGGTATTCGTCTGGTTCGTTACGAATAAAAAACCATGCAATTTGTTTGTTGAAAACAATGAAACACATCCCTGACAGAAACAGCAACCCTACACACAAAAACAGTATAAAGTTAGATTGAGTTTGAGTGTTGGAGAATACGTACGCTAATATTGCTAAAGCTATTCCGCATAATGTGACCCCTAGCGAAAACAATGAACGGTGGGTTTGCCCATAATAAATTTTCTCCATTCGGCGAATAATTGGACCAACATCAGGCATATTGTTATTGACCATAGCTCTTACCCCTCTAAACGCAATCAATCGTAGAAGTGACAGTATATCAGATACGATTGGATGTATTATACACCTACATATTTCGGAATGGAATACCTGTATATAAGCCTAAGAATCCGCAAATTCTGCCAGACACATTGCCAACTAAATTCAAACTGTGAGATTTTTCTAACTTTTGACCGGGCTACAGAATATTTATTTCGTTTCAATGAAACTAGAACAGCAGTCCCAATAAGGACTGTTAGTCACGTTCTCAAGTAAATTCTTGCTTGAGTCATATATGTAGATCGTACATCCATCTGGCACGCTATTGTTCTGATGGTTATCGGCAGAGAACGTAAAATAAGATCCGTCCTTTGACCAGTAATACGATCCAACACCATTATATATACCAAGTAATTGTGTACTGGTTTGTCTGCTTTTTACATCAAAAACGTTAATGTATATTTTGTCGACTGAACTCGTAAAAAATATGTACTTTGATGAATTTGGCGACCATTGCATATATTCATATATTGATCCTGTTGCAATGTTTCCCGAGTCTTTTAACTGTCCTGAGTTGTCAAAGATTAAAAACGACAGTTTGCATCCATCTATCTTGTCTTCATAACCCGCATAACCCTCATATTTACCATCTTTGCATGTAACTACACAAGCAGAATCATCAGACGACCAGTTCGTATCGATGATATTGGTGCTTTCTAATTGCAGAATAGGTCTTAGATTAAAACCGTTGTCATTGACAGTGTATATTGAATTGCCCTTAAAAAGTACGATCTTATTTTGGTTTGTCCAATGAGAGAACTGGTATCCTTTTTGAGCGATCTTAACAAATAATCTCGTCTCTATGTTAATGGACTCAACCCCGTTGTTCTCAAAGATAATGCTTTTGCTATCGGGCGACCAGGGTGAATCGGGTAGTTCACCAGAATCCATTTGCCATTTGGTATTTTTATATGCATCAATTACGTAGATTATGTGCTTATCGTCATCTACAGCTGCAAGGTATCTACTGTTAGGTGACCAATGTGCATCCAAGCAATTGTCAAACACTTTAACCCTGTTGCTTCCGTCAGAATTCATCACATACAGCCCTTTTGCTGGGTAACCACATTCGTGCCAATAAACGATTTTCATTTTGTCAGGTGAAGAAACAGCATTATAATCGTCTGTATTGTTGTCACTTAGGCAAATCAATCTGCCGTCATCGTCCATTCCATAGATATGGTAATTCTTGTCTGGACCTATCCATGCTGAAATAATAATTGGTTCCGTCTCATAATCCTTGTACAGTTCAATATCCTGGAAATTGGTGAGTTTTCTTATTCCTGTCCCATCTTCATTTATCGTATAGAAATTGGAACCGCCTTCTCTATCAGACATAAATAGCAGTTTTTTAGTGCCATTATCTTGAATTGAATTACTAAAAGGCAGTGATATATTGGCTGTTTGAAAAAAGGATGTTGTATTGCCAATGTAGGCACAGCCTGTAAATAATCCCATGAGCAGAGCTATTGATAAGAGTATTACAAACGTGTGGTGGGGCTTTGCTGCTATTTTGGATTTAAAGGGCATCTGTCGGCTGTTACCACGGCACAGGAACGATTTTTTCATATCTCGGCCTCACGACATCGCTAATATTATATCGTATCCGTATTACTATGGCAATGTTCCAATAATGAGCCTGATTAAGCTTCCCAATCTGCAAAATACGCCAGAACCACAGCCAACCAAATTTAAGCCGTAATATTTCTAACTTTTAACCGGGCTACCCCTAATGATTAGCTGTAAATCGGATAAGGACTCTTCAGTCCCTTGCTCTATTTACACTTAGCATTTTTTCTCAATTGTTATCATTCAGGAGGTTTCGCACATCCCTATAACTGGACGCGTATTGACACATTGGGAACCCTGTGCTAGTATATCCTCTGTTTCTCTAGACGTACCTTAACAACTGGATAGTGGAAGGAAGGTTCTTTTTTATGAGAGTTTGATCCTGGCTCAGGATAAACGTTTGCGGCGTGCCTGATGCATGCAAGTCGAACGCCCTGATTTTTCGCAAGATTGATCAGGGAGTGGCGAACGGCTGAGTAACGCGTAAGTAATCTATCCCTAAGTGGGGGATAACTTGCCGAAAGGCAGGCTAATACCGCATGTGCTGGTAAGCGTCAGTTTATCAGCAAAGCTTTTGCGCTTGGGGAGGGGCTTGCGTCTGATTAGCTAGTTGGTAGGGTAACGGCCTACCAAGGCGATGATCAGTAGCTGGTCTGAGAGGACAACCAGCCAGACGGGGACTGAGATACGGCCCTGACTCCTACGGGAGGCAGCAGCAAGGAATTTTGCGCAATGGGCGAAAGCCTGACGCAGCGACGCCGCGTGGGGGATGACGGCCTTCGGGTTGTAAACCCCTTTTCACGAGGAAGAAATATGACGGTACTCGTGGAATAAGTCTTGGCTAACTACGTGCCAGCAGCCGCGGTAATACGTAGAAGGCGAACGTTATCCGGATTTACTGGGCGTAAAGCGGGTGTAGACGGTTCTTTAAGTCAGTTGTGAAATCTCCTGACTCAATTGGGAGACTGCAATTGATACTGAAGGACTCGAGGGCATCAGAAGAAAGCGGAATTCCCGGTGTAGCGGTGAAATGCGTAGATATCGGGAGGAACACCAGTGGCGAAGGCGGCTTTCTAGGATGCTCCTGACGTTGAGGCCCGAAAGTGTGGGGAGCGAAACGGATTAGATACCCGTGTAGTCCACACCCTAAACGTTGAATACTAGGTATAGGGGGTATCGACCCTCTCTGTGCCGAAGCTAACGCTTTAAGTATTCCGCCTGGGGACTACGGCCACAAGGCTAAAACTCAAAGGAATTGACGGGGGCCCGCACAAGCAGCGGAGCGTGTGGTTTAATTCGATGCAACGCGAAGAACCTTACCAGGGTTTGACATGCATGAAGTAGAAACTCGAAAGAGGGACGACCTGTATCCAGTCAGGAGCTTGCACAGGTGCTGCATGGCTGTCGTCAGCTCGTGCCGTGAGGTGTTAGGTTAAGTCCTGCAACGAGCGCAACCCTCGTCGCTAGTTAATTTCTCTAGCGAGACTGCCCGTATAACGCGGAGGAAGGTGGGGATGACGTCAAGTCAGCATGGCCCTTACATCCTGGGCTACACACACGCTACAATGGGTGATACAATAGGTTGCAATAGAGTGATCTGGAGCCAATCCAAAAAATCATCCTCAGTTCGGATTGTAGGCTGAAACTGTCTACATGAAGTTGGAGTTGCTAGTAACCGCAGGTCAGCACACTGCGGTGAATACGTTCTCGGGCCTTGTACACACCGCCCGTCACGTCATGGAAGTCGGTAACACCTGAAGTCGATGGGCTAACCCGTAAGGGAGGCAGTCGCCGAAGGTGGGACTGGTGACTGGGACGAAGTCGTAACAAGGTAGCCGTACGGGAACGTGCGGCTGGATCACCTCCTTTCTAGGGAGTATGGTCTCCTAGGTCGTTCGATGGTTTACCATCGTGTTTTTGAAATCAATTTTCTTCCTTCCACTATCCAGATGTTAAGGTCTTTCTTTTGGTTGCGTTGTATATTGCCCTTGACGTCCAATGGTAAAATTATATCGGGTGGCAATGTGGAGTGGTTTCATTACCGGCTTGGATGGGTATCTGAAGTGTATAAAATAGTGAAGCTGTGTCTTCGGGAATGATTTACGACGCTTCTAAGTTCGTCTTCGATCCGCCATCCCTTGTTTCAAGGGCTCATAGAATACTGATTAAACCCAGTGCCAGCTATCCATATCCCTATCCTTTCAGCACCAGCCGTGAGATCCTGAGCGTGATCATCGACCGGATCAAACAGGTAAGCGATGCAGACATCATCATTCTGGAGGGAGCCGCCAGCGGCGAGTCTGTCTATCCGATCTATAAATCGCTGGGCTATGATTTCCAGCGTGTTCTGATGCTGGACGTCAAAGATTGCATCTGGGTTGAGATCGAGAACCCGCTGCCGCATCCCTTCGCCGTAGCCACTTTCTGGGTCCCCAATGTCGTGCTTTCCTGCGATTTCCTGATCAGCGTTTCTCCCTTCCGTACCATCGGCAACCAGGGGATTTTCAGCATAAAAAACCTGTTGAGCCTGCTGCCGGTAAGCAAATATAAGAAGGAGTCGACCAGTGGCTGGGGCGCTCTGGATGAATTCGGCTGGGACAAGGTTTTTGCCGACCTTTACTTCACCCTGCCCTTCGACCTTGCCATTATAGACGGCCGGAAACGCTTCAGCTCACAGGATGAGTCATTCAAAGGCAAGACCGAAAATTTGGGCAAAATTATGGAAGGCGAACCTTTCGAAGTAGACTGGGAGGCCGCGAATTTAGCCGGGCTGGATACGCAATACCTGGATATCATCAAAGCCGGCAAGGCCGAGCTGGAAGGCTAGTCCAGATACCTGACATCGAAGCTGGTATACTTTCCGGTGGGATCGGACCATTTCAAATCGATTTTTTCGATTATGGCGTCCGTTGGCCCTGTCTTCAGCTGTCGCAGCAATTCCTCTACCTTTTCCCTGACACCTTCAACTTCGATCTCGACGTCGCCTGCCCTGGTGTTGCGCACGTAGCCTTTCAGGGATAACGATTTTGCCAGTCGGGATGAAAATGCCCGATAGTAGACACCCTGCACCCGACCGTGCACGAGCGCGTTGACATGTACGATATCAGACATGCAGTTATGACCAGCTCAGCTTAATGATCGGGGCCGATGTGATAGCCCGGTTAATGCTACTCGGGGAACTCCTCTTTCTTACCTTTCTTTTTGACAACTTCCACTTCGACTACCGGTTCAAAGATGGAAGCTATAGTCGTCTTTTTACCGTCTTTTTTCGGTTTCTTTTGTTCCCTCTTACTTTTGTCTTTGGAACCCATAACATCACTCCTTATGCCACATTATGTGCTCAATACAAGTTTAACAAATTGAATTCGTGTAAGCAATGAGTTTGTGTATTTCAAATCTTCTTGACTTTCAGCTTCGGTTTATATATACTTTTGCTTTGTTGTCCAAATAGAGTATATTGAAGTGATGTTTAGTTGCCCGAGTGGCGCAATGGCAGCGCAACCGACTTGTAATCGGTAGGTTAGCGGGTTCGACTCCCCTCTCGGGCTGAGATCCTGTGATCTGTTTGGAGGGGTGCCGGAGCGGCCAATCGGAGCAGACTGTAAATCTGCCGCCCTAAGGGCTACGTAGGTTCGAATCCTACCCCCTCCACCACTAAGCCGTTTCAATTATTGTGGATTAAAAATATTTTATAGTATAATCTATAGTCGCATCTTCGTGATGTGAGATATAATGTTATGGTTATTTGCCCACATAGCTCAGTCGGTAGAGCACGTTCTTGGTAAGAACGGGGTCATCAGTTCGAATCTGATTGTGGGCTCAGAAATGAAGGAGGTTTTTCAATATGGCAAAGAAAGTTTATGAGCGCAAGAAGCCGCATGTGAATGTGGGCACGATAGGTCACGTTGACCATGGTAAAACGACGTTGACCGCTGCCATCACCCTTGTGTTATCCAAACAACAGGGCATCGGGGAAAATGCATTCAGGCCCTTCGACAGCATCGATAACGCACCGGAAGAAAAAGCCAGGGGCGTGACGATCGCTATCGCCCATATCGAATATGAGACGGCCAAGAGACATTACGCACATGTGGACTGCCCCGGCCACGCTGACTATATCAAGAACATGATCACCGGCGCAGCACAGATGGACGGCGCCATACTGGTAGTCAGCGCTCCCGACGGCCCCATGCCCCAGACCAGGGAACATATTCTCCTGGCCAGGCAGGTAGAAGTGCCGGCCATGGTCGTGGCCTTGAATAAAGTCGATGCCATGGAAGATGAGGAACTGCTGGAGCTGGTCGAGCTTGAATTGAGAGACCTTCTGAAGAAATATAACTTCCCCGGAGACAAAATCCCTATAGTCCGCGTCAGCGCCCTCAAAGCGCTGGAATGCGGCTGCGGCAAACCGGACTGCAAATGGTGCGGACCTGTCCTGAAGTTAATGGATCAGGTTGACAACTATATTCCTCTGCCCAAGAGGCCGATCGATAAACCCTTCCTGATGCCGATTGAAGATGTGTTTGGCATTAAAGGCAGGGGCACGGTTGTTACCGGCAGGATCGAGCGCGGCGTGGTCAAAATCGGAGACGACGTCGAGATCGTCGGTATCAAAGAGACCAGGAAGACCGTCGTGACCGGTGTCGAAATGTTCCATAAACAGCTCGAAACGGGTGAAGCCGGGGATGCTGTGGGCTGCCTGATCAGAGGTATAGAGCGTGAAGAAGTGGAGAGGGGCCAGGTGCTGGCCAAGCCGGGTACTACTAAACCACAGACACACTTTGAAGGTGAAGTCTACGTTCTGACGAAGGAAGAAGGCGGCAGGCATACACCTTTCTTTACCGGTTATAAACCGCAGTTCTATATCAGGACCCTGGATGTGACAGGGCAGGCTGAATTGCCGCAGGGCGTGGAAATGGTGATGCCCGGCGATAACATTAAAATGAATATCAAGCTGATTTATCCTGTTGCACTCGAGCAGGGAATGCACTTCGCTATACGTGAAGGCGGAAAGACCGTAGCATCAGGCGTAATCACCAAGATACTGGGATAATAAATGGCAAAAAAAGCGATGCGAGAGGTGTTATCTACCTGGCATGCACAGCATGCCAGGAGAGGAATTATACCTCGTCTAAAAATAGGAAAAACGACGCTCAGCGCCTGGAAATGAAGAAATATTGCCCGCGCTGCCGCAGTCATAAACTACACCGGGAGACAAAGTAATATAGTGGCCAACGATAAAGAGCAGAACAAGGCTGTGGCAGTTCAAGATAAGAAGGATCTGCAGCCGGCAGCCAAGGCTAAAAAGGCCCAGATTCAGGTTACGCAACCCAGGAAGCGGCGCTTTACCTTTTTTACCGATGTAATCGGCGAACTGAGAAAGGTTGTATGGCCGACGCGCCAGGAGACTATCCGCCTTACGGCGATAGTCATCGGCATATGCCTTTTCATGGCGCTGGTGCTGGGCAGCCTGGACTATGGATTTGCCGAACTTGTTGCGAAAGTATTTTTAGGTGGCAAATAAGGTGAAGGCGACCGGCAGTGCGCAGTGGTATATAATCCACACTTACGTTGGGCACGAGGAAAAAGTTAAGAACAAGCTGCTTCAACGTATTAAGTCGATGGATGCCGGCACCAAGATCCTTAATGTCGAGATACCCAAAGAGAATGAAATTGAGATAAGGTCGGGACAGCGACGGACGGTTGAGAAGAAAATGTTTCCCGGCTACCTGCTGGTCCGCATGGTGATGGACCATGAAAGCTGGAAAGTAGTCAGGGAAACACCCGGAGTAACCGGTTTCGTCGGTGACGGCAAAGAGGCTACCCCGCTGGAAGAAAGCGAAGCCAGCAGGATATTGAAACAGAAAGAAGAAGGCGTAGCACAGGTAAAGATAAGGTTTAAAAAAGGAGAAAGCGTCCGCGTTATGGACGGTCCATTCACGGATTTTATAGGAACCGTAGACGAAATTAATATGGGCAAAGGGAAAGTTAAAGTGCTGTTGACCCTCTTTGGCAGGGAGACATCCGTGGAACTGGACTTTTTACAAGTGGAGAAACTTTAAATGGCAAAGAAAGTTAAAGCAATAGTCAAATTACAGATCCAGGCCGGCAAGGCTACACCGGCGCCCCCGGTCGGGCCGGCACTGGGCCAGCACGGTGTGAATATCATGGGTTTCTGCAAGGACTATAACGAGCGCACCAAGTCGATGGAAGGCTCGATCGTCCCGGTAGAAATCACCATATTTGAAGACAGGACGTTTACATTTGTTATCAAGACGCCGCCCGCATCTGATTTATTGAAGAAGGCCTTGAGCATTGAGAAAGGCAGCGGCGCTACGCCGGTGCAGATGGCCGGTACAATCAGCCAAGCGAAGATCAACGAGATCGCCAGGGTCAAGCAAAAGGACCTGAACGCCCTGGACATTGCAGGCGCTGCTCGAATTATAGAGGGAACCGCCCGGAGTATGGGCATAAAAGTGGAGTAAATTCATGGCAACCAGAGGTAAAAAATACGAAGAAGCTTCCAAACTGCGCGAAATAAATAAAGTATACGAGCTCAAGGAAGCCATCAGCATAGCTAAAAAGGCAAGCTATGCCAAATTTGATGAGACCGTTGAGCTTCATCTCAGGATGGGCGTCGACCCGCGCGCTGCCGATCAGCAGGTGAGGGGCACCGCTCTTCTACCCAACGGCCTGGGCAAGCAGGTCAGGGTAGTTGTATTCGCACAGGGCGAAGGCGCCAGACTTGCTACAGAGGCCAATGCGGACTTTGTCGGCGCCGATGACATAGTCAAGAAAATCGAAGACGGCTGGATAGATTTTGATGTGAGCATTGCCACTCCCGATATGATGGGCAAGGTCGGCAAACTCGGTAAAATCCTGGGCAGGCGTGGCTTAATGCCCAATCCAAAGGCAGGGACCGTGGTTCCGCCCGCCGACCTGCCGCGGGCTATTTCAGAGGTCCGTAAGGGACGCGTGGAATTCAGGCTGGACAGGACCGCCATCATACATGTGCCGTTCGGCAAGAAAAGCTTCGATGAAGAGAAGCTTTATGAGAACCTGATGTCTATCATTGAAGCTATAGTGCGTGCCAGGCCCAGCGGAGCTAAAGGCCAGTATATCAAGACAGCATCCATATCTACGACCATGGGACCGGGACTCAAGCTGGATACCAAGGCGATGATGGATTTGGCTGTCAGTGTATAGTTAAAAATTAGATAATTGGTGCCGTTGACAGCGGGTGCCGCAAGGCTCAATACTTGCCCGCCGAGGTTAATTGATAGGCTGCAGAGATTGCAGCGTATCTTATCCTCGTGTTATGGCACGAGGATATTTTTTTAGGAGCATTGATATGATACGTGAGAAAAAGGAAGAGATCATCAGTGAGCTTGCGGGTAAACTCAGCAAGGCTGCCGTAACCATTGCTACGGACTTCCGCGGGCTCACTGCCAAGGAGATGGTTCAGCTCCGCAAGCAGTTGCACCTGCAAGGGGTCGAATACAAAGTCATAAAAAATACCATGGCGCGCTTTGCCGCTGAGAAGGCGGGCGTCAAAGGCCTGGACCAGTATTTCACAGGCCCCATGGCGCTTGCATTCAGCTACGATGACCCCGTCAAGCCGGCTAAAATATTGATGGACCACATCAAGAACGCAAGCTCGGTCTTGAAGATCAAAGGTGGTGTTATGGGCGACAAAGCGCTCAGCGCCGCCGACGTTGCCAACCTGGCATCAATACCCAGCAAGGATGTCCTGATAAGCAGGCTGATGGGGCAATTAAAGGCGCCGGTATATTCGCTGCACTTCGTCCTCAGTTCGCCTCTGCGTGGACTGGTGGGCGTGCTGCAGGCCAGGGCCAGGCAGTTGGAAGGAGGCTGAAGATAAGAAAATCCGAGGGTTCTAATCTTTTATATTTATTAACGAAAAAACGAATTTCAGGAGGATATTAAGATGACCAAAGAAGAGATCGTAACCTTAATTAAAGGAATGACAGTGATGGAGCTTTCCGACCTGGTAAAAGCTCTGGAATCTGAGTTCGGCGTCAGCGCAGCTATGCCCATGGCAGCAGCTGCCGGTCCGGCCGCAGGTGGAGCAGCAGGAGGAGCAGCAGCAGCAGATGAGCAGACCGAGTTCACCGTCATACTTAAAGAGGTCGGTGAGAATAAGATCGCTGTAATTAAAGCTGTCCGCGAAGTCACAACCCTGGGTCTGAAAGAAGCCAAGGACCTGGTGGAAGGCGCTCCCAAGCCGGTTAAAGAAGGCGTGAACAAAGACGAAGCGGCTGTAATGAAGAAGAAGCTCGAAGAGTCGGGCGCTAAAGTCGAAGTAAAATAAATTCACGGATAGTTTGCCAGAGGTTCGCCGGTCTCTTTCCAAGGGCCGGTGGACCTTTGCTTTGTTTTAACTCATGATATCTTCCGGGCATGAAATTTTGTGTAAGGAGTGAAGGATGGAAGAATATGAAAACCGCCAGGTTGTGGCAAAGGTAGTTTCGCAGAAGGGGACGTGTGTGGCCGGCCATAAGATGGGACATGAATTTGTGGTCTCGGATATGTGCCCTGCCGGCATGTGCGCCTGGGCTTTTTATACGCTCTTTCCGTTTGCCCAGGTCTTGATTTGCGGCGGCAGTTTCCCCTGGGAAAGCGATCCGAACAAGACCACGGTGGCCTGTCCCGACCCTGCCAATCCGGTAGTTTTTGAATTGGTCCGGAAAAAGTGACCCTGGTCTCTTGTTATTTCAAGTTTTGACTCTTATAATTTAATTGAGTAAATAATCAAGGGGGTGGAAGAGGTGATCTTTTTAAATCGCATCTATTGTATTGGAAGCAGTTTATTTTCCTGGATACGAATTTAATTAGGGAGGTCAACGATGGCGATGTATATAGCATATGCCGATAAGTTACTGAATTTTGCTGAACAGCATGCCAGGGATATTGCGCAGCAATGGCAGAAAGCGCTTATTGCCAACAGTAAAACGCCATCTTACCGAAAAGTAAGGGAGTTTAAACTGGTCAATCAGGGAGAAAACTTCTATAAAAGCTTGAAAAAATTCTATTTTGACCAGAACACATATGATGTGGTCTCAGCATATTTCTCCAAGTTTGCCGAAGACCAGTTCTATGAGAATATACCGCTGGATGAGGCGATCTATGCCTTGATAATGCTTAGAAGGCACCTGTGGGTCTATGCAGAGTTTCAGAACCTCTTTACTTCAGCGCTGGACCAGTATCAGGCGTCCGACGGAATCAACCGCACCGTGCTGTTGACGGACTACGCCACGATCTCGATCATTAAGAAATATAAGGAGCTTTCCAAGTAAGCTTGGATGCTTCACATATTGATGTTGCGTTGCCTGTACTGTAAAGCTTCAGCCAGGTGATTGGTGTTGATGGGCTCGGAATTATCCAGATCGGCTACCGTGCGTGCCAGCTTGAGTGTCCTGTGGAAGGCGCGTGCGGTAAAGTGGATTTGTTTCATGGCAGTTTTCATTAGTGATTGGGCGGCTGCATCGATTTTGCAAAACTGCCCTATATCTGAAGCGGACATCTCCGCATTACAGGTCAGGACGGAATCCGCGTAACGCTTTGTTTGCCTGGACCTGGCCTCCTGAACCCGCGACCTCACATTTTCTGAGTGTTCAGCCATGCTGTCGTCCACCAGCTTTTCATAATCTATACGCGGTATATCCAGAAATATATCGATGCGGTCCATCAATGGGCCGCTGATCTTTTTTGATAGCGTGTGATCACGGTGGACGAACATTTGCATTCTCTCACCGGGTCGCCGTAATAGCCGCAGGGGCACGGGTTCATGGCTGCCACCAGGAGAAAATTAGCCGGAAAGGTGAGGCTGCCCTCGGCACGGCTGATGGTGACTACCCTGTCTTCCATGGGTTGCCTCAGTGATTCCAGCGCCATGTGGTTAAATTCGGGGAACTCATCCAGAAAAAGTACGCCGCGGTGGCTCAGGCTTATCTCCCCCGGGTGTGGTATACGGCCCCCGCCCACCAGTCCGGCATGCGAAGTGGAGTAGTGCGGAGACCTGAAAGGCCGCTGTTTTATCAGGGGCATATCTTTGGATATCAGGCCGGTTATGCTGTAGATCTTGGTGACCTCGATAGCCTCGTTCAAAGCCAATGCAGGCAAGATGGTGGCCAGTGCCCGTGCCAGCATGGTTTTTCCGCTGCCCGGAGGTCCGACCATGAGCACGTTATGCCCGCCTGCGGCGGCCACTTCCATGGCCCTTTTGGCATGTTCCTGGCCTTTGATGTGGGACAGGTCTATCCTGTGGTCCTCGCCTGAGCTTTCCTGCCAGGATATATCGCCTGAAAATTCCTTTATATCTGTTTCGCCCAGGAAATAGCTGACCAGCTGGCCTAACGCAACTACAGGAAATACCTTGACGCCGGTGATCAATGATGCTTCCGCCGCGTCATCGGCCGGGACAAAGACCCTGGCAATGCCGTTTTCTTTGGCCATAGCTACCATGGGAAGGATGCCGTGTATATGCCGCACGCTGCCATCCAGTGAAAGCTCGCCGAGGAAGAGTGCGTCGGTGGTATCCAGGCTTATCTGTCCCGAGCTGACCAGTATTCCGATAGCTATGGGCAGGTCATAGGTCGGCCCTATCTTCTTTAAGTCGGCGGGCGCCAGATTAACCGTGATGCGTTTCATGGGAAAGGTGCCGCCGGAGTTCCTGATGGCCGCCCTGACGCGGTCCCTGGCCTCTTTAACAGCCGTATCCGGAAGGCCGACTATGAGAGTATTGGGCAGGCCGGGCGAGATATCAACCTCAACCTTTACCATCAGGGCGTCGAGCCCGACCATTGCAGCCGTATTTACGATAGCTAACATAATGTCGTGCTGAGTTATCCGGTTGCGTGATTATAACAGATATAAGACCTTAGGCTATATTTATTATTAAGTGCCGATACCGGACACCGCGATATATTTCCCGCTTTCTGCTAATCGAGGACGCTGTTGAGGGCGTTGGAAAGACCCGGCACCATCTTATATTTTGACAGGTCACCGGGCTTGATCCATCTGGACTCGGTGTGCTCCCAGTCCGTTTTGATTTTGTCCGGATCGGATACATGGAAAAGGAACGGGTGGACGATCCATTTCCTATTAAGTTTTCTATCGATAACTTCCAGCGGTTTGCCCTGCTTGATCAGATGCACGGAGCTTTTAAAAAGCCCCGTTTCCTCCCTGATTTCGGTATAGGCCTGGTCCAGTGGATCGGTCTCGATATAGCCGCTGACGCCTGCCCATGATCTTTGATAGGTGCCGACCCGGTGGCTGCGTCTCAATATCAAAATCATATTACGGTGTTCCAGAAAACAGGTTACTACCTTCTTGACCTCGAAGGGTGTATCGATTACTTCGTCCAGCCGCTTCTGGAAATGCTCGTTGAGTATTTGAAGCGCTGCCTCAGCAGCTTTTTCTTTTATCTCCTCTCTCTTCCCGCTGAAAATAAACTTATGATGGGTGGTGCCCCCGGATGTGGACAGTCCCATATAGAAAAGGCCGATGGGCTTGAGGGAAGTGGCCCCGTCCGGTCCGGCGATACCCGTGGTGGATATGCAGACATCCACGTGCAACAGCTTGCGCCCGCCTTCCGCCATTTCCCTGGCTGTTTCCAGGCTGACAGCACCGTGGAGCTTCAAGGTATCCTCTTTTACGCCGGCCATCTGCATCTTTATATCGTTGCTGTAAGTGACTATGGAACCTTTGAAATAGTTGGAACTGCCGGGTATATTGGTAATCTTATCCGCGATCCTTCCGCCCGTGGCCGATTCTACGGTCCCCAGAGTAAGCCAGATGCCGGTCTTATCATGGTAGTCCGATATCAGCCTGGCGTTAGCCGTCTCCCATTTCTTCATGCGTCATTGCCTGTAAAGGTAATTTCAAGAATTTTAACAGAAACGGCGTTTTCAGTATAAATCAGGTATGCTGATATAATTATGCCTGTGAATACGCTCAAGGATACCATTACCTTCCTGGGAACGGGTGGGGCCAGGTTCACGGTTGCTAAACAGCTCCTGGCTACGGGCGGTGTCTGGATGAACCTGGGAGATGTACAGTTGCTGCTGGACCCGGTCCCGGCTCGCTGGTTTATGCCATCAAGTATAAATGCGACCCGACAAAGCTGGATGCCATCATTTTATCTCACAAGCATCTGGATCATTCAGTTGACATAAATGTGATGATTGAGGCCATGACTGAGGGAGGCTGGAAGAAAAGGGGTAGCGTATTTGCCCCGGCGGATGCCTTCAGCAACGGCGCTGTGATATTGCCATATCTGCAGAATTGTCCTGAAAGGGTCGATATTCTGGAGGAGAAAAAACGATACCGGGTGGGCGATGTGTCGTTCACCACGCCGGTCAAACACATCCATCAGGTGGATACCTACGGTTTCGTTTTTCAGACTCCGAGGCACAAATTTTCCTGGATCACTGACACCAAAATGTTTGATTCCCTCTCCGGCCATTACCGGGCTGATCTTATTATAATCAACGTGTTGAGCCTGGAAAACCGCTTGCCGGTCGACCATCTGGCGCTGCCCGATGCCGAGAAGATCATCAAGGAAATAAAACCTAGAATCGCCATACTGACGCATTTCGGGCTGACCATGTGGAAGGTTAAGCCCTGGGAAATTGAGCACAGGGTGAGCGATGATACAGGCGTAAGGGTTATAGCCGCCCGGGACGGCATGGTTTTCGACCTGGACGAGGTCGATAGAAAGCAGTAGTTAAACCAGTGACTCAAGGATGGTCCTGGCCAACGCCTCGTTTATTCCGTTTACAGTGACCAGGTCCTCGATGGTCGCATCCTTAATATTGCGCACCGATCCAAACCTTTTAATCAGGGCTTTTTTGCGTGTCGGCCCGATGCCAGAGACATTATCGAGCTGCGATTCTCTGCTCTTTTTGGACCTCAGTTGCCTGTGGTAAGTAATGGCAAACCGGTGGGCTTCATCCCGCACCCTCTGGAGAAGGTGAAGCTCTTCGGACGATTTATCGAAGGGTAGGGGCCCCTGCCTTCCGGGCTGAAAAATATCTTCGTTTTCCTTGGCAATGCTAATGATGGGAACTTTGTCGATGTCCAATTCCTTCATGGCGGAGCGGGCGGCATTGAGGTGCCCCTTGCCTCCGTCGATCAATACCAGGTCGGGGAGCGCAGACCACTTTTCGACCGCATCGACGTAGCCTTTGAAGCGTCTGTGCAGTACCTCGCGCATCATGGCATAGTCATCCGTGTGGTCGACCAGCTTGATTTTGAAGCGCCTGTACAGCGATGGTTTGGGGACACCGTTCTCGAATACCACCATGCTGCCTACCGCAGTGGTGCCCTGGATATTCGAGATGTCATAAGCCTCGATTCTGTGGGGGATCTCGGCGATATTGAGTACGTCTTTCAGGTTAGCCAGGACATTGAGGTATTCCGGCCGGGCCATTTTTTTACTCTTATAAATTTCAAGCTGCTGGCGCGCGTTTTCCGCTACCATTTCCATCAAGCGCAAGCCTGCTCCTTTGTGGGGTACCCTGATTTCAACCCGGGCCCCGCTCCTGCTTGCCAGCCATTCGCTTAGAAGGCCCGTCTCGTTTATGGGTGACTGTATTAATATCAGCCCCGCTATATGATCGGTTGATGAATAATAAAGCTTGATGAAGCTTTCCAGGAGTTGGGCATCGCTCTCATCCAACGACTTTTCTATAATGTAATGCTCATCTCCCGTCAGCCTGGAATCTTTAATAGAAAAAATGCGTACGCAGGCGGTATCCCTATCGCGTGCCAGCGCAACGACATCCTGCTCGCCCCGGACGTTAAACGTGATTTTATTGCTGGCGATTACGGCCTGAATCGAGTGTATCTGGTCCCTGATTTCGGCCGCCTTCTCGAATTCCCTGTTCTCGGAGGCTTTCTTCATGCTGGCTTTCAGTTCGCGTATAACCAGTTCCTCTTTTCCTTCCAGCAGATCTACGGTACGCTTAACCAGTTCCCCGTATTCCTCCCGGCTGATTGCACCGATGCACGGGCCCAGGCAGCGTCCAATGTGGAATTTTAGGCAAGGCCGGGTCTCTTTACCTGTAATCGTCTTATTACAGGAGCGCAGAAGAAATATTTTCCTAAGAAGGTCATAAGTTTGTCTGGCAGACCAGGCACTGGGTATGCGTCCGATGTATTTGGCGCCGTCGTTGTAACGACGCCTGGTGATATTTATGGTCGGCCAATCATTTTTGACATCGACTTTTATATATGGAAAACTCTTATCGTCTTTGAGCAGCACGTTGAAATGAGGTCTATATTTTTTGATCAATTGGCATTCGAGTATAAGAGCGGCGATCTCGGACTCGGTGACTACAAAGTCGATTTTAGCGGTCCTGGCCGTGACCTGCCCCGTCTTTTCGGGTAGGTTGGGGGTCTGCTTGTAGTAGCTCTTCACCCTGTTGCGCAGGTTGGAGGCCTTGCCAACATAGATAACCTCACCCTTAGCGTCTTTAAAAATGTAGATGCCCGGCTTGGTTGGCAGGAGCTTTAAATAGAGTTCAATGTTGCGGTTGACCATCTGCGGATAAATTTTAGCATCACCTCATAAATACGACAAAGCGAACAAACAACTGTAATTAAATATCCTATTCGCAAATATAGTTTTATGTTAAAATAGGTGTCGCTGGAAATGGTAGAAGACATAAGATTATTCCTAAACTACCTGGCAAAAGAGAAAAAGTGCTCTAAAAATACTCTGGATGCGTATCATAACGACCTGAGCCAGCTGGCTGACTATATAGCGTCGGCTAAAAGCAAAGAGGCGGGTGGATATGAAGTAGAAGAGTTGGGGGAGGAGCATCTGTCATCATACATGCTTTATCTCAAAGGGAAGAGCTATACCGTTTCTACAGTAGCCAGAAAAATAGCGGCAGCCCGCAGCTTTCTAAAATTTATGGCCGATAGGGGCAAGGCGAACAAAGACCTAGCGTCAAAACTAGCGGCGCCCAGAGTGGTAAAAGCGGCGCCCAAGGCCCTGACGGTGGGTGAAGTGCAGCGACTGCTGGCCGAGACCGCCAGGCTCCAGACCATAGATGCCAGGAGGGACAGGACGATGCTGGAGTTGCTTTATGCCACGGGCATGCTGGCCAGCGAGCTGATGTCGCTTAATGTGGAAGACCTGGATATGGACCAGAATCATATTAAAATAACCAATCAAAGGGGGAAAAGCAGGGTTATCCCCATGGATAAGCGTATCAAGGACATAATGAAGGACTATATTGACTCCGTCCGCATAAAATTATTGAGCAAGGATAATGAAACGGCATTGTTTTTAAACCAGCGCGGTGAAAGGTTGACCAGGCAGGGGTTCTGGCAGATCGTGCAAAGCTACGCCGACCAGGCTGGTATTACTTCCAAGGTCACCCCCCGTTCCATACGACACAGCTTTGCGGTGCACAGGCTTAAAAGCGGCTCCGATATACATAATATACAGGAGATACTCGGCCACGCTCACATCTCGACCACCAAGTCCTATAAACAGGCTTAGCAATATGTTTGTATATGAAACCGAGGTAGTTAAACCTTATTGACAAATAATACCGGGAGAATTTAGACATGTCTAAGAAATCACGTAAAGCCAGGGCCAGGGGAAGGGTAGAACCTATCACCCCCGTTGCAAGCAACAGGCCGCAGCCTAAAGTTCAATCAACTGTACAGGTTGCATCGAGGCAGCCTGCCGTAACGGCAGCCGCCGCTTTCCAGGCCAAGAACTACGATTACGTAAAATCTGACCTGGTCCGCATTGTCATCATTGCAGGTTCACTAATCCTGATCCTGATAATATTGACTTTTATACCAGCATTAAAGTCATAGGTAAAAGCGGTGGATTTTGACAGGCCCCGTGAAATTTTAGTGGAGTCGCTAGAATTTCAGATCAAGGACAAACGCGTGTTGGGAGCCTTCTCAAAAGTGCCGCGTGAGTTATTTGTACCCCCCGAACTTCAAGAGCTTGCCTACGCAGATAAACCTCTGGCCATTGGCTACGGGCAGACTATTTCTCAACCTTATATTGTAGCCCTGATGATCCAGGCCCTCGAATTGAAAGGGTCGGAGAAAGTGCTGGAGATAGGCACGGGAAGCGGCTACCAGGCCGCCATGCTGGCGGAGCTGGTGGAATCCCTTTACAGTGTGGAAAGGATCCCCGAGCTTGCCGAAGCCGCAAAAAAATTGCTGGACAAGCTCGGCTACAAAAATATTAACATCGGAGTTGCGGGCGATGAACTGGGTTGGAAAGGGCATGCCCCTTACGATGGGATAATCGTGGCAGCAGCAGCACCTTCCGTGCCGCATTCACTCTTGGAGCAGTTAGCGGTAGGCGGTATCATGATAATCCCCGTGGGATCCAGGTGGGAACAGGAACTCATCAAGGTACGCAAAGGTCAAAACGGGAACCAGATCGAGAATCTGGGCGGCTGCAGGTTCGTCCCACTCATCGGCAAGGACGGCTGGCCGGAGTAAGGCGACTTGTTAGAGGCTGACTTGGCGGCTCCATTTTATTTTGCGTAAAGGGCTCCAACGGGACATACCGATACACACGATAAGCACGAGTTACACTCTGTTTCCGATAGAGTCATCCCGGTAAAAGTGGAGACTATGGTATTGATGCCCCTGTGGGCGAAGTCCAGCACGCCCGTGCCCTCACGCTGGCACACCCAGACGCATCTGCCGCAAAGTACACATTTATTCTTATCAAAGGCAAAGAGCGGATGGCTGGAGTCCACCGCATAATTAATATCGATTTTTTTCAACCGTTTGTCATTCAGTTTGAAGTGCTCCAGCCCGGCTATATGTTGAAGCTCGCATTTCCTATTCTTAGGACAGCGGCCGCAATCCAGTCGATGGTGGCTCAAGAGCAGGTTAAAAGAGCTCCGGCGCAGCCTGGTTGTCCGTGGGCTGTTAATAGTTACCTTCATCCCATCCACTACTTTCTCGGTGCAGGCGGTTGCCGGGTTCTGGAGCCCGGCTATTTCCACAAAGCACAGGCGGCAGGATGCGAAAGGCTTGCTGTTATCCCTGATGCTGCATAGATTGGGTATAAAGATGCCGTTATCCAGCGCAGCCCATAATAGATTGGAACCTGTTTTTGCTCTGATCTCTTTACCTTCGATTATGATGGTGCTGAGCATGTACAAACGATATCAAAAAAGAAAGACGGGTTACAAATTTGTAACCCGTCTCTTATTATTGTTTATTGCATATTAGCTGTAGATTTCTTTGACTATGCCGCCGTCAGGCGCTCTGAGCTGGATAAGAAGTGGCATCTGTCCCAGTGCATGTGTGGAGCAGGACAGACATGGATCGTAGCAACGTATGGCAGCTTCAACCCTGTTGAGGATGCCCTCGGTAACGTTGCCCTTCTTGATGAAGTCCTTGGCTACCTCGTATACTGCGCGGTTCATAGCAGCATTGTTGTGGCCGGTAGCCACAATCAGGTTAAGCTTGGTGATCTTGCCTGACTCGTCGCTCCAGTAGTGGTGGATGAGCGTACCCCTGGGAGCCTCTACGACTCCGACACCCTGTTCATTGAACTTCTGGGAGTTGACCTGGATATCGGTGGAGGTTATGTCCTTATCTTCCAGTAGTTCCCGGGTCTTCTCAATCGAATAGATCAACTCTATCAGGCGGGCATAGTGATAATACAAAGAGCTTTCCACAAAACCGAATTTGCTAAGCTTCTTGAACAGCTTCAACTCAGCATTGGCGATGGGCGTGGTAATTCCGGTACAGGCGTTAAGGCGGGCCAGCGGGCCGGCACGGTAAATGCCGCCGGGATAACCCAGGCTCTTGTAGAAGGGGAATTTCATGTATGACCAGTCCTCAACGTATTCGGCGATGATGTCGAGGTACTTGGCCGGGTCGAACTGCTCTTCCAGAACGACACCCTTGGAATCGACCAGCCTCCATTTTCCATCGTAGAGGGCCAGGTTATTATTTTCATCTACCATGCCGAGATAGCCGGAAGGGAACTTGGCAAATGTCTCGACCAGGTCTGCATTCTTGGCTGCAAAATCCTTCCAGATTTTAAGCCCTACCTGGGCATCCGCCAGAACCCAGTCCATCTGTCTGAGAAAATAGTCCCTGTCCTCGACGGAGAGCGCTGTGCTCATACCACCGGGTACTGCGGCGTTGGGATGTACCTTCTTGCCGCCCAGCTTCTTGATGATGGTCTGGCCGAGGCTGCGCATTTTGACTGCCTTGGTAGCCAGCTCGGGATTCACTCCAATGAGCCCGATGACATTGCGCAGTGCCGGGTCGGAATCGAAACCCAGCAGCAGGTCAGGGCTGGCAAGATGGAAAAAATGCAGTGCATGTGACTGAATATATTGTCCCAGGTGCAAAAGCTCCCTTAACAGCTTGGCAGGCCGCGTCAATTCCACACCGAGTATGGCGTCGCAGGCCTTGGCCGAACCTAGCTGGTGGCTGACCGGGCAGATACCGCAAATGCGCGGCGTAAGCGTTGGCATCTCCCAGAACACCTGGCCTTCGCAGAACTTCTCGAAGCCACGGAATTGGGTGTTGTGAAATCTTGCCGATGCTACATTGCCAGCCTCGTCAAGCTGTATGGTTACCTTTCCGTGTCCTTCGACCCTGGTTATCGGATTAATTTCAATTATTTTGCTCGCCATTTTTTCACCTCATTAATCAAAGCGCATTATATTGCTGGGAAGAACCGGGATCCTGCCCGCCAGCAATTCGGTAAGGCCGTATTTAATTGCCTCAGGCTCCGGAGGGCAACCAGGGATGTAACAATCGACTTTAACTATTTGATTGGCCGGATAGACCTTATCGAGAAGGGCTGGCACTCCGGGTGACTGCGGTATCTTGCCCTTGTAAGTGGAGGCCGTTTCGATGTAACCGCATCTGAGCACGTCATCCTTATTTAGCGAGCTGCGCATAGCGCAGACACCGCCAAAGCAGGCACAATCGCCCCAGGCCATTAATATCTTGCAGTTGTGACGCAATTCCTCGATGATCTCTTTCTCTTCTTCATTGCCGACTGAACCTTCGACTATGCCCACGTCAACTGGAGTGAATGTCTTGATATCAGTTATGGGGCTCCTGTGAAACTCAACCAGCTTGGCTACATCGATAATAAATTCATCTATGTCCAGGAATGACATGTGACATCCTGAGCATGCTTCCAACCAGACAGTAGCTACTTTTACTTTTGCCATTTGTTCACTCCTTACGGGCGTTATTTTTCAGATGTTTGGCGATCCCCTTAAGGGTATCGGCATCGCTTTTAATGCCAGCCGGGCCTTTAACCATAGGAGCTGTCGACTTGCTGATACCATCGAGGGTTATATAACTGCCTTTCGATTCAATCCACAGCAGTGAGGGAAGGACGACATTGGCTTTGGCAGTAATCGGTGACAGGTAGCTGGCCTGAACTACTGCAAACTCGATTCCCTTCATGGAATCCGATAAAGCCTGAGATTCTGCTAAATCATCGGCAAGCAACAAGTACAGGCCCTTAATTTTTCCCTTGGACAGTTCGGTTATCGCAGAGCTCTTAGAATTGCTTATCCCGAGTTCCCATGCGCCTCGGCTGTTGCCGTTACGTTTCAGCGAGATGACCTTGGGCTTGCTGCTGATCAGGCCGGCCAGATTCAGGATGGTGGCCACCATATCGGCGTTCTTGAACTGCAATATGCCGCTCCCATAGATGATAACGCAGTTCTTAGATTCAGCCAAAACTTCCGCAGCTTTATAAATATCATTGACATCCATACCGAGTGTCTTTGCGGCTTTCCTGGCTTCAATTTCCTTGAAGTCACCTGAGAACCTGGTTTTATCGCCGGCTACCTTTCCGTGGTCCAGGATGGCATTGCCAAGCGCTTTGATAGCAAGCTCCTCTTTGCCCTCGGGAGGCCTTAGCCAGGCGCTGGCGCGGAAGGTGAAGGGATTGCGTAGCGGGTCCAGCACAATCAATTGCGCCTTGTTTTTAGAGGTGGCGCGCATAATGTAGGACCCAATCACAGGATGGGTCTTTACGGGATGTGCGCCGATTATCAGGATGGCATCAGCCGAAAGTATATCTTCGAGGCCTGCTTCTATTTTGAGGCCGGCCTTGCTGTCAAATTTAGCGATGCCCTGCGATATCGTCCGGAAGTCGTCACTGTCAAGCGTGTCGACCAATTTGGTTCCCAGTGCTTTATTAAGTTCCACAAAAGCTTTAAGTGCTTCAGTGCTGGCCTTTCCGGAAGCGATGGCAGCTACATTGTCTAGGCTGCCGAGCTTTTTGGCGATAGCCTCGAAGGCCTCTTCGTAAGAGCAGCTTGCAAGCTGGCCCTTGGCGTTGCGTTTCATGGGGGTCGTTACCCTTTCAGCCGGCTTGAAGAGCGGCTCAAATCTACCCATATCGCACAGCAGGCCGCGCTCCCGGGACATATCGGGGCTGTCGATCCTGACCAGTCTGTTATCTTTAACCAGGCCTTTGACCTCGCAGCCGATGCCGCAAATGGCGCATGACGATTCCACAACTGCGCACTCTTCGGGCCTTCCCTTGTAAGCACTGCCTTTGGAGAAGATGGCGCCTGTCGGGCAGGCCTGGAAGCACCCGCCGCAGGATATGCAGGATGATTCGCCGAGAGGCTGGTTTATATCCGCGGAAACAGTAGTTTTCCAGCCGCGTTTGCCGAAATCCAGAGCATGAGCCCCAGTTATCTCGTCACAGGTCCTTATGCAGCGGCCGCATAAAATGCAGCGGTTGTGGTCAAGCACCACGTAAGGGTGAGAAGAATCTACGACTAAATTGGGCCAAGAATACTGGTACCTTGCATTATCCATCTGGTAGATATAAGCCAGACTCTGCAACTCGCAGTCACCGCTGGCCACGCAGTAAGCGCAAAGATGGTTGCGTTCTGTGAACAGCAGCTCCAGCACCAACCGCCTGTATTTCTCAAGTTTTTCGTTGCTGGTTACAACTACGATGCCGTCACGGGCCGGATAAGTACAAGCCGGTACCGGTTTTCTTTCTTTTTCGATTTCGACCAGGCACAGCCTGCAGGCGCCGACATCGGTCAGGCCTTTGTAGTGGCATAGAGTAGGCAGTTTGATGCCGTTGGCCTCGCATACGGCCAGAACGGTATCGCCCTGTTTACCTTTGACCTGTTTTTCGTTGATGGTTAATGTTATTTCACTCATTTGCCTTTTCTCCTATCCAATATCGCATCTCAGGCATCTGCTGCATTCTGCTTTAGCTTCCTTATCGGTATAGTTGACGACAACCTCTTTAAAGGAAGACTTCCTTTCGGGCAGCGGGATCTCTGAAAGTTTAACCCTGGGCCTTTCACGCGTCTCTTCGTCGGTGGGAGCAATGTGGTTGTAATCGATGGTTTCAGCATCTTGTCGGTCTACCCTGGGTCCCAGGTCCTTGCCGCTCAAATATCTCTTGATCGATGAAGCTGCCCTCTGTCCTGAAGCTATGGCTTCAATGACTGTCCATGGGCCGCTAAAGGCGTCGCCGCCTACGAAAACACCCTTCTGCTCGGTAGCAAGTGTCCTCTTATCGGCGACCAGTGTGCCACCCTTGCCGATCTTGGCAGCACCAAGTTTCATTGAGGAGGTATCAGGCCTCTGACCGATGGCCTCTATGAGCATATCCACTTCAATTGTGTATTCAGAATCCTGGATGGGTTTGGGTGAGCGGCGTCCGCTCTTGTCGAAATCGCCCAGCGCCATTTTGGAGCACTCGATGGCGGCGACCTTGCCATCCCTGCCGATCACCTTGACCGGGGCTGCCAGGACATGCAGTTCGATTCCTTCTTCCTCTGCAGCAGCAATTTCTTCTGCTTCAGCGGGCATATCCACTTTCTCCCTGCGATACACGATGTGTACTTTTTGGGCGCCCTTGCGGAGGGCAACGCGGGCTGCGTCGATGGCGGAGTTGCCGCCGCCGACCACGGCTACTTTCTTGCCGACTTCCACATTCTTGCCGAGGTTGACATTCCTGAGGAAATCGATGGCATCGTAGACACCCTTCAGGTCCTCACCGGGGATGCCCATTTTATCGCCCTTATGAGCACCGATACCTACGAAAACGGCTTTGAATCCGTCCTTGAACAGAGCATCGATATCGTTGACGGGACTATTAAGCTTGATCTCGATGCCCAGCTTTTTGATATTATCGATTTCTTTATTGAGGACATCCTTGGGCAATCTGTATTCGGGGATGCCTACTGCAAGCATGCCGCCTGCTACGGGCAAGGCTTCGAAGATTGTAATCTTGTAGCCTTCGACTGCCAGGTCCCAAGCTGCCGATAGGCCGGCGGGGCCTGCGCCTATGACGGCCACCTTTTCAGCTTTATTGCCTTTGATCTCGGGTATATATGAAAGATTGTGCTCATAAGCAAAGTCGGCTGCATACCTCTTTAGATGCCTGATGGAGATGGGATCATCAACCTGCCCCCTGCGGCATTTGCTTTCGCAGGGATGCGGGCAAACCCTGCCGACTGTCATCGGCAAAGGCAGCCGCTGGCTCATGAGCTTGTAAGCATCTGCCGGTCTGCCCTCTTTGATCAAAGCTATGTAGCCGTAAACGTTCAGCCCTACCGGGCAGGTATGCTGGCAGGGCGCTTTGAATAGCGCCTGGCACAGCGAAGCGGGGCATTTCTTATCGATGATGTGTGATTCATACTCTTCGCGGAAGTGCCGGATGGTCGAAACTGCCGGATTGGGAGCCGTCTGGCCCAGGCCGCATATCGATGCGTTCTGGATCATTTCTGAAAGCTCAAGGATTGTGTCGATATCCTGAAGGGTGCCATTGCCGCTGGCGATCTTAGTGAGCAGCGACAGCAGCTTGGGTATACCTGCACGGCAGGGTACGCATTTGCCGCATGACTCGTCCCTGGTGAAGCCCAGAAACATCTTGGCGATATCAACCATGCAGTTGTCCTCGTCCATGACAACGAGGCCGCCTGATCCCATGATGGCGCCCAGAGCTGTAACCGACTCATAGTCGACCGGGACGTTGATGTGCTCAATGGGTATGACGCCGCCCGATGGGCCGCCCATCTGGGTAGCCTTATATTTCTTGCCCTTGGGGACGCCGCCACCGATGTCGAATACTATTTTACCGAGGCTGGTGCCCAGCGGGACTTCCACCAGACCTACGTTGTTAACTTTGCCTACCAGACTGAATGACTTGGTACCCTTGCTCTTCTCGCTGCCCACGCTGGCAAACCAGGCGGAACCCTCGCGAATTATTCGCGGGATAATCGACCAGGTCTCCACATTATTGATAGCGGTAGGCTTGCCGAAAAGGCCTTTATCGGAGGGGAACGGTGGCCTTTGCCTGGGCATGCCGCGTTTGCCCTCGATAGAAATCAACAGGGCCGTTTCCTCGCCGCAGACAAAAGCGCCCGCGCCGGGGAAGATATCCAGGTTGAATTCAAAATCGGTGCCCAGAATGTTCTTGCCGAGCAGGCCATAATCACGTGCCTGTGCGATGGCGGCGCTCAGTGTCTCGATGGCCAGCGGGTATTCGGCACGTATATAAGCAAAACCCTGCTTGACATTGCCTACGGCGTATGCGCCCAGTGCCATGCCCTCGATGATGGAGTGCGGGTTGCCCTCCAGCACAGCGCGGTTCATATATGCGCCGGGGTCGCCCTCGTCGCCGTTGCAAACCAGGTATTTAACGGTGCCGGGCGAGCTTTTCAGAAATCCCCATTTGGTAGCTGTTGGGAAGCCGGCGCCGCCCCTGCCGCGGAGGCCTGATTTCTTGACCTCTTCCAGAATATCGTCGGGCTTCATTTTGTAGAGAGCCTTAGCCAGGGCTTCATAACCGCCGCGGGCTATGTATTCTTCGATATTCCAGGGGTCGATGATGCCGTTATTATGCAGGATGCGGAACTCCTGATCGGCCAGGAAGTTGATCTTGAGGCGTTCTGGTACAGCTTTGTTAGTGGTCGGATCGTGATAGACCAGCCTTTCCACCACTTCGCCTTTCAAGATGTGATTATCAAATATTTCCTGTACATCTTCGGGTTTGACCCTGACGTAGAGGATATCGCCGGGATTGACGATGACTGTGGGGCCCATTTCGCAGGGGCCGAGGCAGCCGGTCCTGACGATATTTATCTTGCTATCCAGGCCCTTCTTCTTGATGAGGTCTTCAAATAGCTCTGTTACCTTGTCGCCGCCGGCAGCGGTGCAGCCCATGCCCCTGCACTGCTGAATGCAGATCTCAGAGGTGGCCTTAAAATGGCCGAAATTCGCATCCTCGCGAATTTTAAGCCGGGGCTCGACTGCCTTTTTTAATTTAGTTAACTCTTCAATAGAGGTTATCTTAGGCACTTCATTTACCTCCTAATGGTACATACTCAGGATATCTTTTATCTGACCGGGTTTGACCTTGCGGTGTATATCGTCGCCTATGGCAATCACAGGAGCCAGGCCGCAGCAGCCGAGGCAGCGGACTATTTCGAGAGAGAACTTGCCGTCCGGGGTGATTCCCTCCGGCTCAAGTCCGAAATCCTTTTTCAAAAGGTCGAGAATGTCCTGACCTCCCCTTACATAGCAAGCTGTACCCAGGCAAACCTGTATAACGTGCCTGCCCTTGGGCTGCATGGTGAAGAAACTGTAGAACGTTACAACTCCGTGTAGCTCAGCCAGGGGGATTTTCAGGTCCCTGGAGATGGTCTTTAACACGGTTGGGGGCAGATAACCGATGATGCCCTGTGCCTGCTGCAAAACGCGGATTGGAGCACCGGCCTGGCCACCTGTATCGTCTATGATGCCCTGGATTTGCTGGAATGCCTTGCCCGCGAAGCCTCTACCGGTGTCGGAAGTAGGTGTTGGGGCTGATTTTTGTTTTGCCATAATAATCCTCCTAACTCAGGCTATATACATCAAAAAAGGGAATAACGTCTTTCAACACTATTCCCCTTTTGAGATTACAAGATATTTGACCCGACCAAACATTAATTCTAATCTTTTTTAGATACGCAGTCAACGTCCGGCCGCCTTCTCCAGAGACTTCAAAGAACTATCCAGACCCCTGCCGAAAAGTTTAAGCTTGATAGGCTCACCGTTTCCGTACTTTTTGTAGACTCTGCACACCTCGCAGATGCTGGTGTCAATGCCTGCTTCGCCATAATCATCAAGCTTGCAATACGTGCCCTCTATTTGCCAGCACGGTAAAAATAGATATTTGGGAGAAGGACATTCCTCCCGGATCATGGCCGGGCAGTGACACATTTCCCAGCAGGGCGATTTGTCTGACCAGAAGCTGGCGTGCTCCTCCGAATTTACTTGAGTCGCCTGGTTGAGCTTTTCAATAATATCCTGTGAGATGGGACTCACCTCCGGTCCATAGGAGTCATGATAATATATAAGGTATGGACCATCTATTAAATGTAAAGAAAAGAGCCTGCCCCTGCATCCGCCTCAAAGCTTAATTTCAGTTTAAGAGAATAAATACGTCTTTACTAAGGATTTGTATCTGCACAGGGAAATTGTTCACTAAATGCTTTTAACCTAAAATGCTTACGTATTTGTACTGAAATAGATGTTCTTTCGCTTGAATAGTATATTTATTGTGTATATAATCACAAAGATGGCGGAGATATAAATAATGGAGAAAATACGGATTCTTCTTGCCGAAGATCATAAAGTAGTCAGGGAAGGCACCAGGCGTCTCCTGGAATCGCAAGAGGATTTTGAGGTAGTAGGCGAAGCTAGTGATGGGATTGAGGCGGTGGAGCTGGCCAAGAAATATAAGCCTGAGATCATTATCATGGACGTATCCATGCCCAGGTTGAACGGCATCGAAGCCACCAAGCAAATAAAGGCGATTTACCCCAATATAGCCATCCTGGTCCTCACAGGTTATGATGACGATGAGTATGTCTTTGCTCTTCTCGAAGCCGGCGCTGCAGGATATCTGCTCAAGGAGGCCAGCGGCGAGGAACTAATAGAAGCTATCAGACAGGTTATGGCGGGTGAACCTGTACTTCATCCCAAGATAATGAAAAAGGTACTGAACCGGTTGAGATCACCCGTCGAAGAACAAGCCCAGGTGCCCGGCGAGGTCCTTAGCGATAGGGAGATGGAAGTGCTGCGACTGGCAGCCAAAGGCATGAGCAATATGGAAATAGCCGATAGCCTAACTCTAAGTGTCAGGACCGTGCAAACCCATCTACGCAGCATATTTAACAAATTGGGCGTAGGTTCCCGCTCTGAAGCAATCGTTTATGGTTTAAAGAAGGGATGGCTGACTCTAGAAGAACTGCCGTGATCTCTGTCGCTGCCAACCCTCAAAGTAAACAGTCTGAAGTCCATCAGTCATGAAGATCCCGAATAAGATTTGGATACACTATCATTTCTGGGTTATTCTCGTCCTTTTCGGTCTGGTAACCCTTTTCTTGTACAGGGACGTGATATGGCCGTCGGGTATCACATCCAATGTATTTCTTTTCAACCTTAGCCGCCATACTATTGAGCGAAACCTGTTTCTGCTCATAGCTATTTATGCGGGTTTCGTATTTGGAATACTCCCGGCGCTGGTTGTGATAGTAGCATCGTTGGCTGTGATGTTGCCGCAGGCTCTTCTCTATACGCCCAATGTGAGTGATGCAATACTGGAATTAATTTTAGTTACGGTAGCCGGCCTGGCATTTGTATACTTCGTGCACATCAAAGAGGACGATGATAAGCGATATAAAAGGGCTGTGGCTGCGCTTGAGAATACACAGGAGCAATTACAGGCCAGGATTCGTGAAGCCAGGGCTAATGCGCGCAGGCTTGCGACGCTGAACACGATTTCCAATGCTCTCAGCCAGTATTTGGAGCCTGCCAAGGTTATTGAGAGGGCGGTGGAGATGGTTGGCGAGGTTATGGAGGTTGAAGTCATTTTGGTCTATACCATCGAGCCCCGCGAGAGCGACCTGATATTGACAGCCTATGAGGGCATTTCCTCCGACTCCGCCAAGGAACTCGATCACGTGAAACTGGGAGAAGGCTTTAATGGAAAGGTGGCAGCCACCGGCGAAGTTATGCTGGTACCTGACGCGTCAAGCGATTCTCGCCTGACCAGGCCTGCCGTTATTCGCAATAAGCTTCATCCCATGCTGATAGTTCCCATGAAATCCAAGGGTGAGGTAATAGGCACTCTGTGCGTAGCCATGCGACGGCCAAGGACCTTCTTGCCAGACGAGATCGACCTGTTAAGTACCATTGCCGGGCAGATAGCATCGGCTCTTACCAATGCCAAACTGTATGAGGAAGCCAAACAGATAGCAGACCAGCTTTACAAATCGGCTCGTGACTACAGGAACCTGTTTGAAAACGCCCATGACGCCATCTGGTTTCATGACATCGATGGAAGGATACTGGCCGCTAATAAAGCTGCCCAGGATCTGACCGGCTATCCCATCGAGGAGTTCATAGGCAGAAGGGTGCAGGAGTTCATGGATGAGGGGATGATCAAACTGGCAGTCGAAGTAAAGAACAAACTGTTAAACGGAGAACCTTTTGCACAGCCATATGAACAGCAAACTGTGACCAAGGATGGCGTAAGGAAAACGGTCATGGTTACATCCAGTTTAATGACCATAGATAACGAGCCGGTAGGTTTTCAGCATATTGGCCGAGATGTATCGGTAGAAAGGCGGATGCAGAATAACCTGCGCTTTTACCTCAATCAAATTACAAGGGCACAGGAAGAAGAGCGCAAGAGGATTTCGCGCGAACTGCATGACGATACTGCACAAGCTTTGTTTGCCATTTCCAGGCAAATGGATAACTTTATCCGGGATAATCTGACCTTGCCGGAGCAGCAGAGAAGGATGCTGCAGGATATAAGACAAAGGATTGGAGTGACTTTGCAGGGCATCAGGCGTTTCAGTCAGGACCTGCGCCCGTCCATTATTGATGACCTTGGACTCATGCCAGCCGTAAAATGGCTGGTTAAACAAAAGTCCGAGGAAAGCGGCATCGACATTTTATTAAAAATAACCGGTAAGGAACAGCGATTGCTGCCGGAAATGGAGCTGATACTTTTCAGGATTATTCAAGAGGGGCTAAATAATGTCAGCAAGCATGCTTTGGCCTCAGAGGCGGAAGTTTGGGTCGAGTTTGAAGATTCCAGCGTCAATGCGTCCATTGTCGATAACGGGCAGGGATTCGAGTTACCCCAGACCGTGGGTGATCTATCGCCCAGTGGGAAATTGGGGCTGGTAGGTATGCAGGAGAGGGTTACTTTGCTTAACGGTTCTCTTACGATAAAGTCGAAACCGGGAAAAGGGACTGAGGTCAGGGTGAGTGTGCCGATTGAGATATAGCTTATAGTTTATCCAGGTAATCCGACACTTCATCCTGCTCGAGCAGCTTTGTAGACTTATCTTTTAGAAGACCGTTCATCTCCGGCAGCACGTTATTTAATACGATGGCGATGGGCAGCCGGTTATCCATCTTCCTTATCTTGGCCAGTTCATCCACATCCTCGGATGTCGGGAAATAAACCAGGACGGCTTTGGGCTCACTAAGTAAAAATGTGTGCACCAGGTCTTCGGCATTCTCAGTGGTAAAAACCTTGTAGCCTTTGCTTTCCAGACCGGCCACAACACCACGCTCGTACTCGCCATCTTTGCTGAAGATAAGCAGTGTCCTCAACATAACGTTCATACGAGCTATAATATGGTCCAGCTTAGCATCCCCTTCGGCGCTGAATTTCTTTACATAAGGTATGCCGTAGTACATTATTTCAATAAGCTTCTCAGTTTCTTTGAGGGCGGAGACGCCCATAGCTACAATGGGTTTCGATTTGCTCATACATGCCTGTAATATCTCTTCGATGCCGCCCGGCAGGTCTACATCGATAATGCAGGCATCTACATCATAGTGGGTTATCTGTTTCAGTGCGGTCTCTTTGGACTCAGCCGGATAGAGGGCGTAGTCGGAATCGAGCAGTGCCCGTCCGAGCATACTCATAAACCTGGCATTACTATCGGCAATTAGTATCTTAAATCCCATTTTTAAAGCTGCACTTCGGCTAAAGGGAGTGCTACGCCATTCTATAGTAAGGTATTTTACACGTAAAACCATTGTGAGTACAAGAATGCATATGGAGGGAGCCCTCGACTGGCTGATCGACCAAAAATTGGCGTCCGGAGTAGGGATTAAAGCGATTTCCTCGCTCCATCTTGAAATCCGGTGGCTTCGTATGCTTGACTTACAACGGCGTTTGTTGTATTTTTATGCACAACGCATTGCCACATCTAATGGTAGTGACTGTGTAAAAGGAGGTGAGAGGAGTTCTCCTAAATTAGCAGGCGTTCAATTCATATAATTTCAATAAATTATTATTTAAGGAGGAGCCCAGACAAGTGTTCAAAAGCAAAGCGTTATTCGTAGTAGCAATCCTGGTCATTGCATTGGCAGTTATTGCCTCATCCTGTGCGCCGGCAGCACCCGCAGCCCCGGCAGCACCCGCAGCCCCGGCAGCCCCGGCAGCTCCCGCAGCCCCGGCAGCTCCCGCAGCCCCGGCAGCTCCCGCAGCCCCGGCAGCTCCCGCAGGAACTCACACCTGGGGCGATTCAGCCACTTATACCAACGATGCAGTTGGATTCACCGTGCAATATCCTGCAAAATGGAAATCGGAAACTCCCGGTGCGCCCACTTCAGTTTTTCAGGCAGCAGTAGATCCTTCTAATGCGACGGGAGATAGAATTTATGTTGACGTTATCCCCGCTGTAACAGATCTGAGCACGGTTGCCAAAACCTTGCTTGATAATAGTGCAGCTTTCCAGCAGTATAAGGTAACGGCGAAAACAACCTCCACCACGCCATTCACCCTGAACGGGTCGGTAACAACTGCCACTGCGTCAGAAAATACCGCTAAAATCGTCATCTATAACTTCTACTTCTATGCCATCAGCGCCACCAAGGGCGATAAGACGGTGAACGCCATGGGCGGAACCATCGGCGGTGGAAACGCCAAGAAGACGATCCAAGAGATCTGTCAGTCACTATCTTTCAAATAATTACATCTGGTCTTAACAGTCGGGAAGCCCTGCGCGCACGCAGGGCTTCCTTTATTATTCTAGATTGGCCTATGATACAATTCTCATATAGCATATCAGTATAATTGTATTCATCGGAGGATATCATGGATGATCAGGGCGACTATGAGAGACTGGAGCAATTTAAGCAAGCATATCCGGCTAAATTCGCCGATGAAAAGGAAATATTCAGTAAAATTCATCCCGGCAACCGCATATTTATTGGCACGGCCTGCGCCGAGCCTCAATATCTCGTCAAATCGCTGGTCGATTACGTAGAATCCAATCCCAAGGCTTTCTTCGATGCCGAAGTATTACAGGTATGGACCCTGGGAGTAGCGGCCTATACTCAGGAAAAATTCAAATCAAATTTCAGGCATAATTCTTTTTTCATTGGCGACAATACCCGCGGTGCGGTTAATGCCGGATTGGCGGATTACACGCCTATTTTTCTATCACAGGTGCCCCATCTTTTCAGGCGCGGCATTGTGCCTGTCGATGTGGCGATGATTCAGACATCCTGGCCAGACCGCCATGGATATGTGAACCTGGGAATAAGCGTAGATATCGTTAAGGAGGCCGTTGAGAGGGCTCCTTTGGTCATAGCACAGCTCAATTCCAATATGCCCCGTGTGCAGGGAGACGGCTTTTTGCATTTAGACCGCATCGATTATTTAATTGTGCACGATGAGCCGGTGCTGGAGTTTGACATGCCGGTGGATGATGAGATTGCTAAACGCATAGGCAGCTATGTATCACGCCTTGTGCAGGATGGTGATACCATTCAGATTGGATACGGCAGTCGTCTCAATTCTATGATAAGGTGTTTGAACGGTAAAAAACACCTCGGTGTACACACTGAATTAATGTCTGACGGCATCGCAGATTTGATGAAAATCGGGGCCATAGACAACTCTCAAAAAAAGATCGACCATGGGAAAACGGTAGCCACCTTTTGCATGGGCAAGAAAGAGACCTACGATTACATTGACGATAACCCTTCGATAGAATTTCGCACTATCGACTACACCAATAATCCCCTGATCATCGCTCAGCACGACAATATGGTTGCTATCAACAGCGCACTTGAAATCGACCTGACCGGACAGGCCACCGCCGAATCGATCGGCAAGACCTTTTACAGCGGTGTGGGAGGGCAGGCCGATTTTATGCGCGGAGCTATTTTGTCGCTCAACGGGAAGACGATTCTCACTATACAATCCACAGCTCAAAACGATTCCGTTTCGAGGATAGTGCCGTTTTTATCGGAGGGTTCCGGAGTGACCATGGTGCGCGGTGATATACATTATGTCGTATCAGAATATGGTATCGCTTATTTACACGGCAAGAATGTACGTGAGCGTGCTATGGAGCTCATAGCGATAGCGCACCCCAGGTTCCGCCCCTGGTTGATTGAGGAAGCCAAGAAACTAAATATAATTTTCAAAGATCAGGCCTTTGTGCCGGGTAAAAGAGGAGAATATCCGGAGGCACTTGAATCGTTCAGAACAACCAAGACCGGCCTTCAGCTTCTGTTCAGACCAGTAAAAATCAGCGATGAGCCGCTGTTAAAGGATTTCTTCTATTCGCTTTCAGATCAAAGCCTGTACCGGCGGTTTATCTCAAGCAGGAAAGACAT
The DNA here is from genome assembly GCA_963842805.1 of uncultured Chloroflexia bacterium. Lineage (GTDB taxonomy): Bacteria > Chloroflexota > Dehalococcoidia > GIF9 > UBA5629 > UBA1162. Next base: position 80,326 of record CAWJIA010000012.1, on the reverse strand, counting down.
GCCGCACGAACGACTGCAGGAATTCGTGATTATCGACTATACACAGGAAACGGTTATCATGGCGACAATAGGCAAGGAAGATAGGGAAGAGATAGTGGGAGTAGGGCAGTACGGTATCGGCCAGGACGTGCACAGTGCTGAGGTTGCCTTTGCTGTCCGCGACAAGGACCAGCGGCAGGGCATTGGGACCGAGCTGTTGAACTACCTTATTTACCTTGGTAAAAGAAATGGATTGCTGGCTTTCGTTGCCGAGGTGCTTTACGAAAATAAGCCCATGCTATCGGTCTTCGACAAAGCAGGTTTTAAAATTGTCAGCAGCGGATCGGGAATATATTATCTCAGTTTAAACTTGTGATATAGAAATATATTTAATACGGGGAGGTTAGTTTTATGGATCTGGCAACGTGGCGTGACATGGTCATCATCGTATGGGGTCTGATAGCTACGATAGCTGTAATATTCATGTCAGTGATAATCTATCTATTTTATAAGCGGACTATATCACTGCTTGAATCGGCCGATGCGGTAGTTGGCAAAGTAGCCGATATCGTGGACTATGCCGACAAGGAAGTTATACGTCCGGTTACCCAACTGGGCACGATGATCCAGGGTATTGTCCAGGGCATCAACTTATTCAGCAGCATATTCAAGAAAAAGGAGGGGCAAGATGAATAGGGATTCCAGTTCGGGTTTCTTTGCGGGGCTCATCATCGGGGCCATAATCGGCGCGGCTGTGGGTTTGCTTTACGCCCCGCAACACGGTTCAGAGACGCGCCGGATGGTCAAAGAGAAGGCCGTGGAAGCTAAAGAGAAGGCTGCGGGAGCTGTCAGGCGCATGAAGGATGCAGTATCCAGCAGAATGGCCGGCGAGGAGGAGTAGAAGCATCTCGGGACGCTCTAAGATACTAATAAGTTGTTAGCGATAAATAACATGTTTGCATATAGGAATCGATGCCTTTTCCGTATATCCCGGTTTTAGTAAGTATGCGCATTATATAGATGAGGTATAGAAGATATGTCCAACGTCAGCCAATTGAGGAAATACTGGCAGCCTTTTCTAATTGTGGTTGCTATAGTTATAGCGCTGTGGTTGATGGTAGTTTCCATGGCGGTACTTATCCCTTTTCTGGTCGGTATTTTGCTTGCCTATCTACTAATGCCTCTGGTCACATGGTTCGAGGGAATTTTGCCTTACAAAGGCAAGGCACAGAAAGCCAAACGCGTTATATCGATAATCATTTTGTTTATCATAATTACGCTTCTGCTAATATTGTTTACAGCCTATATTGGGGCTGCGCTGGCCAGTGCCTCCAATGTATTGATCCTCAAAGCACCCGAATTCCTTACTATGAGCGCCAGCCAAATCACCGACTGGGTGAAGAATTTTAAGGGCAACGTACCACAGACCCTTGCTTTACAAATCGGTTCTTTCATAGATAATCTGGGCCCTGCCGCAGGTAAATTTATACAGGATTTTGTCATGGGGAGCGTGGCGCTCATACCCGGCAGTGTGCCCACCATAATAGGTTTCATGATTATGCCATTTTTCCTGTTCTTTATCCTCATGGATTACGAGTCATTCCAGCGGTATTTTTATGACATATTGCCGCCCAATGCGGCCAAACATGCCGGTAACATGCTCAACATCATCGCCAACGCTATGGGACGCTACCTGCGCTCTCAAATAATTTTGGGACTGATAGCAGGAACGATGGTATTCCTGGGGCTGCTGGCCTTGAGGATAGATTACGCCCCGGCGCTGGCCGCCGTCACAGCTGTTATGCAGTTCATCCCTATTGTAGGCCCCGTCATTTCCGGCTTGATAATTGCCGTCATTACGCTGGCTCTTGCGCCCGACAGGATCCTATGGGTACTGCTGGTTTTTGTTGCCGTGCAAGTGTTATTGAACACAGTTTTTGTCAATTGGATACAGGGCAAATACATGCAGATCCATCCGGCAATAGTCATGGTACTGCTGGTGGTAGGAGGATACGTGGGCGGGTTCTGGGGTATGATCCTGGCCCTGCCGGTCGCCGCCACTGTCTGGGAGATATTTAAATACGTACGCAGCCAGCAGCAGGCAGAAATCATAGAAGCTTGACTTAAGCTTGACAGTCCAAATTTCATAATGTATCATTTTCGTTTGGTTGTACTATGCCCGTAAAGCGGTAATTTTTTTATTTGATCAGTTCTGACAAGTCTGTAATGGTGTTTCCCAGTAAAAAGCCCTTGTATAGAAACTTACCCTGATAAAAAACAAATTTAAGGAGGATCAATAAAGCAAGTTATGGCAGACAAACCCGAAGAGAAAAAATCAACCATCACCTCTATGTCGGTCGAAAACAGAAAATTTCCCCCGTCCAAGGAATTCATCAAGAACGCCTATATCAAAAGCCTGGGCGAATACAAGAAATTGTATAAAAAATCCATAGATGATATGGAAGGTTTCTGGGCCGACGAGGCCAAGCGGATCGACTGGTTCAAGAAATGGGACAAGGTCCTTGTCAGCGATTTCAAGAATGCCAAGCATGAATGGTTCGTTGGCGGCAAGCTCAATGTATCTTACAACTGCCTCGACAGGCACCTGCCCACCTGGCGCAAGAACAAGGCCGCCATCATTTTCGAGGGCGATATCGGAGACTCGAGGACTTATACGTACGAACAACTTTGGTACGAAGTCAACAAGATGGCCAACGTGCTCAAAAAGCATGGTGTCAAGAAAGGCGACCGTGTCACTATCTACCTCCCGATGATACCGGAACTGCCTATTGCCATGCTGGCCTGCACCAGGATCGGCGCCATTCACTGCATCGTATTTGGTGGCTTCAGCGCCGACGCTTTGAAAGACAGGATAGTTGACTGTCAGGCTTCCCTCCTTATCTGCGCTGACGGTTATTATCGCGGCGGCAAGGTTGTCAACAGCAAAGCCAATGCCGACCAGGCCCTGCAATTAGCCCCCAGTGTGAAAAAGGTTATCGTAGTCAGCCGCGCCAACAACAATGCCCCGATGGTAGCCGGCCGCGACGTACTGTGGAATGATGAAATGGCCGCCGCCGACGTTAAAAAACCATGCGAAGCTGAGAAAATGGATGCCGAGGATCCCCTGTTCATCCTGTATACCAGCGGCAGCACCGGCAAGCCCAAGGGTGTATTGCACACTACTGCTGGCTATCTCCTGTACTGCATGACCACGTTCCACTATATCTTCGATTACAAAGATGAAGATACATTCTGGTGCACAGCCGATATCGGCTGGGTAACCGGCCACAGCTATATCGTCTACGGACCTCTGGCCATGGGCGCTACCAGCCTGATGTTCGAAGGCGTACCCAACTATCCCAAACCGGACAGGTTCTGGGACATCGTCGAGAAATACAAGGTCAATATCCTTTACACCGCCCCCACCGCCATCCGCGCTATCATGAAAGACGGTGATGACTGGGTCAAGAAGCATGACCTGTCCTCACTCAGGCTTCTCGGCACGGTCGGCGAGCCGATCAATCCTGAAGCCTGGATGTGGTATTACAACTTGATCGGCGGCGGCAGGTGTCCGATCGTCGATACCTGGTGGCAGACCGAGACAGGCGGCATCCTGATCACCCCGCTGCCCGGCGCATGGCCTCTGAAACCGGGTTCTGCGACTCTTCCGTTCTTCGGCGTTGCAGTCAAAGTTATTAGGGAAGACCGCACTACTGCAGGCGTCAATGAGGGCGGCTCGCTTATCATCGAGAAACCATGGCCCGGCCTTATGCGCACGGTCTATGGCGATCCCGAGAGATTCAAGAATACCTACTTCGTCCAGAACCCGGGCGTGTACACTACCGGCGACGGCGCCAGGGTTGACGAGGATGGCTACTACTGGCTGATGGGCCGCATTGATGACGTTATCAACGTATCCGGCCACAGGATCGGTACTGCTGAAGTCGAGAGCGCTCTGGTCTCCCATCCCAAGGTCGCAGAGGCTGCCGTGGTCGGCATGCCCCACGATATCAAAGGCCAGGGCATCTATGCCTACGTAACCCTCAAGTCCGGTGTAGAGAAGTCGGACGATCTCAAGAAAGAGCTAATCGCACATGTGCGCAAAGAGATCGGCCCCATCGCTCTCCCGGACAAGATCCAGTGGGCCGACGGCCTGCCCAAGACCCGCAGCGGCAAGATCATGCGCAGGGTACTCACCAAGATCGCTGCCAATGATGTGTCCAACCTGGGTGATACTTCCACCCTGGCTGACCCCGCTGTTGTCGACGATTTGGTCAAGAACCGGATCTAATATCAAGCACTTCAGAAACGGCGCTGCCCGTAAGGCAGCGCCGTTTCTTTGCCCGATAATGGCATTGATATGACCTGGCTGATTGTGCGTACGTGCGTTGACACCTCCTGTGACAGCCACGTATAATAACGAGCCAGTATTTTCATTCACTAATAATAAAGAGGAGGTAGCAATTTGGCACAACAGGAAGGCACCGAGATTCTAAGGTCGATTAAAGACACAACGGCAAATCCAGCACCGCTGGGACTTATTGCATTTGGCATGACCACTGTTCTCCTTAATTTGGCCAATGCAGGGATTTTCACTCTGGGTTCGATGATCCTAGCCATGGGCATATTCTATGGTGGTATCGCACAGGTGATCGCTGGTATATTGGAATGGAAAAAGGGAAATACATTCGGCGCAACGGCGTTCACGTCATATGGACTTTTCTGGCTTTCACTCGTAGCGCTGCTGGTAATGCCCAAAATCGGCTGGTGGGATAAAACGGATGGTGGGGGTATGATCGCCTATTTTATCATGTGGGGTATTTTCACCCTGGTTTTATTCGTGGGGACCTTAAAGCTCAACCGGGCATTGCAGGTTGTATTTGGAACGCTTACTTTACTTTTCTTCTTGCTTGCCATTCATGACATAACAGGCAATCCGGTCGTAGGCATGATCACCGGATACGAAGGGATTATTTGCGGTTTTTCAGCTATCTATGCCGGTCTGGCGCAGGTACTTAACGAAGTATACGGGAAAGTTGTCTGGCCTATTGGGCCGGTTGCCAAATAATTCCAGATTGATGAGTCAATGGCACTTCAGGAGGCCGGTTTGTAACCGGCCTCCTTCTTTTTATACCTCCCGATTGACAGTGCTACAATAGTATGGTCTGTTCAGACAAAGGGAAATTTTATGACGCTTAATAATATAGTTGTGCGTGGCGCACGCGAGCACAACCTTAAGAATATAGATTTAACCATACCCCGCGACAAGCTGGTGGTCATAACCGGCGTCTCGGGGTCCGGCAAGAGCTCGCTGGCTTTCGATACCATCTATGCTGAGGGACAAAGGCGCTACATCGAATCGCTCTCTGCCTATGCCCGTCAGTTCCTGGGACGTATGGATAAACCGGACGTCGATTATATTGAGGGATTAAGCCCTGCCATATCGATCGACCAGAAAGGACCTTCGCATAACCCGCGTTCGACCGTGGGCACTGTCACCGAGATATATGATTATCTGCGGCTCTTGTTTGCGCGTGTCGGCAGGCCGTATTGCCCGCAGTGCGGGCGTGAGATAGCACGCCAGACCGTGCAACAAATCGTGGATGCTGTGCTGAACATAGAGGCGGGCAAACGGATTATGATACTTTCGCCACTTATCAGGGACAAGAAAGGCGAGCACCAGCAGATATTCGATGACCTGCGCAAGGCCGGGTTTGTGCGTGTTAGGGTGGATGGATATGTCCGTGACCTTTCGGAGGAATTTAACCTCGACAAGAATAAGAAACATACCGTGGAAGTGGTGGTGGACCGTATAGTAACCGGCGAAGGCAGCAATACGGCCAGAATCTCCGACTCAGTTGAGACGGCGCTCAAGCTGGGAGGGGGCGTGGCATTGATCTCGATAGCGGAAGGCGAGGACCTGCTTTTCTCCGAGCACTTCGCCTGTGTAAACTGCGGGATCAGCCTGGGTGAGATAGCTCCCCGTACATTCAGCTTCAATAGCCCGCACGGCGCCTGCCCCACCTGCACCGGGTTGGGTTTCAAGCTGGAAATCGACCCCGACCTGGTGATACCCAATAAAAACCTGACCATCGCGGAGGGGGCTATCAGGCCCTGGGCTACCTATAGCTGGTATTTAAGCCAGCTAGGAGAGATAGCCGAGCGCTACGGTTTCTCACTGCGGATACCGATAAAAAGGCTTACTAAAGAGCAGCTAAACCTGGTCCTCTACGGAGAAAACCCCGAAAAGCACAGGTACCGTTATCGCTTCGGCAAGGTGCGTGAATATGCGGTGGGTTTTGAAGGCGTCATCCCCAATCTTGAGAGGCTTTACCGGGAAACGGAATCGGAGAACAGGCGTGCGGAGATAGAAAAATATATGTCGGCTTCCCCCTGCTTGGCCTGCGATGGTAAAAGATTGAAGCCGGAATCGTTAGCGGTGAAGATCGATGGCAAGAATATTATGGATGTGACGGCCATGTCGGCGGTAGAGGCTGGTTCCTGGATGACAGCTGTTACGGGTATGCGGGATGGCAAGTCTATATTGAGCGTGAATGAAAAGACCATCGCTCAGCAGATCATCAAGGAGATAAATGCCAGGCTGGGATTCTTGAAAGATATAGGCTTGGGCTATCTTACACTGGAACGCGCCTCGATGACATTGAGCGGCGGCGAAACACAGCGTATCAGGCTGGCAACTATGATCGGCAGCGGGCTGATGGGAGTTCTATATATTTGTGACGAGCCAACCATCGGGCTGCATCCCGCTGACATCCACAGGTTGATAGCTACCCTCAAGAAGCTGAGGGATTTGGGTAATACGGTAATTAGCGTGGAGCACGATGAAGCTATGATGCGGGCGGCGGACTTCATCGTCGATCTCGGGCCAGGCGCAGGTGAGCACGGCGGTTCAATAGTTGCTACCGGCACCATCGAAGATGTGATGAGAAGCCGTGCCTCCGTAACGGGGCAGTATTTGAGTGGGGCCAAAGAGATACCCATGCCCAAGAAACGCAGGAACGGCTCCGGCAAATATATGGTGATCAAGGGCGCCGCCGAAAACAACTTGAAGGATATCGATGTTAAGATACCTCTGGGCAAGCTGGTATGTATCAGCGGGGTGTCCGGCAGCGGTAAGAGCACCCTCATGAACGACGTGTTGTATAAGAAGCTGGCGCAGATTTTTTATCAGTCCAGAGAAAAACCCGGCAAATGCGATGCAGTCATCGGGACTGAGAACATAGACAAAGTTATCAATATCGACCAGTCTCCCATAGGTCGCACGCCGCGCAGCAATCCTGCCACCTATACCGGCGCATTCACACCCATCAGGGAGCTGTTTGCTTCGGTGCCTGAAGCAAGGGTGCGTGGCTATGGTCCGGGCAGGTTTTCCTTCAACGTGCGCGGGGGCCGGTGCGAGGCCTGTCAGGGCGAGGGCTATATACAGATAGAAATGCAGTTCCTGACCGACGTAACAGTGCCTTGCGAGGTATGCAAAGGAAAACGTTACAACCGTGAAGCTTTGGAGATTCAGTTCAAGGGTAAGAATATAGCCGATCTGCTGGACATGACCATCGAGGAGGCTACGGCCTTTTTCGAAAATTTCCCCAAAATCAAGAATAAGCTGGGAACCCTGCAGGACGTTGGGTTGGGTTATATGAGACTGGGCCAGCCTGCGCCCACCTTGTCGGGCGGCGAAGCGCAGCGCGTAAAACTAGCTACAGAATTATCACGCAGGTCTACGGGCAAGACCGTCTACATACTGGATGAGCCTACCACGGGTCTGTCATTTGCCGATATAGATTGCCTGCTCAGGGTGCTGCAAAGGCTGGTTGATTCCGGGAATACAGTAGTCATAATCGAACATCATCTTGACGTGATAAAAAATGCGGATCACATAATCGACCTGGGGCCTGGGGCTGGGGATGATGGTGGCTATGTCATAGCCACGGGAACGCCGGAGCAGGTGGCGCAAATAGAAGGGTCTGCGACCGGGCGTTACTTGAGGGATCTACTAAGAAACGTGGGCGCGGTAGGGGCGGCGGCAAAGGTATAATATTCTCGGCAATCAACTAATAAGTTTGTATCCAATCAACAATGCTAACCCTTTGTTATCTGTATCAATCAAAATGCTAATCTGATGACCCGGTAGCCGGGTTGAATCGCTGTTTTGCCCGCTGGTTCCACGTCTCCAGCGATACAAGTTCGCGGCTGATTATGTTCAGCGTTTTGAGGGCTATGGTGTGATCCACAACTAACTGGCGTCCAGTTTCTTCAGCCGCCGCTAGTATATCCTGTACCGGTGACCCAGCCTCCAGCATCATTTTCAAGTATACGGCGTGCGGCCGGAGCAGAGCCCCTGCAAATACGCGGTCGATGTTACGGCATAATGTTTTCATATGTAAAATCAAGGGTTGGAAGTTTTCCAACCCCCAGAGACCACAACTGGAGACCAGTATTACCCGGCCTTTATTAGGAGGCAACAGGGGAATCATCCTGTCCATCAGGTTTTTCATTTGACCGTTTACCGCCCAGATATATACCGGGCTGGCAAATACCAGCACATCTGCACCCAGTTTAGGGGTCAGCATTTGTATGTCATCATTCTGCAGACATTTGCCTGGGGTTTTCAGCATGCAGTTGAGCTCACCCCGGCACGGATTGATGTCCAGATCGCTGGTATAAAACAGCTCTACCTTTGCACCAGCCTCCCTCATACCCTTAAGAAAGGGATTGAGGATAAGGGCTGTGTTGCCCTTATCCTTGTGAGGGCTACTGTTAAATGCCAGTACTTTCATTTAAGAAACTTACCTCGCCGTATAAGCAGAAATAGGCACTAATCATACCATTGTGGAATCAACACTTCATGCCAGTTGTGTTGTATCGGTTAGGAAATTATTAAGAGCAACGGTTAATAAAGCGTGGCCTTTTGGCCCTTGAAATTACTGTATTAAGGTTATAGATTTAGGTGCAGGGAAAAATCCTATTGTGAGGGGGCATCGGTCGAATTCTTTAATTTATTAAGTACTTGGGTGACGGAACTGCTGTAATTTTCGCTGCCGGTGGCGCGAAAAGCGTTTGCACCTGGATTGCTTACGGCTTGAAAACGTATTGAATTTGCAGTCTCTGCGTCTTTACCGGCAGAGAAGGGTCCGGCGCTACAAACCCAGAACGAATAAATCATGGTCGCCACAATGGCAGCCATGAAGAGGACGGCCAATCCCAGCCCCTGAAAGCCTCTCTGCCACCCTGGCAGATTCAGAAATATTCTTTTAATTTTTCCAGTCATCTCACTGCCTATTTGGCCGCAATACAGATGTGCCCCAGTATTGCTAAAGCCATTATATCTGCCTAAAAGAAATTCTCAATGACTAGTTAGTACCTTAGAACATAGTACTTAAGTCATCTCGATTCTGAACATTTCAACGGGGATAAACGAATAAATCACATGCTATACTAAGATAAATGCTTATAGAAGTACGCATAGGTCCGGGCAAAAGAAAATTATCCGAGTCTGTTGCCAGGGTCAGCCGGCTTTGCGGGACGCCCCTGAATAAGATACACAGGGTCCCTCACATTTCGTTATACGGGAGCTTTTCTGCCGACTATCAGCAGGTGGAGCGGGTTAAGGAGGCTCTCCTGACTGTCGGCAGGCGCTATTCGTTCTTGCCTTATCTCATCGACGGTTTTCGCTGGATCAGCGGTCAACAGGGCCGGGTCATATACTTCAACATAGTTGCTGCTGCCGAATTTAAAAAGTTCAGGCAGGAGCTGGCGCAGAGGCTACTTAAAATTGTACCCAGGACGCAGCCATTTGATAAAGAGGAAGACTTTTTATTCCACTCGACTCTGGCCTATAAACTTGACAGCAGGGAATTCGAAAGCCTGTGGTCCTATGTGTCAACCGATAAGGTGCTGGCGGAGAAATATTCATCTCACGCCGCAGACAACGAAGATTACCGCATGAAATACTTCTATTTGCCGTTGAATGCTCTCAGGGTAACATTTCTGAATGACCAGTCGAAAATAATTTGTGAGTATGATTTTTTACAGCAGAGGTTGCTCACCAGGGGTGAAGCCCTGAGCGCTAACGAATGGAGCAGGACCCTGAAGCTATTCAGGATCAGCGAAGGCATAGAAGGAGTCAAATTCAGCGGTTACCAAGATATGTCATTTCTCAGCAGCGATCTCCACCTGGACCACGTAAATATAATTCACTATTGTGCCAGGCCGTTTGCTTCCTCCAACGTTAACGAAATGAACGAAGTCCTGCTGGACAACTGGAATAATATCGTCGGTTCTAACGAGGTTTATTTCCTGGGCGACCTATCTTTTGGAAAAGAAGCTAGGCCTGCCGGTTACTGGCTGGAAAGACTAAAAGGGAAAATTAATTTCATCAGGGGAAGACACGATGTTGATATCAGGGATGCCAAAGAATACCAAATGGTCAAAAACGGAAGGTATACCTTTCTACTAGTGCATGACCCCGACAGGCTGCCCATTGACTGGAACGGCTGGATAATCCATGGTCACAAGCACAACAACGATATGAAGAACTATCCTTTTATCAACGGGGATAAGAAGACCATCAATATTAGCCCGGAACTGGTCAACTACAGGCCTGTAAGCGCCGATTTTCTCAGTTCATTGAAGCTGAATTCCATCAAACGAATGGATACCATAGACAGCATCCCAGTGATGAGATAACACAGTAATTATTAAATTATTTGGCGATTAAATACTCGACGCAGGGAGTACATTTGTTCTGATATAGTTGGAGATTGTTTAATACGATTATTTAGTATATATTTTATTACGTGCTGGAATTCTCAAAGCGGTGGGGGCCATATTTCTTTAGTGCTTTCATACTTTTGGTACTCGGCATGGTACAACTTTTATATTTCCTCAAAGATTACCCTGTCCTTGTGTATAAAGCATTCATTATTTTTTCCATATTAGCTATAATTTGTCTCTTTTTCACTATTATTGCCCTATTTTACGATTTAATGGACGCTCGCAAGAGAGATGGAAAACAAAATATTATAGATCATTCATTTAACAACTGGATGAAAGTTCTAAAAAGCCATGTTAATAGGCGAGACAAATAACTACGATGACAAATGTTAAGAAACCTGCGTCAAATATATAATCCCGCTTTGTAAGGTTCAAGGGGTGAAAAATGACACGAATAATAACGCCAGATAATATTTTTGAGTGGATTACTCCGGATAGTGAGGAAAGCTTTGAACAGGCTGTAAAGGTGAATGCTAAGCAAATCTTTGGTAAGGGGAGATACTATCTGGACTGCAAGCGCCGAATTGGAGCTAGGGGGAAAAAGGTTAATGTTCCAGATGCATTTCTTATTGACCTGAGAAGAAATGACCCACGCCTATTCGTTATAGAAAATGAACTTTCCGAGCATGACCTGTTCAAGCATATTGGTGTACAACTGCTTGAGTTTTCACATAGTTATCGTCAGGCAGGTCGACAGCTCAAGGCAGTATTATTTGAGGAAATAACTAAAGTGTCGGCAATACAGGATGCATGCGAGAAGTATGCAAAGGAAAAGGGTTATAGAAACTTGGATAATCTCCTTGAATATCTAGTCTTCGAAACCCCCTTTCAAGCGGTCGTCATTATTGACGAAGAGGTTGACGAACTTAGTGCAGTGGTAAAACAATTTAGTTTTCCTGTAGAAATTATTGAGTTTAAAACCTATAGAGACGAGAAGGGCAGGCAAGCGCACAGATTTAAGCCATTCCTTCAAGATGTTGGCGAACCAGTCGCTGAGGCAGGCGAGGCTGTCGCTGACATAGGTGAATTGGATACCATCGTTGTGCCAGCACGTGAAGACGGATTCAAAGAAGTCTTTTTAGGAGAAAATTGCTGGTATGCAATTCGAATACATAGCAGCATGATTCCACAGATAAAGCATATTGCTGCATATAGAGTTTCTCCCATATCTTCTATAACGCATGTAGCTCCAGTGAACAAGATAGTGGCTTGGAAAGACACTGGAAAATACTGCCTAGAATTCGCTGAACCCGCGCGGGAAATCGGCCCTATCAAACTGGACCAGCCTGGCAAGGGCAAGGCACCTCAGGCGCCTCGATATACTTCAATGGCGAAACTAAGTAAAGCCAAGACCTTGTCGGAGGTCTTCTAAGGCATGCGTATTCCCTATGTTCGCATAAGCCCGAGTTGAAAACAAGTAAGAGGGGTTATAGGTTGGTTTCTAAGGGGTGGCAAATGAGTTCTACCTAACAAATGCCTATAGCATCCTTTTGGTTTTACCTTCGACTTTAACTGCTACGGGTGGTGCTTGAATAGGCGCTACCCACATAGGTATATTGGGCTTCTTCCCTTGCATGATGTCTTCAATTGTCAATATCTGTATTCTTGGGTAGTTATGTCCTGATTGCGCATTATAGAAACCTTTTGTTGCTGATTCTTTAACCATTGGCTCTGTGGGCTTTTCAAGTGTAATGAAGATGCCAAACTCGGCCTTTTCCCTGTCAATTACGTGGCCTAAGTCCCTAATCATAGAAGAATGTACTTGACCTCCTGCCTTGACTGAGATAATGGCCTTTTTAACCTTGTTTTTGTCTGTTGAGTAGTCTGTAAAATATAGATACCCGTCGATACCTGTATCAGCACCTTTTTTCTTGTCTCCGTAGGGTTGGCCGCCAATCTTAGAAACTGCCCACCACTGGAACTCGTATTTATTCTGTCGAGCTAATTCTTTAGCGCCTTCAAGATCTTCTGGTTCGCCTTTGACCGAATATTTTATGCCAGGGAACATCTTATATAAGCGCAATTTCATAACACCGATAGCTAGATGGGTTATATCAATGCCTATCCACTTGCGATTTAATTTGTTTGCCGTCACAACAGCTGTGCCACATCCGCAAAATGGGTCAAGAATCATATCTCCTTCATCAGATGACGACAACAATATACGTTCCAATAATCCTTCTGGTTTTTGTGTAGGGTAATCTAATCTTTCTTCTCCTGATTCAAGCCATTTTGTATCTTCATCTATACCTTCCTGCGTATTATATAGTAACCCTTGTGTATATGGTTGATAGGCCCATATATCTTGAAACAATACACCATCACCATCTTCAAGGTATTGTTTGTACCGTGGGAATCCCTTTGGGTCTTTCGGATGTATAATTAAGCCTTTCTTATCAAGTATTTCAAGTAGTTCCTGACTCGTACTCTCATCTTTTATTACTAAATCACCGAACAGCTTTGCAGATATGGCCCAGTGACGCCCTCTACTTGTTGGATTATAGTTTCGCCATGACTCGCCGCTTTCTCCATGCCGTATTCCACTTCCTGTCAATTCGTTGATTCTATATCGGCCATGACTATCAGAATAACGGAATAAGTCTTCAATGTATTGCTTGAAATGGGGTCGTTTAGGAGGATGGAATGTAAATTTGTCGGTTTTGGAATAGAACAACAATACGTCGTGAATTGGCCCGTATTGGCGAGATAACTTATTATGTGCGTTGCTTCTTCTCCATATTATTTCGTTTCTGAAATTGTTTGGCCCAAATATCCCATCTAACAATATTTTAAGATAATGGCTTGCAGTAGGATCACAATGAAGGTATATTGATCCTGCATTTTTTAATGCTCTCTTTAATTCCACAAGCCGAATACACATCATTACAAGGTAGGCCATCATATCGTTACGTCCCAAGAATGAAGGCAATAAGCTCATCAAATCTTTGACTTTTGGCGATACCAATTTCGAGTTATTTATTTCAAGCAATGTTCGCTCAGCTTCAATCCCCCAATGCCACGTATCTTCAAATGCAGTAATCTGAGCTTCCGAAGACTTGCCAGTTGGTTCTTTGAATAGGACATTATAAGAAGCATTACTATTAAACGGTGGATCAAGATAAATCAGGTCAATGGAATCATCAGGTATATGTTCCCGTAGTATTTTTAGGTTATCACCATAGTACAACACGTTCGTATCCATATCTCTACCTCTCCATAAAATACCACGCTCAGTGCCAGTTCTTGTTCTTACTATAAAGAAAAGTGGTAAGACGACGCTGGGCATCGTCTAAATGCGAACTGACCAGAAAGATTGAGTGCACCCATTCATAGCCTTGTATTTCTGCGAAAGCCTTATTATAGGAATCAATATTAGCGTAAACATCATCATAAAAAAGCAAAATAGGGTTGGAAGATGAATCTGCCAACCCTATTTTCCCGAGTTTTCTGCATTTCTCTGAAATTGCATTGGTAAGCAACTTTGGAAGCTCACGGCATTTAACCAAACGATTCACACCATACTCGATACACTGGCCTTGTTCATCAGTTCTGCTTAATAAAAAATACCCACCTCTATATTCTCTTGGACTATATTCCCAATTCGGTTCTTCTGAAAGGACCGCGGATACTATTTTAGAGACAAGTTTACGCCACCTGTCATCATTACGTTTGCCGAAGTCGGGTTCTCCATTGACGGATAACATATATGTCCCTTTGAAATTCCCTGCTTTTGACAAAACATCATCAATAAGTGTAGAGCACAATGCAGGGTAAGCTAACTCGGACTCCAACATTATTCTGGTGACTTCTACAGGATATTTTATTCCTGAGATGGTAATCCAAAAATCTGGTGGGTCATTTGGGGATTGTGGCTCAACTACTATTTGTTTTATGTTTATACTACTATCCACTTTTGATAAATGGCGCTTAAATGCGCGAATAGAAGCCCGTTCTTCTGGTCTGCTATTTGAATTAGTTAAAGTATTCATAAATCGAAGTTTTGGCGATTATATACTTTACTAAGGGCTTTAATACACATGTTTTAATTTCCTGATTTCCTGTCCTTATTTTCAAGCAATTTATCCATTTTGTCATTTAGATCATCCAGTTGAGTTCGAGCCCGAATATAAAAACGCCCACTGACACCCCTAGAACCTGAAACTGGAGTCTCAAATAGCCGATTGCTTATTAATGACCAATAATATGGTAGCATGAGCTTCACTCTCTGCCGAAAACCGAGCATTAAAGGCCATGCACTCCAACCTAGCAGAAAGACGGCGGTCAAACCAAGGACTATTGCAAGGGGAAGACATTGAAAACCACTAACTTGCAAAGCTGCTTCCACCAGAAGTGCCACGACAGCACTGATAATCTTCCAATAGCGCATGCCCTTATTCTACCATCCTTGTCACTAGCATACTTGTGCCCTTTAACGAGTATATAATCCCGAATAATTTGATCAATTGTTGTCATATCCTTCACAAATTCCCTTAAAAGGTATACATTTTTATCAACGCGGAAGGTGATAGCTATAAGAGTAACAAATATATCGCCCAACCTGGAACTGCTAGACCTGCAACCTCCCATCCCCGGATATAGCAAGTTCATATCCAGCTATCTTGTTAAAGGGAAGAGGAAAGCCGTTGTCGATCCCGGACCTGCTGTAGCTATACACGGACTGCTTGAGGCACTGGCCGAAACGGGCACCAAGCCGGAAGAAATCGACTACATTGTGCTAACGCATATCCATATAGACCATGCAGGGGGCGTAGGCCATGCCGTCAAAGAGATGCCCAATGCCAGGGTCGTTGTCCATGATAGGGCGTTACCTCATCTGGTTGACCCGGAAAAATTGTGGAATGCCAGCCTGCATACTCTGGGCGACCTGGCTATTAAATATGGTGAGATAAAGCCCGTGCCGTCAGGGCGAATTATTGCCGCCGAGGATAATATGAAGCTGGACCTGGACAGTACGGAGCTTGAGATATATTTTACGCCCGGCCATGCTATACATCATTTAAGCCTGTTCGACCGGGCACACGGCATCCTCCTGGCGGGTGAAGCAGCCGGGGTGTGTACCGAGGGGAAGGTCAGGCCCGCCACGCCGCCTCCTTTCAAGCTGGACGAAATGCTGGCTTCGGTGGATAAGCTTATCGAACTTAAGCCCACAAAGCTATGCTACGGACACTTCGGATGCTATGAAAACGGACTGGCAAGGCTGAAGCAGTACAGGAAAAAACTCTTAACCTGGCACACAATAATAACTGACGAAACCGGCCGGGGTAAAAACCCTGACGAGATACTCGTCGTGCTCAGAGAAAAGGACAGCGACCTCTCATATCTGGACAAATTAGGTGATGATGAATACCGTAGGGAATTGGTATTGCTCCTGAACAGCATCCGGGGTATGTCTTCCGCCGCTCAGACGCATTAAACCCGGCTATTTTGTATAATCCTGCCAGCCCGGCGGCCCTTTATGTGATTCTTGTCTGATGCTGGCTCCAATGGTATACTACTCTATCGATTATGAAGCTGTGGCGCACACCTTTCGACCATGACCATTCCGCCGAACCGCTGGCATACGTATTTATCGACAGGGAGAGGTGCAAGGGGTGTGGTTTCTGCGCCGAATACTGCCCACGCGATGTCCTCAAGATGGGTTCGGAGCTTAGCTCCAAGGGATACCAACTGGCAGTGATCAAAGACGGCAACAAATGCCTGGCCTGCGGGTTTTGCGAGATGATATGCCCGGAATTTGCCATTAAGCTTACCGTCAATAATAAGACCCATTCGGAAACTAAGCCGTAACCTGCCGCTGCCAGGATTTTCGCCGGATAACGCTGCAGGTTAAATATTGGATGTATAACCGGCATGCTTTATTTTATATAATGCAATGACAGATAACGGACACCTTTCAGGTGAATTTTTCATTAACGGCGATGTTGCCTGTGCCGAGGGAGCTATAAGCGCCGGCTGCAGGTTCTTTGCCGGCTATCCCATCACTCCAGCGACCGAGATAGCTGAGAGGATGAGCCGTCGCATGCCTGCCGTCGGCGGCACTTACATCCAGATGGAAGATGAGATCGCATCGATGAATGCCATACTGGGAGCCTCCTGGGCGGGTGTTAAATCGATGACATCTACCTCCGGACCCGGCTTCAGCCTGATGATGGAAAACATCGGACTGGGAGTAATGCTGGAGACACCCTGTGTGGTGGTAAATATTCAACGGGCGGGGCCTTCTACCGGGTTGCCGACACTGGTCGGCCAGCAGGATATCATGCAGGCCAGATGGGGCTCTCACGGCAGCTATGAGATCATAGCCCTCAGCCCGGATTCTCCTCAGCACATGTTTGACTTGACCGTCAAGGCCTTCAACCTCTCGGAAAAATACCGAGTGCCGGTACTGATGATGTCTGATGAGGTCGTAGGGCATATGAGTGAAAAGGTGGTCATCCCGCATATCTCCGCGGCCGACCTGGTTTACCGGAAAATGCCGCAGATCGGCGGCGGTACTTATCATCCCTACAAGACGGACGAGAGCCTGGTACCTCCAATGGCCATCGCCGGGCAGGGATTCCGTTTTCACGTCACCGGTCTTACACACGACGAGCGCGGTTATCCTGTCATGACGGCCGCAGCCCAGGACAAGCTGGTCACCAGGCTGGTGGACAAAATCAAGCTCCACGCCCATGATATCATCATGTATGATGAATATATGACCGACGATGCCGAGACGGTGGTCTGCGCTTACGGGATAACCTCCCGCATTGCCAGGCATGCTGTCAAGCTGGCGCGCCAGCAGGGCATCAAAGCCGGGTTTTTACAGCTCATCACCCTGTGGCCCTTTGCCGAGAAACGTGTCCGTGAGCTGGCCTCCCATGTTAAGACGTTTATTGTGCCCGAGATCAACCGCGGGCAAATTGTATATGAAGTCGAGAGATGTTCATGCGGCAAAGCCCGCAGCCTTTCATTGCCGCATTCGGGAGGCGACGTGCACAGGCCGGAAACGATACTGGCCGCCATTAAGGAGTGCCATGCCTGATCACGAAGGCAACGGGCATTCCCGGATAGCTAAATATCTCAGGCAGGACAGGCTGCCGCACATTTGGTGCCCGGCCTGCGGCATAGGGCCTGCTCTGAATTGCTTCTTGAGGGCCATCGATGACTCTGGGCTGGACCCGGATAAAATTTCCGTTGTTTCAGGTATCGGCTGCTCGGGGCGCGTAGCCGGATATGTGAAGCTTGATTCCTTCCATACTACGCACGGGCGTGCTATACCGTTTGCAACGGGTCTAAGGTTGGCCAACCCGGAGTTGAAGGCCGTGGTCTTTTCGGGTGACGGTGACCTGGCTGCCATAGGTGGAAACCATCTCATCCATGCTGCCCGCCGCAATATTGATATGACCGTTATCTGCATTAATAACTTCAACTATGGTATGACCGGAGGACAGGTCGGCCCCACCGCTCCCTATGACGTGCGCACCTCAACCACACCCTACGGAAATTTTGAACCGCCTTTCAACCTGCCATTGCTGCTATATGCCAGCGGCGCATCGTATATCGCACGGTGGACGGTTTTACACCTGCATCAGCTTGAGAGCACCATAACGGAAGCGCTACTGAAACCGGGCTTTTCGTTCGTCGAGGTCATCAGTCCCTGCCCTGCCGTGTACGGCCGGATGAATAAAGAGCCTGAAGGGCTTGATTCGCTCAAGAGCTACGAGAAGAGGAGCGTTATCAAGAACGGCGCTGACCCCAGAGAGGTGGATATCACGCAGAACGGCCCCATAATTGTGGGAAAATTTATCGATGTCGATCGCCCTACCCTGCACAGCAGCCTGGAAGTGGTCGTCGAAAGAGCCAGGAAACAGACTAAAAAATAGTTGAACGAGGATAAATTTCCAGGAAGGCTTGAATGAAAAAAGCGGAAATCAGACTGGCAGGATTCGGCGGACAGGGCATAGTCCTGCTGGGCAACATCATAGGCAAAGCCGCATCGATTTACAATGATTCTTATGCTGCCCTTACTCAGAGCTATGGTCCCGAATCCAGGGGCGGCTCATGCCGTGCCGAGGTTATCATCAGCGACTCACCCATCGAGTATCCCTATATAACCGATCCCGAAGTGCTGGTCATACTATCTCAAGAAGCATTCAACGAGTTCGGCGCCAGGGCCAAGAGCCATGTCCTCCTGATCGTCGATTCAGAGATGGTCAAGATCGATAAGCCCCCTGCCGCCAGGGTGCTGTCCATACCGGCCGGCCACCTGGCTCAGGAGATGGGTAAACCTGTGGTAGCCAACATCATCATGCTTGGTTTTCTGGCAGCCAACAGCGACGTAGTGTCACGTGAGGCGCTGGAGAAGGCGGTCAAGGATTTTATCCCTGCCGGCACCGAGAGCTTCAATATGAAGGCATTCGAACTGGGATACAGCTACTTGTCACCCGACAAAGGGCCTGCCTGACATGGGGAAAATCATAAGTACCGCAGTTATAGGTAACAACATCGATGCGTTGCAGGCTGCGCTCTATCTGGCCAAAATAGGCGTACAGGTAAAGTTCATTACCGATTTGCCCGCCTTTGCCTTCTTTGATTCCAACGGGGCGGACCCCCGGTTGTTCTGGTCAACAGTTTTGAATGCCATCCAGGATACTTCCATCGAATTTGTCTACAATACATCATCAGCCGATGTAAGCGGCGTCAAAGGCAATTTCAAGATAAAGACCACGCAGCGACTGAGATATATAGACGGTGACCTCTGTACGGGATGTAAGAGGTGTGAGGAGAACTGCTCCACAAGGCTGACAAGGACAAATGACGGTAAAAATGTCATAGTGAGTGCCGTTCATAAGCCGTATCCGGGCAATAAGTCGGTGCCTTCGACCATGGTCATTGATAAGAACGAGATTTCACCCTGCCGCGCCTCTTGCCCTCTGGGCATCAACGTTCAGGGATTTGTCTCGCTGCTGGCCAATAACAAGATCCAGGAGGCTTACGACCTGATCAACGGGTCTGCCCCGCTGGGCGGTATCCTGGGACGCCTGTGCAAACATCCCTGCGAAAGCAAATGCAGCCGAGCTAAAATTGATAGCGCTGTCTCCATCAGGTCGTTGCACCGCTATGCTTACGATAATGTGACAAGCCCTGCCGGAAGGGGCATAGTATCAGCAGTTCCAGTGTCGGAAAGCAAAATAGCTATTATAGGCAGCGGCCCAGCGGGACTTATGGCCGCCTGGGACCTTAAGCGCAGAGGATATGATCCCACTATTTTTGAATCCCATAATGTTATCGGCGGCATGCTGGCGACGGGCATCCCCAGGTTCAGATTGTCCAGGGAGATCAGGGAACGGGAGCTCGGTCAATTACTGGACATGGGGATTAAGATCAGAACAGGTATCACAGTAGGTCGCGATATCGATTTTTCATACCTGAAAGAACGTGACTACAAGGCCTTTTTCCTGGCCATCGGCGCATCCAGAAACAATAAACTGGGTATACAGGGCGAGGATCTATCAGGTGTCATAGATTGCATGTCGTTCTTATTGCTGCTCAACCTTACAGATGACCTGTTCATCGGCTCGAACATAGTAATTATCGGCGATGGCAACAGCGCCGTCGATTCGGCCCGAGCTGCCATCAGACAGAACAAAGGCAGCGTTAAAATCGTGAGCTGGACAGTGCCAGAAGAATTGACGGCATCCGCAGATGAGATTCAAGAAGCATTGGAAGAGGGCGTTTCCATCGAATACTCGTCCTACCCCGTGGAAATACTGGGAAATAAGAACAAGGTGGTGGGGGTGCGCTTCTGCCGGACGAAGTTGACCGATGAGTTGATGCGCAATGGTTGGCACAGGCCCCAGCCTGTGGAAGGGACCGATTTCATTATCGAGGCCGACCATGTGATCGTTGCTATAGGCCAGTCGGCGGATGCGACCCAGTTGAACCTAGATGGACTCAACATAGAGAAAGCATCGGGCACGATCAGGGTCAACCCACTCACTCTGGCGACTAATTTACCCGGTGTATTTGCCGGCGGTGACTGCATGCGGGGTCCCAACAATGTCGTGGAAGCCATGGCCGATGGCTTGAAGGCCGCGGAGTCCATTGATAGGTATCTATCCGGTTCCGATCTGGAACAGGGCAGGCAAATTGCAGCCAGAAAGATAGCGGAAGTGGATTTAAACTCCGTATGGGCATTCCCAGTCAAGAGGGCGGAGATGCCTTACCTGGATATGGAAAGCAGGAAAAATACCTATGAGGAAACGACGACAGGCTTCTCGGCTGAGACTGTGGTAGAAGAGGCTCAAAGATGCCTTAGCTGTGCTCTGTGCAGCGAATGCCTGGAGTGTGTCAAGGTATGTAAATCAAACGCCATCAGACACAATGACACAGTAAGGCATAGGGACATGGAAGCGGATGTTATCCTGAAATTCCCTGCTGCCGGCATTAGTATGAAAGAAGATGGTCTGGTTGCCGGCAAGGACGGTATATATCTAATCAACCCGGTCCCTGATCTGTTGGAAGGCGATGTCGATGTAAAACTCATGGCCGCAATTATGCAGACCATCCTGGATTCGGCCACTGATTTCCTGGATATGTTGTCGACGGGCCCGTTTGACGATAGCGATCAGGCTGAAACGAGTCATCATCCAACCTACCATCATGATCACGCCCGGCCGGAAAGCAGGCAGGGCATATTCCTGTGCAGCTGCAACGGTGAGAATAGCTCGGTTATAGACTTTGGCCGGCTGCTCAGCTTCAGTCCTCCGAAACTGAATATCGCTCATATATCTGAGATCGAGCAGGCGTGTACTAAACAGGGGGCATGGCTCATAGCGGAGCGTTGGAAAGAGACCGGCCTGGACCGTGCTGTGGTAGCAGCTTGCCGGTGCTGCAATTACGACCAGGTCTGTTATAGCTGCAACGACAGGCGCATCCTCAGCCGCCGGTACCTTAACAGTCTCATTGCCGGTCAAGGCAATGCAGATATCGAATATATCAACATCAGAGAACTGTGCGCCTGGGCGCATAACGACAACCGGGAGTCCGCTACGGACAAAGCACTCAAAATGCTGGAGGCCGCAGCGCTCGTCGCTCCGTCCCGCTATCAAAAATACGAACGTCATCCGGTTAACCCGGCGGCGCTTTTTATCGGTGGGTCGGGCACCGGCAAAATCGCTGCCATGACCCTGGAAGTGCTCGGTTGCAAAGTCTTTCAGATAGCGCAGGTGCCTGATTCCCTGGAGATAGGCAACCAACCCGGTGACTATCATATAAAGCTGGGTTTTTCGGATAGAAACGAGGTGATAAAGGCCGGCGCCCTAGTCGTTGATGCGTCTCTTGAGCAGGCTGACCTCGATAAATTGGGCTATACCTACACCGGCCGGTTATTTCAGCGGTTGATCTCCGGAATGGGAACCGACGATGCTGGAGCGAAATTCAATCTAAATAAGTATGCGTCGGCCCTCAATAGGGCTGGCCTTTTTATCAATGCACGTTTGGAGGGCAGTGAAAAACGGGATGAAAGCGCACAGGGCGTTGCCCTGGCCGCTCGAATACTACTCTACCTGCGGTCGAACTGGATTATTATGCGGGCCTCGGCAGCACAGGTCAACACGGCGCTATGTCGGGGCTGCCTATCCTGTGTCGAGCAGTGCCCGTTGATCGAGATGCGGGAAGGAGCCAATGGGCTGCTGCATTCGTATCTGGAACGCTACCTGTGCACCCGCTGCGGCGCCTGCGCCAGCGTATGTCCGACGGGCGCTATTTATCTCAGTGGCCAGGATAACACTACGATCGGTGCAGCATTGAAATCGTACCTGTGCCCGGCAGAAATATGATATTGCAGGTGATATGTGATCGTTAAAATATTGATATTCTCGTGTAACTGGGACGGATGGAGCTGCATCGACTCCGCCGCCAATGCGGGCCTGGGCTATCCCGCCTCAGTAAATATAATTAAATTAACGTGCCTTTCCAGCGTAAATGCGGGTTTCATTCTGAAGGCCTTCGAGCATGGTGTCGATGGCGTTATGTTACTCGGTTGTAAAAACCAGCAGTGCCAGTATGGGCAGTTCGACGATAATATCGAAATAGAATATAACAAAGCCAAAGATATTCTAAAGATGCTTGGCGTTAAAGGCGACAGGGTCACGCTAGCCAGGATGGAGCCCTTCGACGGAAGAGGCTTCATCGAACAGCTTAATGGATTTATTCACGGTATTAAGAATCTGGCCGTGCCCACCGCCGCTGGAAAAGGAACCGATAAACAGTAGACGGGGATTATGTGTCAGAGCTGAAGGATATAATACGTCAGACTAAAGCGCAGTTCTGCCTGGACTGCGGAAAATGCACGGCCGTGTGCCCGGTCAGCCGCTACGATCCACAGTTCAGCCCGCGCTTGATCGTGCGTAAAGCCCTGCGTCATCCGGAGAAAATTTACGCGGACCGCAATATCTGGTCATGCATCGGCTGCAATATGTGCACGATCAGGTGTAATTACAATGTGAGCTACGTTGATTTCATCAGGTACCTGCGCATGAAATCACGCGAGCACGGGATGGAGCCGGTTTTCAGTCACAGCGGTGTGACCGAGTCGGTTATGCACTTGATGGGTAAAAAGGAGGCTCGGCAGAACAGGTTGGACTGGATACCGCAGGATATAAATATTAGTCCGTCCACGGACACGGCCTTCTTTGTAGGCTGCGCTCCCTACTTTGATACTATTTTCAAAGATATCGGCGTCAAATCAACGGATAGTCCCATCGGTGCCATGAGGCTGCTCAATCGGGGCGTAGTTCCCTATACGGTGCTGGCCAATGAGCGCTGTTGCGGGCACGATTTGATTTTGTCGGGCGATAAAAACGGCTTTATGAATCTGGGGCATGCTAATATAGAGGAATTTAATAAACGCGGTATAAAGAAGATAATTACCTCCTGCCCGGAATGCTACTATACGCTGAAAGTGGACTACGCCAGGTTTTTCAGTGACTGGCATATAGAAGTTCAACATTTAACAGAAGTGCCCGAAATATATAAAATTACGGTTAAAACGACCGGAAGCGGGAAAGCCCGGACCAAGGTTACCTTTCATGATTCCTGCAAGCTGGGCAGGTATTTTAAGAAATACGATGAGCCGCGCAACATTTTACGTACCTTGGCCGATGCTGAACTGATCGAGATGGAAAGTAACAGGGACAATGCCCTCTGCTGCGGGGCTAATCCCTGGATGTTTTGCGGCTCGGTCAATAAACAAATTCAGGATGAAAGGCTCAGACAGGCAGGAGCGACGGGGGCCGATTTCCTGGTCACCTCCTGTCCCAAGTGCCAGATCCATTTAACCTGTGCCCAGGGTTCAGCTGACCAGGCTGGTAACAAAATAAAAATTGTAGATATGTACCATTTAAGCTCAGAGACGGCGCTCAAGGAGAACGATTAATTGGAAGAAGGAAGCAATAGAGTAGGCGTTTTTATATGCGACTGCGGCATGAACATTGCCGGTTCGGTGGATTGTGAAGCTGTAAAAGAGATGGCTTCCACCGTTCCCGGCGTCGTGGTAGCCATGAGAAATAAATATACGTGCTCTGACCCGGGCCAGGAAGAAATCAAGAGATGTATTCATGAGCACAACCTGGACCGCGTAGTGGTCGCTTCATGTTCACCCAGGATGCATGAGACGACTTTCCGCAACTGCATTAGCAAAGCGGATATGAATCCCTATCTGCTGGAGATGGCTAATATCCGGGAGCACTGCAGTTGGGTGCACCTGCATGATAAAAAAGCGGCTACCGAAAAAGCCATCGATATTGTGAAAGTGGCCATTGCCAAAGCAAAACTGCTGCAGCCTATCGAAGAAACGAAAATTCCGGTAACGGACGCAGCACTGGTCATTGGGGGTGGGGTGGCAGGCATACAGGCAGCGCTGGACCTGGCGGATTCCGGGCATAAGGTCTACCTGGTGGAACGTCAGCCTTCCATCGGCGGAATAATGGCCCAACTGGATAAGACCTTTCCAACAATGGACTGTTCCATATGTGTGTTGGGTCCCAAGATGATGGACGCCGGCAAACATCCCAATATCGAGTTGATAGCCTTCAGTGAGATCTCCAGGGTTTCGGGTTATATTGGAAACTATACAGTCGTTATAAATAAAAAAGCCCGCTTTGTTAATGAGTTGGACTGTAACTCCTGCGGCAAATGCGCCGAAGTTTGTCCCGTGATAGTGCCGGATGAATTTCAGCAGGGCTTTTCTTCGCGCAAAGCGGCTTATATCCCCTTCCCCCAGGCCGTGCCGCCGGCATATATGATCGACATGAAGAACTGCCTGGGCAACAATCCTGTCAGGTGCAATAAATGCGTGGAAGTCTGCGGAAAGAAATGCATCGATCTGAATATGGCGGACAAAGAGATCGAGATAAAAGTGGGCGCCATCATTGTATGTACCGGGATGGATATCTACGACCCGACTGTGCTGGATGAGTATGGCTATACGCGCTTTGAAAATGTGATAACAACCATGGAGTTCGAGCGCCTGATCTGCGGCGGCGGGCCGACCGAAGGGCAGATTTTACGTCCTACCGACCGTAAGGTACCGGAGCGCATCGGCTTCATTCAGTGCGTGGGTTCACGTACAGCCAACCGGGGGAATCCCTACTGCTCCAATGTCTGCTGCATGAATACCATTAAAGACAGCCTCCTGATTAAAGAGCATTATCCCGATACTGAGATATATGTGTTTTACATGGATATCCGTGCTTACGGCAAAGGGTTTGAAGATCTCTACAAACGATCGCAGGAAGAAGGAGTACATTATATACGCGGCTTCCCCGGCCAGGTGACCGAAGATGCGGCCAGCCGTAATATCAAGGTGCGCGTGGAAAATACCACCACCTGCCAGGTGGAGGACTATGATCTGGATCTCCTGGTGCTATCCGTTGGATTGCACCAGGATAGCGGCCTCAAGAAGCTTTGCAACCTGCTGAATATCTCTCTGACCTCTGACGGGTTTGTGATGGAGGCGCATCCCAAGTTGAAGCCGGTGGATGCCCCGACACCGGGCATATTTTTCGCCGGCTCTGTCGAGGCGCCAAAGGATATTAAGGACAGCGTCACCCAGGCCAGCGCCGCCGTAGCCCGCAGCTCGATCATCCTCAATGCGGACTTTATCAAGGGTGATGGGGTCAAAGCATTTGTCGATCAGGAAAAGTGCACCTCCTGCGGGGTATGCGCCAGGGTTTGTCCCTATAGTGCCATCGAGGTGGATATTAAGGCCAAGAGCGGGGCGAAAATAATTGTCGCCGCCTGTGCAGGCTGTGGCGCCTGTTCGGCCGAATGCCGCTTTGATGCCATAACCATTCACCACTTCACGGAAGACCAGGTCCTTTCCCAAATCAGCTCGGCTCTGGCTACCAACCCACAAAACAAGATTATCACCTTCCTGTGCAACTGGTGCAGCTATGCGGCCAGCGATGTGGCCGGCATCTCCAGGATGCAGTATCCGGCTAATAACCGGTTTATAAGGGTCATGTGCAGCGCACGTGTCACTGAGCGCTTTATCTGGCATGCCTTCAAGCTGGGAGCGCCCCTGGTGCTGCTTTCCGGGTGTCATATCGGCGATTGCCATTATATTACCGCCAACCATTCTACCCAGAAGAGGGCCGACAGGATGTGGGATGCCATGGAAAAGTTGGGAATCAGGCCCGAAAGACTGCAGTTGGAATGGATCAGCGCCGCCGAAGGTCCCCGCTTCGCCCAGATAATGCGTGAGCTCGAAAAGATGCGCCACACGGTTACCAATGAGGAGATAGAATTTACACAGAGGGTGCTTACTGCCAGGGATAATGCTGCTTGAAGCCCGGTCATTAAAGCCGGCGGCTGATAAATTTAGCGGGGGAATATAACGTGTCCAAAGAGAGCTTTAAATGCCTGCACTGCGGCCACAGCTACGAAATGGAGCCGGATGCTAAAAGTGAGATGAAGGACCGGATTTGCCCCAAATGCAAATCCAACAGCGTCCGCAAGATTAAAAAACAGCAGTAGTTTGCTTTTTATGGTGAAGGGCGTTATTCTACCTCGATATCTTTTATGCGCAACTCGGTACCGCCCGTGAGCTCTATTTTCGGGCTTCCGCACTTGGGGCACACGTATTCATATTCCTCGACCGAGAAATCGGCGTTGCAGTTATTGCAGTGTCCCGACACAGGCACCTCTTCGATGTCCAGATAAGCGCCGGCGGCCATGGTATCTTTGGCGACAATGCCGAAGCAGAAGGTAAGTTGCATGGGCACGATGCCGCGCAGCTCACCGGCTATGAGGTTGATACGGGTAATTTTAGAAGCGCCTTCCTTCTTAGCTGCTTCGACTGCTATTTCGAGGATGTTCTGGGCAATGCCCATCTCATGCATGGGAAAGCTCATCCAGTTTTTTCTGGCGATGTTTCACCAGCCACGCTATCCATTCATCCAGCCCTGTGCCATTAGTACAGGAGATCTCGATGATGTCGATATCGGGATTGATCTTGCGGGCGTTGGCACGGGCTTCCTCCAGGTTGAAGTTAGTATATTGCACGAGGTCGATTTTATTGATAAGCATCAGGGTCGACTCATGGAACATGAGGGGGTATTTAAGCGGTTTCTCATCCCCTTCGGTTACGCTGAGGATCATGACTTTATAGTCCTCGCCGACGATAAATTCGGCGGGGCACACCAGGTTGCCGACATTCTCGACAACCAGTATGTCTATCTTGTCGAGCTGCATATGAGGCAAAGCCGATGCCACCATATTGGCATCCAGGTGGCAGGCGGAACCTGTCGTGAGTTGTATAGCAGGGATGTTGAATTTACTGATCCGGTCTGCGTCCCTGGTAGTCTCCAGGTCTCCGACTACAACGCCGAGCCGGAGCTTACCGGCCAGTTTCTCGGCCGTTTTCTCGAGCAGTGAAGTCTTGCCTGCACCGGGTGAACTCATCAGGTTGAGCACAAGGTTGCGGTTCTTGCGGAACAACCGCCTGTTTTCTTGGGCAATCCTATCGTTGGCTTGCAATACGTCCTGCATAACATTGATCTTCATGGCTTTACCTCGATAAATATCTGTCTGCGATTGAAATGGCGTTTTTAAGTATACAGTTTTAATTATAGGAGTTTCAAAGAATCGGGGCATTGATCGTACGTTGCTAAGTTAGTAGCGCTTTCCTTATAATAAACCATTACCCGATTAAAAGTAGCTTTTAATTGTAATTGGCGAAAGTTTGATAATGGAATCACACAACAGATTCAATCTCCCTGAACGTATTGAAGAGCTTGGTCAACTGTCCTATAACCTATGGTGGAGCTGGCATCCGGATGCCCGCGAAGTCTTCAAGGTGCTGGACAGGTCGATGTGGAAATCCTACGGGCACAACCCTGTCAAGCTGTTGAAAGATATACCTTACTACCGCCTGGTAGCCCGCGCCGGTGATACCAGTTATTTGAGTCTATACGACAAGACCATATCTGATTTCAAGACCAGTATAGCATCCGGCAATACGTGGTTTGAAAGAACCCATCCCGAATGCGTGGATAAGCTAATAGCCTACTTTTCGCTCGAATTTGCCGTACATTTTTCATTGCCGCTTTATGCCGGAGGCCTTGGTGTGCTGGCAGGCGACTACTGTAAGGAGGCCAGTGACCTGGGACTTCCACTGGTTGGGGTGGGTTTAATGTATCCGCAGGGCTATTTTCACCAGTATATATCGCAGGACGGCTGGCAAAGCGAGGTATACGACCAAATCGATTTCGATGAGGTAGCTTGCTCGCGCGTCTGCACACCCGACGGCAAACCGCTTACGGTGCCTGTTCCCCTGGACAATGTGTCGATCCATGTTGCAGCCTGGGTGCTGAATCTGGGCCGTGTCAAGCTCTATCTGCTTGATACCAACCTCGATGAGAATCCAATGGCCTACCGCAATCTGTCTGCGAGGTTGTATGGCGGTGACCGTGAGATACGTCTTTTGCAGGAACTGGTGATCGGCATAGGTGGGGTGAGGGTATTAAGGGCGCTCGGTTTGAATCCTACTGTCTGGCATGCCAACGAAGGCCATACCACCTTTATGCTCATTGAACGCATCCGAGAAATGGTACAGAACGGCGTGGCGCTGGAAGAAGCTACTAGTACCGTACAGGAAACCTCGGTATTCACGACGCATACGCCTGTTCCGGCCGGTAATGATACTTTCGCGCCGGAGCTCATAGATAAGTATTTCCATAATTACTGGGGCCAGTTGAAAATGGACCGTGACCAGTTCTTGAAGATGGGGATGATCGGTAGTCCCGGCGAGCCCTTTAATATGACTGTCCTGGGCCTGAAGCTGGCCGGGTTCAGGAATGGCGTCAGCAAACTGCACGGTCAGGTCTGCAGGAAGATGTGGCATGGCCTGTGGCCGGATGTGGAAGAGGACGATGTGCCCATCGAATCGATTACGAACGGGGTCCACGAGCGGACCTGGATAGCCCCGCAGTACCAATTACTTTTTCGACAGTATATGGGGAATGACTGGATGAAACATCAGGACGATCCCGATATGTGGCAAAACGTGCACCTTATCCCAGATGAGTCCCTTTGGAGTATGCACCGCTGGCTGAAATCCAAGCTGATTAATTCCGTGCTGTACAGGGCCCGCCGG
Organism: uncultured Chloroflexia bacterium; assembly: GCA_963842805.1. GTDB lineage: Bacteria > Chloroflexota > Dehalococcoidia > GIF9 > UBA5629 > UBA1162. The sequence goes on along the minus strand of CAWJIA010000012.1, from coordinate 50,892 downwards.
AGGTGGGTACGAGACAGGGTGGCGCCCATCCAGCCGCTGGCTATGGGGGCATTGCTGGATAACGATGCACTGACCATTGGCTTTTGCAGGCGTTTTACCGGGTATAAAAGGGCGAGTTTGATTCTCAGGGATGCTGCCAGGCTCAAGAAGATATTAAACCGCAACCTTCAACCCGTGCAGATCATTTTCGCAGGAAAAGCGCATCCTAACGACGAAGACGGAAAGAAGTTGATACAGCAAATATACAACCTGGCCAAGGATCCCGATTTTGGCGGCAGGATCGCTTTCATTGAAGATTATGATATGCATTTGGCCCGAGATATAGTATGTGGCGTGGACGTCTGGCTGAACACACCACGCTCGTTGATGGAGGCCAGCGGCACCAGCGGCCAGAAAGCTTCTGCCAACGGCGTATTAAATTTGAGCGTGCTCGACGGCTGGTGGTTCGAGGGTTACAATGGGCAAAATGGATGGGCTATAGAGGAGAAAGGCGGCGGAGACCCTGAGGCCACCGATAATCAAACTGCCAAATCGATCTATGATTTACTGGAGGAACTGATAATCCCATTATATTATGAGAGAGACGCCGAGGGCCTGCCTCGCGGATGGATCAAGATAATGAAGGAAACTATGCGCTCTAACAGCCCTATATTTAATACTTCCAGAATGGCCAAGGAGTACACCGACCGTTTTTACCTTAAGGCCATACATAACCAGCATAAATAAAGCAGGACAAAAAGTTATAATTATCATCATGGGGTTGCCTGGGCCGTTTATTACAGTATAATATGTGCTAAGTCGTTGATACTTTGATCGGTAGCTAACATAATGAAGACAATTAAAAAGATTGGTCTGTTAACCAGTGGTGGAGATGCGCCGGGTATGAATGCCGCCATCAGGGCTATTGTGAGAGGCGCAGCTTATCACGGGATTGAAGTTGTGGGTATCCGCAGGGGATTTGCCGGTCTGATCGCTCGCGATTTTCAGAAGTTCAACAGGCGTTCGGTAGCCAACATCATTCAGAGGGGCGGCACGATACTTGAAACATCGCGCTGCAATGATATGTATTCTGTTGAGGGAAGAAAGAAAGCCATTGATGCTCTCAAGGGAGAAGGCATCGATGGATGTGTGGTAATTGGAGGTGACGGGTCGTTCCAGGCGGCATCTTTAATGTGCCAGGAGAGCGGCATCTCATTTATTGGCGTCCCGGGCACCATCGATAATGATATATGGGGCACTGACTACACCATTGGCTACCAGACAGCGGTCAACACGGCTTTGGACGCTATAGACCGCATCCGCGATACAGCCAGCGCTTTCGAGAGGGTTTTTTTCGTGGAGGTTATGGGCCGGAAGTCAGGGTTCCTGGCTATTGCCGTGGGACTGGCCGGCGGTGCGGAACAAATCATCATTCCAGAAATTAAAATGGACATGGAGAAGCTTTGCCATAATTTGAAAGAGAGCTTTAAGAGCGGGAAGACGAGCAGCATCATAGTGGTCGCTGAAGGCAACCAGGTCGAAGACACTATTAATATTGCCAAGTACGTTGAGTTGAGATTGAAAATTGAATGCAGGCTTTGTACTCTGGGACATATACAAAGGGGAGGCTCGCCGACAGCAAGGGACAGGATACTTGCCAGCTTTCTGGGTATTGCAGCCATAGACGCTCTTCTGGAAGGCAAAAGCGATCAGGCGGTGGGCGAGGTGAAGAGCAGGATTGTCCTTACTCCCTTTAAGGAAACCTGGGAAAAGAAAAAAGAAATAGACCATCGTTTTCTCAAAATTATGCCGATACTATCCTCTTAGAGTCGAATTGTGCTTGTAGTAATTTCCCATCCCGGGGCGGTTGTCGTAAATCACCAGTTTTATATAAAGTTAAATATGTCCGATTCTTTCAGGAGGTTTGTCCATGGAAATAGTTAAATGGTTCGAGGACTTGGGTAAATCTGATGTGAATAAAGCGGGCGGCAAGGGCGCTAACCTCGGCGAGCTGGTCAAAGCCGGGCTCCCGGTGCCCGGGGGTTTTGTGATCACGGCGCAGGCCTATCTGCTTTTCACGACCGAGAGTGGTCTCTCGCAGAAAATAGCCCACGCTATCGAAGGTCTGGATGTCGATGACACGGCGGCGCTGCAGTCTAAGGCCAAAGAGATACAGGATATGATAGTCAGTGCAGACATGCCCTCAGTTATTAAGAGCGAGATTATAAAGGCATACGAAGAGCTTTCGAAAAGGGACTCCATTAAGGCGCAGTTCGTTGCCGTCAGGTCCTCAGCTACCATGGAAGATTCGGAACAGGCCTCTTTTGCCGGTATGAATGCCACTTTTTTAAATGTGCATGGAAAAGAAGATCTTATCAGGAAAGTGAAGGAATGCTGGGCGTCTTTATATGGCGCCAGGGTCATATTTTACAGGTCGAAAAAAGAGTTTCTGGATGAACCTGTTATTGCCGTAGTTATCCAGAAAATGGTCAATTCGGACAAAGCGGGCGTAATGTTTACGGCTAATCCCAGCAACAATAATTTAGCCAGCCTGGTAATAGAAGGCGCATTCGGGCTGGGCGAAGTGGTTGTAGGTGGGCTGGTATCGCCCGATTATTATGAAGTGGAGAAATCGACTCTCAAAGTCAAAGATACCAGGTTATCCCACAAAAATTTCAAAATCATACGTGATGACAAAGGGCAGAACCTGGAAGTTAAACTTTCCAAGAAAGAAGCGGAAGAACAGGTGCTGACCGAGGCAGAGGTTCAAGAGCTAACCAATCTGGGACTAAAGATCGAAGAGCACTACGGCAGCCCCCAGGATACCGAGTGGGCCATAGAAGGCAGCAAGATCTATATGGTACAGTCCAGGCCTATAACAACTTTGCTCAAGACCTCTGAAGAGACCGCGGAAGAAGAAGGTAAGGAGCTGATCAGAGGGCTTGGCGCAGGCCCCGGCAGGGGAAGTGGCGAAGTGCGCGTACTCACTTCTCCTACACAGGATAACGGTTTCGAAAGTGGCGACGTACTGGTGGCGGAAATGACGACGCCCGACTGGGTGCCGTTGATGAAAAAAGCGTCGGCCATCGTCACTGATGGCGGCGGTATGACCTGCCATGCGGCTATCGTATCTCGCGAGATGGGCCTTCCCTGTGTGGTGGGTACCAGGAGTGCAACTAAAGTCTTAAAGGACAAAATGCTGGTTACCGTAGATGGCACTCATGGCATTGTGTATGAAGGAAAACTGAAGGAAAAGAATAAGAGTGCGGAAGAGGTGGCCATGGCTGGTATGCCCAGGCCGGCTCCCCTGGTTACAGCAACCAAGCTGTACGTTAACCTGGCTATGCCTTACGAAGCGGAAAGGATTGCCAAAGAAGACGTTGACGGCGTCGGATTACTCAGGGCCGAGTTTATGGTAATAGATGCTTGCGACGGCGTGCATCCCCGACAGCTCATGGAAGAAGGCAAAAGTCACCAGTTTATTGACTCCATGGTCAGGAACCTGCGTATTTTTACCCGTGCCTTTTATCCCAGGCCGGTGATTTACAGGGCCATCGATTTCAGGACCAACGAGTTCCGTAATCTGCGTGGCGGTGATAAATACGAGCCTGTTGAACAAAACCCGATGATAGGCTTCCGCGGCTGTTACAGGTATGTCTTAAATCCCGATCTGTTTGAACTTGAGTTGAAAGTTCTGGCCAAGGTAAGGGAGCAGGATAAAAACCTGCACCTCATGATACCTTTCGTTAGAACGCTCTGGGAATTCAAGAAATGCAAACAACTGATCGATAAGAGCGAGCTGGCCGATGACAGGGAGCTGGAATTGTGGGTCATGGCCGAAGTGCCTTCCGTAGTTTACTGGCTGGAAGATTACGTTAAGGCGGGTATAACAGGCGTTTCCATCGGCTCCAACGATCTCACCCAGCTGGTACTGGGTGTAGACAGGGACAGCGAAGTATGCGCGCCTTTGTATGATGAAAGGGACAAGGCTGTCCTCGATGCTATCAGGCAGATCATAAGCACCTCCCGGAGGATGGGTATCACCTGCTCGATATGCGGGCAAGCGCCGTCCAACTACCCCGACTTCGCAGAAAAACTTGTAGATTGGGGTATTACCTCGGTATCGGTAAACCCCGACGTTATTAACGTAACCAGGCACAATGTGGCGGCCGCCGAACAGCGCATGCTGCTTAAAATGATGCGCAAAATGAATTCTGGAACTTAGCAGATCGATATTGTTCAAAGGTAATTAACAGCAGGACGACTGCCCGCTAACACGGCATTTGTCCTGCTGTTATTATATCTTTTCAACAGTGATTGTCTTGCGCCCGGGTCGAAAGCCAACTAAGATTAACGCAGGAGATTTCGCCCGGCTTAAATAGAAAAAATGAACAACATCCGTAATTTTTGCATAATAGCCCATATAGACCACGGAAAGTCGACCCTGGCCGACAGGATACTCGAGATTACAGGTTTGATCAGGAAAGCCAGCATGGAGCAGATGCTGGACAGCATGGACCTTGAACGTGAGAGGGGTATTACTATCAAAGCCAAGTCGGTAAGGATCCCCTATAAATCGTCCGCGGGCGAAGACTTCATCTTGAATTTGATTGATACGCCGGGCCATGTCGACTTTAGCTACGAGGTGTCCCGCAGCCTCAACGCCTGCGAGGGAGCTGTATTGCTGGTGGACGCATCGCAGGGCGTCGAAGCGCAGACCATTGCCAACGCCAATCTTGCCCTCGATGCCGGATTGAAGATAATACCCGTAATAAATAAGATCGACCTTCCCAATGCCATGGTAGACGACTGCAGCCTGCAGCTATACTCGATGCTGGGACTGCATATCGAAGACATATTGCACGTATCAGCAAAAGAGGGCACCGGTGTGCTGGATCTGCTGGAGGCAATTGTGGAAAGGATTCCGCCTCCGCAGGGCAACGCCTCCGACCCACTGAAATGCCTGATATTCGATTCCTTTTATGACGCCTACCGGGGGGTGATCCCGCACCTGCGTGTTTTTACGGGCATGCTGAAAGCAGGCGATAAAATTATGGTTAAATCTACGGAGAAGGTCTTCGAGGTGGAGGAGGTGGGGCATTTCAGCCTGGGACTGGCCCAGGCTGCCAGTTTGAGCGCCGGTGATGTAGGCTACGCCGTGGCGCTTATCAGGAATGCGGGTGAAATCCATGTTGGTGACACTGTGGTATCGGCCGACCACCCGGAAGTTCCGGCTATCCCGGGGTTCAGGATGTCGCAGCCTATGGTTTATTGCGGCGTTTATCCTATAATCAACAGCGATTACGCCAGGCTGGGAGCAGCGCTGGAGAAATTCAAACTTAACGACTCGTCAGTTACTTTTGAGAAAGAAACTTCAGCTGCCCTGGGCTATGGTTACCGCATGGGTTTCCTGGGCCTCCTGCATATGGAAATTGCCCTGGAGAGGCTGAAACGAGAATATGAACAGGATATTATTGCCACCATGCCCTCCGTCATATATAAAGTGGCCACTAAAAATGGCGAAGTACAAATACTGGATAACCCTTCAAAATTCCCCCCCGATGGCCAGATCGACCACATAGAAGAACCCATGATCAGGGCTCGGGTGATCGTTCCGACGGTCTTTGTAGGACCATGTATGGAGCTGGCCGAAGCCAAGCGGGGATCCCTGGTCGGTATTGAGCACCCTGACGATAAGCGGGCCACACTGGTCTACGATCTGCCGCTAGCCGAGATGATAACCGATTTTTATGATAGGCTGAAGAGCGTAAGCCGCGGCTACGCCAGCATGGACTACGAGATGAGCGGCTACCGTTCCGCAGACCTGGTAAAGGTGGATATACTGGTTAATAACAGCGCCGTTGATGCTTTATCTTATATATCGCCCAAAGAAGGGGCTTCGATCAAAGGCAGGGCCCTTATATATAAGCTGAGCAAGGTCATTCCCAGGCACCAGTTCAAGATACCTCTCCAGGCTGCCATCGGCTCACAGGTAATCGCCAGGGCGGATATCTTCCCCATGAGAAAGGACGTAATCGCCAAATGCTATGGAGGCGATATCACCCGCAAGAGGAAGCTGCTGGAGAAGCAGAAAGAGGGCAAGAAGAAAATGAAGATGGTGGGCTTTGTGGAAGTGCCGCAGGAAGCCTTCCTTTCCCTGATGAAGATAGAGGAGTAGCCATGCAAGTGCCGGGGCTGTATATCCATATCCCTTTCTGCGTCAGCAAATGCCGTTATTGCGATTTCTACTCGCTGGCGGGAAAGGCCTATCTGATTGATGGGTATGTGTCCGCAGTAGTGCGGGAGACGGCGAAGTACGCTGGCGTGTCCTTTAAGACCCTGTACATTGGGGGCGGGACTCCCAGCCTGTTGGGGTCAAAGAGACTGGCAAGGCTCATGGACGGCCTGCATAGCCATTTGAGAATCGATAGTTTGGAGGAAGCTACTATCGAGGCCAACCCCGAGTCAGCCGATGAGGATTTTCTAAAGGCAGCACGGAGTACGGGATTCAGCAGGATTTCCCTTGGGGTCCAGTCCCTCGATGATGATGAACTTAAGAAAGCCGGGCGGGTCCACAGCAGCACGCAGGCCCTCAAAGCTATTGACCTCGCCTTTGGTTGCGGCATTGATAATGTTTCGGCCGATATAATCATCGGGCTACCCGGGCAGACAAGTGAAAGCCTCGATAGCACGTTGCGGAAACTCGTTGGGATGGGGCTGACCCACATCTCGGTCTACTGTTTGTCCATCGAGGAAGGGACGGCCTTCGCAGCCTGCCCTCCTGACGATTTGCCCGACGATGAGTTCCAGGCCCTGATGTATGAGCGTGTGTCCGGCAGTCTGAAAGGGCATGGCTTTATTCACTATGAGATTTCCAATTTTGCCTTGACGGGAAAGGAATGTTTACATAATCTCAACTACTGGAGGGGTGGCGAGTATATAGGCCTGGGGCCTTCAGCTGCCTCACATATCGGTGGAAGACGGTGGAAAAACGCCTCCAATCTGAAGGCATATATCGATGATCCTGGAGCTGCAGGGTTCGATGAAGACATCGTAGATGCCGAGACTAAAATAGGGGAAGAGGCCATGCTGCGCCTACGGTTGCTCGAAGAGGGTTTGGATGCTGGTCAACTTGCAAGACGCTATGGTTCCAGTGAGTCGAAAAGACTTGAACAGCGGCTTAGCAACTTGGCAAGGCAAAAGATGCTGGTGAAGAAAGGGAAAAAATACAAATTGGCGCCCGGCAGCGTACTTACCTCCAACCGTGTCTTTGTGGACGTAATTAACTGACCAATATCACCAGATTCCGGGTATGAGGGCTTTACGGCTGGTTGGGTAATCCGGGAACTGCTGATGGTACCAGGCATGGTGTGACCTGGCGCGTGGGGCGAGATTAGCAATGGTCCAAAGGGCAAAGCTGAGCCCGGCCAGCGACCAGGTCGATAAGGCCCATCCCAGCCACACCAGGATCTCCCCGAAGTAGTTGGGACAGGATATATAGGTATACAGGCCGCCCCGTGGGACGCTATAGCTCTTCTCTCCTGGCTTTCTCAATTTGCTCAAAGAGAAGTCGGCCTGCCGGTTGATGACAAAACCACATATGAAGATGACCGCTCCTATGATAAAACGCGGATCGGCCAGCCATTGATTGGAATATCCGCCCGACAAGGTGAAAACGTAATATCCATTTAGTGAGGCATTGACCAGGTTGAAGAAAATGCCCAGCAGCACCACCGATAAAGGCATTTTGTCATGGGAATTCTTCAAGCTGAAGGGATATATGAAAGCGCGATGGATATAATGCGCTTCCCAAAACAGGAAGAAAATAACCGATGGTATAGATATGGGGGCTTTCCCCCCGGCGAAGCACATGGCGAATATTACGGGTGACCAGGCTTCCATTATAATCCAGGCCAGCTTGCCATCCAGCGCAGGACCCCAACCTTTCCTCATATGACGCCCGTAAGGGGCGACGATGAAAAACAGGCTGATAAAAATCGCCGCCGACAGCATCAGCCAGGTTATTAAGACAATGTAATATATTTTTTCGATAATCATAAAATATCAAGGATTCAGGTAGCCGTTACCTTTAAACCATTGAATGGTGTCTACTATGGTATCTCGAATCGGCCGTGGATTGTAACCCAGCTCACGGGTAGCCTTATCGTGAAGGATTTGATGGTTGCTGACCAGTGCGGTCAAGGAGGCTTTTGTGAAAATCGGCCTCGCCCCAAGCAAACGGGAGGAAAGCGTCACAATAGGGGAAAATGCATATGCCACGGACATAGGGCATACCAGGCTTGGAGCTTGCTTCCCCATTATCCCGGCTACTATGTTGGACACTTCTTTAACGGACAGCCACTCTCCGGATAGTAGATAATTGGAACCTGCCGGCGCTATCTCCTCAGCCTTGATGGCGTAATCGACAACATCCCGTACATCCACCCAGTCGAAACCGCCTTCAATGAGCACGGGCAATTTGCCCCTGGCCATCTGGAGAAGCGCCAGCCCGAAGTGCGAAGGCCTGTAGTCATACGGGCCGACTACAGCAGTCGGCTTAATTATGACGGCATTGAGCCCGTCCTCGACCGCCTTATGTACTATTTTTTCTCCGGCGGCTTTAGAACGGTCGTAAGGGGGAGCCTTAGGGGAATCTACATACGGGCGTGACTCGTCGACAGGTTCGTTGAATGGTTCCTGACACAATGCATGAATTGAGCTGAAATGCACCAGCCGCTTGACTCTGCTACGCCGGCAGGCCTCTACAACATTGGCTGTTCCCATGATATTGACGTCCGAGCAGCGTGGCCAATCGTCCATCATCAGTGAGATGTGGGCGGCCAGGTGATAGACGACATCTGCCCCTTCGAAAGCGTCGACCAGAGAACTTAGATTGTTGACATCACCTTTGGAGAACTCGACCTTGAGGCCTTCCAGTCCCCTGTCACTGAGATGCGATAACGCTCGCACCTGTCTGCTTTTTGAAATAAGGGCACGTATAAGGTTAATACCCAGATGGCCCGATGCTCCGGTTACAACTGTTTTCATAAGGACCAACCGACCTGGCTAACCGCCAAGGTCACGACAGTTTAAATACCATATAATAGCTTTGTCAAATAGGGCAGGTTAATCGTCATGCGTAACCTTAATTATTAATTATTGATAATGCTCTGACCTGTTGATATGATAAATGACATGTTGGAGAGACCGGTTGTTACCCTGGATGAAGTCTTTAATCCGCGAAGCGTCGCTATTGTCGGAGCTTCCCCGGATGCGATTTCCTTTGCGACCTTTGCCGTGATTTCCCTCAAAGATGCCGGTTTCCCAGCTATTTATCCGGTCAACCCCAATCACAGGGAAGCCTATGGGTTGCCGTGTTTTCCCTCTGTGTCGGCTATACCCGGCCCGGTGGACCATGTGGTCGTATGCATACCTGCTGAGAAGTCGCTGGATCTGCTGGACGACTGTGCGGTAAAGCATGTCAAGTCCATGCATTTCTTTTCCGCCGGGTTCAGCGAGAGCGGGGAGAAAGCACGGGCCGATCTTGAAATGCAGATGCTCAGGAAAGCCAGGGTGGGGGGTTTCCGCATCATCGGCCCGAATTGCACAGGGCTTTTCGTCCCCAGAGCGCGTTTTACCCTGTCCACAAGGATGCCCATGAAACCAGGCGGCATTGCCTTTATGTCTCAAAGCGGAGGCCACTCGCAGGACCTGCCGTTGCACGCTGGACCGCGGGGGCTGACGTTCAGCAAGGTGATCAGCTACGGCAATGCTCTGGATATTGACGAATGTGAACTGCTGGAATATTTTACTGCCGACCCGGAAACGGAAATCATAGCTATTTATATAGAAGGCGTGAGGGAGGGCAACCGTTTCCGAGAAATTCTGAAGAAGGCGGCCGCCAGGAAGCCGGTCGTAATCTACAAAGGCGGTATTACTGAGGCAGGCCTGAGGACGACTATGAGCCATACTGCCAGCATGACTTCTTCGGTCAGGGTCTTCGAAACTCTCTGCCGCCAGGCTAACACTATACAGGTCACGGACATCCATGAAATGCTAGATGCACTGGTGGCTTTACGTTTTGCCATTCCCTATCCGAGGGGTAGAAACATCGCCATCCTGGGCGTTGGAGGTGGGCCGAGCGTGGAGGCCGGGGACCATATGGAAGCTGCTGGATTACAGCTGCCCGGCTTCACTGGATTAGTGCTGGAAGAGTTGAGGGCTTTCCTGCCGGGCGCCGGAGCTATCTTTTCCAACCCGCTGGATGCTACCAGCCTGATATTTCCCGAAGCTATCTACAGGACGGTGAAAGTGCTCGGCAAATCGCCGGCCATAGATATGATAATGTATCACATGGGTTTCCATCCTGTAACCAGGTGGGGGGCAGGTTTTATCGCAAGCGATATGTTTTTAAAACCCGCTGTAGATGCTTTATACAGGGCGCACGAGGAATCGCAAAAACCGCTATTAATGGCGCTGGGTCCGGCCTCGGATATGCCTGCCATGGAAGAGTTTCTCAAGGTACAGGCGGCATTTGCCAATGCAGGCTTGCCGGTCTTCCGCTCCATAGAAAAAGCTGCCCTGGCCATGGCCAGGATTGTTGCCTGGCGCAATAAACTTTCGCCAATTTGCAAGTAGGAGCAGAAATGCCGGAAATAGAAAAACACAACGGGATAGATAACCCTAAAGATTTCCAAGGCCTGATGATGCCACAGGTGGAAGAGTTGACTGAGACTATCGCCAGTCTGGACGCTGCTCTGACTCATTTAAAAAGACTTGACACTATAATCAAAGAAATACAGGGCATAGTGGACACGGTTACTGATAAAAGCAGAGAAGGCATCGCACTTGTTCAAGATAATATGTTCGTCTGGGTAAACAAATCCGCCTGCGTGATATCGGGTTATAAGTTTGATGAAATGCTGGCTCTATCCGTCCCTGATATTACCTTGCCCAGCCATCGCGATAAGTTTATCGCAAGAATTAGTATGGTGCTGGCGGGTGACCCCATTGATGTGCCTCAAGAGTGGCCGATATACAGAAAGGACAGGCTGGTCAGGAATGTCAGGATCTTTTCTTATCGTGTAATCTATCGGAAAAAACCGGCCATTCTCTCAATTTTCTATGATGTAACAGAAAATAAAAAAATATTGGATGAGTCCATGATGCGTGACCAGATATTGGATTCGATTAACGACCAGGTCTACCTTATGGAGATATTAGGTAAGATCGTTTATGTAAATGATGCCGTCTGCGAATCGATGGGATATTCAAAAGATGAGCTATTGAACATGAATGTGCTCAAGGTTATCGCGCCGGATTTTAGAAAGAAGTTTAATATACGAGTGAAACATATCTCAGAACATAAAGAGGCCAGATACAAGACTATTCTTATTCGAAAGGATAGCTCGCAAATCAATGTGGAAGTCAGGGCCAGGATCATCAAGCAAGGCGGAAAACAGTTTGTCCTTGCCGTAGTCAGGGAAAATCCGGAGAAGTATATCGAGATGGAGCACGTCTAACACTTAAGGCTGAGCTTAGGCCCATATTAAAAAGTTAAGAATAATGAGATTAAAGCTTGTACATCCGTTATGGACACATGCGCCGGCCCTGCTTGTTTTGGCCATGGCCATAGTATTCACTTTACGTACATTGCCGCTTCCCGATCAGGCCCCTGTACATTTTGATCTAAGTGGTCAACCGGATCGATACGGGTCTCCACTTGTAAACTCGATTTTATTACTGAGCCTATCTATGGGATTTTTACTGCTCTCAACCTGGCTGGACGAGCTATGGGCGCGCCGGGAGAAGCATAAGAAGTTCAACTGGATATCGCTATTTGACGAGTTGGCTGTCGGCGATCTGTGCGGCATACAAATAGCCTATGTGAATATGCTCGCATCCACCGGTAAGGAATTTCCTTTTCCATGGGCTATACTAGCGATAACCTGCGGGGGATCTATATTGATGGCCACTGTCCTGGAGCTTGTCAGACCTTACCGACATTTCGAAAAAAGCAGGGTCAGTGAAGATATAAGCGCATTTAGAGATGAAATCGACGGCCTGATAAAAAGGGGACAACCTATGGCTTACAGGGAATCGCAAAACCCTGCGTATGCGAGCGCCCTGGCCATTATAGTTGCCCTGGTTATGTTTATATCGGCCTATTTTGTCTGGCCTGCAATCCCATGGCTCTCAGTGATATTAGCGATCATAGGGATTAGCTTCCTCTTGACTTATGGTGGGTTTGGCACCGTGGTCACCATGGATATGATATCGGTCAAGATGGGAATCATCGGTATTCCTTTACTAAGGTTAAAAACGGCGGAGATAATTTCGCTGGAGGTGCTCACGTTCTCGCCTTTACACGATTTCGGAGGATATGGCATACGTTTTAATGCCGGGATGCGGGCCTACTACCTCCAGGGGGATAGTGGCGTGAAGATCGGTATGGAAGGCGGTAAAAAATATCTTATCGGTTCCGATCGGCCGGAACGTCTGGCAACCGTTATCAGTTTGATAACAGGTCAATCTTATTAAAAATATAAAAAGTATTTATTCGACACAACAACCAGCCGCTATATAACGGCCTATTCGGGCAGACGCATCAAGTTGTTGCGAGGTCCCTTAAAAGGTTATCAAACTAAGCTATTTCTTTTTAGCAGCGACCTTCTTTTTAGGCGCAACTTTCTTGACCACAACTTTCTTGGTCGCTACTGCCTTCTTTTTAGGAGCAACTTTCTTGACCGCCACTGCCTTCTTTTTGATCGCAATTTTCTTAGGGGCAACTTTTTTGGTCGCAACAGACTTTTTAACAGCCATATTTTACACCTCCATATTAGCTATTACTTTGATAATAAACTATATTAATAATTAGTTCAATATCGGTTGTGGTAGCAAAATTGCATTATACCGCTTCAATTTATAGAATTTAAACGGGGCATTAGGTTGAAAGTGAAGGTTGACAGGTCGTTATGTACCGGAGTGGGAAATTGTGTGGCCATGGCTCCAACGGTCTTCAAGTTGGATAAAAATAATAAAGCTGTTGTATTGGAAGTTGACAGCGTTGACAGCCAGATGTTAATGGATGCGGCCGAAAGTTGCCCGGTCGATGCTATTATTATCGAGGATGACGAGGGCAACCAGATATACCCGTGATCAAGTGGGCATATTACTAAAGGAGGAAGATTCCTATGGCTAAAAAGCAAGGACCGGTCACTAAGTCATCCAGGGCACTATTAACTATGTTGAACCGGGCTATTGCCAGGGAAATGCGGAACAGCCGACCAGCCCCGACGAAGCAAACAATAACGCAGCAAAGGTGAGAAATACAATCCTTTTCATCAAGCTTCATTATTAATCAAAACAGGGATTCGTATCAATTTGTGCTAATCACACATGCACAAATGCAAGCCTGTATTGTAGGACCACGAATCGCTATTGATTAATTTTAATCTGGCTGCCATTCATAATGGGGGCGTATCTGTAAGAACCTGCGTAGGCTACCTTTGACATGGCTGTTTTGATCTGCGGGACATCCAGCACATTGCTGATTATCCATACCAGTTTTACCTGCTTGCTGGCTGTGAGCCTGGTAAGGATCGGTTCAAAGTCCGTAGTGCCCGGGCTGTAATACTCTATAAGGCCTATTTCCATGCTTTCTGAGAGCGTGCGCTGTTTCATGCTTTCCAGAGAAGCCTTGCCGGCGGTATTATCAAGAACTAAAAATGCGGCATACGTTTTGTTGGGATCATAGGTTATTTTTGGCTGCTGCTGGAAAAACGTACAGGACGAAACTATAACAGATATCAACACAAGTGAGCATAATAAACAGATTGCTGTTCGTTTCCACATTTATTTACTGTTTCCTTAAATTTTTATTTAGTTATCTACTGATCCATTAGATAAACATCAAAATTAACCGACCCTGTTGCCGTACGGCCCAGCTTATCGCTTATCTGAACGTTTACAGTATATTGCCCAGGGACTCCCGGTGGTAACCAGCCTACCCGGCTGGCTTTCCCGTCTGCAATGCCGTCGCCAAAAAGCTTGCCCACCGGCGCAGACCATACTATTGTTATCTGGTTCGGGTCTGCGTTGGGGAAAGTGCACTGTATATCTGTAACGATGTCATACCTCACCCGCTTGGAGACCGTCACCGGGCCTGGGGACGGTAATGTGAACTTTAAGTAAATGGTATTGTCTTCAACCTCGTTACGCAGGGGATTCGCTGTTACTTTGAAGGTCCTGCTTTGCGTTGCTTGAGCTCCGGCTTCATTGGTCACTTTAACGGTTACCGTGTAATCTCCGACGGCATTCGGCGCCGTCCATGTAACCTGAGAGCCCTTGCCTTCAAGTGTTCCGTTGTCAGCCGACCAGCTATAGGTCAACTTGGTACTCTCGGGGTCACTGGCAAAACAAGTCAGCGCACCCCTGGATGAAGGGGCCCATTCCATGTTGCCGGCTATCCCCTTGATGATCGGGGATTCGGCTGCCCGCTGCGAGGCCGTTTCATTGTCTGAAGGAGGTGTCGCAACTGGTTGCGGCGTGGCTGAGCAGGCAACCGCCAACAATACAAAAGCCACTGTAATAGATAACAGGAGTGCACATAATTTATTCATGTTATTTCCTTTTTGTTGGGTGTAGTGTAAGAAAATTCGTCTTATGATGTCAACATCTGATGATCCAACAGCAAGACTTCCATAGGTATAACTGAAATATACTTTTTTAGTTGCAGAGATATTCCGAAAACGAATTTGCCCAGAAAACTTGCCTTATTATGACATTGGTGTCATAATTAAGCTGACTTAATTAAGCTGACTTAATTACAGGAGGGACTGATGGAAAGCGAAAGGACACAGGAATACTTGGAAGCTATATATAAGAGACAGAGATCGGAGAAGCCGGTTGCCACATCGACTCTGGCCGAGGATTTAAAGGTATCCCCTCCTGCCGTAACAGATATGTTGCACAGTCTTGAAAGTAAGGGTTTAATTACTTACCGCTCGAGCAAGGGGGCGGTCCTAACCGACCGTGGGAGGGAGCAGGCTGTGGCGGTTATCAGGCGGCACCGATTGTGGGAAAGGTTTTTAACCGATGTGCTAGGTATGAAGTGGGATAAGGTCCACGAAGAAGCCTGTAAATTAGAGCATGTTACCTCCCCGGAGATTGAAAAGGGCCTGTCGCAGGTGCTGGGCGACGTGGATACCTGTCCGCACGGTCACTCCATTCCTGATAAAAGCGGCAATATAAAGGAAAAGGATATGGCGCCCTTGTCGAAATGCCAGACAGCTCAGCCCCTGTGCATTTCGGCCATTGAAAGGGAGGACGCGGCCTTGCTGAGGAAAATAGAAAAATTGGGTTTGCGGCCGGGTATTCCCATAATAATTGTTAAAAAAAATAAAGATGGTACGATTGATTTAGAAGCCGGGGGGAAAAAAATTTCGATTAATGGTGAGATGGCCGGCGTACTGTTGGCAAGGCCAGCATCCAGAGCAAGGGGAGAAGCGGTCACGGAGGAGATACCTCTAAGTAAGTTAGCCAGCGGCCATTCAGGGATCATCCGGTCGTGTGGGAGCGGACGCAGTTCGCTGGGACGTTGTCTGTCGCTGGGCTTTACACCGGGCAGTATAGTGAAGATGATGGAGAATTTTAGCAGCGGTCCCGTGCTGGTCAAGGTTCACGATACAGAGGTTGCCCTGGGACGCGGCCTGGCCGAGAAAATCACCGTCTATCCGAATTCGAAGATATGCTAGAAAAAACGGAAGAGAAATCAATCGTAGTGGCGCTGGCAGGTTCTCCCAATACGGGTAAAAGCACGGTTTTCAACCTCTTGACAGGCTTATCACAACATGTCGGCAACTGGCCCGGCAAGACGATTGAACAGAAAACAGGCGTGTTGAGGCGGGGCAACTGGACCATAAACATCGTGGACTTGCCCGGCACGTACAGCCTGACAGCCAACTCAGCTGAAGAACAGATAGCCAGGGACTATCTAGTCAAGGAAAACCCCGATGTGGTTGTGGCTGTGCTCAACGCAGCCAGTTTGGAGCGTAATTTGTACCTGGTGGCGGAGCTCATTGAGCTTTCGCCGCGCCTGATAATAGCCTTGAATATGATCGACGTGGCCCATCAGCAGGGCATGAAAATAAACCCCGAAGCCTTAGCAGCTACCTTGAATGTGCCAGTCATACCGGTTATTGCCAATAAAAACAAGGGGTTAAAGGAGCTGGTGGAGCAGATAGAGCTTGAATATGACCGTCCCGCCGGCTCACGTGAAGTCAAACATATTGAGTACGGCAGTGAGATAAAAGATACTATAGACCATGTTGCTGGTTTATTGACGCCCGAGATTACTGCCCCCTATCCGCAGCACTGGACCGCCATGAAGCTGCTGGAAGGCGACGAGCAGATCAACAAGCTGATCCGCATGCGCTGCCCGGCCGACCGCTGGCAAATTCTGGATGACTACCTCGGCGAAAATGAATCGGCGGCAGTGGATATAGCCACATTGCGTTTCGAATGGGTGGAAAAAATGGTGGCGGTTGCCCAGGAAAAGCCTCACATCGGATGGGTTTCATTTTCAGAGCGAATTGATCGGGCAGCGATCCATCCCATACTTGGGCTGCTGATTCTTATTGGGATTTTAGGTTTGATTTTCTGGCTGGTCTATGGCTTAGGCATTCCCATCCAGAAGTTTTTACAAGTAAATTTTATTGAGAAAGGCAGGGCCCTTGTATACGAATACCTGTCTTTTATGCCCATCTGGTTCCAGAGTTTCTGGGCCGACGGGATACTGAGCGGCGTTGGAACTGTTTTAACCTTTATTCCAATATTATTCTTCTTTTTTGCCGCATGGGCGGCCATGGAAGATATCGGCTATACGGCGCGGGCGGCTTTCGTTACCGACAGGTTCATGCATTTGCTTGGCCTGCACGGCAAGTCATGTCTGCCGCTGGTGCTGGGTTTCGGGTGCAACGTGCCTGCTGTGCTGGGTACACGCATAATAGACTCCCCGCGTGCCCGCCTGTTAACCATATTGTTGACTCCGCTGGTTCCATGCTCAGGGAGGATGGCGGTGATTGCCATAGTGGCAGCGGCTTTCTTCGGAAGCCAGGCGGTGCTGGTTTCCATGGGGATCATCATATTCAGCCTGCTGATGCTGGTGCTGATAGGAATAATTTTAAACCGCTTTTTAATTCGCGGTGAAAGCAGTGCTTTGATCATGGAATTGCCTTTATATCATGTTCCCAACGCGAGGTTGATAGGCATAGTTACATGGCAGAACATTTTGGCCTTTATAAAGCGTGCCGGCACGATTATCCTGGCGGTCTCGCTGGTAGTCTGGCTGCTAGGGATAATACCCAACGGCAACATCAACGACAGCATCCTCTCGCAATTCGGAAAAATAATTGAACCAGTGGGACGGTTGATGGGTCTTAACTGGCAGATGATGGTGGCGCTTTTAACCAGCTTCATAGCTAAGGAAAACACCATAGCTACACTGGGTATATTATTGGGGGGTACCGGGACAGACCTTTCTCAGCAGCTTAAGCAAATCATGACCCCGGCCGCTGCGGTCTCCTTTCTGGTTTTTCAGGTGCTGTTTATTCCCTGCGTGGCGACGGTTGCCGCTATCAGGCAGGAGACCGGCGGCTGGCGCTGGCCGCTTTTCAGCGTGGCCTTTCAGTTTATACTAGCGTTCTCAATAGCCATTTTAATTTATCAAATAGCACATTTGACCGGCTTTTAAGCGGACGTCAGTTGTACGTCTTTGTTGTAACGCTCTAAAATAGAAGTAATGGGTCATAAACTCAAACGCTGGAAACCAAACGTTAAGTTCAATTTTTTTCACCTGCCATTGTAGTGCCGATGTAGTATTCATCATCGTACAAATCGGTAAACAAGGAACGCGCTATTGATCCGAAATCTGTAATTTGCAGAAAGGAGGCCGTAATTTTGACCTGGCAAGAAGTACTGGGATTCGGTGGAGGCTTATTCATAACGCTGGGCATCGTGCCGCAGGTCTGGCGCCTGTTCAAATTGAAGAGTGCGCGTGAGATAAGCCTGTCCTTCACCCTGCTGTTTCTGGCGGGCGGCCTCTGCTGGCTGGCTTATGGTATTTCTTTGGGGCTGATGCCGATGATCGTCTGGAATGCCATTTCCTCGGCTCTAATGTGCATAATGCTGTTGGCCAAATTGAAATACGGCAAATAACCAGGTTTCTGTGATGTCTTATGACTCTAAATACCGATATCAGCATGATTGAGTTCAGTTCAAAGCAGTATCCAATTTTTATGTCTTTGGCGCTGCAGCTTTTGCAATAATGTCGATCACGTCGCTATAATGGCAGTGGGGCAATATAGAAAAGACGTATATATAAGAGTAAAAATGCAGCACACATTTCCGTGTTATAGATGCGGCAACCATAATATTATTGGGGTCAAGACCTGTAGCAGTTGCTACAGTCCTTTCTATTACAATTGCCCGCATTGCAGCAACTGGGTTGATAATACATTTATTAATTGCCCGAGTTGCCGCAATGATCTTCATTGGCCGGCAGCGGTTTCCACAGACGGCGATACCGTGTACGGCGCGACGCATATTAAATTAAGTCACGCTGCCGGTCACGGTAAAAGGAGCGCCTGGCCTGTAGTTTTGCTTTCGTTGCTGGGAGCGATAGCATTTTTGGCTATTCCTATCAGCCTGGCGGCCAGCAATTCGCTTTCATCTAAAAACATTATCAATCAATCAACTACCGGGTCAGCTGGTGCTTCACAGGCGGTCCATCCTGCGCAGCTCTACAGCCCCAGTCCGAATACCACGCCGACCCCCTATACTACACCGTCGACGGATACGATTTCCTCCAGCACGTACACTACGATACCTACGACGCCTAATTCCAGCTTATATATCGGGCCCGGCTCTTATAATCCCAACGCCGATTCTTATTTGAGGAGCATTTATCCCAATTGGGGAGTATGCGTCGGAGGCAGTTGCAGCAAATACACGCAGCAATAATCAATTCGATTATTAGCTAATCCTGGACAGGGTTTTCAAGGATTACAGCTCTCTGTTCATTGATATTCTTGATATCCTTCTGCGCTGTAAGATAACCGGTCATAGCATCGACGTCAGATATACCAAGGTTGGTTATATTCGCCGAATCCGGATTGATTCCCAGTTTAATCAGTCTTGAAGCAAGATAGTCGGTTGTCACAAGGGTGTACTCGGCATTAGGATCCAATGGTTCATAATTTCCATCTTTATTTTTTATCTGAAGGTCTATTATACGTTCGCCGGCCGGTATACCTGCTGCCAAGTAGGGCGAAGTTGTCAAAGCATGGGTAGTTCTCAGATCAGGTAAGCCTGGAGTACACTTTTACGATTCTGAAAACAGGCGAGAAAAGGGAAAATCTGGGGGTTCTGTCTACTGTACAGTATGGTGGGCTTTTCTGGACAGTTCCCAAACTCCTTTTTGAGAGTAAAAAGCTAATTCCAGCGCTCCAGCAGCTGGTAGTCGCTTTCAGTGCCCACTTGTAGTTAGCACTTGATTTAGCCACGCGGAAGCATAATTAGCTATTTCTTGCCAATCCGGTTCGCCGATAACCCAGTGGGCATGGTTAGGGAATTCCTTGTAAGTTGAGACAGCCCTATATTTATCAGCCACTTTCCTGACAACTGAAGCCGGAGTGATCTTATCCTTGGAACCAGCTATAACAAGGACAGGGCAACTGACCTTTTTTTCATCGACTTTGCTGGCTCCCTTCGGATCGAAAAACCAGAAACCGATTTCAGATGCAGCCCGGCCGGACTCATAGACAAACCGGTCATAAATCTTCCTCTGCTCCTCAGGAGATAATAGTTGAAGCATTGAATAGACTGCCTCATTGAAAGTCTGGCGCTTCGGCTTTTTCCAGAAGCCATACCCCATTAATACGCTCCAGAAACTCCTGACGACCGACAATGTTAACGCATTGATCCCACCCGGTGACGCAGGGGTCAATAGAACAAGTGCTTTGGCTAAGCCCCGGCTCCCCAGAATTTGCGCCAGGAGGCCGCCCATTGAATGGCCCATAAGGATTGGCCGTGAATCAAGCTTGCGAATCTCTTCTTCAAGGTCTTTGGCGTAATCCAACAGGCTGGTACTGCCTAATTCAGGATTTGGAATTGCTTTTGGATCTATATCGTGGAAACGCAAGGTAGGTATAATGCAGCGATAGCCTTTACCTTCAAAGAACTTCCTGAAGTTTTCCCAGTACCATGACCCACCCCACATCCCATGAATCATGACAATTGTTTCAACCATAGCACCCTCCAACTAAATTTGCTTCTTAAGAACGCAAATATAAAAGTTCTTATGTATTGTACTTGTTTTGGTAATAACATCACCACTTTCACGAGTGGAAAATAGGCTAATTCGGACCCTAGCAGATAAATCGAAGCTAAGTTGAGGCGATATTATTACCTGGATGGTGGGCCATTCTGGATTCGAACCAGAGACCCCAGTCTTATCAGGACTGTGCTCTAACCAACTGAGCTAATGGCCCGTGAGAAATGCAGAATAAAGTATATATTTTGCATCAATTCAGTGTCAAGGACTCTGCACTCGTCGATCACGTGTTGACAATGCCCGGTTTTCAAATGAAACGGATTACTTTATCTTATATATCCATTTGAATTTATCGGGCTTCTCACCGTATTGGATACCCGTGATGGCATTATACAGCTTCAATGCCAGCTTGCCGGTCTTGCCGCCGTTGATAGTGATCGTTTTGTTCTTATGCTTGATTGTGCCGACCGGAGATATCACAGCCGCAGTCCCTGTGCCGAAGGCCTCCTTGAGCCTGCCGCTATCGGCCGCCTTCATCAGTTCGTCCATGCTGATCCTGCGCTCGTTGACCTCCATGCCCCAGTCCTTAGCAATCTGTATGACCGAGTCACGTGTGACACCGGCCAGTATGGTGCCGCTCAGGTGCGGTGTGACCAGCACATCGTCTATCAGAAAGAACACGTTCATCGTGCCGACTTCCTCGATATAGTTGCGGTGGACGCCGTCCAGCCACAGCACCTGGGTAAACCCCTTTTTCTGGGCTTCATGGGCCGCGAAAAGGCTGGCGGCATAGTTGCCGGCCGTTTTAACGGCGCCGCAACCACCCTCTACCGACCGGGCATGCTCAACAGCAGTGACCAGCTTAACCGGGTTGAATCCCTCTTTATAATAAGCGCCTACCGGCGAAAGTATGATCATGAATTGATAGGTGTTCGCCACGTGAACGCCCAGCGTGCTGTCCATGGCGAAAGCAAAGGGGCGTATATAAAGGGAATAACCCTTCTGCCTGGGTATCCACTCTCTATCGATCCGCAGCAGATGTACCAGGCCCTCTAAAAATACCTTCTTGTCTACGGGTGGAATGCAGAGCCGGTGACAGGATATGTTAAAGCGGTCGATATGCCTTTCAGGCCGGAATACGTTGATGGAGCCGTCTTTGGCATAAAAGGCCTTAAGCCCTTCGAATACAGACTGGCCGTAATGCAATGTGGACAGGGAAGGGAATATCCTCATGGGTCCGAAGGGCACAATCTTGGGAGCGCCCCATCGCCCTTTGCCGTAGGCCATTTTTAGCATATGGTCCGTGAAGATATCGCCAAAGCCGAGCCCGGCGAAATCGACCTTGCTGATCTTGCTTTGTTTGATCTTTCTAACTTCTATTGCCATTTCATCACCTGAAAAAATATTTGCTCCGGATTCCCCTGGGGAAGAGGGGACTCGAACCCCTACGCCTTGCGGCACATGATCCTAAGTCATGCTCGTCTGCCAGTTCCGACACTCCCCCGCGAACGTGCAGTTCCGGGAACACGACTCTATTTTATCAAATGTGACTGTGTAAGGCCATAGCTGCCCGTGCCAACAATATTGAAATACCTTTGGGAAATGGAAATAGGCGAAGAACTCTTACTTCTTCGCCTATTTAAGCAATAAGGCAAACTACTTATTTAGCCCCGTACCTTATAATGTTCAGCCTGAACGGGCGGGTTTTTTAACAAGAAAGTATAAAACCGCAATTATTGCCAGCGTAATCAGGGCGATCATCCCGTATATCAGCCCGTCATTGTTGTTGAATATATCAACTGTAAAGCTTCCGGCAGCGACATTGTTTACATATACATTGTAAGTGCCGGGCTCATCACGCATGACGGTGAAACTGGTAGGCATGGTCTGTCCGCTGGACAGGTTAACTCCCTTCGATTGCTCTTCCGTGCCATTTACGTACAGTGTTACTTTGGCAGTGCCATCGTGGTTGCCCCTGTTTACCAAGGTAGCTGTAATATTCACCTTTTCACCTGGGGAGACTCTCGAAGTGGAGATGGCGGCGGTCTGAACTACTATATTGGAGATTTCGCCTGTCTGTGTTGTTGTGCCCATAGTAGAAGATGAACCGGATTGACCAGTTGGAGTTAAAGTGGTGAAGCTGATAATATTGCCGACTTCCGTTTCGCCGTCTGGAATATTACCGAATAGGAGGGGAGATGGGAAGACAGAGACAGCATTCAACCCCACGCCAGCCCCATGCATATCTCTGCACTGCGAAGCTGTGGAAAATAACGTCATTAAATATCCCATCGGACCGGGGCGATTGCTTTCCAGAGCGGGATGGGTTAGTACAGCTTCTGCGTAATAGGTTGTTCCAGTACGCAGACCGGTGACCTTGGCCATAACCATACCGCCGGTCACATCGCTCGGAGGGGTTTGGTTTGTTAAATTGCCCGGCGATGTTCCATATTTAAAGTACACACCTTCGTAAAAACCGTCAACGAATATGATATTGTTGCCATTATGATTTATTCCAGGGATCGGGATGGCGGCCCTGGCGTTAAGTGTGGCCGTCGTATAGCCAATGTTGGTCGCGGGTAACGTGGTTATTTGGGATATCAATGCCAGGACAGGCAGCGTGCACAGTATTACTACGGCTACCGAGGAGAAAAAAATCAATAGCAACCTTTTCATCAAGACCCTCCCAAATTGGATATTTAGCATAGTATAGGGAATGGGTTATGCGGTGTCAACGTCAGTTGTTACTGGAGGAATCTTGGTGAGCCGCCACGGGCTCGAACCGTGAACCGGTTCTAAAGCCGATTGTCAAAGGATTACACGGCATAAAACCAGAAAACCTGCACAAAGATGACGTCGGGCAGGCCGCTTAGAGTAGGCCTATTTTGCGAAAAGAGGCCTTCTAACACGACTGTATAAAAGATTACAGATAAAACATGACCAGTTGGTATAACCGCAATTTATAAGTATCATTTCAAGGCTTTAGACCGGAATACGCTTCAAAAGGTGTCAACGGTTAATGGGTGACAATTCCTGGATAAAGGCTGGCTATATTGCTCTCATCAACGCAGCTGTTATACATTTGGGAGCCAGAAGTTTGCTAGCAAGGGCGAAAAGATCCATTCCAGGTAAAAAAGTACACACAATAATAATATATTGACCAACTTAACCGAATAACAAAAGCCGCATATCTATAAAGCAGAAAGAAAGGCCAGCAATTGGCGAAGTCAGTCCTATAACTGTGGATGATTACCAGATCCGCCACTAGATCCGCCACCATGATCGTCACCACCGTGATGCCCGCCACCATGATCGTCACCATCGTGATGCCAGCCACCATGATCGGAACCACCACCGTGATGTCCGCTATCAGAGCCGCCACCACTACACGAACACGACGGCACTAATAATAATACTAGTGATAAGACTAATATCAATATAAATAACAATATAGTCGGTTTTGAATCTGCTGAATGCTCCATTTCCACCTCCACTTATATTCGTATATTACTATTTGAAAACCATTATAACAAACAATAAATGGTATATCAAGGTATATCCCCGTCAATAGTAACGACCTTAAAAACATAAGCACCAAAATTTCTTAATATTCCCTTAATATTCACTTGCTAGAGTAATTATGATGAGATTAATGGAGTAACACTCTAAAGCAAAAGGGAGGTTTTAGTGAAATGAAGAATTCGTGTCTGGTGGTTATCATAATTATGCTTCTGGTCTCAATTACAACGTCGGGTTGTGAATCTTACGCGAGTAATACGTCAACTTCTAATTCGGGCTCCAACACACACCAAAATCAGAGGTCTAATCAAGGATGGGCATCCCAGAATTCTGAGGCTTCTTCAAGAACGTGGCCGCATAACAATCCTAATCCCAATCCCAATCAAGGACCACGGCCGCATAACAATCCTAATCCCAATCCCAATCAAGGACCACGGCCGCATAGCAATCCCAATCCCGGACCATGGCCAAATCCGAATCCAGGATCGAGTTAGGGCTTTCTTATAACTTATTGAATTAAGATAGAGGAGGAAAGACATGTTTGGTTTCGATGATGTTATAGCTGCTACTGTGGTGATAGTAACAGTAACAGGAGCGCTTGGCGCCGCGAATGCTGCGACTTCGATGATCCCCCCTGCTTCGCCTACCAGTGTTCCCCCTGTTGTTTCGAGTGCTGCCAATGCTGATAATAATATAGTTGTTGACCAGAATCAACAGAAAGCTGACGCTGACATGCAAAGTCAAGCTGCAGAATTTGGTAGGTATAAGAGCGCACAGGATGTACAAAATGCCATTGACCAGGCAAGTGAAAAAGCGAAATCCGACTTTGAGAAGCAATTACAAAAACAGGCGGACAAGGATGCACAGGATAACGGCTATAAACAAATGAGTGCACCCGCTGGCATTAAAATAAATACTGAGTCCCATTAAGAAATGGAATTCTAGATCTTAGGCCAGGGACCAAACCAACCCTGGCCTTTCTCATTCCACGTAAAATTACTTATTTTTTCAATCTTGTAACAAATTCTGCACAGGTAAGGCTTCGTTTTACACTATCGGGGCGGGAGCCCTGACTCAAAGCGCCATTTGCTTTTGAAAAACCTATGAATGTAAATTAACTATATGGTATTACTGCGTTATTGGTCACTCCCACCCCGTGGGGGGCCTCCTAGCGACAGCAAGCATCGCCAGAATGCGTCAATTTCGCTGGCATTGCCTTTGAAACAGCCTTAGTGAAGAAAGAAGAGGGGGTAATGGGTACGAAACCATTACCCCCAAACCATTAGGTTTTATTTCAAGGCTTTAGACCGGGGTTACTTGAAACGTGTCCCCAGTCCATTTTTTATCCGAATAAGAGGCGGGAGTATGGACACATGACACATACTACATATTAAAAATGCCATATGAAAGGTTTCTTAATATTCTCTTAATATTCACCTGTTAAAGTCTTTGTTGATGAAAGAGTTATGGTGTAAAAGGAGGTTCGAAAATGAATAGAGTATCAATCCTGAAAGTTGGCCTTGGAGCCCTGGTTATCGGCGTAATGATTATCGGAGCACCCACTAGTGTCTTTGCCAGTACCTCTATATCCGAATTACCCTCTGTAAAAATAGTGGCAGGGCCTAGCCCGTGGAATAAATTAAAGACGTATGGGGATCCACACGGAAACTGCAACAACTCAAACAAGGTTAGAGAGGATACTTGTGTGATTGTAAGTGCTGCCAAGAAGTTTGGTGGGGATGTTATATCTGGTATCAAAACCGGACTTAAAAATCAGTAGGTAATTTTTATTTCTGTAAATAAAGGGTCTAGTAGCAAGTCTAGACCCTTTTTCATTATTTGCTGGTCAGCTGTAATATGGATTTCCTGCATCGCTGCGTTACAGAAATGCCATTTGCTTTTGAAAAACCTATGAATGTAAATTAGCTATATGGTATTACTGCGTTATTGGTCACTCCCACCCCGTGGGGGGCCTCCTAGCGACAGCAAGCATCGTCTGTGTTGTGGATATCAAGTAATAAGCATAATTATAAGATGTACCCGCGGACGTTTTTGCCAGTAAGGCTTGGGCAATTCTACATTTATAAAGGTGATAAACTATTAATGGCACCAGGGGCAAAATTTATGCCACCAAGGTGTTGTTACTGTAAACGACGCGTCATCTGTCCAACTCTTGAATAATTTCTGACCATTATATTGGTAGGTGATTATCCCACTAATTGTATATGTTCCAGGACTAACATTAGGAATTGTTAAGGTTGTTTTGAAATCACCACTATAACCTGCTTGTGTTTTTGAATAATTTTCACCAGAATCCAATTTACCATTTCCGTTTTTATCAAAATATACAGTCACTGTGGACAAAGCCAGCCCAGATGAACCTGATACTGTCACAGTAGTACCTGGACTTCCCGAATTCGGTTTAACTTGCATGTCGCCAGCAGCGTATGCACGATAAGGTATTACAAGGATCAATGAGAACACTATCAAAAATATTAAGACTACTGACAATTTTATGCCCATACACGTACCTCCTCACCATTTATATTATTATAATGACTAATTTATGATTGTCAATAACAGATTTTTCACCAAGTAATTAATTAATATTTTGCACTGGATGATGTAATTTATTACTTGTGCTTGAATATATGAGCGATAACGTGTATAATAAATACAAATGGATAGTATATACAGTACCAAAAAAGCGGCTGAAAGACTGAAACTATCCCAGGCCCATATACGGCGCTTGTTGGAGAGTGGTCAATTGCCCGGCAAGCGTCTGGGTCATGATTGGATTGTGCTGAGCCTGGACTATAAACGGAAGCGGAAACCCAACGGGTACAGAAAATTAGCTACGAGTCGAACGTATTCCGTTAAGCAAATTAAGCAAAATCGTAGCTAATCATTAAGCAATTTGTGAAAAATTATTAAAAGTGGGGTGTATAAAAATGATAAGAAAGCTATCGAAAATCAAGATTTCCAATCGTAAAAAGCTTGGTGAGCCGCCACGGGCTCGAACCGTGAACCGGTTGATTAAGAGTCAACTGCTCTACCCATTGAGCTAGCGGCCCAAGGGTTATTATGTTAGCATCCGTTAATTAACTACGTCAAGCTAATTATAATACGCCGGCTTCAAGCTGAGCTATAATGTACTTGCTTTGAATAAGCAGTTTGAGATCATCGACCATACGGCGGATATCGGCATTGTAGCTTACGGAAGCGACTATGCTGCACTGTTCAAAAACGCCGCCGTGGGCATGCTGAGCCTGATAACGGATTTAAGCAAGGTCGAAAAAAAACTGGTCAAAGAAATCGTTTTGCAGGAGCAGGATAGCGTCACCCTGCTGGTGGGATGGCTTAACGGGCTGCTCTACGAATTGGACGCCGAACACCTTATTTTTAACGATTTTGCTCTGGTTATGCAGGATGGAGATCGTTTGACAGCTACTTGCTATGGCGAGAAACTGGACCCCCAAAAGCACGCTATAAGGCGTGAAATCAAGGCGGCTACTTATCATAATCTTAATATTATGAAGGAAGATAATGCCTATTCTGCTGCGATCATATTTGATATTTAGCGACTCAAGGGGAATATCATGAGCCCCTGGCAAGGAACACTAAGGCAAACCGGCATATGCCGCTGGGAAATACCCCGGGACTACAAGAGCGGCATGAAGGTGCCCGGTCTAATTTACGCCGACGAGCGCATGCTCAGCGTTATCAGGGAAGAAGAGTCGCTGGAACAGGTAGCGAATGTGGCTTTTTTGCCGGGCATCGTTGGCAGTTCTATGGCTATGCCTGATATACACTGGGGCTACGGATTTCCCATCGGCGGAGTGGCTGCCACGCGGGTGCATGATGGAGTAGTTTCTCCCGGAGGTGTAGGCTACGATATCAACTGCGGGGTTCGGCTGCTGCGCACTAATTTGAACGAAGAAGAAGTTAAACCCAGAATTCAGGAGCTGATCAACCACCTCTTCAAAAATGTGCCTTCCGGTGTAGGTTCCGAAGGAAAGATCAAGATAAGCGAGAAGGAAATAGACGAGGTGCTCAGGCTGGGCGCCGGATGGGCCGTAAGACGCGGCTATGGCGATCGGCAGGACCTCGAGGTTACCGAGGAGAACGGCTGTATGAAAATGGCAGACCCCGAGAGGGTAAGTGCCAGGGCTAAAAAACGCGGTATGCCGCAACTGGGCACGCTGGGCTCAGGCAACCATTTCCTGGAAATCCAGGTTGTAAGCGAAATATATGATGAGGAAGCGGCCCGCGTGATGGGGATCACTTTCATCGGCCAGGTGCTGCTTCTGATCCATACCGGATCGAGAGGGCTGGGTTACCAGATCTGTGATGATTACCTGCGCATCATGGGCGAAGCAGTCAGAAAATACGGCATAGCTTTACCCGACCGCCAGCTTGCCTGTGCGCCGGTTGAATCGCAAGAAGGTCGGGACTATCTGGCGGCCATGGCCTGCGCAGCCAACTATGCCTGGGCTAACAGGCTGTGCATCGCTCACTGGGCCAGAGAGTCATTTGTAAAGGTACTCGGCAGAAAGGCAGAGGACATAGGCCTGGAACAGGTCTATGATGTGGCCCATAATATAGCTAAGCTCGAAGATCATATAATTGAGGGCAAAAGACAGGAGCTGTGCGTTCACCGCAAGGGCGCTACGCGTGCATTTCCAGCGGGTCAACAGGGAGTGCCTGCCAAATATATTGCAATCGGCCAGCCCGTTCTGATACCCGGGGATATGGGCCGGTGCTCCTATATTGCTTTGGGCACCGAAAAGGCCATGCAGGAAACCTTCGGTTCCACCTGCCATGGCGCCGGGCGGGTGCAGAGCAGGGGAGCGGCCCGGAGAGCACAGAGCGGCAGAGATGTGGCGGCAGATCTGGCTGCCAGGGGCATCTACGTCAGGACAGGCAGTATGGGATCGCTGGCGGAAGAAGCATCCTCCGCCTATAAAAACGTGGATGATGTCGTGAATATTGCACAGGAGGCGGGCATATCGCGTCGAGTTGCCAGGGCCGTACCCATAGGTGTAATAAAGGGTTGACCTATAGCCAAAATTGAACGGTAAAGAGCCGCATATTTGTGCTCTCAAAGGTAATCGTGTAAAATTTAGCCAGAAATTTTTAAATAAGGAGTGATAAGCCATGGGTCTTGCAAGAGAAGTAGTAATTATCGACTATTTACGCTCCCCGTTTTCCCGGTCCCGTCCCAAGGAACCTGAGAAGGATTTACTGAATGGATGGAGAATGGATGAGGTGCTGGCGCTCCTCTGGAAAGAGCTGATCAAGAGGAACAAAATTGATCCGAAGGTAATCGATGAGGCCATAACCGGCACGGCCAACCCGGTTCTCGAGAACTTCACGTTCGGCGGTAAAATTCCCACCTGGTTTGCTGACCTGCCGTTTGAGCTTTCCGCCCAGCAGGTCGACCAGCAGTGCGGGTCCGCCCTTTGCGGAGTGAGGACTGGTGCAATGGCTATCGCTTGCGGCTATTCCGATGTCGTGCTTTGCGGTGGCATCGAGCATATGACGCACATCCCGATGGGCGGCGGTGGCGCCATCAAGTTCCCCGATAAAATATTTACCGATCCCCAGTATAAGAAATACGATGCCATGTTCTCGATAAATATGGGCTTTACAGCTCAGAAGCTGCAGGAACTGGCGGGTATTGACAGGCCTACGATGGACAAGTTTGCTATGAGGTCCCACCAGCTGGCTGCCAAATCCAAGGAATGGCTAAAAGGCGAGATCCTGCCTGTGGAGATCACCCTTCCCGACGGCACCAAGCAGATGTATGATTACGATGCCAATGTCAGGGCAGATACCACTCTGGAATTGCTGGCCGGCCTGAAGCCGGCTTACAAACCGGATGGCACAATCACGGCGGGCAATGCTTCGCCGTTGAATGCGGGCGCCACTGCCATGCTGATCATGTCCAAAGATAAGGCCAAGAAACTGGGCCTTAAACCGATGGCCAGCTTCGTTTCCTTCGGCATGGCCGGCGTCGATCCCACCCTTATGGGCATGGGCCCGGTCCCCTCCAGCAAAAAAGCGCTGGCTGCAGCGGGCCTGAAAGCCAATGATATAGATTTCTGGGAGATCAACGAGGCTTTTTCAATAGTATCGCTCTATTGCATGAAAGAGTTTAACATTCCAGAAGAAAAGGTCAATGTCCACGGCGGCGCCATGGCTATCGGCCATCCGCTGGGCGCCAGCGGCATCAGGCTGGTTGGAACCCTGGCCAGGATACTTAAGGAAAAGAAGGGCAAATACGGCCTGGCTACCATGTGCGAAGGCGGCGGACAGGGTGTCGCTGCCATTATCAAAGCTGAATAGTATAATTTCAGCTGAAGTTGAAATGAAAGAGGACGGCCGAAGGGCCGTCCTCTTTTTATTACGCAGGATAAAAGCCTGGATTATGTCTTTGGCTTTTTATCTATCTTCAACAGGAAATATTCCATGCTGTCGTAGAGTGCCAGCCAGCTGGCCTCAATGATATTAGTGGAGCTCCCTACCGTCCTCCATTGGACCTTGCCATTGCCGGATTCGATCAACACGCGCACCAGGGAACCTGTGCCGCTATTGCCTTCCAGTATGCGTACCTTGTAGTCCAGCAGGTCCACTTTGGCCAGGCCCGGGTAGAATCCCAGCAGTGCTTTGCGCAGGGCAAAGTCCAGCGCGTTGACCGGGCCGTTGCCTTCCGAGGCCGTGTGCATAAGTTTATTATCAACTTTAACCTTGATGGTAGCCTCGGCCAGGAGTTGCGATCCGATATCGTAAGCAGCAGGCAGACGCCTGTGCCTTTCCACCACCACCATATAATCTACCAGGTCGAAGGGCGGCTTATAGCCCGGCTGCGATCTCAGCAGGAGCAGCTCAAAGGAAGCGTCGGCATCTTCATATTGGAATCCCAGGCTTTCAAGCTGTTTGATCTGCGCCAGTATGCGGCGTGCTTCCTTGCCATGTGGCGGAAGAGGTATACCCAGTTCTTTGGCTTTATAAATGATATTGCTCTTGCCCGACAGCTCCGATATAACCACTTTGGGATTATTGCCCACCAGAGCCGGATCTATATGTTGATAGCTTTCCTCCCATTTCGACAGGGCCGAAACGTGCAGGCCGGCTTTGTGCAGGAAGGCATTGCCTCCCACGTAAGGCAAGTTCGATAATGGCGGCCGGTTGGCCACCTCGGCTACAAAGCGTGATGCTTCGGTAAGACGGGCCAGTTGGAGAGCCGTGATGCATTTAATTCCCAGTTTTAGCTGCAAGGCGGGAATAATGGAGCACAGGTTAGCATTGCCGCATCGCTCACCATAGCCGTTAATGGTGCCCTCCACATGCTCTACGCCGCTTTCAACAGCGGCCAGTGTTACAGCGACACCCATCTCTGCGTCATTATGAGCATGGATGCCCAGAGGGCAGCTTATCTTCTTCTTCACCCTGGTAATGATATCAGCAGCTTCCGAGGGCAAGGTACCGCCGTTGGTGTCACAGAGCACCAGGCAGTCCGCACCGCCTTTGACGGCGGCGGCAAGCGTCTCGATGGCATAAGCCGGGTTGGACTTGAACCCGTCGAAGAAGTGCTCGGCGTCGAAAAATACGGTCAGGCCCTTTGATTTAAGCAGGGCGATGGATTCGCGGATGATTGCCAGGTTATTGCTTAAGCTGGTTTCCAGAACCTGTTTGACCTGGCGGTCATTGGTTTTACCCACAATGTTAGCAGCTTTAGCGCCTGATTCTATCAGCGCCAGCAGGCCCGCGTCCTCAGTAACCTTTACATCAACACGGCGTGTACTGCCGAAAGCCACCAGAGTGGCATGCTTTAGCTTCAAAGATCGCGCTTTTTTAAAGAAGTCGGTGTCCTTGGGATTCGATCCGGGCCATCCGCCCTCAATATATTTTATCCCTAGCTCATCGAGCTTCTGAGTGATCTGCAGCTTGTCGGACACAGTAAAAGATATGCCTTCCTGCTGGGCGCCATCCCTCAGCGTTGTATCGTACAATTCAACATGCCGCATAACCATCCAGCCTCAAACTCTAAATTCTTTCCTCGATCACCTTGCCCATTTCAACGGTTCCAGCCTGCTTCATGCCGGCGGTCATGATATCCTTGGTGCGATAGCCGTCCTGCAGCGCCTTAAGAACGGCGTTCTCTACCGACTCAGCTTCAGCGCTCAGTCCCAGTGAATAATGTAGCATCATGGCTGCACTTTTGATAGTAGCTATAGGATTGGCAATGTTCATCCCGGCGATATCCGGGGCACTGCCATGGATTGGTTCATATAGACCGAAAGCCCGGCGGTTATCGCCCGGTATACCAGCCAGGCTGGCCGAAGGGAGCATGCCCATAGAACCTGCCAGCATGGAAGCCTCATCCGTCAATATGTCACCGAAGGTGTTTTCGGTTACTATCACATCGAAATAGCCCGGGTTTTGTATGAAACGCATGGCGCAGGCGTCTACCAGCATATGGTCCAGCTTCACCTTTGGATAGTCAGCCGCTATTTCTGTGGCTATCTGCCGCCAAAGCCGGGAGGACTCCAGCACGTTGGCCTTGTCGACCGATGTGAGCTTCCCGCGCCGGGTCATGGCTATTTCAAAACCGACACGGACAATGCGGTCTATCTCTCCCTCGGTGTAATACATGGAATCTATCGCCCTACGTCCCCGGCTGTTGCTCCATCTTCTCTTAGGCTTGCCGAAGTAAAGTCCGCCGGTCAGCTCACGGATAACAATCATATCGACATTGCGTACGACCTCCGGCTTAAGCGAGGTGGAGTTCTCCAGCATGCTCAGCATCTTGACCGGCCTGAGGTTGGCGAACAAAGCGAGCTCTTTCCTGATCGCCAGCAGGCCGTCTTCTGGCCATACTGCGGCATTAGGATCATCCCATTTAGGGCCGCCCACCGCCCCCAAAAGCACAGCATCGCAGTTGCGGCACATTTCCAGAGTTTCTGCGGTCAGGGCTTCACCGTATTTATCAATCGAGACGCCGCCTATCAACCCATTTTGGAACTTGAACTGATGTCCGAACCGTCGGCTGATGGCGGCCAGTATGCGCTGCGCCTCATTTGTAACGTCGGGACCTACACCATCACCCGGCAGAACAGCGATATTGAATTTCAAGTTATTTAGCTCCGGATATTTTCTTTTTAGTATGTTCAACCAGGCCGCCGGCGTTAACTATCTCCATCATAAAGTCAGGGTAAGGCTTGGATGTGAAGTTCTTGCCGGTGGACAGGTTGGTTATCTTACCGGTGGCCAGGTCGACTTCTACAATGTCGCCAGCTTTGATATTATCGACCGCTTCCTCGCATTCCAGCAGCGGCAGCCCTATATTGATGGCGTTGCGGAAAAAGATTCTGGCAAAGCTCTTGCCTATCACGCAGGAAATACCGGATGCTTTGATGGCTACCGGAGCATGCTCACGGGACGACCCGCAGCCGAAATTAAACTCTCCCACGATGATGTCGCCGGGTTCAACACGGCCGATAAACTCGGCATCCCAGTCTTCCATGCAGTGCTGTGCCAGGTCGGCCGGCTCCCACAGGTTAAGATAGCGGGCCGGTATGATGGCATCCGTATCTATGTTGGATCCGTATTTAAAAACTTTACCTTTGCGTGCCATTAAGCGATTTCCTCCGGGCTTGCTATCCTGCCCAGTATGGCGCTGGCCGCAGCCACAGCAGGATTGGCAAGGTATATCTCAGATTTAACATGTCCCATCCTTCCCACAAAATTGCGGTTGGTGGTCGAGACACATTTCTCACCCTCGGCCAGTATGCCCATGTATCCACCCAGGCAGGGGCCGCAGGTCGGGGTGCTTACGACGGCTCCCGCTTCTATAAAGCTCTTGATCAGGCCTTCTTTCATGGCATCGAGGTAGACCCTTTGAGAGCCAGGTATGATAATGCACCTCAGCCGCTTATCTACTTTTTTACCCTTAAGTATGCGGGCCGCCAGGCGCAGGTCGTCCATCCTGCCGTTGGTACAACTGCCTATGACCACCTGGTCTATGGGAATATTGCCCACCTGGCTGATGGGCCTGGTATTGGAAGGGATATGAGGAAATGCTACCTGTGGCTCGATCTTAGTAGCGTCATACTCGATTACACGTGAATAAGCAGCGTCAGGGTCGGAGCGGTATTCCGTGTATTTCCGTGTTGCCCTGCCTTTAAGGTACTTGCGGGTGGTGTTGTCCACATGGAAAAGGCCTGCTTTTCCACCGGCTTCAATGGCCATGTTGGACATAGTGAAGCGCCCGTCCATGGGGAGGGCGTCGATAGCTTCACCGTGGAACTCCATGGCGGAATAGAGGGCGCCGTCTACGCCGATATCGCCGATGATATACAGGATAAAATCTTTGCCGCCGACCCATTTGCCCGGCTTGCCATGGAATACGAACTTAATGGTTGGCGGCACCTTCATCCATATCTCACCGGTAGCCATAGCTATGGCAATATCGGTCGAGCCCATACCGGTGGCGAAAGCGCCGAGCGCCCCGTACGTGCATGTGTGCGAATCGGCCCCCACGACCGTGTCACCCGGCAGCACCAGGCCTTTTTCAGGCAGTATGACATGTTCGATGCCCATCTCGCCCACTTCAAAATAAATCAGTTTGTGCTTCCTTGCGAAGTCGCGCATCATTTTCGCCTGCTCGGCAGACTGTATATCTTTATTGGGGCAGAAATGGTCAGGCACCATCACTATCTTCCTGGGATCGAAGACTGTCTCCACTCCCAGGCGGTTAAACTCTTTGATGGCAATCGGGGCCGTAATGTCGTTGGAAAGCACCAGGTCGGCTTTAACGTTGATAAATTCTCCCGGGCTAACGCTGCCTCTGCCCGAATGTGCTGCCAGTATTTTTTCTGCAAGTGTCAAAGTATATTGCTCCTGTAGGTTATTATCATCCTTTTACCCTTGGTATAAACAATACCAGGACGGTCACTAGAGTTGCGGCGATGGCGATGATGTAAAGTCCGACTCCGGCGGCAATGCCTATGGCAGCCGTAACCCATATGCTGGCGGCCGTCGTAATGCCGACTACCCTGTCTCCCCTTGCCCCGCGCATGATTACGCCTGCACCTATGAAGCCGATGCCAGTAACCACACCCGCCGCCACCCTGGCGGGGTCAAAATTGCCGCTGAATCCCAGCACCGAGACCACAGTAAACATGGCGGAGCCCATACAAATCAATATGTGGGTGCGCAGGCCGGCGGGCTTGTGGGCCAGCTCCCGTTGCAAACCTATGGCCGCTCCCAGGACGGCGGATAACAGTAAGCGCAGTGCCCCTTCAACTTCAGGGCTCATTTTCCACCTGTTTCCTGCTGACCTTCTTGGTTACCAGAAGCCTGTTGAGGGCATTCATGTAGGCCTTGGCGCTGGCTACAATGATATCGGTATCGGCGCCCCTGCCCGAATAGCTGGCGCCGTCGCTCTCAATGCGTATCAGCACTTCGCCCATCGCGTCTATGCCTGCGGTAATCGAGTTAACGCTGAATTCAGTAAGCTGATTTGGCACGCGTACCAGGCGGTTGATGGCTTTGTAGACAGCGTCCACCGGCCCGGTGCCAAGGGCGGCATCTGCCAGCACCTCCTTGTTCGGCCCGATCAGCCGCACAGTGGCCGTAGGCATGCTCTGGTTACCGCAGGAAACTCCCACATGGTCAAGGTGGTAGACTTCTGAAGCGGTACGTATTTCCTCTCCGATCAGCGATTGGATATCACGGTCGGTGATGGTCTTCTTCTTATCAGCAAGCTCTTTGAAAGCTTTAAATGCATGGATAAGAGCTTCTTCATCCAGTGAATAGCCAAGCTCCAGCAGTCTTTCCTTAAAGGCATGCCTGCCGCTGACCTTGCCCAGAACCAGTGCGCTGGCCGGCATCCCCACCGTTTTGGGGTCCATAATTTCGTACGTATTGGCCTTTTTTATTATGCCGTCCTGGTGTATCCCCGACTGATGGCGGAAGGCGTTGGCGCCCACGATGGCCTTGTTTTGGGGCACCACGAAGCCGGTCAAATCGCTGACCATCCTGCTGGTTCTATATATCTGCTCCGTGCGGATATTGGTGGATATGCGGTACAGGTCGGCCCGGGTGCGGATGGCCATGACCATCTCTTCCAGCGCAGCATTGCCGGCACGTTCGCCGATGCCGTTAACAGTGCATTCGATCTGCCTGGCCCCTCTGCGCACCGCCTCGAGGCTGTTGGCCACACCCAGGCCCAGGTCATTGTGGCAATGCACGCTGATCACCGCCCTGGATATATTCGGGACATTTTTGCATATACCATCTATCAACTGTCCGAACTCAGACGGGATAGCATAACCGACGGTATCGGCGATGTTCACGGTCGTAGCACCGGCTTTTATTACCCCCTCCAGGACCCTGTAGAGAAATTTGATATCCGTCCTGGTAGTGTCCATGGGCGTGAATTCCACGTCCTCACAGAGTTTATGGGCGCGCTCCACGGAGGCAATAGCCAATTTGAGGACCTCGGAGTGGCTCTTTTTTAACTGATAGGTAAGATGTTCCTCTGACGTTGAAAGGAAGATATGTATCCTTCCTTTCTTCGCCTTTTTAATGGCCTCCCATGCTCTGTCGATGGCTTCATCGTTGGCATGGCTGAGGGCGCATATGGTCGCATTGCGCACCTCTTTCGATATCAGGCGTACGGCATCGAAATCGCCCTGCGACGTGATGGGGAAGCCGGCCTCGATGATATCTACGCCAAGGCTCTCAAGCTGTTTGGCTATCTCAAGCTTCTCTTTGGAGTTCAGGCTGGTGCCTGCAGCCTGCTCTCCATCCCGCAAAGTTGTATCAAAAATAAGAACACGATCACCTTTCATATTCCACCTGCCTCGATTTATTTAGGGAGTGATAGACCCGGCTATTTAAGCCAGGGCATCATGGAGCGCAGCTTCTTGCCCACTGTCTCAATCTGATGCTCAGCCTCGCGGCGCTTGAGGGCATTATAGACCGGGCGGTTGGCCTGATTTTCCAGTATCCATTCCCTGGCGAAACTGCCGTTCTGAATCTCTTCAAGTATCTCAGCCATTTCGGCTTTGACGGACTCGTTGATGATCTGAGGACCGCGTGTATAGTCCCCATACTCGGCAGTATCGCTGACCGAATAGCGCATAAAGTTAAAACCGCCCCTGTAAATCAGGTCGACAATTAGTTTAAGCTCATGCAGGCATTCGAAATAGGCTATCTCCGGCTGATAGCCGGCTTCCACCAGTGTCTCAAATCCTGCTTTGATAAGTGAAGTCACGCCACCGCAGAGCACCGCCTGCTCTCCGAATAAATCAGTCTCGGTCTCCTCTTTGAAGGTCGTCTCTATGACGCCGGCCCGGGCGCAGCCGATGCCCCTGGAGTAGGCCAGCGCCTGTTCCTTGGCTTTACCCGAGGCGTTTTGATAGACGGCAATGATGGCCGGGGGACCGTTTTTCTCTACAAATAGCTGTCTGACCATATGCCCCGGACATTTGGGAGCGATCATGGTTACATCGATGAAATCAGGCGGTACGATCTGGACGTAGTGGATATTGAACCCGTGGGCGAACATTAACGTCTTGCCCCTGGTTAAATTATCTGCGATGGACTCCTTATAGACCTTGGCCTGAAGCTGGTCCGGGACCAGCATCATGATAACATCGGCCCTTTTAGCCGCGTCGGCGGCATCTAATACTTCGAAACCGGCTTTCTTGGCGGCTTTGTATCCCTCGGTGCCCTTGGCTTCCGCCACGATCACTTTGAGGCCGCTGTCCCGCAGGTTCTGCGCATGCGCATGGCCCTGGCTGCCGTAACCTATGATGCCGATAACTTTATTTTTTAATAACGCCAGATCCGCGTCTTTCTCGTAATATATCTTTGCCATAATCTCCCTCCTGTATAAAAAAATACAATTAATATTATAATGAATTTAGAGAATCCGGGTTAGCTACCAGTTGGGAAGGTCCTCTTCCGCAGGAGGAACGTGCTCTACAGCATGCCGGAGGGGTTTGTCCTCTTCAATGGTGAGCGGCCCGGCCCCTCCGCGGGGCAGGGCGATAGTTCCGGTCCTCGATAGTTCCCTGATTCCGAAACCACGCAGCAACTCGATCATTGTCTCTATTTTATCCTGGTTGCCGGTTACCACGATTATCAGCGAATCCGGGGATACATCGACTATGTTGCCCCGGAAGATATCGGTAATCTGGATGATCTCACTACGGGTTGAAGGGGAGGCTTTTACTTTGATCATGGCCATCTCGCGGGCCACCGGGTTATCGCTGGTGATATCAGATATCCTGATAACCTCGACGATCTTGTCGAGCTGTTTTCTTACCTGCTCGACCTTGGCATCATCGCCTTCGACAACTATGGTCATGCGCGAGAGATGAGGGACCTCGATACGGCCCACGGCAATGCTGTCGATATTGAAATTGCGCCTTCTTATGGTGCTCGCAATGCGGTTGAGCACCCCGGGGCGATCCTGTACCAGCGCTATTAGAATATGCTTCCTGATCAAATAAATGCTCCCTCTATATTTTGTATGCCCCTATTTTTTCAAACTGGTGGCAGGTTTGGGCAACTCGAGGAATTCAACCAGCATCTTGCCGGGGGGTACGAACGGGTAAACGTTTTCCTCGGGCTCAACCACGAACTCTATCAGGAAAGGCCCT
Source organism: uncultured Chloroflexia bacterium (assembly GCA_963842805.1). GTDB lineage: Bacteria > Chloroflexota > Dehalococcoidia > GIF9 > UBA5629 > UBA1162. Next base: position 12,384 of record CAWJIA010000012.1, on the reverse strand, counting down.
TTATGCGCCATCGATTTCTCGATAGCGGGGCGCACATCGATTTTCTTGCTTACACGGACACCTTTAATGCCGTATGCTTCGGCGATCTTAACGAAGTCCGGGTTGTATAACTGGGTTCCGAAATAGCGCTTATTATAAATGAGCTCCTGCCACTGCCGTACCATGCCCAGATACCCGTTATTGAATACAGCGATGTTTATATCCAGGTCCTCCTGGACCATGGTCGCTAATTCCTGGACTGTCATCTGGAAGCCGCCGTCGCCGGCTATACACCAGACCGTTTCGTTGGGAGCGCCGACCTTTGCCCCGATAGCGCCCGGTAACTCGAAGCCCATTGTGCCAAGTCCGCCGGACGACACGAAGCTATTGGGCTTATCATAGAAAAAATACTGTGCCGCCCACATCTGCGCCTGGCCGACGCCGGTGACTATTATGGCATCTCCCCGCGTGGCCTCGTGTATTTGCCTGATGATGTATTGCGGAAGAACGTTCTCATGGTCTCTTATTTCGGTTGCCGGGTGCATGGCTCTCCATTCGTCGAGCTGGGACAGCCAGGCTATGTGTTCCCGCTTAATGATTTGCTTATTGAGCACTTGCAGCACGTTCTTGACATCGCCGACTATGGGGACGTCGACGGGCAGGTTTTTACCTATCTCCGCCGGGTCTACATCTATATGCACTATCTGGGCATGGGGAGCAAAAGAGGCTACCAGCCCGGTTGCCCGGTCATCGAACCTCATGCCGATGGCGATCACCAGGTCGGAGTTGTGGATGGCCTTATTGGCATAACCCATGCCGTGCATGCCCAGCCAGCCGTAGCTGAGCACGTGGGATTCAGGGAAACAGCCTATGCCCAGGAAGGTCGTGACCACCGGCACCTGGGATTTCTCGGCTAATTCCTTTAATTCCATGTATGCGGCAGAGATATTGACTCCGTGGCCCCCAATGATGACCGGCCTCTCGGCCGTGTTAATCAGATCGGCAGCCTTCTTGATTTGTGAAGGATGGCCGAAGAGCTTGGGTTTAAAGCCGGGCAGGTCGATCTTATCCGGATAGACGAACTCGGTATTACCCAGGAATACGTCGCGGGGTATATCCAGCAGCACAGGGCCAGGCTTTCCGGTCTGCGCAACATGGATAGCCTCTTTTATCAGCATCGCCAGGTCCTCTACATCTGTAACCAGTTGGTTGAACTTGGTGATAGGTATGGTGATGCCTGTAATATCTATCTCCTGAAAAGCATCTTTGCCTATGAAATTGGTCGGCACCTGTCCGGTGATGGCCAGCAGCGGCACGCAATCGAGATAGGCATTGGCTATGCCCGTAACGAGATTGGTTGCTCCGGGGCCGGAGGTTGCCAGGCAAACGCCTATCTTGCCGGTCACCCTGGCATAGGCATCCGCTGCGTGCGCCGCCCCCTGCTCATGCCTTACCAGGATGTGCCTGAGCTCTGGATACCTGGGCAGGGTATCGTATAAAGGCAGCAGCACACCGCCGGGGAATCCGAAGATTACTTTGACGCCCTCTTTAATTAAACTCTCACATAGTATTTCTGCGCCGGTTTTTATCATCTGTGCAGTCTACTCCTCAATCCTTGAATACTGCTCCCTCACTGGCCGGGCCGACCTGTTCTATATACCGCTTGAGATAACCGCTCTTAATGCTCGTTTTAAAGGGCGGCACTTTTTTCAAACGTTTCTTGATCTCGGCATCGCTTAGCTTCACATTGATCTGTCTGGCCGGAATATCGATGGAAATAGTATCCCCGTTCTGTACGGCAGCAATAGGGCCGCGGTCGGCGGCTTCCGGGACCACATGGCCGATGGCGGCACCCCTGGTGCCGCCGGAGAAGCGGCCGTCGGTTATCAGCGCAACACGGCTTTCCAGACCCATCCCGCTTAACAGCGAGGTAGGAGTTAACATCTCCCTCATGCCGGGTCCGCCTTTGGGGCCTTCATAGCGGATGACCACCACATCGCCTTTCTTGACCTTCTTGGCCATAATACCTCTGGTGGCGTCCTCTTCATTTTCAAATACCCTGGCGGGGCCGGAATGTTTCATCATCTCGGGCGATACCGCCCCGCTCTTGACCACGGCGCCGCCGGGCGCGAGGTTGCCGAACAGTATGCTTATGCCGCCGGTTTTAGAATAGGGCCTTGCTACGGGACGTATGATCTCATGGTCCTTCACCCTGGCCGTGCGGTAATAGCTGGAAATAGGTTTTAGCAAGACCGTCTTTTCATTCCCGTTCAGGAATTTGCTTATCTCGTGCATAACGGCCGGGATGCCTCCCGCATTATCGAGGTCCTCGATATGCTGCATCTCGCTGTGCGGGCTGATCTTGCAGAGGTGGGGCACTATATCGCTCATTTCATTTATCAATTTAAGAGGGAATTTGATGCCGGCTTCGTGGGCAATGGCCTTGAAATGCAGCACGGAATTGGTGCTGCCTCCCAGCGCCATATCAACGGCAAAGGCATTGGCTATTGATTGCAGGGTGATGATATCCCTGGGCTTCAGATCTTTCTCAAGCACCGCTACAATTTGCTTGCCGGCTTCCATGGCAAGGTGAATTCTCCTTGAATCAACAGCGGGTATGGTGCCATTGCCGGGTAGTGCCATCCCAATCGCCTCCGTGAGGCAGTTCATAGTATTGGCCGTATACATGCCGGAGCAGCTGCCGCAGCCCGGGCAGGCCGCTATCTCGATCTCTTCCAACTCGGCCTCAGTCATCGTACCCTGGGCAACGCTGCCAACGGCCGTGAAGACGGATATAAGGTCGACGGGCAGTGACTTTCCTTTTTTATATAGATGACCGGCCAGCATGGGCCCGCCGCTGATGAATATCGAAGGGATATTCAGGCGCAGGGCAGCCATGAGCATGCCGGGTACGACCTTATCGCAGTTGGGAATAAATACCAGGGCATCGAAGCGGTGTGCCTCAACCATGATCTCTACGGAGTCTGCTATCAGCTCGCGGCTGGGCAGGCTGAATTTCATGCCCGGATGGTTCATGGCGATGCCATCGCAGACACCTATGGTGTTGAATTCAAAGGGGAATCCTCCGCCGCTCAGTACACCTGCTTTAACGGCATCGGCTATTTTACCCAGATGTTTATGACCGGGGACTATATCGTTGAAGCTGTTAACAATGCCTATGAAAGGCTTGCTGAAGTCTCGGCTGCATACGCCTACCGCCCTTAACAGTGCACGGTGCGGAGCCCTCTCGATACCTTTTTTGATGCTGTCGCTTCTCATGTGATGAAATCCCCGCCAACTCTATCTAAACTGTATTTTGTATGGGCCGCTAAATTGAGGGAATATTGTAGTAAACTATCACAGGTAATTATTTATTGTCAAGAAAACTGCACTCAATTCCCGATATTTTGTCCAGACGGCGCTGGTGCCTTCCTCCCTCGAAACCGGTCTCTAATGAATGATTTTACGATTTCCAGCGCCTCAGGCACGGTCACAAAATCGGCCCCAAGGCAGAGCACGTTGGCGTCGTTGTGAAGGCGGGCGCGTACGGCCAGATCCGGCTTACAGCAGATAGCAGCCCTGATCCCTTTGTATTTATTGGCGGCAATGCACATACCTATGCCCGAGCCGCAAATCAATATCCCGAGCTCCGCCTTGCCCTTGATGATCGATTGCGCAACAAGAGAGGCGAAATCGGGGTAATCTACTGATTCATTGCTGTCGGTGCCGAAATCCGTCACGGTATGCCCATTCGCCTTGAGAAATTCGGCGATTTTACTTTTGAGGTCAATGCCGCGATGATCGCTTCCAAGGGCGACTATCATCTAATTACCCCCTGTTTTTATTAGAGCCAGGATTTCGTCTTCCTCTATTGTCCCCTGCCGTAGTATGGTGGGGGTCTCGACGGTCAGATCGATGACGGTCGATTCCCTGCCTCCTGGACATGTCCCGCCGTCCAGAATGAAGTCAACCTTGCTGCCCAGTTGGTCCCTGACTTCGGCGGCGGTCAAAGCCGCCGGTTTACCATGCAGGTTAGCGCTGGTGCCGACTATCGGCCTGCCCAAATCTGCTATCATAGCCCTGGTGATATCGTGATGAGGTATGCGTATGCCTATTTTGCCTCTGCCTGCCAGCACCAGGCTGTTGAACTCAGGGTTTTTGTGGAAGACGATCGTCAGGCCGCCGGGCCAGTACCTTTTCATCAGCAACTGTGCCTGTTTGCTCTGATCGTCCGTCAACAGGCCTGCCTGGCTGATATCAGCTACCAGCACCGGCAAAGGCTGGCTTGAAGAACGTTCCTTGATACGGTAGACCCTCCTGACAGCCTCGTCGTTATATATATCGGCACCCAGTCCGTAAACAGTGTCGGTGGGGTACGCTACTATTCCGCCTCCCCGAAGGACTGCAACCGCTTGATTGACCTGGTCTAAAAGGGCGGGAGAAAGGGCTCTAAATGCTGCTTTACTATCCATATTTTGCAGACGGATTCTATATAAATTGTACATTAAATCCCGCCATAATTTAAATATGGCTCACATTGGAATGCGCTTCCCCGGCTGTGATATACTTTTCGAATGAAGAAGGGTAAAGAAGAGGGCGCCAGCCGCCGTATAGTAACCACAGACGACGCCGAGGTTTCCGCCTATCTTGAAATCGCCAAAGAGCTGCAGGGCCTACAGGCGGCGACCAAGCAGGGAGAGGTTTTCCCCGGCGTAAAAGAAGCGATCGCCATCATCGATTTCGGCTCCCAGTACAGCCATCTGATCGCACGCCGCGTGAGGGAATGTAACGTATATTGCGAGCTTTTCCCCCATGATGCCCCCCTCAAGAAGATCATGTCCATAAACCCCCGGGGCTTTATCCTCTCGGGCGGTCCTGCCAGCGTATATGAAAAAAATGCCCCGCTGACGCCTGTGGGCGTATATGAAAGCCACCTGCCTGTTCTCGGCATCTGTTACGGCATGCAGCTTATTACCCATCAACTGGGCGGGACGGTTGCCCCCGGAGCCAAACGTGAATATGGGCCGGCCGTTTTACACGTGAGCGACGAGAAATCTCCGCTGTTTAAGGGATTATCCGAATCCCTCTCAGTCTGGATGAGCCACGGTGACCAGGTCATAGATATGCCGCCCGGATTCAAGTCGTCCGCCTACACGGAAAACTCTCCCAATGCCGTGATTACAGACGGCCGCAAGTCCTTCGGCCTGCAGTTCCACCCCGAGGTGGCCCATACGCCCGAAGGCATAAACATCATTAAGAACTTTCTCTACAGGGTGTGCGGGTGCAAGGGCGCATGGACGCCCGGCAATTTTATAAATGAGAGCATCAACTCTATCAGGCAGCGGGTTGGAAAGGGCAAGGTGATCTGTGCGCTTTCGGGCGGCGTTGACTCTGCCGTGGCTGCCAAGCTGGTGCATGCTGCCATCGGAGACCAGCTCACCTGTATTTTCGTTAACAACGGCCTGCTCAGACGTGAGGAGCCGGAGAGGGCTCTCAACACCTTCCGCAAGAACCTGCATATGAAAGTGGTCTATGTGGATGCCACCGACCATTTCCTGAAAAAACTCAAAGGTGTGACCGATCCTGAACAGAAGAGAAAGCGTATCGGCCAGGAATTCATCAGGGTCTTCGAGCGGCAGGCAATCAAACTGGGCAAGATTGATTTTCTTACGCAGGGCACGCTGTACCCCGATGTTATCGAGAGCGCCACATCCGAGACCAAGGCGGCCGCCAAGATCAAAACGCATCACAATGTGGGAGGCCTGCCGGCCAAGATGGCGCTTACGCTGATCGAGCCGCTAAGATACCTTTTCAAGGATGAGGTGCGTAAAGTCGGTTTGGAGTTGGGCCTGCCGGAAGACATGGTCTGGCGGCAACCCTTCCCCGGGCCTGGCCTGGCTATCCGCATCATCGGAGAGGTTACGAGGGATAAGCTCGAAATTCTGCGGGGCGCCGACTGGATCGTGATGAACGAGATTAAAAAGGCCAAGCTGTACCGTGAGATGTGGCAGACCTTCGCCATTCTCACAGATGTACACAGCGTGGGCGTCATGGGCGACTTCAGGACCTACGGCTACCTGGTAGCCCTGCGCGCAGTTACCAGCCAGGATGCCATGACGGCCGATTGGGCCAGGCTGCCTTATCCCCTGTTGGGGACCATATCCAACAGGATCGTCAACGAAGTGCAGGGCGTGAACCGTGTAGTATATGACATAACCAGCAAGCCCCCTTCCACCATAGAGTGGGAATAGGCCTGAACCTACCTGAATATGAAGATAGCTGCCATCGGCGACCCCCACGGCAACCTCGAGAAAATTCGTAAAATCCCACTTGACCATGCGGACCTTATACTGCTGACGGGCGACCTAGGGCAGACTGATATATTGCGCAAGCAAGCTTTGCAGTATCTCAGCATCCCCAACCCGGGGCCGCAGGAGAAAAAATCCCATGCTGAAGGGTTCCGGCAGGCATTCCTGCAGGCACATGAGACAGCGCTCAAACTGGCCGCCTATCTGGCCGGCTGCTGCCCGGTATTTATCGTGCGCGGAAATGCCGACCTGTCGAACCGCGATACCAGGAAATTTTCGCGCACCTTTGGCATAGAGCTTCCCTTTTTATACAAGGATTTGAGGGCAATTCGCGGGGTGCGGCTGATCGATAACCAGGTTGCTAATTTCAATTGTTTAAGGATAGGCGGGATAAAATATTTCACCGATATCTGCTGGGCCGAGGAATTTGAGCTTATAGGCATAGAGAAGATAAGAATGAGGGCGCTGCAGGATACGGAAAAAATCAGGAAGGTATTGGAACGCTTCGGACGAGTCGATATACTGCTTACCCACATACCTCCCTATGGTGTACTGGACAGGGTTGAGTCGGCCTCGATACCGCCCGCATGGATAGGTCGGCATGCCGGGAGCAAGACCGTCCTGGAATATATACAAAAACTACAGCCTTGCTACGTTTTCTGCGGTCACATACATGAAAGCGTGGGATTTGAGAAGCTGGGGTGGACGGAGGTTTACAACCTGGGAGCGGGCGGATACAAAATAATCGAGCTATAATTTGACAAATAATTCATATCTAAATATACTTATCGGGCATGCTAAAAATTAGCGATAGTTGATTTAAGCATTATCTTGGTGTATACTCTGACGGCTTGGTGAGTACACCAGGCCGTTTTGCTCTTTAAAAAGAGAATAGTTAGTAATGATGAATGGTGTCTAGTGTTCTAGTTGCCGGTGCAGCAGGACATATAGGACCGCAAGGTCTTGTGTTCATGCTGCTGTAAGTCAAAGATACTAAGGGCACAGGGTGGATGCCTTGGCGTTAACAGCCGATGACGGGCGCGGCAAGACTGCGAAAAGCCCCGGTGAGATGTCCAGCAATCTTAAGCCGGGGATTCCCTAATGGGGCAACCCATCTGGTTTAATCACCAGATACTCTATATGAGAGGATACCAGGGGAACTGAAACATCTTAGTACCCTGAGGAAAAGAAATCGAATGAGATTCCCGGAGTAGTGGCGAACGAAAGGGGAACAGCCTAAACTTCGCCGGCTTAGTGGGCTTGAAACCTATGTCGACGAAGGGTTGCAAGGTGCAGCGGACAGTGTTCAAGAGCTGTCGCAGAGTTACAAACTTTTTACCTAGTCAAAGGTCCCTGGAAAGGGCCACCATAGCGGGTGATAGTCCCGTAGATTAAAGGTCAAAAAGCTCTGGTTGCATTCTTAAGTACCACGGGACACGGGAAATCCTGTGGGAATCTGGGGTGACCACGCTCCAAGGCTAAATACTGTTAACGACCGATAGTGAACCAGTACCGTGAGGGAAAGGTGAAAAGCACCCCGTTGAGGGGAGTGAAATAGTACCTGAAACCCTGTGCTTACAAGCAGTCAGAGTCTGGATTTATCCGGATGATGGCGTGCCTATTGAAGAATGAGCCTGCGAGTTGATTTATGTGGCTTGGTTAAGTAATTTTAATTATGGAGCCGAAGCGAAAGCGAGTCTGAATAGGGCTATTTTGGTCGCATGGATCAGACACGAAACCGTGTGAGCTACCCATGGCCAGGGTGAAACCCAACTAAACTTGGGTGGAGGCCCGAACTCGTAAGCGTGGCAAAGCTTTGGGATGAGCTGTGGGTAGGGGTAAAATGCCAAACGAACTCGGAGATAGCTTGTTCTCCCCGAAATGCATTTAGGTGCAGCCTCAGGTAAATAACTAACGGAGGTAGAGCTCTGAATGAGCTAGGGGCCGTGAGGTTACCAAACTCAATCAAACTTCGAATGCCGTCAGTCTTATCCTGGGAGTGAGACCGCGCGGGATAAGCCGCGTGGTCGAGAGGGAAACAGCCCAGATCATCAGCTAAGGTCCCTAAGAGCGAGCTAAGTGGTAAAGGAAGTGATGTCGCTAAAACAGCCAGGAGGTTGGCTCAGAAGCAGCCACCCTTTAAAGAGTGCGTAACAGCTCACTGGTCGAGTGATGTCGCGCCGATAATTTAACGGGGCTCAAGTTCGCCACCGAAGCTATGGATCGCGCAAGCGATGGTAGGGGAGCGTTGTTATAGCAGTGAAGCTCTGGCGTAAGCCGGGGTGGAGCGATGACAAGCGAGTATGCAGGCATAAGTAGCGTAAAGGCATGTGAAAAACATGTCCACCGGAAGTCTAAGGTTTCCTACGCAAGGTTAATCCGCGTAGGGTTAGTCGACCCTAAGCTTAACCCAAAGGGGGTAGGCGATGGATAGCAGGTCAACATTCCTGCACCACCAGGATATCGTTATCAGCAAAGGGGGGACACAGTAGGATAGGTTGAGCGTGCCCATCGGACATGGTGCGTTCCTGATTCTAGGCGTGTTGAGGCAGGAAAATCCACCTCGACGTCAAGCTGAGGAGAAGGGGAAGATGAAGGGCAACCTGATTTGACTCAACCGAGTTCACACTGTCCAGAAAATCCTCGTTGCGAGATATCTCGGTGTCCGTACCGCAATCCGCCACTGGTAGACGGGGGTAAGTATCCCAAGGTGTTCGAGAGAACTCACGTTAAGGAACTCGGCAAATTGACCCCGTAACTTCGGAAGAAGGGGGCCCGCGCAAGCGGGGGCACGAAACCGGCTCAAGCGACTGTATAACATAAACACAGGTCTCTGCCAAAGCGAAAGCTGAGGTATAGGGGCTGATACCTGCCCAGTGCCGGAAGGTTAAGGAAAGAGGTCAGGGGTAACCCGAAGCTTTGAACCGAAGCCCCGGTGAACGGCGGCCGTAACTATAACGGTCCTAAGGTAGCGAAGTCCCTTGTCAGGTAAGTTCTGACCCGCACGAAAGGTGTAACGACTTGAGCACTGTCTCAACGTGAGACTCGGTGAAATTGAAATGGGGGTGAAGATGCCCTCTACCCGCAACTGGACAAAAAGACCCCGGGAGCTTTACTATACCCTGGTATTGGACTCGAGCTGAGCTTGTGTAGGATAGGTGGGAGGCGTTGATGTCGGGGCGTCAGCCTCGGCGGAGCCAACGGTGAAATACCACTCTTGTTTGGTTTTGGTTCTAACCTGCCGAAATGGTGGGGACAGTGCCAGGCGGGTAGTTTAACTGGGGCGGTTGCCTCCTAAAAGGTAACGGAGGCGCCCAAAGGTCCCCTCAGCACGGGTGGAAATCGTGCGTTGAGTGTATTGGCATAAGGGGGCTTGACTGCGAGACCTACAAGTCGAGCAGGGACGAAAGTCGGGCAAAGTGATCCTACGGCTCCACGTGGAAGGGCCGTGGCTTAACGGATAAAAGCTACCCCGGGGATAACAGGCTTATCTTGCCCAAGAGTTCACATCGACGGCAAGGTTTGGCACCTCGATGTCGGCTCGTCGCATCCTGGGACTGAAGCAGGCCCCAAGGGTTGGGCTGTTCGCCCATTAAAGCGGCACGCGAGCTGGGTTCAGACCGTCGTGAGACAGGTCGGTCTCTATCCGTTGTGGGCGCTGGAGATTTGAGGGGAGCTCTCCCTAGTACGAGAGGATTGGGAGGGACGGACCTCTGGTGTGTCAGTTGTCGCGCCAGCGGCAGTGCTGGGTAGCCATGTCCGGATGGGATAAACGCTGAAAGCATCTAAGTGTGAAGCCCACCTCAAGATGAGATCTCCCACTAGTTTAACTAGGTAAGACCGCAAGTAGACTACTTGCTTGATAGGCAGCAGGTGTAAGCGCAGTAATGCGTTGAGTTGAGCTGTACTAATGGTCGAGGTCTTTGACTTACAACAGTATGAGCACAAGACTCCAATTAATTCATTGCTGACTAAGTATGCCGCGGGGTGGAGCAGTGGCAGCTCGTCGGGCTCATAACCCGAAGGTCGCAGGTTCAAATCCTGCCCCCGCTACCAATTTTCAAAGCTAAAGAAGCCCCTGATTTCATATAGATTTCAGGGGCTTTTCTATTTTTGCTAATAAATGCTAATAATGATTTTCAGTGGCCATAGCAACAATTTAGCTTGGTACAACCCGCATCATTTTTATACTTAAATTAACGATCAGCAGGATTTATGGCAAAATCAATCGCAACTGCAAGCCAAACAAGCATTCCCAATATCAATAGGCAGTTTATCAGCCGATCGGATGTACCCTGTGTTATTAACCTTATAACTCCAAATATAATCGCTGTTAGCAGAGCTGTCAGTGAAATTGGTCTTGAGATTGACTGGACAGCCATATTGATGCATTTGTTGTCTGCTAGTTTACGACTGCCTTTGATCGAGAGTAAAACCATTAATACAATAAGAAATAGTGACCATAGAATAAATATGGTCGCTAGCAAAATGAAAAACCAGTTCGGCATATTGATGCCACTGACGACATAGTAAACCGCTATCAATATGAGGATTATTATGGGCAGCAGCCAACGAAGAACACCTATAAGGCTTTTCCTTCCCCATATTATGTACCAAGCTAAAAATAGTACGGCGAACAATACCCATGGCCACCAAAGCGGTGCAGTGAACTTGAATTCCTCGCTCTTGCTTGTCCCAACCAGCCACAAAGACAGGAGCCCCACCAAGAAAACCGGACCTAATTGGTTTGCCACCGTACGTCGTAAATGTATGGCCTGCTCTTCAAGATTACCCATATCAACATCCTTACTCCTTCCTGGTCACACCTCCCTAACATATATCGTCCGCTTTAGAAGGCACTTGTCATTATACATGCATGTTCTTCACAAATAAACAATAATGGATGGACTAAATAGGCCACTATGTTCTAAGGCCAGTTGATTGGTTTTACCGGGGCGAGCAAATAACTGGACAGGCTTGGTTGATATACTCTATCACTCCAATTACATTACTTTTTAAACATGGGTGGATAACCGTGAAATTCACCCGGTTCACCTTCGTATAAAAAGACATCCTCAATTTTTACATTAAAAAGATTGGCGATACGGAAAGCAAGCGGCAGCGAAGGATCGTATTTACCATTTTCGATCGAGACGACCGTCTGCCTGGTTACACGCAATTGATCGGCCAGTGCCTCCTGCGTGAGGTCGTGCATGGCACGGAATATCTTCAGCCTGTTTTTCATCTATTGCAGATCCTATAGCTTCCGGCTTAAAAAGATGTAGATGCACATATACAGCAATAGCGCAATACAGATGGAATAACCCATGATAGAACCGGCAAAAACAATGCTCTCAGGCAACTGACTGCGGAAAAGCGCAGTGACCAGTGAGACGACTCCCGCCAGTATAAGCATGCTGAAGAAAGATGTAAAAGCAGCTTTTCCCTTGATCTGAGAACCACGCTCGTCCCGGACTATCTCTTTGTTGCTGCGTTCCAGGATAACCGCAAGCGCAACATCTATAACAACCGCCGCCAATGCGATTAAAGGAATGTTGATAATAATCGCAACTGCCACAGCAATGATCCCACCTGCCACGATTAAGGCCCTGTAAATGTTATATTTTTTCATATACATCCTGATTCCTCCAGTATAGTATAATATACAAATAGTAAAGGAAACTATACAAATAGTCAATGGCAGAGGCGAAACTCAAAGGTGATTAAAAGGCTTCCCGATTCGATTTCGAAACTCTAGAAGGTCGCAGGTTCAAATCCTGCCCCCGCTACCAGGAGTATAAGAAAGCCGGTTTCTTATGAGACCGGCTTTTTCGTTTCCAAAGACAGTAACCTTCTATAATGCCGCACCGGCTGTATTCAAGCAACGGCACTGGTGCAGATTTAGGCCGGTTTTGAACCTGAATATAGGGCTGTGGCGAGGTATATCCTTTAAATAAATACTCGACTGCGCAACGCGAAAAGTTCGTTAAGCGACGCGAAAAGTTGCCGCTAACATCGCGAAAAAAGCCTTACACCAGGCTGATCGAATTTAAAATGGAATAATAACCGGTAGGTTAGTTACCCGATTGCACCTACC